>CANFOS010000062.1 GCA_947448735.1 Comamonadaceae bacterium | reverse complement strand
GCGTATTCGCTCATGACTTTGCTAGCGTAGCCACTGTCGTCTTTTAAATTGCCAGCACCTACATACAGCTTCAATCCGGCCTCGGTCGAACCCGCGCGGTTGATGCAGTCCTTAAGCACACTCACGCCTACGCGCAAGTTGGCGACAGGGTCAAAAGCGGCCAAAGAGCCACCAAAACCGACGTATTTTTCTTCGTGCACCTTGGTCATCACCTGCATCAAGCCTTGGGCGCCGACATTGCTTTGGGCGAAGGGGTTAAAGCCCGACTCGACCGCCATGACCGCCAAAATCAGTGACGGTTCGATCTGGTTGCGGGGGCCTAAGTCATAAGCTTCGCTCACCAAGGCACTCAAGGGCTCGGGCGCTACGCGGTACTTACGGCTGAGCCAATAGGCCAAATTAGCCTGTTGGCGCGGTAAATCGCGTGGGTCGACGGCGGTGGCACGGTCGACTGCGTCGGTATCCGCTTCTACGCCGGTGGAGTCATATTGCCGCTCTTGCAGCCAGTTGATCAACTTGGTTTCTGTCACCGCCCGCAGGTCTGGGCGAACCGCCAAAGCGACCACGAAAAAGAAAATAGACAGGCCCAACACCGCCAACCCGTTGTGGGTGATGGCGAAAAACCCCTGCACTACGTCTGTCGCAAACATCCGTAGCCCGAGGTTTAAACGGGCAAAAAACTGTTTCAAAGGGAAATGTGAAAAGCGGTAAAGGGAAAATTTTAAAGCCTCAGCGACAATGTAGGGATATTTAGATATCGAGCCGTCACCGTGACCCACCCAGAAAATAAAACCCCAGACCTCTCCACCCTCGACGCGTTGACCGGTGGCGCCTTCACCGCAGCCACTTCGGGCGAGCGCATAACTGTCTTGCAAACGTGGTTGCTTACCGAGCCAAGCCTGCCAGCCTTACAGGACGTCTTTAAGGAAATGAGCCACCGTGACAAAGGCGCCGCCAAAGTTTTGCGCGACAGCATGGAAGAAAAACGCCGCAACATCGAACAAGAGGCTTTGGCGCATAGCTGGGCTGAAAAAGGCGCGGCATTGCGCGATGCTCCCCGTATCAATATAGCCGACGCCATGGCCTGGCAACGTGACGCCGCCAAAGCGGGTGCGCCTTTGTCGCGTGAACCTTTAGCAGGACTCAAAACGGCATTGGCAGACCGTGTCAAAGCCATCGAAGATCTGCAGCACCAGTCGCAAGTCCAACGCGAAGCTGCTGTTTTATTAGCGCAGCGCATTGAAGTCCTCTCCACCAAGCCTTGGCAAGATGCCCAAGCCCAGCGCGAAGCCTTGCAGGCCGACTTAGACCGTTGGCACGCCCAAGCCAAGAGCCTGACCGACGACGCGCAGTGGTCTAGCGTGGACGCCAAATTCCCGCCCGCGCTACAAACCAGCGCCCAACAACTGCAAGCCGTTTGGTTAGCCTTTGGCGATGCTTTGCAGCTGACCGAAGCCGCCGCCGCAGACCCACAAGCGCCATTGCCAGCCGTGCCGGCTTGGGCGGAACAAATTCGCCAAGTGCGTAACCCGTCACAAGCCCAAGTTCAGCCAGTTGAATCATCGCAAAACGCCCCAATTGCAGCCGCAACTGGCGTAGCCAGCGAAGCCACCCGCAAAGTCAAACCCATGGGCGACAAGGTCTTGATAGACCAGCAACGGCTCGAACTCGCTATGCAGGCGGAGGCGCTTTTCAAGCCTGCCTCGATCAAAACAAAAGACAAAGCGCCTCCTAAAGCGGAACCAGTGCCGAGCGGAGCAGCCCAAGAGCCTAGCGAAAAAGCATTAGAAGTTTCTAGTGCACCCGAACAAGCAACTCCGACAGAGGTTGCTCCAGCAGAGGCTTCCGCCATTGCCGCGGAAACCAATCAGCCAAATGAAATAGCTGCCAAACCCCAAACGGAACTTGCGACAGAAGAGCCCGTTTTAGTACCCGCGATGGGCGGCCGCAAGATGCAAGAAACCTTGCGTCATTTGCGCGAGACATGGAAAAAAGTCGACAAACAAGCTGCGCCCAATCCCGCTTTGTGGAAGCGTTTTGATGCCGCTTGTAACAAAGCCCATGTGGTGGTCGATGCCTGGCTCAAAGAAGCCCGTGCCCAAACTGCGGCCAACAAAGCCCAGCGTTTGGCCTTGATCGAAGAACTCAAAACCTGGGCCGCAGATCACGCCCAAGGCCCTGATTGGAAAGGCGTTGCCCGCCAGTTGCACCAATTTGCCCAACGTTGGCGTGAGAGTGGTCACTTGAGCGAAAAAATGTTCGCAGAATTGCAACCCCAATGGAAAGCCGCCATCCATGCGGCACACGAACCCCTAGAGGCCGTGCAAAAAGCCAGCTTGGAGCGCCGCAATGCTTTGATTGCAGAGGCACAGGCGCTTGGCGCCGCACCGACATTGCGCATCGATGTCGTCAAAGCCTTGCAGCAACGCTGGCAAGAAGAAGCCCACACGGTGGTGTTGGACCGTCGCTTAGAACAAAAACTATGGGACGCCTTCCGCCAACCCATCGACGAAGCCTTTGCCCGTAAATCTTCGGTACGTGAGCAAGCGCAAGCTGCACTCACCCCTGTCGACAAAGCAGTGATGGAAGCCTCTAAAGCGGTGGAGTCGGCCGTGGCCAAAGGCGATGTATCAGCCATTCGTGCTGCGATGCAGAACTTAGAGAAGGTCAGTCTTGGCGAGTTGCCAACTGCCGTGCCAAGTCCTGCGCCTGCAACGGCGGAGTCCTCAGAGACCCCTACACCTACGCAAGCTGCCAGCGAGCCTTCAGAGGTATCCCCAGAAGCAACGCAAGCAAGCCCTGAAGCTCCCGCTGAAACTACACCGCCACCCGCTCCCAAAGCAGCCCCACGTCCCGTCGTCGCTGTCCGTGGTGACGACCGTCCTGGTCAAAAACGTACCGAATTGCCTTCACAAGGTGGACGCGGGCGTGATGGCAAACCTGGCGCCAAAGGTGCTATGGGAGGCAAAGCAGGCGGCAAGTTTGGCGATAAAGCCGGTGGCTGGCGTGACCGTGAAGATGCGGCGCCCCGCGGCCCGCGCTTAGGCGACGCCGCTTTCCGCGCCCAACGCTTCGCTATAGAAAACGCCCAAGATGC
>CANFOS010000061.1 GCA_947448735.1 Comamonadaceae bacterium | reverse complement strand
TTGGCGTTGAAGATCAACACGCAAGGAGGCGCTGCCGAACTCTCATCGCTGAGGTCGTGGGGGTGGAGGGCGGGGGTGTTTTCTGAAGACATGGGTCGGTCGATACAATGCAATTCATTCTATGCGTTGAAGAAAGCAGTGCCGTGGCAAAAACTTGGATGTGTCTCATTTGTGGTTGGATTTATGACGAAGCTGCGGGAGATCCCGAGCACGGTATTGCTCCAGGAACTCCTTGGGACCAAGTGCCGATGAACTGGACGTGTCCCGAATGCGCGGCCCGCAAAGAAGACTTTGAAATGGTGCAGATCTAAGGCCTCGCCCAGACATGCAAGTTCGCCACGCATTTGAATCCCCAATGCTGGCTTTGCTGCGCCATCGGCCGCAGATCCATCTGCCAGCGGCGCAACAGCTATTGGCTTTGTGCCAAAAGCAAACGGCGCAAGAAACCTTCCCCGGTTGGATGACGTTTTGGTCTTTGGCCGCGCATTACTTCAGCGGCCTGTGCCAAGCTAGTGACCGAGAGCTCACTTTGCAAGAAGTCAGCGCGTCTAGCCAAATCATGAGTGGTTTGTTGTTGCGCCAAAGCTTTGACCCTGGACAAGAAACGTCGCTCGAAGGCTTGGACTTGATCAACCACCTCTTGTTTTTAGAGCAAGCCGATGTGATTACCCAACGCTTGGTCGGCATCTTGGATGAATGCTCGCAAGAACAACAACCCCAAGTACCTGAGGCCTTGCAATTAGACGCCCACCATATGGCCCAGTTAGCGCAAGAGGTGTCTTTGAGCTCGGTGCACCAAGTGGCGGACGCACTGGCGTCCCAACTCGCCAGACTTCGCACCACCCGCATCGTCTCCGACATCAAAACCAGCTTGCAAGGCGCACAAGAAGTCAGCCGCTTATTGCACCAATTCGCTGTCGGCAATTTGCGTGCACCGCAAGAGTCGGTGCTGGCCGCTTTGCGCGGCGATTAAGCCGCTTTTTTCACCACGGCATAACGCGCCAAGGTCTCAGCTCGGGCTTGGGCGTGGTCTACGATAGGCTCTGGGTAGTTTTTACCAATTTCCACACCGGCGGCTTGTAGAGCTATAGGCTTGGCCAACCATGGCGCATGGATATCTTTGTCGTTGAGTCCCGCTAAGGCGGGCACATAGCGGCGGATAAATTTACCTTCGGCATCAAACTTTTCGCTTTGGCTGGTCGGGTTGAAGATACGGAAATAGGGCTGGGCATCGCAGCCACTGGAACTAGCCCATTGCCAGCCGCCGTTGTTGGCGGCCAAGTCAAAGTCGTTCAGGTGTGCGGCGAAATACTGTTCGCCCCAGCGCCAATCAATCCCTAAGTCTTTCACCAAAAAGCTGGCTACCACCATGCGCAAGCGGTTGTGCATATAGCCCGTCTGGTTGATCTGCGCCATGGCGGCGTCAACCAGCGGATAGCCCGTACGCCCCTCACACCAAGCGGCAAAACGTTGCTTGGCCAACTTACCGTGTTCCCAGGTAATCGCGTCGTATTCGCGCTTAAAAGCAGACTTCACTACATGCGGGTGGTGGTGCAAGATCTGGTGATAAAACTCCCGCCAAATCAATTCAGACAGCCACACTTCTGCACCTTTGGAACCAGCCAACATGCGTTGGTGTCCCACGCCCGCCAGTTCGCGGATAGATACAGTACCAAAGCGCAAGTGCACGCCTAAATAGCTGGGGCCTTTGACGGCGGGAAAGTTGCGGGCTTCGTCGTAACGGTCCATGCGGTCAAAAAAATCTTCAAACAACATCTGACCGCCGGCGCTGCCAGTGGGAACTGCCAACTGCTTTAAGTTGGTTGTCTCAAAACCAATGTCAGCCAAGCTGGGTACAGGAACTTGCAAATGCTTAGGCCGAGGTGCCAAGGCCTTGGCTAGTGTTTGTATGGCGTAGCTCTCTAAATGCGCAGGCGTCAACTTTTGCAGCCAAGCATTTTTATAAGGGGTGAAAACTCCGTAGGGCTTGCCCATTTGGGTCAGCACTTCGCTGCGCTCAAAAATCACATGGTCTTTGTAGGTTTGTAAGCCGATGCCTCCATCAGCCAGTGCACCACGCACTTTGGCATCGCGTTCAATGGCGGCGGGCTCATAGTCGTGGTTGGCAAATACTTCTTGCACATGGAGTTCTTGGGCGAGGCGGGCGATTTCTTCCACCGCTTTGCCATGGCGCACGATCAAACCGCCGCCTTTTTGTGCGCACAAGGCTTTTAAGTCAGCGTCCAACGCCACCAAGGACTCTCGGATGAATTCCACCCGGCGGTCTGCCTTGGGCAATGCGCCCAAGATATCGCTGTCGAACACAAATACACAATGCACTTGCTTGCACTGGGCCAAGGCATAGTGGAGGGCGGCGTTGTCAAAAGCACGCAGGTCGCGCCGAAACCACATCAGGCCAGCGTCAACCTGCTGGATAGGGTGTGGGGAGCGGGTCATGTTCAGCCTTTAAAATCAAGATATGACCGCAGATTCTGCCTCCATCAACCTGACGCATCACTTTTTGATCGCAATGCCCGGGCTGGAGGACGCGTCTTTTGCCAAAAGCGTGGTCTATTTGTGCGAACACAGCGAACGCGGCGCCCTTGGCTTGGTGATCAACAAACCCAGCGACTTGTCGATGCGCAGTTTGTTTGAAAAAGTCGAACTCCCCCTGCACCGAGAAGATTTGGTGGACGCGCCTGTATTAAAGGGCGGCCCCGTACACACCGAACGCGGCTTTGTGTTGCACGAGGCGATGTTTGCCGATCCGCAAAGCTGCTCTTTCCCCCTGCAAGACGGTGCGAACCCTGTGCAAGGCACTTTGGATCTTGGCCTGACTGCTCCTGGAGGCTCAGCCAAAGATGCAGTCAACCCTTTGAAGAATGAGTCTGTATACGCCTCCACCATGATGATCCCTGGAGGCTTGGAGATGACGACATCCAAAGATGTTTTAGAAGCCCTCTCTACCGGTGCCGGTCCGCGCAATGTGTTGATTTCGCTAGGCTACTCGGCTTGGGGCGAAGGCCAGTTGGAGTCTGAGTTGGCTGAGAACAGTTGGCTCACCGTCGGTGCCGATGCCGAAGTTATTTTTAACACCCCCATCGAAGAGCGCTACGAGCGTGCCATGGGTTTGTTGGGCTTGCAGTCTTGGATGCTGTCTTCTGAGGCGGGACATTCATGAGCAACGCCACGGCGCTCGCTGTGTCGGCCCAGTTGCAATCGTTTTTGGCTTTTGATTTTGGGACCCAACGCACAGGCGTGGCGTTTGGTAGCCGCGTATTGCGCCAAGCCCAACCTCTTCCTACTGTCAACGCCCAAGGCGATGCGCG
>CANFOS010000060.1 GCA_947448735.1 Comamonadaceae bacterium | reverse complement strand
GACTTGGCGATGTCGCCATGCTCACGGATGCCGCCGTCGGCAATGATGGGCTTGGTCGCCACACGTGCGCACCATTTGAGCGCTGACAACTGCCAGCCGCCGGTGCCAAAACCGGTCTTCATTTTGGTAATGCACACCTTGCCGGGGCCAATGCCCACCTTGGTGGCGTCGGCGCCCCAGTTCTCCAGGTCAATCACCGCCTCGGGCGTGGCCACGTTGCCTGCAATCACGAACGACGCTGGCAGCTTTTGCTTGATGTAGCCAATCATCTTTTGTACGCTGTCGGCGTGGCCGTGGGCGATGTCGATGGTGATGTATTCAGGCACCAAAGCCTGGGCCACCATTTGGTCTACCGCGTCGTAGTCAGGCTGTTTTACACCCAATGAGATCGACGCATACACGCCTTGCGCCTTCATGGCTTTGACAAACGCCAGGTTGTCCAGGTCAAACCGGTGCATCACATAAAAGTAGCCGTTTTTCGCCATCCACACGCAGATGTCTTCATTGATGACCGTCTTCATGTTGGCCGGTACCACCGGGATGCGAAAGGTACGCCCACCGAGTTCTACCCCGGCATCGCATTCAGACCGGCTGTCGACGCGGCATTTGCGCGGCAGCAGCAGGATGTTGTCGTAGTCAAAAATTTCCATAACTCTCAAGCCTTTAAAACTGTTACTTCAACGGTTAAACAGAAGGCGCTTGGGAGATGCGCGGTGTTTTATTTGGGTCTGGCCCAGACAATAAAAAACCGGGCGCTTGTCGCTTGGGCCCGGTGTCTGATTTTAGGCGTGTTTTCCATCCGTCAGGTTCGGCTTGTTGATTTGCCCTCCCTACAATGACGCATGCTCTTTGACGCCGCGCCCACTTCCCCCCTTCTTAACAACCTCAACCCCGAGCAACTGGCCGCCGTCACGCTGCCAGCCACGCACGCGCTGATTCTGGCCGGCGCGGGTTCGGGCAAGACCCGGGTGCTGACCACCCGCATCGCCTGGCTGCTGCAAACCGGGCAGGTCTCTCCGGGCGGTATTTTGGCGGTCACGTTTACCAACAAGGCGGCCAAAGAGATGATGCTGCGCCTGACCAGCATGCTGCCCGTCAATGTGCGCGGCATGTGGATTGGTACTTTTCATGGTTTGTGCAACCGTTTTTTGCGGGCGCATTACAAGCTGGCCAATTTGCCGTCGACGTTTCAGATTCTGGACACGCAGGACCAGTTGTCCAGCATCAAGCGGCTGTGCAAGCAGTTCAACATTGACGACGAACGCTTTCCTCCCAAGCAACTCATGTACTTCATTGCCGGCTGCAAAGAAGACGGCCAGCGGCCCAAAGACGTTGCCGCACGTGACGAGGAGATGCGCAAGAAGATTGATATTTATGCCTTGTACGAAGAGCAATGCCAGCGCGAAGGCGTGGTCGACTTCGGCGAGCTGATGCTGCGCAGCTATGAGCTGCTGCGAGACAACGCGCCTATACGCGAGCACTACCAGCGCCGCTTTCGGCACATCCTGATTGATGAGTTTCAGGACACCAACAAGCTGCAATACGCGTGGATCAAAATGCTGGCCGGGCAGGGCGCACAAGGAGATGAACCGACGATGGCCGGTGGTTCAGTGATCGCTGTGGGTGATGATGACCAAAGCATTTATGCCTTCAGGGGGGCACGGGTCGGTAACATGGCCGACTTTGTGCGCGAGTTTGCAGTCACGCACCAGATCAAGCTGGAGCGCAACTACCGCAGCTTTGGCAACATTCTGGATTCAGCCAACGCACTGATCAGCCACAACACCAAACGCCTGGGTAAAAACCTGCGCACCGAGGCCGGGCCGGGCGAGCCGGTACGGGTGCATGAATCACCGAGCGACTTTGCCGAGGCACAGTGGTTTGTCGATGAGGTCAAGCAGCTTGTGCGTGACGGCACCGAGCGCAAGGAAATCGCGCTGCTCTACCGCAGCAATGCCCAAAGCCGGGTGATGGAAACCGCATTGTTCAATGCCGGCTTGCCGTACAGGGTGTATGGCGGCCTGCGGTTTTTTGAACGCGCCGAGATCAAACATGCTCTAGCCTATTTGCGCCTGCTCGAAAACCCGCACGACGACACCAGCTTCATGCGGGTTGTCAACTTTCCGCCGCGCGGCATTGGCGCGCGCAGCATTGAGCAGTTGCAGGACATTGCCAAAACCTCAGGTTGTTCGCTGCATGATGCGGTCAGCGCGGTGGGCGGCAAGGCTGGGACCAATATTGGCGCGTTTGTCGCCAAGATTGACGTGATGCGCGAGCAGACCGTCGGCAGCACCCTGCGCGACATCATTGAACTGGTGCTACAGCACAGCGGGCTGGAGGAGCATTACAAGCTTGACCGTGAAGGGCAGGACAGGCTGGAGAACTTGGCTGAACTTGTCAATGCGGCTGAATCATTTGTGGGGCAGGAAGGCTTTGGGCGTGATGCGGTAGCGCTGCCGGTGGACGAACTCGGCTCGCCGCTGACGCAAAGCCCAGCCAGCCAGGGCCTGACGGTTGACGCGCTTGACAATCCGTCGCCCGAATTTTTGGCCCCAGACTTTGAAACCGGCGAAACCCTCAGCCCCCTGGTTGCGTTTTTGACCCACGCCGCGCTGGAGTCAGGCGACAACCAGGCCAAGGCGGGGCAAGACGCGGTGCAGCTGATGACCGTGCATTCCTCCAAAGGCCTGGAGTTTGACTGTGTCTTCATCACCGGGCTGGAAGACGGCATCTTTCCGCATGAAAATTCATTGACCGAGACGGGGGGCATTGAAGAAGAGCGCCGACTGATGTATGTGGCCATCACGCGTGCGCGCAAGCGCCTGTACCTGAGCCATTCGCAAACCCGTATGCTGCACGGCCAGACGCGCTACAACCTGAAAAGCCGGTTTTTTGACGAACTGCCAGAAGCCGCATTGAAGTGGATCACGCCCAAGAACCAGGGCTTTTCATCAGGCCCGAGCAGTGGCCGAAACCCCTGGGGCGATGCTACGGATTCAGGAGCTGCTGGCGCTCGTAAAGATTGGGCCAGCAGTGTTTTTTCTTCCCAGAAGGTGGGGGGCCATGGAAATTCAGAGCGCTTTGTCAATCCTGCGGTACCGCCGCAGCGCCAGGCACCTGCTCACGGTATCAAGACCGGCATCAATGTGTTTCACGCGAAGTTTGGCGAAGGCAAGGTGTTGATGCTCGAGGGCAGTGGCGACGACGCGCGTGCACAAATCAATTTCACCCGGCATGGGGTCAAGTGGCTGGCATTGTCGGTGGCCAAACTCACTGTTGTTTAGGGAAGGTCTGCACAACCCCCGCCGTAGCGTGAGTTGAACGTCAAGAATTCACTCGATGAAACCTGAGGTGCGTTTTTACCGATTTTGTGGGCATATTGCCCCCGGTTTACTGCCTTTGCAGGCCGCTGGCGTGCGTTTGCCCGCAT
>CANFOS010000059.1 GCA_947448735.1 Comamonadaceae bacterium | reverse complement strand
GGGGGGGCGATGGCAGTTTCGGGTTCATCGAAAAGACCGGGCTCTGAGGTGTCGGCGGGCTTGTCTGTTTTGGCCGCAGAAACCGTCGCAGACGCGGCGCTTTCGAGCGACCTGACCAGTCCCTTGAAACCGTATTTTTCATAAAAAACGGCCAGAGCCTCTTGTTTCTGTGCACCAATCGCTATTGAATGAAGAGCAGGCAGGCCTTTCACGTAGTCGTCCAGATCACAGTCTTTCTTGATCGTGACGAGCGCTTTGGCCTGCGGCAGCCAGTCCAGGGAGGCACGCAGGTTGTCACCGACCACGCCTTTGATGGCAGAGGCATGTGCCACCAGGTTGTCGAGTGAGCCGTATTCGAGCAGCCATTTCACGGCTGTTTTGGGGCCGCATTTAGGCACGCCGGGCACGTTGTCGACGGTGTCGCCGACCAGTGCCTGATAGTCCACCATCAAGCGTGGCGGCACGCCAAATTCAGCCTCCACGCCGGCCAGGTCGCGGCGCTTGTCGTTCATGGTGTCGATCACGGTGATGTGTTGGTCAACGAGTTGGCTCAGGTCTTTGTCGCCACTGGAGATGATGACCTCAATGCCCTGGCTTGATGCCATGCAGGCCAGCGTGCCAATCACGTCATCGGCCTCAACACCCGGCACCGTCAACACCGGCCACCCCATCAGCGCCACCACCTCATGCACAGGCTCGATCTGGCTGCGCAAATCGGGCGGCATGGGCGAACGGGTGGCTTTGTAGGCCGGGTACATGTCATCCCTGAAAGTCGGGCCTTTGGCATCAAACACGCAGGCGGCGTAGTCGGCGCGGTGGTCTTTGCGCAGCTTTTGCAGCATGTTGACCATGCCGCGAATCGCCCCGGTGGCGGGGCTGCTGGGGTCAGCCGGGTTGGCGCGAAGGTCGGGCATGGCATGAAAGGCGCGGTACAGGTAGCTGGAGCCATCGACCAGCAGCAGGGTTTTTTTCTCAGGTGTCATGAACGGAATTGTCCGGTAAATTCCCGGCTGCTTGTGGGCAAGCCAATCCTGCGCAGGTTTGCCCCCGCAGACGGCCTGCCCAAGCCTACAATGGCCTGATGAGACATGCTCCTCCAAACTTGCACTACTTCGCCACCGCCTTGCTGCTTGCCATCTGCGCTGCGGCCAGCGCACAAACCGCTGCCCCTGCCCCTGCCCCTGCGCCTGCCCCTGCCACTGCGCCTGCGCCAGATACGCCCAAGGCGGCGACAAGCGAGCGGCCGCAAAAAGCCACCGAGCGCATCCGCACGGAAGACGCTGGCTCGCGCATCGACGAGGTGCGGGTGGGCGGTGAAACGCAAAGCATCACCGTGCAGCCCAAAACCGGCGCCGACGTGCCGGCCTACGAAGTCAGACCCTCCGACAACACCAAAGGCAGCGCGCCGAGTTCTGCATCGGGCGGCACCACGGGCTCGCGCGTCTGGAATGTGCTGAAGTTCTGATTTTTTTCAAAGCGACCTTTCAGGCATGGCCGTCTACACCGAAGTCTCGTTTGACGAGGCAGCGCAACTCTTTGACAAACTCAAGCTGGGCCTCCTGCAGTCCTTGAAGGCATGCGAGGGCGGCATTGAAAACACCAACTATTTTGCAGACACCGAGGGGGGTTGCTATGTTCTGACGCTGTTTGAGCGCCTGACATCTGAGCAACTGCCGTTTTACCTGCACCTGATGAAGCATCTGGCCGGCTGCGGCATCCCGGTGCCAGACCCAGCGCTTGACGCCAGCGGTGCCATTTTGCATAGGCTCAAAGGCAAGCCTGCCGCCGTCGTCAACCGGCTGCGCGGCAGCAGCCAGTTGAAGCCTGCGCCAGCCCACTGCGCCAAAGTCGGCAGCATGCTGGCTCGCATGCATCTGGCAAGCCAGAGTTTTGAGCTGCAGCAACCCAACCTGCGCGCCCTGCCCTGGTGGAACGACACCCTGAGCGCTGTGCTGCCGCATGTCACCGCCGAACAGCGCAGCCTGCTGCTGAGCGAGCTGGCTTATCAAAACCACGTCCAGGCCAGTTCTGCCTTCAAAGCCTTGCCGGTGGGCGTCATTCATGCCGACCTGTTTCGTGACAACGTGATGTTTGAAGGCGATGAGCTGACTGGGTTTTTCGACTTTTACTTTGCTGGCTGCGACACATTTTTGTTTGACATCAGCGTCTGCCTGAACGACTGGTGCATTGATCTGGCGACAGGCCAGCACGATGCAGCCCGCGCCACCGCGTTTTTGTCAGCCTACCAGGCGGTACGCCCCCTGACGGCGCAAGAGCGCAAGCTGTTGCCAGCCATGGCACGCGCTGGCGCGCTGCGCTTTTGGATATCGCGCTTGTGGGACTTTTATTTGCCGCGTGAGGCCTCGCTGCTCAAAGCCCATGACCCGACCCACTTCGAGCGTGTATTGCGCCAACGGACCGAATTTCCACTGCTGCATCCAGTCCATTTGTCCTGACGTACACCCCATCCATCATCATGAAACTCAACATCGTCCCCGCTCGCACTGGCCTGGTCTGGGTCAAACTGGGTTTTAAAACCTTTTTGAAGCAACCGTTGGCCATGTCGGGTCTGTTTTTCATGTTCATGGCGATGCTGTCGGTTGCCTCTTTGCTGCCCTTCATTGGCTCGGCATTGGCGCTGGCGCTGTTGCCCGCTGCCACGCTGGGCCTGATGGCCGCCACGCAGGAGGCCACCAAGGGCAAATTCCCCATGCCCTCGATTTTGATCAGCGCTTTTCGTGCGGGTCAGCAGCGCCTCAAAGCCATGGTGAAGTTGGGCGCCCTGTATGCCATCGGTTTTCTGGCCATCATGGCAGTGTCCAGTCTGATAGACGGTGGGCAGTTTGCCAAGCTCTACCTGGTGGGCGGCAAGATCACCGAAGAGCTGGTGATGCAAAGCAGTTTTCAGGCCGCCATGTGGGTCACATTGGCGCTGTACATGCCTTTGTCACTGATGTTCTGGCATGCGCCTGCGCTGGTGCACTGGCACGGTGTGTCACCTGTGAAGAGCGTGTTTTTCAGCTTCATGGCCTGCTACAAAAATTTCGGTGCCTTCACTGTTTACGGATTGGTGTGGTCAGCCGCGTTCATACTTGCCCTGTTAGTGGTGGGCCTGCTGGGCGTTCTGCTGGGCAACCCGGGCTTTGCAGGGCTGGCGATGTTTCCCGTTGCCCTGATCTTTTTTGCCATGTTTTTTACCTCGGTCTATTTCACCTTTCGAGACAGCTTTGAAGCTACTCCAGCAGATGCGCCAGCGGATGCGCCAGCAGATGCGCCATGACACGGCACATGCGGCAAGGCTGTGCTGAAAAAGAATTTACCCGGTAGCAAACGCGCGATGTGCTGACAGCCGTTGGGGGCTCGTTAAAAAACAAGGACGGCAGCGCATTGATCGTCAGCTAAAAGCTAAGGAATCTCTGCAAAACCCAGCCAACCGATGAGTCCTGAGAAGCGTTGTATTTTGATGAAACAAAAAAGCTTTGCCACCACCGGTTTCGAGTTGATTGCAAAGAGAACGCGCAAGCGCGAATTTCTCGATGAGATGAATCTGGTTGTGCC
>CANFOS010000058.1 GCA_947448735.1 Comamonadaceae bacterium | reverse complement strand
CTTCACTTAAACCCAGACTGACAAATGCACGCGCAGAACTGACGCGGCAAATTTCAGTGGTCGATGAGTTTGGTGAGACTTCACAAATTCACATCCCCGCAGAGCGAGCTCTCACTGTCTATTTGGACAAGAAAGAGTTGGTGACCCTCATGACTTTGGGCGCCAGCCCTGAGTTCTTGGTGCTCGGCTTTTTACTGAACCAGCGCCTCATTCAATCCATCTCTGAAATTGAATCGGTCACTGTAGACTGGACTTTGGGTGAAGGCGAAATGGGTCAACCTGGCGTCGCCGCCATCAAAACGCGCGCTGGTGCAAGTCAAGCTGACACCAAAACTGCGGCCCGTGTGGTTACCACCGGCTGCGGACAAGGCAGTGTGTTTGGCGATTTGGTGAACGACATCGATCGCATTCAGTTGCCTGCCGATGCACACATTTCACAGGCCAGTTTGTATGAGCTGGTCAATGCCATTCGAATTCAAGAGACCACCTACAAATCTGCGGGCTCAGTTCACGCTTGTGCTTTGTTCAAGGGTTCAGACATGCTGATGTTTGTAGAAGATGTAGGCCGACACAATGCCGTTGACACCATTGCGGGCTGGATGGCCATGTACGACGTCGGCGGTCATGACAAAGTTTTCTACACAACAGGCCGACTCACCAGCGAGATGGTCATCAAGTCTGCGCAAATGGGTGTGCCTATTGCGGTTTCTCGCAGCGGCATTACCCAAATGGGTTTAGAAGTGGCCGAACGCGTTCAACTTTGCGCCATTGGCCGTGCCACCAACAAGCGCTTTTTATGTTTCAGTGCAACGCACAGATTGAAATGGCAAGCTTGAACCCCATGACTTGGCAACGTGCCGTGCAATTGGGTTGGCGCAACCTTTGGCGCGACCTTCGTTCTGGCGAGTTAAATTTGCTGATCATCTCGGTGGTGTTAGCCGTCGCAGCACTGTCATCGGTTGGATTTTTTTCCGATCGATTGCAAGCAAGTCTGTGGCGCGACGCAAGGCAACTGATTGGCGGCGATGCAGTGGTGGTCAGTGACAAACCCACTACTGAGAGTTTTTTCCAAAAGGCCAAAGAACTGGGCCTTAAAACCAATGCCACCCTGAGCTTTCCCAGCATGGCCCGCGCTGACGACGCGCAAGGCGGCGAAACCAAATTGGTAGCGATCAAGGCTGTCTCTGAAGGCTATCCGCTCAGGGGTCAATTGAGCTTATTGAGCGATTCAAGTTCAGGTAAAACCAATGACACAACCATTGCGGTGACTCACCAAGTGCCATCGCCTGGCCAAGCCTGGGTCGATCCTGCTTTGTTAGAAGTCATGAATCTGAAGGTGGGCGACAGCCTGTGGCTGGGAGACAAGTCGTTTGAAATCAATGCCTTGATTGACAGAGAGCCCGACCGCGGTGCAGGCTTCATGAACTTTGCCCCCAGGGTCATGATTCATCAAAGCGATGTCAAAGCCACTGGCCTCATTCAACCAGCCAGTCGCGTGTCTTATCGCATGGCAGTGGCTGGAGAGGACTCACAAACCCAAGTGCAGAAATTCATCAACTGGGCGCGCGAAGAAGTGACTCGACCCGAAGTCCGAGGCGTTCAAATTGAATCCATGGAAAGTGGTCGCCCAGAAATGCGACAAACTTTGGACCGTGCTGAGAAGTTTTTAAATTTGGTCGCATTGTTGGCGGCCCTATTGTGTGCCGTGGCCGTGGCGTTGGCTGCCCGAACTTTTGCGTCGAAGCACCTAGATGGTTGTGCGTTATTGAGAGTACTGGGGCAAAGCCAAAAAACATTGTCTATTGCTTATGCCTTTGAATTTGTCACTGCAGGTTTCGGCGCCAGTTTGATAGGTGTCACGATGGGCTATGGCGTTCACCATGCTTTTGTTTGGCTGCTTGCAGGACTTGTTGATGCGCATTTGCCTGCAGCCTCTGCGGCACCCCTATGGCTTGGCATGGGCATGGGTTTGACGTTGTTGCTGGCGTTTGGTTTGCCGCCAGTCTTGCAACTTGCGCAAGTGCCTGCCATGCGAGTCATTCGTCGGGACATGGGGGGTCTGCGGACAGCTTCTGTCGGTGTTTTGCTTACAGGCTTGCTTGGTTTTGCGGGCGCTTTGATGTGGGCCAGTCGCGATCTGAAGTTAGGTTTGATGACGGTGGGAGGTTTTTCGATAGCGACGCTGTTTTTTGCGGGCGTTACTTGGCTCGCCTTGAAGTTATTGCGCAAGTGGGTGCCCAGCAATACAACTCCACGATGGTTGTTGTTGGCCACGCGGCAAGTCATGGCGCGGCCCGTTTATGCGGTGGTTCAGGTCAGTGCCTTGTCAGTTGGGTTGTTGGCGCTGGTACTTTTGGTATTGCTCCGAACCGACTTGATCAGCAGTTGGCGCAAGGCAACGCCGGTCAATGCCCCCGATCGATTTGTCATCAACGTACAGCCCGATCAAACGCAAGCATTCCAACAAGCGCTGAAACAAACAGGCGTTCAGAATTACGATTGGTACCCCATGATTCGTGGCCGCTTGGTGGCCATCAATGGCAAAGCAGTCAGCCCTCAAGACTACACAGATGAAAGAGCTAAGCGATTGGTTGACCGTGAGTTCAATTTGTCGTCCAGAGCAGTCAAGCCCGAGCACAACACCATCGTACAAGGTGTTTGGCAAGAGGGCGAAAAAGATGCGGTCAGTGTAGAGCTTGGTATTGCGCAAACCTTGAACCTCAAAATGGGTGACCGACTTCAATTTGATGTGGGGGGCGTTCTCTCAGATGGGAAAATCACGTCATTGCGCAAAGTTGATTGGGGCTCCATGCGTGCCAACTTTTTTGTCATGTACCCAGTCGACAATTTGCCCGATGTGCCCTTGAGTTACATGGCCGCATTCAAAACGCCCGATGTGCCCGCCTTTGAGCGTCACTTGCTTCAAAAATTTCCGAACATCACCAGTGTCGACATGCGAGCCACTTTGACGCAAGTTCAAAAAGTGTTGGACCAAGTGATTCAAGCCGTTGAGTTTTTATTTGCTTTTACCTTGTTGGCTGGATTGTTGGTGCTCATGACAGCAGTCACGTCTACGCGCGAAGAACGCAAACGGGAATTTGCCATCATGCGAGCCTTGGGTGCAACCGGACGTTTGCTAAGCCAAGTTCAAACAGCTGAACTCATGGGTGTGGGCTTGTTGGCTGGTTTTCTGGCCAGCTTGGTGGCCGAATTGGTGGGTTGGGGCTTGGCCCGCTTTGTATTTGAGTTTGAATGGACGGCCTCACTTTGGGTGCCTGCCGTGGGTTCGCTCACGGGTGCGGCATTGGCATGGCTTGCCGGTTGGTGGGGTTTGGCTGAGGTGTTAAGGCAACCTGTTTCACAAACTTTGCGCCAGGCTTCAGAGTAGACAATTTGCCTGGGATGCCATCAAGAGGGTGTCAGCAACACCACCAAAGCGCCCGCACCACCCTCTGCAGGTTTGGCTTGCACGAAGGCCATGACTTGATTTTTTTGCACCAACCAACTGTGCACTTTGGATTTGAGCACGGGTGTTTTGCCAGGCGAACCCAAGCCCTTGCCATG
>CANFOS010000057.1 GCA_947448735.1 Comamonadaceae bacterium | reverse complement strand
GAGGTAGAGGACGCGGTCGTCGAATTTGCGCATGGCTGCGCCTAGGAGGCGGCCTAGGTGGGATTGGCGCCAGTCTTGGTGTTGTGCTTGGTTTTTGGACATGTGTTTGGTGCTTGGGCGGTTTTCATGATGACACGGCGAGCAGCGGGTACTTGTTGCGGCTCCGCGCTTCGCGCTTTATGTCGCTCGCAACAAGCACCCGCTGCTCGTCTTTTGGTTTGAATGGATGGTGCTGGTTTGCCAATCGCCGGGTTTTTTCTTTACACGCTCTTAGAAAAAGTCTCTCGGTCTTTTTCTATCTTTCTTTTTTGTTTCCTCGTGCTTTGCGAATCTTGCGTCTGCCTCGTCTGCTGACCTTGTTTTTGCCGCAGCTTCTCTTTCTGTTTTTGTGCTGAACTCCACTCAACTTTGTAATCTGACGCAGGCTAACTTATTGATTTACATAGGGATTTTGTCTAAATGAGTCATGGCATTTTGTGCCCCTGAACCATTCAAATTTGGATTTTGTGAGTTTTGTGTCATTCATCTTTGTGTATTCAAAAAAGTAGGCTTTTTTGATGGCTATAAAGGAATGAGTCAGCGTTGTCATAAGACAACAGCAATCGTAAAGTAGTTATTGTGTAGTAGTATTTATCTAGTCAATACCAGATAAAGAGAGCTTTATGCCTATCAAAATAGAAACACTCCGTGCTGCCGCAATCCGACAAGCCTCGCATTTTGCAAAATCATTCGGTGAGACGAAGACATTAAATGAGAGGACTGCTTTTTTGTGCCATAGCCACCATGACGCAAATTTGGCGAAAGGGTTGGTTCAGCTCCTATCCGAATCTGGATGGCGTATTTACATTGATTGGGCCGATACAGCTATGCCGGATACTCCTAATCGCCAAACCGCCAAGCTTATAAAGCAGAAGATAGAAGAACTACAGTATTTTTTGTATTTGGCGACACCAAGATCGATGGCCTCGAGGTGGTGTCCTTGGGAAATTGGTTATGCGGATGGAAAGAAGTTACTTGACCGTATTTTGATAATTCCCACAGCAGACGAAACACAGACGCATGGCAGCGAGTACTTGCAGTTGTATCGCCGAATTGACTGGTCTAGCAAGAATCAATTAGCAGTGTGGCAGCCTGGAGAAAGCGACTCAGGAGTGCTCGTCAAGGATCTTTGGTGAATTAAGGAGCTTGTGATTTAAATGTCGCTTAATTACAAAGTAAAAATTTTCCAATTGTTGATAGAGCTAATATGAACGGCGGAAATCTTGTGTTCAAAATTTAAAAGCGTTTACTCATGTCACCATCACATGTCATAGAAGGTTTTATTAGGGACTTCGTACAAGATCTGCATAACGATAGTGCTGCGATTTTTGCAGGCGCGGGGCTATCTAGGGGTTGCGGCTATGTTGATTGGCCTGAGCTATTAAGTGACATCGCTAAGGAGCTTGGTTTAGACATTAAAAAAGAACACGACTTGATCTCGTTGGCTCAATTCCATGTCAATACAAAAAAAACAAGTGATGGATTAGCTAGAAAGATCCTCCAAGAGTTTTCGGACTATGCAGAGCCGTCAGAAAATCATGACATCCTTGCGCGACTGCCTATTAGTAGTTTTTGGACAACCAATTACGACAGCTTGATTGAGGATGCGCTTCGCAAAGCCTGCAGGGTGCCCGATGTAAAGTACCAAGTTGACCATCTGACAATAAGCAAACCAAAGCGCGATGCAATTGTTTACAAAATGCATGGTGATGTTCAATTGCCTCAGCACGCAGTTCTATATAAAGAACAGTACGAAAAATATCATATTGAACGCGCACCATTTATTACGGCGCTAAGTGGAGATTTGATTTCCAAAACTTTTTTGTTCATAGGTTTTAGCTTTACAGATCCAAATTTGGACTACGTACTGAGTCGGTTGCATAGTGGATGTTCAAAGCGTACTCACTACAGTTTTATGCTCCAGGCTCAAAAGGTCGAAGGAGACGATGACGAGCTTTATTTTTACAAGAAGCGTAAACAAGAACTACGAATCGAAGACCTAAAACGTTATGGAATTCAAACATTGTTGGTCGATGACTATTCCGACATCACGAAAATTCTCAAGGACATTGAGTCAAGATACCGGAAAAAGACGGTTTTCTTCTCTGGAAGCGCTGAAGAGTTCGGGGCCTGGACAAGGCAAGATGCCCAGGACCTAATACATCGTGTGGCGGCCACTTGCGTTGAAGCTAATTGCCGTGTCGTGAACGGTTTTGGGTGGGGCATAGGTAGTGCAGTAATAAATGGCGCGCTTGAGGCAATTTACGGTAATCCTCAAAAGTATTCCGAAGCACAACTCGTTGTAAGGCCTTTCCCTCAGCATGGCGACAACATGCCGCTACTTTGGGAGCAGTATCGTCAGAGAATGATAAGTTTGGCAGGCGTTGCAATTTTCTTTTTTGGAAACAAAAAAGAAGGAGGAGTAACAATAAATGCGAGCGGAGTTAGAAGGGAGTTCGAGATTGCACTTGATCACAAACTTTTGCCTATTCCGATCGCAGCCACAGGATTTATGTCCGAAGAGCTATGGAAAGAGATTTCGCTCGAGCCAGACAAGTATTACGGAGACTATAAATGGGTCTTACCTTTGTTAACAAAGCTTGCCGATAAAACGAGTAGTCCAACTGCCATAGTTGACACAATTAGCCACATCATTAAAAAACTAAATAGATAAGCGCTATTTGGGGAATTAAAAAAAGGAAAGAAATATGGCGCGAAAAGTATTCTTCAGTTTCAAATACGACGATGTTCAACGCGCGATGAACGTTCGAAACAGCAATGTTATAAGTGGCGCTATAAAGTCAGGTTTCATTGACAAAGCAGACTTTGAAAACGTCGAGCAGCAAGGAGACAAAGCAATTCAAAAATGGATTGATGAACAGTTAAATGGCACTTCTGTAACTGTCGTTCTAGTTGGCGCTAAAACTGATGAAAGTAAATGGGTAGATTACGAAATTAAGAAAAGCCTTGAGCGTGGAAATGGGCTGCTGACGATTGACATAAGCAAGATTGCAGATCTCAGTCGACGAACGACAGATTGCTGCACATTGAGAGTAAAAGGATATAAGCACTACCTTTGGAATAATAACAATGGGCGGGATAACTTGGGTGCTTGGATTGAAACTGCTGCGAAGGCTGCAGGACACTAGTTGACTAGGGCAATTCAGTTTGAAGGTCGTGCCTAAAACACGCAAATTATTCAAAATAGTGACAACTGCGAAAGCTGCGGCTTAGTACTAGACCACCGCTGAGTCTTGTACTTCTTGATCAACGTAGTCAATAGTGACTGCGCAAATCCGCGATCAGCAGCACTGAAGTCGTGGGTCAGGCAACTGGCAATCAACTCAAACGCTTTCTTAGAAGACCCGATGTACATCTGAGCAAAGTGCTGCTCATGAAGTTGAGTAGCTAGCTCATTTGCTGCATTGAGTGCAGCTTGTGCTCTCTGCAATGACGGGCGGCTATTTGGCGACATCGAGGGTGTCACAAAAGGAGAACCGGCAGCTGTGCTCAGCGCATAGGTGATGAGTAGCCCGGCATCGAGTGACATGTGCCAAATCAGCTTCATGAGAGCCGAGGATGGGTGTGTAGTTTTGTGCATGGATGCAGCCTCGGCGCAAAGGTTCGCATCTAGCGACTTCAGCCGTACTTGCAGCTGAGCCCATCTTTCAAACTCAAATTCGACTTCCTGAGGTTCGTAAGTTGATTTGCTCAGGGGTAGTGGTGACCAGCAAGAGCAAACACAAGGGTTAGGCCTGTTC
>CANFOS010000056.1 GCA_947448735.1 Comamonadaceae bacterium | reverse complement strand
CTGCCCCGCTGCGGGCGGCTGGCGAGGCGGCTGGTGCGGGTGTTGGCGCAGCAGCTGGTGCGGCGGCCGGTGCGGGTGTTGGTGCAGCAACTGGCGCGGCGGCTGGTGCGGGTGTTGGTGCAGCAGCGGTTGCGGGGGCTCGTCCAGCAGCCGGTGGGGTGGCAACAACAGCTGGCGGCGGTACAGCGGGCACGGGTGGGACTTTGGTCGCCGTCGGTCCAGCAGTCCCAGACGGCTGCGCGCCTGCGCTTGGCCGCTGGCCTTTTGCATCGGGCGCAAACAGTGTGCGAATCAATGCGAGCTTGGGCTGAACACCAGCGTTCCCGCCGTCCAACTGCAATGCCTTGCTGTAGGCCTGACTGGCTAGCTTGGCATACACATCGCCCAGATTTTCGTGCGCTGTCGCGTAGCTGGGGTTGGTACGAATGGCCATTTCAAGCGCGGCACGCGCTTTGTCAAACTGGCTTTGATTGGCGTACAGAACCGCCAGGTTGTTGTACGGCTCGGGAAGCTCGGGGTAGTCTTGCGTGATTTGCGTGAAGGTCGCAATGGCGTCTGCCGGTTTACCGGCTTCGGTTTGAATCACACCCTTGATGAAGCGCATTTGCGGACCGCGTGGCTTACCTGCCAAATACTGGTCTGCCTTGGCCAAAGCCTCTGCCAGCCTGCCTGCGCGCACCAATGCATTGACGTCGTCGTATTCATCTGCGTGCGCGGACGTGAGGGCTAACAGAGCAGCCACACAAACGGTCTGAAAAGCGGTGACGATGTGTAGTCGGCTGGACTTTTTCGAGATGGATGCGGGTATGACCATGAGACCTCTTGAATGGATGATGCTTTCAAGCCCGGTTTTGGGCCTGTTTTGGCCACACACTTGGGCTGGCTATACTGCTGGATTGTAGCCCAGGGGTAGAACTCTTTTGCACCCAGCCGACCCGGTTCCGCTTAGTCACCAGCCCCCAACCAACCATTCCATGAGCCTTCGCATTTACAGCACGCTGAGCCGCCGCGTGGAAGACTTTATTCCGCTGATTCCAGGCCAGGTTCGCTTGTACGTCTGCGGGATCACCGTGTATGACCTGTGCCACATTGGCCATGCACGGGCCAATGTGGCATTTGACTTCATCCAGCGCTGGCTGCGCAGCAGCGGCTACGCGGTCACATTCGTGCGCAATATCACCGACATTGACGACAAAATCATCGCCCGCGCGGTGAAAAACAATGAGTCCATCAAGGCCCTGACCGAGCGCATGGTGCAGGAGATGTACCGCGACTTCGATGCCCTTGGCATTGCCCGGCCAGACCATGACCCGCGCGCGACCGACTACGTGCCGCAGATGCTCGACATCACCCAAAAGCTTGTGGGCAAAGGCTTGGCTTACCAGGCCGGCAATGGCGACGTGAACTTTGCTGTGCGCAAATTTGCCGGCTACGGCAAGCTGTCGGGCAAATCTCTGGACGAGTTGCAGGCCGGTGAGCGGGTGGCTGTGGATGACGGCAAGGATGATCCGCTGGACTTTGTGCTGTGGAAGTCCGCCAAACCCAGCGAGCCTGATGATGCCAAGTGGCCCGGCGCCTACGGTGCGGGGCGTCCCGGCTGGCATATTGAATGTTCTGCCATGGCCTGCGCGCTTCTGGGCGAGAGCTTTGACATTCACGGTGGCGGCGCAGACCTGCAGTTCCCGCACCATGAAAACGAAATAGCCCAAAGTGAAGGCGCTTTTGGCAAGCCGATGGCCAGGTACTGGATGCACAACGGCTTTGTCAACATCGACAACGAAAAAATGTCCAAAAGCCTGGGCAATTTCTTCACCGTTCGCGACGTCCTCAAAAAATACGATGCCGAGACGATTCGGTTCTTTCTGATCCGGGCGCATTACCGCAGCGCCTTGAACTACAGCGACGTCCATCTGGACGATGCGCGGGTGGCTTTGAAGCGTCTTTACACCGCGCTTGACGCAGTCAAGCCAGATGATGTGGTCATTGATTGGGCGAACCCGTTTGCCGCCCGCTTTAAAGCGGCGATGGACGATGACTTTGCGACGCCCGAAGCCGTGGCGGTCCTGTTTGACCTGGCCAGCACGATCAATAAAACCCGGTCTGCAGCCGATGCCGGCTTGCTCAAAAGTCTGGGCGCTTGTCTTGGGCTGCTTCAGGGCGATCCAACAGCCTATTTACAGGCGGGCTCGGTGTTGGAGGAAGCAAGTATTGAGCAGCTGATTGCCCAACGGGCTGCTGCCAAAACCGCCAAAAATTTTGCACAGGCAGACAGCATCCGGCAGCACCTGCTGGCCCAAGGCATTGAGCTCAAAGACTCGCCCACTGGCACGATCTGGACCGTAAAAATATGATTCTCAACTGTCTTTTTGGCCTCAAAGCCAATAGATACATCAGCGGACAGCTATGAAAAAAATAGCACCTGCAGAGGCTGTGGAAGTCGTCAACACCACCCCTGATTACTGGCTGGAGGCCTGCAAACATCTGGTTAAAAAAGACCGGGTGATGAAGCGGCTGATTCCGCAGTACCCTGACACCACGCTGCAATCGCGCGGCGACGCCTTCAGCACGCTGGCGCGCAGCATTGTGGGCCAGCAAATCTCTGTGAAGGCGGCACAAACCGTGTGGCACCGGTTCGAAGCGCTGCCTAAACAAATGACACCCGCCAGCGTGCTCAAGCTCAAAGTGGACGACATGCGGGCCGCAGGCTTGAGCGCCCGAAAAGTTGAATACCTGGTTGATTTGTCGATTCACTTTGATGCCGGCACGGTGCACGTGAAGGACTGGCAGGCCATGGATGACGAAGCCATCATTGCCGAACTGGTGGCTATTCGCGGTATTGGCCGATGGACAGCCGAGATGTTCCTGATGTTCTATCTGCGCCGACCCAATGTGTTGCCGCTGGACGACGTGGGTCTGATCAACGGTATCGCCAAGAATTATTTTTCAGGTGAATCCGTCAGTCGCAGCGATGCGCGCGAGGTGGCTGCGGCCTGGGCGCCATACTGCAGCGTCGCAACTTGGTATATTTGGCGATCGCTTGACACTGTTCCAGTTCTTAAGGAATGACTCATGACTAAAAAGACCTTCCTTGACTTTGAGCGGCCGATTGCCGATCTCGAAGAAAAAATCGAAGAGCTGCGCTACGTGCAAACCGAGTCAGCGGTCGATATTTCAGAGGAAATTGACCAGCTCGCCAAAAAAAGCCAGCAGCTCACCAAAGACATTTACAGTGAGTTAACGCCCTGGCAAATCACCAAAATCGCCCGCCACGCGGAGCGGCCTTACACACTTGATTACGTGCGCGAAATCTTCACTGATTTTGTTGAACTGCACGGCGACCGGCATTTTTCAGACGACCTGTCCATCGTTGGCGGCTTGGCGCGTTTCAATGGCACGGCCTGCATGGTGCTGGGCCACCAAAAAGGCCGCGACACCAAAGAGCGGGGATTGCGCAACTTCGGCATGAGCAAGCCCGAGGGCTATCGCAAAGCCCTGCGCCTGATGAAAACGGCAGAAAAGTTCAATCTGCCTGTCTTTACGTTTGTAGACACGCCAGGCGCCTACCCCGGCATTGACGCCGAAGAACGGGGTCAGTCTGAAGCTATTGGCCGCAATATTTTTGAAATGGCGCAGCTCGAAGTGCCGATCATCACCACCATCATCGGTGAAGGCGGCTCGGGCGGGGCGCTGGCCATTTCGGTGGCTGACCAGGTGGTGATGCTGCAATACTCGATTTACTCTGTCATCAGCCCTGAAGGCTGCGCCTCGATTTTGTGGAAAACCTCTGACAAAGCCGAGGTCGCCGCAGAGGCGCTGGGCATCACCGCGCACCGGCTCAAAGCTCTTGGCGTGATCGACAAGATCGTCAATGAACCGGTCGGTGGTGCACACCGCGACCACAAACAGATGGCGGCGTTTTTAAAGCGCGCCTTGAGCGATGCGTTCAGGCAGGTCAGCGACCTGAAGGTCAAGGAACTGCTGGACAGGCGCTACGAGCGGCTTCAAAGCTATGGCCGATTTACCGACACCAAAGCCGACAACAAATAGTTTGTTGCGACTGGATAT
>CANFOS010000055.1 GCA_947448735.1 Comamonadaceae bacterium | reverse complement strand
GTTTGACGCCTGGCTGGCCAAACTGCAGGCCGCTGAACTGGTGGCAATCGACACCGAAACCACCTCCCTCGACGAGATGCGCGCCGAGATTGTGGGTGTCAGCTTTTCTGTCAAACCCGGTGAAGCGGCCTATGTACCGCTGACCCACGACTACCCGGGTGCGCCTGCGCAATTGCCGCGTGATGAGGTGCTGACCAGGCTCAAGCCGTGGCTTGAAGACCCGGCCAAACTCAAGCTTGGCCAGCACATCAAATACGACCGCCATGTGTTTGCCAACCACGGCATTGAGGTGCAAGGCTACGCACACGACACCATGCTGCAAAGCTATGTGCTGGAGGTCCACAAGCCGCATGGCCTGAGCAGTCTGGCCGACCGGCATCTGGGCCGCAGCGGCATCACCTTTGAAGAGCTGTGTGGCAAGGGCGCACACCAGATCACCTTCAACCAGGTTGAGATTGCCAAGGCCGCTGAATATTCATGCGAAGACGCCGACCAGACGCTGGCCGTTCACCACGTCCTGTGGCCGCAATTGCAAGCCAACGACAAGCTGCGTTTTATTTATGAGCTGGAGATCAAAAGCAGCGAAAGTCTTTACCGGATCGAACGCAATGGCGTGTTGATTGACGGCCCCATGCTGGCCAAACAAAGCGGCGAGCTGGGGCTGCGCCTGGTGCAATTGGAGGCCGAGGCCTATGCGATCGCTGGCCAGCCCTTCAACCTGGGCAGCCCCAAACAGCTGGGCGAGATTTTCTTTGACAAACTGGGCATGCCCGTCGTCAAAAAAACGCCCAGTGGCGCCCGCAGCACCGACGAAGAAGTGCTGGAAAAACTGGCGGAAGACTACCCCCTGCCGGCCAAGCTGCTGGAGCACCGCAGCCTGTCCAAACTCAAGGGCACCTATACCGACAAGCTGGCTCAATTGGCCTTGCCCAGAACCGGCCGCGTGCATACCCACTATGCCCAGGCCGTGGCCGTCACAGGCCGCCTCAGCAGCAACGACCCCAACCTGCAAAATATCCCGGTCAAAACCGCTGAAGGCCGCCGTGTGCGCGAAGCGTTTGTCGCCCCTGGCGGCAGCGTGATTGCAAGTGCTGACTACTCACAAATCGAGCTGCGCATCATGGCGCACATCAGCCAAGACGCCGCGCTGCTCAAAGCCTTTACTGACGGTATTGATGTCCACCGCGCAACAGCTGCCGAGGTGTTTGGCGTGGCGGTGGATCAAGTCAGCAGCGAGCAGCGCCGCTACGCCAAGGTGATCAATTTCGGGCTGATTTACGGCATGAGCAGCTTTGGCCTGGCGCGCAATCTGGGCATCGAGACCAAAGCGGCGGCGGCCTACATCGACACTTATTTCCAGCGCTATCCCGGCGTTAAAAATTACATGGACGAAACGCGCCTGTCAGCCAAAAGCAAAGGCTATGTCGAAACCGTTTTTGGCCGCCGCCTGTACCTGCCAGAGATCAACTCCCCCAACGGCCCCCGCCAAAAAGGCGCAGAACGTGCCGCCATCAACGCCCCCATGCAAGGCACGGCGGCAGACCTCATCAAATTGAGCATGAACACCGTGCAAGAAGTGCTGGACAGCGAAAACCGCAAAACCAAAATGATCATGCAGGTGCATGACGAACTGGTGTTCGAAGTGCCCGAGGCCGAGGTGGCGTGGCTGCGGGTGGAGATTCCGCGATTGATGGCGGGTGTGGCGCAGCTCAACGTCCCCTTGCTGGCCGAAATCGGCATCGGCGACAACTGGGAAAAAGCGCATTGAAAGCGCGCTGATCTCACCTGCTACAAAAAGATGAGCGTTCGGTGCCCCGATGCCCTCATCGACAGGGTTTCAAGATTGCCTCACCTTTCTTGAAAACGTGTTGAGCATCTCGCGCATGGCCTTACCAGCAAAGCGGCCATGCAATCGACTCGTTCAGTTTTCTCTAGAGTAAGCCCTAAACTGCCCCACGGTTAGTCTGGGCTCAAGCCACTGAAACCGCAAAAGGAGAGGACCGCAAGTCTTCTTACTCTTCCTATCGCGTCATTTCATGGAGACCAGCATGGTCAAATCAATCGGCGGGCTCAATGCCGGCAGGCTCAGCATCGTCAGCCTGTTCGCTGCAGCTGCCACCAGCCCAGTTTTCGCAGCGTCTACTGCCACCTTGAAGCAGGATGACTTCGTCGGAATTTCCTTCTGGATCATTTCGATGGCGCTGATTGCCGCCACCGCGTTTTTCTTTTTAGAGCGTGACCGGGTTGCCGCCAAGTGGAAGACCTCGCTCACGGTGTCTGGTTTGGTGACGCTGGTGGCTGCAGTGCATTACTTTTACATGCGAGACGTTTGGGTCGCTACCGGCTCAACGCCCACCGTGTTCCGCTACATTGACTGGCTGATCACCGTACCGCTTTTGATGATTGAGTTTTACCTGATCCTGTCAGCCATCACCAAGGTTCCGGGCGGCGTGTTTTGGCGCCTGATGATCGGTACGCTGGTGATGCTGGTGGGTGGCTACCTGGGCGAGGCCGGTTACATGACGGTGTGGCCAGCATTCATCCTTGGTATGGCGGGCTGGGGATTTATCTTGCACGAAATTTTCATGGGCCAAGCCGGCAAGATCAATGCCGAAAGTGCTCCGCCTGCGGTCAAGTCCGCTTTCAACACCATGCGCCTGATCGTGACAGTGGGTTGGGCCATTTACCCGCTTGGCTACTTCTTTGGCTATTTGACGGGCAGCAGCCCAGAGTCCAGTGCGAACGCATTAAACATCATTTACAACGCGGCGGATGTCTTGAACAAAATTGCCTTCGGCCTGATCATCTGGTCAGTTGCTGTGAGCGAATCTCAAAGCCCGGCAACTCAAAAGTAAGCGGTTTGCAGCCAGTTATCGCGTAGCCGTTTGTCATGCCATGAATGTCTTTTTGAATTTTTCACAAGGCATTCATCATGACGACGGCTGCTGATGTTGACCTGATCATTTTGGGCGGAGGCTGCGCTGGTCTTAGCCTGGCCAGTGCGTTAGCTCAGCTCGGCGGAACGAGTCCACATGCCGTGATACTGGAGGGCAGGCAGACGTACAGTCATGACAGAACCTGGTGCTACTTCAAAGACGGCCAAGCGGTTGCCCGGACTGACGTTCAACACGCTTGGCCGTCGATGCGGGTCGCAAGCGGCGCGGGCACCATCGCTTTGGATTGTGGGACAGCCCGCTATGAAATGGTCAATGCTGGGCAGTTTTATCAAAATGCCCAACTGACTATCGGCCAGTCAGAGCAAGTCGGACTAAAGATGGGCGTGCTGGTGACCAAGCCGCCAGTAAAGCAAAACGATGTGTGGAGAGTCGACACCGGTGTTGGCACCCTGTATTCACGCTTTGTGGTTGACACCCGGCCTGCACAGCTGCCGCATCGCGATGGCGCCAAGTTATGGCAATCGTTTTATGGCGAAGAAATTCAATGCGATGTCGCTGTTTTTGATGTGGCCTGTGGAGATTTGATGGATTTCGCCGCGGCCGATGCTTGCGGCGCGCGCCAAGCGTTGCCTGAGGCGGTTTGTTTTGTGTATGTTTTGCCGACCACAGCCAAAAGAGCGTTGATCGAGTTCACGGTTTTCGGCCCAGACCCACTTCCTCCAGAAAGCTTGCATGCGCTGCATGCAAATGCAGTCGCACTTCGTCTTGGCGGTGCCACTTTTTCGGTATTGCGCAGCGAGCATGGCGTGCTGCCCATGGGTGCCACGCCGCCAGCCGCTGTGGGCGATGCTTCTTATGTTCTTGCTGGTCTCACAGCGGGCGGCGCCAGGCCCAGCTCTGGCTATGCATTTGCACGCATTCAGCGCTGGGCCTCGTCTTGTGCTTTGTCGCTGGCTACAGGAAAGGGGCCCCTGGGACATGCGCCAGACCGTCTGGTCCAACGCCTGATGGACGCTTTGTTTTTAAAGCTGGTCCGTGCCCGACCGGATCTTGCGCCTGACTTGTTTTTCGCCTTGTTTGCCGGTACCAACACGCAAAGCGTGATCCGTTTCCTGAGTGATCGCGCCACGCTGCGGGACCATGCGCGCGTCGTCGCCTCGTTGTTGCCTGGCCCGCTGTTGCGTGCGGTGCTCAAACGCAAGCGGCAAAAACATGGCGACTTGCCATTGCTCGAGACGCCGTGAACAATTTGAGGCGACACGGCCTGACGTTCAGCGCGCTGGCTTTGGCGCTGGTCACAGCGAGCCTGCTGTTGCCCCGGCTTGAGCCGGCAGCAGAACTGTTGATATTCGCGGCTCTGGTGCTGCTGCTAGGGGTGCCACATGGCGCGCTCGACCCGATTTTTGCGCGTCAATTGTTTGCCGTGCGTGGCCTGGCGGCATGGACTGTTTTTGTGGGTGCTTACGTGGGCTTGGCGCTGCTGGTGATTGGGTTTTGGCGGCTCACACCGGCTGCTTTTTTAATTCTTTTTTTAGCGGCATCGACGCTGCATTTTTCAGGCGACCCCGCTGCGGGCACGCCCTGGCCGACACGATTGATTTACGGGGGCGCGGTGATTGTGCTGCCGGTGTTGAACCACGCGCCGGAGATGACGCGGCT
>CANFOS010000054.1 GCA_947448735.1 Comamonadaceae bacterium | reverse complement strand
TGCCGAACTGTTTTTCAATCTGCGCCAATGCGGCTTGCAGGGCTTTGGCTTTTTCGCTGTCTACGACTTGTGGCTTGGCATTCATAAAAATCTCCATTAAAAACAAAGGGTTACCGAAACTCTGCGCTACTGCATGAATCAACATGCTGGATGCTTGACCAGTACTTTATCCCAAAGTCAAAAGAAGTAAATAGATTTTTTGGTCAGTTTGCCTTACTATGTGAGTGGCACTCAAACCCGCCGTAAGCGTCACCCCAAAAGGCGAGTAGCGGGTGCAGAAAGTCATTCAAGTTTGTATTTTGAGTCACTCAAGTTTGTTCATTTCGGACACCCCTTATCGCCTTGCAAATCAATGACCATAAGGGTTTAGCAAGGAATTTCTTTCAATCCAACCCATCACCAAGATTGGCGAAAAGCTCATTTAGGACGTTTGCTTAGCCACGCCATGCGTCGCTTCGACGAACGCGTGCTGCACCTCATGGCGCACAACGTGGATGTGCCATTGGCTCTGTCCAACCTAGCCGCACGCGCACAAGTCAGTGCGGCACACATTCACATCACGCGCCATCTAAGCCTAGAAGGCTCGCGCTTGATCGATCTCGCACAAAATGCAGGTATGACCAAACAGGCCATGGGTGACTTGGTCACGCAATGTGAAGCTTGGGGCTTGGTTCAGCGCACACCATCATCTAATCGCTTTAATTGATCGGTGCAGCGTTTGTGAATCTGTTCTTCGTTGGAACAGGCCTAACCCTTGTGTTTGCTCTTGCTGGTCACCACTACCCCTGAGCAAATCAACTTACGAACCTCAGGAAGTCGAATTTGAGTTTGAAAGATGGGCTCAGCTGCAAGTACGGCTGAAGTCGTTAGATGCGAACCTTTGCGCTGAGGCTGCATCCATGCACAAAACTACACACCCATCCTCGGCTCTTATGAAGATGATCTGGCCCATGTCACTCGATGCCGGGCTACTCATCACCTATGCGCTGAGCACAGCTGCTGGATCTCCCTTTGTGACACCCTCGATGTCGCCAAATAGCCGCCCGTCATTGCAGAGGGCACAAGCTGCACTCAATGCTGCAAATGAGCTAGCTACTCAACTTCATGAGCAGCACTTTGCTCAGATGTACATCGGGTCTTCTAAGAAAGCTTTTGAGTTGATTGCCAGTTGCCTGACGCACGACTTCAGCGCAGCCGATCGCGGATTTGCGCAGTCACTATTGACTACGTTGATCAAGCAATACAAGACTCAGCGGTGGTCTAGTGCTAAGCCGCAGCTTTCGCAGTTGGGCTTGTTTTAAGCTATCTATTCCACTCAACTTGAACGACGCACTTGGGCATTAATTGGCAGTTATTGCCGCCGATCACTTCAAAAAAATCGGCTACCAATTTGAATTGCTCTAAATGACTACTCAGTCAGAACGGGATGCTGGGGATCATGTGCAAGACTTAAATGATCCAATTGCCATCGCTTTAGTCTCTTAAATTGCTGATAAGTGAGTCCTGCCTCTGAGAAAACTTCGCAAAAGCGAAGTTCAATGTATTTCCAAGTCTTGGTTGGTTTCAATAATCTGTTGTTGAATGCTTCTTGAATTTTTTGAACACTCTCTTCTGCTGCTTTCTTTGCAGTCATATAGTCCGGTTCGTCAGGGTGTAATACGTAGATATCAAGGGTGTAGGTGTCATCAGGCTCGACTCGTTTGACCTCTAACCCTTCATCAACATCAAAAAATACGCCAGAAATTAAATTGCCATGCGGCCTAACCGCTCTCGCGATTTTTTCTGCGAGCGTTTCTTCCTTTAATCTCTTTTCGAACTCATCTGGAAAGGCTGAGCGGCGGTAGCGACTAGCCAACCATAATTGCAGCGTATTTCGATTTTCCGGTGATAGCTTTGAATCAGACCTAGGCGTGAACGCGTTCAATTTCACTTTGTCGATCGTGACTTTTGACGGCGCTTCGAACTCGGCCCAGAAACCGCCCTCACCTATAAACTCAACGTGGAGCTTTCGGGCAGTTTTTGCATGAGTGAAAGTACCCTCACCTTTCGCAACAATACAGCCAACAAGTACCTCAACGTTTCGCTCTCGGTCTGGTGCTTGCGATAAATCACAATCATGGCTTGCAACTATGACAACAGTCTGCTCAGGATTGGCTGTGTGGGTCAGCTGAAATGCGGCAATTGCTTTGCTGTCAAGCAAATGCCCTTGCCGCCATGAGGTATCTCGATTCCACTCAAACACATCTGTCCCTCAAGCATTGTCACTAGCTGAAGGCAGGTCGAAGTCAGCACTAAGTGATGTCTTCTCTCGATTAGCGAATCGGGCCGCCATACGTTCTCGTTGTTCCATCTCACGTTTATGAATGTGCACCAATTCCATAGCAGCCAACCGTGCCGACTTCCCTATTTGTGCCAGTTGCATTAGTGTCTGACCATTTGCAAATTTACGTTTCAACAGAGCTGCATTAATCGTTATACCCTCACGGTCCAAAATATCAGCAGCTTGAGCAAGATCTTTTAGCTTGAGTGCATTTTCATCTGCCACTGCTTCACCATTGGCCCAGTTATAAATCGACTGACGAGACACCCCAAAGGTGACCGCCAAATCTGATACTGCCGGTCTCATCACTTCACGAATGCGGACTAGGTCTTCAGCTGGAGTGCGGATCAGCGCCACGTCAACCGTCGGCTTTAGGTATTGCATTTGATGCGCACTTCCCTGCAGATGCTCAATTGATAACTCACCTCCTGTACCAATTCCTGTCAACGCGACACCTGCCGCCGCGACGCATCCTAACCACTGAACGAAGCTAACCGAACCACTTATAGCGGTGGATGAGCTTTCAACCGTACGTCTTGAATAAACAGCATTACGTGATGCTAAGTTACTCGTTCCGACTGAGTTGCCAGCCCCCCACCCGCCATATGTCATTGCAACTCCCATGATGCCTCCAAAATCAGGCCCAAGCGGCCCAAGCGTGTTTAGTAACCGTAGCCTCGAACGAGGCTTCAATCTCATCGTGAAGCGCCATAAGCCGATCTTTAATTTGGCTCGACTCGAACGCCTCGCGTTGAGCGAAAGAAGCGTCTGTATCTACGATTGCATGTATTCCTTGCTGCTGTGTAAATTGAGGTGCTATGTTGAGTCCTGAACCACTAAGCTCTAGCGGCAGTCCAATTTGTCCATCACGCACAATGACACGAGAAATTAGTTGTCCCGCATTAGTTAAGACAGCTGTTTCGCTAATCGACTGCTGAAGTTGTCCGTGGCTCCGCTGCGATAGACCTAGCACCTCCTTTACAAGGAAGTCACTGATCTGCTCACCGTCATTTAGCGGTTGAATCGCGTTCAAGTAACGAAGACCAATGCGGTCAACGAAGTCCAGCCGCAACTTAGAGTGCAAAACGTTCAGAGCGGCCATCAAAGCCCCAGAAAACGTCCCAAAAGTGTCGTATGCCGTTGTTTGCAACGTCAGCACATTAGCTTCAAGTAAAAATGCTGTTTGTCCTTTGAGATCGCCAAACATGTAACGAGATTGCGTTGTCATGGTCGGAGGAACCATTTGCCCCTGCTCCGTTCCAAGCACAGGAAAGTCCAATCTCTGGAAAACCTCTTTTTTGAAATCGGGAAAGTGTGCTTCACGCATTTTTGATTGAATTGCTGGAACAAAGTTGTCTAAGTCCAAAACCGGATTGAACTGCACTTGTGCCAGCGTGTAATACACCGGCGCGTTAGTCAGCTTTTTGCGCATATACCCCTCACTTAACTACTTGACACTTGGGTTTACACTTTACACCATGTTTGACAGTCTATGTCTACTCATAACGTAAAGCCCTATTTGCCGACCGAAACATTAGTTCAAGTAGCTCGCTCACGATTGCAAATAACTCTCTTTAGTTTGACTAGCATCAGGGGCTAACCTTTTCAGACCCGAAATTCGACAATACTAAAGTTAACACAAATATGTGGGCCAGTGAGGCCCTAAAAGTACAGACTTTAGTGACTCAAAACCCAAAAAATACAATTTTTAATGACTCTCAAATACAAAGCCATGTGACGTGCGCCTTGTAAATATTCATATAAATCAATAGGTTAGAGTATCTGCGCCTACAAAGTTGAGTGAAGTTCAGCAGGGTGCTTGTTGCGAGCGACATAAAGCGCGAAGCGCGGAGCCGCAACAAGCACCCGCTGCTCGCCCTGTTCGCATGAAAACCGCCCAAGTACCAAACACATGTCCAAAAACCAAACCCCACACCAAGACTGGCGCCAATCCCACCTAGGCCGCCTGCTAGGCGCCGCGATGCGCAAATTCGACGACCGCGTTCTCTACCTCATGGCCCACAACGTAGACGTCCCCCTCGCCCTCTCCAACCTAGCCGCCCGAGCGCAGGTCAGCGCCGCCCACATCCACATCACCCGCCACCTCAGCCTAGAAGGCTCACGCCTGAACGACCTAGCCGCCAGCGCCAACATGACCAAACAAGCGATGGGCGACCTCGTCACCCAATGCGAAGCTTGGGGCTTAGTCGAGCGCACACCCGACCCACAAGACGCCCG
>CANFOS010000053.1 GCA_947448735.1 Comamonadaceae bacterium | reverse complement strand
TAAAAACCGATCACCGTGACCAAGTAAGCGTTGCGGTATTTGAACCAGGTGTCCACCGCATAAGGCGAGGCGTCCTCCGGTGCGAGCGCGACGGAGCCTTGCAAAGCATCAAGCTCTTCCGTGCTGAGTCGAGAGGACGGGTTACGGTTAGTCATGTGCGCTTATTTTCATCGCAAACTGTGGATTGTCAAACCACCTGATAACCTGTCTTGGGGGCGTGATTTATTGAGGTGTCAAAGAATATCTTTGTTTTATCACAGTGCAGTTGAGTTCACTCCTACTTATGCGCTGTAGTCGCGCATCATGGCTTTTGTTTTAGGACTGTTTGAACTTTGCGCATCACGTCCAAGGTTCAACAAAAACTTGTCACTCGCAAGTTTTGTCACCTCATCAGCTGTACCGTTTTTATACTCTGCAAACTTTGCCATCATTCGATTTTTTAGTGGCGCCATATCAACCTGTGACTGTGCATCTTGTGGCATGGCATCAAAAATACTTGCTTGTGTTCCATCATCGAGCTTGTAGTTCTCGCTCGTCAGCTTGCCTTGTATTGCACCTTTCTCACGCAACTCGCTAATCGTTGCAGCCATGCTGGTTACGTAATGATTTCTGGGGTGGCATAGCCAATCAGTGTCTTGTCATCTGCCGTTAAAGCTCACCCATTTCGCCGTTGCTAACCAATTGCAGGCCGCGAGCGGCTGCTCGTTTGTTGGAATCTATGTGGCGATTTTTTGTCATGTCTGATAATTTCAAGCTAGCGGCCACTCATATCGTATGAGTCGCCTTCAACAATCATCTTGAAGTCACTACCTTTTACGAAGATGAAAGCATCAGGGTTGTATGCATATTGATATCCGTAACTGTTGCACCGAAGCGACTTGCTGTAATCCAGAATGATGATTCTTCCGTACTCACAGCCTTCAAAGCCATCTTTACGCTTTCCATCTTTATCAATCCATCCCGTTATGATTACAACATCTACTAGGGTGTATCCCTTCAGGCGTCGTAACTGACTCTCCCAGCCGCCGATAGCATTTATAGTAAAGAATGCGAGTAATAGGGTAAGAGTTGTTTTTTTCATAATGGCTCTCCAATTCAAGTCATCAAGAATCTTTTTTTACAAAAGTAATTCGCTTTACAAGTCTCAGTCGAGGGGCGATTTTCAAACCAAGTTTCTTTCGCCATTTTAAAAATTCACTTGAATCTTTGGAGCCTTTATCTCTGTTGCAAGTTCTACAAGCCCAAGCCAAATTGGTTACGTCGTCAGTACCGCCATTTATGAGGGAGGTCCGATGATCTAACTCACCTCCACCATTAAGCTCATTTCCACAATAAGCGCAGCAATCGTTTTGTTTTATTCTCAATTGCCGCTCATCGGACTTTGTGTGACTTCCAGATGCTAATTGTTTTCTTTCTTTATAGGCTGCTCGACTCTTGGCCTTCATTTCAGGTTTTTCGGCGTGGTGCTTACGTGTAACCGCAGCCCTACATTCTTTGCAACTTCCTCGCCAATATCCTTGGCTTAAAAAATTAAAATACTCAGTTGTTAATGGTTTTTTGATACCACATGTAGTGCAAATTTTTGAATGAAAACTTTCCATCAAGTTGCTACTTAACTTCCTCAAGGTTTGCAACCACTTTATCACTCAGCACTTTTTTGCTGGTAAATGAATAAAGAGCGTGGTGCACTTGCATGTCTTTTTTGTACACAACAGACCAGTCATTGCCTATTTTTTTGACAGTGAAAAGCTCTTCAACTTTATCAAGTACGACTACTTTTTCTTTTAAATCTACAGAAACAAAATAAACTGTGATTGGTAAATTTTTAGAATTGGCGCTGTCATTGTCATTTTCAAAAGACTGAACATTTACAACCAATCCAAGCACATGACCTTTATCATCGATTTGTAGAGTTTGCGAATTTATGATTTGATTTTGTGTTGGAAAAAGCCATCTTCCTTCACCTGTACGCTCATTTATATGCAAAAAATTTCTGGTTCCATATCTAAATCCATTTTCATAACCTCGGCCCGACTTTCTCTTGGCGACTAATTTCAGAATGAAAAGATCATTGGCTTTTTCCGAGCCGCTGCGAAAACCTGTTTCTCTATCTAAGTCAAAGATCGTTCCATCTTCTTCAATTTTTTCAATATTTGGGGTAGAAGCGATTGTGGTCTTTGGCTTGTCTGGGGTTGTAATGATGGTGATGATTCCATACAGAGTGAAGCTTGATATCACAATAGTAATTCCAAGAGGAATTAGCGTGTTGAAACGTCGCGCAAACCAAAGAATTTTTTGAATTTTGAACATTTGAATTGAATATTAAATAGAGAGAAGTACGAGATTTAACAGGCAAACTGATTTCTAATTTTTAACTTGAATGTTCACTACTTACTAAAGGAGTTAAATCTTTTTATCATGCGTTCGATGAAAGTTTGGCGTTAATACTTGTGCTCGGCGTATATAGAGATAACTAAAGATCACCAACATTGCGCTACTTTGTCGTCCCATGTTAGGCGCAGGCGAGAGTTGTCTGCGCCTTCAAACTCTCGATCTCCAACTTCTCTTACTTTGCCTTTGAGTGCCATTCGACGTATTCGTTCAGATTTACTTAGATTCGGAGCACAGTGATCAATTGAATTAGCGCTATTGTCTTTAGGCACCAGTTCTTTCTCTGTTTTTGTGGGGGCAGGAGGAATGACGGTAACTAAACCACTCCAAGAGATCATAAGGCGATCAAATCGCTTGTATTTCTCAAGCGGTAATTCACTTTCAATTTGTGCACTCAACCCAATTTTCTTATCTGACGAGTCAACTAGCGTATTGAATGCTCGTATCTGCATTGAGTGACTGAATAATTGAAATCCATCTTTGTCTTCGAATGTGACTGTGAAATAACCATCTTTATTAGAAATAGGATAGCTGCTGTAATCCAAATAACTGGGATACGAATCCGTTTGAATAGAGAGATACATTGTTTTATTCACCAATTTTGTTTTGGCGTAAAAACTCATCTGTAAGTTATCCTTGGTGTTTAATTGCCAAGTTTTAAGATTCTCATACTGTAGCGGACTGTAGTATCCCCAATAGATACCAGCCATAATGAAAACCCCCAGCACAAGCAAGATCTTGTTTGAACTCTTCTTGTAAATTGCCCCTAACTTGTACATAACATCGTAAATCAAGGTGTCATTCCCCTTCTGCGTGGTGACGTTTTTGGTTTGCCAAGAATTAAACCAAGACATGAATATTTCATGGCGGCGTTTTTCTTCAATGGGGCTTAGTTGTCTTGACAATCTTTCATTTGATTTGATGTTCGTCTGACGGCGATATGCTTCATATTCATATTCATGGTAAAAATCTTCCCCACGCTTTTGAATTGCGATTTCTTTAGCTAGAGTCAGCAAATCCGCTCCATAAGCATTGATAACACGATTCTTAACTTCGCCCCAATCTTTTGAAGTGGCAATTACGCTCTCAATAGCTACTCTTAAGTCGTGGTTTTGCATATGCTTAACGCGGTGGATATTTGCATTTTCCACTCAAATTGCCAAATGTCCAAGACTCTGCACGATCAAAAATTGCTTGAAACGAAAAACAAGTTTGCAAACTAGCTTTTTGACCGTTATCGCAATAACGCTCAAAGCAAGCGTAGATTTAACTTGCGCTCGAAACGTCGAATCTTCACTTAAACGAATGAAGACCTATCGCATTGCCTTCTGTATCACCGATGATGGCAATAAACCCGTGATCGCCAATTGACCACTTGGGTTTAAACACGGTGCCTCCGTGTTGCATGGCTAGTTTGGAAGTTTCTGCACAGTCATCGCAAGAAAAATAAACCATGGTTCCGTCTTGCGAAGGTTTTCGCATGGGGTGTTTCATCAGCGCACCCATTGCGCCAGCACTTGGCATTTGGCCTTGAAACTCAAGGGCTTCAAATGTGCCGTCAGTTGGTGCTGGGTTGAGCTGGCGTTCTAATACTGCCGCATAAAAACGACCCGCACGTTCGAGGTCGTCGACGTAAATCTCAAACCAACCCACGGGATTGAAGAGTTTTGAGGGGCGCATTAGGTGTCTGAAATTAAAACCGTTCCAGCGATCAGTTTATGAGTTGATAGAAGCTAACCAACTCAACACTCATCAGTCCCATGCCCAGGCGCAGCCTGCGTAGGCACATGGTGACGCAAACCCACTTGCTGGTTGTGCTCATCCACAAACACAAGCTGTGGCTCATGCTTGGCCACTTGGTCTTCGTGCACTTGCGCAAATGACGCAATGATCAACAAGTCGCCCACGCTGGCTCGGCGAGCGGCAGAGCCGTTGACCGAAATCATGCCCGAGCCCCGCTCGCCTTTGATGGCGTAAGTGATGAAGCGTTCGCCGTTGTTGATGTTCCAGATGTGGACTTGTTCGTTCTCACAAATATTGGCGGCGTCCAGCAGGTTTTCGTCGATGGCGCAGGAGCCTTCGTAATGGAGCTCGCATTGCGTCGTAACAACTCGGTGAATCTTTGATTTAAGTAGTGTGCGAAACATAGGTCGAATCATAGTGGGGTTGTAGCACCCGTATGTGCATGGAGATATGCCAACGCACCCTTTGCCGCATGGCGACCACTGGCTAAACAAGCGCTCAATAAATAACCACCTGTGGGTGCTTCCCAGTCCAGCATTTCCCCCGCGGCAAATAGGCCAGGGGTGTGGCGTGACATCAGTGTGTCGTCAAGTGCTTCTAATTTGACGCCACCTGCACTGCTGATCGCTTCGTCCAAAGGGCGCGTGGCTACTAAGGTGATGGGCAAATGTTGAAT
>CANFOS010000052.1 GCA_947448735.1 Comamonadaceae bacterium | reverse complement strand
CGCCGCCATCGGCTGCCGCAGACGCTGTGACGGTATAGGCCGCAGTGGTGAGGTTTTCTGCAAAATTGGCCGTGGCGCCACTGGTGATCGACGGCGAGCTTTCTTGAACGTTGGTGACCGTGATCGCGACCGCTTGAGCCGTTGAGGTGTAAGTCCCATCACTTGCGGTGACGGTGATGTTGTAAACGTTGTTGGCTCCGTTGTCGGTAGGCGCTTCGTAGTTAGGAGAGGCCCTGAACTTTACAAATCCAGAGCTTGATTCGATAGTAAAGAGCGCAGCGTCAGTACCGCCGATGGCATAAACCAGTGACGCGGGCATGTCTTGGTCATACGCTGTGGCGGTATAAACAGTAGAAGTAGTGCTGATGTTTTCAGCCACGCTTGCAGTCGATGCGCTATTTATAGTAGGTGTATAAGAGTTGATGACAATGACTTCCAATGCAACACGCCCCTGTGCATTGGTCCCTGTAGCGTAAAGGCGACCGTTCCACAAACCAAATTGACTCGCGACACTGGTACCGAGATTGTCAGCCCCCCAATAGGTATTGACGTAGTCGCCTGTTAGACCGGTTTCCCAGCCTGTCGGAACGCCACTCGCGACAGCATTGGTCGTCCCAACACCGTTGAATGCATCCCAAATCGCTGCATAGTCGTCGTACGTAGTGTTTACAGATGTATCACCAGTAGTTGTTCCTATGGCGGTACCGTATGTTTGGGTATCTCTTACGGGGTTGCTCATACCGGCCGTTGGCAGGGCGAATTTAAGGTACGGGTTGGCACCGTTAAACTCTGTACCGTTCCAGGTGGCGTAGCGGTAAGTGCTATTGGTTTGATTTGCGTTTGCCTGATACACACCGGTCCAAGAGGGGTTCACTACAAGGTTGATGTCGTACTTGAACAACATCTCTAAATCGTGGTGGGTGATTGTGTCAGGATTTATGTTAGCAACTGTGGCGTTGTTGACGCCATCATTGTTCTTGTCCCAATAGTAGTACCAGCGGGATCCGTCGACCTGCACAGGATTGATGAGTTTTCCGTAAGTAGCACCTAAGCTAATTACTGCTGAGGCGCTCGTGCCTGTCGAGGCTCCCAAAGTTAAGGCGATCGCTGCGTTGGACTTCGCGTCATTGATACCTACATTGCCAGCCTTGTCTACAGCAAAACCGGCGGCGATGTCCATGGTGTCCACGTTGACTGCGGTCGAATTACTAAGAACGGATCCAAACCCACTGGTCTGCTCCAACGAATTCGCCTTGGCGCTTGTGAGAACCACGGTCAGAACCGTGTTGCTGGTGACCTTCGCGGAGCTGATATCTGCTTCGGTAAAGCTGACGTCTGCGGTGCTCCCGTCATCACCATTAATGTCCCAAACAAGTTTGCTCCAGTTCAGCCGTGATTTGATATCGGTGCTTGAGTTTTCGGAGCTCTCAAGGAGGGTTGAGTAGTTGATGCCGGTGAAGGTCAGGGTGTCCGACGAGGTGTTGTAAGCGGTGCTGGTATTTGTTGCAGTTGGGGCTGTGGTGTCCACCACCACAGACAAGCCGCTGCCCACCCCACTGGGGTTGCCAGCAGCATCTGACATGCGTGCGACCAGTGTGTGTGTGCCGTCGGCCAAAGCGCTAGTAAGGGTAATGTTCTTGGTCGAGCCATTCCAATTGCCGCCAGTCAAGTCACTGCTCAACACGGTATAGCTCCCCACCACCGCATTGTTGTTACTGGTATCGACAATTTGCAACACATCACCTGCCGTCATGGCCACACCGTTCAAGGTGCTGATAGTAATTAAAGGCGTGGTTGTACTGGTCGTATTGTCCGTGTTGCTTACACCTGTGTCGCTGGCACTGGCCAAGTCCAAGGTTTTGCCAGACATGCTGGTCGGCGCCGTATTGTCGTAGTTGTAAGTGACCGCGCTGCTGGCCGCGCCCAAATTGCCTGCAGTGTCCGTCTGGCGCACTGCGTAGGTATGGCTGCCTGTGGTGGCGCTGAAACTGGTGTTGCTGCCTGTCGTCCAAGTGCCGCTGTCCACCTGGTATTGCCAAGTGGCACCGGCTTCCAAACTGCCCACGTTGATGGTTGCCACGTTGGTCACACCGTCACTGTTGCTGGTGCCGCTGTCGGTGGCCAGGCTCAAAGTGGGTGCTGTGGGCGCTGTGGTGTCCACCTTGTAGCTGGCGTTGTCGGTCGCCCCGGTGAAAGTCAAGGAACTGGCATTGCCTGCTGCTTCACTGAGCACACCCCCGTTGAGGCTGATAGTGCCTGCATCGATGCTGATGCCGTTAGCGTCGGTTTGAGAGTTCTGGATGGTGTAAGTAAATACCAAAGAGGTGCTGCCGCTGCCAGACGCGTACGCGGCCTGCACGGTGGTCCCGCCAATATTCAGGGGCAGGGTCGGCGTGCCGCCGGTGGTGGTGACCGTGGTCGCCTCGTTCATGGTCACCGTTGCGCTGATCACATCGCCCGCATTGAGGAAGTTGTTCTGCGCATTGGCCGCCGCGGTCAGCGCCACACCGGTCACTGCGGGGAGCACGTTGGTGACCGTGATGGCCACAGCCTGAGAGGCCGAGCTGCGCAGGCCATCAAAAGCGGAGACCGTGATGTCATAGACATTGTTGGACCCGACGTCAGCAGGCGCTTCAAAATTCGGGATGCTGTTGAAGGTCACAACACCCGTGTTGGCGTTGATGCTGAAACGGGCTGCATCGATGCCGCCCAAAGCGTAGGTGATGGCCGAGCTCGCATCTTGGTCTGTGGCCGTGGCGGTGTACACCGTGCCCGTGGCCAATTCTGCAAAATTGGCGGTCGCTGCGCTGCTCATGACCGGGGCGAAGTCGTTCGCAATGACTTGCAAAGCCACGTAGTAGCTGCTGCTTTCTGCTGCGGTATTGACTCCCGCACTGCCATTGGGGCTGAGGACAGCGTGTGTGGTGGTGTTATCGGCCGTGGTGGCCGACCAGTACTTACCTGTGCCCCAACCTGCAGGCAGGCCTGCTGCGCTGTTCACACCGATGGTGGCCGAGCTACCTGCCAGGCCGGTGTTACCCACTGCGTCGTTGTAGTTGGTGCCTACCGAGACCGTTGCCGTGCTCGCTGCGGTCGTGGTCGGTGCAGTAAAAGTCGCGGTGTACACCTTCGTGTCGCTGGTCACGGTCAGGTTACTCAAGGTGCCAGAAGTGGTGCTGATGTCCGCCGCATCAAAGTTCAGGGGTGTTTCGCTGAAGGTGAAGGTGATGGTGGTCGATTCACCCGACATCAGAATCAGCGAGCCGCTTTCAATGGAGACGCTGGGTGCCAAAGCATCGACAAGGTAAGTGGCATTGTCGGCGACCGCGGTGTGGGTCAGCGTGGCGTTGCGGGCGCCAGACCCTTCGGTGAGCGTACCCCCATTCAGCGACAAGCTGTTCGCGTCCACACTGATGCCATTGGCGTCATTCAGGCCAGCCGCAACGGTGTAGGCAAACACCAATGCGTTTGTGCCTGTGCCTGATTCATAGGCCGCTTGAACGGTGGCCCCACCGATGTTGAGGGCCAAGGTGGGCTTGTTACCGCTGGCATTTACTGCAGTGGCCTCAGTCATATTGACCGTGACCCTGATCACATCACCGAGGTTCAGGGTATTTACGCTACCAGACACCGTGGCGCCCGTTTGCCCCGAGATGGCAATGCTCGAAACAGTGGGCACCGCGTTGTTGACGGTGATGGCCACGGCTTTCGCTGTTGATGTGTTGATGCCATCGTTGGCCGTGATGGTGATGTCGTAGACGTTGTTGGCGCCGCTGTCGCTGGGTGATTCGAAGTTCGGGCTGGTCTTGAAAGTCAGTGCACCGGTGCTGGCGTCCAAGTTGAACGCGCCTGCGTCGATGCCGCCCAACGTGAAGGCGATAAAACCCACCGCATCGGTGTCGGTTGCGGTGGCGGTGTAGACGGTACCGGTGACGTTTTCTGTCACTGTGGCGGTCGCAGCGCTGCCAATCACAGGCGCGAACTTGTTGGTGTTGAAGACTTCCAGAGCAGCAAAATAAGAGTTTTGATCTGAAAGCGATGCCACAGCGCCGCTTCCTATATTTAGCATTAGGTGATTGCCACTACCGTTGGGCGTTGCGCTGACATAGCCTAAAGGTACCCAATTCGGGGGTACGCCGTTCAAACCTTGGGTGGTATTGGTGCCGTTATAGGCGTCCCAAACCGCAAGCAAACCATCGAAGGTACTCACTGCGTTACTGCCATTGGTTGCTGTGGCATTGCCTACAGCGGTGCCGCTTGCACTCTGCGTTGATCCCACTCCAACAACAGGTACGGCCAATTTAACCCCATTGACCGTTGCAAAACGATAGATCTCAGTCAAGTCATTACCAACCGATGTTGAGCTTGAATAATTAGGATTCACCGTAGTAAAGTCGCTTGCATACTTGAAAACCGGACTTAAATTGGGAAACCAATTTGGGCCTCCAAATTCGCGATTGAGAAGCACCCTATCTTCCTGTGTATAACTTGTGGTGCCGTCACCACTTGCATCCCAAAAATAGAACCATTTGCCGCCATCCACTTGCACTGGGTAAATCAGTTTTCCATAGCTGTAAGTGATGGTTGTAGTGGATTTGGCAGTAACTGAACCCAAAGTAATCACCGACTCACCCACAATGGTTTCGAGCTTGGCGTTGCTGACCGCGTCGGTGGTGGCCGCGTTGCCTGCGGCATCACGGGCAAAACCTGCGCTGATGTCGATGGTGTCCGCCGCACTGGTCGCGCTGCCAAAGCCCGACTGGGCCTCCAATGCCGTTATCTTGGCGCTGGTCAGGGTAATGGCCAGCATGGTGTCGCTCAGCACCTTGACCGAAGAGATATCGTTTTGCGCAAAGGTGACGTTCGCGGTGGTTGCATCGTCGCCGTTGATGTCCCACACCAGTTTGCTCCAATCCATGCGCGCTTTGATGTCGGTGGCGGAGGTCTCGCCCGTCGACAGCATGGAGTTGTAGTTGGCACCTGTGATGCCAATCACGCCGGTATGGTAGCCATAGACCACCGTTGCGATGCCGCTCACGCTGGGCGCGGTGGTGACGTTGGGCACCGCATAGTCCACCACCAAATTCGCGCTGCCGACCGTGGCCGTTTCCAGCACGGTTGTGCCATTTTTGAGTTCGATGGTGACAGCGCCACCGTTGGCCACGGCGGTTTGCAGCTCTGAATTGATGGGCGTGCCATCGCTGGTTGTGAAAGCTACGCTGGTGTCGCCTGCGGCTATGGCGCTGGTCGCTACCACCACGCCGTTGACCTTCAAGTCAGCGCTGGTGGCGACGCCGGCCACGATGGTGGCTTGCCCGCTCAACGAAGTGTTGCTGACGTTCAACGCACTGCTGGTGACTGTTCCGCCGACCGCCGTCACGCTGACGGCGCTGAGCAAGTGGGTTTCAAAGTTGAGCGTGGGCGTGGTGCCCGCGCCGCCGCTGTTACCCGCCGCGTCGGTGTAGCTGGCGCTGGCCACGGTGATGCTGGCCGTGCCGTTGCTGGCATCGGTGGGCGTGAAGGTGGCGGTGTAGACCTTGGGGTCACTGCCGCTCACTGTCAGTG
>CANFOS010000051.1 GCA_947448735.1 Comamonadaceae bacterium | reverse complement strand
TCATGCTGGATCAACTCCGGTTTAAGCATTTCCAGCTGCATGCGAATGCCGCGTGTCTCACGCCGCAGCAAAAATTCTGGGTCAGCAAACGCCAGGCGGTAAGCATCGGCATCGAGCGGCTGGTCGTCGCGCGCATGGGCTTGCAGCTCAGCCCAGGCGTTGCTCAGGCGGCTGGCGGAGAGGTCTTGTGTTTGTTGCATGCTCAATTGTTAACCGGATGCGTTAACCCGGTGAAGTTAAAAATGAAAAGGGCTCCAACGGAGCCCTGTTTTTTTGATGAGCGCAGTGCGGATGAAACCCGTTTGCGGCAACACGGCTGGTCAGACGCGTTTTCTATATTCACCGGTACGGGTGTCGATCTCGACCACGTCGCCTTGTGCGACAAAAATCGGCACACCAATCTCAAAGCCTGTGGCAATCTTGGCTGGCTTGAGGACCTTGCCCGAGGTATCGCCTTTGACAGCTGGCTCGGTCCAGGTGATTTCACGTTCAACGTTGGTTGGCAGCTCGACAGAAATCGCCTTGCCTTCGTAAAACACCACTTCCAGCTCCATGCCGTCTTGCAGGTAGTTGAGCGAGTCCCCCATGTTTTCGGCTTCGACTTCGTACTGGTTGTAGTCCGCGTCCATGCAGATGTACATCGGGTCGGCAAAATAGGAGTAGGTGCAGTCTTTTTTGTCCAGAATGACCTGGTCAATCTTGTCATCAGCCTTGAAGACGTTTTCTGTACCGAAGCTGCCAATCAGGCTTTTGAGCTTCATGCGAACGGTGGCCGAATTGCGGCCGCCCCGGCTGTATTCGGTCTTGAGCACCACCATCGGGTCTTTGCCGTGCATGATGACGTTGCCGGCGCGAATTTCTTGAGCGATTTTCATAACTTGTCTTCAGGTGATTGAGGAAATGCACTGCAGTTCAGCGCAAAGCCCCTGATTTTAACGGTTTTTTGTGGCGTATTCGAGCAGGCGACTGGTCAGGTCGGGCTGCGCAGCCAGCCAAGCGCGGTTTTTAGCGGCTGTTTGCTGCCAGCCGCTTGCATGGGTCAAGGGTGGCAGTTTCTGGTCTGACAGACCATTCCATACCCTGTGAAAAGCCCGCAAACCCGCTGGCGCAGCCAGCAGGTCCAGAAAAGCCTCCAGCTTTGGGCCGTGCGCGCCATCGTCTTGAGGGTAGATTTGCCAGATGAAGGGTTTGCCCGCCCAGATGGCCCGAACAATCGAGTCTTCGCCACGAACAAAGTTGATGTCACTGGCCCAAAGCAGGTGGTCAAAGTCAATCTGGGTAAGCAGGGGAAGATATGAAATGGATAGCTTCTCGTGCAAGTAATTCGTGGCCTTGAGGCCTATTTGATCGTTATCATCCGCTTTTTTCAATGCTAGGAGCGACTTCACGGCTTGCGTGGCGCGTCCAGCCGCCACCAGCAGACGTACCGGCTGGGCCTGGATGCCGTTGTGAGTCAAATCATCAAGCAGTTGGATCAAAGCCGGTGGCTCATAGCAAAAAAGGGACACCAGCGTTTCACCCCGCCATTCAATGCCGTGTTGCTTGAGCCATGCCGCGCGGTCAAAAGCGGCTTGCCTTTGTAGCAAGTCGGGTTCGCGCAGCAAGCCTCCGGTGCCCGGCGTAAAACCTGGATAGAAAAACACCTTGTGCGAACCCGCCGCGGGGCCGCTGCTGACCAGACTGGTCAAACCATGGTTTCTGGCGACATAAGATTCTGCGGACAGGTATTCAAGGTTGATCCAAAGCGGTTTTGGAGCGTCTTTTGGGGCCAGAGAAGCGCCAATCCGTGCGCGAGCAGCTATAAATTCAGGAGCGGCGTCGCAACCAAAAGCTTCAATCAGCACGTCAGAGGATGTGGTGTCCAGACAAGACACATCCAGCGTTTCAGTCCATGGCAACACCAGCACGCCCTGCTGGCCTCCAGGGGCCATCCAAGCCAGAGCTGACCCGTCGTCGACCCACAACCGCACGCGCTCGCCTCTGGCCGCGAGGCCAGCGGCCAGTCTCCAGCAAATACCGATGTCGCCAAAGTTATCAATGACTTTGCAGAAAATATCCCATTGCAGGTTTGCCATCGCCAGATTGTCCACAATACGGTATGCCTAAAGATTTTGAGTTTGCCCCCGAACTGTTGACAGAAGTTGCTGCCCTGCCTGCGCTGCCAGGCGTTTATCGTTACTTTGATGCCGAAGGTGGCGTGCTTTACGTGGGCAAGGCACGCAATCTGAAAAAGCGTGTCGCCAACTACTTTCAGAAGAACCATGGCGGCACCCGCATCGGCCACATGGTGACCAAAATATCGCGCATGGAAACCACGGTCGTCCGATCGGAAGCCGAGGCACTGCTGCTGGAAAACAACCTGATCAAAACGCTGAACCCGCGTTTTAACATTTTGTTCCGGGACGACAAGAGCTACCCGTATCTCAAGCTGGCCACCCATCAGTTCGCACGGGTGGCCTACTACCGCGGCGCGGTTGAAAAGAAGCACAAATACTTTGGCCCGTACCCCAGTGCCTGGGCCGTCAAAGAAAGCATCCTGCTGCTGCAAAAGGTGTTCAAGTTGCGCACCTGTGAAGACACGGTGTTCAACAACCGCAGCAGACCGTGTTTGCTGTACCAGATCAAACGCTGCTCCGCGCCATGCGTGGGGCACATCACGGATGAGGCCTATGCACAAGACGTGGCAAATGCCGAAAAGTTTTTACAGGGCCAAACGCAAGAGATATTGACCGGCCTGGAGCAGCAGATGCTGGCGCATGCCGACAAGCTGGAGTTTGAACAGGCCGCCGAGCTGCGAAACCGAATGTCGGCGCTGTCCAAGGTGCTGCATCAACAGAGTATGGAAATTGGCGGTAAAAATGACAATGTGGACGTCGACATCCTGGCGGTGAAAGTGCAGGGCGGCAAGGCTTGCGTGAACCTGGCGATGGTGCGCGGTGGGCGGCACTTGGGCGACAGGCCTTACTTTCCGACCCATATTGAAAACGCGGTCGATGTGGCCGAGATGGACGCTGAAGTTGATGCCGAAGATACGCTGGCCATCAAGGCCAAGTCACTTGAAGCGCTGGTGCTGGAAGCCTTCATTGCCCAGCACTACATTGACGTACCGGTGCCCCCCATGCTGGTGTGCAGCGAGCCGGTAGACAAAGAACTGATTGCCGCGCTGATCGCCCAAAGTGGCGTGAAGTTCGCCGCCATCCACCAGCCGCGCGAGCAGCGCCGCATCTGGCTGGACATGGCGATGAAAAATGCCGAGCTGCAACTGGCACGGCTACTGGCCGAGCAGGGCAGCCAGCAAGCCCGCACACGGGCGCTGGCTGAAGCCATGGATTTATCGCTTGATGATTTGGCCAGTCTGCGCATCGAGTGCTTTGACATCTCGCACACGGCTGGCGAAGCCACCCAGGCATCGTGCGTGGTGTTTCATGAACACAAAATGCAAAGCGCGCAATACCGTCGTTACAACATCGAAGGCATCACGCCGGGCGACGACTACGCCGCCATGCGCCAGGTGCTGACGCGGCGCTACAGCAAGCTGGCCGAAGCTGTGAAAAACAACGATGGCAGACTGCCCGACCTGGTGCTGGTAGACGGCGGCAAAGGTCAGGTGTCGATGGCCCGTGAGGTGTTCACCGAGCTGGGCCTGGACCTCGGTTTGATCGCCGGCGTTGAAAAAGGCGAGGGCCGAAAAGTGGGCTTGGAAGAGCTGGTGTTTGCCGATGGTCGCGAGAAGGTTTATCTGGGGCGTGACTCTGCCGCGCTGATGCTGATCGCACAAATCCGCGACGAGGCGCACCGATTTGCCATCACCGGGATGCGGGCCAAGAGGGCATCGGTACGCACCGGTGCCAGCAAGCTGGAAGACATTGAAGGCATTGGCCCCAAAAAGCGCGCCAGCCTGTTGCAGCGGTTTGGCGGTATCCGTGCTATCGCTTCAGCCAGTGCTGAAGACATTGCCACCGTCGATGGCATCTCCAAAGAGCTGGCCGAGGAGATTTACCGGGCTTTGCACTGACCATGGCCCTAGACATTGAAAGCCGGTTTTACCTTTCAAATAAGCTTTAGGGCCAATGGATATCTATGCGAATAGCTCCTAAAATGATAGTGATTCAGCTCTTTTGGCTGGCATGCCAAAATATCTCATGAAGTTTTGGACTATTCCCACCATCATGACCTGGACGCGGATCATCGCGATTCCCCTCATCGTCGGTGTTTTTTACCTCGATATCCCCGAAGAAAAGCGCAACCTCATTGCTGCGGCGATGTTCATGGTGTTTGCCGCTACCGACTGGCTGGACGGCTACCTCGCCCGCAAACTGAATCAGACCTCTTCGTTCGGCGCTTTTCTGGACCCGGTCGCTGACAAGTTTTTAGTATGTGCGGCGCTGCTGGTATTGGTGCATTTGCAGCGTACGGATGTCTTCGTGGCACTCATCATCATTGGCCGGGAGATCGCGATTTCAGCCCTGCGCGAATGGATGGCCATGATCGGTGCTACCAAGAGCGTGGCCGTGCATATGCTGGGCAAGGTTAAAACGGCGGTGCAAATGATCGCGATTCCGTTTTTGCTCTACGACGGGGTTTTACTTGGCATCGTTGACACCCATGTCTGGGGTACCTGGCTGATCTGGATCTCTGCCGTTTTGACAGTCTGGTCCATGGTCTATTACCTGCAAAAAGCGATCCCCGAGATCCGCAAACGCACAAAATAATGCAAACTGTGAGCCTGTTGTTTTGAAATCTTCTGTTGAAGGTGCGTTGCTACGCGCCATGCCCGCTGTGTTTGTGCTGATCTGGAGCACCGGCTTTGTGGTCGCCAAATACGGCTTGCCCTACGCACCCCCGTTGAGCTTTTTGACGATTCGCTACGCCCTGTCGATGCTTTGCTTTGTGGTCTGGATTGCGCTGGCACGCGTGTCCTGGCCGCGCGGCAGGCAACAATGGCTGCATCTGTCGGTCAGTGGCGTGTTGATGCATGCGGGCTACTTGGGAGGCGTGTGGATGGCCATCAAGGCGGGCATGGGTTCTGGACTGGCGGCGCTGATGGTGGGTTTGCAGCCTATCTTGACGGCGCTTTGGGTGTCCAGACTGGCGTCAAGCAAAGGTGCAGAAAAAGTGACCCAGCGCCAGTGGCTGGGGTTAGCGCTGGGTTTGGGTGGTCTGGCGCTGGTGGTGTCGCGCAAATTTGGCAGCACACAGGAGGTCACGGCTTTCACGCTTGCGGCCGTCACCGTTGCCTTGCTCAGCATCACGGCCGGCACGCTGTACCAAAAACGTTTTGTGCAAGCTGCCGATGTGCGTGGTGCCAATGCGGTTCAGATTGCTGCTGCGTTCATCGTCACGCTTCCGCTGGCGTTGTTTGAAACCGAGGCAGTCAGCTGGACGCCGCAGCTTGTTGGTGCGCTGGCCTGGGCCGTGCTGGTACTGACCCTGGGCGGCTCATCGCTTTTGTACATGCTGATTCAGCGGGGTGCAGCCACTGCCGTGACCAGCCTGCTGTACCTGGTGCCGCCTTGTACAGCCCTGATGGCCTGGCTGCTGTTTGCCGAAACGATCACCGCCGTCACGGTTTTGGGCACTGCCATCACTGCTTTGGGCGTCAGTCTGGTGGTGCGGGTGGTCAAACCAACAGATCAACATCAGTAGCAGGAAAAACTTGTGTTTGCAGGGTTCACAGCGCGCACCGTCACCGGCCCAGCCGGGCATGTCCAAACTCGGTTTGGCGGCAACGGCCCACCCTTGCTGCTTTTGCATGGCCACCCCCAAACGCACGCCATGTGGCATTTGGTGGCGCCCGCATTGGCCCAACACTTCACGGTGGTGATGATGGACTTGCGCGGCTATGGTGATTCAGCCCGGCCCTCAAGTGACGCCGAGCATGCGGTGTATTCCAAACGTGCCATGGCAAACGATGCCCTGACCGTCATGCAACATTACGGGTTTGAGCGTTTTGGCGTGCTGGCACATGACCGGGGCGCGCGAGTTGCGCACCGGTTGGCGCTTGACCACGCCGCTGCGGTCGAACGCCTGATGCTGCTGGACATTGCCCCTACGGTAGCGATGTACGACAACACCACGCAAGCTTTTGCCACTGCCTACTGGCACTGGTTTTTTCTGATCCAGCCACCGCCATTGCCTGAAGCGCTGATTGAGTCTGATCCGGTGCGCTACATACGCAGCGTGATGGGAAAGCGGCACGCAGGCCTGGCGGCGTTTGCCCCCGAAGCCCTGGCTGAGTATGAGCGCTGTGCACAAATCGCAGGTACGGCGCACGCCATTTGCGAAGACTATCGCGCGTCCAGCAGCATTGACCTGATGCACGACCGTGCTGATATTGCCTCGGGCCGAAAACTCGAGCAACCCGTCAAGGTCTTGTGGGGCGAACATGGCGCGGTCGGCCAATGCTTTGAGGTGCTGCTGCTGTGGCGTGAGCGGGCCACCCAAGTGACGGGCAACAGCTTGCCCTGCGGTCACTATATTGCCGAAGAGGTGCCCGGGCTTTTGATTCCCCAGGCCCTGGATTTTTTTGATCAACCCATTCACTAATCAGTCTTTTAAGAAAGAAGTCATCATGAGTAAAAAACGTATCGCCGTGATTGCGGGCGACGGCATTGGCAAAGAAGTCATGCCAGAAGGCCTTCGCGTGATGGAAGCCGCCGCCAGCAAGTTTGGCATTGATCTGCAGTTCGATCACTTCGACTTTTCAAGCTGGGACTACTTTGAAAAGCACGGCCAGATGTTGCCCGACAACTGGAAAGACCAGATTGGTGGTCACGACGCGATTTATTTTGGCGCCGTGGGCTGGCCTGACAAGATTGCAGACCATGTGTCGCTATGGGGTTCACTGTTGTTGTTCCGCCGTGAGTTCGATCAGTACATCAACTTGCGCCCCGCACGTTTGATGCCCGGCATCATTGC
>CANFOS010000050.1 GCA_947448735.1 Comamonadaceae bacterium | reverse complement strand
GCCACCAGGTTGGCTGCGGTGTCGGTGTAGTTGGCTGCAATCGTGAGCGCATTGAGCGTGATCACGCCGGTCGTGGCGGCGTTGATCGCCACCAGTTCGGCAACCGTGGCCGCTGCACCCGTGATGGTCTGTGTGCCAGTGTGGCTGGTGATGCCGACGAAGGCCGCCACCAGGTCAGCTGCGCTGCCGGTGTAGTTGGCGGCAATCGTAGCGGCATTGAGCGTGATCATGCCGGTCGTGGCGGCGTTGATCGCCACCAGTTCGGCAACCGTGGCTGCGACAGCGCCAGCGATGGTCTGTGTGCCAGTGTGACTGGTGATGCCGTTAAAGGCCGCCACCAGGTCAGCAGCGCTGCCGGTGTAGTTGGCCGCAATCGTGGCGGCATTGAGCGTGACCACGCCTGTCGTGGCGTTGTTGATCGTGACCAGCTGGGCCAGCGTGGCCGCTGCACCGCCTACCGTCAAGGTCTGTGTGCCGGTGTGGCTGGTGATGCCGTCAAAGGCTGCTGCCAGGTCAGCAGCGCTGCCGGTGTAGTTGGCTGCAATCGTGGCGGCGTTGAGCGTGATCGCGCCTGTCGTGGCGGCGTTGATCGCCACCAGTTGGGCCAGGGTGGCCGCTACGGCGCCAGTGATGGTGACTGCCTCATTACCCAGGCCGGTGATGGTGCCAGCCGTGCCTGCGGTGTATGCCGTCGTGATTTCTGCCGCAGTACCGGTGATCGTGGTGATCGCCGAAGCATTAACAACCACAGCTGTATTGGCGTCAATCGTATTCAAGTCTGATGCAGCAGCCGAAGTACCCGTGACAGTGATGCTTGCCGCGCTAGCCAAGTTTGAAGCACTTACCAGTGCAAGATTGGCCGCTGAATCAGAATAACTTACAGGAGCGGCAACGGTAGGGGTGGGGGTGCTGTCTGATGCTTTTGAACTCCCTGCAGCTACGGCAACTCCAGCGGCTACGGCACCTGCTACCGCGACCGTCGTACCCGTAACTGCAGCGGCGGCTGCGCCAGCTGCAGCAGCACCGGCAGACGCCCCAGCGGCAGCACCTGCTGCAGCAGTTCCGGCTGATGTGCCCGCAGCAGTACCAGCAGCAGCAGCCGAGCCTGCAGATGATCCAGCGGCAGCGCCGGTGGCAGCCGTGCCGGCAGATGAGCCAGCGGCAGTGCCGGTGGCAGCCGTGCCGGCAGAAGATCCAGCGGCAGGAGCGGCGCCCAACTGGGCAACCACAACATCACCGCCTTCAGCGCTCAAGAGTTCGCCCTGGTCGCTACCAAGGAGCCGACTCTTTTCGTCAAATAAATCACCATTGACTTTTTTACGGAACACCGGTGCCACCGGCTTAACGGCCGGGACGACCTCACCAAGCAAGGGCTCTGCGTCTGAAAGCACCAACGGGTCGCGGAGCAGAGATGTACCTTTTAATGGCTCGCCCGCCTTCGGACGCACAGAACCGATAACGCCGTTAGCCGGAGTGTCGACGCGGGGTAAAAAACCAGATGATTTAGCCATAAATCCTTAATAAATGTGAATGCGAAACTAAACGAAACGACTGATTAGCCGTTCAAGAACCCGAAATTTGCTTGTGACACCCAACGCTTTTGATTTATTGAACCCAACTGTGGGCCAACAACCTGGTGTTAGGTGCCTGCGGACTACCCGACAGACCTGCAGGTCAATGGACACTGCCCTGATCCTCATCTCTTGGGAGTTCGTTCAAAAACTGCATCAGCAAATCAATTTGTTTTACCGAAATTTGCTTTTTGGGGGCAGGTTGACTGAGACGATTCATTGAAGCTGTTGCCACGTCTTTTTGATTTTCATTTTGAAATACCTTTGAAACGTCGAGCCCGACCCAATCAATCATCCGTACCAAATACTCCAGATCAGGAAAGGCTGTTCCATTGCGCCACTTCCTGACCGTTTCCCGGTTGAGCTTGATCGAATACTTTGAAAAAACCACGAAGTCGCGAGCCAGTTGCTCATTCGACGGACGGAAACGGTACGTAGCATCCAAGGCTCTTTCAAACTCCTGGGCGAACTGACGTTTGACAACACCGATATTTAGGGTCATTTGCCTCTTTCAGTATTGACTAATTCATCAATTTGCAGTCTATTTGCAATATTGACAATATAAATTTGCATTTTTCAGAAATTGCAACTTCGAATTGCCGCACTCTTTGGGTCGTCTCTTGGCGCTCGCAAGTCAAGCTCCGCTATGCCATTCAGGGTCATGCTTCATCACTTGCCTCCAGCAAAAAAAGGTCAATTGGCTGGCTTGAAGGCCTGCCAACGAGCCTGCAGGCGCTGTGGCTTGCGAGCCCTCATTGATTTCGTTATCGCCAAATAAACTGTCCACACGAACCCTGGCGACCATGCTCCCAGATAGCGTCACCATCGAGCCGTTTTGAGCGGACTTAACTTGCTCGCCCATTGTGTGAATCCAACAGGCTCAACAGGAGAGCCCATCAAGCTATGAATTAATGCAGTGTTTAGAACTTTTTCTGCAGTCGATCAGGGTCACCGCATGAGCTGGGGAACCTCTGCAAAATCCTGCCAACGACACCGGCGTGAAGAGCACACGACGCGCTCCCAGATAACGGTATCGAAGCTGGCGTTAGCTTTGCTGTGATTGGCAGGCATCAGCTGGTCATCACAAATTCGGCGGACTTGTTATGTACGCTAGCGAACATATCGAACACGCTTGACTGTTTGCTGCGCTGTGGCCTTTAGATAAAAGATACCAGGGTAAGAAGCTGTGACGCTTGCCGAATCCGGTTACCAAGGCGCGGTTGAGCGGCCAGAAGCTAGCTTTGTGGCGAGCCCAAAGGAGAAGGAGAAGGAGAGGCAAAGTCCCGGCCAAAGCTTGGTCTGGATCAAACACCGACAGGGCTGCTTTATGGGCGGCCTTTTTTGCGGCAACCAGACTTTAAGCGTCACGCAGCTTTTCAGGCTGGGCAATATGTGTGGTTGCAGGTTGACATGGGCTTTACCATGCCATCGTTATCGCTGCTGTCGCCCTTGTGTTTTATCGGGTGTCAGGCACCGCGCAACTTTTCAGGTCGCGCTATCTTTTTAAACTTGATCAGCCGCGCCATTTCAATCGCGTCCTTTTTAACCTGCCGTTCAGCGTCCAGCAGTTGCCCAGCAGCCAGCCAGCCTGCAAACTCGTCGGGTGTTTCGAGCGTGATGCGGCCCAGCGCGCTTTGGCGAAACTCGTAAATCACAATCTCGGCGGCTTTTTGCAAATTGATGCGGCCTTTGGTCAGCACCGCGCCGCGTTTGCGGCCAATGTCTTCCAGCACTGTTTCGTCGGTCGATTCGGGCGTGATGTTGACTTTGTAGCGATCCGTCAGCGCAGCCGGGTATTTTTTAATCAGCAGATTCAACAGCTCAAGGGCGACTTCTTCTTCACTGAACGCATTGCGGCCAATCGCACCGCTGGCGGCCAGGTTGTAGCCGCTTTGCGCCACGATGATGCGCGGCCACAGCATGCCCGGCGTGTCCCACAAATAAAACCCGTCCGCCAGCACAATGCGCTGCTCGATTTTGGTGATGCCTGCCTCGTCCCCGGTTTTGGTGGCGCGTTTGCCCGTCAGGGTGTTGATCAAGGTTGATTTGCCGACGTTGGGGATACCACAAATCAGCACCCGCATCGGCTTGACCATGCTGCCGCGCAGCGGCGCCAGCGCATGGCAGGCGTCTATCAGCTTGCGGGCCGGTGCAGTTTCGCTCGCGTCCAGCTCAATGGCCCGGGTGCTGGGCAGCGCGTTGTAGTGCGCCAGCCACAGCGCGGTCACCAGCGGGTCGGCCAGGTCTTGCTTGTTCAGCACCTTCAGCGTGGGTCGCGACGCTGTCAGTTCGGCCAGCTTGGGGTTAGCGCTGGAGCCGGGCAGGCGCGCGTCCAGCAGCTCGATGACCACATCAATTTCTTTGATGCGTTCACTGATCGCCTTTTGCGTCAGGTACATATGCCCTGGAAACCACTGAATCGCCATTGTTCAAACTCTTTCGTTGCTAGAACGTATTATCGGTGGCCTTACTTTTCATCAACCATCTGCACCATGCCCCTGCCTCAAGCACCGACCCAACAACCGAGCAAAAAGCTCAATACCCAAGCCAACAACGAGCTGGCCATCAAGGGCATTTTGTGCATTCTGATTGGCTTGGGCGTGGTGATCTCGCCCTACTTCATCACCTCGCCCGGCATGCAGGGCATCGTTGCCAAGTCAGCCGCGGTTGGCTGGTTTGCACTGGTGCTGGGTTTGGCGTTTGTGGGGCTGTACGCACGGCGGCGCATGGCGGGCAAGTCACTATGAATACGATAGCGTCTAGCCCAATAAAATATTGGGCTATAGGCCTTTTAGGCGCTTAAAACAGCTGCGGCTTCAGTCTTTTTAGGAACATTCAGCCGCTCAGCAGACACATACTGCTCGCGGTACATCTCAAACGGCATGCTGTCGAGGGCCTCGATCTTCTTTTGATCCACCATCGACTGCTGGCTAAGCTGGGTGAAGTGCGCATGCTGCTCGTTGGAAAACGGCAGCGCTTGAAAGTAAGCCCTGGTTTTTTCAGACTGTGCGCGCACAAACTTGACGAAGGAGTTGTCGTGGTCTTTGGCCATGGCGGCCAGGACTCGGGCTGATGGCAGGGTGCTGGCATCGTTCAAACCTGCCGTGGCGGCCGCCAACGCGGCACTGTAGTCTGATGTACCGTGCGCGGCGTCCAGCGCAGCGGCGATCGGCGCGCACTGGGCAACGATCTGATGACCCCAGTCGGTCAGCAGCACTTGTTTGCTACCGCGCTCCAATGTCAAACCAGGTTCACGCCCACGGGCAGCGGTGCGGTGCTGGTTGCGCGCCAGCGCAGCGATTTCCTGCGGGCTGTCAGGCGGGCTGGCGTTTGTCAAACAGTGCAGCAAAAACACGTCTAAGAACCGCATGGTCTGCGTGCTGATGCCAGCGGGCTCGAACGGGTCCAGGTCCATCAAACGCACCTCGATGTATTCAACGCCCCGCTCACGCAGGGCGTGCAGGGGCCGCTCGCCAGGGAAGATCACGCGTTTGGGCCGAATGGTGCCGTAAAACTCGTTTTCAATTTGCAGCAGCGTTGTGCCCAGCTGGTTGTAGTCGCCACCTGGGTTTTGAATACCTACTTTTTCGTACGCCGCATAAGGCCGTGTCAAGGCATCTTGCAGCGACGCGGCGTAACCTTCGAGGCTGTTGTAACTGACGGCCAAGGACGCCTGTGCGTCGCTCTGGTAGCCCAGCCGGCCCATGCGCAGCGATGTGCCGTAGGGCATGTACATGGTGCTCGGGCTCAGTTGCTGCAGCTCGTGTTGCCTGCCGGCCACAAAGGTTGAACACACGGCAGGCGACGCGCCAAACAGGTACAGCAACAAAAACGACTGGCGGCGAAAGTTGCGAATCTGCGCAAAATACTGCTCGCTCGTGACGCCCGGGAACGACCAGTTGTAATGAATGCCAGAAATGGTTTGCATGCGCCTACCGTAACGGTGCGACAGGCCCAGGCGATACACGCTTTTGGCGCGGCCCACGTTGGACGAGCCAAAACGGGCCACCGGAATGGTTTCATCCGTCGGCAAACCGCAGGGCATGCTGGATACCCACAACATTTCGTCGCCCAGCGCCTGCATGCAGCGGTAGGTGAACTGGTGGACTTGCGTCAGCTCGTCCAGGGCAGCCTGCACACTGGTGTGAACGCCCGTGACCAGTTCCACCTGCGATTCGCTGAAGTCGGTCGTGATGCTGGGATGCGTCAGCGCCGAACCCAGGGCCAGCGGATGCGGCGTCAGGGCCAACGCGCCGCTGGGCTGGGCCCGCAGGCTTTCTTTTTCGATCCCGCAAGACATGCCTTTCAGGCGATCAGGCGACAAATCTGTGCTCGACAGGAATGTGTGAGCCTGTAAATGGGTCATGGTGCTGTTTTCCGTATTCTTTTTGACTGGGCTGGAAGTTATCACAGGCCAGCTTTTTTCGCTGGCGCAAGCCGTTTATCAGTGCCATCGCGATTCACAGGCCACCGGTCAGGCTTGCCCGTTCAACTTGCAAGCCAAGACAAACAACTATAAAGTATCAAAAAGTAATGTATTCAAAGTATTTGTCAGGGATGTATGTTCAATTTCTTTCAAAAGCTGTTCTCGTCGGCAGGTGATAAGCGGCCACCGACTGGCGACAGCTCTTTGCCCAACAGCCGCACTTACCATCAGTCCGTCCTCAATGATGGTTCAGAAACGGCGACCCGCGGCCAACTGGTGCACGTCGTGATGCGCTATTTGGTCCGTACAAGCGGCATACCGCCCGACTGGATTCAGTGCCAGATTCAGGTGGTGAGCAGCCGCAAGCGGGGCCAAGGCATTTTTGTGCGCCTGATTGTCAAGCAATGGGATGAGCGACTCATGAAGTACGCTTTCGCCTTTCAAAAAGCGCTGCTGACAGAAATCGTTCAATTTGAACCCAGTGCGGCCACCTGGTTGTACGGCATTGCCTGGCAACTTGAAGTGGCCAGCACCTGCCCCCTGACCGAGCTGCCCGGCAGCCAATACTGGAAAACACATGGGAAGGTCGATCCTTTTGACATCGTTGCCATGCCCGCCAGCGCCATGCCTGCTCAAGCGGCTGTTACTGGCCCTATGGCTGCCCAACGGTCTGTTGCGTCGGTGACGCCTCCGATTGCAGCTGTGCCTGTGCGGGCTGCGGCCCCTAACTTTGCTCTGGACGCGCTGGAACCGCTGCCGCCTTTGATTGACGAGACGCGAATGTCAGAAAACGACACCGAGGAAGACCTGCAACGCCTGTTTGCCATCAGGGACAGAGAGCTGAAACAAATGGCTGTGAGCAAGCTGTCAACGCAGGGTTACGAAAAAACCGAGCCCGCGCCCCTGTAGGCTGTGTGGCTGGCTGGCCGCCAAATTCAAGCCAGAACGCGGTTCAAAAAAACCTCAAGGTCGGCGACTTCCTGTGGGCACACCGAGTGTTCCATCGGGTAGTCGTGCCACTCTACCGCATAGCCGATAGCCTTCAGTGCATCGCGTGATGCCGTGCCGCGTGGCAACGCCACCACAGGGTCGCGCGTGCCGTGGGCCATAAAAATCGGCGTCTTCAGGCTTGCCGGCGTGTGCTCGGCCGTCAAGTTGGCAGCCAGCGGCAAATAGCCCGACATGCCCACAATGCCCGCCAGGGTCTCGGCGTGGCGCACGCCCACCATCAATGACATGGCGCAACCTTGCGAAAAACCGGCGACCACGATGCGGCTGGCGGGTATACCGCGCGCTTTTTCGTTGGCGATCAGCGCTTCAATCTCCAGACGCGATTGGCGCAGGCCCGCCTCGTCTTCACGTTTGACCAGGTCCGCCGACAGAACGTCGTACCAGGCCGGCATCATGTAGCCGCCGTTGATGGTCACGGGGATGGTC
>CANFOS010000049.1 GCA_947448735.1 Comamonadaceae bacterium | reverse complement strand
AGTTGCAGCCCCAGGCTTTGGGCGGTCGCTTCGCCAAGTGCCAGGCCGTCAAGCACGTGGCTCATCAGCCAGGCAGCTGCCAAGCTGATGCCGAACGCCCAGGCCATCACAGCGCAGGCCGTCCAACCCACAAAGGCGGTGGTGCCAAGCATGAAGGCTTGCATGGCCTGCATGATGTCGGGCGTGAGCAGCAGGATCAGTGACGTGACCGCACCCAGCACCACGCCCACCACCACACCCGCCAGCAGCAGGCGCAGCGTGTGCTGCACGCCTTTGGCCAACAGCAATGTCAGCAGCACCGCAGCAACGGCGCCCAAGAACGCAGCGCCGGTCAGCCCCAGCCGGGCGACCCATTGCGTGGCCAGTGGCGACACGCCAAACAGCGCCATGGCCAAAGCCACCCCCAAAGACGCGCCAGAGGCACTGCCCAACAAATACGGGTCTGCCAGCGGATTGCGAAACAGGCCCTGTGCCACCGCGCCGGCTAGCCCCAGCAATGCACCCGCCAGCCAGGCGCCGACGGTACGCGGCAATCGGATTTCCCAGATGATTTGCATGGCTTGCGGGTCGCGCTGCATGTTGGCAACCGATTCAAAGCCTGTACTGCCAACGGTGATGCCCAGCAGCAGCAAGCCGCAGGACGCGGCCAGCAACAGGCTTGCCAACCCAACCGCTTGGCGACTTTGCAGCTTATTCATAGGTTTCTAAACACTTGGCCATCAGCCGCGCGGCCTCTGCCATGCGCGGGCCGGGGCGTACCACCACCTCGGAATCACCCACACCAAACACGCACACCCGGTTGTTCTTCACCGCCTTGATGCTGTTCCAGCCGGGGTAGGCTACGGCATTGACCATGCTGCGGTTGCCGATCATGATCACGTCAGGATTGGCGCGCACCACGTATTCGGGGTTCAGACGCGGGAAGGGGCCCAGCTTGGCGGGTACCACGTTCCGCACACCCAGGCGTGCGAGGGTTTCACCAATAAAAGACGATTCGCCCGCCGCATACGGCCCACGGCTGACTTCAAAATAAACCCGCGCCGTCTTGGCTTTGGCGGGCAATGACTGTGCAGCCGCCAACACGCCGCTGTCAATGATGCGCCACAAACGATCTGCGCCCTGCGCCTCGGGCACAGCCAGCAGCACACCCAGCACTTGCAACACGCGTTTGACATCCGCATGGGTTTTGGTTTCCAGTGCCACCACCTTGATGCCCAGCGCCTCAAGCCGTTCGCTCAAACGTGACTTGCCTGACACGAGCACCAGGTCGGGCTTCAAAGCCACGATGCCTTCAACGTTCGGGTCCATCCCGCCGCCGAGTTGGGGCAGGTTCTTCAAAGACTCGGGGAAGTTGGAATAACGGTCAACACCCACCAGGCGCTGGCATTGTTCCATCGCACACACGCTTTCAGTCAGTGACGGCAACATGCTGACGATGCGCTGCGGAGTTTGAGCGAAGGTGACGGTCACGCCCCGGTCGTCTGTGACTTGCAAGGCTTGCGCTGAGCCGCAAAAAACTATCAGCAACATGAGCCATTGCTTCATTTTCAGGCTCATGGCGGGCTCTTCAAGGTCAGCGGCAAACCAGCCGCCATGAAAGTCACCCGGTCACACGCCGCAGCCACGTCCTGGTTCAGCCGTCCCAAGGCATCGACAAATGCACGGGTCTCGCGGCCCATCGGAATCACACCCAGTCCGATCTCATTGCCGACCAAGATCACAGGGCCGGATGAATTTTTAATTGCTACTAAAAGCGTAGCTGTTCGCTCAATGATTTGTTGGGCTACAGCATCTTTTGAAGGAATATCTTGAGCATTGCCCACGGTTTTGGCGTCTACGTGAGGCATCAAGAGCTTGGTCAGCCACAGTGTCAGGCAATCGACCACCACCAGGGTCTGCGGTGCGCTGTGGGTTTGAATCGCCTCGCCCAGCGCTATGGGTTCTTCAACCGTGGTCATGCCCGGCACGCGCTCTGCACGGTCTTGCTGATGGCGGGCGATGCGTTCGACCATTTCGTCGTCCCAAGCCTGGGCGGTGGCAATCATCACGGCCTGATGGCTGGGCGATGCTGCCAGCCAGTCACGCGCCAACCCTTCGGCGCGGCGTGACTTCCCGCTGCGCTGGCCGCCAAGGATGAGTTCGCTACGCACTGGCATGCAGGTCACCCCAAGCCATGATGATTTTGTGAATTTGTTCAACGCCGTCGGTCAAACAAGCCGGCCCAGGCTGCAAAATTTCAGCCGACTTGATCTCAAACAACTGGTCGTTTTTAACGGCGTTGACTTCTTGCCAACCCGGCCGGGCGCGCACATGCGCAGGCCTGAATCGGCGGCCGCACCAGGAGCCAAAAATAATGTCAGGGTTGCGCCGCACAATCTCTGCCCCGTCGGCAATGATGCGGCCCTTGCCCATCGGTTCTTTGGCGAGTTCGGGAAAGCAGTCATCGCCCCCCGCAATGCCGATCAGCTCAGACACCCAGGCAATGGCACTGATGTGCGGGTCATACCATTCTTCAAAAAACACGCGGGGGCGGCGCTGCAAAGAACGGGCTACCCCTTCCATCTCCAGCAGGCGGCTTTGCATGGTTTTGATCAGTGCCAAACCTTTGTCAGCTTGCCCGACCATCGCGGCCAGCTGGTACATCATGGAGAAAATTTCGGCCACGCTGCGCTGGTTAAAAATCGTGACCTGAATGCCTTTTTTAACCAGTTGCGAGGCAATGTCGGCCTGCAGGTCTGAAAAGCCAATCACGCAATCGGGTCGCAACTCAACAATCTTGTCGATCTTGGCGCTTAAAAACGCGCTGACTTTGGGCTTTTCTTCTCGCGCACGCGGCGGCCGGACGGTGTAGCCAGAGATGCCCACAATGCGCCGCTCTTCGCCCAGCATGTACAGCCATTCGGTGGGCTCTTCGGTCAGGCAAACGATGCGTTGTGGGCCGTAGTTTTGGCCTGTTGAATGACTGCGCCAGTCGTTCGTTTTATCCAGCATGTTGAGCCCTCAGGAACAGAGCCGCAGCAGCTGCCGGGTTCGACGCAAACCAGGCGTGAAAGTAGCTGGCCCTGACCGAGCCCTGCACGTACAGCGCCTCGCCCTGCCCCCACAGCTTGCGACCTGGCGCAGCCTGGGTACGCGCAGCGACGGGCAACGCCGTGGCACAAGTCGAATAGTGAAACGCGTGGCCACGCAGAACGCCGCCGCTTACTTCCAGCTGCTGCGGCCCCAGAGCTGCCAGTCGTTTTTGCAGCGTCACGCTGCCGGGCAACACACCCCACATGGCATGACTGTCAGCACCAGAAGTGGTCAGTGTTTCAAACAGGGCCATCATGCCGCCGCATTCAGCCCACACAGGTTTGCCTGCTGCCACATGCGCTGCGATGCTGGTTTTCATGGCTGTGTTGGCGGTTAATTTTTCAGCATGCAACTCGGGGTAACCGCCAGGCAGCCAGAGGGCATCACAGGCCGGCAAGGCGCTGTCAGCCAATGGAGAAAAGTAAACGATCTGCGCACCCATCTGCTGCAAGCAGTCGGTGTTGGCAGCGTAGGTAAAGCAGAAAGCGGCATCACGGGCAACAGCGATGGTCTGGCCTTTCAATGCGGTCGCTGGAAAGACAGCGTCGTTGGAATCAGGCGATTCAAAGGTGGTAGACCACGCCTGCAAATCAGCCGTGCTCATGTTGCCAAGCGGTGTTGCAGCCAAAGCGTCAGCCGCCGCATCCAGCCTTTGCATGGCATCGCTCAGCTCACTGGCAACAACCAGCCCCAAATGCCGCTCGGGCAGCGTGAAGGCATCACTGCGCATCAGCGCACCGCGCCACTGACTGGCGTCGCGCAGGCCAGCTTGCAGCATCTCGGCATGGCCGGTTGACGCCACCCGGTTGGCCAGAACACCGGCAAACGGCAGGCCTTCGCGGTAATGCTGCAGGCCCCAGGCCAGCGCGCCAAAGGTGCCGGCCATGGCGCTTGCGTCAATCACGGCCAGCACCGGCAAGCCAAAGCGCTGCGCCAGGTCCGCCGCGCTGGGTTCACCGTCAAACAAACCCATCACGCCTTCAACAATGATCAGGTCGCACTCCTTGGCCGCGTCATGCAGGCGCTGGGCGCAGTCAGTTTCACCCGTCATCCACAAATCAAGCTGATGTACCGGTTGGCCGCTGGCCAGGGTCAGCCAGTGTGGGTCCAGAAAATCAGGCCCGCATTTGAAGACCCGCACCCGCCGACCCTGCCGCGCATGCAAGCGCGCCAGCGCAGAAGCCACCGTCGTTTTGCCCTGCCCGGATGCGGGCGCGGCAATCAGAATGGCGGGGCAAGTTGCTACTGGTTTCATGGGTTGGTGGTCCTGAGCTACAAGCGGGGCAAGACAATCACATTGCAAAAGCGACAGACGCAAATGCATTGCGGCCCGGTGTGGAGAAACTGTTGGCCAACATGTAATTTTTGTTGGTCAGATTGTTAATACGAACTTGCAGCGACATGTTTTTATAGAAAGACCAGGTCAGGCCGGTGTTGATGACACTGTAGCCCGCGAGCACATCGCGGCCGACACCCACGACTTTTGCGTCCTCCCTGTCGCCAGACATCTTCAACTCCCCGAAAATTTTGACCTGACCAATCCGGTGATGAATGCTGGCATTCAAGATGCTTCTTGCGACACGTACCAAGCGCAAATCGTTACTTGCAGCCACCGCGCTGTAAGATTTTGGATCTGCGTAATCGTAGGAAAGAGCGTATCCCGTGTTGCCAGACTGCGCATCAGCACTGAGCGTTACGCCCCGCAATACCGCCAGTGAGCTTTGCACATTGGTGGAAGGAATGATGAAACCCTGAACATTGTTTCGATAGATCACTGCACCCAGGGAGACATTGGCTTCCTGATATTTGAGCCCTGTTTCAAGCGCGCGGTTTTTCTGCGGTACCTGCGTTGGTGTTCCGAACCCAGGGTAATAGAGCTGATTAAAAGTAGGCGCCTGGTAGCTGGTACCGGCGCTGGCCACCCATCGAAGGCTTGGCGTCAGCCGATACCCACCGGCTAGCGACCCATTGTTAAAACTGCCGAATTGCGAGTTTCTGTCATTTCTGACCACCGCCAGCGCATTCCATTGATCGCGGTTCAGCGCGTAGGACAGCAAAGTACTCTGTATGCGGCGCTTGTTAACGGTATAGGCCGTTTCACTGTCGACAGATTCGTTGCGGTTTTCCAGCGTCGCTGACAACACATCGCGACCAATGCTGAAATCGTTTTGCCAGGAATATTGGCTACGCGCCGTGTTAAAGCGACTGCTGCCGCCAGCCGTACCATCCGAAATACGGTAGTAGTCGCTCACAGATTTTTCATCATCACTGCCCACAGTCACGATGGACTTCCACGACGGTAGCCATTGCGCATCCCATCTGAAAATTTGGGTGCCTACTCGTGCCTTGCTGCGCGCATCAGCCGTCAGTTTGGTCAGCGCAAGAGGGTTGGGGCTGGGCATGCCATCGAACTGGTATTCGGTGTCACTGCGCAGTAAGCTCAGTGAAATTGAATGCTCTTTATTGATCTTGGCGGTTAACTTTGCATCAAAGCTCGCCGACTTGAACCCATCAAGATCGGGGTTGTAGCTGGTAGACAGCGGATCAACGATCACGCTGATCCCCGTTGCTCTTTCTCGCGACGCACCAAAGCTGTACGCCACCGATTTTTCCTCGCCCATGGTGCCCCGTATCGACGCACCCGATTGCCTGTGCCCATCGGATCCCATGCCAACGGTGGCATCGACTGCCATGCCATCAGATGGCGCACGCGTAAAAATTTGAATGACACCACCCACGGCATCGGGACCGTATAACGCGGACGAGGCACCACGCAGAATTTCAATTCGCTCGATTCGAGAAAGCGGCAGGTTTTCGTAAGAAACGACGCCGGTTGTTGCGGACCCGACCCGAATACCGTCAATCAGAACAATCGTCTGCGCGGTCGCCGCCCCCCGCAAAAATACACCCGTAGACGAGCGATAACTGCCGCTGCTCGTGAACTGCACGCCAGGTTGCTGGGCCAAAATATCGCGCAAGGACGACTGGCCAGCCCGGTCTAATTGCTCACGCGTGATGATGGAGATATCTGCAATCGCATCGGTGATGGGCGTTGCGACCCGGCTGGCGGTCACCACCATCTCTTTGAGCTGGGTGCCATCGCTGGTCTGTGAGAAAACAGGAAAAGTCGTGACAAGCGCGAACGGGAGCGCAGCAAGCCGCACACGGTTAAAACGGGTTTTCATTGAAACAAGCCATCAACAATAAGCCCTCACCGGCTTCCCCGCCAGTGCATGAGCGATACGAACGCATCACCTCCCGGAAATACGCTCACCTTGTTGGCCGGTATCCGGGCTGACGAAGCTGCACTCATCGCCTTCCCAAGCGCTTGTTCAGGGCACTCAGTGGCTGTCGATGAATACTGAATAAAGGCCAGAAGTTCTGGCCTGAATCCGTTCGTTTTACCGTTGCGGGGGCAGCGCAGGTTAAAAGTAGTGGCCGTGGGCTAAAACTTTCTCCTGCTTCCCGTTGAACTGCGGCATGTGAACCACACCGCGAGCACCAACACAGCACATTCTACGCTTTGGGTCGTTCGTAAACCCTACAATTGAAGCTGTATGTCCAATACCAACCAAATTGACCAGATCACGGAGCGCGTTGAACGCCTGTTGCTGCGCTACGAGGAATTACAACGCACCAATGCCCTGCTGACCGCACAGGTCAGCGCACTGACGCAAGAGCGCGACTCGCTGCGGTCCAGGCTTGGCGCTGCCCGCGCAAGGGTAGACGCGCTGCTAGAGCGCCTGCCTGAAAACGCCAGCCATAGCCAGTCAGCACCCTTGGGAGCCTCATGATGAAGCAGCTTGAAGTCCAGATCATGGGACAAAGCTATTTGCTGGGCTGCCCACCCGAAGGTGATGCGCGTCTGCTCGATGCCGTCAACCGGGTCGATCTGGCCATGTGCAAAATTCGGGACAGCGGCAAGATCAAGGCACGCGACCGGATTGCTGTGCTCGCGGCCCTGAATCTGGCGTTTGAAGTGCCGGAACAATCCGCAGCAGTTCAACCCCCCTCCCCCAAACAGGCCGACCCCAGCCGGGACGAGGCACAACTGTCTGCCTTACTGCAGCGTCTGGATCTGGCCCTGGGGCAAGATGGCCAACTGCTTTAGCCCGTCAGGCCTACAATCAGCATCGTCTGCAGTACGCGCTGGGCTTTATATTTCCTTGTACCAATGCTTTTAATAGCACGGGCTTGGTAAATTGCCTGACTGGCGTGCCCGTCTCGCGTTAGACGAGCCCAAAGCCAGGCTGCCCTCGCCCACCTGAACCCTGGTTCAGGATGACGGTCCAGCGGTACCTGCAGACACCTTGACAGATCAAGCCAAACCCAGCTTTTGCGCCAGGCCGATGCGTTGCAGCTTGCCAGTTGCACCTTTGGGAATCTCGTCCATGATGAGAATTTTCTTGGGCACCTTGAAGTCTGCCAGCTTGGTGGCAACAAACTCACGAATCTCCCGGTCTGTCGCTGTTTTTCCTTCACGCAGCACCACAGCCGCGGCAACTTCTTCGCCCAGTTTGTCATGCGGCATGCCAAAGGTCACGACCTGCGCCACGGCGGGGTGATCCATCAGCACTTCATCAACCTCCCGTGGTGATATTTTTTCACCACCTCGATTGATGATTTCTTTCAGGCGGCCCGTGAGCGTCACGTAGCCATCGCTGGTCATCATGCCTTGGTCGCCCGTGCGAAACCAGCCGTTGATGAACCCCTCAGCATTGGCCTTGTCATTGTTCTCATAACCCAGGGTGACGTTTTCGCCGCGAATCACGATCTCACCGATGTCGCCAGCTGCCAGCAAGTTGCCCGAGTTGTCCATGATGGCGACCTCAGGGCCGGCAGCCATGCCGACAGAGCCAGGAATGCGTTTGCCTGGTGGCAGCGGGCTGCTGGCCATTTGGTGCGCAGCTTCCGTCATGCCGTAAGACTCTATCAGCGGGGTTTTAAACACCCGCTCCAGCTCGGCAATCACCTGCGGCGGCATGGATGATGAGGACGAACGGATAAAGCGAAGCGGGTTGGCTTCAATCACGTCCATGTTGTTGGCCGCGCGAGCCAGGATGGTTTGGTGCATGGTGGGTACAGCCGTGTACCAAGTGGGCTTGCACTCCTTCATCCAGCTAAAAAACTTGAGGGCATTAAAACCAGGTGTGCAAAAAATCATGCTGCCGACGGCCATGGGCGCCAGCACGCCTGCAATCAGGCCATGGATATGAAACAGCGGCATGACGTGCAGTTCACGGTCGGCGCTTGTGAGCTGCAAGGTGTGGCTGATGTTGCGGGCCGACGCGCACACATTGCGATGCGACAGAGGCACAATTTTGGGTCGTGACGTCGTGCCCGAGGTGTGCAAAATCAGCGCGACATCATCAGCCATGGCTGGGCCAGGCAAGGCGGCTTGTCCTTTTTGGCTGGACGTCAATTCGAAATTTCCTGCGCCGCGCTCCGGCAGGGCTTTGAGTTCAATGACCGCCACACCCAGTTTGGCAGCGACCTCCAGTGCGGGCGTTTGACTGCCCGCCGCCACGATCAAGGCCTTGGCTTTCAAGTCACTCAAATAAAACTCAAACTCATCAGCGCGGTAAGCCATGTTCAGTGGCGCGGCGGTACAGGCACTGGCCACAGCGACGAAAGCAGTCGCCATTTCAGGGCAATTGGGCAGCACGATGCCTACACGGTCACCCCGCCCAATGCCCATGGCATTGAGGGCATCGGTCGTCTGCACAATGAGCTGGTTCATAGCCCCGTACGACAGCGGTACGCCGTCGGGTGCCATCATGACAGTAGCTGCAGGCGATTGCAGCGCAATCATCTCGTGGAGGGTGGTGAGGTGGGTCATAAGAAAAAGTTTAAATCGAAGAAATTTTGAGCGTCGCGTTGTGCTGCTGCAGGTTTTTTGCCAACAAACTGGCCAGTGCATAGACGGCATGAATGGTAGGCGTTGGGGTCTGGGTGATTTGCCCAAGCTCCATCACGGCGGCGACCAGCGCT
>CANFOS010000048.1 GCA_947448735.1 Comamonadaceae bacterium | reverse complement strand
CGGGTCGCCGCAATAATCGTCTTGTCCTTTATTGGCGTCTTGTCGATGTCCCATGCCGATATCAATCCTTCCATGGTGGCTGCTTGGCTTGACATCAGTTTGAGCCGACCCTTGGAATCAAGCAGGGCCAAAGCCTCTTTCGCATTGCCCTTCGCAAACATTTCAACGGCCTCGCGCATCCATTCAAAGTCGTAACGCCCACGCCACCGGCTGAATGCCTCGGACAACTTCGCGTCGCTGGCGCACAGGCTCTCCATGGCAGAGAGTCGTGCATCCTCGGGCATGGATCGCAACGCCCTGGCCCTTTCCTTCGTGATGGCGGCGGACCCACGCGCGTTTGCAGTCAGCCAATCAAGCAATGGTTCGAAATCAGTCCGTTGCCGTTGGATTCTTGAAATTTCTGCTTTGCCATGCAGGCGCATCAAAGACGCTGAGATGCCGCCCGCGTCGATAGGTTGAAGTTGCTTGGGGTCCCCGACACAAACCATCTTTCCGCCTGCGTCCACGATGGCTTTTTGCAGAAGGCCAAACTCCCGCGATCCCACCATGCCTGCCTCGTCCAGAATCAGAATTGTTTTCGCAGTGAGCTTTGTCTTGCCGTTTTGCACGGCAAGAAGGAGGCTTGCTATCGTTCCCGAAGAGATGCCCGTCTCGCGCGCGAGATTCTGCGAAGCGGCGGCGGACTGGCAGCAACCCATGACTTTGAAGCCAGCATGCCGATATGCCTTGCCGACCGCCGTGAGCATAGTTGTCTTCCCCGTTCCGGCCCATCCCTCGACAAATGCGTGCTGACCCGTGCCGCTGGCGATATGGACGGCGGCGGCCCTTTGCTGAGCGAGCGAGACAGCCACGCCCAGTTTCTTTTGCAGGCTTGCTTCTAGGGCGTCGAATTCTTTGTCTATGAGACGTTGGTCGACGCGGTGCCGAGTAGATTTCATTCCCTTCTCAACCAGGCCACTTATCCCGCGCTCCAAATCCAAAGTGGTTTTCGAGGTAAACACTTCCGTCAGAAGCTCAGTTCTTCCCAACTGGACAACCCCTTCGCTTTGCAGAAAACGTCCCAACTCCCGCAAACACTCGGAGGCGTTCCAGCGGCCCATGGCAAGCTCGCAAATCCGCGTCAAGGCTTCCTGCGCGGTTGAGCAGGACTGCGACTCCATAAGCTCTTCCAGCAGCGCCGCATGGTCGATTGAAAGCTCGGGCTCAGGCTGAACCGCTGATTGACGCATGGCCGACACAGAAGCTGGATCAAGTCCGAGAGCTCTCGCCATTTCCTCGAAGCGCCTCAGCAGCACCGGCAATGGGGGCTCTGCCTTGGCCGATCGTGAATTGAGCGCGGCCACTTCTTTGGCGGCGGGGCCATCCGCGTTGCTGAGGCCTTGCTCCTTCATGCGATCGCTGATCTCTTTGCTTCGGGTGGAGAGCTCGGTCCGCTGCCTTTCTGTGACGCCCTTGATAGCGAAGTAGGGGCCGGTAGGCTCGATGCCAAAACCAAGTGCTTTAAGTTTGGCGGCCAGCTCGACACGGAAAAGAATGCCAGTGGCCATCTTCCGGTCGAACTGCGGGCGGTGTTCCAACGCGCTCCATTCGTTGGAATGCTTGCGTTTTCCTACATTGAACATGAACGCGTGGATGTGAAGCTGTGGATCGAGCGCGCGGCTCGCAAAGTGCGTGTAGCACGCTGCCACGGCGGCTTCGGCGATCTGTTTCACTCTGCCACCGACGCCATGCCGCGTGACGGCTGCCGATTCCGCGTAACTTAGAGCTGACCTTGCGGAATCTTGCAGGCATTCAATCAAGGCCGACTTTGTCGATGAATCGGCTCCCGCAAACACCGCTGAAAAGTCCTTTGGCGCCGAAAAAGTCATGTCCAATCCCATGACGTGCCGATCGCCCGCGCCGATGACCAATGGCTCTCCCGTGATGGGATGGCGACCCATCGCCAATCTTTCAACATGTTCCGCGTCGGCGATGGCATCGAGACCGAGCAGAGCAGGACCTTTGCATGCCCAAAACGGCGGCGGCCCCAAGACATCATTTTTGCCACGCGCATAGTCGTCAAAGTCCCCACGCTCGCGAGTGCTGGCCGAACCCAAGTAGTGAAGGTATCCCTTCCCGTCGCTGGTCCGCGTCTTCTTGTTGCTCGCCGAGTTGATCTTCGTGATGGAGAGCATGGCCGCCTCAGCTCTGATCAGATTGGAAGAGCGAGTCGAATTCGTCGGCAACTTTTGCAGGCGGCAGAGGCGCGGACGGCGTCGGCTTTGGCTCAGATTTACCACTCGATGAGACAAACTTACGCAGCCAGGGAATCAAGTATTTCGAGGTGAACTTGGAACGGCTCAACCCAGCATGCGAGCACGCTTGATCAAGCTTTTCCGCTTCGCCTTTGGCTAGCCGTAGAAGTATCCTGTCTTGCTTCTCGCGCTCTTTGAGGTAAGCCTTCCGGTTCTTTGCCGCTTTCTTCGCCTTGTCGGTCTTGTCTGACATATCGCCTCCTGGGTTGTTACCCCAAAAGGCTCACCCACCACTGATATCCATCGCCACCGGATGAGCGGACGAAAAAGGGCCGCCCAGATTCGGCGGCCGAGTGAAGCATTGCTTCAGCATCAGTTCATCAAACCCGCGATTTCGTCAACCCGCAGATTTGAATAACGCTTGACCATCGCCATGTCGCTGTGTCCGACCATTTGCATGATTTGGTAGATCGTCAACTGGCGCTTGTAGATAACCATTCTGGAAATGGCTTCGTGCCGTAGGTCGTGGAAGCGGAAATCTGAAATTCCGCAACTTCTTACCATTTTCCGAAATACTGCAGAGACAACCGCAGGAGAGCTGAATACCTCGAATACCCGCTCGTCAACAGGCTTCGCCATGTTCCGCAAGATGATCAAAACTCGCATTGCGGCCTGAGACAACGGGACAACACGGGTCTGTCGTGTCTTCGTATGCTTTGCCGGAATGATCCATACCTTCCGACTCAAATCAAACTCGCTCCACTTTGCAAACACCAACTCTTGCTGCCTTGCCGCCGTTTCCAATGCAAGCTTGAACAATAATCGCCAATGGTGCTTTGCTCCTCTCTTTATGGACCTCATGCGAGCAATCAATGCTGATTCTTCATGGCGCTCTAACCTGCGCTCTCTCTTAACCTCCCAATGTTTTGGAAAGAGGGTCCGGCTCAGCGGCAGCTTTTGCGGCTCAAGGTCGAGCTCCTCAGCGCGCCACCTGACTGCCATTTGTATGACTCGAAATTGAATGTCGATAGATGAGTAGGCGTATGGAGTGCCTCGATACGTTTTTTTGCCCCGCATCTTTTGGATGTAATCGCGAGCCCATTTTTTCTTGATTTCACTGATCTTCACGTCGCCAACACTTCTCAACACCGTTGGCATGATCTTCTTTTGGCGATCGCGTATGTTCGCGTTGGCCGCATAGAGCTTTAGGGTGTCGCGCAGCCACTCATTCATAAATGACTCGTGGACTTCGGCGCTGGTCATTGTCTGTATGCGAATCTGCTCCTTCTGCAGCCGCTTTTGCTGAGCTTCCTTAAATTTTTGGCGGTCGGATTCAATGGAGTCCATGAATGCTTTAGCTTCCACATAAGCCGGGAATGACTTGACGATCGCTTTTGCCCCCGGAATTTTGATGATGGCTTGAAATGTGATTCCGTCTTTGCGCGGTCTTTCGATAATTGTTCCCATGGCTCTTCCTTTATTGTTTTAGTTGTTGTTGTCTTGGGTTGATGTCCACCCAACCAGATAGGCTGGCAATACTGTGTTTGGAATATTTTCTTTTTCGCGCGCGATGGCCAGCCAATGGCTTTGCTTAAAAGCCGCGTGAAGGAATGGAAATCGACCGGTCTTTGATCTTTCAAAGCCTTGACCGAAAGTTGGTGAGCAGGGAAGGATTCGAACCTACAACGCCTTGCGGCCACGGCTACACTTGCCGCTGCACTATCCCATTGCGCGACCTGCTCGAATACTGGTGGAGAAGGCAGGATTCGAACCTGCGTAGCCCGAAGGCGGCTGATTTACAGTCAGCTGGGATTAGCCGCTCCCCCACTTCTCCAAAAAGCCCGAGCTCCGTGGCGGAATCGAACCGCCGTCTCCTGATTACGAATCAGGTGCATCACCCCAATGCTTACGGAGCCAAACTGGTGGATGAGGCAGGATTCGAACCTGCGCAGCCCGAAGGCGGCTGATTTACAGTCAGCTGGGATTAACCGCTCCCCCACTCATCCTCAAACTTCTTCGGCATTGCGCCTGGAAGCCGCTCGCCAGTCTGCTGGCTTTGGCGCTGTAGGCTAGTTTTCAAAAAACCGACAGCGCTGTAATTCCCCATTATTGAACCCATTTTTCTTCAATGTTTTCGTGGGGTTGGAGCGGCCTCCACTTCTCAATGCTTTCTACTGGTGCTCCGCAGAGGAGTGGCGCCTATTTCGGCCTAACCGCTGGTGAATCGGACATTAGGAGCAAGTCAGCAAGAAACCAAACTATTGACGCGAACCTCGTCAATAGTTTTCATATTCCATGCAACTAGAGTGGAATTGCACGTTTCTCGAGTAAATCCAACCCAATTTTGTCAATAGAAATCATGAGTAGTCGGCAGCATCAACCAACCTCGCACATCGCTTCAACACCTCCTTTCATTTTGGGATGAATGGCTCAAAAAAGCACGGCATCATTCAATTTGTCAATTTGAATCTAGCTTGTTCTGACGAGAATTACAGCGCTGTAGCCATTTGCTACAGATGGAAGGCATTTTGGAGAATCGAACCAATCCAGCTCATTTTCCATTGATCGCATTTCTCGAAGGTGGGTGCCATTAAAAGCTCGATACTGGATCGAGTCGCATCTCAATGATGAAAAATCCAAGAAAATATGGCATGCTGAAAAAGCTTCCAACCTTGGATAAATATGTTGCCCTCCATTGTCATTCCTCCTACAACCGTCGATCAGGCAAAGGCCGACCAGTTAAGAGCAACCATCGAGGCGGCAGCCACGTTGCTGGACGAGAAAGGCGCATGGCCAACGTCTTGCGGGGAAATTCAGATTCGAATTCTTAACAATGGCGACCCGCAGGAAGGCGACGATGAGGAAACCACGCAAGTGCTCCAGATGATGACGTTGAATCAAAGCGTGGATAGCGGACCCATTTTTAACAAAAGCATTCAGAGAAAGCCCGGAACACTCGCCAATATTCTTATAAGCGTCGACTTATTCGAATCAGGACTTGCACATCAATTGCTCATGTCTGGGGCCAGCAAAATGGAGATCACGGTTCATTTTCTTGCACATGAAATTCGTCATTTGACGGAAATCGAACGTCTTTCATTGGGTCAGTTCACAACAAAGCAGCGAGCAAGCAGGTTTGCCAGTGCATTTTGCAACGAGCTTCAACCAACATGGAATTCTGTCATCAAGAAATTGATCAAGGCCTACCCAGACTCAACAGACAAGAAAAAGATAACTCAGGAAATCCGCGCTAGCGAAGACATTGCAGAAGAAGCCTGCGCCGATCTCATTGGGCTTTATTGGGTCGAAAAAGCTTTGCCAAATTGGAAGGCTTTTTCTCTACGACTAGCGAATTGCAGAAAGCATGGCCAATACGCCATTGAGGAAGTATTGATAGCCAACACCGCATCTGATCTCCCCATTGAACCAAAAGATGTCCACAAAGCCTGTTGGCTTGCAGCGTTCGACCGAGCCCTCTCAGAGAAGGCGCTTCCAAAAGGCATATTGCGGGAGCTCACTGTGATTACGATGGCGGCTCAGGGGGGCACCCTGATTGTGCCTCCACAATCAAAGAAGCTTTCTAAACCCCGGTGACCGAAGGCAACAACACCTTCACATTCAATTTTCGTAGCCATGGGCTTCGATATTGAAGCCATAGTCGCCCCGCGAGCAAGGCGTGATGAACTCTGGTTTCCCGCTCAACTGGGTATGCGATTCTCCACCCGGTGACCTTGTCCTTTGCAATCAGCCAATTTCCATTCATGGAGAAGTGTGGTTCGCTGCAAAAATCATCTCCTGCTTTCACTAGCAATCCGCCATCTTCGAATGGCAGCACCTCCCAAAGGTCCTGCCCAATTGCATCGACGTCAACTTTCACCGCTTGAATTGAAGGTCGCGCCAGCTCATCCAAATCAAAAGCATTTATGCCTTTGTTTTTTGGCATTCCCTGATGCCAGCCGTTTTTGGAAAATATTTCGTTGCCTAAAAAAAGGCTGCCAACTACACGCGAACCAGCAGAGTCGACTCTATTTTGACTGAGTAGTATGGGCGTCTGATCTTCAAAGTCACGCGGAATTTCCGCTTTCCAAATGCCCTCAGGCCTGCGGATATACAGAAAGTGATCATCCGATCCCCATAGTGGGGCCAACCATCCAGGTATATCGTCGAGAACAATGTCTCGTTGATGTTTCGTGCGACCCCACCTTGCACCAATTGTCACAGCGTGGGTGATTTCTTCGGCAAAGCTGCGTTTACCCTTTGAAATCGCAGACCACCGTCCAACAGTTGAGTTTGGCATATCGAACCTCCGAGATATCTTTTCTCTCGAATCGACATCAAACGCAAGACCAACGCAATTACTTTCTTAGAGGTCCGAGGCGGCCCACCACCACGCCTTGGATTACGATCGTCGATCCTTCTGTGATGATGATGGGCTTGTAAGCCACGTTGGAGGATTCCAAAGCCAGATGGTCCTGATAGACGCGCAACGTCTTTATCAAGTGGCCATCGCCAGGAATGAAGACCAAGACGATGTCGCCATCGACGGCTTCCAATGACGGGTCCACCAGCACAGTGTCATTTGACGTGATGTGAGAGTCGATCATGGAAACGCCAGTCACCTTGACTGCGAAGACCTTGTCGGAATGGCCTATACCGATCACATCCGAAAGTTCCAAATACCGTCCACTCGAATAGTCCGGGTGCCACTCCGGAACCCCTGCCGCGACCTTCTCCTCAAACACACGGACGCTTCCAATAGAAATCGCCATGTCGTTTGATTCATCGCTGGACGACATCGAGACCTTGACCGCATTGGGGTTGATATCAGACGGGGACGCGGCAGACTTGACCGGCATGGCTTGGGGAACAAGAAATTTATCCCTTAACCTGCTTGAAATGCTCTGCACGCTGGCTCTGACGGATTCGTCTGTTATGCCGCGCTTTTGCAGCTCGCGATCAATCTCGTCATCGGAGACTGCTTCAAGTTCGCGGATCGGCGTGCCATCAAATGGATTCATGGCTATGCCGGAATTCACCGTTGTTTGGGTATTGCTTTGCTTGTTCATGGTCCCTGTTTCCTTTCGATTTCGTCGCCGACGAATCTCCTGTTGTTCACTGCACTCTTCCATTGCGAAGTTGCACTGCGGTCTTATGGACTCGCTGTCTGGCTGCCTTGATTGCGCTCTCACGTTCATTGAAATCATTTCGCATCTCTGCCTGGGTCATATCCATCAATATGCCTTTCAGAACTTTGGTTGCAAGCGGGTCATCCGCAAGCAGCTCGCCGATCGTCTCCACCGTGGCGAGGCAATGACGGAAGCGTTCACGGTCGATCGCGGTGTCTTCGGCAGACGGCGCGAAACCGGCAGCACGCGATTGCCTTGCTCCACTCGGCTCGTCGGCTTGAATATCGCCTTTTGCCTCCATCAATGCGTCCAGCGACACGTTTCTTCTGCAGTGGTGGCGTCTGGACGAATAGGCGATGCTTCGCGCGCAATTGACGATGTAAGTGACCAGGTCGACGCCGACCGGCCAGTGGCGGTGCTCTTCTGCATGCCGAAAAATCACTTCGTGTATCAAATCGTCTGCATCCTCGTAGGGTGTGCCGTCAACATATTGCAGAACAAAATATTTCATTTTTTTGTGGTCGCGAAGAGGCAAGTTGTCAAATGCATTAAATAGGTCTTCCAGCTTGTGGGTTGTCATCGAGCGTCCTTGATTTCATGTTCTTCTTTTTGTGTGAGTTGCTTTATGGAAGCGGTTTAATCTTCTCCATGTTCCTAATTGCTCTTGGAAATGGAAAAGCCACGATATGTTTTCGGCTTCTGACGGGCGGTCTCCCGCGACTCCTTAACTTCCTGGTCTGCAAATTTCAAACTCTCACAGGCTCGGCAAGGAATCAAGTCTGAGCACGGCACATCTCAACGGATATGGTTTTGATGTGGTCCAAAAGGCCGGGCTCGCTGAGCGAGTCCGAAGCGCAATCGACAGGGGTTCTGCCTTGGAAGTTTTGGTCCTGCTACTTCATCAAATCTTATGCTTGACGGCGACGCAGCCGTCCGAAGACGGCTGAGCGTTGCGCCTTCTATTTCTTTTATATCTATTGAACATCTATAGATGTGCCCGGTGCGTCACCAAATCCAACGCACAACTTCACCAAAAGCAACGCACTTTTGCGCTGAACTTCACCAAATCCAACGCAGATCGTCACCAAAACCAACGCAGTTTTTGCCAACTTCACCAAAACCAACGCACCCAGAAAAACCGAACTTCACCAAAACACACGCACTTCGTCACCAAAACCAACGCAGCGTTGGACGAACTTCACCAAAACCAACGCAGGTCACAAGATTGGCCTCTACGCAATATTTCGTGCGAAGGCCTTAGACAACCATATAGGCTCACTTTCTTTATGGAAAATACCTAACGGCGATGCGCAACTAATCCTTGTGAAGCGGTGGCGTTGCGCTCCAATTCCAGGCACACGGCATTGTGCTGACCAACTCGGAAGAATTGGATTCAAAGCGCGTTGGTTATGGTGAAGTTTGTTTCGCGGCGCGGAAGAACCTCGCCACAAAACTGGATCGAATTACAAGCAAAGCTTCGCTCGCTTTCCTGATGAAGCGCCAGCCCTTGAGGTTGCCTTTGGCATACTGAACTCCGGCTTCTCGGCTCCTCGAACGATCCGCAGCTTCCACCCGTCACTGTTGCGCCCACTTCTGACAATCTCAAATGAGGCCACGAGCTCAGGAACCTCTTTTATAAGTTCTGCCATCGCTTGCCTCAGCTTCGCTGGAAAGTTCTTGGCCGGTCCGTCGTAGCCGCATAGGTTTCGTAAGTAGCCGACATCCAGATCGCGTTTCTCCGTGTGTGTTGAAAGGAAGTCGTGAAGCCATTGGCTCAACGCCATCGACAACGCGTTCCGGCGCTTTGATCGGATGCGAAACTGGATGTCATTCGTCAAAGCTGGAAGGACGAAGTCCGGATTAAGGCGGATGTAGCACTTCCCATCTTTTTTAACCGCTGTTGAAAGCATTGACCCTGCGCCGCTTGTTCCACGAGCTGTGAAATGAATCGTCACCGAGCACAAGCGGAGCAGTCCTTGCCAGATCGCCTCCAACGCATTTCCGCCCATGTTGGCATCGCCCAGCCGCTTGGCGAAATCCCTGAGGGAGACGAAGTAGGGCTTCGACATGTCCTGTGATTGTTCCTTCGCAAGCTGTATGGCGACCTCCCAAATCGCCTTGTCCCTCATGGACAGCCTTGCGCCGACAGTCTTGATTACGCATCCCTGCGCTGGTATCTCGATATCGGCCACTGCGCCTGGATTGGCGGACCGTCCAGCGCGGAACAGGGCGCTTCTCGACATGAACGCTGGGAAATGCTCGGGCTTGTCCCGCAGAGGCATTTCGACAAACGCGCTGGAAAATTCGTCGACATCTGCGGCATCCGACGGCAGTGCTGGCACAACGCCAAGTTCGGCTGTTGCATCTATTTCCGTTTGGGACGTTACGGCGATCGCCACATCCGACGCGGTCGTCCTAATAGATTGAAGCGCGGCAAGTTGCTTGACTTCATTGCCATAGAACTCTTCGTCCTCTTGGATCAACCGCCTGTGTGCTTCATCCGACAACATATATTTCCCTTACTTTTCGCTACTTTTGATAACGGCACTTGTTTCATGCATATAGGCTTCTCAAGAAAACAAACCGTTGTCAATAGGGTTGCTTTAGATTGCGCGCTTTCATGTGTGCTGACGTGCGTTATGTCCACCCACATCCTGTAGTGCTGTCGCGAAATGAAATTGCAGCGGCCATGTTGAATATTTCTCACGACCGATAGACGGCACTGGAAACATGGCGGTTGCCAGCCTCAATGCTCAGGAGGCCATCACATGAAAATCAGAAATCAGTTCATCAAAGTCGAATCGTTGCCCGTCATCGGCTCCGAGATCGGAATCAAGGAGCCCAGCGTTCCTGTCGTCGCAGATACTGGCTACAGACTTGCAACGGATGAAATGCCTGTGGTGGACAGTGCCATGCGCGAGCGGCGTGATCTTTTCTGGTCAATGATGCAAAGGATGGGGATCAACACCTTGATGGTGTCCATCCCCACCATTGCCAGGACGCTCGGCTATTCGCCCGCCACCTTGTATGTCTACATCAGCCGAGGCACATTCTTTCTGCCACATCGCGTAGTTAACGGTTCGCCCATGGTTGCAATTGACGACCTTGTTGATTGGCTAGCATCGCGGCGCCATGATGCATCCAGCGAATCGAATTCCATAGGACATGAATCGGCTAGCAAACGCAGTGGCAAAAAGCGAGGAAATGATGCCAGTGCCATTGGCGATAGAGAAGCACTCACGCAGAGCAATGAGATGTTGAAAAAAGCACTGCGCCTCGCCGCCCAAGCCTCCTCGAAATTGGCAACTAACTGAGATAGCTTTGACTACGGCTGATTTTCCCGTTTGTCTGGGTCATAACTTCTATGGAGGATTTATGACTGAAATACAAAAAATTGGCTTGTGGGCTGCTCTATTCAAAGGAAGGCGGTCTTTCCAATATGAAATTGATCATGCCATTGAGATTGAGGCCAACTGGAAGCGAACTGACTTCCAGTGCAATATTATTCTTGAGGAAATTCCAGGCTGGCCGGTTCCCATGTGGGGGTCTGATCGGTCATGGCTTTATATTCGCAGACCGGAAGGTGTTTGGAAGTCACGCATTCCATCAGATATTCAAGACGGTATCCCATTCCACTTGTATCAAAAGCTGACAAATAGAGACGGCTCTCAGCAGAATGTTGGCGGCATGAGCCTTGGGCAAACGGTGTTTGGCCACGGAGGTTGGATACAAGGAATTTCGATTCAAGCACCCATCGAAGCAGCCGATCGGGATGAGTCGGCATCACCAGCCACCCGTGGAATTGACGTGAACGCGCATGCTGTTGGCTCCGCTTGGGGAGGAATAGTTGGCGATGAAAGCAAAAGACTTGTTGTCGACGGCCGAGACTTTTTCAACGAAGCACCAACATTTGAAATGGATAGTGATTGGCTCATTGCTACTGATGTTAAATCTGGCCGACGGGTTGCCTATCCTATGCACGGGGCTAGGTCGTTCCAAGAAGCTTTGAATGCAGGAAAGTTTTGGATTAGATTCTCCGGCCATTGGCTGCCAGCGTTTGACGTACATCTTAGAGTCATTTCCTACAACGCCATCCTCTTTGCCGGCTTCGGCGTTGGCTGCACACTCCGTGAATGCGCGCTTGTGCTTCATCGCCAAT
>CANFOS010000047.1 GCA_947448735.1 Comamonadaceae bacterium | reverse complement strand
GGCGGTGACCCGTTTATTTTTGGCCGGGGCGGGGAAGAAATGGACGCCCTGCGCGCCGCAGGCATTGGCGTCACCGTCATCAACGGCATCACGGCTGGCCTGGCAGCGCTGACATCGTTGAACGTGCCGCTGACCCACCGTGATCACGCCCACGGCGTGGTGTTTGTGACTGGCCACGCCAAACCGGGCGATGCCGGCACCGACTGGGCGCTGCTGGCCGCCACAGCGGCGCAGGCCAAGCTGACGCTGGTCATTTACATGGGTGTTGCGGGCTCGCAGCAGATTCAAAACGAGCTGTTACTTGGTTTGGCAGCCAACACGCCGGTTGCCATCATTCAAAACGCCAGCTTGCCCACCCAGCGCCACGCCGTGGCCACCCTGGCAAACCTGCGCGCCACCATTGAGCGTGAAGGCCTGCAAAGCCCCAGCGTGATTGTGGTCGGTGATGTGCTGCAGGGCCTGGCTGCTGTGGCCAGCGACGCAGCCCATCAGCAAAAGCAGGCTTAGATAAGCAGGCTTAAATAGGCAGGCTTAAAGCGCCTACCTTTGCGGAATTCTGTGGCGGGCAATATGCGGCCCGCCATCGTTCATCTCGGCAGGCCGCAGCGCCGCGTGCTTGGTCACCCGCCCCGCCATGCGCTTGCGCCACATCCGAAATGACGACGCCTTCATCTCGCGGCGCATCAGCGCAATCACAGCCGACTCATTCAGCCCGAACTGCAGCTCAATCGCTTCAAAGGTGGTGCGGTCCTCCCACGCCATTTCGATGATGCGGGAGATGTCGGCAGGACTGAGGTCGGTGGTCATGGTTTGAGCTTACAACAGTGCCGCTGGCGACATCTAAAATAGCTTCCAAGCGGCGCTGTGTTTGCTATTTATTCAATAGCTATATGCGCTTATATTACTTGGCCTAGAGGCTTATTTGACACATAAATTTGATGCAGTCATCGTGGGTGCTGGTGCTGCGGGCCTGTTTTGCGCCGCCATTGCTGGCCAGCGCGGGCTCAAGGTGCTGGTGATTGACCACAGCGAGAAAGTGGCCGAGAAAATCCGCATTTCAGGCGGTGGGCGCTGCAACTTTACCAACCGCGAGGTCACGCCAGGCAACTTTTTAAGCGAGAACCCGCACTTTTGCCGCTCGGCCCTGGCCGGTTACACGCCGCAAGACTTCATCGCCCTGCTGCAAAAACACGGCGTGCCGTTTCATGAAAAGCACAAAGGCCAGCTGTTTTGCGACCATTCAGCCGAAGACATCATCAACCTCCTGTTGGCCGAGTGCGCAGCCGGAAACGTTGAGCGCTGGCAGCCTTGCAGCGTCAAAAAAGTAACTTTTTCAGATATTGATAATGCCTCTAGCCCCATCAATTCAAGGGCGGGCAGCTATCAAATTGATACTGACCGGGGGCTGATCGAGACGCCGCAACTGGTCATTGCCACCGGTGGTTTGTCGATCCCCAAGATTGGTGCCACCGACTTTGGCTACCGCATCGCCCAGCAGTTTGGCTTGGCGCTGGTCGAGCCCCGGCCCGCGTTGGTGCCACTGACCTTTGACGGTGAGGCGTGGCAGCCTTTTGCGCAACTGGCCGGTTTGGCCTTGCCGGTGCAAATTGAAACGGGCGCTGCGGATGCCACCCCAAAACAGCGCAAAAAAGCGACGGTCTTTGCGGAAGACCTGCTTTTTACCCACAAAGGCCTGAGTGGCCCAGCCGTGCTGCAAATATCCAGCTTTTGGCGTGAAGGCCAAAGCCTGCGGGTGAATTTGGCCCCCGGTCAGGACCTGGCTCAAACCCTCTTGAGAGGCAAGGCCAGCTCCAAAAAACTCATCGCCAACGAACTCGCCAGCGTGGTGCCCAGCCGCCTGGCAGACGCCTGGGCCAGCACAGATGCGGCGCTGCAGCGCCCCATCTGCGACGCCACTGACAAAGCGCTGACCGGATTGGCAGAACGTTTGGCCGACTGGCAAATCTTGCCCAACGGCAGCGAAGGCTACAAAAAGGCCGAAGTCACCGCTGGCGGCGTTGACACGCGGGGTTTGTCGTCCCAAACCATGGAATCCAAACAACCGGGGCTTTACTTCATTGGCGAAGTGGTGGACGTGACCGGCTGGCTGGGCGGGTATAACTTTCAGTGGGCTTGGGCCTCGGGATTTGCTTGCGGGAATGAGCTTGTTGGTAAATCTCAGTGAAGGTTGTGAGTAGGCGCCTATAAACCGGCAGCGGTCACGCCATGTCTGTCCAAACCCGCCGCGGCCACGCCTTGTGTCTCAAAACCCGCAGCGGCCACGCCGTGCCTACCTCCGCGAATGTCCCCCGCCCCTTTGGGGCTCCTCCTTAATTTCGCTGCGGCAGACACGCCATGCCCGTTGCTAGCCATGGTATTTTCGCCAGGTGGGAACTAACCCAAAGAGCGGTCTGCCTGAGCGTTCTGCGGAGGTCAAGGAGGAGCGCGAAGCGCGGGGGACACGTAGCAGAGCGCTCAGGCACACCGCTCGCTTCTAAGACAGTTCACCGATCTTCAAGCTGATGACCACATTGGCAGGCGCTATAAATTGACCAAACGTTCTCTCAAATGCGCTTTCCTACCAATTAAAACAGCCGTGAAGCAACTAGACTGCTATAATCTTAGGCTTTGCTAGCAAACCCGCATCTGGCCAGATTCTGATCAAATCACCGGCTTTAAAGATGCAAACTTTTGGACCTTTTGAACAATGACGACTATTCGCGTAAAAGATAACGAGCCCTTCGACGTAGCCCTGCGCCGCTTCAAGCGGACGATTGAAAAACTCGCCCTGCTGACCGACTTGCGTGCACGCGAGTTTTATGAAAAGCCAACGGCTGAGCGCAAGCGCAAAAAAGCGGCCGCCGTCAAGCGCAACTACAAACGCATCCGCGCCATGCAGTTGCCCAAGAAGCTGTACTAAACCGCACAGCAACAGCACCGTCAAGGCCCGCAAGATTCAAATCTGCGGGCCTTTTTCATTCAGGACAACCTTCAGGGTAAAAAGATGACTCTCAAAGACCAGATCACCGAAGACATGAAAACCGCCATGCGCGCCAAAGACAGTGAGCGGCTGGGCACCATTCGCCTGCTGCTGTCGGCCTGCAAGCAAAAAGAAGTCGATGAGCGCGTGGTGCTCGACGATGTCCAAGTGATTGCCATCATCGACAAAATGATCAAGCAGCGCAAAGACAGCATTGAGGCCTTCACCAAAGCAGATCGCCAGGACATGGCCGACAAGGAAGCGCAGGAGATCACCGTGCTGACTGGCTATCTGCCTGCGCGCATGAGCGCTGACGACGTGCTGGCGGCGGTCAAAACCATCGTGGCCGAACTGAACGCCAGCGGCCCCGGCGACATGGGTAAAGTCATGGGTGCGGCCAAGGCCAAATTGGCTGGCAAGGCAGACATGGGGCAAGTCTCCAGCGCCGTCAAAGCGGCACTGGCCGGCTGACCAGCTGAAACCGCGTGTAAAGATGTCCAAAAACCGTTAAAAGAGGCGTTGAGCCAAATGATATCTATGCAAGCAGCTACTTTTTTAATAGCACCTACCGCATCTACAGCACCTTCCGCATCTATTTTTGAGCTGCCTGGCAACTGGGCGCAAGCCGGGCTGGACAAGCCCTCTGCGCCACAGGCGGGCGCATGATGTCGGCCATCCACCAAGCGGCCCAATTGGCCAACGGCTCGCTGCTCGCTGCAGACTTGATGGCCGCCACGCTGGCGCGTATTGCATCTGAAGACGCTGCTTTGGGCGCATTTACAGCGCTGCTGGATTTGCCTGCTGCACGCCAACAGCTCACGCAATTGCAGGCCAGCGGCATGGGCCCACTGCAAGGCCTGCCGGTTGGCCTGAAGGATATTTTTGACACCGCTGACTTGCCAACCCGCTATGGGTCGGCGCTGTACTCAGGCGGCAGCCAGGCTGAGCAAACGCCCCGAGTCGATGCCGCCATCGTCGGCGCGATACGCCGGGCGGGCGGGCTGGTGATTGGCAAAACCAGCAGCACCGAATTTGCATTTTTAAACCCCACCCAAACGCTGAACCCGAACGCACCGGGCCGCACGCCGGGCGGCTCGTCGGCCGGTTCTGCGGCGGCGGTGGCTGCGGGCCTGGTGCCGTTTGCTGTCGGCACCCAAACCGGCGGCTCGGTGGTTCGGCCAGCATCGTATTGCGGCGTGACGGGTTTTAAGCCCAGCTTTGGCCTGCTGCCCACGCCGGGCATCAAATGCTTTTCGTGGTCACTGGACACCGTCGGCCTGTTTGCCGCGAGTGTGCGTGAGGTCGCCTGGTTTGCCGATGCCCTCAGTGGTTTTGCGCTGCAACTGGACGACGCACCCGAAAAATCGTGGCGCGTTGGCGTGCCGTCTGCCTACCCCTGGGGGCCGGTATCACCGAGCGCGCAGTTGGCCATCGACACCGGTGTGGCAGCCCTGCGCCGCCAGGGTGCAGAAGTCATACCCATCACCCTGCCCGCCTGGATGAAAGACGTGTTTGAGGCGCAAGACGTGATTCAGGGCTTTGAAGTCTGGCGCAGCATGGCGCGCGACATTGACGCGCATCCGCAGGCCTTGTCTAAGGTGCTGCGCGACTACCTGATGGCGGCGCGCAGCATCAGCGCACCGGCTTACGAGGCAGCACAGCAAACGGCGCATGCAGCCCGCACAGCCTGCGCCGACTGGTTCAGCCAATTCGACGTGCTGATGACCCCCAGCGCGCCCGACGAAGCACCGCTGGGCTACGCCAGCACGGGCGCATCCACCTTCAACCGGGCCTGGACACTGCTGGGCTTGCCGTGCGTGAATGTCGCCGGTGCGGTGGGCGTGACGGGCAACCCGATGGGCCTGCAAATTGTTGGAGCGCCGCGTGCTGACAAGACATGCCTGGCGGCGGCCGATGTTATGGAACGTGCACTGAAAGCGCAGGCCTGAACCTTCAGGCCTTGGTTGACAAATTGATTGCCGACTTACTTGCCCATCAACTGGGTCAGCTTGTCGGCTTCAAACGTGCATTCCAGCGCGGCCTCAACCGGCACACAGTCTTTGCCGGTGCCGTTTGACGACAGTTTTTCAATCGCCTGCCAGAGCAGCGCAATTTGCTGCTCCTGGGTGGACGCGCTATCGATCAGCCCCTTCATCGCCAGCGAGACCGGGTCATCTTCCAGTGTGATGCCGTAGGCTGAAAACGTGGTCGTGGCCACGTCAGCCGAAACCCCTTTGTCAGCGTCGCCTTTGTCAGCGTCGCTTTTCGCCGGGATGATGCGCGCCGGAATACCGACTGCCGTCGCCCCGGCCGGCACCGGCTTGATGACCACCGCGTTGCTGCCAATCTTGGCCCCATCACCCACCAAAAAGCCGCCCAGCACCTTGGCTCCGGCACTGACCACCACATTTTTACCCAGCGTGGGGTGACGTTTGACGCCCTTGTAAAGCGAGGTCCCGCCCAGCGTCACGCCTTGGTAAATCGTGCAGCCGTCACCAATCTCGGCGGTCTCGCCGACCACCACGCCCATCGCATGGTCAAAAAACACACCGTTGCCGATTTTTGCGCCGGGGTGAATCTCAATGCCGGTCAGCCAGCGCGCGATGTGCGAGATGAAGCGCCCCAGCCATTTGAAGCCGTTGTTCCAGCACCAGTGCGCGCTGCGGTGCAGCACCAGCGCGTGCAGGCCGGGGTAGCAGGTCAGCACCTCCCAGGTGGTGCGGGCGGCCGGGTCGCGGTCCATGATGCAAGCGATGTCTGAGCGTAGGCGTGAAAACATACAGCTAGTCTAATGTCATGGCGAAGGGCTTGCAGAAGCAGACTTTTTCAGCAGCATCATTTTGGCAATCCCGCGCAAGATGTGGATTTCTTCCGGGCTCAGCTGGGCGCGGTTGACCAGCTGGTTTATTCGCGGCATCAGTTTTTTGGGGGCGGCGGGGTCCAAAAATTCGATGGCCACCAGCGCTTCTTGCAGATGTTTGAGCATGCCAGCGACCTCTTTGGCATCGGCCAGGCTGGGTTCTGGCGTGGCCTGCTGAACGCTGAACCCGCCCAGTGCCTCACGCCAGTCGTACGCAATCAGCTGCACTGCCGCAGCCAGATTGAGCGAGCCAAAGTTCGGCGCGGTCGGGATACTCAGCGCCACATTGCAGCGGTACACATCCTCGTTTTGCATGCCAAAACGCTCGGAGCCGAACAAAAACGCCACGCCGTCAGGTGGTGCAGCGATCAGCGGCGCTTTTGGGCCCTTGTCACCTGTCAAATCGGCCTCTATCCCAATATATTCTTGGGGGAGTAGCTCCTGATTCAATAGCATTTTGAAATGCTCGCGTGGCGCACGCGTGGGCGGGCCAAAGTCGCGCGGCGTCATCGCGGTGGCGCACAGGTGGGTCATGCCGTCCAAGGCATCGTCGAGCGTGTCCACAATCCGCGCATTCGTCAAAACATCGAGTGCACCGCTGGCCCGCTGAATGGTTTCTTCGCGCCGCAGCACGTTGGCCCAGCGCGGGGCCACCAGCACCAAGTCGTCAAAGCCCATGACTTTCATCGCGCGCGCCGCAGCGCCCACATTGCCTGCATGGCTGGTGTTGATCAGGATAAAACGGGTTTTCAAGGCAATCACCGAAAAGTTAGCGGGAAGGTCACAAGGTAAAATGCCATTGTCGCTGCCCCCGATTGTCGGATTACAGCCTGTCTCGTTCTTTCACACCTCTATGTCAGCAAATCTGCACCCCATGCTCAATGTGGCCATCAAGGCTGCGCGCGCCGCTGGCGCCATCATCAACCGCGCTGCGCTTGACGTTGAATCGGTTCGTGTCTCGACCAAGCAAGTCAACGACTTTGTCACAGACATCGACCAAAAAGCCGAAGCGGTGATCATTGAAACCTTGCTGACCGCCTACCCCACGCACGGCATTTTGGCCGAAGAATCGGGCAGCGAACACGGTGCGCAGGGCTCTGACTTTGTGTGGATCATCGACCCACTCGACGGCACCACCAACTTCATTCACGGCTTTCCGGTGTACTGTGTGTCGATTGCGCTGGCCGTCAATGGCAAGGTCGAGCAAGCGGTGGTCTATGACCCGACCCGCAACGACATTTTTTGCGCCACCAAAGGGCGCGGCGCTTACATGAACGACCGCCGAATCCGCGTGTCCAAACGCACCCGCCTGCAAGAGTGCCTGATATCTACCGGCTTTCCGTACCGCCCCGGCGACAAGCTCAAGCAACACCTGAGCATGCTCGGCGAGATCATCAGCCAAACGGCTGGCGTGCGCCGCCCCGGTGCCGCAGCGCTTGACTTGGCCTATGTGGCGGCTGGCTTTAGCGATGGCTTTTTTGAAAGCGGCCTGCAGCCCTGGGACGTGGCGGCGGGCTCGCTGCTGGTGACTGAGGCAGGCGGCCTGGTCGGCAACTACACCGGCGAGTCCGAGTTTTTGTACGAAAAAGAATGCGTCGCCGCCAACCCGCGCATCTACGGCCAAATGGTGACCACCCTGGCCAAGTACAGCAAGTTTGAAGCCGCACCCAAGCCGAAGAAAACGTCGGTCGGCCGGGCTGTGGTGGATGCAGAAGCTGGACAGCAAGACACTGCAGCAGACCACGCGGTTGAAGATGCTTTCGTTGCAGCAAAGCCGACCCTCACGGCCAAGCCTCGCCGCATCAAGGCAGCGCAGGCTGCTGCACCCGACGCGCCGTTTTAAGCAGTGCGTTTTTACGACTAAAAATAATGGCGATGGCCGTATAGTAAAAACTTCTGTTTCTGGATTTGAAATGAGCACAGCTACCCCCCATCAAACACGTCGTGAGCTGGAAACCTCCCAGGTCATCAAGCTCAGTTCGAGTGGGCAAAAACGCTTTGAAGCATTGTCTAAAAACCCACCGGCGCCGACTGTGCAGATGAAAAAGCTCAAAAACCTGCGGGACTTCGCAACACGCGTGTCATGATTTTTGAACGGTCTGTATCTGGATGCCGATCCAGACGCAATAGCTTTTTACACAAAATATGGTTTTATCGCACTAGAAAAGCCGGTACAAGCCGCTGACTCAACACCGATGTTTCTTTTTCTGGAATCATTCTTTTGACCGCGCTAGATCCGACGCTTGCGGCTCACACCCCCATGATGCGCCACTACCTCTGTGCAACTTATTACTCTTTGATTTATAACGATTTATTTAATTAATTTACACTTCAAGTCCCCCTTTAATCCCCTCCACCTATGAAGGTAAAAGACGGCACATAGAGGCGTCTCTATCGAACTGATAGCACATGCAAACAGCGCTATTGGCGGGCAAAAAACGAGGGGCTTTAGGCTCTATTTTTTGGACAAAAAAGGCTACGCAAATACCGACTTTTCACCGGCGTATTAAGGTCCACTACCCCCCACCAGAAGGCTTCAAGTGCGAATGACAAAAAGCAGCTACCCACCACTCTTAAGCCACATCTTGGATGGCAAAGAATACGGGCCGATGCTGAGAAGCACGGATGTCGCACGACACCGAGTCGAATGGCGTGGTCTAGTCGAAGAACTTGTCGCAAAGCCGCCTATGGACCGCGCAATGGCGGATCGCTTCCACACTCAATGGCACGTATGCCACCACTACATCCGGGAACTTGTGGATGACGATGCGCAGTTGATGAACATGCTTTGGGTTTGGCTGCCGAGATACGAAGGGGCCTCTTTGACCTTGTATCGCGGAGAAAACATCGACCGCCTTGAAGCAGGCCGCATTGGAACCGCGTGGACAGACAAGGAAGAGAAAGCGAGCATGTTCGCCAGCGGCTTGAACGCGGTGGGCAAAGGCGGCGCAATCCTGCGAACGCCTGCCCCTGCCGCGTCGATCATCGCAGGACCTTCCAAGCATTCGATCTACCTTGGAGAGTCCGAGTTCACACTTGACACCCGAAAGCTTGGCGAAATTACCCGCGTCCGAGATTTTGGCCCGTTTGCTGGCTAACCTGAAAGGAAAGAGCTCGCTGGAACAAGCTCGAAAATATCGTGATGAAAATTTCAAACTTTTTCGACTTGCAACACGTGAACGGCAAACCAGTCTACATCGTCGACGACCATCACAAAGTTTTGGCAGCGTGGGATATGGAGAGACGAAAGCTTGAATCCGCGCCCTTTTTACTCACCATTGACCACCACACCGACACTGACGATGCGTTCGCAAGCTACTGCTGCATCGCAGGTTATGAAGACCCATCCATCGATCAAGATGCACTAGCGAAAAAACTGTTGGCCGCAGTCGACTGGCGGAATGATTCGAGTATCGAGGCTGCCATCCAAAACCTGCGGCACGACGAACACATCAATGCCGCGACAAAGACCGGGATTTTGGCGCCTTCCTTTTCAATTCAACTCAGCGACGGGGGCGGCTGGACCGAACCCAACGATGAACACGTCTATGTGGTGCCGTTCCACTGCGCGATGTGGTGCAAGAAAAAAGTTTACGACGACGAATGCGTGATTCACCACGCCGTGGAAATCATAGAGTCGCCATACTTGGATGACCAAGTCCAGCGCATTGGCGAAATCACAGCAGCCCTCGGGTTGCAGAAAATCGAATCGTTGCCTTACATCCTCGATATCGACCTCGATGTTTTTCACTCGATGAAGGCGGCGAACCCAAACGATGCCTCGACTTTTCATCGGCTCATCCTGGGCACCGTGGCAATTACTATCGCGACTGAGGCCGAATGGGTTGGAGAGCTATGGAACGACGAGACCAACGAACCTTCGAGCGATCAGCTACTCTCGGTCATCCTAGGACACATAGAAGAGGCCACTTCCACAAATACGGTTATGGTCGGCGCAGTCCGTCAATGATGCCTCGCAGCGCCCCAATTCTAATTTTTGGCCCAAAACCAGCCTCGGCGACGGTCCAAAGCGTGTTTTCAGTGACGCGATTGAAGCTAGGTGAAAGCCCGGCAATGTCGGCTTGAACACATGAAGAAATCCAAACTCCATCGCACCGACCAGCCATGACCGCATCTTGAAACCGGGCTCGGTGTCGCTCCATGAAAGCGATATTCAGCCCGTGAAGATGGTCGCTTCCTTCTTGTCGGGTCCGCGCGCGAAGGATATTGCGTTCTGGCGTCAGGTCGTCAAGGTTAAAGGCCACCAAGCCTGCTCCAGAGTAAGGCGCAAGTTGTTTGAGCCCCTTCGAAAATTGGCCATCAACGGAGCTCTCCGAATAGACTTTTTTGCACGCAATCCCGTAAGCACCCAAGTTTTCCGGAAGCATGATCTCCAAGTCAGGAGGGTCCTTGAATGTCGCAGCCGCTCCACGCCCCCGCAAGAAGGACATCAAGTCAAGCTCCCAAAGAGCATCTTTTCCCTGTGAAGGTTGCCTTGTTGCGAGTCGCATATCGCTTCTGGTGATGCGATGAATGGCCTCGCGTGATTCTGGCTGCTCTATCGCCTCCAAGACGGCGACAGCAATGCGAGCAGCATCATCTGCTTGCATCAATATCTCAATGTCTTCCGACGGAATCCCTGCGGTCCATTCGCGATTAAGCCGATCTGCTTTTGCAAAAAGAGCGCCCAGAGCGCTACCCGTCCTTGCAGGCATTCCCTTGTCTATGAGAGCTTGCCTTGCCCGCCCAACCAAAGCCACAACCTCGGCGTAAGTCGCAACTCGATCAGACCGCTCGACGCCGTAAAGCCTAACTTGCGATGGGGTTGTGTTATCAGGCATCTAGCAACCTTATCCTTGCGCCATCAATTTTGTAAAGTGGGGCTCCCTCGACCTAGCCAACTGACGTATCCCTTCACGCAAAGCCTTCGCATTTATTAGATCGTAATTGACTGGGCTTGAAACGCGCAGTTTGGCGATGATTCGCACCGGAGGTATAGACTCAAAAACATAAATGCCAGCCGTAATTATCTGAAATTGAGTGCGAGTCAACCCTTTGAGGTCCACCGCGTAAATTACTGGATCGCTGCTGCGAATGGCATCTATCGTCGCGCGGATACTTTGGAGCTGCGCCGCTTCAATCGAACTGATCTGATCAAAATGGTCCTCTATGATCTGATTGACGGCATCGCTGACGTATCCAACGCCCTGCCCGCCCAATGAATTCGGACGCGAATAGTCCAACGCAATTTCAGACACAGAAGAAAAGCTGATCGATTTGAGTTGTCGAAAACCGTCTACCCGCTCCCAATCAAGCCCAAGCCTTCGAGCCAAATCAACCACGAGTTTGACATCTTCCGCTGCCAACGGCTTTGCCATGTTGGAAAAACCATCAGATTCGATTTGCGGTGAGTAGTAAGACGAAGTTCCGTGAAATCCGATCCAATCCATCTGCTCTACTTGTGCGGGAAACACTAGGCCAGTTCCGACCTGTGCGAGTTCGATATCAAAAGTTTGCACGAAGCACCTCCCAGATTTCACTCATCGTCATCATCGTCATCTAGAACCTGGTCATAATCCTTCAAGGTGATAAGCCCAGCAAAGGCTTTCTCTAGCTCGTCAAGCAAGCACAAACCGGCATCGTCCAGTTCAGGCCCTTCGCCCCCGACAACTGATTCGGAAACTTGACCCGGTTGCAACTCCACACCTCCCGCCAAAACAAAAGCGAATTCCTCTTGCGCTTTTGCAAACATCTCGGGCTTTGTGGTTTCAGCGTTTTTCTCCCACTTGTAACCGGCACCAGCGGAAAAATGTTGTCTAGCGGGGTAGCGTCCAGTCTTCCATCGCGTGAAGCTGATGCTATCGCCCTTTGTATAGATGTCGAATACTCCAACCCACGAATCATCGAGACCATCGAAACGATCAATGTGCACTGCTTTGAGCCCGGAACGGTCCGCCCATTCGCGAGCCATAATTGCCAGTTTTCTATAGTCGACCAAGTCAATTTCCTCCTGATTTCGCCTTGCGGCTGCTGCTGGTTTTCGACTTTGCAGCCCGCTCCGCTTTGCGACGTGAAAAGAATTTCTCAAACGACTCGCCAGATGCCATTCCACCAGCGAACAAATACGCAGGCCCTTCCGAGTAGCGCTCAAACCGATCAACGATTTCAGTGTGTCCCGCATCGCGCGCGAGGTCTATGGCCGCCTTGCCCTTGTTGTTTAGCTTTCCCATGGATGTATACGAAAGCATTTTTCCTACGGATTCCAAATCTCCCGCGTGAGCTGCATGCATCATGGCATTCCATCCATTTGCATCGACGGAATATGTATCGACAAAGCTGCCCCATTTTTTTGCCTCGGCATTCGCTGCGCT
>CANFOS010000046.1 GCA_947448735.1 Comamonadaceae bacterium | reverse complement strand
GGTGGATTATCACGTCAACCGGCTGCTCAGGGCCGCGGGTTTTCTCGTACATAGTCGGCCACGATACTCTCGAAATCCGGGTCGGGCAGCAGTCCCAGCCCTCTGGCTCTGGCTGCGTCGATGACTGACGGCCAGTTGGTCACAATATTGGCGATCACTGGATCCGGCGTCCAGTCGATCAAATCAGCAGCAGCTTTGCCGCCCAGTTTTTCAAGTGCCTTTGCCATCGCGCCGACGGTGGTGGTCAGGGCTGGCAGGTTGATGGCGGTGCGTGCGCCCCATGCCTCGTCACTGGCCTGGACTGCACAAATCAGGCCTTCAATGGTGCGCGCTGGTGAGGCCAATGCGACTGCTGTGTCAGGGGAAACCGGGCAGGCTGCCCGCAGACCAGCCAACGGTTCTCGGATCATGCCGCTCAAGAAACTGGACGCCGCCCCATTGGGCTTGCCAGGCCGCACGCTGACAGTCATGAGCCGTACATTTCGGGCTCGGATAAAACCCTTTCGGCCATAGTCAGCCACCAGTTGCTCGCCAATGAATTTTTGAATGCCGTAGCTGTTTTGCGGCGTGGGCAGGGTGCGGTCGTCAATGACGGATGGCAGCGGCTGTGCTGCTGAATTGCCGAACACCGCCAGTGAGCTGGCGAACACCACGGTAGGCCGGGTCGCGGCCGTCCGGCAGGCTTGCAACAAAGCGCGTGTGGCATCCACATTGCTGCGCAGGCCAAGGTCAAAGTCCGCTTCGCACTCACCACTGACGGCTGCGGCCAGATGAAAAATCACGGCAGCCTGTGTCCAGATCGGCTGGCTTGCAGCGGTGGCGGGCTCCAGAAGCTGGTTGAGATCACCCAGCAGGGATGTGATGCGTGGGTCTGCCGCCAGGTCTGCTGGCGGGGCAGTTCGATCCACCAGCGTGATGCTTTGAATGATCTCTGGTGCGGCGCCCGCCAGAGACAGCTGATGGCCAGCCAATAAAGTGCGGGCCAGACGCGCGCCCAGAAATCCGGCGCCGCCGGTAATGATGATATGCATGGTTGTTGTCCCTCAATCTCGACCTGCTTGAAAGCTTACATCCCAGCGTAGTTCGGCCCACCGCCACCTTCAGGCGTGACCCACACAATGTTTTGTGTCGGGTCTTTGATGTCGCAGGTTTTGCAGTGCACGCAGTTTTGGGCATTGATCTGCAGGCGGTCTGTGTTGTCAGCGTTTTTGACGTATTCGTACACGCCAGCCGGGCAGTAGCGGGCCTCTGGGCCGGCGTACAAAGCCAGGTTGATGTTGACCGGAACACTCGCGTCCTTCAGTGTCAGGTGCGCGGGCTGGTGTTCTTCGTGGTTGGTGTTGCTGACGAAGACGCTCGACAGCTTGTCAAAGGTGATCTTGCCATCAGGTTTGGGGTAGCTGATTTGCGGGCAGTCCTTGGCAGGCTTGAGTTTGGCGTTGTCGGGCACCGTGGAATGGATCGTCCACGGTGGCGACTTGAACCCCAGTTTGGGCAGCAACCACAGCTCAATGCCGTTCATGATGCTGCTCAGGTACAAGCCTTTTTTCATCCACTGCTTGGTGTTGCGTGAGGCTTCAAGCTCTTCCTTGAGCCAGCTTTTTTCAAACGCCTCGGGGTAGGCTGTCAGTTCATCGTGCTGCCTGCCACTTGTGACAGCGGCATACGCGGCGTCGGCGGCCAGCATGCCGGTTTTGATGGCCGCATGGCTGCCCTTGATACGGGCAAAGTTTAAAAAGCCCGCATCGCAGCCCACCAGCGCACCGCCTGGGAAGATGGTTTTGGGCAGGCTGTTCAAGCCGCCGCAGGTGATGGCCCGCGCACCGTAGCTGATGCGCTTGCCGCCTTCGAGATATTGCCGAATGGCGGGGTGGGTTTTCCAGCGCTGCATCTCCTCGAACGGGCTGAGCCAGGGGTTGCTGTATTCCAGGCCAGTGATGAAGCCCAGCGTGACCTTGTTGCCTTCGAGGTGGTACAAAAAACCGCCGCCGTAGGTGCTGGCATCCATCGGCCAGCCGAGGGAATGCACCACATGGCCGGGCTTGGCTTTGGCGGGATCAATCTCCCACAACTCCTTGATGCCAAGGGCATAAGTTTGCGGGTCTTTTCCTGCATCCAGTTTGTACTTGGCGATCAGGTTTTTACCGAGGTGTCCGCGCGCACCTTCAGCAAAAATCGTGTACTTGGCGTGCAGCTCCATGCCGAGCTGAAAGTTGTCTGTGGGTTCACCGTCTTTGCCGACGCCCAGGTTGCCGGTGGCAATGCCTTTGACCGAAGGCACCCCGCCGTTCGAGGACGCGTCGTCGTTGTAGAGCACTTCAGCCGCTGCAAAACCAGGAAATATTTCAACACCCAGTGCCTCGGCCTGCTGGCCCAGCCAGCGCACCAGGTTGCCCAGGCTGATGACGTAGTTGCCTTCGTTGTGCAAGCATTTCGGAATTAAAAATTGCGGGGTGTTGATGGTGCCGGTCGTGCTTAAAAACTGCACGTCGTCCCCGGTGACGGGTTGGTTCAAAGGTGCGCCCAGCTCTTTCCAGTTCGGCAACAGCTCATTTAAGGCGCGCGGGTCCATGATCGCACCGCTCAAAATATGCGCGCCGGGTTCCGAGCCTTTTTCAAGCACGACAACCGACACGTCAGTGCCTTTTTCGGCAGCCAGTTGCTTCAGGCGAATGGCAGTGGCCAAACCGCCAGGCCCGCCGCCGACCACAACCACGTCGTACTCCATCGCTTCACGGGGGCCAAACTGAGCCAGAATTTCGCTGCTTGTCATCTTTTTACTCACTGATAATCAATTGAATCAACCGTATGATTTTATGCTGTGAAATTTAAATAGAACGGTCGTTCGTTTTGACACATCAATTCAGGAGTTCAGCATGGCTTACAGTCTCGATCTTTCAGGGCGCGTTGCGCTGGTCACCGGTGCTTCTGGCGGGCTGGGCGCGCAATTTGCCAAAACCTTGAGCCGTGCTGGTGCGGCTGTGATCCTGGCCAGTCGGCGCATGGACAAGCTCAAAGATCTGCGCGCTCACATCGAGGCCGAAGGCGGCGCCGCACATGTGGTTGAGCTGGATGTGACGGATCGGGACAGCATCAAATCTGCCGTGGCACATGCCGAAACAGAAGTCGGGCCGATTGACATTTTGATCAACAACTCAGGCGTCAGCACCACCCAGCGCTTGCAGGATGTGGCTGAGGACGACTACGATTTTGTTTTCAACACCAATGTCAAAGGTGCGTTCTTTGTTGCGCAAGAAGTCGGCAAGCGCATGCTTGCGCGCTCGCGCGGCACCGCTCCTGGCGGCTTTGACGGGGCGCGCATCATCAACATTGCATCGATGGCAGGGCTGCGCGTGCTGCCGCAAATTGGCGTGTACTGCATGAGCAAAGCTGCCGTGATTCAAATGACCAAGGCCATGGCGCTTGAATGGGGCAAATTCGGTATCAACGTCAACGCTATTTGTCCTGGCTACATCGACACGGAGATCAACCACCACCACTGGGAAACCGAACAAGGTAAAAAACTGGTGCAAATGCTGCCGCGCAAACGCATCGGCAAGCCTGAAGACCTGGACGCCTTGCTGGTGATGCTGGCCAGCCCGCAGAGTCATTTTGTCAATGGCGCTGTGATAGCGGCCGATGACGGTTTTGCGATATAGCCCCCACGCTTGCCCACAACGCGCAAGCTCGTTGCGCCTGCGGACTGGCAAAGCCAGATCCGCGGCCCCTGCTTGATAAATCGTGAATACAGCGACCTGACATGTTGACTGGAATCCTTGCTGGGCTGGCTGCTGGTGCGCTTTGGGGTCTGGTGTTCATTGCGCCGCGCATGACACCGGGCTTGTCGTCTGTTGATCTGACCGTGGGACGCTTTTTGTCTTATGGCGCCTTGTCTTTTGCCCTGACGCTGTTGGCTCGCCGGTCGGCATGGCCCAGCCTGCGGCAGGCGTTGTGGGCTGTTGGCCTGAGTGTGCTGGGATTTAGCGCTTATTACCTGCTGCTGGTGCTCAGCATTCGCGATGCGGGCACCGAAGTGCCCACCCTGATCATTGGCACCATTCCGGTCTGGATGATGCTGCTGGGCAAACCAGCGGGCTTGCGCTGGGGCGGCTTGCTGCCGGGGTTGGTGTTGACGCTGCTCGGTCTGGGCCTGATGGTGCAGTCGGCGCTGACGGGTGCATTGAATCCTTCTGGCGGTGATTTTTGGCGCGGTGTGGGGTATGCAGCAGCTGCCATGCTGTGCTGGACAGCCTTTGGCTTGCTGAATGTCGCCTGGCTTAAAAAGCACCCGCACGTTAGTGCCTCTACGTGGGCCAATTGGCTGGGTGTGGCCACCGGTCTGGGGGCCTTGGGCTTGTGGTTGGTCTCAGGAAGTGATGCAAACGTGCTGCTAGCCCAAGAAAATATTGGGCTAGCAGCTCTTATTTGTATAGCAACGGGCATCGGTTCGGCCTGGCTCGCTACCATTTTTTGGAACATTGCCAGCCAGCGCCTGAGCGCCAGTCTGTGCGGCCAACTGATCGTGAGTGAAACGCTGTTTGCGCTGTTTTACTCGTTTGTATGGGATGGTCTGTGGCCTACCTTTTTTCAGGCTTCGGCGGGTGTGCTGTTTGTAGCGGGTATTCTGGCAAGCATACGTGCTCACCGTTGATCGATTTTGAAAGCCTGGGTATGAAAATTGAAATTCCTGAATCCAAAAAACTGGTTTATGAAATGGTCGTGCCCATTCGCTGGGGCGACATGGACGCGATGAACCATTTGAACAACGCCATGTACTTTCGCTACCTGGAGACCGTTCGCATCGAGTGGATGAGCAGCATCGGCTGCGGGCCAGACGCCGCTGGTGAAGGCCCTGTCATCGTCAATGCGTTTTGTAATTTTTACAAGCAGCTGCAGTACCCTGGTGATGTTCTGATCAAGATGTATGTGTCAGACCCCGGCCGCACCACGTTTGAAACTTGGGGCACGATGGAACTTACCCGCGAGCCCGGCGTGGTGTGCGCAGCAGGTGGTGCCACCACGATCTGGATTGACTTCCCCGCACAAAAAGCCAAAACCCTGCCAGACTGGCTCAGACAACTCGTTTCAAGCTGAATCTTTGAAAAAATGGCGACAGACCTACGAAGAGGTTTGTCACAAGCTTGGTTTGACCCACCCCGGCGTGCACGACAAGGCGTGGTCTATTTCTGCTTCGGCACCCGCCCCATCAGGTAAAACTCCGGGTTCGGCTGCATACCGCTGAAGCTGGCGATGCGGTTGCTCAAGCCAAAAAACGCGGTAATGGCAGCAATGTCCCAGGCATCTTCATCGTCGAAGCCGTGCGCTGCCAGAGCGGCAAAGTCAGCGTCTTCAATCGTGTGGGACTGCAGGCAGACCTTCATTGCAAAGTCCAGCATGGCACGCTGACGCGGCGTGATGTCGGCTTTTTTGTAATTGATGGCGACCTGGTCGGCGACCAGTGGTTTTTTCTCATAAATCCGCAAGATGGCCCCGTGCGCCACCACACAGTACAGGCAGTTGTTGGCCGCGCTGGTGGTGGTCACAATCATCTCGCGGTCGCCCTTGGTCAAGCCGCTGGTACGGCCCACAGTTTCGGGCAGCATCAAGGCATCGTGGTAAGCGAAAAACGCACGCCATTCGGCGGGGCGGCGAGCCAGAGCCAGAAACACATTTGGAACAAAGCCAGCTTTTTCCTGGACTTCAAGAATTTTTGCCCGGAGGTCATCCGGCAAGTTTGCAAGATCTGGAAAGGGAAAGCGGGTTTGGCGGTTCGCTATAGCTGCACTGGTCATGGTGTTATTCCGAAAAAACTCTGGTCTTACTTGGTGACAAGCGTAACCTCAATACTGCGCATGCTTAATGCAGAGCGCTAAAACGTGTTTATTGATTAATGCTATCGACGATATATTTTCAATTGACTGTATTGATCGACACATGGGGGCTGCATTTTGTAGCGTGACACGTTAGCACCAAAGGAATTTTTATGAGCCATGACACCGCCTCCACAACACCAACTGAGCATTCTGCCCCTCTTCTTGAGGAAAACGAGAGCAAATGTCCGTTTAACCATCGCGTGCTCAAGCCGCCCTTGGCGGGCGCCCGTAACAACGCTGACTGGTGGCCGAACCAGTTGAATCTGAAGCTGTTGGCGCAACACTCTGAACGCTCAAACCCGATGGGCCCGGATTTCAATTACGCCGATGAGTTCAACAGCCTGGACCTGCACGCAGTGGTCAAAGACCTGACCGCCTTGATGACCGACTCGCAAGACTGGTGGCCTGCAGACTACGGCCACTACGGTCCTTTCTTTGTCCGCATGGCATGGCACAGCGCGGGTACTTACCGCATTGGTGACGGCCGCGGCGGTTCAGGCTTTGGCACGCAGCGCTTTGCGCCTCTCAACAGCTGGCCTGATAACGTCAACCTCGACAAGGCGCGTCGCTTGCTTTGGCCTGTCAAGCAAAAGTATGGCCGCAAGATTTCCTGGGCTGACCTGATGATCCTGACTGGCAACGTGGCCATGGATTCCATGGGTTTCAAAACCCTTGGCTTCGGCGGCGGTCGTGAAGACGTCTGGGAGCCGGGCGAGGACATCGACTGGGGTCCGGAAGACACCTGGCTTGGCAATGAGCGTTACAGCGGTGACCGCGTTCTGCAGCAACCTTTAGCTGCCGTGCAGATGGGCCTGATTTATGTCAACCCACAAGGACCAGACAACCATCCCGATCCGGTTGCTGCTGCCCGTGACATTCGGGAAACCTTCGCGCGCATGGCGATGAATGACTTTGAGACCGTGGCACTTTGCGCCGGTGGTCACACCTTCGGAAAGTGCCATGGCGCGGCCTCCGAAGACTTCAAAGGTGCAGAACCCGAAGGCGCCGTCATTGAAGAGCAGGGCCTGGGCTGGACCAGCAGCTTTGGCAGCGGCAAAGGCGTTGAAACCATCAGCAGCGGCCTTGAAGGCGCCTGGACCAACACGCCGACGACCTGGGACAACAGCTACTTTGACACGCTGTTTGGCTACGAGTGGGAACTGACCAAGAGCCCAGCTGGCGCACACCAGTGGACGCCCAAGAACGGCGCTGGCGCTGGCACCGTGCCAGATGCCCACGATGCCAGCAAGCGGCATGCGCCTTTTATGGCCACCACCGACTTGTCTCTGCGGATGGACCCGGCCTATGAGAAGATTTCGCGGCATTTTCACCAAAACCCTGCAGAGTTCGCAGATGCTTATGCGAACGCCTGGTACAAGCTCACGCACCGTGACATGGGACCGGTTTCCCGATACTTGGGGCCATTGGTTCCAAAGGGTGAGATGATCTGGCAAGACCCGGTTCCTGCCGTCGACCACGAGTTGGTCGGCGAGCAAGACATTGCTGAGCTGAAAGGTAAAGCTCTGGCCTGCGGCATATCTATCTCGCAGTTGGTCTCAACGGCCTGGGCGTCGGCGGCAACTTTTCGCGGCAGTGACAAGCGCGGTGGCGCCAACGGCGCGCGAATTCGGCTGGCACCGCAAAAGGATTGGGAGGCCAACGAGCCGGCACAACTGGCAGTGGTGTTGAAAGCTTTGGAAAGCATCCAGAAGGACTTCAACGCGGCGCAGACTGGCAACAAGAAGGTCTCGATGGCTGACTTGATCGTTTTGGGCGGCTGTTCAGCCGTTGAGGCCGCTGCAAAGAAAGCCGGTCACAACGTCACGGTGCCGTTCACACCAGGTCGCACCGATGCGTCGCAAGAGCAGACTGACATCGCATCCTTTGCGGTGCTGGAGCCTTCTGCCGACGCATTTCGCAACTTCATCAAGCCGGCGCATTCCAGGCCAGCGTCTGAACTGCTGATTGACCGCGCCAACCTGATGACCTTGAGTGCCCCTGAGATGACGGTCTTGATCGGCGGTATGCGCGCCCTCAATGCCAACGTCGGTCAGGCCCAGCATGGTGTCTTCACCAAGCGTCCTGACACCTTGAGCAACGACTTCTTCAAGAACCTGTTGGATATGGATACCCAGTGGCAGAAGGTTGCGGGCTCAGAAGTTGAGCTTGAAGGACGCGGCAGGCTGTCTGGCGACATCAAGTGGACCGCCACGGTGGCTGACCTGGTGTTTGGTTCAAACTCCCAGCTCCGCGCGATCGCGGAAGTCTATGCCTGCAGCGATTCAGAACCTGCGTTCGTGCGTGACTTCGTGGCCGCCTGGACCAAGGTGATGAACCTTGACCGTTACGACCTGGCCTGATGAGGTTGCCAGCACACGCATGAAACCCCTTAAAACGTCTGTGGGCGCTGCCATTGGCGGTGCTGGTCTCATGGCTGCTTCGTAGAAGCCTGGCGAAGCGCTGCAGGGGTGATCGACCGTTCAAAAAGATCTGGAAATCTGTTTTCGATAATAAAAAAGTCTGTTTTATGGCTACAGGCCAATGATTTATTGGCTTGGCGGCTATAAAAATAATAGCGTTTCATGTTTGAGGTTTGGTAGTAACTCCTCAAATTCGGGCTAACATCGAGGGTTTAGCCATTCAACGCAAGTGATAGACACCGATTTTCCAATAGACATTGTTTACCTCTGGGTAGACGGCAACGATGACAAGTGGCGTCAAAAGCGTCAAAAGGCAGCCCGGCAACTCAGCGCCCGTGAGCGTGGCGCGATGGCACCCTTTAGCAATGTGGAGGGACGCTTCAGGGACAACGACGAGCTGCGCTACAGCTTGCGCGCACTGGAAACATTTTTCCCTGGGCATGGTCATGTTTATGTTGTCACGGACGGTCAAACGCCGCAGTGGCTGCGTGACACGCCAGGCCTGACGCTGGTGGATCACGCGGAATTGATGCCATCGGACTGCTTGCCAACTTTTGATTCTGGAAATATTGAGTCTTATATTCACCGGATTCCGGGCCTGTCTGAACGGTATTTTTACTTCAATGACGATGTTTTTTTTGGTGCTCCAGTGCGCGTCAGCGACTGGTTTTGGCCGGGTGGCGTTTATGTCGCCTGGTCTGACGATGAAGCAGTGACTGACGAGCCGCTTGCAGAGGATGCAACCTCTTTGATCAATGCCTGCAGGCTGTCTGCGACGTGGCTCAAAAAACGAGCGATGCGTCCGGCCGACGATGCCGAATGGGCGCTGCACATGACACCGCAATACGAGCATACTTTCAGAACGTTTGCCCATTCGCCAAGGCCCATGCTCCGGTCGCTTTTATATGAGCTGGAGGCTCAGGCCCCCGAGATGTTTGCCCGATCGCGCTCAACTGTTTTCCGTACTTGGGACAAACCCACCATCGTGTCTGATTTTGTCCTGCGTTGGGCATTGGCGCATGGTGTGGCCAAGGTACGGGACTATTCACATGTCTATGTGTCAACGGGCGATGCCGACAAGACAACGCAACTTGTTGAATTGGCGGCGAGCAGGGGATGCATTGACTTCTTTTGCATCAACGACACCACGGACGACGCGTTGCCGCTAGACCCGAGGTTAACCATGGTCCGCGCTACTTTGCAGGGCATGTTTGCTGCGCCATCAAGCTTTGAACTCAGTACCTTGCCGCGCTTGCCATGTGCCGAATCATCCTTGCAAGTCGCTTCTGCCGTTGCGCTTGAAGCCCTTCCCGCAGCGTAAACAGGCCATCGAATACCGATTGCATTAAACATAAAATACGATGCAATGACTGATTGACATGTTAAGGAGCATTTTGTGAAGAAACTTTTTCAATCCGCCGCCGAGGCGCTCAAAGGCGTCGTGAAAGACGACCAATTATTGGCCGTTGGCGGTTTCGGCCTGTGCGGTATTCCTGAGGCGCTGATTGAAGCGCTCAAGGACAGCGGCGTACAAAATTTGACGGTGATTTCCAACAACGCGGGGGTCGATGGTTTTGGTCTCGGCAAGCTGCTGGAAACCCGGCAGATCAAAAAAATGATTGCCAGCTACGTGGGCGAAAACAAGGAATTTGAACGCCAATACCTGGCAGGCGAGCTCGAACTGGAGTTCACGCCGCAAGGCACGCTGGCTGAAAAGCTGCGGGCCGGTGGCTCGGGCATTCCGGCGTTCTTCACCAAAACCGGTGTGGGTACGCTGGTGGCCGAAGGCAAAGAGCTGCGCGAGTTTGACGGCGAAACCTATGTGATGGAAAGGTCCCTGGTGCCAGACGTGTCGCTTGTCAAAGCCTGGCGCGCTGATCAATCGGGCAATCTGCAGTTTCGCCTGACGGCGCGCAACTTCAATCCGGCTGTGGCGATGGCGGGGAAGATCTGCATCGTTGAAGTTGAAGAAGTGGTGGAAACTGGCGCGATGGATCCCGACCAGATCCATTTGCCCGGTATTTACGTGAACCGCATTGTGTGCAATCCGAACCCGGAAAAGCGCATTGAAAAACGAACCATCACAGAGAAAGCAGGGGTTTGATCATGGCCTGGACACAAGACCAAATGGCAGCGCGTGCTGCCCAAGAACTGCAGGACGGTTTTTACGTCAACCTCGGTATTGGCATTCCGACCCTGGTGGCCAACCATGTCAGCCCCGACATCGAAGTGTGGCTGCAATCTGAGAACGGCATGCTGGGCATTGGCCCGTTTCCAACAGACGACAAGGTCGATGCAGACCTCATCAATGCAGGCAAGCAAACTGTGACGACCATCAAGGGTTCTGCGATTTTTGGCTCCGACCAATCGTTTGGCATGATTCGCGCGGGCAAGATCAACCTGAGCATTCTGGGTGCGATGCAGGTCAGTGAAAAAGGCGACTTGGCCAACTGGATGATTCCCGGCAAGATGGTCAAGGGCATGGGCGGTGCGATGGACCTGGTGGCAGGCGTCAAGCGGGTGATTATTTTGATGGAGCACGTCGCCAAGAAGAAAGACGGCACCGAAGACATGAAAATCCTGCCGAGCTGCACGCTACCGCTGACAGGTTTGGGCGTGGTCGATCGCATCATCACCGACCTGGCGGTGATCGACGTGACACCTGAAGGCTTGAAGCTGGTTGAGCTGGCTGAGGGCGTCACGCGCGAATTTGTGCAGTCAAAAACCGGTGTGAAGCTCATTTAAGACGCGATGCGCTGCCCGGGTGCAGCGCTTTTATTCTTCAGACAGGTTGACCAGCATGGCCAGCAGTACTTTTCGTGCTGTCGCTATTTCTTTCGGTGCCAGGCCTTTAACGCTGATTTCATTGGTTTCCTCGGCCAGGGGAACCAGCTCTTTTTTTAGCGCGCGTCCGGCATCGGTCAAGTGCACGTAGACATTTTTCTTGTTGGTAGGTATCTGGTTGCGGGTGATGTAACCCTGCGCCTCCATGGCTTTCATCGCGGTGAAGGTGGTGGGCTCCATGACGCCAGCGCGCTGGCTCAGTTCTTTTTGGGTCAAGCCGTCGGCCTCCCACAAAATGCGTAAAAAAGCCCAGTGCCCAAACGGCACGCCATGCGCAGCCAGTCGCAGCTGAAGTGCCCGGCGAAAGGCACGCTCGGTGTCACGTATCAGGTGGGCCATGCGGTCGTTGGGCACCGCCTCGCGCCAGTGATGAAGAATGTTGTGGCTGTCGGGTTTCATCATGGCCCCGGTTTGACCTGGTGAAGGGGTTGCTGCTCGGTTTGCGTTTTGGCGGACTCCAGCATGGCCAAGCCAACGGCGGTGGTAGCGCGTGCCCATGAGCCGCTGTGCACGGGGGGCTGGTCATACCGGGCGGCAGCAAACAGCTCGTCAATGACCTCGATGCGCGGGATGACCGGAGCGGGCAGGGCAAGAAACGATTTTTGACGGTCGGCATAAATGGTGATGCCGGTCGCTGACGGTTGAAGGTCGGCTTTGTCACAACTGATGATGAGGGGGCCGAAGTGCTGGTGCGCCAGGCTGCCTGGTGGGGACGAGCTCGGGGTGTAGGCGCTGCCGCCGTAATTGCGTGCGGCTTTCAGCGCGGTTTCGTTCTGACTTGTGGCCAGTCGTTGGCGTGCGCTGCCGTAGTCATCCAGGTTTTTGTATTGCCCCAGTTCACCCACGCTGTTCATCCACTCGTCGGAGTCAAAGTGACCATAGCCGCTGTACACCGCTGTCGCGAAAGCACCACCTTCGAAGCCCAGCAGCGCGCTGTAGGCGCCTTCTGTCGGGCGTGCTGCGTCCCAGGCGCCAGTGTGGGCGCGCACGCTGCGCACCAGCCCGCCACCGAGCAGCCGAAGGATATCGATCTGGTGCGCGGCCTGGCTGTGAATCACGCCGCCTCCGGCGGCCGTTAGCAGCTCTTCAGGCCTGCGTGGCCGGTATAAAAAATCCGTGAAGTTCAGCGCCGTGATCATGCGGACAGCACCATAAACGCCGCTGTCAATCAGTTGTCTGGAACGCCCGATCGGTGTGTTGAAGCTGTGGCTATGGCCGACGATCAGATGCACGCTGGCGCTTTGGCAGGCATGGATCATGCGGGTGCATTCGGTCAGTGTGAGTGCCATCGGTTTTTCAACCAGCACATGCTTGCCATGCGCGG
>CANFOS010000045.1 GCA_947448735.1 Comamonadaceae bacterium | reverse complement strand
GCTCGGGCAATTTGCGCATCTTCATTGGACTTGACGCCGCTCACGCCGACAGCGCCCAGGCACTGACCGTCTTTCATGATGGGCACACCGCCCTCGAGCATGCCGGCAATCGTGGGTGCGCTCAAAAACGCGATCCGTCCACTGTTGATCACGTCTTCATAAACCTTGCTCTCACGCCGGCCGAGCGCGGCCGTGTGGGCCTTAGCCGGCGCAATGTGGCTGGATACCGGCGGCGCACCGTCAAGGCGCTGCAGATGCAGCAAATGGCCGCCGTCATCCACAATCGCAATGGTCACTGCCCAGTTGTTTTTCAGGGCTTCCAGCTCGGCGGCTGCGGCGATGGCTTTGACGTCGGCGGAATCAAGAGTGGCTTTGGATTTCATAGGTGTTTGCGATTGATGATAAAAACATGAGCATACGCAAAAATCAGCTGGAAACGCGGACCCCGACCGACATCATGTCAAAGATCCCTTAAAAAAATAGCTGGGTGAACTGTGGGGGAATCTCTTGAAAAACGACCTGCCACCCCTAAAATCCGACCTGTCAGCATTTGCTGAGCTTATCTGGAGATCACTCTCATGAATGAAAACATCCACTCCCTTGACTACGGTCTGACCACCTCAAGCGAACAACGCAACAAGGTGCTGCGCAATACTTATTGGCTGCTGGCCCTGAGCCTGCTGCCTACCGTGCTGGGTGCCTACATCGGCATAGCCACCGGTATCACCCGCGCTCTGAGCGGCGGACTGGGGATGATTGTGTTCCTGGCCGGTGCCTTCGGTTTTATCTTTGCCATTGAGAAAACCAAAAACTCGGCAGCGGGCGTGCCCGTGCTGCTCGGCTTTACCTTCTTCATGGGCCTGATGCTGTCGCGCATGATTGCCATGGTGCTGGGCTACAGCAACGGCGCCTCCCTGGTCATGACGGCCTTTGCTGGCAGGGCAGGCGTGATGGTGGTCATGGCCAGTCTGGCCACGGTCATCAAACGCGACCTGAGCGGCATGAGCAAATGGCTGTTTGCCGGCGCGCTGGTCATCATGGTGGCGGCGGTGATCAACGTGTTTGTCGGCTCGACCATGTTGATGGCGGTGATCAGCACGCTGGCGATTGCTGTGTTCAGCGCCTATTTGCTCTATGACCTGAAGCAGGTCGTCGACGGCGGCGAAACCAACTACATCAGCGCCACACTGGCTATTTACCTGGACCTGTTCAACATCTTCCAGAGCCTGCTCGCATTGCTTGGCATTTTTGGTGGCGAACGCGACTAAGCGCTGTCTACACAAATTAAAAAAGGGCCCTCGGGCCCTTTTTTGTTGCCGGTTACATCTTCAGGTCAAACACCGCAATCGACTCCACATGCGCCGTGTGCGGAAACATGTTGACCACCCCGGCTGACGTGCAGCGGTAAGCACCGCCACCCTTGTCGTTGTTCACCAATACGCCGGCATCACGGGCCAGCGTGGCCGGGTTGCAACTGACATACACAATGCGCTTGGGCAGCACCCAGTCGCCGAGCGCCAGGCTTTGCTGATGGATACCATCATCACAGGGCACGCCAGTGACCAGTTGCTGATGCAGCGCCGCCAGCGACTTGAACAGCTCAAATGCGCCTTCACGCGGTGGGTCCACCAGCCATTTGTCGGCCATGCCATCTTTGACCAGCATCGCAGGCGTCATTTCAAAGAGGTTGCGCGCTATAAAAGTAGTAGCTGCTCGCTGACGTTTTGCTTGGCCCGCAGCCTGATTTGACAGGCGATTTGCCAGGTCATTGGCGCGCGCACGCGCCACCAGCGCCTCGCTGCCTTCAACGCCCAGCACCTCACGCGCGCGCATTGCCAGCGGCAGCGTGAAGTTGCCCAGCCCGCAAAACCAGTCAATCACCCGCTCGCTTGGCCGCACATCCAGCAGACGCAACGCGCGCGACACCAGCACCTGGTTGATGTGCGGGTTGACCTGGGTGAAGTCTGTTGGTTTGAAAGGCATGACCACCCCAAACTCGGGCAGCGCATAACTGAGCTGCGGCACATCTGCATCCATCAGGGCAACAGTCTCTAACCCGCCCGGCTGCAACCACCACTGCAGGCCGGGGTTGATGGCGGCAAACGCGCGCAAGCGGGTTTTGTCAGCGCCGCTCAAGGCCTCCATGTGGCGCAGCACCAACGCCGTGATGCTGTCGCCGCAGGCCAGTTCGATTTGCGGCACCGTCTCCTTCGCGTCCAGGCTGGCAATCAGGGCGCGCAGCGGCAGCAGCATGTTGCTGACATGCGGCGGCAGCACCGGGCAATGGCTCATATCGGTCACAAAGCTGCTTTTGCGCTCATGAAAGCCCACCAGCACCTCGCCCTTTTTGCGCACATAGCGCACCGACAGCCGCGCCCGGTAGCGGTAGCCCCAGGCCGGGCCTTCAATGGCCCGCATCAGGTTGTCGGCTTTGAGCTTGCCGATGTGCTGCAAGTTGTCTTCCAGCACCCGCTGCTTGACAGCCACCTGCGCGCCCACATGCAGGTGCTGCATCTTGCAGCCGCCGCACGCACCGGTGTGCATGCCAAAGTGGGGGCAACCAGGCACCACCCGCTGGGACGATTCCCGGTGAACCGCCATCACCATCGCTTTTTCAAACGCCGCCTTTTTACGGTACACATTGGCGGTGACCACCTCGTATGGCAAAGCGCCCTCAATAAAAACCACCTTGCCATCGGCCCGGTGGGCAATGCCCTGAGCCTCGATGTCAAGCGACTCAATGGTCAGCAGATCTGGCGGGTAGTCATGCGGGGGTGGGGCCGACTGCGCAAGGGCAGGCGAAAGGACAGGATTTTCTTCAAACATGCGGCGATTGTCTCAGGCGGCAAACAGGTCTTCGCCAGAAAAGAGCGAAATACCCACCGGGTAAAACTTTTGATGGATCGACCATGAGCGCCGGTTTAGTGTCCACCAAAGGGCCCGCTCAGGGATGGGAGCTTGCAGAAGCGCTTCACCTGCCTTAAGCCAAGGCTGCGACGACTTCACCACACTGGATGCTGAACTTGTCAAACGTGCTGCACGTGAGCTTGCGCAGGGCGAAAAGACGCGGACAGTGGTGACGAAGCTGTGATGAGGTTCATTGGCACCTCACCCCGACTTTTCCCTTGACCCTGTTAACCGGACTCCGACTCGTCTGGCGCAGAAAAATTCTTTAAAAATATTTAAAGCCTACCGAAATTATAGATTTAAATTTGCCTTAGAAATCACCAAATCAATCTCTTCTGCAAGTTCTTGGGGCACGATCACTTTATTAAAAGGCATAAAGGCGATACGGATCATCTTCCAATTTCCACCAATATTTGGGATTGTAAAAATAAGGAAGAACATACATAAGTTGAAAAAGGCAGCAACGATATGCGTTAAAGCCAATAACCATCCAAAAGTAAGCATCCAGATGATGTTCAGAATGCCACCAATCGCTTTTAAAACCTCACCATCATCGGCTGGTAAACCCTTAATGGCACGATATTTCTTTAAATCACTTTGTGTAACCACAGCTCTCCCAAATGGCCAGAGTGCGTACCTGGCGACTCGAAATAATGGAAGAAAAACCGGGAAGAAAATAATTGCTGCGAGCGAATAGGCAATAAATAATAACCAACCTCCGAGAAAAAACCACATGATGTTACCTAAAAGCCGCATGTAAATCTCCTTGATTTTAAAATTCCCAAGGCCCTAAAATTTGATTTTTTAGAGCAACATATTTTGATTGCGCAAGTTTTGTCAACACGACCTCAAGCCAAACCATCCGAAGCCACACGGGTCCTGCGTGTGTTGACGCGGACCTGCGCCCCCATCCGCCTTCAGCCCCATCGCAGCACCGAGCAAACGACTGTCCAGTTTTTTCGTTTGTTCTTAAACTTCAGCTGGTAATTTTCAACAAAAATCACAAGACTGTCTATCACTTTCATTAATTTTATCAATGTGATGATATTTTTTGTCGTGTTGTACACGTTTTTTGAAAAGGATACGTCAAGCCAACACCTCCGCCGTCATAGCCGCAGTCAATGTAAAAAAGAGAGATTCATGGGAGTCGGAGCTAACCCCGACTGTTGCTTCAGGTCTAAGCCGATTTTTCACCTGACTTTTAATGACCATTTTATTGTGGGTGCCAATCACCTTTGAGGCAATGGAGAAATTCATGCCCGATGGTATGCAAATTGGCCATTTTTGGAAGAATTATTGTGCATGTATCTTGAGTCCAAAACGTACAAGCCTGAAGCTTATAACTAAACCCCTTGTTACCAATTCTACGGCTTTCTATATCACACGCAGTTTGAACATCTTTTGAGTATTTAACGGTAACGACCAGCATCTTTTCCTTTAAATTTTTTAGACTATGCATTGTCGTTGGACTATCGTCGTATGTCTTATTCTGTGCATAAGCCATATTGGTTAAAAATATCATCAAAAAAATAATTTTTTTCATCATTTAATTTTTTAATCGGAAATAATAATAATTCAAGATCAGAGCGAAAGCATCTTGATCGCTATTTTTTAATATTATTTATAATAATATTAATTCAAAAAACCTCTGTATGTTAATTGCTTGGATACATGGTCTGCGAATTCCACTGCATCTGGCATCTGATGACGTTTTGACTATAGCCCGAGTTCCGAAAAACCGCTTGGGCATTCAATCGCTGTTTGGCCGATTGGCTCGCTGATATTTCAAGCGCAGCCCGCGCGCATTCGCCAAAAGCCTTGAGTGATGCCCAAAAATGCCTCATAAAACGCCTGAGAACGCGTCAGGCCGGTCCCACGCAGGAGCAGCGGGGTTTCCAGCTTCATTCGAATCCGACCCCGATTTTCCCATCCATCCCGCTGATACGCATGCGGTTGCAGCTCCCAGGCATGCTGCAGCAACTGGAGGTCGTTGAAATGCTATTTATTTGGTAGCAAATAGCGCAGCAATATATTGGGCTACAGGCCGATTTGATACTCTAACAAGATGATTTCGGGTTTCAGGCTGCTTTTCGACGCGGCTTTGATCTGGTTCATTGGAATCTGACGCAGATTTCCCCCGACCGCCAACAGACCCCGTTCACATGTGGCGCTGCGTCAGCCAAGCTCATCCAAATTCAAAGGCACATGCGTCATTTGCTGTAAAGCAAGGTGACATCGACGCCTTCAGGATCTTTGACTTGCACCAAAGGTGTCTTTGATTTTGGACCGCCAAAGTCAACTGCGCCATCTGCGGAAAAGCCGCCCTCTTTGACTTTGATGCGCGCCAGAATCTTTTTGCCTTTGGCCACCACAATGCCGCCCGAGTGAGGGCACATGCCGCCAATGCATTCTGAAATGATGTAGGTGGTGTCACCGTTGGTGAACCACAGGTGGTTCAAACCTGCACGAGGTTCATAGGCCTCGTTCGCTGCAAAAAACTTTTTGCCATTGGTCAGGTCAGCCGTGTACGTCATTTCAGTTTTTTCTGGCGTGCCAAAACGGTATTCAATTTTCGCAAACGGCGGCTTGGCAGGGCTGGCACACACCAAGGCCACTTTTTTCCCTGTGTTGCCCTCGTACAAGGTCGATTCAGCAGGCAGACATTTTTGAGCGGCAGCAGAAACCGCCATACAACCCAATGCACTGACAAGCCATTGCACCGCAAATCGTTTCATACCCACTCCAATCGAAAAAATCAAAAATAATGATAATCATCATCTTTAAAGTTGATTTTTGCAACTACCAATCAAAAGTTCTTTTTATTCGGACAGTAAAACCAGCACACGGCCTGGGTTCTCTGGGTCGGCTCAGATCCATGTCGATGCTGTGTTCATAGGCCCACGCGTCCAGGGCCGTGCCGACGAACTCGCTGCCGTGGTCGGTCTTGATGGTTGCAGACTTTCCCGGGTGTAGCGATCGAGCGCAGTGAGCATGCGCGGTTTGCGGCCATCAAACAGCTTGTCGGCCACAAAGTCCATGCGCCACATTTGGTTGACCCGTTGGGCTTGCATGTCTGGTTGGCGCCCTGCGTTTCCTGGGATGCCCGTTTTTGGTGCATCGACTTGGCAGTGCTTGCCAGCCGTGGTGGCGCTGGCAAATTCGGCTTCGCCCTGCCCTGCCGCATGGCCACGCACGCTCCGACAGAAATCACAGGCCGGGCGACAAAGCCCGTTTCGAGGCACGGCGCGTGCGCAGCTTGGCACAGGTTTTGCGTGTTCACAGCGGGCGTAACGGAGCGCCCAACCGCAGTCTTGCATTGCGGCATCACGCATGCAACGACGTGTGCACCACAAGTAACAGCAAACAGGTTTGCGGTGCTTGCGCCTTGGTCAACACCACGGTGTCTGTTTAAAACCCTTGTTTTGGCGCATGGCTTTGCTGACTGGCCGCCTGCTGGCTCAGAGTTCATGCCTAAAACCAGAACTTGTTTGACAGAGCTTGTTTTGAAGCCCGCAACACATTGGAACACTGGAGAAAAGCGATGAAAAAATCAAAACTGGTGATGGTCGGCAACGGCATGGCGGGGGTGCGCACGATTGAAGAGCTGCTCAAAGTTGCGCCTGATCTGTACGACATCACCGTTTTTGGCGCGGAGCCGCACCCCAACTACAACCGCATTTTGCTCAGCCCGGTGCTGGCAGGCGAGCAAACGCTGGACGAGATCGTCTTAAACAGCTGGGACTGGTACAAAGACAACCACATCACGCTGCACGCGGGCAAAAAAGTCGTCGATGTGGACCGCGTCAAACGCATCGTGAAAGCAGACGACGGCAAGGGCGGGTTGATTGAGGTTGAATACGACCGCCTGCTGCTGTGCACCGGCTCCAACCCCTTTATCTTGCCCATCCCCGGCAAAGACCTGGACGGCGTGATTGCTTACCGCGACATTGCCGACACCAACGCGATGATTGACGCGTCCAGCAAATACAAAAAGGCCGTGGTGATTGGTGGCGGCCTGCTGGGTCTGGAGGCGGCCAACGGACTGATGCTGCGCGGCATGGACGTATCCGTCGTGCACGTCATGCCCACCCTGATGGAGCGCCAGCTTGACAGCGTGGCGGGCCAGCTGCTGCAAAAGTCGCTTGAAAAGCGTGGCTTGAAATTCTTGATGGGTGCCCAAACGCAAGAGCTGGTAGGGGCCGAACATGGCGGCAAGAGCGGTCGGGTCACCGCCATCAAATTCAAAGACGGCACCGAGCTGGCCACCGATTTGGTCGTGATGGCGGTCGGCATTCGCCCCAACACGGCCCTGGCTGAGGCCATGCGTATCCACTGCAACAAAGGCATTGTGGTCAACGACACGATGCAAACCACCACCGACGCACGTATTTACAGCGTGGGTGAATGCGCTGCGCACCGCGGCATTGCCTACGGCCTGGTGGCGCCGCTGTTTGAACAGGCCAAAGTGGCGGCCAACCACCTGGCGCAGTTTGGCATTGGCCGCTACACCGGCTCATTGACATCGACCAAACTCAAGGTCACCGGCATTGACCTGTTCAGCGCGGGCGACTTCATGGGCGGCGAGGGCTCTGAAGAAATCATCATGTCCGACCCGTTTGGCGGCGTCTACAAAAAACTGGTCATCAAAGACGACAAGCTGGTCGGTGCCTGCCTGTATGGCGACACGGTGGATGGCAGCTATTACTTCAAGCTGCTGCGTGACGGCCGCAGCGTGGCAGACATTCGCGACAGGCTGATGTTTGGCGAGTCCAGCATTGGCGACACCGGCCACGAAGGCCACACCAAAGCGGCGAGCATGCCTGACAGCGCGGAGGTTTGCGGTTGCAACGGCGTGAACAAGGGCACGATCTGCAAAGCTATCAAAGAAAAAGGCTTGTTCACACTTGACGAAGTGCGCAAGCACACCAAGGCCAGTGCGTCCTGCGGCTCATGCACCGGTCTGGTGGAGCAGATTTTGATGTTTACGGCCGGCGGCGACTATTCGGCCACGCCCAAGCTCAAAGCCATGTGCAGTTGCACCGACCACGGGCATCAGGCGGTGCGCGATGCGATTCGCGCCAACAAGCTGCTGACCATCAAAGAGGTGCAGACCTCGATGGACTGGAAGACGCCGAACGGTTGCGCCAGCTGCCGCCCGGCGCTGAACTACTACCTCATCAGCACCTGGCCCAAAGAGGCCAAAGACGACCCGCAAAGCCGCTACATCAACGAGCGCAGCCACGCCAACATTCAAAAAGACGGCACCTACAGTGTCATCCCGCGCATGTGGGGCGGTGAAACCAACGCCAGCGAGCTGCGCCGCATTGCCGATGCCGTTGACAAATACAAGATCCCGACCGTCAAGGTCACCGGCGGCCAGCGCATCGACTTGCTGGGTGTGAAGAAAGAAGACCTGGTCAACGTGTGGAAAGACATCGGCATGCCATCTGGTCACGCCTATGCCAAGGCACTGCGCACCGTCAAAACCTGCGTCGGCAGCGAATGGTGCCGCATGGGTACGCAAGACTCCACCCAAATGGGCAAAGACCTGGAGCGCGCCATGTGGCGCATGTACGCACCGCACAAGGTCAAATTTGCCGTCAGCGGCTGCCCGCGCAACTGCGCGGAGTCAGGCATCAAGGACGTGGGCGTGATTGGGGTGGATTCAGGCTGGGAGATGTACATCGCTGGCAACGGCGGCATCAAAACCGAGGTCGCGCACTTTCTGGTCAAGGTCAAAACCGCCGAAGAAGTGCTGGAATACACCGGTGCGTTTTGCGAGCTGTACCGGCAAGAAGGCTGGTATCTGGAGCGCACGGTGCACTACGTCAGCCGCGTCGGCCTGGAACACGTCAAGAAGAAAATCCTGGAAGACCACGAAGGCCGCAAGGCGCTATGGGCGCAGTTGCAATTTGCGCTCGACGGCGAGCCAGACCCATGGTTTGAAATGCAGAAGGCGGCGGTTGATACCCGGCAGTTTGATGCGATTTCGGTCTGATGGCGCCTTGTCATGACCGACTTGATCCCCAATCGATGAGACCAGGATCAAGTCCGGGGTGATACAAAAAATGGAAGAATAAAAATGTCTGAATGGAAAAAAATCTGCCTGGTCACCGACATTCCGGTGCTCGGCTCGCGCCGCGTGTCACGCCAGCGCGGCATGGATGTGGCCGTGTTTCGCAACGATGTCGATGGCGTGTTTGCCCTGCTGGACCGCTGCCCGCACAAAGGCGGCCCGCTAAGCCAGGGCATTGTGTTTGGTGAAAGCGTGGCCTGCCCGCTGCACAACTGGACGATTGACCTGAACGGCGGTTGCGCCAAGGCACCTGACGAAGGCTGCACACCGAAGTTTGCGGTGAAGGTGGAAGGCGGTGCGGTGCATCTGGATGTGGGCGAGCTGGCAACATTGGGGCTGGATCTGGTGCGACCTACTGCTGGACCGGTGGCCAAAGACCTTGCCAATGCGTGAAACAAAATCCACCTGCCCCTACTGTGGGGTAGGTTGCGGTGTGGTGATTGAATCCATTGGCGACCAGATCACCGGGGTAAGAGGCGACCCCGATCACCCGGCTAACTTTGGCCGCTTGTGTACCAAGGGCTCAACCCTGGCGCTCACAGCCAGCGCTGCTGTTACCCGTCAAACCCGGCTGCTGCAGCCGATGCGCCGTGAACATCGGCACGGTGATGCGACGCCGGTCAGTTGGGACAACGCCTTGGGTTTTGCCGCTGAATCATTTGCGCAAATCATCCAACAGCACGGCCCGGATGCGGTGGGCTTTTACATCTCGGGCCAGTTGCTGACCGAAGACTATTACGTCTTTAACAAACTGGCCAAAGGCTTGATTGGCACCAACAACGTTGATACCAACTCGCGCCTGTGCATGAGCAGCGCGGTGGCCGGCTACAAGCAAACGCTGGGGGCAGATGCGCCGCCCAACTGCTACGACGACGTGAATCATGCGCAGTGTATTTTTATTGTCGGCAGCAACACGGCGTATGCGCACCCGATTTTGTTTCGCCGCATTGAAGACGCCAAGCAAAACAACCCGCAGATGAACATCATCTTCTGCGACCCGCGCCGCACCGACACGGCCGAGATTGCCGACTTGTACCTGCCGATCCAGCCCGGCACCGACGTGAGTCTGTTCAACGGGATGCTGCACATCATGCTGTGGGAAGGTTGGACAGACAACGCTTACATCGCCGCACACACCACCGGTTTTGATGCGCTCAAAACCACGGTGCGCGACTACACGCCAGATATCGTGGCCGAGACTTGCGGCATCAAAAAAGAAGACCTGTTGACCGCTGCCAAGATGTTTGCAACCTCGGCTGCCACATTGAGCCTGTACTGCCAGGGTTTGAACCAGTCGAGCAGCGGCACGGACAAAAATGCAGCGCTGATCAACCTGCATTTGGCAACACAGCACATCGGCAAGCCGGGCGCAGGCCCGTTCTCACTGACCGGCCAGCCCAACGCCATGGGTGGGCGCGAGGTCGGTGGTCTTGCCAATTTGATCAGCGCGCACCGCGACATGGCCAACCCTGAGCACCGGGCTGAAGTCGCCAAGCTGTGGGGCCTGGACGGTGCAGGGCGTGACGTGCCCAGCAAACCCGGCAAAACGGCGGTCGAGATGTTTCAGGCAGCGGCCGACGGCGAGATCAAAGCGCTGTGGATCGCTTGCACCAACCCGGCCCAGTCGATGCCCGACCAGACCACCGTGCGCCGTGCGCTGGAGCGGGCCGAGCTGGTGATTGTGCAAGAGGCATTTGCGACCGCAGCCACCTGCGACTACGCCGACCTGCTGCTGCCCGCCACCACCTGGGGCGAAAAAATAGGCACGGTCACGAACAGCGAACGCCGTATTTCACGCGTACGCGCGGCAGTGCCTGCAGCGGGCCAGACGCGCCATGACTGGTCGATTGCGGTTGATTTTGCGCAGCGCCTGGAGCGCTTGCTGCCCACACGCACCACCCTTTTCCCTTACTCCTTGAGCAACGACGCGGCAGGCGTTGAAGCCATCTGGAACGAGCACCGCGAATCCACCCGTGGCCGTGACCTGGACATCACCGGCATGAGCTACGCCATGCTGGACGCGGCGCCGCAGCAGTGGCCGCTTAAAACGGGCGAGACGGTTGGCAAAGCCCGCCTGTATGAAGACGGTATCTTCCCCACGCCAGACGGCAAAGCCAAATTTGCCAACACCCTCTACAAGCCTGTGGCCGAACCCCGTGAATCGCGTTACCCGTTTTCATTGACCACCGGCCGCCTGCGTGACCAGTGGCACGGCATGAGCCGCACCGGCGCGCTGGGCAGATTGTTTGGCCACGTGGCAGAGCCCTGCGTACAAATGAACGCCAACGACATGGCGCGCCGCCTTCTCAAAGACGGTGACTTGGTCCACATCACGTCCAAGCGCGGCTCGATCGTGGTGCCGCTGCAAGCCTCCAGTGAAGTCGCCGCCAGCCAGGCCTTCATCGCGATGCACTGGGGCAGCGAGTATTTGAGCGGCCTGTCCAGCATGGGTGAGCCCTTGGCAGGCGTGAACGCCATCACCACCTCGGCCTACTGCCCCACGTCCAAACAGCCCGAGCTGAAACATGCCGCGGTCAAAATTTTGAAAGCCGAACTGCCCTGGAGTCTGCTGGCCATGGCCTGGCTGCCGGAGGGTGAGTCGCTGGCAGCGCGCCATGCGCTCAAGCCGCTGATGAAGGCCTTTCCTTTCACCAGTTGCGTGCCGTTTGCCAACAACACGCCCTTGGGGGGCTTCAACGTTGCGCGTGAGGGCGTGCTGTTCAGAGCCGCAGCGCATGTCGTGCCGCCGGATGACTTGCTGATGCAGATTGAAAACATTCTCGGTCTGGCAAGTCCTGAAACGCTGCGCTATGTCGACAAAAAACGCGGCCAGTGGCGCGCCGCCAGGCTGACACCCGTCGGTGAACAAGCAGAACTCACAGGCTTTTTACTGGCCGGCGACACCAGCGCCGAGGCCTGGATCAAAACCGTGCTTGAAGGCGAGCTGCCCGCGCAAACCTACGGCCGCCTGCTGCTGTCGCCAGGCGCCAAAGCGCCGGTGGCTGTTCAGGCGCGCGGCAAGCTGGTCTGCAGCTGCATGAACGTGACCGATGTGGCGATTCATGCGCATCTGGGCACCGCACCAGGCACGCCAGCAGAACGCCTGGCATCGCTGCAAAGCGACCTGCAATGCGGCACCGCTTGCGGCAGCTGTGTGCCAGAGCTCAAACGCCTGGTGCGCTCAACCCCAGCGGCGATCTCGCGCACGGTGATTCCCATCACGCCCCTTGCTGAGTCGTGATGCCGCCGTCCGCGTTGGCGGACAATACAGCCATGGGAATCAGTCACTACATCAAGGAAATTGGTCGCGGCAAAGACGGTGCGCGGCCCCTGACGCGCGAGCAAGCCACCGACCTGCTGGAGCAGGTGCTGGACGGCACGGTCACAGACCTGGAAGTCGGCGCGTTTTGCCTGGCGATGCGCATCAAAGGCGAAACGCCTGACGAGATGGCGGGTTTTCTCGATGCGGTACGCAGCCGCATGACGCTGATTCCCGACGGCGCTGCACCTGTGGTGGTGCTGCCCAGCTACAACGGGGCACGCAAACTGCCGCTGCTCACGCCGCTGCTGGCCCTGTTGCTGGCGCGCGAGGGCCTGGCGGTGCTGATTCACGGCACGCCCACTGAAGACAGCCGTGTTTTTGTATCAGAAGTGCTTCTGGCCCTTGAAATAGGTGCTCAATCAGCTACTAAAGCTATAGCACCAGGTGAGGTGGCGTACGTCCCCACAGAGGTTCTGTGCCCAGCTCTGAAGCGCCTGCTGGACGTGCGCCGCGTCGTCGGCCTGCGCAACCCGGCGCACAGCCTGGTCAAACTGATGAACCCCTGCATCGGCAAAGCGCTGATCGTCAGCAGCTACACACACCCTGAATACGCCGTGTCGATGGCGCAAACGCTGGAACTGACCCAGACCAGCGCCATGCTGCTGCGCGGCACCGAGGGCGAGGTGGTGGCCGACGCGCGCCGCGTGCCGCAAATGGACGCCTTCATCAAGGGCCAGCGGCAACTGCTGCAAGAGGCGCAAGCCGGCACACTCAGCACCCTGCCCGACCTGCCCAAAACCACCGATGCTGTCAGCACGGCGGCCTATATTCAATCGGTTCTTGTCGGACAGCAAGCCGTGCCTGCGTCGATTGCCATGCAGGTGGAACACATCTTGCATCTCGTGAAACAACTATGAAAAACGATATTTCTGCTCAGTGCGCATGGGTCGCAAACGGACGCTGCACCCTGGTCGGTGCAGGTCCTGGCGACCCAGATCTGCTCACGCTCAAAGCGCTCAAAGCCATTCAGGCAGCAAGCGTTCTGTTTGTTGACGACCTGGTCAACCCCGAGATCGTGGCTTTTGCCCAGCCCGGCGCGCGCATTGTGTACGTGGGCAAGCGCGGCGGCTGCAAGTCCACCCCGCAGGCTTTCATTGAAAAGATGATGATCATGGCCGTCAAAGAAGGCGACAACGTGGTACGACTCAAAGGCGGTGACCCGTTTATTTTTGGCCGGGGCGGGGAAGAAAT
>CANFOS010000044.1 GCA_947448735.1 Comamonadaceae bacterium | reverse complement strand
GTTTGATGCCCGGCATCATTGCGCCCGTTGTGCGACGTGACGGCAGCGCGCGGGCACCCGGTGAGATTGACTTTTACATCGTGCGCGAAAACACCGAGGGTGAATATTCCAGCATAGGCGGCAAGGCCTTCCCGGGGACCGATCGTGAATTTGTGTTGCAAGAGTCTGTCTTTACCCGTATTGGCGTAGACCGCGTGCTCAAGTTCGCGTTTGAACTGGCCCAGTCGCGGCCCAAAAAACATTTGACCAGCGCCACCAAGTCCAACGGCATTTCAATTTCCATGCCGTATTGGGACGAGCGTGTTGCAGAGATGGCCAAAAATTACGCAGACATCAGGCTCGATAAATTTCACATTGACATCCTGACTGCGCATTTTGTACAGCGCCCCGACTTTTTTGATGTGGTGGTGGCCAGCAATCTGTTTGGCGACATCTTGAGTGACCTTGGCCCCGCCTGCACCGGCACCATCGGCATTGCACCGAGCGCCAATCTGAACCCCGAGCGTAAGTTCCCGTCGCTGTTTGAGCCGGTTCATGGCTCGGCCCCCGACATTGCGGGCAAGCAACTGGCCAACCCGATAGGACAGATCTGGTGTGGCGCGATGATGCTGGAGTTTTTGGGGCACAAGGACGCGCATGATGCGGTGCTGGCAGCGATTGAAAAAGTTTTGGCTCCCCAAAGCGGGGCGCCCCGCACGCCTGACCTGGGCGGTACAGCCTCAACCGCCGATGTCGGCAGGGCCATTGCAGCGGCTCTGGGTTGACGCAGTCATCCGTTTGTCTGGCTAAAAATAAACCAGACCGACAGGCTGTCAGTCAAGCGAAAACGCAGAAAAAAACGACTAGAATTTCAGGCGCGATGACTGACTCAATGCCGTATTGACACAACAAGCGTCTGTGGTTTAAATGATGTTCAGCAGATAAACTGCAAGTACTGCTTCTTGTTGATGTCCTGAGTTGACGTCCCCGGAGCTGTTTTTTGTCAAGCGCCAGATTTAGCCAGATTAACTTCCATTCATATGAGGAACAGCTTGTGAACAAAACAGAATTGATCGAGCATATTGCCAAGCACGCCGATATTTCCAAAGCGGCTGCAACGCGCGCGCTGGAGTCCACCATCGGCGCTGTCAAAACCACCCTTAAAAAAGGAGGCTCTGTGTCTCTGGTGGGTTTTGGTACTTTTGCGGTAGGCAAACGTGCTGCACGCGTGGGCCGCAACCCACGCACCGGGGATGCGATTAAAATCAAGGCAGCCAAGGTACCCAAGTTCCGTCCAGGCAAAGCGCTCAAAGACGCTTTGAACTGATACAAGACAGGTACCCGGGATGTAAAAGTTTATGGCGGGGTGCTTAGCTCAGTTGGTAGAGCAGCGCCCTTACACGACGTAGGTCGGCGGTTCGAGCCCGTCAGCACCCACCACAAATTTTTAACACACCATGACCGAAGGCGAACATCTTGTTCGCCTTTTTCATTTTTGCCATTGGTTTTTTTGACAGCCGCACAGGACTTTTCCGATGTTTGATTTCATTCGCAAGCACACCAAGATCACGATGGGTTTCCTGTTCTTGCTTATCGTGCCGTCCTTTATCCTGTTCGGTATTGACGGCTATACCAAGTCGCAAGACAAAAGCCCGGTGGTCGCCAGGGTTGATGGCCAGGAAATTCTTCAAACCGAATGGGACCGGGCACATCTGCGCGAAGTCGACAAGCTCAGGGCTTCCATGCCCTCACTCGATGCCAAGCTGTTTGATTCGCCAGAAGCCCGTTACGCCACACTCGAGCGCCTTGTGCGCGACCGCGTACTGGCCGCTGCGTCGGTCAAGTCAAAACTAGGCACCAGTGATCAGCGCCTAGCGCGTGAATTGCAAGACACGCCAGAAATTGCGTCACTGCGCAGGGCCGACGGCACGCTGGACATGGAGCGCTATCGCCAGTTGCTCAGCTCGCAGGGCATGACCCCTGAAATGTTTGAGGCCAATGTGCGCACTGACTTGTCCAACCGTCAGGTGCTGATGGGTGTGATGGGCAGCGGCTTTGCCAGTAATGCCGCCGCTGACACCGCGCTGAATGCCTATTTTGAAAAACGCCAGATTCAGATCGCCCGATTTTCCACCGCCGACTACGCTGCCAAACTGAACCCGACCGATGCTGACCTGGAAGCTTTTTACAAAGCCAATGCCAATTTGTTTCAGGCACCCGAGCAGGCCAACATCGAGTACGTCTTGTTCGATCTTGAAACCGTCAAAAAAGGCATCAAGGTCGCCGAGGCTGACCTGAAAACTTATTTTGACCAAAATGCCCAGCGCCTGAGCGCCAAGGAAGAGCGCCGCGCCAGCCACATCCTGTTGGCGTCGCCCAAAAGCGCGCCCGACGCTGATCGCCAGAAGGCCAAAGCCAAGGCAGCAGAGCTGGCTGCGCTGGTTAAAAAATCCCCAGACACATTTGCTGACGTTGCACGCAAAAATTCGCAAGATCCAGGCTCTGCCGCCGCCGGTGGTGATCTTGACTTTTTCTCGCGCGATGCGATGGTCAAACCTTTTTCAGACGCTGCTTTCGCCATGAAAAAGGGCGACATTAGCGATGTGGTGGAGTCCGAGTTTGGTTACCACATCATCAAGCTGACCGACGTCAAGGTGCCCAAGCAGCCGACTTATGAAGAGATGAAACCCGAACTGGAAGCCGATGTCAAAAAGCAGCAGGCACAAAAGAAGTTTGCTGAAACAGTGGAAGTCTTTACCAATGCCGTATACGAGCAAGCCGACAGCCTGAAACCCGCCGCTGACCGCTTGGGGCTGGAGATCAAAACAGCGACCGGCATCACCCGCAAGCCCCAGCCTGGTGTAACGGGTGCCCTGGCCAACGCCAAGTTTCTAAATGCCATTTTTGCGCCTGATGCGATTGAGAAAAAACGCAATACAGAGGCGGTTGAAGTGGCGTCCAAGCAGTTGGTGTCGGGCCGCATTGCACAGTACACACCTGCCCGAACAAGGCCGCTGGCGGAAGTCAAAGACATCGTGCGCCAGCGCTGGCTGGCCCAGCGCGGTGCTGAAGAAGCGCGAAAGGACGGTATTGCCAAACTGGCTGCATGGAAGGCTGCCCCGGCAACCGCCGTGCTACCAGAAACCCTGTCAGTATCACGCGATCAGCCACAAAAGCAGCCGCTGCAACTGATCGATGCCGCACTGCGCACAGACGCCGCAGCGCTGCCAGCCCTGACCGGCATCGATCTGGGTGCGCAGGGATATGCGATCGTTAGCGTCTTGAAAGTATTGCCGCGCGAAGCATCGCTTGATGCTGCGACCAAACAGGAGCGAAGCCAGTACACCCAGTGGTGGACATCCGCCGAAAGTCTGGCGTACTACAACTTGCTCAAAGATCGTTTCAAGGCAGAAATAAAGATCGCCAAGCCCGAGCGCACAAAAGCTGACCAACTGCCCAACGCCGAGGCCACGACGACACAGTAGGGCGCTATAATCTAAATCCTGCGGTGGCTGTAGCTCAGTTGGTAGAGTCCAGGATTGTGATTCCTGTTGTCGTGGGTTCGAGCCCCATCAGCCACCCCATATCACACTTAGAAACCCTGCTATCTTTTTGGTAGCAGGGTTTTTTCATTTTGTGGTCATGTAGCCGCTATGTATTGAGCAGCACCTGGCTTTGCACCATTGTCGGCCCCTAAAAAAGCTGGCAACCCGCAATGAGAGTGCTTCCACTATTCTCCTTGAGGCCGAACCTCCAACGCGGAACGGGCTTCAAATCAGCCCGTAAGCCAAGCCTCGCCGCCTTAGCTTCGTTTTCCTTATCAGCGTAAACCCTGCGTCAATAGCTGGTTGTGCGCGCTCATAACGGTCAGCTTATGTCACCAATTCTGTCAACCGACTGACTCGCCGTAACGTTTGAACATTGTTAGCCCAATCCGGACTGGCATCTTCAACACTTTATTAGGAATACCAACATGAACAAGCTCCTCGCCGCTCTGATCGCCACCCTGTTCGCCGCTGGCACTTTCGCCGCCGATGCCCCTGCCAAAAAAGACGACAAGGCCTCTGCGCCTGCCGCTGCCGCTTCGGCTGCCAAGGTTGAGAAGAAGGCTGAGAAGAAAGAAGAGAAGAAGGCTGAGAAGAAAGAAGAGAAGAAGGCTGAGAAGAAGGCCGACAAGCCTGCAGACAAGGCTTCGAAGTAATCTCGGCGTAACAGATAGGCCGTTCGCGGCCTGTCAAAGCCGACGACTGGGCGTTTTTCTTCTGCGCCCCTGCAACCAGACCAAGCAGGACCACCGGCGCATCCTTTGACGATGTGTCGGCGGTGTGCTGGTGAAGTCTTCAATCACCTTCAGTAACTTGCACGCAGGGGATTGGTAAACCAGTCCAAACCGATTCTGTTTTCTATCAGAAGCGTTTTGGGTCTCGTCTTGCCCGCCTCAACAGATCCGAGGCTTCAGCCTGAAAATTCCATAGCTCGCCCGGGGACAATTCGGGTCTCGAAACTCTGATGCAGGCGCAGCAGTCCCAACATCCCAAGACGCGTCTGGACGCTGACCGTACGTTCATATTTCTCGACAGCATCCATAAGCCTTTGGGTGTACAGAAACTCCGCACCCAATCCCTTGGTGAGTTGGCGTAGGTGAGGACTGTGTACACCCTTCAGGCGTTGCGTGACACCACTGCTTTGCCTTCAGGGGTTCTTGCGCCTATGGACTTGGCCCAAGGCTTCCATTTCCCGATGGCTTAGGATTGCTTGGCTTGACGCTCAGGTGTCCAAGTTATCTTGATTCAATTTTTAATGTGCACCCAATAGACACATATGCAGATAAATTTGGGTGAAGAGCATCACAAATGATGACTTTCTGAATACCCCGCTGTGAGCAAAAGCGGAGGGGACGCCGTGTTGTAAAGCAATCGCTGACGGGCAAGGGCAATCAATGTCAAAACAAACTTTGTGTACAAATCTGATTTGATGGGGCCTCTCCTTGATTGAACGGTCACCTTATCCAATACTTTGCTGAAAACGAGTGACCTTGGCCCGGTTTCCCCTAGCGTTTAGAAGTTGGTGCTTCCGGCTTAACCATGAATGTGCTGGATGAGCTTTTGTCGAATGTCTGCAGGTTGCTATGCAACCGGTTGGTCACGGCGTCCAGCCAACGCTTGCGGATTCACGACATTGATCGGTCGCCCACCCTCCCAGGCCAGGATCTGATCGAAAATCTCTGAGAACTGAGACTCCAGACTGTCGCGCTCCACGTATCCGATGTGGGGAGTACACACAAGATTGTCCAGTTTGAGCAATGGAAGCAAGGCATCGGTGACGGGCTCTTCGTCGTAGACATCGATGGCGGCCATTCCGGGGTGCCCGGCCTTTAAGGCCGCTTCGAGCGCCCCAGTTTCTATCAGTCCCGCGCGACTGGTGTTCACGATGACGGCGTCAGCTTGCATCAGCGCTAGGTCTTGGGCGGTCACGATCGCCCGCGTGGAATCGGTCAGCCTAAGGTGTAGCGAAACCACATGGCATTGTGCAAAAAACTCCGCCTGCGTTTTCGCGGAGCCATAGCCATCAGCTGTGGCTTGAGCCCGCGAACCCGGGCTGCCCCACACCTGGACACGCATGCCGAAGGCACGTCCATAGCCCGCAACGACTTTTCCGATTCGGCCATATCCGAAGACACCTAGCGTGCGCCCACGCAGATTCAGACCAATCCCGTCTTGCCAGCGGCCGGCTTTCAGCGAAGCCATCTGCTGCGGGATTCGCCGCATGGCTGCCATCGCTAGGGCCCAGGTCAACTCGGCGGTTGCGTGCAGAGTGGTGAACTCCGGCGCACCGGGGAACAGTGAGGACGACAACACGACGCCGCGCCGTGTGCATGCGGCTACGTCAATATGGGGGTGGCTGCTGAGCTGACTGATTAACCGAAGGCGATCCAGGCGTTCGAGCAGGGGACTTTGCACCGGCGTTCGTTCACGCACCAGCACCAGTACTTCCGTATCCTTGAGCCGCTGGGCTAGCAGGTCAACGTCCTTGGTGTGGTCATTCCAGATCGTGACGCTGTGATGTGCAATCTTGTGAAAGCACTGCAGTGTGCGGACAGTATCGAAGCTGTCGTCCAGGATTGTGATGTTCATGGCCTCACCAGAAAAAGCATCAGGCAATGGCCCGCTGCCCGGCCCTTACTGATCGACCTTGATGTTCGCATCTTTGATGATCTTGGCAAACTTACTGGCCTCCGATCGCATGATCGTGCCGAGCTGGTCTGTTGTCACCACGTATGAATCCATGCCTAGCGCCGCAAGTTTTTCCTTAAAGTCGGCCGTGCCCGCAATCTTTGACAGTTCTGCGGCTAATCTGGTGGCAATATCCTTCGGCAAATTCGCCGGCGCAATGACACCATACCACTGCTTCATTTCGAATCCTGGCATCCCTTCTTCGGCGAATGTAGGAACATCAGGCAGCGCCGACAGACGCTTTTCCCCAGTGACGGCGATCGCCTTAAGTTTTCCTCCCTTGATGAGCGTGATGGCCGACCCGGGTATCGCAAACGACATGTCGACCTGTCCGCCCGCCAAGTCCACAAGCGCCGGTACGGCTCCCTTGTAGGGAATGTGGCGGATGTTCACGCCAGCCATGCTGTTGAACAGTTCACTGGCAAGGTGGGTGGCAGAGCCAGCGCCTCCCGTCGAGTAGTTGAGGACCCCAGGTTTTGTTTTCGCCAGTGCAATAAACTCTCGCAGGTTTTTGGCAGGAGAACCGGGATATAGCACCATCACCGTCTCAGTAGCGCCAACGGAAGCAATCGGCGTGAAGTCCTTGACCGCGTCGTAGGGGGCCGTGACCAGTTGGGGAATCAGCACATGGCTGCTGACACCCAGCAAAATTGTGTACCCGTCGGCGGGTGCCTTGGCAACAATTGCTGTTCCGATCATCGTATTCGCACCGGGGACGTTGTCGATGATGACGGGCTGCCCCAAACTTTCACTGAGTCGCTGACCGATCAGCCGCGCGACATTGGTCGTGCTGCCCCCCGTGGCATACGGCACGACAAACCGGATGGGCTTGGCCGGGTAAGCCTGTTGGGCAGCGACAGCACCAGCAAAAAGACTCAGGCTCACACTGGCAGCGATGCAAAGCAGCGAATTGATTCGAGGAATTCTCATGGTCCAATTTCCTTTGATAAATGGCTTCGGGGAGCACGACGAGACTTGCTTCAAAACGGGGCGACCTTCAAATCATTGTCACTGGTGGCCAACAGACAAGAGACGCATGACTGTGCCGACGTCGGCCAGTTGGTCGATATCGAGGGCCATGAAACGCAAGGCTTGCATCGCTTCAAGGTCAGGCCAGTCCCCCGTCAAGTCATCAAACTTCTGCAAAAGGATGACCTCCTGCGCCTCCAGATCAAGCATGGGAAGGCTGGTGTCAGCACGGCCCGACGCCTCAGCGCCATCCTCGAAGCACACCTGTATATCCGCTTGAGTCAGTGGGCGTCCCGGAACAAAAACCACGTCTATCTTCGCGAGCAGTTCTAGCAATGCCGGAGACCGACAGGTCTCGTCGCAATAGGTGGCCACCTTGCCGGTTGGCAGACCCAACAATCCCGCGGCAACATTGAACCGGAGACTGAACCTGGCCTGTGCGCCAGTCGTCGGCCGTTCGATGTTGCAGGTGCGGACGCATTCCTCGCCCACCGCAATCCGTACGGATCGCACACCCGTTGTCGGCGTTGCGCGGTCACGACGCACTTGGGCCGCACATTCGATCGCTGCGTGGGTGCCGTAGCAGGCGGCGTGCAACTTAAAAAGGTTCTCGCGGATGTAATGGCCATAACGCGGCGTTGCCCGCGCAGCCTCAATCCGGCAATCGGGACTGTGTGTTGCGGCGAATCCAGAAACGCAGTCGAGGACATCTTCGTTGGATGTCAGCCCACGTTCTGCCAATAGGGCTGCTGACAGGCCATTGGCCGCGGCATTGCCCGCATGCAAAGGTTTCGTACCTGTGCCAAACATGGAAATCAACCCGGCTGCCTGCGTGGCGGCAATACCCATCGCGCGACGCGTGGCGCCGGTATCGAGCCCGATAAGGCGCGCGCATGCCAGGGCCGAAGCGAAGGTCCCGATGGTGGCGGTCGCATGAAAGCCTCGCGCGTAATGACCAGGCGCTACCATCGCGCCAATACGGCAGGCGCCGTCATACCCTGCAAGAAATGCATCCACCACATCACGTCCGCTGTGTTGGCGTGCCTCGGCTAAAGCAAGCAGGCCGGGAAACAGAACGACGCCGGGATGCCCCGGCATCGTGAGGTTGGCGTCGTCGAAGTCCAAGGCGTGTGAAATGACCCCGTTGGCATGTGCTGCCAGCATCGGGCTGGTGCGGTTGGCCGAGCCTACCAACGTGGCCACTGGCGTGGCACCTTCTTCCATGGCCATTGCAGAGGCGATTTGCGCAGGCGGTTCGCCGACTCCTCCCACCGTACAGGCCATCCAGTCGACCAGGCAATGACTCACCAAGCGCCTGACATCCGGGTCATCAGCGCCATCCCTTCCGGTTGCCACACGATGCGCAATCTCTTCTGTGATGGACATGATCAATGTGCTTCAACCACGCGTGGCGCTGTCACTAACCTTGCTGCCGCCTGTCCCGAAAGAAAACCGAGGCCGATGGCCGACAGCAGGCCATTGCCTGCCAGGTAGCCGGCGTCAGCAGAGCCGGACACACCACAAGCGGTGCCTCCGGCGGCAAACAAGTTCGAAGCTATGGGCCCCTGCGCGCCCAGAACCCGCCCCTCGGCGTCCACACGCAAGCCACCTTGGGTGTGGTAGAGCCCCCCGGTGACTCGGACGGCATGGTACGGTGGCACGAGTGTGGGCTGCCCAGTGAAATCACGACCGAGCGGGTCGGACGCGGTACCAGCAGCATAGGTGTTGACCAGCTGCATGGTTTTTTCGAGAGACCCAGGCGCAAGATCCAACTGCTGTTCAAGTTCCGGCAGGGTTGCGGCAAGCCGAACGGCGCCCGCCTTGAAAGCCTCGCGGTAATGGTCGAAACCCATCGCCACCTGGTGGCAGCGCGCATCGAAAATGTCGAATGCAACCGCCCCTGGCTGGCGCAGCACGTCTGCGGCCTGCTCAGAGTAGCCCCGGTGTTCATTGGCGAAACGCTGACCCAATGTGTTGACCTGGATCCCGCCCGAGACCATGATCGCCCAGGTGATCCCGATGTTGTGCGGTATGGCTACGGACCCATGGCCCTGGAAGGCGCCCATATGGCGAAGTTCCGCACCGAGCGCCTTTCCCCATTGAATACCATGGCCTTCATTGCCATGATGACCGAGAAATACCGCGCCACCTATTTCCGGCAGATACTCGCCCACCATTGCCGCATTACCGCCGAAACCGGAGCAAGCAAGAATGAGGGCCGAACAGGCAATGTCCTCGCCGGAACCGTCTGGTCGCACCACATGAACACCGCAAATGCGACTGCCGTCCCAATACAGCGCGTCGACCTTGACGGACGTCAGAATGTCTGCGCCGGCGGCCTCTGCAGCCCGGTGCAGGTGATCCATCATCTCCTGCCCAGTACGCCGGGGCAGGCCATGCATACGCCGCACAGAATGCCCTGGATAGGCAAATCCATCCACCAGGACGAAAGGAACACCGTGGCTGACGGATAGCCAGTCAATGACGGGCCCGATAACTGTCGACAAGGCATCGACCACTACTTCATCGGCCTGGCCGTCGCATTTCTTCTGGATATCGGCCGCCAGTTGCGCGGGCGAATCCTGTACGCCTGCGTCACGCTGCAATTGCGTCCCGGCAGCTGGAAGCAGGCCGGATGACAAGGCTGTCGACCCTCGGGGTAGTGCGTCGCGCTCGAGCACGATGACTTCTGCACCGAGTTCTCGGGCTGATATTGCCGCAACCAGACCTGCGGCGCCTGCCCCAACCACAAGTACCTGCGCTTGGCCATCGAAACGCGCATCATCCACAGATCTGATTGTCAAATTGACCCTCCCGTTTAGAGAATGATCGAGGGCATGCAGATGCCACTGCTCAACGCCAGTACCCTCATGGAATCGGTCGCGACCTTCATCGTGACCAATTTTGATCACTATAACAGTGGGTCTGCGTTGTACTTACCGTGATACGATGAAACTCAACAAGGAGGTTGCGGACTATGACTTCTACCGTCAGCATAGTGATCGCCGCGCTGCTCGGAGTCCTCGGGGGGGGCGTCGCCCAGGCGCAAGACTATCCCACGCGACCGATCCGACTGATCGTCCCGTTTGGCACAGGAGGCGCCACGGATTCGAGTGCACGCATAGTGGCGGATCGACTCGGACGGCGCTTGGGCCAGTCGATCATCGTGGAAAACCGTGCAGGCGCTGGGGGCAGCATAGGAGCGCAGTATGTGGCTCGCGCCGCGCCAGATGGCTACACCCTGCTGCTCGGGCTGGATGCCACCATGGTGGTCAATCCCTTCACCCAGTCCAATATTCCATTTAACACCGTCAACGACTTCACACCGGTGACCAAACTGGGAGATGTCGGGTTGATGCTGGTCGCCCATCCTGTCCTGCCGGCCAGGAACCTCTCCGAATTGTTGCAGTACTCGAAGGCCAATCCGAACAAGCTGTCTTTCAGCACTGGCGGAGCCGGCAGCACAACTCATGTTGCTGGCGAGTTACTCAAGCAGCGTACCGGCCTGGACATGACGCATGTTCCCTACAAGAGCGGTGGTCTGGCCGTTCTGGATACGGTATCCGGCCAAGTCCAACTGTCCTATTCGGCCATCGCAGGCGCGGCCTCATTCGTGCAGTCGGGCAAGTTGGTTGGAATCGGCGTGTCCTCGAGCAAGCGCAATCCAAGCTTGCCCGGAGTACCCACATTTATCGAACAGGGGCTGCAGGACTTCGAGGCGGTCTCCTGGGTCGGCATCCTTGTGCCGGCTCAGACTCCGAAGGTCATCGTTGACAAGCTCAACAGTGAAATTGTGGCTGTTCTCAGGGAACCTGCGATACGTGAGCGGTTTGCCGCGCTGGGCATTGAGCCAGTGGGCAACAGCCCCGCCGAATTCGGAGAACAGATCAAGGCGGACCTGGTCCGATGGCAAAGAGTCGTCGAACGCGGCAATATTAAGGGGGATTGATCATGCGCATATGGGAGCAAGGACTGGTGGCGACCTACTCGCTACCGGGTTACAAGCAGATGATTCTGGACCACTACGCACAGTATCAGCGTGCTGATACGCAGATCGTGATCCACGGCGTCAGGGACGATGCGTCTGCCATGGCTGCCAAGATTGCCGGGCGTGCCGTCAACTATGCCTATCTGCACCGTTTCCACGATACACAGATCATCGAAAACGTGCGCCGAGCCGAGCGTGAGGGATATGACGCGGTCATGATCGGAGTGCTCCAGGATCCCGGACTTCAGGTGGCGCGGTCCGTGGTCGACATTCCTGTCATCGGCTATGGTGAAGTGTCGATGCTGACAGCCGTGATGCACGGCAGCCGCTTCGCATTTGTTTGTATCAACCCGGACATGGACCCGCTGATCCGAGCCATGATCCGTGAACAGGGCCTTGAGGGACGGGCAGCGCCCACTGCCTACATGGAATGCGGTTACCCGGATCTCAGCGATGCAGTGGGCGGCAAGCCTGAGGTGTTTCTCCATGCGTTCAAGGCCGCTGCGCGCAAAGCGATGCGAGAGCATGGCGTGGACGTCCTTTTGCCGGGTCAGACGATCATCGCCGAACTCTTGTGGCGTGAAGGCATCCGCGAACTCGATGGCGCGCTGGTGCTTGATCCGAGACTTCCGATGCTGCGCATGGCAGAGATGCTGGTTGACATGCGCAAAGCGGGCTTTGGCACCTCGCGCCGGGGATTTTTCTGGCAAAAGCCTCCCGAAGATCTGGAACGGGGAGTGCATGAGTTCTACGCCACTTCAGAAAAGTTCAGTGATGGCTGAGCATGCCGCAGCGCCAGGTGCGTGGTGCATGGTGCAGTAGTCATCCAGCCGCTGATACCACCTTAGACTCCTCGACTGGAAACGTTTGTGTGAGCTCGGTCGATTCGTGCGTCACCCTTTAACGCGGGGCAATGCATGCATCCAACTGAAGAATCTACTTTGCACGTCAGCCTGGCCAGGGATTGATGTCAGCCTGAATTTGGGCCAGATGTCCGTCGTTTTTAGGTCGCAAACCAAACAACCAGTTTCTTAACCACAAACCGCGGCTTTCCTGAGTTTTCAGAGGAACCACTTGGCTCAAAAATTCCGCCTAAAGTCGGACCAGTTTGTACGCGACATCAACACGCCCTTTATTCCGGCTTGATATTCGCTTTCTTGACAAGTGGGCCGAACTTCGCTGTTTCCTGGCGAATGTAATCGGTGAATTCTGCGGGCGTGCTGGCCACTACCTCCAAGCCCATGGCCGTCATCTTCGACTCCACTTCAGGGCTGCGCACAATGGCCGCCACTTCAGACTGGATTTTCAGAAGAATGCGCGGTGGTGTACCGGCTGGCGCCAGCAGAGAAGCCAGGCCCACCGCCTCAAAGCCTGGAAAGCCCTGCTCGGCCACCGTCGGCACATCGGGCAGCAGTTTCGAGCGATTCAGGCTTGCCACGGCCAGCGGTCGCAGTTTGCCGGCCCTGATGTGTGGCAACGAGGTCACCACGCCGTCAAACATGACCTGCACCTGCCCGCCAAGCAAATCTGTCAAAGCCGGCTGCGTGCCTTTGTATGGAACCTTGATGACGTCGATGCCCGTCGCGGTCTGCAGCAGTTCCAGCGACATGTGACCGGTGCTGCCATTACCGGCAAAAGCCCATGGCAGTTTGCCTGGCCGCTGCTTGGCCAGCGCCACCAGGTCCTGCAGGTTCTTTACAGGCAGTTCGGGGTTGGTCACCAGCACGATGGACGCTTTGGAGATCAGCGTCACCGGTGCGAAGTCCTTCACTGGGTCGAAGGGCAGGGTGTTGTAGATGAACTGGTTCACGATGTGCTGCACCGTCGCCACTACCAGGGTGTAGCCGTCAGGCGCGGACTTGGCCACCAGGTCGGTCGCGATGTTTGAGCCGCCGCCAGGACGGTTCTCGACGATCACCGGCTGGCCCCACTTGTCTGACAGCTTCTGCGCCACGATGCGCGCCACCGTATCGGTTGGCCCGCCAGGCGGCTGTGGCACGATAAAACGAACCGGTTTTGTCGGGTAGTCCTGCGCTTGCGCAGCAGGCGCAAAAAGTATCGTCATGCCGAGCGCCGCCGCCATTCCCAGTAAAAGTTTGCAAGCTGTTTTTCTGTTCATCATCGGTTGTCTCCAGTCATTGTTTTTGGGTCTGTCAGGGCGGTAGTTGCAAGCCAATGCCTGCCGCTGCGGCCTTTTCAAGCAGCATGCCGCACAGGCCCATGTATTCAAACGCCGTGCCGCCCGAGCAGAACATGGTGCGCTCATTCGCCCCACGTCGGCCCTCGCATTGCCCAGCCAGCACCGCGCCCAGTTCACCCGAAATGTGCGCTTCGGTGATTGCCCCCTCGGCGATCGGCATCAGGATCTCGCCCTTTTCGTTCATGGCTTGCGCCATCGCATCAACAATCACTCGGGACTGCAGT
>CANFOS010000043.1 GCA_947448735.1 Comamonadaceae bacterium | reverse complement strand
TATGAAAAAGGTGCCGAGGTGGTTCGCATGATGCAAACCTTGGTCAGCGCGCCCGGCGATGAAGAAGGCAAGCACGGCTTTGCCAAGGGCATGAAGCTGTATTTTGAGCGACACGACGGCCAGGCTGTCACTTGCGACGATTTTGCGCAGGCCATTGCTGATGCCAACCCCAACTCACCCTTGGCGCAACAATTGAACCAGTTCAAACGCTGGTACAGCCAAGCCGGTACGCCACGTGTCAATGCATCAAGCAACTATGACAGCGAAGCCAAGACCTTCACATTAACGCTGTCACAAAGCTGCGCACCCACGCCAGACCAAGCCGTGAAAGAGCCCTTTGTCATTCCCGTCACGGTCGGTTTGTTGAGTGAATCGGGTCAGTCTTTCAGTGTTCAATTGCAAGGCGAATCGGGCACGGCCAACCCAAGCAAAACCTTGGTTCTGAATCAAGCTTCACAAAGCTTTGTCTTTGAAAACATTGACAGTATCCCCACACCCTCACTGCTTCGTAACTTTAGCGCGCCCGTCAATTTAGACTGCGCTCTGTCTGACACCCAGTGGCTCACCTTATTGGCCCACGACACCGATGCCTTTAACCGCTGGGAAGCGGGCCAACGCTTGGCCGTTCAAGCGGCACTTCGCTTTATCCGCAGTGGTGGCAACCCTCAAACAGACAGCGTTTTAGGTGCCGATTACATCGACGCCATGCGCGCAGTCCTTAACCATGCCGAGCTCGATTCGGCTTTCAAAGACTTGGTGCTCACCTTGCCTTCAGAGACTTACATTTCTGAGCAATTGGAATCGGTAGATCCGCAACAAGTCCATGCCGTGCGTGAAGCCATGCGCTTGCAATTGGCCACCAGCTTGTTGTCTGATTGGCAAACTTGTTACGAACAAAACCGTGTGTTGGGCGCTTACTCTCCCGATGCCATCTCAAGTGGCAAACGTTCGCTCAGCGGCTTAGCCCTGAACATGTTGTGCCTGGCTGCTCAGCAACAAGGCACCACGGTCTGGCCAGGCAAGGCCTTGCAAGCCTTCAAAGATGCCCACAACATGACCGATCGCTTCAATGCTTTGACGGCACTGATGGGCAGCGGGCACGAATTGGCGACAACGGCTTTGGCGCAATTCCACGCCTTGTTCAAGAAAGAAGATTTGGTCATTGACAAATGGTTTGCGTTGCAAGCCAGCGCTCCCGACCGCGGCGGCAACATCCTGCCTCTTGTGCGCCAGCTGATGCAGCACCCCGACTTCAATTTGCGCAACCCCAATCGCGCTCGCAGCTTGATCTTCAGCTATTGCAGTGCCAATCCAGGCGGCTTCCATCGCAGCGATGCGGCGGGTTATGTGTTCTGGAGCGAACGCGTGATCGAACTGGACGCCATCAATCCGCAAGTTGCAGCCCGTTTAGCACGCGCAATGGATCGCTGGAAAAAACTGGCGGAACCCTATCGCCAAGCGGCCAAAACTGCCATTGAACGTGTTGCTGCAAAATCCGATTTGAGCAACGATGTCAGGGAAGTTATGACCCGCGCATTGGCCGAATAAATAAAGAGAGCCCACATGTCACAAAAAGTTTCACTGTCGCGTTATTTGGTAGAGCAGCAACGCAGCAAAGGCAAAATTCCAGCTCAATTGCGTTTGTTACTCGAGGTTGTGGCTAGAGCTTGCAAAAGCATCAGCCATGCGGTCAACAAAGGTGCTTTGGGTGGCGTACTGGGCAGCGCAGACATTGAAAATGTTCAAGGTGAAATTCAAAAGAAATTGGACATCATTGCCAATGAGGTTTTGATTGAGGCCAATGAATGGGGCGGCCACTTGGCGGCCATGGCATCAGAAGAAATGGAGACCATCCATTTGGTCCCCAACCGCTATCCCCAAGGCGAATACCTGTTGATGTTTGACCCCTTAGACGGCTCGAGCAACATCGATGTCAACGTCAGCATTGGCACCATCTTCAGCGTGCTGAAGAAAACTGAAGACAACGACGCCATCAGTGAAAAAGATTTTCTGCAACCTGGACACCAACAAGTGGCTGCGGGGTATTGCGTTTATGGGCCTCAGACAACGCTGGTCCTCACTGTGGGCGACGGCGTGGCCATGTTCACCTTAGACCGAGAACAAGGCTCATTTGTACTGACGCAAGAGAACGTCAGAGTTCCAGAGGACACCAAAGAATTTGCCATCAACATGAGCAACATGCGTCACTGGGATGCGCCCGTTAAGCGTTATGTGGACGAATGCTTGCTAGGCAAAGATGGCGTCCGAGGCAAAGACTTCAACATGCGTTGGATTGCCAGCATGGTGGCCGATGTTCATAGAATTCTGACCCGTGGTGGCGTATTCATGTACCCCTGGGACAAACGAGAGCCTCACAAAGCGGGCAAGTTGCGACTGATGTACGAAGCCAACCCGATGAGTTGGCTCATCGAACAGGCCGGTGGTGCTGCCACCAATGGCCGCGAACGAATTCTGAATCTTCAGCCCACTCAATTGCACGAACGCGTCAGCGTGGTTTTAGGCTCCAAGAATGAAGTCGAACGGATCACCCGATACCACCTCGAAAAATAGTCAAAAACGCAACAAATTAGACGAAATCAATCGAGTTGCGATAGCATGAGGGCCATGCAAAGTGTCTTTCTTCGCTTTGCATTCAAATCTTTTGGGAGATCCTCATGAAGTTTCGTCTGATGTCTAACCTTCTTGTTTTGATGGGTTGTGCCTTGCTTTCCCCAACGCTTGTTTGGGCACAAGCCGCAGACCCTGCCGTCAAGAAGTCTGATTCTGGCATTTGTCACGACAAAACCAGCAGCAGTTATGGCGCCACAAAAAAGTTTGAAGCATTTCCCAACTTGGACGCCTGCTTAAAAAGCGGCGGTCGTGCGCCAGCCAATGCAGCCGCCCCCGAAGTGGTGGTCGTTAAAAAATCAGAGAGTGGCATTTGTCACGACAAGAGCAGTGCCAGCTTTGAAAAGACGCAAAAATTCACAGCTTTTAAAACCATCGACGAATGCGTCAAGAGCGGTGGAACCTTGCCTAAAAAGTAAAATTCAGTCGACCAGCTGACAAGGGGCTTTGATGTTCCTTGCCTGCCTTTGTTCATCGCAGTGTTGAACCGCCTTGCGCTCAGCAACGGCCGATAACTTCACATAGATTGAACAGGCAAAAGCCATTTTTGAATCGTCGGTGCGACTGTCAAATGCAGCAGCGCAATGGCCAAACTTGCCAAGCTGAGGTTTGTTAACTTGCCAACTGGTTTGCAAAGAAACAGGCAACAACTCAGCGGCAATGTGCTTGTGCTCTTCAGCCTGCAAATGAAATGGCAAGACAAAGGCGGCCAATGCAAGGGCCCAAATGAATGTCTTTTTCATAGCGTCATGTTAGCCAAGTTGCACTGTGTCAACAAGCCGAATTGCCCTTCAGTTTGACTCAGATCAAGCCACAATGCCGCGCTGACGCATGGCTTGTATTTGCGCTGCCGTTATGCCCAACTCAGTCAAAACGGCATCGGTGTCCTGCCCAAGATTGGGCGCATTTCGACGGTGTAAGCCAGGTGTTCTGGACAATTTAGGCACCATGCCAGGCACCTTCAAACGACTGCCATCGCTCATTTGAACTTCAGCCAACATGCCTCTTGCTAGGTAGTGCGGATCATTGGCGATGTCTTGCACTGTATAAATACGTCCAGCAGGGACAGCGGCAGCATCCAGTGCCGCCAAGACCTCAGTGACTGTCTTGTCTGCTGTCCAGGCCCCAATGGCTGCATCTAATTCTTCTACGCGTTTGACACGTCCCGCATTGTTTGACAGGCCAGGATCTGTCCCCAAGTCGTCACGACCCATTGTGCTCATCAATCGCTTGAAAATGCTATCGCCATTGCCGGCAATCAGGGCGCAGCCATCTTTACAAAGGTACGCGTTGGTGGGCGCAATGCCAGGCAATGCACTTCCTGCAGGGCCACGCACGGCACCAAACTCACTGAACTCTGGCAGCAAACTCTCCATGCAATTGAAAACTGCTTCGTACAGCGCGACGTCAATCACTTGACCTAGTCCACTTTTTTGCTTTTCATGCAAGGCCATTAGTACGCCAATAACACCATGCAGAGAAGCCAAGGTATCGCCAATGCTGATGCCTACCCTGACAGGCAAACGGCCAGGCTCTCCGCTCAAGTGGCGCATACCGCCCATTGCCTCAGCAACAACACCAAAGCCCGGCTTGTCTTTGTAAGGGCCTGTTTGGCCATACCCGCTGATTCTGAGCATGATCAAACCTGGGTTTAGTTTGAGCAAAACATCAGGACCAAGGCCCCAAGATTCCATGGCCCCAGGGCGAAAATTTTCAATCAACACATCGGCTTCAGAAACCAATTTTCTGACAAGCTCTTGGGCTTCAACTTGCTTCAAGTCCAATGCCAAAGAGCGTTTGTTGCGCGACTGCACTTGCCACCAAACAGATGTGCCATCTTTCATGAGGCGCCATTGACGCAGAGGATCACCGACCCCTGGTGGTTCAATTTTGATCACTTCAGCGCCAAAGTCTGCGAGCGTTTTAGCGGCAAAAGGGCCGGCAATGAGCTGCCCCAGTTCGATCACCTTCAAGCCCGATAAAGCACTCAATGAGTTTTCAATATTCGTCATGGCAAGGCAGATTCAGGATGCTTCAAATAGGCTCTTCGATCAGGGGTGATGAAGAGAGTGGATCGGCATTTTGCGGCACATCAGATTGATGTGTGCCCAGTGCAACTGCTCTGAATATTTCACGCAACATTTTCTTTTCTTGAAGTGTCAGCGCGCGGGTTAGGCGATGCCTCATGCGCAATAGCAGTTGACGGTCTACTTCCTGCGGAATGCCGCGGCTGATGTGCAATGCATCGCGAAGCTCTTCACGTTTGTCTTCAGGCTCATCGTCCCACCAGGAAACAATCACTTCAGTGATCGACTCGCGAATCAGCTCAGGGTCTTCTTGAACAGCATTGGATTCTTTGCTGGTAGCACCCTGCAACAACTCTGCCAGCGCTTTAGGTTGAACCACAATGCGCTGATCGGCTTGTGACAATAAACGACCCCAACCCGGATCTGTTTGATGTAATTTTGCCATGTTGCGTGCAGCGTCATCAGCCAAGATGTGAACAGACAAGCCTGTGAGTTGCGCATCGTCAATGACCGTTAGAAAACGCTCATCGTCTGTGGCCAGTAGAACATGGTCACATGCTTTGTTGATTGCCAATTGCCTCAGGTCCTGTCCTAAACTTTTAAGCAGTGAAACACCACCGTCTAAATCGTGCGACAAAACTTTGCGAACAATCTGGCCATCCACATCCAAAGTTTCATTGTCTTCGGAGTACCAATAAATGCGTTTAACTTCGATGTCGAGTCCGGCATGACTTAATGCTTCACCCAAGAATTGGGCCATGCCAAATCGGTTCACAGCATCTTGCTTAGGCCCGACTTGCGTGTGCTGTGCCAACCAAACTAAAAATCGAGCATCCACCAAGGCGATGCACTGGCCGTCAGAGGCCTCGCCTTGTTTTCTGGTGAAGTCCTTGGAAGCATGAGAAAAGTATTCGCGTTTCATCGCAGCCTTTGAGTCTTAAGATAATGAATAAATAGGGCACCGATGAGGTAGCCACAACAATAGCGGGTCTGCGAACCCTGGGGCTATTTTAGCGATTTAGATCGAATTAAAAAGCCTTAAACTCTGGCAATTCTTGATATTCACTTAACCCATGTCCCATTACGACCTTTACGCCATTGGCAACGCACTTGTCGACTCCGAATTCGAAGTCAGTGACGCTCTTCTCAAATCCATGGGTGTCGACAAGCGGCACATGACGCTCATAGACACCCCTCGTCGTGCCGAACTGCTGTCACATGTCAAAGCCATCACGCCGCGTCAAACGGGCGGCGGCTCTGCAGGCAACACGGTCGTGGCTCTGGCTCAATTGGGCGGCAAAGCCTTTTACTCCTGCAAAGTTGCACATGACGATTTGGGCGATTTCTATGTCAAAGACCTACAAGCTCGAGGTGTAGACACCAACCTCAATCACACCCGTTCCGCGGCAGGTCAAACTGGTAGTTGCATGGTTTTAGTGACGCCCGATGCAGAGCGCAGCATGTGCACCTTCTTGGGTGTTTCAGCAGAGTTAGACGACAGCGCGTTGCATCCCCAAGATATTGTTAAATCCAAAATTTATTACATGGAAGGCTATCTGGCAGCCTCTCCCACCGGGCTCAATGCAGCCATCAAAGGCAGGCAAATTGCAAAAGAAGCTGGCGTCGCGCTGGCATTGACTTTGAGTGACGTCAGCATGATCCAATTTTGCAAAGCGGGCCTCGATGCCATGCTGGGCGATGGGGTTGATTACTTATTCTGCAACCAAGAAGAAGCCCAAGTTTGGTGTGGCACGCAAAATTTGGATGAGGTTAGAGCGCAACTGAAACAACTTGCCAAAATGGTTTGCATGACACGTGGGCCAGAGGGCTCAGAAGTCTTGACTTCAGAAAACACTTGGCATGTCCCTGCCGAAAAAGTCAAAGCCATCGACACCAATGGCGCAGGCGACATGTTTGCTGGCTCGTTTTTGTACGCCATTGCACGGGGCTATGCACCCGAGCAAGCCGCGGCACTGGGCAACCATACTGCAGCGGCAGTGGTCAGCCAGCATGGCAATAGACTAACTTTGGGACAACTCAGCACCATCAAGGCTTACGCCTTACCAGCCCTCAAATAAACAATAAGTTTCTATGGCCCGCTGGTCAATCACGGCATATGCACTTATGCTCAAGCCCTATGCCTTTTAAAGACCTGGGCCTATTGCCCGAGCTGCTCAGCACGCTAAAACCCAAAGCCTATCCTGCGCCAACGCCTGTACAAAGTGAACTCATCCCTGTGGCCCTTACAGGACGAGATGTTTGGGTTACTGCGCCCACAGGTTCGGGCAAAACTTTGGCTTATGCACTCCCGGTCATCCATCAGCTCATCAAAACGCTGTCCAATGCGTCAACACCTCCTGGTCATTTAGCGAGGAATGGTTTTAGTAAAAATGCCAGACTCATTCAAACTTTGGTGCTGGTTCCCACTCGCGAATTGGCCATCCAAGTAAGCCAAACTTTCATGAGCCTCACTGCGCAATGGGGCTCAACGTACAAAATGACGGTAGTCTTCGGCGGTGTTTCCATCAACCCCCAAATGATGGGGCTGAGGGGCGGCACGGATATTTTGATTGCAACACCCGGTCGACTCATCGACCTCATTGAACAGAATGCACTCAAAATTTCCAACATCAAAACATTGGTACTGGATGAGGCAGACAAGTTGTTAGAGCTTGGATTTCAGGATGAGCTGCAACATATTTTGAGTTTGATTCCCGCCAACAGGCAAAACCTCTTCCTATCCGCCACACGCCCACATGGCATTGAAGCCTTGGCTCAAAGCCTCTTGAATTCACCGTATGAAATTCAAATTGAAGGCCCCACTCAGCAGCCAGCTGTCATTGTGCAAAGAGCCATTTACACCGAGAGCACTCAAAGAACACAACTCCTCAAACACCTGATCAAACTCCAGAACCTCAAACAAGTTTTGGTCTTCGTGGCCACCCAACACAGCAGTGAAATTGTGGCTGCAAAACTCAGGGTGGCAGGCATTTCAGCAGAGCCGTTTCACGGCCAACTCAGTCAAGGAAAACGACAACAAGTGTTGGCCGACTTCAAAGCTCACCGCGTCAAAGTGGTGTTGGCCACCGACTTGGCTTCGCGCGGCTTAGACATTGAAAAATTACCCACCGTCATTAATTTCGATTTACCCAGATCAGCGGTTGACTACACCCATCGCATTGGCCGTACCGGTCGAGCCGGTGAACCTGGCCTCGCCATCAGTTTTGTTTGCCCCGACTCACTGCAACATTGGGCTTTGATTGAAAAACGCCACGCCGTTAAGTTGGCCAGGGAATCGATTCCAGGGTTTGAAGCCACGACGGCAGCCATAGAGAGTGGCCCTGGCAATGGGGGCATCAAGGGTAAGCGCCCCAGCAAAAAAGACAAGCTGAGACAACTGGCTGCAAGCCAATTGCCGCCAACCTAAAACCGTCTTGTCATGTATGAGGGTTTGACTGCTTAAAACGGCGCAGCAGAGACAAATCGCCTGTCCCGCTTTGAGAACCAATCTAAAGCATCTTGAAACTGTTTGACCGTGAAATCTGGCCACAGCGTGTTGATGAAATACAGCTCGGCATAGGCCGCTTGCCAAAGCATGAAATTGCTAATTCGAGATTCGCCGCCAGTACGTATGAGTAAATCCATTTCAGGGGCATCGCCTGTGCACAAATATGTCGACAAGACTTCCTCATTCAAAGATTGAATGCTGACACCCGGATTGGCAAGCTCCCAAGCTTTGGCCGCCTGAATCAGATCCCATCGTCCGCCATAGTTGGCTGCAACTCGCAGCGTAATTTTGGTATTGTGCTGAGTTTGCACTTCTGCTTTGCGAATCAGTTCCTGCAAGTCGTCACTGAATTTTGATTTGTCGCCAACCACAATCAATTTGACGCCGTTTTCTTCCATCTGATCGACTTCTCTTTGCAGATAGCTAGAGAATAAGTTCATCAGCATCCTGACTTCCTCTTCCGGACGCCGCCAATTCTCAGTACTGAATGCGAAGATGGTGAGGTGCTGGATGTTGGCTCTGGCACACGCTTCAACAACAGCACGCACTCGTTTGGCACCCGCTGCATGTCCCAATGCTGCGGGCATTAAACGTTTTTTGGCCCATCTGCGGTTGCCATCCATGATGACGCCCACGTGTTTTGGCAGATTGCTCGAAGTCAAACTAAATCACTTATAAAAAGACAACTGAATTCTACAGGCATGCGCATAAACAAAAAGGCCGCTGAGAGCGGCCTTTTTGTTTTCAAATGTCTTGAAAGAATTAAGCAATTAAATATTTAGCACGGTCTTGACCGTCAATCCACTTAGGCGCTTTGCCTCGGCCAGTCCAAGATTGACCTGTTGCTGGATCACGGTATTTAGGCGCTACCTTGGCACCAGAGGAAGTTTTGCTGCCAGATTTAGAAGTGCCGCGACCTGAAGGAAAAACATCTTGAACAGTCAATCCAAATTCGGCCACCAATTCACGGGCCTTGGCAATGGCTTCAGACAATTCATGGGCACGAGCTGTCGCAATGGCTTGCTCAAGTGCTTCACGTTGCATCAATAATTCTTTATATGAATTGGTCATAATTTTCCTTTAAAAGATAATAGGGCTATAAGCAAAAACAGATTAAACATCTGATTCCGAAGAACCATTTTATTTTAGCCTCATTAATTATGATTATATTTATTGATTTTATAAAAAATCAATATTAATTAACAAATTTAGCAATTACTTTATCAATTCTGCGGCCTTCAAGGGATTTAACTTGAAAATGCCAAGAGCCTCGCAACAAAATGTCACCTACTTTGGGTAAATATCCCAATTCAGCCAAAATAAATCCCCCCAGAGTATTGAATATTCCCCGCTCTTCGCCAGGAATGACTTTGATATCCAGTCTGGATTTAAGTTCGTTGATAGGCATTAAGCCATCTAAAAGCCAAGTGCCATCAGCTTGAATCGTTGCCCAGGCGTCCGCCATGGCCGATGGTCGCAGCTCTCCCGTTATGGCCTCCAATAAATCTCTAGGTGTCAATAAACCTTGGACCACGCCATATTCGTCGACGACAAAAACCATTCGCCCAGATTTATCTCTTAATTGCTCTAACAAAGACATGCCGGTCAAAGTTTCTGGCACAAAAGTGGCAGAGATGGCATATTCCCCGACGGTTTTTTGATCGTCCAGCAGCAAAGAAACCAAGCGAGCGACATTGACCACGCCCATGACATCGTCCAATCCGCCCCGACAAACAGGGTACCAAGAGTGCCCTTGAAACCCGTCTCCTTGCCCCACCTGAGATAAACATGCTGACGGCGTCATCGTGGCCTCGAACCACTGGATATCGACTCTTGGAACCATCAAGGAAGTGAGCGGTCGGTCATCGAGGTGAAAAACATTTCGAACCATCTGATGTTCATGGGCTTCAATCAAGCCAGCATCAACCCCCTCTTCCAAACTGGCCGTGATTTCTTCTTCTGTCACAGAACGATTGCCCGTGGTGTCAATTCTGAGGAGTTTCAAGACAGCATGGGTTGTCATCGAGAGCAAGCTCACAAAGGGTTTGGCAGCCCCGGCCAGCCAAGCCATAGGTCTGGAAACCCACCTCGCCACCAATTCTGGGTACAACTGGCCAATTCTTTTGGGGACCAATTCGCCAAAAATAATGGTTGTGAATGTAATGGCTGTAACCACCAATGCCGTGGCCGAGACAGCGGAGGCCGATTCGGCCAGCCCCAAACTCATCAACCATTGAGCAACATCGCCACTGAATGCGGCCTCTCCCACGATACCGTTCAGAACGCCGATGGAAGTGATCCCCACTTGAACGGTCGATAAAAACTGGGTTGGGTTTTCTAACAATTTAAGGGCCATTGCAGCCCCCTTGTCGCCCGCCTCTTCCATGGCCGCAAGCCTGGCCTTGCGACTGGCGGCCAATGCCAATTCGGACATGGCAAAGATGCCGTTGATGATTGTTAAAAGCGCAATTAATAAAAAATCCATGACCACATTGTGCCAAGGCCTGAGTGACTGGCAAAGAGTCCAAGGCTTCGCAAGGGGAAAATAGCCCAAATACACCGACAATGTGAGTTTTGAGACGAACGGTAAGCGAACATGGCAATTTATTGGATTGGCGACATACAGGGCTGCGACGCTCCGTTGGGCCAGTTCATGGACCAAGTTGATTTTTCAGCCAGTCGAGATCGCCTGTATGTTCTGGGAGACTTGGTAAACCGCGGCCCAGCTTCGCTGCAAGTCCTGCGTCGTCTTTCCAAATTAGACAACAGCGTGCAGTGTGTTTTAGGCAATCATGACTTGCATTTATTGGCGCTCAATGCAGGGGCCAAAAAACCAGGTAAGTCCGATACCCTTCAAGAAGTTTTAACGGCCGATGACAAAGAGCCCCTGTTAAATTGGCTGCGCTATCAGGCATTGGCCATTTATCAAGAGGACGTTCTGATGGTGCATGCGGGCGTATTGCCGCAATGGACATTGGCAGACACCTTGGGACTTGCACAGGAACTCCAAGACATTCTTCGGGGTCCCGATGCAACTGACTTTTTCATGCAGATGTATGGCAATGAACCCTCTCAATGGCATGCCGAATTAACGGGCATGGCGCGTTGGCGCTGCGCCTTGAATGCTTTGACTCGAATTCGATTTTGTTCACCCTCAGGACAGATGGAATTTGAAACCAAAGAGGGCGCAGCCAAGGCGCCATCTGGTTATTTGCCTTGGTTTGAAATTCCGCAAAGACAAACAGCCAACATCACCATTGCATTTGGACATTGGTCCACCTTGGGCGCGGTAGATCGCTCAGATGTATGGGCGCTAGATACGGGCTGCGTCTGGGGAGGATGTTTGACAGGACTCAGGCGAGACAAGCCCACAGACAAGCCACTGCGGATTGAACTCAAGTGCCCCAGCTACCAAAGCCCTTTTTGAACTTGTTTGACTGAACGCCACAACGCCCCTATGAAACACAGTATGGGATTTGATCCTCGCCAAGTACCATGGACACTTCTATCAGGTCATTGGCCGGCAATTCAGCCAGCAAATTTGACAGCAGACCGCTTGCGTGCTGTCTTCAAAAACCCACCCGTTTGGACGCCTGAATTAAGGCAAGAACCTCAACTTGGCTTGAAGGCGCCAGCCGCGGCAGCCGTTCTTTTCCCCATCGTTTTGCGCGGCCCCCAAGGACAACATCCCCACGTGCTTCTTACGCAACGCACCAAACACCTTTCGTCGCATGCAGGTCAAATTGCATTTCCAGGTGGCAAGGTCGATGCCGAAGACCCGTCAGTTGAACATGCCGCACTTCGCGAAGCGCAAGAAGAAGTAGGACTGTTGCCGCAACACATCCAGGTACTTGGATCGCTACCCACCTACATCACCGGAACAGCCTTTCACATCACACCTGTGGTCGGTTTGGTTTCACCTGAAATCAGCATCAAGCCCAACCCTTACGAAGTTGATGATGTCTTTGAAGTTCCCTTAGATTTTTTGATGAACCCCATGAATCATCGGCGCCATGAACTTGAACGCGACGGCGTGCTAAGGCAGTGGTATTCGATGCCCTACTTGGAAACTTTACCGAACACGTTAGCCCCCGCCCAAGAACGTTTCATATGGGGCGCCACCGCGGGCATGATTCGCAACTTTTATCGTTTTCTATTGGCTGCAAATTCTTTATGATGTTGTCATGAGCTTTTTCTCAATATTTTTGGCACTTGTCATTGAACAAGCACGCCCCATGAGTCCCTCTCACTTTTTGCACCAGTGGTTGCGACGTTGGGCCGATTGGGTGGCTTCACATGTGGACGGCGGCACCCCTGCACAAGCTTGGTTGGCTTGGGGATTGCTGGTTGGCGTGCCCGCTGGTTTGGCCGTTCTTATCCATTGGCTATTGGCTTTCACGGTTGGATGGTTGTTTGCTGTTGCTTGGAACGTGGCCCTGCTCTACATCACGTTGGGGTTTCGCCAATTCAGCCATCACTTCACAGGCATCAGGGATGCACTGAATGATGGCGACGAAGCATTGGCCCGAAAACTTCTAGCCGAATGGCAGCAAGTTGAAGTGAATGATCTGCCCCGAAACGAAATTGTTCGACATGTCATAGAGCATTCCATCTTGTCGGCACACCGCCATGTTTTTGGTGTATTTTTCAGCTACGCACTTCTATCGGTCATCGGCTTGGGGCCCGTGGGCGCGGTGGTTTACCGCGTCGCCGAATTTGCAAAGCGCTACTGGGCGTCTTCCATTGAGAATCCAGATCACTTGCCCGGCAAAGATGTCGCAGACCCCATCTGGATCAGTGAACCCTTGAGAGAACGCGCAGACTTAACTTGGCATGCCATTGATTGGCTCCCTGCCAGAGCGACAGCCATGGGATTTGCCATCATGGGAAGTTTTGAAGACGCCATGGATGGATGGAGACACCATGCAGAAAAATTTCCAGATGACAACGACGGCGTCATCTTGGCCGCCACCTCGGGGGCCATCAACGTCCAATTGGGCGGTGCATCCCTTCAACCCGAATTACCTGGCAGCAGCAGTACACCAGGTCGTCCGCCAGAAATTGCACATTTTGCACAAGTTGTTGGCTTGGTATGGCGGACTGTTGTGATGTGGTTGGTACTCGTAGCCCTTTTGTCTTTGGCCAATCTCTTGGGCTAATTACCAGCGCTGTTGACCTAACTCTTCAAAAAGCTGTGTATAAATCCGATGGCGTCTGGCGCTGACTTGGGTGCTCAACAACTCGGCCGAGTCTTCTTTTTGTAAGGCAGACAAAACCCCACATCCAGGCTCATGCAAGTGGGTGCAGTTGTAAAACTTGCAATCTTGTACATGTTGTTTCAGGTCCGGCATACAGGCTGCCAATTGATTCTGAGGAATATGCTGCAAGCCAAACTCTTGAAAACCCGGTGAGTCAATGATGGCAGTGCCAGAGTGACCTGCTGAAACAGATTCAGGACGCTGACCCACCCAATACAGCGACGTGCTGGTGGTCGTGTGCTTGCCAGAATTCAAAGCTTGAGAAATCTCGCCTGTCAAAGCCCGCGCATTGGGTACCAAGGCATTGACCAAGGTACTCTTGCCTGCACCGGAGGGCCCCAAAATCAAAGTGGTTTTGCCCCGCATGGCGGCCTGCAAAGCTTTCAGGCTGTCATTGGTTTCCACCGCACTTTTTAATTCAAGGGGAAGCACGGTGTAATTCATGTGACGGTAGGCTGCCAAGCGCTGCCAAGCTTGATCAAACGCTTCGCCCAAATCACTTTTGTTCAAAACAATCAAGGGCGTGATGTGTTCTGCTTCTGCGGCGATCAAGGCGCGCGACAACTGCGTTTCAGAAAACTCCGGCTCAGCCGCCAACAAAATGAGGACTTGGTCTAAATTGGCCGCAAACGATTTGGTCCGGACCTCGTCTCTTCTGTAGAAAAGATTTTTTCTTTCCACCACACTTTCAATGGTGCCCTCATCTGCCGCGGCTTGCCACCGCACCCAATCTCCCACCACAGACTGACTCTTCTTGCCGCGAGGATGGCAGATGATGCGTGAACCATCGTCCAATTCGACCACACAATGCCTGCCATGTGTGGCCACCACCAAACCTGTGTTCAGAGCTTCTTGGTTAGAAGCGACCAAGGCTTGTGCAGCCTTGGTTTTGGTGTGTGTGCGAGGGTTCAGTTTACGCATGTTGCATGCGTGCTAAACGCAAACTGGCGGGTGGATGAGAGTAATAAAACTTGACATACAAAGGGTCTGGCGTGAGCGTCGATGCATTGTCTTGATACAACTTGAGCAATGCTGCACTTAAGTCTGCGGCTGGGGTTTGCGAAACGGCGTAAGCATCGGCTTCGTATTCTTGTACCCTAGAACGCCAAGAAGACAAAGGCGCCAACAAGAAGGTAAACACAGGCACCACCAACATGAACAACAACAAGGCCACCGCTTCGTTGCCGCCCATCAAATTGGGCATCACGCCTAGGCCTGTGTAAAACCAAATTTGTTGCGATGCAAAACCTAGCAATGCCAAACCCAACAAGGTCGTGACAAAGCTGGTGGCCATCATTTTAAAAATGTGACGGTGTTTGAAGTGTCCCAACTCATGCGCCAAAACAGCTTCCATTTCGGCGGGCGTTAATTGTTTGAGCAAGGTGTCAAAAAACACGACGCGCTTGCTGGCACCAAAGCCTGTGAAAAAAGCATTGGAATGCGCGGAACGCTTGCTGCCATCCATGACGAAAAATCCTTTGGCCGTAAAGCCTGCGCGCTGCATAAGTGCATTCACCCTGGCTTTCAAAGCTTCGTCCTCCAAGGGGGTGAATTTGTTAAAAAGTGGCATGATGACGTTGGGTGCAATGGCCATTAAAAACAACTGCCAAAAAACCAAGGCGCACCAGGTCCACAACCACCAATACCCGCCGCCCGCTTGCATCAGCCACAAGACCATGGCAATGAGCGGAACACCCAACACCAGACCAAGCGCCAGACCTTTCAGAGAATCACTCAGCCACAACTGCCAAGTCATTTTGTTAAAGCCAAACTTTTGCTCCAACACAAAGGTTTGATACAAAGACATGGGCAAATCAATGAGACCACCAATCAAAGTGAAGGCCAAAACCAGCACCACTTGCTGCCACAGGCCTGGTGCCATGAACTCTAAAACCGTTGCGTTCAAAGCACTCAAGCCGCCCATCAAGGTCCACCCCACCAACACGGC
>CANFOS010000042.1 GCA_947448735.1 Comamonadaceae bacterium | reverse complement strand
GTGCGACACCTACCTCGCCGGTGGCGCGGGCATACCCATCCGCCGCATGCACGGCCGCCTGTTCATGGCGCACGAGAATGTGCTGGATGGTGTCCTGCTTGTAGAAGGCGTCGTAAATATGCAGCACGGCGCCGCCGGGGTAACCCCAGATGTATTTGACGTTTTCAGCTTGCAGAGACTTGACAAGAATTTCTGCGCCGCGAAGATCTTGCACGCTTGAATGTGCTTGCGCAGCCACTGCTGCAGCGGAAGCGAGTTCCGCTTTTGTGATTTCCATGATGAACCTTTGTGAATTTCTCTGACGAAATACCTTGGGTGCCTTTTGACTGTCTCTTGTGGAGCAGTGTCAAGACTTGAGGCCAAAACCATAAGCAGAATCATCATCCGCCGAGTTGTGACCCGTTTGCCGCTTGAATTGCGAGGCCTATTATGACATTTCAACCAGCGCGACTGCGCCGACCCAGTCGAAAGCAAAAAATTCGCACGCCAGCGGTGCGATAATTTTCGCTGACATGCGTAACCCTTAAAGTGCTGGACAAACCCGGAACCACCTACCGTTGGCAACTGAACAAGAACTCTCTGACTTCCTGAAAAGCGTCGAGAAGCGCGCCTTTAAGCGCAGTGTTTATCACACGCGTGACGAAGAAGCTGCGCTAGATATTGTTCAGGACAGCATGATGAAGCTCGCCCAAAGCTATGGCGACAAGCCCTTGGCCGAATTGCCCATGCTGTTCCAGCGGATTTTGTCCAACACCACGCTGGACTGGTTCAGGCGGCGCAAGACGCGAAATGCCCTGTTTTCGAACATGAGCGACTTCGAATCTGCCGGCGATGACGGAGATTTCGATATTCTTGAAACTTTAGAGCTCCAAACCAACTCTGAGGGAACAGAAAGCGCCCAAGAAGCGATAGAACGGGCCCAAATATTGCGTGAGATTGAAGTAGAAATAAAGCTTTTGCCGGGTCGTCAACGAGAAGCCTTCCTGATGCGTTACTGGGAGGAGATGGATGTGGCAGAAACAGCCCTGGCCATGGGCTGCTCGGAAGGAAGTGTGAAAACACACTGTTCCCGCGCCGTTGCAGCACTGAGCAAAGCGTTAAATGCCAAAGGATTGAAACTATGACTAACTTACTACATAACAGGGCCGACATTCTGCAAGACCGTTTTGCGCTCAAAGCCACGTCTTACCTGTCTGCAGGCGCGTCTGACCTGCCCTACGACATTTCCGAGCGTCTGCGCGCTGCCCGTGTTCAAGCCGTTGCCAAACGTAAAATTACCACCGTTCACACGGCTGGCAGCGGTTTTAACGTCGGCGGCGGCACTGCTGCCTTGTCATGGGGAACACCTGACGGCCTCGGATGGTGGGGCAGGATCGGATCTGTCATGCCGTTGATCGCGCTGGTCGTTGGCCTGCTGACCATCAACTCGGTGCAAAACGACAACCGCGCCCAAGAAGTCGCTGAAGTCGATGCCGCCCTGCTGACGGACGACTTGCCGCCTGCGGCTTTTTCTGACCCTGGTTTTGTGCAGTTTTTAAAAACCAACCGTTAAGTCACCGCAAGACAGCAACCGCCTGCTTTCACCTGCCCGCTTTGAATGTTTTTCGCCCTGACATGACGTTTCACCTGACGCGAACGCTTGTAGTGTTCAGCCTGACCATTGCACCTCTCTTGGCATTTGCCCAGTCGCCTGCTGTGACTGCGGGGCCGCAGGCAGCAGCCAGCAAGCCAACGGCTAGGACTGTTGTTTCAAAACCAGCCTGGACAGAATTGACGCCTCCACAGCAGCAGGCCCTGGAACCCCTGGCGGCCAGCTGGAACAGCATCAGTGAACCTCAAAAACGCAAATGGCTTGCCGTTTCTAAAAATTATCCGGCCTTGCCACCAGCAGGCCAGGCCACCATGCACAGTCGCATGAACGAGTGGGTAGCGATGAGTCCGCAAGACCGTGCCGCAGCCAGGCTGAACTTTGCCAAGACCAAAGAGTTGTCAAAGCAACTCACGCCCGACGAAAAGAAAGCCAAGTGGGAAACCTATCAGGCCCTGAGCCCTGAAGAAAAAGCAAAACTGGCCGCAAAAGGCAGCCCCAAGCCCACAGGTGCGGCAACGGCCGTCAAGCCTGTACCCGCGCAAAAGCTGGCCGTCACACCCAAGAATCTGCCGCCCCAATCCAAAGCATCAGAGAGTGCATCTGCTGGCACAACGGGTGAGACGGCGCCGGGCACCGCCCCGCCAGCTGGCAAATCCGATTGATCGTGTCTGAGGCTAGCGTCCCCTCTATACCGAGGCGAATGGCATGCTGGGCTTACGAGGGCCTGCTGATGTTTGGCGTGGTCTTTCTGGCCGGCTACCTGTTCGGCACGCTCAGCCAGACCCGCAACGCGCTGGACAACCGCCACGCGCTGCAGGCGTTTTTATTCCTTATTTTTGGCATTTACTTTGTCTGGTTTTGGGCCAAGGGTCAAAGCCTGGCCATGAAAACCTGGGACATCCGCGTGGTGGACAGCCACGGCAAGCCCCTCACGCAGCATCGTGCCCTGGCTCGTTACACCCTGAGCTGGCTGTGGTTTTTACCACCGCTGGGCGTCAGTTGGGCGCTGGGCTTGCCAGCCAAAGAAGGGGCCGTGATCACCTTGGGCTGGGTGGCGATTTGGGCAGTGCTGGCCCGTTTTCATCCGCGAAAACAGTTTTGGCATGACGCGCTTGCCGGCACGCAACTGATCAACTGGAAAGCGCCTGAAAGCCCCAAACGGCTAGCGCGCATGGCTAAACGCTAGGCTGCTTGAGTGTCACAAAGCTGCAAGACAATCAGTGACATGCTTGAACCAACAAACGCCGTCAATCCTCAAAAAGCCCGCAAGGGCCTGAACCGGGTCTGGCACGCCCTGGGCTACTCGGTTGCGGGATTGCGTGCCGGCTGGCATGAAACCGCCTTTCGCCAAGAGGCCATCGCGTCGGTTCTGCTGCTCCCAGCTGCGTTTTGGCTCGGCCGCAGTTGGATAGAAATCGTTTTGCTGGCCGGGACGGTTCTTCTGGTCATGATTGTCGAGCTGCTCAACACCGGCATCGAGACCGCGATTGACCGCATTGGGCCAGAATGGCATGACCTGTCCAAGCGCGCAAAAGACATGGGCAGCGCAGCCGTTTTGTTGAGCCTGCTGCTTTGCGCGGCCACCTGGTCTCTGGCCATTTTTCAAAGACTGACAACGTGAACAAAGCTGCTTTTTCAATCTGCGTGTATTGTGGTTCTCGGCCAGGCCATCACCCCGAATTTACCGCCGTGGCAACACAGGTCGGCAGATGGATCGGCACGCACGGTGGCCAACTGGTGTACGGGGGCGGCCGTAACGGGCTGATGGGCACCGTGGCCGACGCGACGCTGGCCTCAGGTGGACGCGTGATTGGCATCATTCCCAAAGCACTGGTAGACCGGGAGCATGCGCATCTTGGCTGCACCGAACTGCATGTGGTGGAGACAATGCACGAACGCAAGCGCTTGATGGCCGAGCATGCAGATGCCTTTTTGGCGCTGCCAGGCGGCATCGGCACGCTCGAAGAATTTTTTGAAGTCTGGACCTGGCGGCAGCTGGGCTACCACGACAAGCCTGTGGGCCTGCTCAACATGAACAGCTATTACGACCACTTGCTGGCGTTTTTAGGCAGTTCGGTCAAAGAAGGCTTCATGTCAGAAGGGCTGATGCCCTTGATCAGCGTGGACACGCAGGCAGAACCCTTGCTTGAAAGTCTGGTGCAGGCGGCTGGTTCGACCCGCAACAACCAGCGCCTGAATGAGATTTAGTTAAAACCGCTTAGAAATTCAGATTTTCGGGATGAAGTGCAAGGCGCCAGGAGCAAAGCACACCGGAATGCACTTAAGTGCATGAGGAAATGCACCGACGAATGCCACGCGTTCGCTAACGCTCTGTGCAGCAATTCGCCCTAAAAATGAATTTGTACCGGTTTTAGACAGCGGCTTCATCCTGCTCGCCGGTGCGGATGCGCACCGTCTGCTCCACACTGGTGATGAAAATCTTGCCGTCACCAATCTTGCCAGTACGTGCAGCACGAACAATGGCTTCTACGCAGCGGTCAACCTCAGATGTTTTGACCACGACCTCAATCTTGACCTTGGGCAAAAAGTCCACCACGTACTCGGCGCCCCGGTACAGTTCGGTGTGGCCCTTTTGGCGACCAAAACCCTTGACTTCGGTCACAGTCAAGCCGGTCACGCCGCACTCGGCCAGCGCCTCACGGACTTCTTCGAGTTTGAAAGGTTTGAGGATGGCTGTGATTTGCTTCACGGGTGTGTCTCCATTAATTTTAAAAATCAAGAACGAAATTTGTTGGTGATAGGGTAGCGCCAATCCTTGCCGAAACTCCTGTGAGTAACCCGGATGCCCACCGGTGCCTGTCGCCGCTTGTATTCGTTGATTCTGATGAGTCGTGTGACGCGTTCGACCACCGCGCGGTCAAAGCCGGCGGCAATGATGGCCTCGATGCTTTCATCGTTTTCCATGTAGCGCTCCAGGATCGCGTCCAGAACGTCGTAAGGCGGCAGGCTGTCCTGGTCGGTTTGGTCGGCTTTGAGCTCGGCGCTCGGTGGACGTGTGATGATGCGTTCGGGGATCGGGCTTTGGCCTGTGCCGTACGGGTCGTGGGCATTGCGCCAATGCGCCAGCCTGAAGACGGTCGTTTTGGCCAGGTCTTTGATCACTGCAAAGCCGCCGGCCATGTCGCCGTACAGGGTGCAGTAGCCAGTGGCCATTTCGCTCTTGTTGCCGGTCGTCAGGACGATGGATCCAAACTTGTTGGACAAGGCCATCAGCAAGGTGCCGCGAATCCGCGCCTGAATGTTCTCTTCTGTCGTGTCTTCCGCCCGGCCTTCAAAGTCGGTAGCCAGAGATGCCTTGAAGGCCTCAAACTCCGGAATGATGGATATCTCGTCATAGCGCACCTTCATGCGCTGGGCCATCTCACGCGCGTCAATCCATGAAATGTCGGCCGTGTAGGGCGACGGCATCATCACCGTGCGTACTTTGTCTGCGCCGATGGCGTCCACCGCAATGGCCAGCACCAAGGCAGAATCAATGCCGCCCGACAGCCCCAGAAGAGCACCCGGAAAGCCGTTTTTCCCCAAATAGTCGCGCACGCCCAGCACCAGCGCGTCCCACAGGTCCGCGTCGCCGGTTTGTTCGGCATGGATGGAAGACGTTATGTTTGCTATTACTCTAGGAGCATATTGTGTAGGTATCTGTTGGGCTAGAGGCTGATTTTCCAAATTCTTTGAAGCTTGTTCGGCCGTTTCGACGATGATTTCAAACAGATCCTCCTCGAAACTGGGCGCACGGCCAGCCAAAGCGCCATTGGGCAGCAGCGCAAACGAGCGGCCCTCAAAAACAATCTCGTCCTGCCCCCCCACCAGGTGCGCATATACCAGCGGCAGGCTCACCGCCTGAGCGCGATGCTGCATCATGCGTTCACGCTCTGCCCCCTTGCCCATGTGAAATGGCGAGGCGTTGATGACGACCAGCAGTTCTGCGCCAGCATCTTTGGCGTCCTGGGCCGGCGTGTCAAACCAGGCGTCTTCACAAATCAGCAGCCCGACCTTCACACCTTCGGCGTCAAACACGCACGCGCTGTTGCCGGGCATGAAGTAACGACGTTCGTCAAACACTTGGTAGTTGGGCAACTCACGCTTGGCATAGGTGCTGATGGCCACGCCCTCACGCAAGACGCGTGCGGCATTGTGGCGGTGCTGTAGCGTCACGCTCTTGGTGCGCAAGCCGTCGCCCACGGCCACTGGCGTACCAACCACAAGCGTCAGGCCCTTTAACCCAGCCAGTGCATGGGCCACCTGATTCACGGCATCATCACAGGCTTGGATAAATGAGGCGCGCAAAAACAGGTCTTCGGCGGCGTAGCCACAAATCGCAAGTTCAGGCGTGACGACCAGGCGGGCGCCCTTGGCGTACGCTGCGCTGGCAGCATCGATGATTTTTTGCGCATTGCCGGCGAGGTCGCCCACGCAATAATTGAGCTGCAGAACGCAGATTTTCAGTAGCATTATTTAAATTGAAAACAGTCTGATGAACAAGAAAATTGATTATGTCATTCGCGTGCTGGCCTCGCCGCTGGAGGTCAATGGCGCGGACTGGAATTCGCTTTTAGCCCTGCAGTCGCCTGACGGCGCGACAAACCCATTCATGCGGCACGAATACCTGGCCGCCATGTTTGAGAGTGGCAGCGCCACCGCCAAGACCGGCTGGACACCGAGTTTTATCACCCTGTGGCAAGGCCAGACGCTGGCCGCTGGCTGCGCGCTGTACCTGAAAGACCATTCTTACGGCGAATACGTGTTTGACCACGCCTGGGCCAACGCCTACCACCAGCACGGCCTGCCGTATTACCCGAAGGCCCTGGTTGCACCGCCGTTCACGCCCGTCCCCGGCCCGCGCCTGCTGGCGCGCAACGCCGCTGAGCGCCTGTTGCTGGCCAAGGCCCTGATCGCCTGGTGTGAGGAACAAAAGCTGTCATCGCTGCATATGCTGTTTTCCTCCGATGCGGATGTCAAAGCGTGCGAAGAAGCCGACATGATGCTTCGGCACACCGTTCAGTTTCATTGGTCAAACACAGCATCGCCATACAAGACCTTCGACGACTTTTTAATGTCGTTAGCCCAGGAAAAGCGCAAGAAAATTCGCCAGGAACGCAAAAAAGTTCTAGAGGCTGGCATCAGCTTCCGCTGGGCGCTGGGCAAAGACATCAGCGCAGAAGACTGGGACTTCTTTTACCGCTGCTACGAACGCACCTATTACGAGCACGGCAATGCGCCCTACCTGAGCCGAGACTTCTTTCAGCGCATGCAGGACACCATGCCCGAGAACTGGCTGCTATTTGTCGCAGAACACGGTGAAGGCGAAAGCAGGCAGAAAATTGCTACAAGTTTAATAGCTTTGAATGTAGCATCCACGGGTGGTAATGAGGTTTTGACCGCCTATGGCCGTTATTGGGGTGCCTTGGCGCGGGTGGACTGCCTGCACTTTGAAGCCTGCTACTACCAGCCGCTGCAATGGTGCATTGAGCATGGCGTGGCGAGCTTTGAAGGCGGCGCGCAGGGTGAACACAAAATGGCACGCGCGCTGCTGCCCGTCAAAACCACCAGCGCCCATTGGCTGGCGCATCCGTCTTTTGCCGATGCGGTCGAGCGCTTTTTAGAGCGCGAAGGCTCCGGCATCAACAACTATGTGCAAGAGCTGGAAAGTCGCAGCCCTTTCAGGCAGACTTGACCACTTGCCATGAACCACAACCTATTGCTCAACCAAACAGCTTGCGAGCAGGCGCGCCAGATCAAGGCGAAGAGCCTCAGTGCACAAAGCTTGCTCAGCCAGCAGCAGGATGCGATTGCACAGCTCAACCCCACCATCAATGCCTTTGTACAAGTCAGCAAGGCTGTCGCTTGTGACGAATTACCTGAAATGTCTGTCTTGGCTGGCAGCACGTTTGCCGTCAAAGACAACATCGATGTCCAAGGCATACCGACACATGGCGGCATGCGTGCCCTGCATGCGCAACAGGCCGCGCAAGATGCGCCAGTGGTGGCCCGGCTCAAAGCGGCTGGCGTGGTGTGCCTGGGCAAGCTCAACATGCATGCGATGGCGCTGGGTGCCACCAACCACAACGCAGATTTTGGCAACTGCTACAACCCGGTCCGCGCAGGCTACACGCCTGGCGGCTCCAGTGGCGGCTCAGCGGCGGCGGTAGCTGCGGGTCTGTGCGGCCTGGCGCTGGGCACCGACACGCTGGGTTCCGTGCGCATACCGGCAGCGTATTGCGGGGTGGTGGGTTTCAAACCCAGCTTCGGCGCGCTGCCCACAGAGGGCGTGATGCCCTTGTCGCGCCTGCTCGACCATGTCGGCATCTTGGCGCGCGGGGTTGAAGATGTCATCGCCGCCTTTGGCGCCATGACAGGCAGCAAACAGGTCACTTCTGCCCATCTACCAAGCTCGCCAGGCTTGTCAGCCTTGAATCTGGCCCTGCCTGCCGATCTGGATGAGCTGGGTCTGGCAGACGAGGTACGCCATGCTTTTGAGCAGGGCATGCGGCGCCTGCAGCGAGCCGGCCACATCTTGCATCCGGTTGACTTCAGCGACTGCGGCTTTCCCGCCCTGCGCAAAGCGGGGCTTTTCTTGTGCGAGGCCGAGTTGCGCGACACGCTGTCGCAAACGCTGCAAGCGCACCGTGGCGACATGCCCCCAGACCTGCTGAGCATGCTCGACTTCATCAGTCAGCGCAGCGCGCAGGACATTGGCCGCGCGGTCGCCACATTGGTAGGCGGTGGCCAGTTTTTGACGCAGCGCACCTCAGCATTTGACGCACTCTTGTTGCCGACCACACCTCACACCGCGTTTGACATGCATGCTGCCGTCCCGCACAACCAGGCCGACCTGACCGCGATGGCCAATATGTCGGGAGCACCGGCGATCAGCCTGCCCCTGCCTGTAGCGCCAGGGGCTTTGCCGGTTGGCTTGCAAGTCGTGGGGCATCGTGGCCATGACGGGCAACTGCTGACCATCGCACATGTTGTGGAAAAAGCCCTGCTTTAAAACCTAGCAGCCCAAAACAGGCCTTCAACCAAAACAACAGCACTGACCAAAAATTGAGCCAAGCCAGACCGTCACACCAGGCCAAGCCTGACAACCGGGACAAGGGGCAATGGCACGGCTTGGGATTCAAAGACCCCGAGCGCCCCTGAAGACAGGCTATGCTTGCAGTTGCTTCACGCGGACCGGACTGCGTGGCATTATCTGAAGAGACCCAAGCCATGAGTATTTCACCGCGCTCGCAAAGCGACGAACCGCTGGCAGGTCACGCCTACCCTTTGCTCTATAACGTGGTGTACTGCAGCCGGGCTTCAGACGGCATCGACGAAGCAGCCGTTGCTCGGATCATTGAAACATCACGTCGGTGGAATCCGGCACAAGGCATTACCGGTCTGCTGGTGTTTGGCAGTGGCATCTTTTTTCAATGGCTCGAAGGCCCACGCGACAACGTCACGCAGCTGATGGCCAATTTGAAAAAAGACCCGCGTCACCAGGACGTGGTGCCGCTCAGCGCGGTTGAAGAGGTCCGTGAACGTCTTTTCCCCGACTGGGACATGGAGCTGGTCACCAGCGACGACATTCGCGATGTGCTGGTCGACGCGCTGGACAACGCCAAAGACCCCAACAATATCAAGGCACTGGCGTCCTTGCTAACGCAGCTTGACGCAGGCCAGCTAGGCGGTTTGGGGCAGGCAGCGTAAAAACCTGGGTGCTATTTTTTCCATAGCGGATCGCCCAGGTATTTATGGGCCAAGAGCTCTAAAAGTCCCTTGAAAAGATCAAAAAAGCGCCTTAGAAGGCGCTTTTTTTACTTTGAAGTCACCAGACTGGCCTGGTAATTGGCAATACCGTCCGTGATTTCTTTTTTAGCCGCATCCGGGCCTTCCCAGCCGGTGATCTTGACCCACTTGCCTTCTTCCAGGTCTTTGTAGTGTTCAAAGAAATGGGAGATCGTCTTCAGACGCAGCGGGTTCATGTCCTCGGGCTTCTTCCATTGGCTGTAGAGTGAACATTTCTTGTCAATCGGCACTGCCAGCACTTTGCCGTCTTCGCCGGCTTCATCGGTCATCTTCAAAATGCCGATCACACGGCAGGTCACCACCACACCGGGAATCAGCGGCACAGGCGTGATGACCAGCACATCGACCGGGTCGCCGTCGCCACTCAGGGTTTGGGGCACATAGCCGTAGTTGGTCGGGTAGTGCATCGACGTGCTCATGAAGCGGTCGACAAAAATTGCACCCGACTCCTTGTCCACTTCGTACTTCACCGGGTCGGCGTTCATCGGAATTTCGATGATGACATTGAAGGCTTCGGGCGCGTTTTTGCCGGGGGTGACTTTATCTAATGACATGTTGGATAGGGTGGATAGGGGCGTTGTTGAAAAAATAACCGTGAAATCGCAGACTAGGATTTACCCTCATTTTACTGATTCAGGCCTGACGATTCGCAAAGTTGTCATGTTTTGGCGTTAAATTTCAAGCGTTGGCCAATCAGCTCGAGCACGGGCAATTCCAATGACCAATAGAAGCGAGAACAAGGCGCTAAGCCGCAGACAGTGCTGTAGCACGGCCAGGCGACGCAACGCGGTTATCGTTTTTATTGGGAGTTGGAATATGAGGAAGCAGCGCAGCGGGTTGTAAACGCTTGCGTTTACAACTCTCCAAGCAAATAACTGTAGGAGATTTCTAACATGACAGGTAACTCAGCGCTCATCCTTGCGCTTGTGTGTGGGCTTATCGCCGTGGGCTACGGCATTTGGGCACGCAGTTGGATATTGTCGCAAGACGCTGGCAATGCGCGCATGCAAGAAATTGCGGCCGCCATTCAGACAGGGGCTGCCGCCTACCTGGCACGGCAGTACAAAACCATCTCGGTTGTTGGCGTGGTACTGGCCATTTTGATTGGCCTGTTTCTTGACGGTAAAACCGCTATTGGCTTTGTGGTGGGCGCGGTGCTGTCGGGCGCTTGTGGCTTTATTGGCATGAATGTGTCGGTACGCGCCAACGTGCGCACTGCGCAAGCTGCCACAAGGGGCATTGGCCCCGCGCTGGATGTCGCTTTCAGGGGCGGCGCGATCACCGGCATGCTGGTGGTGGGCCTGGGCCTGCTAGGCGTGACGGCTTTTTACTGGTTTTTGGTCGGCAATGGCAACGTGACGCCCGACAAAAAACTGGCTGATCTGCTCAACCCCCTGATTGGTTTTGCTTTTGGTTCGTCATTGATCTCCATCTTTGCGCGCCTGGGTGGCGGTATTTTCACCAAAGGCGCAGACGTCGGTGCGGACCTGGTCGGCAAGGTCGAGGCCGGCATTCCTGAGGACGACCCGCGCAACCCGGCCGTGATTGCCGACAACGTGGGCGACAACGTCGGTGACTGCGCCGGTATGGCCGCCGACCTGTTTGAAACCTATGCCGTGACGCTGATAGCGACCATGGTGCTGGGCGCCTTGCTGGTCGCAGCAGCGCCCGTCAATGCCGTGCTGTACCCGCTGGCGCTCGGTGCGGTGTCCATCGTCGCGTCCATCATTGGCTGCTTTTTTGTCAAAGCAACACCCGGCATGAAAAACGTCATGCCTGCGCTGTACAAAGGCTTGGCGATTGCGGGAATTTTGTCACTCATCGCGTTTTACTTTGTCACGATGTGGCTGATGCCTGACAACGCCATCACGGCCACTGGCAGCCAGATGAAGCTGTTCGGCGCCTGCGCTGTTGGCCTGGTCTTGACGGCTGCGCTGGTCTGGGTGACCGAGTACTACACCGGTACCCAGTACGCACCGGTCAAGCATATTGCGCAAGCGTCTACCACTGGCCACGGCACCAACATCATTGCCGGCTTGGGCGTGTCGATGCGTTCGACCGCCTGGCCCGTGATTTTTGTCTGCATCGCCATTTTGGTGTCCTACAAACTCGCAGGCTTGTTCGGCATTGCGATTGCCGCGACGTCGATGCTGAGCATGGCCGGTATTGTGGTGGCGCTCGACGCCTATGGCCCGATCACCGACAACGCTGGCGGCATTGCCGAAATGGCCGAGCTGCCATCCGAGGTGCGCGCCGTGACCGACCCACTCGACGCTGTGGGCAACACCACCAAGGCCGTGACCAAAGGCTACGCCATCGGTTCAGCCGGCTTGGCCGCGCTGGTGCTGTTTGCAGACTACACCCACAAGCTGGAAGCCTACGGCAAAGCCATCAGCTTTGACCTGAGCGACCCGATGGTTATCGTGGGTTTGTTCATAGGCGGTTTGATTCCCTACCTGTTTGGCGCCATGGCCATGGAAGCCGTGGGCCGCGCTGCGGGCTCAGTCGTGGTGGAAGTGCGCCGCCAGTTTGCTGACGGTGAGATCATGGCCGGCAAACGCAAGCCTGACTACAGCGCTGCGGTAGACATGCTGACCACCTCGGCCATCAAGGAAATGATCATTCCGTCGCTGCTGCCCGTGGTGGTACCGATTCTGGTCGGCCTGCTGCTCGGCCCCAAAGCGCTGGGCGGCCTGTTGATGGGCACCATCGTCACCGGCCTGTTTGTGGCGATTTCGATGTGTACCGGCGGCGGCGCCTGGGACAACGCGAAAAAGTACATCGAAGACGGCCACCACGGCGGCAAAGGCAGCGAGGCGCACAAAGCCGCCGTCACTGGCGACACCGTCGGCGACCCCTACAAAGACACCGCCGGCCCAGCCGTGAATCCGTTGATCAAAATCATCAACATCGTGGCGCTGCTGATCGTGCCGCTGGTGGTCAAGGTGCATGGTGGTGACGCACCGGTCGCTGCGGTGGCAGCACCGGTGGCGGCCGTAGTGGCACCTGCGGCCGAAGCAGCGACCAGCGCCGCCTCCAGCACCGCTGCATCGAGCACCGCGACTCCCAGTTCCAGCCCAGTCAAGCCGTGAAGATGAGGCACAACTGACACCACGCTGAGTAAATCAGCCGGTTCAACAAAAGACCCGCAACAGGCGACTGTTGCGGGTTTCTTTTTGGGCGTTATTTAGGGTCTAGGCCAACTTACCCCCAAAAACTCACCTGACGGCAGCCGCAGAGCCCGGATGGGTATGGCGGGGCTTGAGGCCGCAGTTTCCCGCCGGGTGAAGGCCAATTAAAAGCTGCGGGCACTCCTGCGCCCTTAAAATCAATTTGCAAGTGGGCAGGCACCCACACCATCGACATCATCATCACCATCAAAGGAAGCACGCAATGATCAAGGTTTACTCATGGCCCACGCCCAATGGCAATAAAGTGCATGTGATGCTGGAGGAATGCGGCTTTCGGGTCGGAAAGGACTGGGAGGCGATTGCGGTGGACATCAGTACGGGCGACCAGTTCAAGCCGGAGTTTTTGGCCATCAGCCCGAACAACAAAATACCCGCGCTGGTTGACCCGAACGGCCCGGACGGCAAGCCGATTGCGCTGTTTGAATCGGGCGCCATCTTGCTGTACTTGGCGGCCAAAACGGGCAAGTTTTTGCCGAAGTCAGATCGGCTGAAATTTCAGACGCTGCAGTGGCTGATGTTTCAAATGGGGGGTGTGGGGCCCATGATTGGGCAAACTCATCACTTCAGGCAGTACGCGCCTGAAAAAATTGACTACGCCATCAACCGATACACCAACGAGACCAGGCGCTTGTATGGCGTCATGAACACGCAACTGGCCGCCAGCAAATTTATAGCCTGTAACCAGTACACGATTGCCGATATCGCCATCTTTCCGTGGTTGCGTAACTGGCCAAGCCATGGCATTGACTGGGCCGATTACCCGCACCTGAAAAGATGGTTTGACCTGATTGCCGCCCGCCCTGCCGTAGAGCGCGGCGTGAAGATTCTGGCCAACCTGCGCAAACCCATCACCACCGACCAGGCGCGTGAGATTTTGTTTGGCAACACGCAGTACAAAAAACGCTGAGGCACCTGCTTGGCACCTGCTTGGCACCTGCTTGGCATTTAATTGGCAGCTACTTGGCAGCAGACGAATAAAGCCGATACGCACCAGACGTGGCCTCCAGCCGCAGGCTGGCTGCCAGCTCGGGCGGAAGGGCTTTGACCTGGTCCGGGTTCAGCGCCACGAACACCGGGCTTGATGCCAGCCGCGCGGCCAGCTCGGCATTGCCCGGCAGCGCCTTGACCTTGCCTTGTGCATAGTAGGACGCTGAATACGGCAGGTCGCCCATGAACAGCAGGGGCTGGCCTGCCCCCTTGGCCTGATGCGCCAGCACCACGGTTTTGGCGGACTTCCAGCTGTCGTTGAGCTGCTCGCGCCCAAAGAAGGCGGCCACCAGACAAGCCATGGCCACCACCCCTGCGCCTACCACGCCATTGACCCAGCGTGTTCGTGCATCAGCACTGAGCCAGCGCGCCGCCAGCAGCGCCATTGCTGGCAACGCGGGCAACACATAAGTCCACAAGATATTGCCCGACATCGTGAAGAACAGGCATGGCGCCACCGAGAAGGCCAGCAGATACAAAATGAAGTGGCGTGAATATCCTGACGGCTCGGTGCTTTGCAGCGCCGGGGCGGCTTTGCGGCCGACCAACAACATGGGCAACAGTGCCGTCCAGGGCATCACAGCAGCCAGTGCAAACAGCCAGATCGCACCGCGCTGGGTGGCGTGGGCGGTGCCGTATTTGTCGCCGGCCCAGCCTGTGACGGTAAAGCGGTTCCAGTGCTCGCCAATGAAGAAGTATTCCCAAAAACCAGGCGTGCGGATTTCAGCCATCACGTACCAGGGCGCGGCAATGGCCAGCGTGAGCAAGCTGCCCTTGACCCATGGCAGGCGCTGCCACGATGTCTTGATGTTGCCGGTGAGCAGCATCCACAGGCCAATCGGCAGGCCAGACAGCACCACCGCAATCGGCCCTTTGGCCAGCAGTCCAATGCCGATGCCGATAAAGAGCAGCCAGACTTCTTTGGGCCTGCTTGACTCGCGCGGCTCAAACGCAGCCCAAAATCCGCGCATGGCCAGCGTGGTACCCAGCAGCAGGCCCAGGTCGGTCATCACCGCTGCTGAGGCAATGACATACAGCAGGGTACCGCTCATGATGGCCACGGCCAGTTGCGCCTGCCTGGCCGAGCTGCGACGCACCCAGGCCCACAGCAGCCAGGCAATCAGCACGGCCAGCAAAAAGTACGGCAGGCGCACGGCAAATTCGTTCACCCCCAGCAGCTGGATGCTGATGGCTGACAGCCAGGTCGTGAGCGGTGGCTTGGCCCAAAAGGGCACACCGTAGTCATACAGCGGCGTGACCCAGTTGCCCAGTTCAGCCATTTTGCGGGCTACTTCTGCGTAGCGCGCTTCTGTCGTGTCAGTCAGCGGGTACAGCCCAAGGGTGAGCAGGCGCAGCAAGGCGACAGCACCCAAAAGCCACCACAGCCTGCGGCTTGACGTGTTGTGCGTGGCGATCATGCGTCGGGCATCAACGCATGAGATGGGGTGCCCTGGGCGGCGTTCTGTGGTGCCTGGTAGTCGTCCAGCAAAAACAGCGGCCTGCGTTTGCTCTCCTTGAACAGCCTTCCCAGGTATTCGCCAATGATGCCCATCGCCATCAACTGCAAACCACCCAAAATCAGAATCGTCAAAATCAGCGTGGGAAAGCCCTTGACCGAGTCACCGATGGTGAGTGTTTTAACCAGCAAAAACAGCGCATAAACAAAGGCCGAGAACGCGGTCAAAAACCCGGCATAACTGGCCAGCCGCAGCGGCACCACTGAAAAGCCGGTGATGCCTTCAATCGCAAAATTGAGCAGCTTGAGGTAAGGCCACTTGGTCTGGCCTGCTGCGCGCGGGTGACGGTCATATTCAACCAGCACCTGCTTGTAGCCTATCCAGGCAAACAGGCCTTTCATGAAGCGGTTGCTCTCCGGCAACTGGTTCAGGGCATCGACGGCACGGCGACTGAGCAAACGGAAGTCGCCCACGTTTTCAGGAATATGCACTTCAGACAGCCAGTTGATGGTTTTGTAAAACCAGGCCGCTGATGCTTTTTTAAACCAGGTTTCACCCTGGCGGCTGGCGCGCTTCATGTTCACCACGTCCGCGCCCTGCTGCCAGGCGCGCACCATGTCGCCAATCAGCTCAGGCGGGTCTTGCAGGTCAGCGTCAATCAGGATGATGGCATTGCCCCGCGCCAGCTTGAGGCCCGCACTCAT
>CANFOS010000041.1 GCA_947448735.1 Comamonadaceae bacterium | reverse complement strand
CGGCCAACCCGTGGTGCTGTTCCGCAGTGAAAGCGGTCAACCCGTTGCCATGGAAGACCGCTGTCCACACCGGCGCGCGGCACTGTCCAAGGGACGACTGGTCGGCGACACCGTGCAGTGTGGTTACCACGGCATGCGCTTTGACTGCAGCGGTGCGTGCGTGGCAATTCCGGGGGAGGAGCAAATCCCTCCCGCGCTGAAGGCGCGTGTCTACCCTGTGGTTCAAAAATGGCACTGGGTCTGGATCTGGATGGGCGATCCGGCACTCGCCGACGAGGCGCTGATTCCAGACCTGCGCTACAACGACATGCCGGGCTGGACCGTGACGGGCGGCGTGCTGACCGTCAACGCGAACTACCAGCTGCTCACCGATAACCTGCTTGACCTCACCCACGAGACCTTTGTGCATGCCAAGACCATCGGCAATGCGGCCGTGGCAGAAACGCCGATGGAGTCCAAGGTTGTCGGCAACGAGGTGCATGTGCAACGCGTGATGCGGAACACGCCGCCGCCGCCGCTGTTCAAGCGCGTGCGCAACTTCACGGGAAACATCGACCGCTGGCAGATCATCCGGTTCCAGCCGCCGTCCAGCATATCGATCGACGCGCGAGGCTATCCAGCCGGTACCGAGGACGCCGAACAAGGCCTGCGCTGGTTTTCGATCAACTCGATCACGCCGATCAACGAGACAAGCTGCAACTACTACTGGACCATCACCCGCTGTTTTTCCCAGGACGACGCCCAGATCACCGATCTGATCCACAACCAGATTCTGGCCACCTTCATGGAAGACGTGGACGTGCTGGAGGCTCAGCAGAAAATGATAGAAACCGACGCTCCCAACCGCGGCGAGATCAGCATACGGGCCGATTTTGGCTCGGTGGCGGCACGCCGCATCAATCAGCGGCTCATCCATAAAGAAGCCCAGGGTAACGCCCGCAAGCAAGGCGCCGTACCAAGCCCCGAAGAACTCGTGAAAGCCACCTGATGACACAGCCCCTCATCGACCGCAAAGTCCTTGTCACTGGCGCGGCCACTGGCATTGGCCGGGCCATTGCGCTGGAGCTCGCGAGCCAGGGCGCGCTGGTTGCCGCCGCAGACATTCAAGTGCCAACACAGACAGTCGATGCCATCCGCAAGGCCGGCGGGCAGGCCGTTGGCCTTGCGGCTGACGTGTCCCAGCCGGACCAGGTCCAAGACATGGTTTCCAATTGCGTGCGTGAGTTAGGCGGGCTTGACGGCCTGGTCAACAACGCCGGAATTTACTCATCGTTGATCCCGAGGCCGTTCGAGGACATCGACCTGGCCGAGTGGCAACGGCTTTTCTCAGTCAACGTTTTCGGCTTGGTGTCGTGCTGCCAGGCCGTGGTGCCGCACATGAAGCGAAACGGCGGTGGCCGGATCGTCAACATCATTTCCGGCACACCCTTCAAGGGCATTCCGTTCATGCTGCATTACGTTGCCAGCAAGGGGGCGGTGCTTGGCATCACCCGATCACTGGCCAAAGAACTGGGTCCCGACAACATCTTGGTGAACGGCGTTGCTCCGGGCTTCACGCTGAGCGAAGGCGTGATGGGCAACGAAGTGCAGCTGCAAAAACTGCGCGAGGTGTCGAAGAACGCCAGGTCACTGGCCCGCGACCAGGTGCCTGGCGATGTCACCGGCGCCGTGGCCTTCTTTCTGGGAAGCGGCTCGGCGTTTATCACCGGTCAGACCTTGCTGGTCGATGGCGGCTCGCACTTCAACTGATACCGATACCCGGCTTTGAAATTTGACGACTGCGATTTCACCCGACAACACACAAGACGCGTTAGGGTTTTTGTGAAGTCGGCTTGCGCCTGCCCTCAGGCATACTTAAACCTGCACTTAAAACCCCGAAAAGGAGCACATTCATGACCACCCGCCGCCTCGTTCTTTCCCGCAGCGCCATCCTCTTAGGCACAGCATCCAGCGGCCTATTGCTGCCAGAAATCGTGCGCGCTCAAAGCAGCAAGACCCGCGTGGGCCTGATGCTTCCCTACACCGGAACCTTCGCACAGGTGGGCGTGGCCGTTGAAAACGGCTTTCGCCTGGCGATTGACCAGCAAGGTGGCAAGCTCGGTGGTCGCGAGATTGAGTACTTCAAAGTTGACGACGAGTCAGAGCCGTCCAAAGGCATTGAAAACGCCAACAAGCTGGTCCAGCGCGACAAGGTCGATGTGATTGTGGGTACGGTGCACTCCGGCGTGCAAATGGGCATTCAAAAAGTGGCGCGCGACACCGGTGTGCTGAGTTTGATCCCCAACGCAGGCGTGCACGCCGCCACACGCGGCCTGTGCGCGCCCAACGTTTACCGCACCAGTTTCAGCAATTCGCAGCCGACACGGGCCCTGGGCAAAGTCATGGTCGACAAGGGCCACAAAAAGGCCGTTTGGATCACCTGGAAGTACGCCGCTGGCGACGAGGCTTTTGAGGGCTTCAAAGAGGGCTACACAGCCGCTGGCGGCACGATCATCAAAGAGCTTGGCCTGCCCTTCCCGCAAGTGGAGTTTCAGGCGCTGCTGACTGAAATCGCGGCGCTCAAGCCTGACGCAGTGGCTTGCTTCTTCGCCGGTGGCGGCGCAGCCAAGTTCATTCGTGACTACGCCGCTGCGGGCCTGAAAGGCAAGATCCCGCTTTACGGTTCCGGCTTCTTGACCGAAGGCGTACTAGACGCTGCAGGCCCGGCGGCCGATGGCATCATCACCACGATGCATTACAGCGACTCGCTCGACACACCGCGCAACCAGGCTTTCCGTACCGCTTACGCCAGCCGCTTCAAAATGCAGCCCGACGTTTATGCGGTACAGGGCTACGACACCGGTCTGCTGCTGGTGCAAGGCGCAAACGCCGTCAAGGGCGACCTGAACAACAAGGCCGCGCTGTACAAGTCCATGGAAGGCGCTGTCATCGACAGCCCACGCGGCAAGTGGAAGATGAGCCCATCGCACAACCCGATACAGGACATGTACATTCGCCAGGTCGAGAACAAGGAAAACAAGGTGATCGGCGTGGCCGCCAAGGCGCTGGCTGACAGCGGCGCTGGCTGCAAGATGACGTGACCCCCACGGTCGTTCACTTCGTGTAACTCCCTGCCCCCCGAGGGGGCCGCTGCGCCTGCGGACTGGCGGAGCCAGATCCGCGGCCCTTGCTTGACTTGATACCAATCTCCCTCTCCGTGGACTAATTCCTCATCCAGCTGCTCAACCGCGATCGAAATTGGTGTCTGACCCCAATAACCCCGAGATTCGCGTCCCCTGCTTGACTTGATACCAATCTCCCTCTCGATGGACTTTTCCCAATTCCTCATCCAGCTGCTCAACAGCGTGCAGTACGGCCTGCTGCTGTTCATGCTGGCTGCGGGCTTGACGCTTATTTTTGGCATCATGGGTGTGGTGAATCTGGCGCACGGCAGTTTTTACATGCTGGGGGCTTATCTGGCCTGGTCATTGAGCGCCGCGTTTGGCAGTTTGACGCTGGCTATTTTGGGCGGTGCGGTGTTGTCGGTGGTGTTTGGCCTGGCGCTTGAATGGCTGCTGTTCAGGCACTTTTACAAGCGTGACCACCTTGACCAGGTGCTGCTGACGTTTGGGCTGATTTATATTTTTGAGGAACTGCGTTCCATCATTTGGGGCGACGACGTTCATGGCGTCACCATTCCGGCGCTGCTCAGCTCGTCCATTGCACTGACCGACAACTTGTCTTACCCGGTATACCGCCTGTTCATGTCGGGCGTGTGCATCGCGTTGGCGATTGGCTTGTATCTTCTGATTTCAAAAACCCGGCTTGGCATGAAAATCCGCGCGGGTGCTTTCAACCGCGACATGGCCGAGTCCCTCGGCATCAACATCAAGCTGATTCACGCCACAGTGTTCGCACTCGGTGTGGGCCTGGCGTCAGTGGCGGGCATGATTGCCGCGCCGATTGCCAGCGTCTACCCCAACATGGGCTCGCAGGTGTTGATCATGTGCTTTGTGGTGGTGGTGATCGGCGGTATTGGCTCGGTGCGCGGCGCGCTGATAGCAGCGCTGCTGGTGGGGCTGGTGGACACCTTTGGCAAGGTGTTGCTGCCTTCGGTAGCAGGTATGTTGGTGTACATGTTGATGGCGGCCGTTTTGTTGTGGAAGCCTGAGGGTTTGTTCAAGCAATGACACATCTTGCCCCCGCGGTCGCGCACTTCGTGTCGCTCCCTGCCCCCCGAGGGGGCCGCTGCTCCTGCGGCCTGGCAGAGCCAGATCCGCGGCCCCTGCTTGAAAAAACCATTGCTCAGCTATGAGTGCCGGAACAGCCAACTTAGAAGTCTTGCCGACCAGCATCAAGCTTGTCTTGGGCATGGGCCTGGTCGCCCTTGTCGCCTTCCCGTTCGTTGGTACGCCGTTTTATACCGAGATGGTCACGCGCATGATGATCATGGCGATTTTTGCCATGAGCTTGGACCTGCTGCAGGGGGTGACCGGGCTGGTGTCGCTGGGCCATGCGGCCTACTTTGGCCTGGCCGGTTATGCGCTGGCTTTTTTAACGCCGCAAGGCGAAGCCGTCAGCTTGTGGTGGACCTTGCCCGTGGCGGTACTCGCGTCCGGTCTGGCCGCGCTCGTCATTGGTTTTTTTGTCGTGCGCACCCACGGCATTTACTTCATCATGGTCACCATGGCGTTTGCGCAAATGGTGTTTTATCTGTTCTTTGACAACAAGGTACTGGGCGGCTCCGACGGGCTGTACATCAACTTCAAACCCGGCACCGCCATCATGGGCTGGGTGCCATTTGACCTGGACAACAAGCGAGTTCTGTATTACTTCACCCTGGCGGCGCTGCTGCTGACCTATGTGTTCTTGCGCCGGCTGCTGTTCAGCCCTTTTGGTCGCACGCTCAGTGGCATCCGCGTCAACGAGCATCGCATGCGCGCCATGGGTTACGGCGTATTTGGCTACAAGCTGGCCGCCTTCAGCGTGGCGGGCGCGCTGGCCGGGCTGGCGGGTTATTTGTGGGGTGCGCAAACAGGTTACGTGAACCCTGAACTGATGGGTTTTCACATGAGCGCACACGTCATCATGATGGTGATTTTGGGCGGCATGGGCAACTTTGCCGGCGCCATTGTGGGTGCGTTTGCCTTTGAATATTTGCTGCATGCGTTTAAAGATTTGCCGCAGCTGGGCAGCGTGAATTTGGGCAAGCACTGGCAGCTGTGGATGGGGCTTTTTATGGTGCTGCTGGTCACGTTTGCGCCGCGCGGTATTTTGGGTCTGTTTGAGAAGTTCTTGAAACGCAAAGGGGCTTCTCGTGAGTGAAGTCCTACTTTCAGCCACCGGGTTGACCAAACGCTTCGGCGGCCTGGCCGCCGTCAACGACGTGTCGATTGACCTGCAGCGCAACCACATCCACGCCGTGATCGGCCCCAACGGAGCAGGCAAATCAACGCTGACCCATTTGCTGTCAGGGGACTTGCCGCCAACGTCAGGTACGGTTGCGCTGGGCGGCGTTGACATCACAGGCTGGACGCCCGAAAAAATATCGCGCCAGGGCCTGGGCCGCAGCTACCAGAAAACGAATATTTTCTTGCCCTTCACGGTATGGGATAACGTGCACCTGGCCGCCCAGTCACGCGCACCCCAAGCCCATCAATGGTTACGAAACGCTTCTGATTTTATAGCTACCCAAGCAAGAATTGAAAGGGCTATCGAGCTTTCCGGCCTTCAGAACCGGGTTAAAAGCATCGCTGGCACCATCAGCCATGGCGAGCAGCGCCAGTTAGAAATAGCCATGACATTGGCCACCGAACCGCAAGTGATTTTGCTGGACGAGCCGCTGGCGGGCATGGGCGCGATTGAGGCTGAACGCATGGTGGCACTGCTGCAAACCATTAAAAAAGACCATGCTATTTTGCTGGTCGAGCACGACATGGACGCGGTGTTTGCATTGGCCGACAAATTGACAGTGATGGTCAACGGCCAGGTCATTGCCAGCGGCACACCAGCCGAGATCAGAGCCGATGCGGGCGTTCAAGCGGCCTATTTAGGTGAGGAACACTGATGGCACAAGACCTCCTCATCAACGCCCAAAACCTGCAAACCTACTACGGCGCCAGTCACATTTTGCGCGGCGTCAACTTCACCGTTGCACGTGGCGAAACCATTGGTTTGATGGGCCGCAATGGCATGGGTAAAAGCACGCTGCTCAAGAGCATCATGGGCCTGGTCAAGCCGCGTGGCGGCTCCATTGACATCGCAGGCAAAGCCATGATGGGCCATGCACCCTATGAAATTGCACAGCTCGGCATCGCCTATGTGCCAGAGGGCCGCGGGATTTTTGGCAACCTGAGCGTGGTTGAAAATTTAAAGATGGCAGCGCGTGCCGGGACACGCGGCCAGCGCGACTGGACCTATGAGCGGGTGCTGGAGACCTTTCCAAGACTCAAAGAACGCCTGGGCCATGGCGGGCAGCAACTGAGCGGCGGCGAGCAGCAAATGCTGACCATAGGCCGCGCACTCATGACCAACCCTGATGTCCTGATTCTTGATGAGGCCACCGAAGGCTTGGCACCGCTGATTGCCCGGGACATCTGGCGGATATGCAGCATGGTGCGCGACACGGGAATCAGCAGCGTGATCGTTGACAAAAATCACAAGCACGTCACCCAAATCACCGACCGCAATGTGATTCTGGTCAAGGGGGAAGTGGTGTTTGAGGGGACGTCTGCCAAACTGAACGCGCAGCCCGAGTTGTTGCAGCAGTATTTGGGGGTTTAAAACGCTTTTTAGAGCAGCGGCCGCAGTTCGCGCGCTGCATCCTGCAGCAGCGGCAGCAAGTCGTGCTGCATCACCTCTGGCTGCAAGCGCTCTGGCGTGGTGACCACGTTCAGTGCGGCCACCACCTTGCCCTGCATGTTGCGCAGCGGCACGGCCAGGGCAAACACACCGAGTTCATGTTCCTGGCTGGCCACACACCAGTCTTGAGTTCGTGCTGTGCTGACCAATGATTGAAGTGTTTTGGTGTCCAGCACGGTGTGCGCCGTCAGGCGCGGCAGTTCTCGGCCTTTGAGCCAGGTGGCAAAGTTTGTGCGGCTCATGCAGCCCAGCAACATGCGGCCGGTTGACGTGGCATGCGCCGGCAGGCGTGCGCCCAGGTGCAAGCCATAGGCCAGAACCTTGGCGGCGCCCTGAGAACCTTGCGCGCCGTAGCCCACGCTGCGCGCCACAATCACGACCTGATCTCCGTCCAGCACCACGCTTGAAAACGATTGCTGCGTCTGCGCGGCCAGCCGATTCAAGGTGGGTTGCAGCACGCGCGGCAGCCGTGCTGAGGCCAGGTAACTGCCAGAAAAGCGCAGCACCTTGGGTGACAGCCAGTAGTAGCCGTCTTCACTTTCAAGATAGCCAAGGTGCGCCAGCGTCAGCAAATGTCGCCTTGCAGCCGCCCGTGTGATGCCGGCACGCTGCGCCGCCAGTGTGGCATTGAGCCGCTGGCGTTCGGTGTCAAAGCTTTCCAGCACCGCCATGCCTTTGGCCATGCCTTCAATAAAGTCTGTTTTGTTGATGGTCATGGTTCATTTAATTTGCGCGTTGATCGCACACACCCTTTAATCATCGCACAAAGGGTCAGCAAATCACTGGTGTAGCGCAGCGCGCCAAGTTAAGCTGGTGTGACTAAAAGGAGATACCCATGCGCACTCAAGTTGCCATCATTGGCGCTGGCCCGGCGGGCTTGTTGCTCGGCGCTTTGCTTCACAAGGCTGGCATCGACAACATCATCATTGAACGCCAAAGCGCCGACTATGTTCTGGGCCGCATTCGTGCCGGCATTCTGGAGCAAGGCACCGTCAACTTGCTGCATGAAGTCGGCGCTGGCCAGCGCCTAGCCGCGGGCGGTACGCCGCACCACTCGATCGAGCTGGTGTTTAAAAACCAGCGTCACAGTGTGGATGTGACCGGCCTGACAGGCGGCAAGGTGGTGACCGCCTACGGCCAGACCGAAGTGACGCGCGACCTGATGGATGCGCGGGCCTCCAGCGGGCTGACCACGGTGTATGAGGCGGGTGATGTCAGCATTCATGACTTTGACAGTGCCCAGCCCAAAGTGCGCTTCATGCAGGACGGCCAGCAGCAGGAGTTGGCCTGCGACTTCATCGCCGGCTGCGACGGCTTTCACGGCGTGTGCCGGGCCAGCGTGCCGAAAAACGCGATCCATGAATTTGAACGCGTTTACCCGTTTGGATGGCTTGGCGTGCTGGCCGATGTGCCGCCCGTGTCGCCGCATGCCATCGTCTACGGTAACCACGAGCGCGGCTTTTCGCTGTGTTCGATGCGCAGCCTGACACGCAGCCGTTACTACGTGCAGTGCCCCATGACGGACAAGGTCGAGCAGTGGAGCGACGCGGCTTTTTGGGACGAGCTGCGCCTGCGAATCGACCCCGAATTGGCTGAAAAAATGGTCACCGGCCCGTCGATTGAAAAAAGCATTGCACCGCTGCGCAGCTTTGTGGCCGAGCCGATGCGCTTTGGCAGCCTGTTTTTAGCCGGTGATGCGGCGCACATCGTGCCGCCCACCGGCGCCAAAGGTTTGAACCTGGCGGCATCCGACGTGAAGTATTTGTCAGACGCTTTTATTGATTTTTACCTTGAGAAATCGATGGCAGGCGTGGACGGTTACTCACAACGTGCGCTGGCTCGGGTCTGGAAGGCAGAGCGCTTTTCATGGTCGCTGACCTCGTTGTTGCACCGCTTTCCTGATACCGATGGCTTCGGTCAGAAAATCCAGGAGGCTGAACTCGACTACCTGGTGCATTCAAGTGCTGCGTCAACGGCGCTGGCAGAAAACTATGTGGGCTTGCCGCTCTAACATGCCCGGCCCAGCGGCGCTGATGCGCTGTCATCAGCCAGGCGCGGCTACCGGTGGCGGCCATGCCGGCACCGGCGACACAGCAAACCATTGCCACCTGGCTACGCGGGCAAACGCGCACGCAAATTGACCGGTAGGCGCAAGACCAAGACATACCGCTTCACACCATGGCCTAAAACGTGAAACGCGCCTGAAATGTCAGATGAGGCCTCGGATGAGTCAGGGTTTTGAAGACATTTACCGGCTTGGCGCAGGCCAAATCGAAGCCCTTTTGCCAGCAGCTTTTTGATGGTGCCATCTGGGTTCACCGGCTTCGCTGAGTTAAAGGAGGCCGTTAACCCAACTTCAAATTCACATTCTTGGTGTACGTGAATTCGAGCAGTTCTGCAAAACACTCCTCGCGGCCAATGCCAGATTGCTTGACCCCGCCAAACGGCGCACCCATGAAATGCTGGCTGGCGTTGTTGATCCAGACATAGCCGGTGTGAATGCGCTTGGCGGCCCGGTGCGCGGTGCTGATGTTCTGGGTCCAGACCGAACCCGTCAAGCCAAAATCGACACCATTGACGTCGCGCCACAAGACGTCCTCGTCGCGCCATTTGAAGACCGACATGATCGGGCCAAAAACTTCTTCCTGGGCAAGCCGCATATGCGGCTGCATATCGGCAAAGACGGTGGCCTCATAGAAAAACCCGTCTTTCAGCGCCGGGTTGTCAGGCTGCTTGCCGCCGCACACCAGCCTGCCGCCGTCTTCCAGACCCACGGCCACATAGTGTTTGACCTTGTCGAGTTGTGCCTGGCTCACCAGCGACCCCATGGTGGTTTTGGGGTCGGTGGGGATGCCCGGCTTGTGCCGTTCAGGCAACAGTTTGACGACCTTTTCCAGCACCTGATCATGAATCGATTCGTGCAGGAAAACCCGGCTGGTAGAGCCGCAGCTCTGGCCCGACCAGGTGAAGTTCATGCCTGCAATGATGCCGTTGACCAGCTTGTCAATGTCGGCATCGGGGTAAGCCACCAGCGCGTTTTTACCGCCCAACTCAAGCAGCACGGGCTTGAGGTTGTCTGAGGCTGTTTTCATGACCGCCTTGCCGGTGGGCACGCCGCCGATCAGCGTGATTTTGGCCACCAGCGGGTGCCGGCCCATGGCGTCGCCACACTCGCGGCCGCCACACAAAAAATTGGCAACGCCCGGTGGAAAAACATCGCCCACCAGTTCGGCCAGCCGCAAAATCGACAGAGGTGCCTGGTCAGGCGACTTGATGACCACCGTGTTGCCTGCGGCCAGCGGTGCGGCCAGCCGGGCAGCGGCAAACATGAAGGGGTGGTTGTATGCAACGATGCGGGCAATCACGCCCAAAGGCTCCTGCAGGGTGTAATTGAAGTTGCCGTCCCCCATGGGAATGGTCTCGCCCTTGATCTCGGTGGCCAGGCCGGCAAAATAATCCAGACAGTCAGCGGCAAAGCCCGCGTCCATGGCCAGGGCAGATACCGGGTTGCCATTGTTCAATGAATCCAGCTGGGCCAGCGGCACCGCATGCGCACGCAAGACCTCAGCGGCTTTTCGCAGGTAGCGACCCCGCTCAACCGGCGGTGTAGCCGCCCAGGCAGGAAAGGCAGCATGGGCCGCCTGCACAGCAGCGTCGACATCGGCTGCATCGGCAACCGGCGCGGTTGTGATGGCTTCGTTGTAGGTCGGGTTGATGGTGTCCAGGTACACGCCGGCCTTGGGCGCGTGCCAGGCACCGCCGTAGTACAGGCCGCGCTGGGTGGGCAAAATGCCGTCGGGAATCTCGTGTGCTCGCATCGTTTGCTGTCCTTAAAAAATATCAGTCAATCAGCTGACCGCGTCAGGCCGGCTGTCATGGCGGGGCTGTAACCGGTTTGCACCACCACGTCCACCACCACCGTCGCACCCTTTTGAACCGCTACCAGTGCATCGGCCAGGACGCGCGCGAGTTCGGCCGCATCTTCTATCGGGCCAATACCGGTCAGGCCCTGGCCGCGTGCCATCATGCCCAGGTCGGGTGGCGGGTTGCTGATGCGCTGGCCGATCCAGCGGTTTTCAATCGGGCGTTGGCGCTGGCGTGCCACACGCTCCTGATGAATTTCATCGTTGAAAAACGAGCGGTTGTTGCACACCACCACCAGCATCGGTATGCGCGCATTGGCGGCCGTCCACAGGGCGTTGACACCCATCATGTAGTCGCCGTCACCAATCACGGCAACCGGCAACCTGTCGGTCCCCTTAAGAGCCAACGCCGAGCCGATCGACATGCCGGGGCCAGAGCCGATACCGCCACCACCGTCGTACCCCAAAAAGTCCAGTGGATGCCGGAAGTCCCACATCTCGCCGCTCCAGCTGAGCGGCAGGCGCATCAGGCATATTTTCTGGTCGCCCACAGCGCTGCGCAGTGTGGCGGCCAGTGTGGTCACGGTCATCGCACCCGGTGCGGCTGCCGCTGCTGGGGGCAAGGCGCGCTTGGCAGGGGCCGGCGTGCTGCGCGGCACGACATGCCGGTTGAGCAGCGTCACTGCTGGCTCGGGCTCGCTGAGTAAAAACAAATCTACCGGCGGCAAACCCTGATGGTCCATGCTCCAGCCGTTGTGGTTGTAGTGGTCAACCGACACCTGAATGATTTTGCTGCCCACCGGGGCGTCGCCCCAGGCCTGCTTGAGCGTGCCTGACAAGTCCAGCCAGTCCAGGCTGAGCACCACGTCAGCCTCACGCAGCACCGTTTGCGCTGCGGGCGACAAAAATGCACCGCTGGGCGCAGCGTGCAGCCGGTGGTCTGTGGGAAAGGCTGCGCCAATTTTCAAATCGGTCAGAACTTCGGCGTTCAGTGTTTCAGCCAGTTGAATGCGCTCGGCCCAGCCTTGTTCGCTGCGGGAGACACGGCCCATCAAAATCACAGGCCGGCGGGCTTTTGACAACATGTCGGCTGCCGCCATGACGGTTTCATCCGATGGCCTGGCTTGCGGCGGTGCGAGGTAACGCGCCGGATCGGGCAAGACAGGTCTTTCGGCCAGCTTGGACTCCTGCAACGCTGCATCAAAGCACACATACACCGGTCCTTGCGGCGCGGTGGTGGCAATTTGCCGGGCACGCAGCAATGCTTCTTGGGCCGAGGCCACTGAGGCCGGTTGCGCGTCCCATTTGATGAAATTGCGTACCAGCGCGGCCTGGTCTTGTGCCGTGTGTATCCAGTCAATCCAGGGGCGGCGCTTGGCTGCGTCCACCGGACCGGTAGCGCCCAGCACAATCACCGGCACGCGGTCTACCCAGGCATCAAAAATGGCCATTGAGCCGTGCATCAAACCCACATTGCTGTGCAGGATGGCGATCAGCGGCTTGCCCGTTACTTTTGCGTAGCCATGGGCGATGGCAACCGCATGCTCTTCGTGCAGCACCACCACCATTTGCGGTTTTTCATTGCCCAAGTGGTTCACGATGCTGTCATGCAAGCCCCGAAAGCTGGCACCGGGATTGAGCAGCACGTAAGGAATGTCCATCACGCGCAGCATGTCGGCGATGGCATCACTGCCCCACACGGTATCGTCTGGCGCTGAAGGTAGGGGAATGTCGCGGCGCAAGGCAGCGCCAGTCGCAATGGTCATGAAATCTCCAGTAAATCCAAAAATTATTCAGGCACGATGTTGGCTGATTTGATGACCGCCGCCCAGCGCTTCTGGTCAGCCGCAATCAGACGGGTAAATTCAGCAGCCGAGCTGCTTTCCACATAGATGCCCTGCTCTGCCAGCTTGTCGCGCACATCTGGCAAAGCCAGCGAGCGACGCAGCTCCGCGTTCAGTTTGTTGATGATGGCGGCCGGTGTTTTGGCCGATGCAACCATGCCAATCCAGATGTCGCTTTCGTAGTTGGGCACGGTTTCAGCGACGGTCGGCACGCTGGGCAACAGCTCCAGACGTTTGGTGCCGGTCGTGGCCAATGCGCGCAGCTTGCCACTGCGGATGTGCGGCAAGGCTGAATTGAGCGGGCAAAACATCACGTCGACCGTGCCGCCCAGCACGTCCACCAGCGCTGGCACCGAGCCCTTGTAGGGGATGTGCGCCATGCGTGTGGATGTCATGGACTTGAACACTTCAGCTGCCATGTGCTGTGGGCTGCCTGAACCCGCCGAGGCATAAGACAGCTTGTCGGGGTTGGCTTTGGCAAACGCTATCAGCTCAGCCACCGAGCTGGCATTGACCTTGCCCGGTGACACCACCAGCACCATGGGCACCCGACCCAGCATCGAGATACCCTGAAGGTCCTTGAGCACATCAAAAGGCAGCTTGGGGTAGAGCACCGGGTTGACCGCCACCGTCTGGTTGGGCGCAATCGCAATCGTATAGCCGTCGCCTTCAGACTTGGCCATGAAGTCGGTGGAGATGTTGCCAGCAGCACCAGGCTTGTTGTCAACAATCACGGGCTGACCAAAGGCCTCGGACATTTTTTGTCCCAGCAGCCTGGCCATCACATCGTTGGAGCCGCCGGGCGGCAGCGGCACGACGATGCGAATCGGTTTGCTCGGGTAGTCCTGCGCGTGCGACAGCGTCACGGCCACCGGGCTGACCAACCCAGTCAGCGCCAGCGCCGCCAGTCCAGCCAAGCGCTTGATTGCAAAACGGTCAAATGTCATGCTCGTCTCCTTTAGTTATGAACCCATCAATGCCTATTCATCAGGTGTAGCCCACGTCGCCATCGTGTCGGTTGAATGACACTGGGCCTACCAGGTCACTGTCCCAGCACCAGCATCGCCATACCCAGAAGTGTCAGTGTGTTACCAGTCATGACAGACCAGGCCAGGTGCGCACGGCCGCGCCGCGCATCACACCGCCCTGCGCGTAAGCGCCACAGGCCTGACCAGCCAGCTTTGCAGCCATCTGGTTCAAATCACGAACGCTTCCAGCGATTCGGGTGCAAACAGCTCTTCGGGCTGAAGCAAACGTTTGGACAGGCCCTGTTCAAAGTGATACCGCAAAAACGTTTTGAGGGTGGTTTCGTTTTTTTCAAACCCATAGGGCCAGTAGTCGTCACCCATCTCTGCCTTGACTTGCTCGACGTGCGAGGTCAGCCAGGGCAGCATGGTTTTTAGCGCCGCAGTCTCATACAGGTCGTCGTAGGCGCGGCGCTGCGATTCTTCCAGGGCTTTCATCATCGAGCGCGCGACCCAGCGGTTGGCCTCGTAGACCTCGCGGCGTATCGCCACGGTGTGCATGATGGGAAATATCTTGGTTTCCTTGAAGTAATTGCGCTCGACCTGCTCGAAGTCTTCAAACAGGCGTTTGACTTGCCCGCCACCTTTTAAAAAGCTAGACGGCATGCGGGCGGTATACAGCGCATCAATCTCGCCATCCAGCAGCATTTGCGCCAGGGTTTGCGTCGGACCAATGCTGTGGACCTTGATGTTGTCAGGCAAGTCGAGTTTGATTTTCTCAGAGCGTCCTGGCGCCTCTTCACCCCCGGTGTAATAGGTCACACTGTCAACTGGCACGTCGTAGTGGTCCTGCAAGATACCGCGAATCCACACAGGGGCCGTCATTTGATATTCAGGGTTGCCAACGCGCTTGCCAATCAGGTCTTTGGCCTGGCGAATACCGGATTTGGCATTGACGTAAATGCACGAATGGCGAAAAAACCGTGATGGAAACACAGGAATCGCCACAAACGGGCGCGGCTGCCTTGACATGGACACGCTGTACGACGACAGCGACATTTCAGCCACATCAAACTCTTTGTGGCGCAGCATGCGAAAAAACGTTTCTTCGACCGGCATGTTCAGATAGTTCAGGTCAATGCCGTCGGGTTGTACGCTGCCGTCCATCAGGGCGCGCGTGCGGTCGTAGTTCCAGCAGCCGAAAGTGAGTTTGAGTTTGGACATGGAGGGCTTCAGCGCTTATTCAGATTTGATGTTGGCCAACTGAACCGCTTTGGTCAGCCGTTCGTTCTCGCCCAGAATGGCACGGTTGTACTCCGCCGGGCCGCTGCCAATCGCCTCAATCCCGGCATTGCCCAGCAGCGTCACCACTTCTGGCGTTTTGGCAATCAGTGCTATCTCTGCACTGATGCGTTCAACGGCGTTGACCGGCGTTCCCGTGGCCGCCAGCACGCCAACGGTGGGGGCAAAGTCAAAGCCTGGAATCAGCTCAGCTAGCGCGGGCAAACTGGGCTCTTGCGGGGTGCGCTTGGCTGCATTGGTGGCCAGCAGCTTGACCTGCCCGCCCTTGACAAAGCCAGCCAGCGACGGCAAGGCTGAAAACAACACATCGACCTGACCACCAATGAGTGCGGGCACCGACTGGCCGGTCCCTTTGAACGGCACATGCACGATGTCTAGGCCGAGGGCCGCCTTCATGGCCTCCATGGTCAGGTGGTGGGTGCTGCCGATGCCGGACGAGCCGTAGTTCAGCGTGCCGGGCTTTGACTTGGCCAAAGCAATGAACTCCTGCAGCGTATTGGCCGGCACCTTGGGGTTGATGGCCATGTAAAGCGGCGCACGTGCGGCCAGCGCCACCGGCATGAGGTCGCGCTTGTAGTCATAACCCAGATTTTTATAAATCGCCGGGTTGATGGAAAACATGGAACCATCGGTCACCAAAAACGTGTAGCCGTCTTTGGGTGACGATGCCAGCACCTGCGCCGCCACCACGCCATTGGCGCCCGGCTTGTTGTCCACCACCACCGACTGGCCCAGCCTTTCGGTCAAGCGCTGCGCAAAAATGCGAGCCACCGTGTCCGGAAAGCCGCCTGCCGAGTACGGCACCACAAATTTGATGGGCCGATTGGGATAAGCGCCCTGGCCGTTGGCAACAAAAGGCAGCCAGCCCAGACCAAGAGCCACGCCAGCCCCCAGCAGTGCGCGACGACCAGATTCAGGTTTGCGAAGTTGTTTTGTCATGGTTTGTATCCGGGGTTTGTTTTTAGATCGAAAAAGTGTATTTCCAGGGTTCAAATTGGCCTTCAGACCAGGCAATACCTGCGCGAGCAGCTATCGATATCGTAGTAGCCGTCAGGTTGAATAAGACGGCTCCAGCGCCGGCAGGCTGCCGTCCCAGACGCAGGAAGCCTCATAGGCCCGCCAGTCTGTCGTTTTGGGCACGATGGCCTGGTAGGCGCAAATTTGTTTCGGAATGCGCGAGTCACCCGTGCCGATGGCTGGCTCGCCTTTGGCGAAGGACTGCACCGCTTGCAGCATCTGCTTTCTGAATTCCACAATCGCCTGATCGCTTGCGCCCAACCGCTCGTGCGTGCGGTCGGCAATCGGACCCATCGTCAGCCACATGGCGATGTCCTGATTGGGAAAGCCGGTGATGCCGGTGAAGTTGCCCGCCTTCATGGCTTGCCGGTCTTGCCAGAACAGGTTGGCACGGTTGCGCAGGGGCCGGTAGGTGCTGTCAAGATCAGGGCCGAGTTGCTGACCTAAAAACTTGCGCCAGGTATCGGTGTCTGGCGTTTGCAACGGGTGGCCCCAAGCCATAAAGTAAAACGCGGTGTGGGTGTCGTCCATGGGCACGTTGATATTGGCCACGTTGTACAGGTTATTGGGCGGTATCAAAGCCGTGGCCGGGGCCACAAAAACAGTGGAGCGCACGTAGTCGTTTGCGGCTGCATGGGTGATGGGCCGGCGTATGGCGGCGTATCTGAAGCCGTAGCTGCCACGCTCAATTTGCATCCGCGGCGCCTTGTCGGTGGAGGGGCGAAACCACATGCTATCCGTGGCCTTGGCGCTGTCAACCCGGGCGGGCACCATGTCGGACGAATGCAGGCTCGAGCTGTGCGCCGAGTCAATCGCGCCTTCGAGTATTTGCGCCCAGTTGCAGTCAATGATGACCTTGGCAATCGTGACCTTTGTATCG
>CANFOS010000040.1 GCA_947448735.1 Comamonadaceae bacterium | reverse complement strand
CGGCCCTGAGCAGCCGGTTGACGTGATAATCCACCGTCGGCTTTCCCCACCTCAAAACCACTTCGGAGACATCAATGAAATTATCAAAATTGCTGATTGGGATGGGCTTTGCCCTCGGCTTTTTCAGCACTGCCCATTCACAAACAGTTTTAAAAATCGGTTACGCCACCACCAAAGAGTCCCACTACGGCGTCGGCTCAACCGTTTTCTGTGACGAAGTAGAAAAAGGAACCCAGGGACGCTACAAATGTCAGCAGTTTCCAAGTTCAGCGTTGGGTGGCGAACGCGAGCAGATAGAAGCCGTGCAGCTTGGGGTGCAAGACATCGTCAATACATCGACAGGGCCCGTCGGGAATTTTGTGCCCGAGGTCAAGATCGTTGATATCCCATTTTTGTTCCGCGACTACGACCATGCCCGCAAGGTCATGGACGGCCCCATTGGACAGGACATCCTTTCGAAATTCCCAAGCAAGGGCATCATCGCGTTGGGCTGGACCGAAAACGGCTTTCGCCACATGACCAACAGCAAACGCGACATTGTCAAACCGTCTGATGCAGCGGGTTTGAAAATGCGAACCATGGAAAACAAAGTCCACATGGATGGCTACCGGACATTTGGCATTTTGCCCACGCCCATGGCTTTCCCAGAACTGTTTGGTGCCTTACAGCAAGGCACTGTTGACGGACAGGAAAACCCCATCCCGGTCATCTTGTCTTCAAAATTTTCCCAAGTGCAAAATCACTTGTCCCTGACTGGCCACGTGTACTCGCCCGCCTTGTTGCTGCTGTCGGCCAAGACCTGGGGCAAGCTCAATGATGCGGACAAGAAGGTCTTTCTTGATGCTGCCAAGAAGGCAGGCGTAGCACAGCGCAAGAAAGTCAACGACGATGAAAACACCGGCATTGCACAGCTCGAAAAAGAAGGCATGAAAGTGATCAGAAACGTTGATGGTCAAGCCTTTCGCGACGCGTTACGCCCGGCTTACGCGAACTACGGCAAAGAGTTTGGTGCAGAAAACATCAAGAAAATTCAGGACATTCGCTGATCGGCAATTTTTCAGGCCGCCCGACAAAATGTCGGGCGGTTTTTTTTGCAACTTGATGTTGGATGCGCGCTTTGAGAACTTTTGAACGCTATTTTTTGAACACCAATCGATGGGCGCTGATCGCTCTGCTAGCCGCCATGTCCGTGATTATTTTTGTTAACGTCACCCTGCGTTACCTGACCAACCAGTCGCTTGAGTGGGCCGAAGAGGTGTCGCGCCACATGATGATCTGGCTTACTTTTTTGGGTGCTGGGCCTGTCCTGCGTTACGGCGGCCACATCGCAGTAGACAACTTGCAGGACGCTCTTCCGCGATGGTTGGCGGTTGCGACGAGAGTTCTTGTTGCGGCACTGTTATTCGCTTTTTTTGGCATCATGATCTGGTACGGGTGGCTCTACATGCAGCGTGCCATGTTTCAGTTGACGGCCGTCACTCAAATCCCTTTTGGCTATATTTATGCGGCTATGCCGGTCGGCGGCGTGCTGCTGGTGGTGCACTGGCTGCTGGTGGTCAGGCAATTTGTGCTGCACCGAACCTTTGCCTCGGACGAACATTTTGATGCCACCGCGAGTGCCTCGCTATGAGCGCAAGTGTCATTCTTCTGATCGCGGCCTGCTTTTTCCTGGCCATTGGCGTGCCGGTGGCATTTGCACTGGGTCTGGCAACGGCCACAGCGTTGATATTGGCTGACAACTACCCCTTGTTCGTGCTGCTCAAGGAAACCTTCACCGGCATGGACAGCTTTCCGCTGATGGCTGTGCCGTTTTTCATCCTTGCAGCCGAACTGATGAGTGGCGGTTCGCTGACTGAAGTTCTGCTGAAATTTGCCGGTCAATTTGTGGGCCACAAACGTGGCGGTTTAGGCTACACCAATGTGGTGTCGCTGACTTTCTTTTCCGGCATCTCAGGTTCGGCACTGGCTGATGCCGCCGGTCCTGGCTCAATGCTGATCAAGATGATGGACAAGGCCGGCTACGACCGCTCGTATGCGGCGGCGCTCACCGCGGCCACAGCCATCGTGGGGCCCATTATTCCGCCATCCATCATCATGATCATTTACGCGCTGCAAGATGAACGCGTGTCTGTTGGGGCCTTGTTTGTTGCAGGCTTGATCCCGGGTCTTTTGATCGCTGTGGCGATGTGTCTGGTCAATTACTACGTTTCCAAAGAACGCAATTACAAGGGCGCCGGGCAAATGCCACCCTGGCGCGATGTGCTCGTCACCACCTGGAAAGCCATTCCGGCATTGCTGCTGCCGGTCATTATTTTGGGCGGCATGCGCGCGGGCTGGTTCACCCCGACCGAGGCGTCAGTTGTGGCCGTGTTTTATGCGCTGATTTGTGGCAAATTCATTTATCGCACCCTGGAGTGGAAAGCCTTGCCTGACATTTTGTCGCGCTCAGCCTTGCTTACGGCATCGGTACTGATCATCATTGGCCTGTCGGCCTCCTTTGCCTGGGTGTTGACAATTGAGGGCCTGCCCCAGCAAGTGGCCGACTGGATCATCAGCATGAAGCTGTCGCCATGGATGTTCCTGATTTTTGTGAATGTTTTTTTGCTGCTGTTTGGCATTTTTATCGAACCTCTGCCCGGCGTGATGGTGCTGGCACCCATCCTGGCGCCGGTAGCGGCCAAGTTGGGCATCGACCCGATTCACTTCGCGATGATCGTGATCTACAACCTGACGTTGGGCATGATCACTCCTCCAGTCGGTGGGCTGCTGTTCGTCACATCCAACGTATCCCGTGTACCTATGGGGCCACTGGTGCGGGAACTGGTGCCGTTTTTGTGGGCGCACGGCGCGGTCCTTGTCATGCTGACGTTCTGGCCTGCTTTGAGCACCTGGGCACCCCACGCCATGGGATTCAAATAGCAGCATCCGCTACACTGGAGCGGTCAGGAGAGAGTTCTCGAGAAGTGACGATTTTGAGAACCGCCGAAGGCGCAAGTGCTTCCCCAATGGTGCATTGAACGCTCAGGCAAAAGGACTGGCAAGCGTATCAGGCGCAACGCGTTGGATACGTTCCCTACTGGAGAGAGATTGCAAGGGATGCTTTGCATAACTCGCTGCGAATGGGTGTAGTGCAGGTTGGGATGAGTTGCAAGGCGTATTTCTCAGTCAAATAGCCAGACTATTGGCAAGAAATACAACGCCGCAGATCGCCCAAGCCTGCGCTAGACACATCGCATGGCGTTATGCAAAGCTTCCCTCCAATCCACCGAAGGAGCAAACCCGCATCGCCGGGTGAATCTCTCAGGTACCCGGGACAGCAGGGGCAGCCCGTGATTTAAAACCACGGAACCTATTTGCCCCTGGAGAATTGCTTGTCCCCGTCCAAAGATACGCTTTTTAAAACCCCGCTGCACGAGCTGCATGCAGAGCTTGGCGCGCGTATGGTGCCCTTTGCTGGCTACAGCATGCCTGTTCAATACCCCGCAGGTCTGATGGCGGAGCACCTGCACACACGCGCTGCCGCCGGGCTTTTTGATGTGTCACATATGGGCCAGTTGCGCCTTGAAGGACCCGGTGCAGCGGCCGCTTTTGAAAGCCTGATGCCGGTCGATGTGATTGACCTGCCAGCAGGCAAGCAGCGCTACGGCTTGCTGCTCAATGACGCGGGCGGCATCATCGACGACCTGATGTTTTTCAATACGGGTGACGCTCTTTTCGTCATTGTCAATGGCGCATGCAAAGCGCAAGACATCGCCCACATCCAGCAAAAAATTGGCGACCGCTGCAAAGTCATACCGATGCCTGACCATGCTTTGCTCGCTTTGCAGGGGCCGCAAGCGGTCAGCGCGCTAAGCCGCCTGTCGCCTGGTGTTGAAAAGCTGGTGTTCATGACTGGCGGGCGCTTTGATGTGGCGGGTTGCGACTGCTTTTTAACCCGCAGCGGCTATACGGGCGAAGATGGTTTTGAGATTTCCGTCCATGCGGACCAGGCTGACAAGCTCGCTCGCGCCCTGCTCGCGCTGCCCGAGGTCAAACCTGTGGGCTTGGGCGCTCGCAACTCCCTGCGACTTGAAGCTGGCCTGTGCCTGTACGGCAACGACATCGACACCACCACCACACCGATTGAAGCCAGCCTGAGCTGGGCGATTCAAAAAGTACGGCGCACAGGTGGCGCGCGCGCGGGCGGATTCCCAGGTTCTGAAAAAATACTGGCGCAACTGTCTGACCCAGGCGCCTTGAGCCGCAAACGCGTGGGTCTGATGGCGCTGGAGCGCGTGCCCGTACGCGACCACACGACCCTGCACGCCATGACCGGCGAAGCCATTGGCCAAGTCAGCAGTGGCCTGCTGGGCCCCAGCATCAACCAGCCGGTTGCGATGGGCTATGTTGGTCCTGAGTTTGCAACCATCGGCACACAGATCAACGCCATGGTGCGTGGCAAGCCGGTGCTGATGCAAGTCACCGCCCTTCCTTTCGTCGCCCATCACTACTTTCGCGGATAAGCTTTTCTTTTTTACCTGGAGAACCCCATGACCCTCAAATACACCGAAGACCACGAATGGCTGCAGATTGAAGGCGATGTTGCCACCGTCGGCATCACACACCATGCGCAAGACGCACTGGGCGACGTGGTGTTTGTCGACCTGCCAGGCGTGGGCACCACCCTGGCGCAAAAAGAAACCGCTGGTGTGGTCGAGTCTGTCAAGGCCGCAGCCGACGTCTACATGCCTGTCAGCGGCGAAATTCTAGAAGTCAACGAAGCCCTGCGCGATGACCCATCGCTGGCCAACACCGACCCGCTGGGCGCAGGCTGGTTCTTCAAGGTCAAGCTGTCGGACGCATCGCAACTGGCCGCGCTGATGGATGAAACCCGTTACAGCGCCTTTTCAGCTAACGCTTGAATTCATTGAAGGTACGCCCATGTTGATGCAATCCGCCAAGCCTCTGGCAGAGCTTGAAAATACGTCCGAGTTCATCGCCCGCCACATCGGCATTGATGATGCCGCTGAGGCGCACATGCTCAGCGTGCTGGGTGCCGCGTCGCGCCGTGCGTTGATGGAGGCCATCATTCCGCCGTCAATTGCGCGCAGCAGTGCCATGGCGATCCCGGCGCCTGTGACGGAGGCTGAAGCACTCAAACAGCTCAAGGCCATTGCATCCAAAAACAAAGTTCTCAAAAGCTTTATCGGCCAGGGCTACTACGGCACCCACACGCCCGGCGTGATCTTGCGCAACATCTTGGAAAACCCGGCCTGGTACACCGCCTACACCCCCTATCAGGCCGAGATATCGCAGGGCCGGATGGAGGCACTGGTCAACTTTCAAACCATGATTTGTGACCTGACGGGCATGCCGATTGCCAATGCGTCCATGCTGGACGAAGCCACTGCTGCGGCTGAAGCCATGACGCTGGCCAAGCGCAGCGTTAAAAGTAAGTCCAATACCTTCGTGGTGGCGGGCGACTGCCATCCACAAACGATTGAGGTGATTCAGACCCGCGCCAAACCGCTGGGCATCACCGTGCTGCTGGCCAACTCTGCGGCTGATTGGCACACCGCAATCAACAACGACAACGGCGACTACTTCGCCGTGCTGGCGCAATACCCGGCCACCAGTGGCTGTATTTCCGACTTGCGTGCCGATGTGGCGGTGGTGCACGCCAAACAAGCCGCTTTCATCGCAGCCGCTGACCCGCTGGCGCTGACGCTGTTGACACCCCCCGGCGAATGGGACGCCGACATTGTGATCGGCACCACCCAGCGCTTTGGCATGCCGATGGGTGCCGGTGGCCCTCATGCGGCATATCTGGCGTGTCGCGATGAATTCAAACGCTCGATGCCGGGCCGCCTGGTGGGCGTGTCGGTGGATGTGCATGGCAACCCGACGTATCGCCTGGCTTTGCAAACCCGAGAGCAGCACATTCGCCGTGAAAAGGCCACCTCCAATATTTGCACCGCCCAAGTCTTGCCTGCCGTGGTGGCCAGCATGTACGCGGTGTACCACGGCCCCCAGGGCTTAAAGCGCATTGCGCAGCGCGTTGCCAGCTACACCGCCATTTTGGCCCGTGGCCTTGAACAATTGGCTTGCCCGCTTCGTCGTCAGAGTGCGTTTGATACCCTGCACTTGAAGACTGACGCCGCTACTGATTCCATAGCTGCTCGCGCACGCGAAATGGGCCTCAACCTGCGAATTGACGGAAAATATCATCTGTGTATCGCGCTGGACGAGACAACCACCCGTGACGACATCGAGCAGCTCTGGTCAGTCTTTGCCAAGCCTGGCCAAGCCTTGCCCAAAGTCGCTGACTTTGAAAAAGGCATAGAGCCACTCATCCCCACCGAGCTGCGCCGCACCAGCGAGTTTTTAACCCACCCGGTCTTCAACACCCACCATTCAGAAACAGCCATGCTGCGCTACATCCGCCGGTTGAGCGACAAGGACCTGGCGCTGGACCGCAGCATGATCCCGCTTGGCTCTTGCACGATGAAGCTGAACGCCACCAGCGAGATGATTCCCATCACCTGGCCCGAGTTTGCCCATATGCACCCGTTTGCGCCGGCAGACCAGCAACGCGGCTATGCAGCGCTGGACGAGCAACTGCGTGCGTGGCTGTGTCAGGCCACCGGTTACGCAGGTATCAGCCTGCAGCCCAACGCAGGCTCGCAAGGTGAATACGCGGGCCTGCTGGTCATCAAAGCGTTTCATGAGGCGCAGGGCCAGGGCCACCGCAACATTTGCCTGATACCTGCATCGGCCCACGGCACCAACCCGGCCAGCGCACAAATGGCCGGCATGACGGTGGTGGTGACAGCTTGCGATGCCAAAGGCAATGTTGACATGGCCGACCTCAAAGCCAAATGCGAACAGCACAGCGCCAACCTGGCAGCGGTGATGATCACCTACCCATCTACCCACGGCGTGTTTGAAGCCAATGTCAAGGCCTTGTGCGCCCTGGTGCACAGCCACGGCGGGCGTGTGTACGTGGACGGCGCGAACATGAACGCACTGGTCGGCACGGCTGCACCGGGCGAATTTGGCGGCGACGTGAGCCACCTCAATTTGCACAAAACCTTTTGCATTCCCCACGGCGGCGGCGGGCCGGGTGTGGGCCCGGTGTGCGTGGTGGCTGACCTGGTGCCATATTTGCCGGGGCATGTGGCCGGCGGCTTAGCCGGTGGCGGTGTGGGAATGGCGTCATTTTCCGACGGGCCGCCCCTAGGAAAATTAGCCCCCTTGGGGGGCAGCGAAGTACACGCAGTGACGAGCGTGGGGGCCATCTCAGCAGCGCCATTAGGCAACGCTGCGGTCTTGCCGATCAGCTGGATGTACTGCCGCATGATGGGCCCCGAAGGCTTGAAGCAGGCGACTGAAGTCTCTATCTTGTCGGCAAACTACATCAGCGCCCGCCTGAAAAACCACTTCCCTACTCTCTATGCCAGCGAGGCCGGTTACGTAGCCCACGAATGCATTCTGGACTTGCGCCCCCTGAAAGACACCAGCGGCGTGACCGCCGAAGACGTGGCCAAGCGCCTGATGGACTACGGCTTTCACGCTCCAACGCTGAGCTTTCCCGTCGCGGGCACACTGATGGTCGAGCCGACCGAGAGCGAAGACCTCAAAGAGATCGATCGCTTCATCAACGCCATGATCGCCATCCGCCAAGAGATTGCGCAAGTTGAAGCGGGCGTCTGGCCGCAAGACAACAACCCACTCAAACACGCACCGCACACGTCGGCAAGCGTCATCGCAGCGGAGTGGAACCACCCGTATTCACGCGAGGTCGCGGCTTTCCCGGTCGCAGCCCTCAAAACGTCCAAGTACTGGCCCACCACCGGCCGGGTCGACAACGTCTACGGTGACCGCAACCTGATGTGCAGCTGTGTGCCGGTCAGTGACTATGCATGAAGATCATTTACATCGTTCTTATCTGCGTTGGCGTCCTGTTCACCACAGCCCTTTGCTGGCTATGGACACCCGATAAAGACCGCGCCGAGCTGGAGCGCCAGTACCTGAACGCGCCCAGCGACATGATCGACGTTGCTGGCACACGCCTGCATGTGCGGGACAGCGGCCCCAAAACCGCACCGGCTGTGATTTTTCTGCACGGCTTTGGCGCCAGTTTGCAGACGTGGGAGCCCTGGGCCAACGCACTGGCCAAAGACCTGCGAGTCATTCGCATCGACCTGCCCGGCTCGGGCCTGAGCCTGCCTGACCCAACGGGCGACTACACAGACAAACGCAGCCTGCAAATCATCAACGCGCTGATGGACAAGCTGGGCCTAACCCGCGCCAGCCTGGTGGGCAACTCGATTGGCGGGCGCATCGCCTGGACCTTTGCGGGCACCTACCCTGCGCGGGTTGACAAACTGGTCCTGGTGTCGCCCGACGGCTATGCCAGTCAGGGTTTTGAATACGGCAAAACCCCGGAGGTGCCGATGATGGTCAAGCTGATGAGCGTCGCCCTGCCCAAGCCGCTGCTGACCATGAGCTTGAAGCCCGCCTACGCCAAGCCAGAAACCATAACTGACGAACTGGCGACGCGCTACCACGACATGATGCTGGCCCCCGGCAGCCGGGGCGCACTGCTGGCCCGCATGGCGCAAACCGTGTTGGTCGACCCAATTCCCATCCTTCAAAAAATCACAGCTCCCACGCTGCTGGTGTGGGGCGAGCAAGACGGGATGATCCCGTTTGCCAACTCGAACGATTACCTCAAAGCCATCGCTGGCTCACAACGGGTGTCCTTCAAAGGCGTGGGCCACCTGCCGCATGAGGAAGCGCCAGAGGCGTCTATTAGCCCTGTTCGGAATTTTTTGCTCGCGCCTGCGCCAGCTCGCTAGCAAAAACCGACATTGACTCTTGCGCGTCAGCGAGATCACGCCACCGACCAGATGCTGCTGGAACAGGTTGGCAAGCCAACCGCAAAAGTAGATCGCCACCTGGCAGTAACGCTTCGTAAAACTGACAACCGAGCCCACCGCTGGGCCGTTAGTCTGGTGCAAACTACGAATGACCAGGAAATTTTGATGTCGCCACGCTTTTCATGCCCGTCGCAACCCCGAATGCTAAAGCGCGCTCTGGGTTTTGTGCTTTGTCTGACGGTGCTGGCAAGCTGGTCTGTAAGCGCGCAAACCACCCACGACATGAAAAACGGCGGTCCAAGCGATAGCAACCATGCTGCGGCGTGGCGTGTGACATCTCGCTTAGGCTACGGCCCCACACCAGACACAGCAAGCGCCGCAGAGCAAAACCCCAAGGCGTGGGGCTTGCATCAAATCGACCTCGCCTTTGCGGCCAGCCAGAGTGCGCCGACGATCCCCTCAGACATTGCGCGCTTTAACCAGCCGATGAGCGCCACGGTCAAAGATTTTCAGGCTGAGCGCGAGGCGCGCAGAAACATCAAGGCCCCTGCGGCAGGCGCGTTAGCCATGGCAGATGACACCACAGGCGCGCTGGGTTTTAGCCGCGACATGACGCAAACGGCGAATGCATGGCGATTGATGGCCTGTAGCGACCCAATGCTTGAAAACCCGCTGCTGGCCCGAATGACAGAGTTCTGGTTTAACCACCTCAATGTTTTTGCAGGCAAAGGCCCGGTGCGGCCGTTTGTCGGTCACTACCTTGTCAATGTGATACGCGCCAACGCGCTGGGAAAGTTTGAAGACCTGCTGCTGGCCAGTGCCCGCCACCCAGCCATGCTGTTTTATTTAGACCAGGCACAAAGCAACGTGCGCGGCCTAAATGAAAACTACGCACGCGAGCTGATGGAACTGCACACCCTGGGTGTTAACGCAGGCTATAGCCAAAACGATGTGCGTGAGCTGGCCCGTATCTTGACGGGATGGACTGTGGGTATTCCGCTGGGCGAAGGCTTCAGATTTGCTGAACGCCTGCACGACAGCGGCAGCAAAACGCTGTTGGGCCGCAACTTCAACAACAACGGCATGCAAGAGGGCGAAGACGCGATTCGCATGCTGGCGCGTCACCCGGCCACCGCCAAGCGCCTTGCACTGCGTCTTGCTACAACGTTTGTAGCAGACAAGCCGCCGCAAGCTCTGGTTGACCAGCTGGCCGCCACCTTTACCCGGACCCAGGGCGATGTTCGGGCGGTCATGCGCACGCTGGTCGAGTCACCCGAATTTTGGCGGGCTGACAACACGCTGTTCAAAACGCCGCTGGACTTTGCCTGCTCTGCACTGACAGCCGGCGGCGGTGTCAAAGAGCGTCGCGAGATTCAATTAACGCTGGGCTTTTTAGCGCAAGCGGGCCAGCCACTGCACGGCTGGCAAACACCCGACGGCTACAAGACCGATGCCGCCACATGGCTGGCCCCAGAGGCGCTGACGCGCCGCGCCGACTACGCCATGGCGCTGGGCGCCCGCATCCATGAGCCGACCTATTTGCAACCCTTTTTAAGTGCTACCAGTTTGAACCGCATTGCCCGTGAGCAACCCGCCAGCCGCAGCGGCCTGATGCTGGCCAGCCCTGACTTCATGAACAAATAAGCCAAAGGAAAGACATGCAAACCGCACAGCTTTCGCGCCGCCGCCTGTTGATGGCATCCGGCATCGCCCTGGCGGGCAGCACATCGCGCATCTGGGCGCAGGGGGCACTGCCTGGCACTACGGGCACGGGCCGCTTGGTGGTGGTGCTGCTGCGCGGCGCCTATGACGGCCTGTCAGCTTTTGTGCCGTATGCCGACGCCGACTACTACGCCAGCCGCCCCAACATTGCGGTTGCCGCACCAGACGGAACCGCAAAAACAGCCCTCAGGCTCGACAACACTTTTGCGCTGCACCCGGCCCTTGCGCCCGTTTTGCCGCTGTGGCAACAGGGCGTGCTCAGCTTTGTCCCCAGCGCGGGCTTGCCAGCTCCGAACCGGTCACATTTTGACGCCCAATATGAAATGGAAATTGGCCAACGAGGCAAGACCAGCGCGGCGCCTGGCTGGTTGAACAAAGTAGCCAGCAGCAATAACAAAACACTGACATCAGCCATCGGCGTGGGGGAGGCCAACCCTGCCATTCTGGCCGGTGACGCGCCCGTCAAACTCATCCCGCGCGGCCAAGCCGCTGAGCGCACCGGCGTGCTGGCCAATGACAAAACCCGCCAGGCCCTGATGGACTTGTATGCAGGCAACGACAAGCTCAGCGAAGCCTTCCGCCAAGGGGCGGGTAGCCGAATGCAAAGCGCCCAAGAGCTGACCACACAGAAAATGGAAATCGACGGCAAGAAGATGGGCCCGGCCCTCGACAGACGCTTGGACAAAGACGGTACCCCTGCCACAGTACAGGCCCAAAACGCACAAATGCTGGCCGCCAGCAACGGCGCTGCAGACCCGGTCGGCTTACAGCTGGACGCGCAGCACCTGGGCACGCTGATGCGCAACGACCGCCATCTTCGGATCGGCTTTTTGTCTGCAGGCGGCTGGGACACACACGCCAACCAGGGCAATGCGACGGGGCAACTGGCCAACAACCTGGGCAACCTGGGCCTGGCGATGGCGCAACTGCGGCAAGACTTTTCTGAGCCTGGTGATGTGGTGGTGGTGATGAGCGAGTTTGGCCGCACAGCGGCGGAGAACGGCACCCGCGGCACCGACCACGGCTACGGCAACGCCATGTGGCTGGTGGGTAGCCGCGTCAATGGCGGCAAGTGGCACGGCCAGTGGACGGGCCTGGCACGCGGCAACCTGAACGAAGCACGCGACGTACCCGCGCACCACGACTACCGTGCGGTGCTGGCGCAGGTGATGCGCAGCACCTTTGCGATGCCCGATTCAGCCCTGGCCAGCATATTGCCCAACACCAACTGGGACACACGGCTAGACAGCTTGCTTCGGACAAGCTGATGCCAGCGCTTATCAAAAAATTGGTATTGGGCTACTGGGCTAGCCTCTGATCTTTTCAGTCAGCGCTCGCCCATGGACTCATTCAAGGTTTTTACGAGGGGCTTGGTCATGTACTGCAAGACAGATTTACGGCCTGTTTTGACCTCGATGGTGGAGGTCATGCCAGGCTGAATTTCCAGCTTGGCATCAGCAGGCAGATTGCTGAATTGTTTCAGCGTCGTTCTAATATGAACGCGATAGTAAGGCTGCTCATTTTGACGCAGGTTTTCACTGATGGTGTCTGCGCCTATGAAAGTTAGCTTGCCTGGCAAGCTCCCATAAATGGTGTAGTCATAGGCGTCAATCTTGATGTTGGCTTCCATGCCCAGGCGGAGAAAGCCAATGTCGGCCGGTGATACCTTTGCCTCTATGACCAAGTCGTCTTCCAGTGGCACGATCTGCATAACCTCTTCGCCCGGCCGGATGACACCGCCCTGCGTGGTGATGCGTACGTTTTTGACGATGCCGCGCATAGGTGAGCGCATTTCGGTCACATCAAGCTGATCTTTTCGCTGGACCATGAGCTGTGAGGCCGCGGCCAGGTCTTCTTCCGCCTTGTTGAGTTCGGCTTGTGCGTCCTGAAAATATTTATTGCGTTTATTGGTCATCTGGGATTGGAAGTCAGCCACCTGGCGCTCCAGGCGCAACACTTCGGTCAAACTGACGTCGCCAGATTTGACCAACGGTCGGTTCATGTCGAGTTCCTGCCGTGCCAACGCCTTCATCGATTCCAGTGCATCCATATCTTCCTTCAAGGCTGTCCGGCGCTTGGAAAGCAACTGGTTCTGGTTTTCCACAAAGTCTGGAAAGCTCCTAAGCTCCGCCGCGTACTTGGGTACACCGCCAAAGACTTCAGCACGCAAGCGCGCCAGGGTTGCAGAAAGGCCGGCCATCTTGGCACGAGATTCCAGATAAGACGACTCGACACGCGTACGTTCAAAACGGGCCAGCACCTGATTAGCCACGACAACATCACCTTCTTTAACCAACAAGGCCTCAAGCTTGCCGCCGTCCTGCGACTGAATCAGCTGCGTTCGCGAACTTGCAATCACAGCGCCGGGGGCGCGCGTGATCTGGTCTAACTGTGCAAAATACGCCCAACTCATTCCGACGCTTACCGTGATGAAGGTGATCCAGATAATGAGCCGTGAACCGCGTAGCTGATCCGCCAATGCCCGGTTGTCTGGGTGATGATCAGCCGACTGCAGAAACCAGAAGATCTTCATGCGGCAACTCCGTGTTCTTGTGCTGCGGGCGCCGTAGCTGCAAGTTGGGCCTGGGTCTGGCGCATGCGTGCCAGCACCTCATCACGCGGACCGTCGGCCAGAATGCGGCCGTTGTCGACAACAACGATACGGTTGACATGCTGCAAGACCCCGGCCTTGTGAGTGACCACAACCAGTACCGATTCAGCGCTAATCTCTTCAAACAAATGCTTCATGACTTTGGCCTCCAGTTGCGCATCCATGGAAGCGGTCGGTTCATCAAGCAGCATGATCCGTGGCTGAGCCAGTAACAGCCGCGTTAAACCAACCAGCTGGCGCTGACCGCCTGAAAGACCCCTGCCGCCCTCGGTGAGCTCCAGTTCCAGACCCTTGGGGTGGTTCTGTATCGGCTGATCCAGTCCGGTCAGGCGCGCGGCCCGCAAGATGAGGCTGTCGCTAGGGGTTGGCAAGCCCAGCGTCAGGTTGTCGCGCAAAGTGCCATTAAACAGACGCACGTCCTGCGGCATGTACCCGACATGCTCCCGAACGAACTCCGGAGCCAGTTGGTCGATGTCTACGCCGTCTATATAAACCGCGCCAGATTTCGGCTTGTAAAGTCCAGACAGCATCTTGACAAGTGTGGACTTACCGGAACCTACCGCACCAATCACGGCAACGCGGTCGCCGGGTTTGAATGTCAGCTTGGCGACCTCCAAAGTGGGCTTGTCTTCGCGGTAAGCAAAAACGGCACTTTCCAGCATCATCATGGCTTCGCAGCTTTCAGGCACGATCAAACGCTGGCCATGAGCCCTGTCGCTCGGCAACGCCATGATGGCGTCCAGCCCTTTGAGGGCGATCTTGGCATGCTTCCACTGCACGACCATGCTCGGGATCTGCATCAGTGGCGTCAATGCACGGCCACTGATGAGTGAACAGGCGATCAGACCGCCCATGCTGAGATCACCGGCACTGATGGCATAGGCCCCTGCCGCAATCAAACCCACATAAGTCAACTGCTGGATGACTTGAGCCATATTCGTAGACAAGGTTGTCAGCTCGCGCAGCTTAAGCTCATTGTTCGCTATCGACGCCGTCAGGGCGCTGTAGCGGTCTAGCATCTTCCATTCGCCGCCCGCAGCCTTGACCGACTCAATGCCGTCCACCGCCTCTATCATCAGGCCGTTCTTTCGGTTGGACTCGGCCATATTCTCAGCGGTGAGTTTTTCAATCGCGCTGGTGAACCCGAGAGCCGAAATCAGCGCAATCGGCACCATGACAAGTGGCACCAGGGCGACGGGCCCTGCGATCAGCCAGATCACGCCAACAAACACCAGCGCGAACGGTACGTCGGCCAGGACGAACAAGGTCGTCGAGGTCATGAAGTTGCGCACCGACTCGAAATGCCTGATTTGAGACGCGAAGGTGCCAACCGTGCTGGGTCTGGCATCCATACGTATGCCCAGTGCTTTGCTAAAAAAAACACTCGAGAGCTCCAGGTCAACCACCTTGGATGCGCGTTCGACCATGTGGGCCCTGACCTGCTTCATGGTGAACTCCAGCATGATGGCCAGAAAAGCGCCCAGGGTGAGCACCCAAAGTGTCGAAAAGCCTTTGGTCGGCACAACACGGTCATACACCTGCATGGAATAAAGTGACGACACCAGGCCAACACTGCTGATCATGAAAGTGGCAAACACGGCCTCCATAAAAACCCGGCGGTGCTTACGGATGGCAAAAGCAAACCACTCACCAGCACTTTTGGGCGCTTGATCCGGGCCACTGACACCGCCACAGGAGTCATCGGTACGCAAGGCCAGCAGATGACCCTGGCCTGCCACTGAGGCGAGCAACTCCGAGCTCTGACTGTTTTCATCTTCGGCGACCAGCGCACCGTTGCTCAACCGCCCGCGTATGAGTCGAATTTGTTCGCCATCGGCTGACACCCAAAGCAATGGAAAGTCACGGCGTTCGACCCGGCCGACCGTCACGTCCCGGATCTCGGCGCCAGGAAAGCGCACTGCCCACATCGCCCTGGCTTGGTGATGAAGCGGCAACTGGTTCAGCTCCACGCCATCGGCACTGCGCTCAAGCATGCCAAAGCGAAAGGCCGGTACGGCGTGGCCCAGCAAGGCCGCCAGCCGCGACAACAAGCGGGAAAGCGCCGGATTTTGAAGGAAATCTGCAGACCCAGTTTGCGTCTCGAGCGTCGCGTCGTCAAAAGTTCTTGTGGATGCGGTCATATCGTTGGCAGTCAGGGTGATTCGGTCCAGCTCAGTTCAGCGAAGTCTGCTCAGCCTTGAGCTGACCAGACTGAAGCAGCAGCTTGACCTTCAGCAACAAAAGGGGAAGCTCCACATCAGCCAGACCGTAATAGGCTTGCACCTTTTCGCGTTGCGCGTTGAGCACGTCCAGCCAGGACTTGCGCCCCACCTGGAACTGGCGCAGGTAAGAAGCCACAATCTCGTCCGATCCGGCCAACAGTGCCCGAACCGGCCCAAGCTGCTCGCTCAGGGCCTGCGCTTCGGTCCAGTTTGACTTCACCTGCTGTGTCAGCTGGCGCTCGAAAGTCAGGATGGCATCTTGCGCAGCCTGCTTGCGCGCCACGGCCGTCTCTACCGCCGACAGACCAGAAAGGCCAGCGCCGGTCTGCAGTTGCAGGGCAAGGTATGCGCGGGTTCTGTCCTGGTTGGCATACAAGGAGCTCACAATTGACTGCACACCCACCACCACCTTGGGCATCAGCTGAGCCTTCGCGATCTCAATCTGCGCATCAGCCGTTTCAACCTGGGCTTGCAAGCGGCGCCGCTCGGGGGAAAACAAAAAAGCGTCTTCCACCAGGCTGTCTTGCTTTGAGCTGCCCAAATTAATAAGTGGTGGTGACGCAAGCGCGCCTACCGGTTTACCCAACATTTGGTAGAGCATCAAACGTGCGCTGTCAATCTGGCGCTGGGTCTGGATACGGTCAATCACAGCCTGGCGCAGGCGTGCTGAAGCCTGGGTCTCGTCAGTCATCGGACTCACCTCAGCCTGCACCCGGCGCTTGATGATGTCAAGCAAACGCTGCAGCTCAGCTTCATTGGCTTGCGCAATCGTCAGACGGGCTTCAAAACGCAGCGTGTCAAAGTACGCCTGAGCCGTCTGCTGCAGAACGCTTTGCTCTGCCTCGCGAAGCGCTGCTTCAGCAACCGCCACACCAGCCCTGGACAAGTCAATCTGACTGGTGATACGTCCGCCAGTCCACAAGCTTTGCTCCAATTTCGCCACCGACTGTGGCGCACTGTTGATCGTCTGCGCCGAGCCATTACGGCTTTGAATCTCTGTCGTGAAGCTCGGGTAACGCCCCCATTGCGCGCCCTCCAGTCCAAATCTGGCGGCCTGCAGCTCACTTTTTTTGTTACGCACATCTGGGTGACTGTCCACCGCCTGCCTCAGAAGATCAGACAATCTTGCGGGTGCGTCAGCGTAGACCATGCTTGTTGAAAGCACGAGCATCAAAGCGCCAGAAAGTACGGGTATTGCAAAACGAATCAGGAAGGCTTGCAGGACAGGTGTCATCGCAGGAGCTCGGAATTTAAATCGACTATCACGGGTAGATCCATCACTTTCCTGCCGGCAGTTGATGGGTGGTGGTTACAAACCAAGGACAAGCTGCCTTAACCAGCGGTTGCCCTGGACAAAAAGCGCTTCGTGTGTCAAGGCAGGGCTTTCTTTAAACCGTATACCCGTTGCCGAAACGGGCGCTGGTCCAAATAAGATCAGGCGATAAAAATATTGCCAGAAAGACGGGTCACGCTATTTAAGGTGAAAGCATGTAACTGAATCAACACGTCGTTAGCGCCAATGCCGTCCACGCCATCACTGATGAACGCGTAGGCATTCGCGGTATCACCTGTGCCGCCCTGGAACAGCACTATTTCGCCGACACTAGAGGACTCATTGGTCAGAGCTTGGTTGATGGCAGTTAAGCGCAAAGCGGTAGTTGAATCAGCTGCATTAAAGGCGGCTATACCCCCGGTAACCAACGCGGTGCCAGCTGCAGCAGCCGTACCGCTGCTAAACAGCTTCAGGGTAGTTGCAAAGTCAATCGAGTCGATGCCTGCGCTGAAGTCCATGATCTGGTCAAAGTTAGTCGCAGTTGGCAGGCCCGAATCACCCGCAGAAAATGCAAAAACATCAGCTACCGCGTCGGCCGCCAGGCCAGTTCCACCATAAAGCACGTCAGCGCCTGTACCACCTGTGATCGTGTCTGCGCCTTCGCCACCCTTGATGGTGTCTATGCCTGCGCCGCCACTAATGGTATCGATACCTGCACCACCACTGAGCGTGTCAGCACCGGTACCACCCGTAATGGCATCTGCACCATCACCGCCGTTCACGATCACATCACCGGTAAAGGTTGCTGAGAAATCGTAGGTATCAGCCGCAGCCGTGCCAGTCACAGTCAGCGTACCTGTGGTTACGAGGTCTATTGCCGTCAACTGTGCATCAGTGACGGCACCTGTTAGGGTGACGTTCTCATCGCCCAGGCCAGTGATGCCGGTTGAACCGTATGCTGTGATGACGTCTGCCGCTATGCCGGTGACCGTGGTCACCGCCGCTGCGTTAACCGCTACCGATGTGATGCCGTCAATGGTGTTCAGATCAGCCGCTGCTGATGTCGCATCACCTGCCGCAATAACGATGGTGTAGGCGTTTGTTGCATCAGTTGCCGTTAAGGTTTTCAGATTGGCGACTGTCGTTGTCACATCAATCGCACCCGTGATCACCCCAGTGCCGTTAGCCGCATCAATCGCATTGGCTTGCGTAAATGTCATATTCGTGCCACTGACCGTCGCCGCGTAGTTGGCCGCTGCCGTGATGGTGCCGGCTGTTTCAGCCGCAGCAAATGCCGCGACTTCTGTGGCCGTACCGGTGACCGTGGTCACCGCCGCCGCATTAACCGCTACCGT
>CANFOS010000039.1 GCA_947448735.1 Comamonadaceae bacterium | reverse complement strand
TCAGATGCACGTCTTCCAGGTCCAGCTTCCACTCAAACGCACCCGACTCAATCTCTGACGTGATTTTTGCCATGCCTTCCTGGATGGATGCGTGGTCAGCAGCGTTGATGATGCCCTGCGCCATCAGCATGTCGGCATGCGCCAAAGAGCCGGCAATGTCGGCCTGCCACAAGCGCTTGTCAAAAAACACGCTGGACGTGTAGCGTTTGACCAGGTCGCTCATGGGTTCAGAAAACAGGGCAGACCAGGCTTGTGATTTTTTGTCGAATTGGTTCACATTAAACTTTCAAAGGCGCGTTTTGCTTGTCGGCAGGAGCCGGCAATGCAATACTTGTCCCGTTGATTTTATCTGCCCTGTCCCTGCCACTGATGAAAACAGTCCCCCCGGCTTTTGCTGAATCCACATTGCACGGCGGTTTGCTGCCGCTGGATGATGGCTTGGCTGGTGCTTATGCTGCGCCTGCGCGTCCCAACATGTTTGATGCCTGTCATGTGGGCGTGGTGCTGCGGGCGGTGCTGTTTGTTCAGAGCGTGGTGGGTATTGGTGCCATGTTTGTGTCGACCGAAGCGCTGGACTGGCTGCTGCGCTTTTCGCTGCTGACAGGCGGCGTGTTGCCTGCCACGCTGGCCTGGCTGATTGTGGCCTGCGCTTTAAGGACCCGCCTGGCTCGGCTCAACCCATCGGGCCAATGGCTGACGGGCATCGCTATGGGGGCCGCGGCAGGTCTGTATGGCTGCGGCGTGCTGAGCTTTATGGGCTTGTTGCAGACCGCGCCATGGTTTGCCAGCGCGGCTGCGGGCGCTCTTATGTCGGGCATGCTGCTGGCAGGGCTGTTCTGGCGAGCCCGGGCGCGCGCACCCGCGGCGACGGCAGCCCGGCTGGCAGAACTCCAGTCGCGCATCCGGCCACATTTTTTATTCAACACCCTGAACAGCGCCATCGCTTTGGTTCGGGCCGAGCCGCTCAAGGCCGAAGCGATGCTGGAAGACCTGAGCGAGCTGTTTCGCAGCGCACTGGCTGACCCGGCAGAATCCGTCACGCTGGGGCAAGAAATTTCTCTGGCTGCGCGTTACCTGGCGATTGAAGAGATCCGCTTTGGCGATCGCCTGCAAATCAGCTGGCAGCTTGACCCGCAGGCCGCCCAAGCCCGGCTGCCGCCGCTGCTGCTCCAGCCGCTGGTTGAAAACGCCATCAAGCACGGCGTAGAACCCAGCGCGACCGGTGCTTTGGTAAAAATTTCTACCGAGCGGCGCGGCAGCGTCGTGGTGGTCAAGGTCAGTAACAGAACGCCTGCAGGTGTGGGCGAGCGGGGTCACGGTTTGGCGCTGGCCAATGTGCGTGAACGCTTGCTGCTGCTGCACGATGTGCAGGCGCGCTTTCAGGCGGTCTATCAGGATGGTGTTTTCCAGGTTCGGCTGGAGCTGCCCGCATGAAGCTGCGAGCGCTGCTGGTTGACGATGAAGCGCTGGCGCGGGCACGGCTGCGCGTGCTGCTGGCCGATTGCCAGAGCCCCAGCGCTGAAGTACTGGCTGAGGCCGCCAGCGCCGCACAGGCCGTGACAACCCTGCGGCAGCAGGCTTTTGACGTGGTTCTTTTGGACGTGCGCATGCCTGGCATGGACGGTGTGCAACTGGCCCAAGCCATTGCCAGCATGCCCCAGCCACCGGCGGTGGTGTTTGTCACGGCGCATGCCGAGCACGCAGTTCAGGCCTTTGAAGTTCAGGCCGTGGACTACCTGACCAAGCCGGTACGGCTTGAGCGCTTGCAGCAGGCGCTACAAAAAGTAGAGCGTGTTGCTCATATTAATATTGGCCTGCAGGCTGATTTGATCCGTGACGTGCTGATCATTCAAGACCGTGGCCGCACTGAACGTGTGCCGTTGGCTGAAGTGCTGTACCTCAAGGCAGAGTTGAAATACATCACCGTACGCACAGCCACACACAGCTATATTTTTGACGGTGCGCTCAGTGAGCTGGAAGAAAAATACGCCGCGCAGTTCATGCGGGTGCACCGCAACGCCCTGATTGCCAGGCGGGCCGTCAGGGCACTGGTCAAACACTTTGACGCCGAGGAAGGTGAGGGCTGGGCAGTGCGGCTGAGCGGTATCAACGAGCTGGTGGCCGTGTCACGCCGCCAGCTCAGCGCGGTGCGTGAGGCGATCGCCAGCAACTAGCGCATTGATAATCGGGCTTTTCTGACCAGACCCAACACATGCCACAACGCGCCGACTTCACCACCCAACGCATCGAGCAGTTCAGCAACGAGCCGGCCCTTGAAAAGCAGCTGGTGCAAAGCTTTTTTGCTGGCAAACCGGGGTTTTATGTCGATGTGGGGGCCAACGACCCGGTGCTGGATTCCCAGTCGCAGCACCTCGAAGCCCTGGGCTGGACGGGTTTGCTGATCGAGCCAGACCCTGACTGCTGCGAACTGCTGAGGAAAAACCGTACCGGTACGGTGGTGCAAATGGCGTGTTCCAGTCCCCAGAACGCGGGCAAGCAATTGCTGCTGAACCGCGCCGGCCCGCACTCCACCCTTGAAGACCGGCCCATTGCGCTGGGCGCTGTGGTTCGGTCGCAGGTCGCGGTGCAATGCGACACCCTGGATGCGATTTTGCGCGCGCACAACGCGCCGGTCGGTTTTGATTTGCTGTCGATGGACATTGAGGGCCATGAGCTGGTGGCACTGTCAGGCTTTAGTTTTGATGTCTGGCAGCCGCGCCTGGTGTTGCTGGAAGACCATGTGACCCATTTGAACAAACACCAGCTGATGCGGCGAAACAATTACCAGCTGCTCATGCGAACTGGCCTGAACAGCTGGTATGTCCGGTCGGAGTTGTCTTACACCTTTTCAGTGGCAGCCATGTTTGAATATGTCAGGAAATACTATCTCGGGATTCTTCCACGCAAATTTCGGTACGCCAGAAACCCGGGTTGACTTGACGCGAAGGACGGGCCCGCTGCCAAGGAGCCCGCATGACACCCAATCGCCCCGTTGCTTCTGATCCAGGCACTGATCCAGGCAACGACCCCGCCATGGCTGCCGACCAGCCTTCTGACCTGAAGCCTGAGCCTTCGATCAAAGAACCCGAGCCTTTGTTGCTGCAAATGCCGGTCAGCACACGCAGTTTGTCGCTGGTGGTTCTTGCCGGGTTTGCAGGCCTGTTCGTTCTGCATTGGGCCAAGGCGGTTTTTATTCCGCTGATGCTGGGCCTGGTGTTCAGCTACGCGCTGTCGCCCCTGGTCAACTGGGCAGAGGCCAAGCGGGTACCGCGCTGGTTGGGCGCAGCGGTGTTGCTGCTCAGTATTTTGGGTGCCGCTGGCGCCATGTCCTATTCGCTGACCGATGAAGCCGTCAAGATGGTGGAGTCGCTCCCGGCGGCGGCGCAAAAATTTCGGCAGACCATCAAGTCACGGCGCGACAACTCGTCCAGCACGCTGGAGACTGTGCAAAAGGCCGCCACGCAAATCGAGCAAGCCGCTCAAGAAGGCGGCCCGCCCCCAGCCGCCAGCAGCCGGGGCATCATTCGCGTGCTGGTTGAGCCTTCACGCTTTAACGTCACGGACTATCTGTGGACGGGAACGCTGGGTCTGTTGGCGCTTGTCGGCCAGTTCACCGCGGTTGTTTTTTTAACCTATTTCCTCATCGTGTCGGGCGACACTTTCAGGCGCAAGTTGATCAAGGTGGCGGGCTCTTCATCGCGCAGCAAAAAAATCACCTTGCAGGCACTCGACGACATCACAGGCCAAATCCAGCGCTATTTGCAGGTGCAGCTTTTGACCAGCGCACTGGTCGGCGTGCTGACCTGGCTGGCGCTGAGCCTGGTCGGGCTGGAAAACGCAGCGGTCTGGGGCATCGCCGCCGGCGTGCTGAACCTCGTGCCCTATGTGGGTTCGATCGTCACGGCTGTCGCATCTGCTGGGGTGGGCTTGTTGCAGTTTGGCTCGCTCAACATGGCTGTGCTGGTAGGCGGCATGTCGATGCTGATTCACACCCTGGTTGGCAACCTGTTGACGCCCTGGCTGACCAGCCGCGCCAGTCGCATGAACCCTGTCGCTGTCTTTGTGGGCTTGCTGGCCTGGGGCTGGCTGTGGGGAGTATGGGGCTTGCTGCTGGGCATTCCCATTTTGATGATTGTGAAGGCCGTGTGCGACCGAGTCGACGAGCTCAAGCCCCTGGGTGAATTTCTCGGATCCTGAGTCGATTCTCATGATGCTCTTTATTCAGGAGCATCTCCTATCGGTAATCCTTGGGCTTCGGGCACTTTCATGCCGTAAACGCCGTTTTACGACGGCAAAGCCTGCGAAATCACGGTTTTTTCAATCACTCGGTCATCACCCAGAACAATCAGCGCAAACAGCAGTTCGTCCAGGCTGCCAGCGCGGGCCGTCTTGCGGGCCAGCAGCGCGGTGGCCTTTGGGTTGAGGATGACAAAGTCCGCCTCGCAGCCGGGCAGCAGGTTGCCCACCACACCGCTCAGGCCCAGTGCCTGGGCTGCACCGGCGGTGTGTTGCCACCACAGATGCTGGGGCGACAGCGACACAGCGGGTTTGGTTTGCCAACCTTCGACCTTTGTGCGGCCCACATAGTACGCCGCCAGCATGGTGTGAAACGGGCTGAACGAGGTGCCGCCGCCCACGTCGCTGGCCAGGCCGTACAGGTGTCCCGCGCGGTCAGCCGCGGCGTAGTCAAAAAAGCCGCTGCCTAAAAACAGGTTGCTGGTCGGGCTGACGGCGGCGGCCGTTCCGGTGGCGCGCAGCAGCGCCCGGTCTTCATCGTCAAGATGGATGCAGTGTGCGTAGACGGCCCGGGGCCGCAGCAAGCCAAATTGCGCATACACACTGAGGTAGCTGCGCGCCTCGGGGTAAAGCTGTTTGACCCAGGCGATTTCATCGAGGTTCTCTGCCACATGGGATTGAATCCACACATCCGGGTACTTGGCGGCCAACTCACCTGCACCGCGCAGTTGCGCAGCGCTGCTGGTCGGCACAAAACGCGGCGTGATGGCGTAACCGAGGCGGTCCACGCCGTGCCATTGCTTGATCAGGGCTTCGGTATCGATCAGGCTTTGTTCGGTGTCGTCGCGCAGCCCGTCGGGCGCGTTTTGGTCCATCAGCACCTTGCCGGCCATCATGCGCAGGTTGCGCTGTTGCGCTTGCCCCAGCAGGGCATTGACAGACTCAGTATGTGAGCTGGCAAAGGTCAGCGCAGTGGTGACGCCATGTCGCAATAACTCCGCTATAAAAAAAGTAGCTGCTTGCGCACAGTATTCGGGCGCTGCAAAGCGTTTTTCTTCTGGAAACGTGTAGTTTTCAAGCCATGGCAGCAAGCCATCAGCGGGCGAGCCGATCACATCCAGCTGGGGGTAGTGGACGTGCATGTCGACAAAGCCGGGCGCGATGATGCGGCCTGGCAGGTGTTCAATTGGCAAGCCTGGGTAGCCTGAATGCAAGCTTTGAAAGCTGCCGATGGCCTGGACGACCTGGCGCCCTTGAGCGTTCGGGCCGACGACCAGCAGGCCGTCTTGCTCGAACACGGCTTGCCGGTCTTTGAAATACAGAAGGCTGGCCCGGTAGGCTTTCATCAAGGGGTCAGTTTGTCAGGGTGCAACTGTCACCCATGCCCACGCGCCACACGCGCACGGCTGTCAGGCCCGGCAAGCTGGCGGCCAGCGCCCGCCAGATGTAGGCGCACAGGTTCTCCAGCGTTGCCGTGCCCAGGCCGGGGACGTCGTCCAGCATGCGGTGGTCCAGCTCGGGGCGCAGCATCTCAATGGCGGCGCGCACACGGCCCAGGTCCAGCACCATGCCTGTGGCGGGGTCGGGTTGGCCTGACAGGGTGATTTCAGCGTTGTAGGTGTGGCCGTGGATGCGGCGGCTGACCTCGGCCTGTGGGTCGGCGTCGATCTCGCGTTTCAAGGTGTGCGCGGCATCAAAGAAAAAGGTTTGGCTGATCTGATAATTCATTTTTGGCTTTAGCGGATGCCTGTCATTTTGTGGGTTTGCAGGCTGAGTCGCCAGGCGGGTCGCTGCATGCACAGGGCAATGCAGTCGCTCAGGTTGGCCGCTTTGAGCACGTTGTCCATCGGCTGCAAATAGCGATGGGTAAAGTTCGCCGCTTCGAGCTCGTCCAGGTCAAAGCTGGTTTGTGGCCACACCAGTTTCAATTCATGGCCTGTGCGTTGCACCCACGGCGCACCGGCTTTGGGGCTGACACAAATCCAGTCGACGCCTGCCGGTGCTGCCAGCGTGCCATTGGTCTCCACAGCAATTTCAAAACCACGCGCGTGCAACGCATCAATCAAAGCGGCGTCAACTTGCAGCAGCGGCTCGCCCCCTGTCATGACGACAAAGCGGTGGGTTCTGTCAGCACTTGGCCATTGGGCGGCGATTTGTTCGGCGAGCGCATCGGCATCTGCAAACTTGCCGCCCAGCGTTCCCCAATTCCCGTCTCCGCCCACAAAGTCGGTGTCACAAAACTGGCAAACCGCCGTGCTTCGGTCCTGCTCGCGGCCCGACCACAAATTACAGCCTGCAAAGCGGCAAAACACCGCAGGCCGGCCCGCGTTGGCACCTTCGCCTTGCAGGGTGTAGAAAATTTCTTTGACTTGATAACTCATGCGGCGCTCCATGCCGCAATGGGCGGGGCCGTGAGGTTTTTATACATGGTAGTCCTCTACATGGCACCGAAAAATGAGAGGTCAAGCGCTTGTCGGGCGGCAAGCGTTCTCGTTGATTTTAAAGCTCAAGCAAATGTTGCAAAACAGGCGTCCAACTGGTCGATGTAGCGGCGCTTGGCTGATGCCTCAATAAAGCTGGCCTCAAAGCTGTTGCGCGCCAGGGTGTAGGCATGTTGTGCCTGCAAGCCCGTCGCCGCAAAAGTCTGGGTGAAGTTGTCATTCATGTAGCCGCCAAAGTAAGCCGGGTCGTCTGAATTGACCGTTGCAGCCAGGCCAGCATCGAGCAACTGCTTGAGGTTGTGGCTGGCCAGGTCAGGGAACACGCACAGCTTGAGGTTGGACAGCGGGCAGACCGTCAGTGCTATGCGGTCTGAGGCCAGACGCTGCATCAGGGCGGCGTCTTTGCTGGACTGCACGCCGTGGTCAATCCGCTCGACCTTCAGCACATCCAGGGCTGTCCACACATAAGCAGGTGGGCCTTCTTCACCCGCATGCGCCACCAGATGAAAGCCCAGCTCGCGGCAGCGCGCAAACACGCGTGCAAACTTTTCTGGTGGGTTGCCAACTTCACCGGAGTCCAGCCCGATGCCCACGATGTTGTTCCGGTAGGGCAGCGCCTGCTCCAGCGTTTCAAAAGCCTCTTGTTCACTGAGGTGCCGCAAGAAGCACATGATGAGCGAGCCGCTGACGCCCAGTTTGGTGTGTGCATCGACGCAGGCCCGGTGCAGGCCACGGATGACCGTGTCGATGCCGACCCCACGTGCGGTGTGCGTTTGTGGGTCAAAAAACAGCTCGGCGTGCACCACGTTATCGCCAGCGGCTTTCACGAAGTAGGCGTATGCCATGTCGTAAAAATCCTGCTCGGTGATGAGCACGCTGGCTCCTGCGTAATAGATGTCAAGAAAGCTTTGCAGGTTGGTAAAGGCATAGGCTTGACGAAGCTCGGCAACGCTGCTGTAAGCCATGTCAATGCCGTTGCGCTGAGCCAGAGCAAAAATCAGTTCAGGCTCCAGCGAGCCTTCGATGTGAATGTGCAGCTCGGCTTTGGGCATGGCGCGTAGCAACGCGGGCAGGCGGTCATGGGTGATGGGTTGGATGGGGTTCATGGTCTTTCCTGAAATAAAAAGGCCGCTGAAAACTGACGTTTCAGCGGCCTTGATATCTTGTCAGCAGCTTACTTCTTGTCGCCGCCTGGCACTTTGCCCTCAACGCCTTTGACGTAGGTTTTCAGACCGCCCAAAAACTGGTCGTCTGCCACGACATCCTTGGCAATCAGCTCTTTGCCGGTGTTGTCCATGATCGGGCCTTTCCAGATCGTGAAGCTGCCGTCTTTCAAGCCGGCCTTGATCTCGTCAATCCGTTTTTTGGTGTCATCGGGCACGTCGGCAGCCACGGACACCATGTCAATCGCGCCTTCTTTCACGCCCCACCAGGTTTTGCTGCCGCCTGTCCATTTGCCTTCAAGCGCCTCGCCCACGGCCTTGACGTAGTACGGCCCCCAGTTGATGATGGCCGAGCCCAGGTGGGCTTTCGGGCCATAGGCCGTCATGTCGGAGTCCCATCCAAAGGCGCGCTTGCCCATTTTTTCAGCGGTTTGCAGCACGGCCGACGAGTCGGTGTTTTGCATCAGCACGTCCGCACCGCCATTGATGAGGGCGGTCGCGGCTTCGGTTTCTTTTGGCGGGTTGAACCACTCGTTGACCCACACCACTTTGGTCTTGATTTTCGGGTTGACCGACTGCGCGCCGAGCGTGAAGCTGTTGATGTTGCGGATCACTTCGGGGATCGGAATCGAACCGACCACACCCACGGTGCCGGACTTGCTCATCTTGCCGGCAATCACCCCTGCCATGTACGCACCTTCATAGGTGCGGCTGTCGTAGGTGCGCATGTTGTCAGCGGGTTTGTAACCGGTCGCGTGTTCAAACTTCACGCCCTTGTTGTCAGCGGCGACTTTGAGCATCGGCTCCATGTAGCCAAAGGTGGTGCCAAAAATCATTTTGTTGCCTTGGCTGACCATGTCGCGAATCACGCGCTCGGCATCGGCTGACTCGGGTACTTTTTCAGCAAAGGTGGTCATCACCTTGTCGCCATAAGCCTTCTCGACGGCCTTGCGGGCGTTGTCATGTGCAAAGGTCCAGCCGCCGTCGCCCACCGGGCCGACGTACGCAAAAGCGATTTTGAGCGGCTCAGGCTTGGCAGCAACCGGCTTGGCTTCTTCTTTTTTGCCGCAACCGACAAGAGCGGCTGCCGCCACTGCTGTCAGGGCAGTCATGGTGAAGTAACGTTTTTGCAGATTTGTCATGTCATATCGCTTTCTTTGAAGAGAGGTGTCAAAAGAATCATCAGAACAGTCGGGCAGATTTAAAAATCACAATTATGCAGTGGCACACCGCGCCAAACCATTTAACTGCCAGGATAAAAAGGCTTTCCCAGTGAGCCGGGCATGTTGACACGTATCCACACTGGGTTTCGCGAGATCAGCACCAGCACCACGATGGTGGCCAGGTAGGGCAGCATGGTTAAAAACTGTGGCGGTACGTTCACGCCCTGGCTTTGCAGATGAAACTGCAGCATGGTCACCCCGCCAAACAAATAAGCACCCAACAGGACGCGCGCGGGTCGCCAGGTGGCAAAGGTGGTCAGTGCCAGGGCGATCCAGCCCTTGCCGGCAATCATGCCTTCAACCCACAGGGGCGTGTAAATGACCGATACATACGCACCGGCCAGCCCGCACAGCGCGCCGCCCGCCACCACAGCGGCCAGCCGGATGCGGCGCACCGGGTAGCCCAGCGCGTGGGCAGATTCAGGGCTTTCACCGACCGAGCGCAGCACCAATCCAGCCCGAGTCGAGCCTAAAAACCAGATCAAGCCCACGGCAAGGCCCGCAGCGATGTAAACCATCGGGTGATGGCGGAAAAGCGCAATGCCTAAAAATGGCATGTCGCTCAGAAAAGGGACGGCGTATTGGGTTTGCTCAGGCAACTTCTCTTGCACATACCGAATGCCTAAAAATGCTGAAAAGCCCGTTCCAAACAAACTCAGCGCCAAGCCCGTGGCGTACTGGTTGGTGTTCAGCCAGATCACCAAGAGGCCAAACAAGGCCGCCAACAGCGCGCCTGCCGCCATGCCCGCCGCAAAGCCCAGCCAGGTGTTGCCGGTGTGCACCACCGTTGCAAAACCGGCAATCGCGGCGCACAGCATCATGCCTTCAGCGCCCAGGTTCACAACGCCCGCTTTTTCATTGATGAGCAAGCCCAGCGCCGCAATGGCCAGAACCGTACCGGCAGACAAGGTGGCGGCCAGAAGCAATGCCATGGAATCCATCAGTTGGCTCCTTTGGCTGTGATGGCTGTGGGCTTGGTGAACCTGATGCGATAAGCCATCAGCGTGTCGCAAGCCAGCAGGTTAAACAGCAGCAAGCCTTGAAACACGCCGGTCAGCGACTTGGGTAAACCCAGGCGCGACTGCGCCAGTTCGCCGCCGATGTAAAACATGCTCATCAGCAAGGCTGAAAACACCACGCCCACCGGGTGCAAGCGCCCCACAAACGCCACAATGATGGCCGCAAAACCGTAGCCCGCAGGCACATACGGCGTCAGCTGACCGATGGGCCCAGCCACTTCAAGCGCGCCTGCCAAACCTGCCGCACCCCCTGACACCAGCAGCGCCGACCACAGCGCGCGACGCGACGAAAACCCGGCATAGCGGGCCGCCGCCGGCGCCAAGCCACTGACTTCTTGTTTAAACCCCGCATAGGAGCGAAACAAAAACAGCCACAGCCCCAACACACCCAGCGCGGCCACCACAATGCCGAGGTTGACGCGTGAGCCTTGCATCAAACGCGGGATTTGCGTCACCGCTTCAAAGGTTTTGGTTTGCGGAAAGTTATAACCATTCGGGTCTTTCCACGGGCCAAACACCAGGTAACTGAGCACCATGTCTGCCACATAGACCAGCATCAAACTCACCAAAATTTCGCTGGCATTGAATCGGTCACGCAGCAGCGCGGTGATGCCGCCCCATGCCATGCCGCCCAGCACGCCAGCCAGCAAAATCGCCGGGATGATCCAGGGGCCGGTATCCTTTTCAGCCAGCAGCGCCACGCCACCTGCGGCAACTGCGCCCATCACAAACTGGCCCTCAGCGCCAATGTTCCACACGTTCGAGCGAAAGCACACCGACAAGCCCAAGGCAATGATGAGCAGCGGCGTGGCCTTGACCATCAACTCGCTCAAGGCGTTGGCTGATTTGATCGGCTCCCAAAAAAACACCCCCAGGCCCTTGACCGGGTCTTTGCCCAGCAGCAAAAAGAGCAGCACGCCGATGACAACGGTGATCAGCAGCGCCAGCAGCGGCGAGCCATACGTCCAAAATTTTGACGGCTCAGGCCGCGCTTCCAGCTGGATCATGCTGCGCTCCTGTCAAGGGGTGCGTGCTGGTCCCACAAGCCACTCATCCACTGGCCCACCAGCTCGGTGCTGGCCTGCGTGCGCGCCAGCATGGGCGACAGCTGGCCCTTGGCCATCACGTACAGCTGATCGCATATTTCAAACAATTCGTCCAGCTCTTCACTGACGACCAGCACCGCACAGCCCTGCTCTGCCAGCTGCAACAGCGCGCCGCGTATTTGCGCGGCTGCGCCCACATCCACACCCCAGGTGGGCTGGCTGACGATCAGCAGCTTCGGGTCTGCATCGATCTCGCGGCCCATGATGAATTTTTGCAAGTTGCCGCCCGACAGCGACCGGGCCAGCGCCTGGGGACCGCCACATTTGACCTTGAAGCGCGCAATGATGTTTTCGGCCTGGCCTTGCAAGACTTGAGCTTGGAGCCAGCCACCCCTGCCGACCGCTTCGTTGCGGGTCAGCATCAAGTTGCGGCTCAAGGCCAACTGAGGCACAGCACCCCGGCCCAGGCGTTCTTCCGGTACAAAATGCAGCCCCAATGCGCGGCGCTTGAGCGGGCTGTGCCCACCCACGTCGACACCATTGACCAGCACACGGCCAGGGGCGGACCGCGTGTCTTCACCCGACAGCGCATACAGCAATTCTTTTTGGCCACTGCCTGACACGCCCGCGATGCCGACCACCTCGCCCGCGCGCACTTGCAGGCTGACATTCGCCAGATCAATGCCGAACTGCTCGGTACTGGTCAAACTCAACCGATTCACATCCAGCAGCACCGCACCCGCGCGCTTGTGGCGGGGCGCCAGCGCAGGCGGCTCGCTGCCAATCATCAGGCGGCTGAGCGACGCATTGGACTCTTGGGCCGGGTCACACACGCCGGTGACTTTGCCGGCCCGCAGCACGGTGCAAGCGGTGCACAGCGAGCGGATCTCATGCAACTTGTGGCTGATGTACAAAATGCTGCAGCCCTCGCTGGCCAGCTGGCGCAGCGTGACAAACAGGTTTTCTACCGCCTGCGGCGTCAGCACCGATGTCGGTTCATCCAAAATCAACAGCTTGGGGTGGGTCATCAGCGCCCGCACAATTTCAACCCGCTGACGCTCACCCACACCCAGCGTGTGCACCGGCCGGGCCGGGTCGAGCTGCAAGCCGTAAGCCTGTGTGGTTTGCATGATCTGTGTGGAAACCTCGGCCAGGCTCAAATGCTTGCCCAGGCCCAGCCACACGTTTTCAGCCACGCTCAAGGTTTCAAACAAACTGAAATGCTGGTACACCATGCTGATGCCCAGGGCGCGCGCCTCGTTGGGGTTGTGCACGGCCACCTCTTGGCCGTTCATGCGGATGCTGCCTGCGTCCGGTTTGACAGCGCCGTAAATGATTTTCATCAGGGTGGACTTGCCGGCCCCGTTTTCGCCCAGCACCGCGTGTATTTCACCGGCTTGAACGCTCAGCGATACGTCGCTGTTGGCCACCACGCCCGGGTACGCCTTGGTGATGCCTGAGAGTTCCAGCCGAGGAGGCAGGGCAGGTTGTGGTGTGAACAAAGACATGCTGGGCGGTTGTGAATTTTCAGGGGTATTTTATGGCTCGGTGCGCGCTGTATTGAAGACTTTGATGAGATGAAAATCAATCTTGCCGAAAAGCGTCTGATCTGTCATTTGCATTTGTTCACAGGCCTTTGTTCATAGCGTCAATATGTTTTTTGCAGGCAAATAGCGCGCCTGCTGAAATACCCTGCAAGAATGCGATTTATGTCTTTGCCACCAACAACTGCCGTCAGCACCCGCCCCATCCGCTTTTTAAAGCGGGGTGAGCTCGTGTCTCTGACCAATGTACCACCCAGCCGCACCCTGCTGGAGGTGCTGCGTGAGGACTTGTGCAGCACGGCGACCAAAGAAGGCTGCGGCGAAGGTGATTGCGGTGCGTGTGCGGTGGTGCTGGGCGAACAAGTCGATGGCAAGTTGAGTTTTAAGGCCGTTAACAGTTGCATTCGCTTGGCGCACTCGGTAGATGGCATGTCGGTCTGGACGGCTGAAGACATTGCCGCTGACAACGGCCAACTGCATGCCGTGCAACAGGCCATGCTGCAGTGCCATGGCTCGCAATGCGGCTTTTGCACGCCGGGTTTTGTCATGAGCTTGTTCGCGATGTACCAAAACCACAGCTGCAAAGGGCAAGCCATTTCGCGCGAATTGGCGCAGGCTGAGCTGTCTGGCAACCTGTGCCGCTGCACGGGCTATCGGCCTATTTTGGACGCGGCACAAATGCTGAATGCCTTGCCGCTGCAACGCCTCAATGAAGTTGAAGTGCTACAAAAAATAGAGCATATTGCTCAAGAATCTATAGGGCTACGGGCCAATTTGGCAGATAAATGTGGCTATCAATCGCCTGTCACACTGCAAGACCTGCTCGAACGCCGTTCACAACAGCCGGGCGCACAAATCGTCGCTGGCACCACCGATGTGGGCCTGTGGGTCACCAAGCAGCACCGCCAGTTTGACCAGATCATTGACGTGACCAGGGTTGCGGAGCTGCGCCGCATTGAAGACTACCCGCAGCACATCGCCATCGGCGCGGCGGTCACTTTGAACGTGGCCTTTAATGCGCTCATCAAAGACCGTCCCCTGTTGCGTGACTTTGCAGCGCGGTTTGCAGGTTTGCCGGTGCGCAACTCGGGCACGCTGGGCGGCAACGTGGCCAATGGTTCGCCGATTGGTGATTCGATGCCGCTTTTGATCGCGTTGGGGGCCCATGTGGTACTGATGAGCGTTCGTGGACACCGACACATGCCGCTGGAGCAGTTCTACACAGGTTATCGGCAAAACGTGCTGGCAGCAGACGAAGTCTTGGCCTGGATCAAAGTACCCAAGCCGACGCCAGATGAGTTCCTGCGCATCTACAAAATCTCCAAACGCTTTGACGACGACATCTCGGCGATCTGCCTGGGGCTGAAGCTGGAGATCAACGGTGGCATCGTCACCAAAGCTTCCATTGGTGTGGGCGGCGTCGCAGCCACGCCGGTACGCGCTATAAAAACAGAAGCTTCTTGCCCCGGTAAAGACTGGTCAAAAGCCACTGTTGAGCAGCTGAAAACGGTGCTTAGAGCTGAGTTTTCACCGATTTCTGACATGCGTGCCAGCAGCGCTTACCGCACCCAGGTGCTGGGTAATTTGCTGGAGCGCTTTTGGCTTGAAAGCCAGGGTGTGCAACAAATCAATCTTGAATCCTTTAGTCTGGCGGGTCACGAATGACAGCCGCCGGCCAGTCCACCTTTCATGAAAGCGCACGGGCCCAGGTCGCGGGTGCGGCAACCTACGTGGACGACATACCAGAGCTCAAAGGCACGTTGTACGCGGCGCCCATCATGTCAACCGTGGCCCACGGCAAGCTGCTGGGCATGGACTGCCATGCCGCGCTGGCCATGCCGGGCGTGGTGGATGTGGTGCTGGCAGCTGACATTGCGGGAGACGCTGTGCTGGCTGCGTTTGCGCATGATGAGCCTGTCTTTGCGTTTGACATCGTCGAACACGTTGGCCAAGTCATCGGCCTGGTGGTGGCCGAGTCCGTCATGCAGGCCAGGCGAGCCGCCCGGCAGGTGCAATGCCGTTTTGAAACTTGGCCTGCCGTTTTTGACGTACATGCTGCGCTGGCCGCCAAGAGCTTTGTGCTGCCGCCCGTCGTTGTCAGGCGCGGCGATGCTGACGCTGCGCTGAGCGACGCACGGCACAGCTTGCACGGCACGCTGGAGGTCGGTGGCCAGGAGCACTTTTACCTGGAAGGGCAAGTGGCGTACGTGCTGCCGCAAGAGCAAGGCCAGTGGCTGGTTTACACCAGCACCCAGCACCCCGGCGAGGTACAGCATTGGGTGGCCCATGCCCTGGGCATTGACAACCACCGGGTGGTGGTGGAATGCCGCCGCATGGGTGGCGGCTTTGGCGGCAAGGAGACGCAGGCCGGGCACATGGCGGTTTGGGCGGCAATTGCTGCCCACAAACTCAAGCGCCCGGTCAAGCTGCGACTCGACAGGGACGATGACTTTTTGATCACGGGAAAGCGCCACCCGTTTGCCTACGACTATCGCGTCGGTTTTGACGACACGGGCCGCATCACAGGCTTGAAAATGCAGATGTTGGCCAACTGCGGCTTCAGCGCCGACCTGTCTGGCCCGGTGGCCGACCGCGCCGTGTTCCACCTCGACAATGCCTACTTTCTGGCCGATGTCGACATCACCTCGTATCGCCTGAAAACCAACACCCAGAGCCACACGGCCTTTCGTGGCTTTGGCGGGCCGCAGGGCATGCTGGTGATTGAAAACATCATGGGCGACATCGCACGGCATCTGGGCATGGACGCGCTGGACGTGCGCAAGCGCAACCTGTACGGCGTGGGCGAACGCGACGTGACGCACTACCAGATGAAGGTCGAAGACAACATCCTTGAGCCGCTGCTGGCAAAGCTTGAACACACCTGCGGCTACCGGCAAAGGCAGGCCAGTATCGCCACATGGAATGCGGCCAACCCGGTCATCAAGCGCGGCATGGCCATCACGCCGGTCAAGTTCGGCATCTCGTTTACCGCCACACTGTTCAACCAGGCCGGTGCGCTGGTGCATGTGTATCTGGACGGCAGCGTGCAGGTCAATCACGGCGGCACCGAGATGGGACAGGGCCTGAACACCAAGGTTTGTCAGATCGTGGCGGACGAGCTCGGCGTGGCGTTTGACTGTGTGCTGGCAACCGCCAGCGACACCAGCAAAATTCCAAACGCATCGGCTACCGCGGCATCGGCCGGCACAGACCTGAACGCCCGGGCCGCGCAATATGCCGCGCGCAACGTGCGCGACAACCTGGCGCAATTTGTCAGTGGGCTGGACAACGTCGGTGCGGGTGCGGTGCGCTTTGAAGGCGGGCGTGTCATCACGCCCAACAACGCCAGGCTGTTTGTGGATGTTGTCAAACTGGCCTACGCCAACCGCATCCAGCTTTGGAGCGACGGCTTTTACCGCACGCCCAAAATCCATTACGACAAAACCACGCTGACTGGGCGGCCCTTTTATTACTTTGCCTACGGCGCGGCCTGCACCGAGGTGGCCATCGACACCCTGACCGGCGAGAGCCGCGTACTCAAGGTGGACATCCTGCACGACGTGGGCACCAGCATCAACCCGGCGATTGACATCGGCCAGATTGAAGGCGGCTTTGTGCAGGGCATGGGCTGGCTGACCACGGAACAATTGGTGTGGAACGACAAGGGCTTGCTGACCACACACGCCCCCAGCACCTACAAAATACCGGCGACGGGCGACATCCCCAAACACTTCAAAGTCGCCTTCTGGCCCGAGCCCAACCGCGAAGACAACGTGTTTGGCAGCAAAGCGGTGGGCGAGCCACCTTTCATGCTGGCCATCAGCGTGTATGAGGCGATGAAGGCGGCCATTGCTGGGTCGCAAGGCGGCCAACCCGTCAAGCTGGCGGCGCCCGCCACGGCAGAAAACGTGCTGGCCAGCTTGGCGCTGCGCACGCCAAAGCACTGATCAAGCGCTGCCATGGCGCATTTTTGAATCTGGTGAGCCCGCAGTGCGCACCACGCCCTGGCTGCTGATACCCGGCTGGAAGGCGTGCAGCATCAGGGCCGGCTTTGGCTGGTTCAGGCTGTGTTCTGCCGCGCTGCAGAGCTCACGCGTGACCGGATATTCATGCTTAAATATCACGCGGGGTCATCGAAATCGAACGACTGATTCGTCTTCTTGAGAATCAAATCTGCCTAAACTGGCGGTGGACGGTTCTCATCGACACGCATTAAAAGCTGACAGCGGCTCAAGGAGACACGCCATGAAAACAAAAAGCCTGGGCGCTGACGCGCTACAGGTCTCGGTCATCGGTCTGGGACACAGCATGGGTGCGGACGACTTCAGCACGGCTGGGCGGCAAAAATTTGACCGGCTGATTGCGCGCGCGCTCGACCTCGGCGTGACGTTTTTCGACACCTCGGACGCTTACTGGAACGGCCTGCATGAACACTGGCTAGGCACTGCGCTACAAAGCGCGCAGCGGGGCAAGCCAGGGCGGGCGGTGGTGGCGTCAAAGTTCGGCAACATCACCCTGCCGGACGGCAGCAAGGCCACCAATGCGCGGCCTGACTACGTCATGTCGTGCTGCGAAGCCAGCCTCAAAAGGCTGGGTACCGATTGCATCGATCTTTATTACCTGCATCGGGTTGACCCCAAAACGCCGATAGAAGACACCATGGGCGCCATGTCGCGCCTGGTTGAGCAAGGCAAGGTACGCTATCTGGGCATCTGCGAAGCTGGCCCTGCCACGATTGAGCGTGCGCACCGTGTGCACCCGCTGACAGCGCTGCAAACCGAATACTCACTGTGGTGCCGCGAGGCTGAGCAAGAAGTCATTGGCACCTGCCGCAGACTCGGTATCGGCTTTGTCGGCTATTCGCCGCTCGGCCGCGGTCTGCTGACGGGCGGCATACAGACTTTTGAAGACTTGGCGCCAGGCGACAGGCGCAGGATTCACCCACGATTTCAGGGCGACAACCTCAAACGCAACCTGGCGCTGGTTGCGCAGATGGACGTGATCGCCCGGCGCCTGGGCCTGAACACCGCGCAACTGGCCCTGGCCTGGGCCGTCGCGCAGGGCCAGGACAGCGTGCCCATCACTGGCACTCAGCGCGAAACCTATCTGGAACAAAGCGCGACCGCTGCGCAGCACCCGCTCAATGCCACCGACTGTGCAGCGCTGGAAGCCATCTTCACCACCAGCACACGCGCAGGCGAGCGCTATCCGGTAGAGATGCTGGCCGGGCTGGGCATTTAACCGACCTCAAAAAACGATAGAAAGACCCTATGAGCAAAGACCCGAGAGTTGAATCTGCGATAGCCCACTGGGCGCCCCGTTTTGTGTCCAACGGCGTATTGCTGGCGGACTTTCAGGAGGTGACGCAGTCGATTGCGCGCTGGGAAGACTGGTGCCAAGCCTGGTGCAAACGCGCTGCCGTGCACGAAGCACTGGGGCACGAAGCGCTGGCAGGCGGATTCAAGCTCAGCGCCAGCGAGCATTTGTCACGCGCGGCGGTGTACTACCACTTTGCCAAATTTGTTTTTGTGCATGATGTGGCCCAAATGCGCGCCGCGCACATGAAAGCAGTCGCCTGCAAGCAACTGGCCTTGCCCCACATGCGCCCGCCAGCAACGCGGGTTGAGATCCCTTTTGAAGGCGGCTTTTTGGCGGGCTTTTTGCGACTGCCTGCAGGAGCCAGCAAACCCCCGGTCATGATCATGGTCCCAGGCCTGGACTCTGCCAAGGAAGAGCTGGAGGCCTATGAAACACCGTTTCTTCAGCGCGGCATCGCCACACTGATGGTCGACGGTCCCGGACAGGGCGAGGCCGAATATGACTTACCGATTCGCGGCGACTACGAAGTACCCGTCAAGGCAATGGTGGACTTTGCCATGACACGCAGCGAGGTCGACAGCACCCGCATTGGCCTGTGGGGCGTCAGTCTGGGCGGCTACTACGCGACACGCGCCGCAGCCTTTGAAAAGCGCCTGAAGGCCTGCATTGGCCTGGCCGGGCCGTATGACTTTCACGACACCTGGGACCAATTGCCTGAGCTGACAAAAGAAGCCTTTCGGGTGCGCAGTCACCTGGCCACCCCGGCCGAAGCCAAGGCCCACAGCGCCAGTCTGACCCTCAAACATGGCATCGCGTCGCAAATCGAATGCCCGCTGTTTCTGGTCACTGGCAAGATGGACAGACTGATACCGTGGCAAGACACCCAGCGCCTGGCTGATGAAGCATCAGGCCCGGTCGAGCTGATGATGGTTGAAGATGGCAACCACATCGCCAACAACCGGCCCTACCGCTACCGTTACCGCAGCGCCGACTGGATGGCAGAGCAGCTCGGTCTGCCAAAGCAATAAGCAACCCACCCCCACAAGGAGACAAACATGACAACCAAGCAAATCAAAGAGTTCCCACGCTGGCGGCGCAGCATGGCCATGGGTTGTGCGCTGGCCGTGCTGGCCATGGCCTGCAGCACCATGGCGCGCGCGCAGGCGCAGGCCTTTCCGAGCAAGCCCATCAAGCTGATCTCAGGCGCTTCTGCAGGGAGTGCGTCCGACGTGATTGCCCGTGCGGTAGCCGAAAAGCTGCAGGCGGAGTTTGGCGTGGCGGTGGTGATTGACAACAAGGCAGGTGCCGCGGGTACCCTGGCCGCGCAAAGCACACTTGCTGCGCCACCTGACGGCCACACGATCTTCGTTTACAC
>CANFOS010000038.1 GCA_947448735.1 Comamonadaceae bacterium | reverse complement strand
ATTAGATTCTCCGGCCATTGGCTGCCAGGGTTTGACGTAAATGTTAGAGTCATTTCCTAAAACGGCATTCTCTTTGCGGGCTTCGGAGTTGGCTGCACAATCCGTGAATGCGCGCTTGTGATTCATCGCAAATTTGAAATACTGTCGGCATGCTTGGAAAATTTGAACGAAAGATGCACCGCGCTATCAAAAGAGGCGACCTTGTGACGGTCGCTTGGGCGATATCGGTCGGCGCAGATGCATGCGCATGCGACAAATTTGGCCAGAGCGCTTTGCACTTGGCGGCCAGAGAAGAAAACCTTGACATCGCAAACTACTTGCTGCGGTATGCAAATCCAAACTCTGTGGATCCTTTAGGCATGACGCCATTGATGATCGCCGCAGAAAATGGAAACACGGATTTGGTTAAGCTTCTTTGCCCAAGAACTGATTCGTCCATCAAATCCTGCCACGGCGACACAGCACTAACATTGGCCTTGTCAAGGATTCACGGCCCCAAAGGCATCTGCATGGAAACTGTTTGGCCGCTACTGTGTCGATCTACCAACAAAGAATTAGACGTCAACGCAAAGAACCCATTGGTTGTCGCTGCGGAATATGGACTGACAGATGTAGTGCTCTATTTTGCAAATCCAAACGACGAAACTTGCGCATACAGAAGGGCGCGCAGAAAGGCGGCGAAGCTTGCCGCAGAGACAGGAAATATTGAATGCCTAGGAGCGCTTTTGTCCCCGGAAGATTTTGATTGCAGCCACCTGGACAAACGGGACACTTGGGGATGGATGCTGCCAAGGTTTGCCAACGAAAATTATCGTCAAGTATTCCAGACTGTAAAAAATTACCAATTTCATTTAGATGAAATTGCGGCAATTTCCGCCGCCATTGCATATCCACCCGACGAACAAAGGGATAACGAAATGACCTTTTCCGGAGAAATTTCACAAATGAATATTTCTTCTCATTCTTCCGAACAATCCACTTGCACAGTTTCAGTTCGAATTGGCCGAACGCGTCTATGATTTTTCGACGGGATTGAGGCGAACTTTGTCCGCGCAGCAGTAATTCTTCACCACGATTGCTGCTGAATGCAATTCCAGCAGCCTATGTCCTTAAACAGGGGACATACATGGAAGGAAAAACGGTTTACGACTGGGGACAGGCTCCACCGCTTGCGCCATCGCTCAAGAGAGTCAACCCAATGGGTTGGGTCGCAGCGAGCATGGCCACAGGATTGCTTCTGGCCTTCGTGGCTCTCGGCATTCTTTGGCGGCCATTGTTCGGAGAAGCGCAGCCACCAGGAACGCTTATCGAGCATGTTGGCTATTGGGCCAAGGGATTGGTTCACTTGCTGTTTCGGCCTGCATTCATTGATGAGTCTCGCTCCTATGCGAGCGCGCTTCGGAACTGGGACCATTCACAGCACAACCAACTGATTTGGCGCATGGCCGTGGCGGTCTGGATGTTTCTCATGCCATGGGTATTTCTTGCGGCACCGTTTCTGAGACCCCGCGATGGACTGATCCATCTTCGTGGGTCCACCAGGTTGGTTGGCAAGGAGGCTGTCGATCACCTGAATCAGATCCTGAAAAAACGAGTGGAGAGGCGGCCGGACCATGAGATCGCGCCGGGCGTTCCGTATCCTGCCGACTTGTGGACGCGCCATGTGCTTGTTGTCGGTGGGACGGGTTCAGGAAAGTCGACCGTGATCAAACCGTTGATCGAGAAGGTCGCCAACTCCGGCGAGCAAATGCTTCTGTTCGATCCCAAAAGCGAGTTCACCGAAAGCTTTGCAAGCCCAGAGATCATCGCGCCGTGGGACAGCCGCAGCCTGGCATGGGACATTGCCCGCGACATGCGCAACCCATTGGATATGCGCAGGTTCGCCTCAACCATGATCCGCGAGAGCCAGGACCCGATGTGGTCCAACGCTTCGCGCCAACTCCTTGTCGGCTTGATGATCTACCTCCAAGCCACGCGAGGATACGAATGGGGATGGATGGAGCTCGCCGAAATGGTTGCACAGCCTCAGGCCCAACTTCTTGGAATCATGAAAAAATGGCATCCGGAGGCCGTCCGATCAGTGGAAAAGGCGTCTGTGACCACGTCGGGCATCTTGATCAACCTCGCCTCGTTTTGTTCTTCAATCTTCGATTTGGCGGAGGCTTGGGGATCTGTCCCGATAGACCGGCGCATCAGCTTTGTCGAATGGTCGCAAGGAAAATCAAAATTTCCACAGGTCATCTTGCAAGGCCACGGCGCCTATGCCGAGCTAACAAAGAGCTACGCGGAGGGCATCGTTGGAATATTCTCGGCCATGGTCAACAGCGTCGAGATGCACGACAACCCGAACAACAAGATTTGGTTCATCGCCGACGAGTTTGCCCAGCTTGGGAAAATTCCGGTTCGACCCCTGTTTGAAGTTGGCCGCTCGCGTGGCGTCAGATGCGTCGTCGCATGTCAAGATTTCGCCCAGCTTGAAGAAATTTACGGCGCGCCCATGGTTAAGGCGCTGATTGGCATGTCGGGGACGATGCTGGTGGGGCAAATCATGCAGGGTGAAACGGCCGAGCAGCTATGCAAGGCTTTCGGCGCGCGCGAAGTCGAGCGGGCCAACATGTCCGCCTCGTCGGGCGGCGGCACCGGACCCAATCGGTCCACAACGCTTTCGTTCAACCGGGATGAGGTCGCCCTCTATAAGCCATCCGAGTTGTCGTCACGTCTCGGTATGACAGCCGACGGCACCGGGATGACCCTGCTTCTCTTTACTGGGGGTCAGGCGTTCGAGCTTGTTTGGCCTATGTATGCAAACAAGTTTGCGCGAAATGGCCACGAGCCTGCGCCGTGGACGCTTGGAAAGGCGCATTTGGCCACGTCAGCAGAGCACGACGAACTGGCTGATAGCAATGACAAGGCAAAAGAGGAAGGCGGCAGCGCGGATCGACGCACAACCTACGATCCGAATAATGCGGTTGAAGCGGCTGGCGCGGTCGAGACGACCGCCGTAAACGGTGACTCGGACGCGGACGAGAAGAAGAGCGGCCATCCGGAGAAACGGTTGACCACGGAAGATTTTGAAATCCTTCTTAGAGACGGGGAGTCCGTCGGCGAGGAAGGGGCGCACGAGGCGGAGGTCCCTGGCGATAGCTCAACTGAGCATGACCCCAATCACTTGGCGATTGGAGCGACATTCAAGCCACCTCTCCACACCTTTGTGCTCAGCGATTTGAAGGCCTCGGAAAAGCCACACTTCTCACTTGATGCAAGGGTGGCTGACCACGATGAAACGCAAGGGCAAGCGAATGAAGGCAACGACACGCGCGAACATCAAGAAGGTCCGCTTTTCGAATCGGCGACCGACTTGGCCATGCACAAGGCCGGGCTCGAAGCCCTGTCGTCTGTTTTGTCGCTGATAGGCGCCCGTTCAGAGCTCGCCCAGTCGACTGCCACGCCGAAGCAAGAAGTCATTCCCGTGATTGCGGCACCACCATCGCTGCCCAACCGAGAAGAGCGGCCAGCTCCGCCACAGCCGCGCAGGGCCACGAGGCGGTGACTTGCGGCTGCGGATGCCTTGACCTTGGGTGTCCGATTCCCTTGGTGGCCTTGGCCATGATCGCGTATTCAAACGTCTTGGCGTCGGCATGCTGCAACCCGCCCGTCGGCTCCCATGCAAATTCTCCTGTGACTTTCTCATTCGCCAGCCATATCGGACATGGGGCAATTCAGTCCCGGCACAAGGAGAAATCATGGAATACAAAAGCCTAACAGCCAATGAGCTTGCGTGGCGCGCAATAAAGGCTCGCTGGGAATTGAAGAAACTGAGGGAGGACCCGGCGACGTTCGACGAAGCATTGGATAACTTGAAAGCGCGATGCCATGGCGTCCGCCATACGGGCGCACAACGCGCGGATGAAGATCGACAGCCATCCCGTGGAAGCACGGAAGACGGAGCTACCAACACGAACGATGACGATGTGCAAATCATCGAGGATGGGGAAGTCGAAGAGATTGGCGACCTTGGCAACGAGCTCGACGACCCCGAGGGATGGATGCGCGAAATTCCGGACTACTGGGACGAACTGCCCAATCCTGTCGCGCTGACGCCTCAGGCGTGGCTTCGCCACCGAATCAGAACCCTGATCGACATGCTGCGGGACATGCAGCTCCGGCAGCAACCGGCATGGCCTAACGACCGAATTCCTGAAATTGAATGGCGTCGCTTTTACGAGGCTGAATTCGGCAACGCAGCGTCGCCTAGCGCCGAGACAACGGATTACGCAACTATCCATTTGGCTTCCCAGCCCTCGGATACCCAAATGAATAATCAAATAGGCCCGCCGAGGACAGCGGGCTGTCGAGCAACCTGCCGCCGCTTCTATTGACGTCTGAAACAAAGAAAGGCGAAACAAAAACAAGAAAAATTACAGGAGATGCCATGAGTGAAATGAGCACCAAATATGAAGTGGCGCAATCCACCAGAATCGACGTGAAACATGAAGTGGCGCAACGCTTGATCGAGGCCATGGAACAGGGCAATACGCCATGGCAAAAACCATGGGGCGCCACCGCGATGCGGCCGACAAATCCAACCACAAACAATGTCTACAAAGGGATCAACAGAATTTTGCTTAGCATGTCCGGCTATTCATCCAATCTATTCTTAACCTACCAGCAAGCCGCCGAGAAAGGCTGGCAGGTCAAGAAGGGAGAGAAGGGCACGATGATCGTGAAAGTCGTCGAGTGGTCTCGTGACGGTAGTGGAAAAGGAGGCTCCGGGCAAGACACCGGATCGGCATCGCCTGGCGGCGATGCCGGGGCAGGACAAAGATCTGCGGACCGCGACCAGAACAAATCATTTGCGTTGAAGCGCTACTTCGTTTTCAACGCTGAGCAGATCGAAGGCTTTCCAATGCCTGAGTCGCAACCCGACAAAGCTTTTGAGACTGTGGAGAAAGCTGAGGGTGTTGTCGAGGCGTTGAAGGAAAAAACTGGACTGATGGTCATCCACGGCGGAGACAAAGCGGTCTACGTGCCGTCGCTACACGAAATCAGACTTCCACCTCGAAAATCGTTTTTAACCGAATACGATTATTTTTCCACAAATTTGCACGAATGCTGTCATGCGACGCTTCACGAAAAGTGTTTGAACCGCTCTGATGCGATTGGAAAAAGGTGGGGTGACGCAGCATATGCGCTCGAAGAACTTCGTGCAGAAATAGGATCGGCGATCCTGTGCGCCGAAACCGGCGTATCAGCAAGAGTCTCCCCCGAACACGTCGCCCGCCACACCGAACATCATGCTGCCTATCTGCGTAGTTGGATCAAGGCGATTCAGAACGATCCAATGGCGATCTTCTCCGCTGCCAAAGACGCGGACCGCATAGCCGAATACCTCCTCGGCTTGGAACGTGAACGATCCGCGATGGCTCCGCACCGGGAATGGGTTGAGGATTACCAACGGGGCGATACAGTTCAGGGCAAGGAGAGCCTAAGATGAAGCCAAGGAACTCGATGCGCAATGCAAACATGGCGGTGAAGTCGGCAAAAAGCCGCCATTCGGCACAAGCTTCAATTGATCCTGGCAACGATCCAGCCCGCCGCCAATCCTGCATTGCCCTCTTCGACACAGAGGAACCTCTGATGTTTATCGACGGTCACGATAACGCCATTATTGGAATTGCAGAACGCGATGGCGAGGTCGTTGTCGTCTATGACAGCAAGAAAGTTATTCGAAGACTGCGCCAACGCGATGGAATGGCAAATGAGGATGCGGAGGAGTTCTTTTTATTCAACATTTTGAATGCGTGGCGTGGCAAAAGAACCCCCGTTTTTATTACTAAGCTACTTTAGTTTTCGCAAAAAGAGCATTGTGTTGAATATTATCTTTGTGCGAACTAGAAGGAGCTTTTTAATGCACGCCTTGGCTGGATGAGCGGTCTGTCAATTTGTTGATAGTTAATGCAAGTTTTGATTAACTTATTAAAAATTGAGGGTTACCATGAAAGCAAACACAAAATATGTAATTTTTACATTGTTATCCTTTTTGGTAAATGGAATGGCTTACGCGCAGAGTCAAACCATTGGGAGTGTTGCGGAAACTGTTACTTCTTCAAGTGGTGCCATAGTTGGTTTGGTAACTGGATTTGCATATTTGGCTGGCGTGGTATTCGCATTTAAAGCAGCCCTCTATTTTAAAGATCATACAAACAACCCGACACAAGTGAAACTTTCCAAGCCGATAACAGCGATGGTTATTGCGTCATGTCTATTATCCTTGCCAAGTTTTTTGTCATCAATAGAAGGAACGTTGGGACAGGCTACTAAGTGTTGGAGTGATTCCGCAACCGGCAGTGAGGCTGGTTCAACCAGTGGATGCATCACTGGCGGCAGTGCGGCACCAGGTGCAGCAACTGATTTGGCAGGAATGTTTGTCGCCTTATCCAGTTCGCTTCCCACATTGTTACTGGCACTTACTGTCGCGGCTAGAATAGCTGGAATGTTTTTGCTGATTAAAACGCTATATATGCTCCCGCATTTGGAGCAAGGCCGAGAGACTCCAAGCAAAATTATATGGACAATGATTGCGGGAGTTGGTCTATGGACTTTCCCTGCAATGACCGACACCATAATGGCTACGATGGGCGCGTCATCCTCCAACTCGGCCTTGGCTGAAAACCCTCTTCTTGCAAAATATCAATCAGCGAGTGGCTCAGGATTTGATGATGCTATTAAATCAATTCTCATGTTCGTTCAGTTTTTGGGTGCAATAGCCTTTTTCCGGGGCATATTGATATTGAAAGCCTTGGGGGAAAACAAAGACGGTGCAATGGGACGGGCGTTGACACATATTTTTGGAGGGGCAGCAGCCTTGAACATCACTTGGGCAGTAGCTATGCTTGCGAAGTCAATCGGTGCTAGTGCTCAAATATGCGGAATTTCAACCGTAATGTGTGCTTTCTAATAATCAAGGATGCTCTACATCTTCCGTGGTGAGATATTTCCAGAGTTTTGGATAATACGCACGGATAATTAGTAATGCTATGTCGATTACAATCAATATGCAGAATTCCAGTAGAGCTGGATCTTTAATTCCAAACATCTTTAACGTATTGAAGCCAAATAGCCCCATCACTAAATTTCCGCATAGAAAGATTAACCAGATTATTTTAGGCAGATTGAATAGTTTTTTCATGACTATCTTCTTGCATAAATTAATCGACTTATCAAGCAACCTTTGCATAAAACTAGTTCGTAACAAATAGGCTGAATTTAATTTTTTTGATAATGGGCAGGGCAATTTCGTGTTGAGCAAGGCAGCATTGTTCTCCATCATCAAAATGATAAGTGTGGTATCATCTTTCCGATAGGCGCGATTTTTGCTTCGCGCGCGGGCCACAGGCTCGGGAAAGGGGCACTTGTCCAACGAAATGGAGATGTCACAGACGCAGCGGGAGCGGCTTGCGTTCCTTGAGCTGCGCGCTTTCTTCACAGGCGAACTCAGGCGGGCTGATCTTGAAGCGAGGTTCGGCATAAAACCTGCTGCCGCTTCACGCGACCTTGGCCTTTACCGCGAGGTGGCTCCCGACAACCTCGACTATGACACGGCCTCACGTTGCTATCGGCCAGGCATTGCCTTCAAACCAGTATTTGAATTTCAACACGAGCGTGTTCTCTCGTGGCTGTTGGAGGGCTTTGGCGACGGCCTCGATCTTGGCTTGAAGCAAGCTGCCCCATGTGAAGGGCCTGGTCATCTTGTGAAGCCTGATCTGGAAGTGCTGGGAGCCATCAGTCGTTCCCTTTGTGCGAAGAAAGCTCTGCGCATCAGCTACTTGTCGTTATCGTCTGGTTCTAAGCGTCGTGAGATCGTGCCAGTAGCGCTTGTCGACAATGGGCTTCGTTGGCACGTCCGCGCCTACGACCGGGATCGAAAGCGCTTCTCAGACTTTGTGCTTACCCGAATCGCAAAGGCCATCGAGCTCGATGAGGCCGTGACCGACTATGAAATGCTTGGTGCAGACGCGCAATGGGCAAGGATTGTGGATCTTGAGCTTGTTCCGCACCCAGGCATCGCGTGGCCAAAGGCGGTGGAGGCTGACTATGGGATGCAGGACGGCGTTTTAAAGATCAAGACGCGGGCGGCATTGGCGGGTTACGTCCTGCGACGCTGGTCGATCGACAGTTCTCCTGATCATCGTCTTGATTCCGCCTCGCACCACCTGTGGCTTCGCAACCCGCAGACGCTCTATGGGGTCGAAAGCGCGGCTTTGGCCCCCGGATACCTTGATGCGGCGACAGTCGCAGGCAAAGCCTAAGAAGAATAGGGACGAACGAATGAAACTAGAACAGATCGCCAAGGGCGCTCAAATTTCCGGCATTGAGCCTGGCAAGGTCGTGCGGGTGGTCAGCGCCGATCCTTTGGGCGACAACGCCGTCACAGTCGTTTACAAGACGGATGATGGTCGGTTAGGCGAGCGCGTGCTCTTTAGGTCGAATGAATCCGAATTGCAGATCGCTTCTGCGGGCAGGCCATGGAGCTTCGATGCTGATGGCGCCGACTTCAAGCTGGCGGCTGAGGCCTACCGGATCAACCTCGCCCACCTCTTCGATCCGATGATGGCGGTCCACACGTCCAACGTGGAGCCACTCCCTCATCAGATAACGGCTGTCTACGAATCCATGCTGCCGAGGCAGCCGCTTCGCTATGTTCTTGCGGATGATCCCGGCGCGGGCAAAACCATCATGGCAGGCCTCTTGATCCGTGAGCTGCTGATGCGCGCGGATGCTGCTCGCATCTTGATCGTGTCTCCGGGCAGTTTGGTAGAGCAGTGGCAGGATGAATTGTTCGAGAAGTTCGGCCTGTCTTTCAATTTGTTTTCGCGCGAGATGGTGGACCAAAGCCGCAGCGGCAACCCGTTCGATGACCATGATTTGCTTGTGGCAAGGCTTGACCAACTGTCCCGCAGCGAGGAGCTCCAAGAAAAGATCGCCAATTCCCATTGGGACCTGATCGTTGTCGACGAAGCTCACAAGCTTTCGGCCACTTGGTATGGCACCAAGGTCAACGAGACCAAACGATTCAAGCTGGGCCAACTGCTGGGATCGGTCACGCGCCATTTCCTTCTGATGACCGCGACCCCGCACAACGGCAAGGAAGAAGACTTTCAGCTTTTCATGTCGCTGCTGGATTCCGACCGCTTCTACGGCAAGTTTCGCGACGGAGCGCATAAAGTCGATGTAAACGACTTGATGCGCCGAATGGTCAAGGAAGACTTGTTGAAGTTCGACGGCACGCGCCTGTTTCCAGAACGCATGGCCTACACCGCCAATTACAAGCTATCAGAAGCCGAGGCTCAGCTCTACAACGACGTGACGACCTACGTCAAAGAAGAGATGAACCGGGCCGATCAGCTCGATGGCAAACGCAAGGGCACCGTTGGCTTCGCGTTGACAGCATTGCAGCGCCGCTTGGCATCGAGCCCCGAGGCGATCTACCAATCGTTGAAGCGCCGCCGCGAGAAGCTCAAGCGCCGCATCGAAGAAGAGAAGATCAAGCAGCGAGGTGGCGGCAAGATTCTTTCAGAGACCTACGAGAGCAAAGCTTCCGAGGATATTTGGGAGACAGCCGACGATATGGCGCCAGAGGACTTCGAGGAATTCGAAGAAGAGGTGGTTGATCAAGCCACTGCTGCTCAAACCATTGCGGAGCTTGAAACTGAAGTCTTTACCCTTGGCCATCTTGAAGAGCAGGCCAAGACTTTGGTCCATTCCGGCCAAGACCGCAAATGGGAAGAGCTCCGCGAGCTCTTGCAGAACACGCCGGAAATGCGCGGCTCCGATGGCTTGCAGCGCAAGCTCATCATCTTCACCGAGCACAAGGACACGCTCAACTACCTGGCCGACCGCATCCGTGGCTTGCTGGGCAAGCACGAAGCCGTGGTGATGATCCATGGCGGTGTCCACCGCGAGGATCGCCGCAAGGTTCAAGAGCTATTCCGCAACGACAAGGACACCCGCGTCCTGCTGGCGACCGACGCGGCAGGCGAGGGCGTGAACTTGCAGAACGCGCACTTGATGGTCAACTACGACTTGCCTTGGAATCCTAACCGATTGGAGCAGCGCTTTGGCCGCATCCACCGCATCGGACAGACGCAGGTTTGCCACTTGTGGAACATGGTTGCTAGCGAGACTCGCGAAGGCGATGTCTTCCAAAAGCTCTTCGACAAGATCGAGGTAGAGCGCAAGGCCTTGGGTGGCAGGGTGTTCGACATCTTGGGTGAAGTGTTTGATGGCGTGAAGCTCAAGGATTTGCTGATCGAGGCGATCCGCTACGGCGAAGACCCCGCCCGCAAGCTTCATCTTCGCGAAGTGGTTGCGACAGCCTTGGAAACAGAAAAGCTTCGCGAGATCATTAAGCGCAACGCTTTGGCCGAAGAGGTCATGAGCGAGGAGCGTCTCTTCGCTCTCAAAGAAGAAATGGAGAAGGCCGAGGCCAGAAAGCTCCAGCCCTACTTCATCCGATCTTTCTTTGCCCAAGCCTTCGAGCGTTTAGGTGGCGATCTGCGTCCCCGTGGCTCTGGCCGTTATGAGATCACATTTGTCCCAGCGACCATTCGCGAGCGCGACCGCCAAATTTCTGGCCGCGATCGCAGGAACATGAATCCGGTGGTGACGAAATACGAGCGTGTTTGCTTTGAAAAGAACAAAGTCCGCGTCGACGACAAGCCAAACGAAGCGGTGGCGAGCCTGATCCACCCGGCCCACCCATTGATGCAGTCGGTCGTTGACCTCGTTTTCGAGCAGCATCGCGGCAAGCTCAAACAAGGCGCGGTTTTGGTCGATCCGAACGACGAATCCATCGACCCCAAGCTTTTGTTCTTGCTGGACCATTCGGTCCGCGAGGGCGGTGAATCTGGCTTGGTTGTATCGCGCCGATTGCAGTTCGTCACCATCGACAAACACGGTCAAATCTGTAATGCCGGATGGGCGCCGCATTTGGACCTCAATCCCATCGAACCCGATCAGCGCGCAATGGTTCCTTCTGAGATTGATGCCGAGTGGATCAAGAAGGATTTGGAGCAGGCCGCGCTCACCCATGCTTCCGATAAGCTGGTGCCCGAGCACTTTGAAGAAATCAAGGAACGCCGTGAACGCCAGATCGACAAGAATCTCGCGGCGATCCATGAGCGTCTGGTCAAGGAGATCGACTATTGGTCCGATCGCCATGAGAAGCTCAAAACCGACTTGTCCGCTGGCAAAGATGTCCGCCTAACCTTGGAAAACGTGCGCCGCACGATCGACGAGCTTACCGTCCGACTTGAAACGCGGACCAAGCATCTTCAAGAAGCTAGGCATGTCGTGTCGAGCATGCCGATCGTGGTCGGTGGAGCATTGGTAATACCTGCTGGGCTTATTGCCATGAAGAGCGGCGAAGCCGAAGGGCCGATGTGGACTGCGGATGCCCAAGCCCGAGCTCGCGTTGAGAAGATCGCTATGGATGCCGTTCGCAAAGCCGAAGAGGCCAAAGGCCATCAGGTCATTGATGTTTCGGCCGAAAAATGCGGCTGGGACTTGACGGCGATCGTGCCGGTGGCCGATGGCAAGCTTCCACAAGCCCGTCACATCGAAGTCAAGGGACGGTCAAAAGGCCAGTCCACTATCACGGTCACTCGCAACGAAATCCTCTACGGTCTCAACCAGGCCGATAAATTCATTCTGGCCATTGTGATCGTCGATGGCGACGACCACGAAGGTCCCCATTACGTCCGCAACCCATTCACGCAAGAGCCTGATTGGGCGGTGACAAGTATTAACTTGGACCTCGCGTCCTTGCTATCGAAAGCTGAACCGGCATGACTCCCATCAAAACACCCAAAAAACTGATCGAGGTGGCACTGCCTCTTGATGACATAAACATTGCATGCGTGAAGGAGAAGTCCATCCGGCACGGGCATCCATCCAGCCTTCATCTTTGGTGGGCTCGTCGTCCATTGACTGCGGCGAGGACAATACTATTTGCACAGCTCGTCAATGATCCAGGATACGAACGAAATCTAGGCCGTGGAGTGAACAAGGAAAAAGCGCGCGTTGAACGTGAGCGTTTATTCAATATTATCCGCAAGCTTTCGCTCTGGGAGAACCTAAACAATCAATCAGTCCTCGATGAAGCGAAGGCCGAAATAGCAAAAAGTTGGCGGGAGACTTGCGATCTCAATAAGGCTCACCCTGAGGCGGCAACTCTCTTTAATCCAGAAGTGGTCCCAGCCTTTCATGACCCATTTGCCGGAGGTGGTGCGCTGCCGCTTGAAGCACAGCGTTTAGGGCTTGCAAGTTTCGCATCGGATCTCAACCCGATTCCAGTGTTGATCAACAAAGCGATGATTGACTTCCCCACAAGGTTCGTCGGGAAAGAACCCATTGGGCCAGTCCCTGCCTCGGAAACGCAAACCTCTTTCTCGTCAGATTGGAGAGGAACGAGCGGGCTGGCTGAGGATGTTCGTCGTTTCGGAAGTTGGATGCGAGAAGAGGCTTTAAAACGGATTGGAACTTACTACCCGGAAGTTGACTTACCTAAAAATTACGGCGGTGGTAAAGGGACAGTGATTGCTTGGCTGTGGGCGAGGACTGTTAAAAGTCCAAATCCGGCATACGCGCATGTGGATGTTCCTATTACCTCAACGTTCATCTTGTCGGCCAAAGCTGGCAAGGATGCCTATTTGGTGCCAGTTGTTAATGGCGACGATTACAGTTTTGAAGTGGTGGTTGGCAAGCCACCTGCCGAGGCTAAGGGTGGCACCAAAGCAGGCGGGCGAGGCGCCAATTTCATCTGCTTGCTTTCAGGAACACCGATTTCGGGAGATTACATCAAGGCAGAGGGGCAGGCTGGCAGGATGGGTTCCCGGCTCATGTCCATCGTTGTGAACGGCCCAAAGGGTCGCATTTATCTACCAGCAACGCCTGAGGCCGAGAGTTTGGCATTTTCCGCTGTTCCCGGATTTATTCCAAGTGGAAATGTCCCGCCTAGGCTCTCAGGAGGAACTTGTGTTCCTTATGGGATGAGCACATGGGGTGACCTATTCACTTCGAGGCAGTTGCTTGCGCTGGGGACACTCTCAGATATTATCCGCGACGCTAGGGCAGCGGCCAAAGCCTCTGCCATTTCGGCAGGTTGGAAGGACGATGGCGTTTCACTTGAAGACGGTGGTAATGGAGCATCTGCATATGCGGATGCTATTGCCGTGTATCTTGCTTTTCAAGTGGATCAGCTTGCCAATCACCTTTCGACGATTTGCGCATGGCATGTTAACAATGAGCAGCTGAAAAATACTTTTGCGAGGCAGTCTATTCCCATGACGTGGGACTATGCCGAGACGAATCCTTTTTCGACCTCGACCGGAAGTCTCAAAAATCTACAAGATCGGCAGATTAAAGCGTTCGAGTCCTTGGCTCCTTTTGGGGCGGGTTGTGTTTCCCAGGCCGACGCTCAGCACCAAGAAATTTCGCGGGGCAAAGTCATTTCTACTGACCCGCCATACTACGACAACATATATTACGCTGATCTCTCGGACTTCTTCTATGTTTGGATGAGGCGTTCTTTACGTGATGTTTTTCCGGGCCTATTCACAACGATCGCAGTGCCTAAAGCGGAAGAGTTGGTGGCTACGCCTTATAGACATGGTAGTCGTGAGGCCGCTGAAAGTTTCTTTTTGAATGGCATGACGGAGGCAATGCGCAGCCTTGCGGAACAAGCGCATCCAGCATATCCGACGACGATATATTACGCGTTCAAGCAATCCGATACGACTGACATCGGAACAGGTAACACCGGCTGGGAGACATTTTTAGACGCTGTGCTGAAGGCTGGTTTTGCCATCAGCGGCACTTGGCCCATCAGAACCGAGCAAGTTGCGGCAATGAAAACAGGGGTGAATGCGCTGGCCTCGAGTATTGTCTTGGTGTGTCGCAAACGTGATCCCGATGCTCCAACAACTTCGCGACGTGATTTCCTACGGGAGCTCAAACAGGAGTTGAATGAATCGGTTGAGGCAATGATCGACGGTTCCCATGACGGATCGACTGTTGCACCAGTGGATTTGGCGCAGGCCGTCATCGGGCCGGGCATGGCTATCTTTTCCAAGTATTCAGCAGTCCTTGAAGCCGAGGGCACGCCTATGACGGTTCATACAGCCTTGCTTTTGATTAATCGAATGCTCACCGAAGGTGCCGATGAATTCGATGCTGACACTCAATTCTGCCTCGGTTGGTTTGACGAGCAGGGTTGGGCGGCAGGCGAATTTGGGAAGGCGGACGTGCTTGCAAGAGCCAAAGGGACCGTTGTTGATCACGTCAGAGACGCAGGAGTAATTGAAGCCGCCAATGGGCGTGTTCGCCTGCTGAAACCCAGCGAATATCCGTCGCAATGGTCGCCTGAGAAAGACAACAATACCCCGGTATGGGAAGCCCTCCATCAACTAATTCGGGAACTTCGCGCGGCGGGAGAAACGGCCACTGGCGCCTTGCTCGCGGGAATGCCTCAACGTGCTGAACCTATTCGCAACTTGGCCTATCGCCTCTATACGCTTTGCGAGCGCAAGGGGTGGGCTGAGGACGCGCGAGCCTATAACGAGTTGATCACCTCTTGGGTTGCCATTGAAGCCGCCTCTCATGAGAAGGGGCACTTTGGCTCGCAAGGCAATCTTGAAATTTAAGGGAGTAATAGAATGAGTTTAAAACCTTGGCGCGAGATCGCCATCCCTCACGAAGATGTGCTCAAGGGCACCTTTCAACAGGCCGAGTTCGCCGCAGACATTTCAAAGGTGCATCAAGGCATTGCAACCCCTGAATACCAGGATGCGGCATTATTCTTTCAGCGGACCTTCATCACCGAAGGCATGCGTCTCTTGCTCGACTCCGTCGTCAAGCGTCTTGCAGGTAAAGGCGGCGATCCGGTTGTGCAGTTGCAAACAGCCTTTGGTGGAGGCAAGACTCATACGTTGCTCGCGGTCTACCACTTGGCAAAAGGTGCGACCCAAGCAAGCAAAATGCAGGGCATTCCGCCAATCTTGGACGCGGCGGGCATAACAGAACTGCCCAAAGCCCGTGTGGCGGTGCTCGATGGCGTTGATTTGCTGGACCTCGCAAGCAAACCACGCGTCCATGGCAAGACCACTGTCAAAACAATTTGGGGAGAGCTGGCTTGGCAGTTGGGAGGCGAGGAAGCCTTCGCCAAGCTCTCTGAGGCCGACCGCGATGGAACGGCTCCGGGCAAGAGCGTGCTCGCCGACATTATTAGTGGAAATGCACCTTGCATCATCTTGATGGATGAGCTGGTCCGTTACGTTTCACAGTTTGAAGAAGGTAAGACGCTGTCAGGCGGCACCTACGACACCCAGCTCTCATTCATCCAATCGCTCACTGAAGCATTGAAGGCTGTGCCCAATGCGCTTCTGTTGGCTTCCCTTCCGTTCTCAGATCGGGAGGCTGGCAGTCAGCAAGGCGTGAAAGCTTTGCGGGCGTTGGAGCACTACTTCGGCCGCGTGCAAGCCTTGTGGAAGCCAGTTGCTACCGAGGAGGCTTTTGAGATCGTTAGGCGTCGTTTGTTTGCCGATGTAACCGATCGACTCGCAGCCGAGGAAGTGTGCCGAGCGTATGCCGACTACTACACAGCTAACGCGGGCGACCTTCCACCCGAGACCCAAGAGAGCGCTTATTTGGAGCGTTTGAAGCATGCCTACCCAATACACCCAGAAGTCTTCGATCGTCTTTATGAGGACTGGTCATCGCTAGATAATTTCCAACGCACACGCGGAGTTTTAAAATTCATGGCCAAGGTGATCCATCGCCTTTGGACTGTGGGCAACAACGACTTGATGATCCAGCCTGGCAGCCTGCCGTTGTTCGATTCGGATACACGCAACGAAGCGATCTACTACCTGCCGCAAGGCTGGGACCCGGTTCTTGAACGCGACATCGATGGCGAACGGGCGGCAACTACCGAGCTAGACAACGCACGTCCGCTGTTCGGTTCGATTCATGCCTGTCGTCGCATTGCTCGGGCAGTATTCTTGGGGTCAGCTCCTGACGCGGGTGCCGTGGGCGGCGCAAAGCATCACCGAGGCATCGAATTGGAACGGATGCTTCTGGGTTGCGCTCAGCCTGGCCAAGTGTTGGGCCATTACAAGGATGGTGTTCGGGCCTTGGTCGACAAGCTCCAATACCTCAATAGTGCTAACAATCGCTTTTGGTTCGACACGCGTCCGAATCTGCGCCGCGAGATGGAAGATCGCAAGCGCCGGTTCGACCTGCGCGAAGACGTGTATCCCTTCATCAAGGACAAGCTGCGTTTCGCAAGCGGTGTTTTCGGGGGCATCCATGTATTCACGCCTTCATCCGACGTGCCCGACGACTGGCAGCTTCGTCTCGTTGTTTTGCCGCCCGAAGCGACGTTCAGTAAAGGGGCTCAGTCTCCTGCGATTGACGCAGCCACCGCAATATTGAAGGGGCGTGGCGATCAACCGCGCCAAAAACAAAACCGTCTTATCTTCTTGGCTCCTGACACGGACAGCATCGCGCGCCTCAAAGACCAAGTGACTTCGTCGTTGGCATGGAAATCGATCGTGGAAGATGTCAAAGAAGGCCGACTCAATTTGGACGGCCACCAGACCAAGCAGGCCTCAACAAGCCTTGATCAAGCCAATGACGCAATGCGCCGCATGGTTCGGGAGACATTCAAGTGGCTGCTCGCTCCGCTGCAAGAGGCTAAGCCTGGCAAGGGAATCGGCGAGATTCAGTGGGACCATTTCCAGATCAACCCGGCTGCCGCAAACCAAACTGAAGAGATTGAGAAAGTCCTCAAAGAACACGAGCTGCTCATTACAGAATGGGCGCCGATCCATTTGGCGAAGATGTTGCAAACGTGGTTTTGGAAGGACGATGCGACGGCTGTTGGCGCGTTGGACACATGGCAGAAGACCTGCTGCTATCTCTACCTGCCAAGGCTACGCGAGGCCGATACGATGAGGCAAACCATCGCAGCTGGAGTCTCTTCACGCGACTTCTTCGGGATGGCCTATGGTCGAGAAGACGATAAGTTCCAAGGCTTCAATTTCGGTCGTAGCACAACGCCAATATTTGACACGTCATTGTTATTGATTGAACCAAAATCTGCTGAGAAATACGCTGCAAAGTTAGCGCAAGAGGCTGCTGAGCGCGATGCGCAAAGCAAGGATAAAGAAGCGGGCGACTCGGGTTCGTCGGGTGGAACAACAGTGGAAGCCTCTGGCGGGACATCGACCACATCGACGGGCACAAGCGGCGGCTCATCGACCGGATCGGGCGTCGGTTCGACCAGCACTGGCACCAGCAACGGTTCAAGCAGCACTGCATCAACCAAGAAAACCATGTTCTTTGGGTCCGTGGAGCTCGACCCCATCAAGGCCAAGCTTCAGTTCTCGGATGTGGCCGAGGAAGTGCTCATGCTTTTCACCCAAAAGCCAGGTGTAAAGGTTCGAATCTCTGTGGAAATTGAAGCCGAATCGCCTGCTGGGTTTGACGATGGAATTCAACGGGCCGTTCGCGAAAACTGCGACCAGTTGAAGTTCAAGAACAAGTCTTTCGACGACTAGGGTGCTCGGGGCTATCGCCAGCCCTCAGAACAAAAAAGGGGAGACCAATGGCAAGACCAAAAAAAGCAGATAAAGCGACGGGCTCGTTTTTCGAAGAGGACTACCTAGTTCGCACGCTGGGTCAGATTGCCCACGATCCAGAGGTCGCATTGACCGAGCTGGTCGCTAATGCGTGGGATGCAGGCGCGTCGTTGGTCGACATTACAGTGCCGCCCGTGCGGGAAACCGCGCTTGTGGTTCAAGACGACGGCCACGGCATGAGTGCTGCCCAGTTTAGGGGGCGATGGATGCGTTTGGGTTATGACCGCATCAAGCACCAAGGCGTGCAAGTGGAGTTTCCACCGAGCCGATCTGAATGGAGGCGTAAAGCCTATGGACGCAATGGCGTGGGGCGGCATGGTCTTCTGTGTTTTGCTGATAAATACGAAGTTGAGACTTGGCGTGAGGGCAAAGGTGCGGGTTTCGAGATAGGGACGCAGAGCAGCGAAACGCCGTTCAAAATCACAAGCGAAAAGGCATTCATACGGCAAGGCAGCGGCACTCGCTTGTCGGTGCAAGTCGAGCGGCACCTTCCAGACCCGGATCGCATTCGCGAAATCCTGTCCGCCCGGTTCCTGCACGATCCGCAGTTCGTTGTCAGAGTCAACGGTCAATCGGTGTCGCTGGCTAATCAGACCGGCCTGATTGAGCGGATGCCGCTCAAAATCGAAGGTTGTCCTGAGGCCGAGGCATTCGTCGTCGACTCAACCCGAGCCGGGAAGTCCACGATCTATCAAGGTGTCGCATTTTGGGTGAATAGCCGCCTTGTGGGTTCGCCAAGCTGGGTTCTTGGATCGGAAGCCATCATCGACGGGCGCGCGCGGTTCGCCAAACGCTATTCGATTGTGGTCAAAACCGACGATGGGTGGACTGGCGAGGTCGAGGCGGATTGGACAAGGTTCAAGTCTGGACCAAAGACAGATGCTTTGTTCAATGCTGTGCGTCAATACGCGCAGGAGGTCTTCGCCAAGTTATCAACCAATCTGATTGAGGAAAACTCAGAGGAAGCTTTGGTGCGCAATCGCGAGGAGTTCAAAGGCCTATCTCAGCTTGGGAGAATGGAAGTCGCGAGCTTCGCTCGTGATCTGGTCAAAGCCAATCCCACTGTGCACCCCGACACGCTGTCGGCAGCAGTGCAAGCCTTGATTAATTTGGAAAAGTCGCGGGGAGGCGCCGGACTTTTGGAAAAGCTCACCAAGCTTGACGACCATGACATCGAAGGCCTTGACCGGCTGCTTAGCCAATGGACCGTCAGGGACGCGCTGTCTGTGCTTGATGAAATTGACCACCGCCTAGCTGTCGTCACTGCTATCGAAAAACTGTGTGGCGATCCGGCCACCGACGAGCTGCACACGCTGCATCCATTGGTGACACAGGCCCGATGGTTGTTCGGTCCTGAGTTCGATAGCAGCGAATATGCATCTAATGTGAGTCTTCGGACCGCCACGGAGAAGATATTTGGCAAACGGGTTTCTACAACAGCATTCGCAAATGCGCGCCAACGTCCGGACATTGTGGTGTTGGCTGATGCGACCTGCTCAGTGGTTGGAACCGAGTCTTTTGATACGGCAAATTCGAATCTGATGCGCATCCAAGATGTGCTGATCATCGAGCTCAAGAAGGGCAAGTCAGCCATTGGCCGCGATGAGATGAACCAAGCCGATGGCTACGTTCAAGATTTTTTGGGTAGTGGCGCCATTGACGGCACGCCGATGTTCCGCGCGTTCGTGGTGGGCTACGAAGTCTCCGCGAAGACCGCGCGAGAAAAAGAAATCAAGGAGGACGGTGTCCTGCGAGGCCGAGTGATGGCGACAACTTATGGACAGCTCACCCGAACAGCTCATCAGCGACTTTTCCGACTCAAGGAACGGATTCCGGCACGCTATGAAGATGTGTCCGGTGCGGACCTGTCCGCGCGAGTGATGCAAACCGCAAGCCAAGCTCAGCTTGGGCTTGCGGACGGCGACTCTGTCTAGAGCAACCGATCCGAATTATTTCAAAGGAGACGCAGAGATGGCAACAAAGAAACCGCTATCCGGTGCGGCAGCAGTGGCGGCGCAGGCCATGCTCAAGGCAATGCCGCCCGAGATAACGCTCAATGCGTCGGAGGCCGCGACGTATTTGGGTTGTTCAAAATCCAAGCTTGCAGACCTGCGCAAGAACGAAAAGGGGCCACTCTTTTGCAAAGGACCGGGACAAAACGGGTTGGTCCGCTACAAGAAATGCGATCTGGATGATTGGCTGGCCGCCAATCCCTAGAATTTATATGAGTTTAGTTTTTCAAACTGCCTCGCGCGTAGCATGCCGCGCCCGGCTTCATTAGAAAACGAGGAGACGCATGGAGAAGCAGGAAACAAAATCGGCCATATTGGCCAGCTACATCGAATCTGTAAGGCAGTCGCTTCCGGAGCTGCGGAATTTTTATCTCGACGAAGAGGCGCAAGAGAAAAACCGGGAAGAGGCGGGCAATGGGGCATGGGATGTTCAGGACCCGGAGCAATACCTCAAACGCCTCTACAACGCGACAACAGGCTTTGCTCTACGAAACGGCTTGTATGGACGTGCTGAGTTTTTCAGTGATGAAGTCAAGGAGGTGATGAGCAAAGACCATCGCTTCGCAAAGCTTTGGATTCCTCAAAACTTCAACCCTGTCATTGATGAGCTTCGCAACAAAGTGACCGCGAAAGTGTTTGGGCCAATACGACGACCTGATCAAGAAGCGTATTCCAAGAGCACATTTGAAGCCATGCTCCTTGATCCTGAAATCAGAGACTTGATCGCCTACTCAATCGACGACGATGACGATGATGAGGCTGGCATGAACGCATTGCGCGCGGCTTGGGCTGAGAAGGATTTCAAACTCGTCGAGAACATTGGTTATGCCACTCTCACCAAGTTTGCAGTCTTCACTCAAATAAAGGGGTTGGTCGAAAGTGGTTGGATATGGCCGTTCATGGGAATGGGCAACGCGGAGCTCGAAGAGTCATTTCCTGTTTTGGCAGCAGTCCACGTCCTCAACGGCAGAGCAACAACCGACGGAGTCAAGGGACGAGCTTTTATTCATGCGCTGTTGGGTTTTTTCGGGACCAAAGGTGGCGGCATGCTTGTGGGCAAAGGCATCCCCGACGAATTTTGGGATGAGGTTGATTTTGACCGTTGGTGCGAGGGCGCAGGCTTCATGTCGGGCGGACTTGCCGGTTATTGGGGTATGGATGTCCCTTTGCCACCGCGACCGGAAGACGCGGACCCGAGGCCGCCAGCCGAGCTGTCGCCGGAGGCCGCCTCGATGGCGAAGCTGTTGTCGGAAGCAATGGCCAAGCTGTATCAGGCTACGGAGGAACCGGAGCAGGTTGAGCAAGGCCCCACGTCTGACGAAACTCCTTCTGCGAAGGAGGGCATAAAGTCGAAGGCGGTTCCCACGAAAGCCAAACAGTCCAAGGAGGCTGCCGCAAAAGTTAAGCCAAAACCAGCAAAGAAAGCGCTATCAAAGCCCGTGGCGAAGAGCGAAGTTGCTGCACAGTCGAAAGCCAAGTCGCCAGTGCAGAGTGAACCAGTGGTAGTCAAGACTCAGCCAATTCCCACAGCAAGAACTTCGGATTCGACGTCGCTGCCGTCGGTCAGCGCAGCGAATGCCGAGGCAAAAAAATGGGGCAGCTTTGTCGAT
>CANFOS010000037.1 GCA_947448735.1 Comamonadaceae bacterium | reverse complement strand
AGCAGCTTCGGTTGGGTTGGACGGCGTCTGGTCAAACACGGCAACGGTCATGCCGGGCAACATGTCCAGTGCTTTTTGCAAGATGCCTGCCGCCTTCACGCCGGCATCTGTGACCACCAGTGGCCGCGTGATGCCCACGCGGTCGCATTCCTGCTTGAGCAGTTTGATGGCGCCAAAATCAAACTGGACTTGTGTCACGTAGTAAATAAAAGCCATAAATCTGTTGCCCCAGTTGAGATAAACAAAGCTCGCAGCTTGTACCATGTCCGCACATCACAGACGACGAAACGGCAAGCACCTATGAAAAGAAACGATTTCCGGTTTTTCTACCCTTTGCGGGTGCGTTGGGCAGAAGTAGACATGCAAAAAATTGTCTTCAACGCCCACTACCTGATGTATTTTGACACCGCCATTGCCGAATACTGGCGTGCACTGGCACTCCCCTACGAAGAAGCCATGCACCAGATGGGCGGTGATTTGTATGTGAAGAAAGCCAGTTTGCAATACGAAGGTTCGGCCCGATTTGACGACCAGCTCAACATCGGCCTGAAGTGTGTGCGAATTGGTCGCTCATCGATTGAGTTTTCAGGGGCTGTTTTCAGGGCAGACACCTTGCTGGTCAAGGGCGAGCTGATTTATGTTTTCGCCGATCCCCTGACCCAGCTTTCCCAGCCCGTGCCAGATGTCTTGCGCGAGTTGCTGACAGGCTATGAGACGGGGCACAAGAGTTACACCGTCACAGAGGGCAGATGGGCAGAGTTGGGGGACGGAGCGACGCAGCTTCGGGTGGAGGTTTTTGTGCATGAGCAGGGCGTGCCCATCGAGATGGAGTGCGACGCAGCCGACTCGGATGCGATTCATGCGGTGGCCCGCAATCGCCTGGGCCAAGTGCTGGCGACCGGCAGGCTGCTGACGTATGCGCCGGGCGTTGGCAAAATTGGCCGGATGGCGGTCAAGCGCGTGATGCGGGGCTCTGGACTGGGACGGGTCATGCTGGACACACTCTCAAGCGCCGCCGCCCGTCGAGGCGACCAAGAGATCGTGCTGCACGCCCAGCGCAGCGCTGAAGGCTTTTATCAGCGCGCAGGCTTCATTTGCCGGGGCGAACCCTTTGAAGAAGCAGGCATCCCACATATCGAAATGTTCAGGCAGCTCACATGAGCTTTTTGTTCGTCCTGAAAAAATCGCAGCGCCAGTAACCACCGTGACAGCTTGCGCAAGCAAATACCAGTGCAATTCCAGGCGCAGCTTTGAGAGTCGGCTAAATATCGTCCAGCAGGGAGTAGGGCAGGGGCATCAACGTCAGCGCCACGCCTGAAGTACTACCCAGCGTCAACTGACCGTCTTGCGCGGCTGATGTTTGCATCGACACGATGGCATCAAAACCACCTGACGGGTTGGCAGCGCTTGCCGCCACCAGGCCGCAGGGCTGCTGTGCATCGGATGAATGAAACACCTCTTGACCCACAGACGGCTGGACCGTGCCACTTAGCGGGCCATTCAGCGGGCCATGCACCAGGTAGGCACGGCGTTTTAAGGTGCCCCTGAACTGGCTGCGCGCCACCACTTCCTGACCCGGGTAGCAGCCTTTTTTAAAGCTCACACCACCGACCGACTCGTAGTTGAGCATCTGGGGCACCAAGGCTTCAAACAGAGCCTGCGTGACCATCGCAATGCCAGATTGCACTTCCAGCCACTGCCAGATGCTCAGGGCCAGTCTCTGGCCCGCTGGCGGCTGCGTGCCCACAGGGGCACAGCACAAAACCCGCTCAACACCCGCGCCAGGATACAAAAATACGAGGTTTCGACCTTCAACATCGTGCTTTGACCAATTTTTATTGATCTGGTCAGCTCCTGAATGGATAGATCCTGATGCTTCACCCACCAGGCCAAAAAGCACAAAATCGCAGCTGGCATCGCTCAGCTTGACCTTGGCGCGCATCACGAACATGCTCAGGCGTTTGAGCGTCTGGGCCAGGATGTCAGCACTGCATACCAGCAAAAACTCTTCCTCGCCTCCGTCATTTTTGCGTTTGAACACCACAAAGCTGGCCTGCATGCGCCCTTTGGCGTTGCAAAACGCCGCCAAACGGGCAGTGTCCAGCCCCATATTCAGCACGTCTTGGGTCAGTTGACCCTGTAAAAATGCGCCGGCATCCGGGCCAACTGCACGTATCACGCCCAAATGATTCAGTTCTGCGATGCCTGAGATCGTTTGCTCGGTCGGGGTGGGTGCGGTGGTCGTCATGGGCTGAATTATCATGGCTGTCGATGTGAATTGAATAAGCTTACTGAGGTAACTGGGTCGTGGTGCGTGCTTTTACAAGATTGCTGATGGTTGCCGTGCTGCTGGCAGGCTTGGCGCTGGCTGCTGGCTTTTGGTGGCTGCACAGCCCCATGACACTGAATTTGCCGGCTGGCAGCCCGGTGCTTGATCTGGAGATAGAACCCGGCACGCGTCCCGCGCAGGTTGCCCAAGCGGTGGTGACCAGCGGTGCGCAGACGCCGGTGCAACTGCTGCAGTTGTGGTTTCGCGTCTCGGGTCAAGCCCGGCAAATCAAGGCGGGCAGCTACGAAATCACGCCCGGCATGACCCCGCGCAAGCTGCTTTCCATGCTGGTGCGCGGCGACCAAAGCCTCAAAAGCATCACCCTGGTGGAAGGCTGGAACTTCCGGCAAGTCCGCGAAGCGCTACAAAAAGCAGAGCTGCTAGCCCAAGATTCTATTGGCCTACAGTCCGAAATGATCATGGAAAAGCTGGGCAGACCAGGGGTTCACCCCGAGGGACGCTTTTTTCCTGACACCTACACCTATGCCAAAGGCTCAAGCGATTTGGCCATTCTCAAGCGCGCCGCCAAGGCCATGGACAAACGACTGGACGCCGCCTGGGCCTTGCGCGCGCTGGACACGCCCTTGACATCACCCGAACAAGCCTTGACGCTGGCAAGCATTGTTGAAAAAGAAACCGGCAAACCTTCAGACCGGGGCCAAATTGCCGGCGTTTTTGCCAACCGGCTGCGAATTGGCATGCTGTTGCAAACCGACCCCACCGTGATTTACGGGATGGGTGACCAGTTTGACGGCAACATCAGAAAGCGCGATTTGCAAACTGACACGCCCTACAACACCTACACCCGCGCTGGCCTGCCGCCCACGCCCATCGCCATGCCCGGCAAGGCCGCCCTGCTGGCAGCGGTGCAGCCCGCAGCGACCAAGGCGCTGTATTTTGTGGCGCGCGGCGACGGCAGCAGCCAGTTCAGCGCCACGCTCGACGAACACAACCGTGCCGTCAACAAATACATTCGGGGCCGGTAATGAGCAATTCCAATCGATCGTCGGGTCTGTTCATCAGCTTTGAGGGGATCGACGGCGCGGGCAAGTCCACCCACATCAGCGGCCTGGCAGACGCCTTCAAAGCCGCTGGCCGCAGCGTGACGCTGACCCGCGAGCCCGGCGGCACACCACTGGCGGAAAAGCTGCGGGCCATGGTGCTCAACGACGCGATGGATTCCCTGACGGAATCGCTTTTGATATTCGCCGCCCGGCGCGACCACCTGGCCCAGGTCATCCGGCCCGCGTTGCTCAGGGGCGAGGTGGTGCTGTGTGACCGTTTTACCGATGCCACCTTTGCCTATCAAGGCGGTGGGCGCGGTTTTGACCTGCATGTTCTGAAAACGCTTGAAGCATGGGTTCAATCCACGGAAGGCCAGGCTTTGCTGCAGCCTGATCTGACGGTCTGGTTTGACCTGGACCCGCTCAAGGCAGCCGAACGTCTGGCCGGTGCCCGGGTTCCCGACAAGTTTGAAGCCCAGCCGGTCGAATTCTTCCGCCGTGTCGCGCAAGGCTATGCCGACCGGCAGCAGGCCGAACCCAACCGTTTTGCCCGGATTGACGCCGCGCAGAGCCGTGAAACGGTCTGGCAAGATGTTGTCACGGTCTTCAAAACCCGAGCTTGGCTATGAACAACAGGAACGGCGTTTTGGCCCCCTGGCTGCAAACCCAGCTCGAAAGCCTGCTCAATCAGCGCGGCCACGCCTGGCTGCTGGCGGGCCCGTCAGGTTTGGGGCAGTTTGACCTGGCTCTTGCGTTAGCACGCGCCTGGCTGTGTGAAACCCCCACGCCGCAAGGCGCTTGCGGCGTTTGCGGCAGTTGCCACGCCGTCGATGTGCACACCCATGCCGATCTGGCGATGCTGATGCCGGAGCTTCTGACGATTGAGCTCGGCTGGCCACTGGATGAAAAGACCCAGGACGACCTCGACAGCAAAAAACGCAAACCCAGCAAAGAAATCAAGGTCGATGCCGCACGTGAGGTGGTGACGTTTACCCAGTTCACCCGCTCACGCGGCACAACCAAAGTGGTGCTGGTCTTTCCGGCCGAACGCATGAACGGCATCACCGCCAACACGCTCCTCAAAACACTCGAGGAGCCGCCCGGCGCGGTCAAATTCATTCTGGCCACCGAGGCGGCACACCAGTTGCTGCCCACCATCCGCAGCCGTTGCCTGGGCCACACCATGGTTTGGCCGGGCTTTGACGAGGCACTGACGTGGCTGCAGGCAAGCCACCACCAGGGGCAAGGCGGTGACAAAAAGCCAAGTAAACCCCTGTCGTCCACTGATTTAAAAACGCTGCTTACCGCCGCCGGTGGCCGACCGGCCGATGCACTGGCCTGGATACAAAGCGGGCAGGCGGCAGCCCTCGCCCAAAGCTGGCAAGCACTGCCCAAAGCCATGGCCAGGGGTGACGTGACCGCCATCAGCGACCTGTTGCCATCACAGGCCGTCGATGCGCTGCAAAAGCTTTGCCACGATGTGTGGTCTGTCCGGGTGGGCGCTTCCCCCCGGTTTTTCAGCCCGGCTGATCTTCCGGCATCGCCCGCCAACGCGGGCACGTTTGGCCTGGCGGCCTGGGCCAAAGAACTGGCCAGCACGGCCCGCACGGTTGAACATCCTTACAACCCCGGCTTGATGCTGGAGTCCCTGACCAGCCGAGCCAAGATTGGGCTGAACTCAAAATAGGCGATTTCACTACACGCTCGCATGGCCAAACCGATAAACTAGCGCCATGAGCGCCAACCCACCCGCCAGCACGCCCCAAGCCAACCCACCTTCTGGCGCTTCATCTGCCCGACCCAGCGTTGTCCAATTGGCCATCAAGGAAAAAGCGGCGCTGTACGCCGCCTACATTCCGCTGTTTAAAGAAGGTGGGGTGTTTTTTCCTTCAGCACGTGACTACCAGCTGGGTGCTGATGTTTACCTGCTGTTGACGCTACCCGATGACCCGCAGCGTTATCCGGTGGCAGGCAAGGTCGCCTGGGTAACCCCTGCCAAAGCCTCAGGCAACCGCACGCAGGGCGTCGGGGTGCGGTTCCCAAACGACGAGAAATCACGCCAGTTGAAACTCAAAATAGAAGAAATTCTGGGTGCGCATCTGGCGTCAGGACGGCCAACCCAGACCATCTAGACTGCTACTTATTCAATAGCTACCGACGCACATTTTCATTGGCCCGGAGGCCTATTTGGCACCTGAAAAGGTCCGTTTTAAGCATTTGCTGCATGTTCACAGACTCCCATTGCCACTTAAACTTTCCCCAGCTCAAAGCTGAGCTCCCGCAGATCCGCCAGGCCATGGCCGACGCGCAGGTTGACCGCGCGCTGTGCATTTGCACCACGCTGGAAGAATTTGAAGATGTTCACCAACTGGCGGTGACAAACAGCAACTTCTGGTCTACCGTCGGCGTGCATCCTGACAACGAAGGCGTGACAGAGCCGACCGTGGATGACCTGGTGCGGCGCTCACAGCAGCCCAAAGTGGTGGGCATTGGTGAAACCGGCCTGGACTACTTTCGTCTGGGCGACCGTTCAGTGGCCGACATGGCGTGGCAACGCGATCGTTTTCGGGTCCATATCCGGGCCGCGCAGCAGGTGGGCAAGCCGCTCATCATCCACACGCGAAGTGCTTCTGTCGATACGCTGGCCATTTTGAAGGAGGAGGGCGAGGGCGTCCAAGGTGCAGCAGGCGGCGTTTTCCACTGTTTTACAGAAAGCATGGTGGTTGCCAAAGCGGCTCTCGACATGGGTTTTTACATCTCGTTTTCGGGTATTTTGACCTTCAAGACCGCTGCTGACCTGCGCGAAGTCGCCCAATTTGTGCCGCTTGACCGCATACTGATCGAAACCGACAGCCCGTACCTGGCGCCGGTCCCCTATCGCGGCAAAACCAACAACCCGTCGTACGTACCCTATGTTGCTAAAGTGATTGCCGAGCTCAAAGGCGAAAAGCTTCAAACCATCGCCCAAGCCACAAGTGATAATTTTGAGCAGCTGTTTATGGGTGTGACTGCAGAGGTTTGATATGAATAAAAACCTGATAAATCACTTTAAGAATACGCTATATCTTGTTGTTTGTTCAGGATTTAGCTTGTCTTATGCCGGTTCTTATGATGATTTTTTCATGGCTTTGAAGAGGGACGATGCCGTCACGGTCAGCAGCTTGCTGGCGCGAGGTTTTGATGCCAACACCCTTGACCCCCAAGGCCAGCATGGTCTGCTGGTCGCCATCAAGGAGCCGTCACCCGAGGCCGCCAAAGTTTTGCTGAACGCTCCGAAGGTCGACCTGAACACACTGAACCTGCAAGGTGAGAGTCCGTTGATGCTGGCGGCACTCAAGGGCCAGTTCGAACTCGCTGCCCAGATGGTGAAAAAAGGTGCCGACGTCAACAAGACCGGCTGGACACCGCTGCATTACGCCGCCAGCAATGGCCATGTGGCAATCATCAAGCTCCTGCTCGAGAACCATGCCTACATCGACGCCGAGTCACCGAACGGCTCCACGCCACTCATGATGGCCAGCATGTATGGCAGCCCCCAGGCCGTCAAGCTGCTGCTTGACGAAGGCGCGGACTTGAGCCTTAAAAACCAGCAAGGCATGACGGCGCTTGACTTCGCTGAACGGGGCAAACGGCCAGACGCGATTGAATTGCTGACAAAAGCCCAGAGGCTCAAGTACGCGACCGGCAAATGGTGAGCTTGTTTGGCTCCCGATTTCGCTTTTGCAAGTCGTTTCTTTGGATTTTAAATATTCCACGATGTATATTATGTTAAGTAATATTGAGATGTTCGCAAGGTTTTCGTCCGGCGCCGGTTGGGCAACCATGGCCGGGTCCTTGCCCGGAAAGGCTCAATACTGTGAATCAGCGCAGTGACGGCACGTCCCAGATGGCACCAGTGCGGTGAAAGACTTCGATCTGCTCGGCGCTATAGCCGGCCTCGGCGAGCAATTCATCGTTGTGCTCTCCCACGTTTGGTGCCGGCTTGTCGGTGCCGGGTCCGTCTTCGTTGCACAGAAACGGCGCGTTCATGATCGTGACTGGTTTGTCATACCCCTTGGGGCCGGGCACAGTCAGCAGCAGGTTGCGGTGTTTCATCTGCGGATTGGACAGGGCCTGGCCGATGTTCTTGACGCGGGCAGCCGCCACCCCGCCTTCCTTGAGACGTTTTTCCCAGACTTCGGCGCTGTCGCTGGCCATGGCGGATTCGATGATTTCGCGCAGCGCGGCAACATTGGCCGTGCGCAGATCCCAGCTGGCAAAGCGCGCATCGCTGAGCACATCCTCACGGCCCAGCACCTTGAACAGGGCGATGAAATGATTCTCCGAGTTCACCACCAAAGAGAGGTTTTCATCGCGCGCCTTGAACATGTCAGAGGTCGGCCGACGGCTCCAGGCCTGATTGCCGATGCGCCCCGGCACCACGCCCGCCACCGAAGTGAAGGCCACGATCTGCGTCATCATTGCGAGGCTGGCATCGACCATGGCGATGTCGATGTATTGACCCTTGCCGCTCGTCAGCTTGCGATACAGTGCGCCCGAGATGGCCAGCGCTGCGGCCTGGCCCGTCGAGGCGTCGGCAAACGGAAAGCCGACGCGCACCGGATTGTGGTCGGGATAGCCGGTGATCGACATCACGCCGCAGGCGGCCTGCACAGCGCCATCATAGGCCGGCGAGTCGCGTTCCGGACCTTCCTGGCCGTAGCCCGAGATTGAGCAGTAGATGATGTCCGGCTTGACTGCCTTGACCGCTTCATAACCGAGGCCGAGCCGCGCCATCACACCCGGCCGGTAGTTTTCGAGGATGACATCGGCCGTGGCGATGAGCTTGAAGATGGCCTCGATCACCTCGGGACGTTTCATGTCCAGCGACATCGACCGTTTGCCGGCGTTGAGCGCCAGATAGGCCGAGCCAATGCCCAGTGCGAGCAATTCCTTGCTGGCGCAGAAGGTGCGCGATTCATCACCGCCCGGCGGACGTTCAAACTTGATGACATCGGCGCCCATCAGCGTCAGCAGGCTGGTGGCAAACGGACCGGAAACAACCTGTGAGAAGTCGAGGATGCGTACGTTTTCAAACGGCTTGGCCATGAAGTCTTTCTGTGTGCTGCTCAGCGGCCTTTCCAGACCGGCGTGCGCTTTTCAACGAAGGCTGCCTGCGCTTCTTTGGTGTCTTCGGTGCGCGACAACATCACAGTCAGGCTCTGTTCGTAACGGTAGGCATCGCGCATCGGCATCTCGGCCACGGTGTTGAAACCGCGCTTGGCGGTCTCCAGCGCCAGCGGGCTTTTCGAAGCGAGCTTGCGGGCGTATTCCATGGCGGTGTCCATCAGCTTGTCGAGTGGCACACAGGCCTGGATCACGCCGAGGCGATACAACTCTGCAGCCGGCACGCGGTCGCCGGTGTAATACATGGTGCGTGCAAACGAGCGGCCGAAATGCTGCGTCAAAAATTTCATGCCACCCGAGAGGCCAACATCGATCTCGGTCATGGCGACCACAGTGTTGTCCGACGCGATGATGATGTCGCCGCTCATCATCAGGCAAAAGCCGGCGCCGATGGCCGGGCCGTTGACCGCGGTGATGACCGGCTTGGCGCAGTCTTCGACGGCGTAGAAATACTCGCGCGTCACGCGGTTGTGGCGGATGTATTCGCCGGCTTCCTTTTCCATCACGTGGCGTTCCTTGACATCGGCACCGGCCGAGAAGGTTTTTCCACTACCTGTGAGGATGATGACGCGCACATCGCTACTGTCGGACAGCGAATCAAAGATGTGCGTCAGTTCGTCGCGCGAGCGCCGGTTCTGGGCATTCACCGGCGGACGGTTGTAGGTGACCGTGGCGATGTAGTCCTTGATTTCAAGCTTGAAACATTCGTAGTGCATGATGGCGTCCTGTTTGATTGACCGGGTTGATCGACGGCGTTAGTCGAGCTTTGTACCGGTCGCCTTGATGATCGGTGCCCACTTGGCGAGCTCGCCGCGGATGAAGGCCTTGGTGCGCTCCGGCGTCGACTCTGACACCGGCTCGAACATCAGCGCGTCGAGTTCCTCCTGGAACACGCTGTCGCGCATGATTTCGGCCGTGGCCGTCTGCAACGTATTCATGACGGCTGCAGGCATGCCGTTCGGGGCGACGATCACCTGGAACGAGCCGCCGACCATGCCAGGCATGCCGGCTTCGATGGCGGTGGGCAGTTCTGGCGCGAGTTTGGAGCGCTTTTCCGAAAAGACGGCGAGGATGCGCATCTTGCCGGTCTTGTGGTGCGGCAGGATGGTCACGAAGCTGTCAAAAAATACGGCGTTGATGCCCGACAGTGCATCTTGCAGAGCCGGCGCACTGCCCTTGTAGGGCACGTGCAGCAGGTCGACACCACCGATTTTCCTGAACAGCTCACCGACCAAATGGTTGGCGCTGCCGGTGCCGGATGTGCCGTAGGAATATTTGCCGGGATTGGCCTTGATCAGGGTCAGCAGCTCCGGCAGGGTCTTGGCTGGCACGGCGCCGTTGATGGCGACCATCAGCGGCGTGATGCCGAGCAGCGCGATGGGCGCGAAGTCGCGCTCCACATCGTAGGTCGGGTTGGCCATCATCGAAGGCAAGATGGCCAGCGTGGTCGACGAGGCAAAAAACAGCGTGTAGCCGTCCGGCTTGGCGCGTGCGGTTTCGGCGGCGGCAATGGCGCCGGCGGCACCGGACTTGTTTTCAATCACCACCGGCTGACCAAGGCGGCGCGCCAGACGTTCGGCATATTTGCGCGCGAACAGGTCGGTCGTGCCGCCCGGCGCGAACGGCACCAGCAGTTTGATCGGGCGGTTCGGGTAGGTTTCCTGAGCCTGGCTCAGCACGGGCAAGGCGATTGCAAGCGCAGCGACGATGATGGCGCCACGACGGACCAGAGATGATTTGTTCACGAGATTCTCCCAAATATAGCCGGGGATGAGTCCGGCATTGTGGTTGTGGTCGGGTGCAATTGTCAGTTTACAGGCGCCCGCCGACTTTACCCCTTTTGCGGGCTGGTCCGGAGTCAGTCCCGGCCATTTACTGCAGTGCCACCAGGCGCTACGGCTGCCCACGCTGGGTTGAGCCAGCAGAGCGCCCTGCCCGGCCTGCCCTAGAACCTGAAGCCGACTGTCGGCACGCTGAAGTCTTCAAACGGTGCACCCAGCGCAATCTCGCCAGCTGTCAGCAGCACACACTCTTGTCGGCGCAACGCCAAGACGACACCGCTTCCCGCAAAGCGCACCCAGCTGCCGTAGCTGCTGACGTCTTCCAGATAAAACTTGCCGGCCCGCCAGAGGATTTTGGCGTGCCAGCGCGACACACGCGGGTCGTTGACGACAAACTGCGCCTGAGCCGACCGGCCGATCTGAACCGGCAACTGTGTCGATGTGAAGCTGGCCGCTACGTCAAGCCATGAGATGGCAATCGTGGCGAGCTGCGGCACACTTTTAACGGGCGGCATTGGCATCAATTCCGCAGGCACGGTGAAAAAATCTGACAGTGCCTCGTTTTGCCATTCCACCTGGTAGACCGTGCAGGACTCGTTACGGCCCCGAATGTCCATCACGCCCAAACTGCGAAAGCGTATCGGCGTATCTGGCGGCAGTTCATTGATCACGGCGTCGGTGGCCAGGATCTGGTCGGGGCCAGACAGGTCGGACAAGCGCGCGGCGACGTTCACTGCGTCGCCGAAATAGTCACCGCCCTGCTCGATGACCTCGCCTCTGGCCACGCCGATCTGAAGCCGCATATTGAGCTTATCGGGCCAGGTTTTGATGCGCTCGGTTTGGATGCGCTGCATCTCGGTCACGGCCTCAAGGGCCTCGTTGTTCTGCACAAACACCATCAGCACGCCGTCGCCCAGGTTTTTAACCACACGGCCGCACCATGACGTGCAGACGGCGCCCATCCAGTCGGTCAGGCAGGTGATGGCCTGAGTTGCTTTGGCATTGCCCAGGGCCTGAAATACCCCGGTGCTTCCGGCTAGGTCAACAAAAACGACGGTGACGTCTGCCATGGTTGAAGGCAGCTGCTAGGTGGGTAGGCGCAGCGTCAAACTGTTGCAGGTTTTAGCTGCATGGACTTGAATTCCAGAAACTCCTCAAAACCATACACACCGTTTTCTCGGCCATTGCCCGACTGCTTGTAGCCGCCAAACGGCGCATCGGCATTGAACGGCCCGCCGTTGATGTCGACCTGACCGGTGCGCATGCGGCGTGCGACTTTCATGGCGGCCTCGTCGGTGCCTGCCCACACGGCGCCACCCAGTCCGTAAATGGTGCTGTTGGCAATGGCCACCGCTTCGTCTTCGTCCTGGTATTTGATGACCACCAGCACGGGGCCAAAAATTTCCTCTTGGGCCAGCGTGTCGGTCGGCTTGATGCCCAAAATCGTCGGTTGCACAAAGTAGCCTGTGGCAAAAGTTGGCGGCTCGGCCCCGCCTGCAATCACGTCAGCGCCCTCTTCGATCCCGGTCCTGATAAAGCCCAGCACCCGGTCGCGCTGCATCGCGCTGACCAGCGGGCCCAACTTGCTGGCTTCGTCCAGACTGGGGCCGACGCTTAATTTGGCAATCGCAGCCTGCGCCAAGGCCTTGACTTCGTCATAGCGACTGCTGGGCACCAGCATGCGGGTGTGGGCTGAGCAGGTTTGACCGCTGTTCAGCATGCAGGCAGCGACCGTCCCTTTAACAGCCGCCTCAAAATTGGCGTCGTCCAGAATCACGCTGGCAGACTTGCCACCCAGCTCAAGTGCAATCCGTTTGACAGACTGGCTGGCCAGCTCGCTGACCCGCTTGCCTGCGCGGGTAGAGCCTGTAAAGCTGACCATATCAACTTCGGGGTGCGTGGCCAACACCTCGCCCACCACCGGCCCCATGCCATTGACCAGATTAAACACACCGGCTGGAATGCCTGCCTCGTGAATGATTTCGGCCAGGATCATGGCGTTGACCGGTGCGATTTCACTGGGCTTGAGCACCACCGTGCAGCCTGCGACCATGGCGGGTGCAATTTTTAAAGTGATCTGGCTGAGCGGAAAGTTCCACGGCGTGATGCAGCCAACCACCCCAATTGCTTCGCGCACAACCAGGGAGTTGCCGACTTTCTTTTCCCATTCAAAGTTGCGTGCGACTTTGGCAAAGTTGCCCCAGTGCCAGGCCGGGCCGCCCACCTGAACAGCCTTGGCCATTTTGAGCGGCATACCGACCTCGCGTGCAATCGCGGTGGCCATCTCGTCAGACCGGGCCTTGACGCCGGCAGCCACTTTGTCGAGGTACGCCGCGCGCGTTTCAACCGGCAACGCGGCCCAGCCATCAAAAGCGGCCCTGGCGGCCAGCACAGCGGCTTCGGCCTCATGCGCCGTACCAGCAGGTACGGTGGCCATGACGGCCTCGGTGCTGGAGTCATGGACGGGCAACGTGTCGGATGAGTTGGCTTTAACCCATTGGCCATTGATGTAGTGGGATGCGTAGTGTTTTGTGCTTGTCATAGGCGTGTTGTCATTGAGAAAAAGTCGTGTGGCCGGTATTTGCCGATCCATTAAAAATCTAGAAATAACTTTAACTTTAATTTATAAATATTTGATTTAAAATATATTTTATGAAAAATTAGGGCGCTTTTTACGATTCCAGTTTTTGAAAATCGCTCAAATTTAACAGAAAGCAGTTTCAAGTTGTTGCCGTTTTCAATATCATTCCTCCTCAACAAACTCATTTCATGCGCTCCCTTTTGCCTCCTTTGAATCTGCCCAGCTTGATGCCACAGCTTCGCTCCAGCTTGATGGCGCTGCTGGGCCATGCAGAGCGAACACCCCAGGCCCTGGATGCCCGTATGGAAATCATTCGCAAGTTGATGCTGCGTGAGCTGGGCGACTATGGCGAAAGAAAATTCCCGGCGGTGACCAGACGCGTGCGTTACGCACCTGACGTTCAGGGCTTGTGGTATGCGCGAAGCGACGTGATGGCGATTTTGGCCAGCACCCATGGCGAAACCGTGGCCCGACAGAAGATGGCCAGCATCAGCAGCCTTTTCGTGGGCCTGCTGCCCAAAAGTCTGACGGGCAAAATCGGCTTCAAACTGCGTTAGTCCAGCAGCCAGGGTCAATGCTGGTGGCCCCAAAAAATCAGCGCGTCCCGACTGTCAACCGCCAAGGTCACTCTGGCCCCGACCGGCAGCATCACCTTGGTGGCCACATGGCCAAACGGCAAACCCGTTAACACCCGGGCCTTGACCTGACCCTGCAAGCGCGCTGCCACTGCGCCAAAGTTAAACCCACTGTCATAACCGGGCACCAGTTTGTAGTTGCTGAACTGGCCCAGCACAATGGCCTTTTGGCTGGACAGCACCCCCGCATGCAGCAAATGCGTCAGGAAGCGCTCAACACGGTAGGGGTGCTCACCGACGTCTTCAACAAACAATATGCCGCCTTTGATGACGTCAGGCTTCGGAAAGTAAGGCGTTCCGATCAGACTGGCCAAAACCGCCAGGTTTCCACCCCAGAGGGGCGCATTTTTGATGAGAAATTGACTGGTAGAGCCCTGTTTGTCTGAGCGAGCAGCTACTGAATGAATAGCGTCTAGTGCTGGCAGCTTGGGCAGTTGCCAGCCCGCGCCTTCGCCCTGCCCGCTTATCAGGTCGTCAAAGCAAGCCGCCATGATGTCATCAGGCGTCTGGAGCGTGCCAAAGTCTTCGCCCAATGCCGGTCCAGCCCAGGTGATGGCCCCGGTCTTGGCCAGCAGAGCCGTTTGAAGGGCGGTGAAGTCGCTCAGGCCGACAAACTGGGTCCCCTTGGCAATCGACTTGGCCACTGCCTTGTAGTCGATGGCGGGCAGGATGCGTGTCAGGCCGTAGCCACCCCGTGTGATGAGCGCCACATCGGCGCCGCTGGCGGCAGCCCGGTCAATAGCGGCCAGCCGGGTGGCATCGTCGCCGGCAAAGCGCTGGTATTTGACCAACGCGGCTTCGTCGACTTCGACTTCGTGGCCCAGCGCCTTCAGGCGCTTGATGCCCCGCCTGAAGCTGGCTTTGTCTCGCACTGCACTGGAGGGGGAATAGATGTAGATGTGTTTTTTCACCCGCAGAGTATGCCATTTCGCTTGCTGGAACAGGCATCAAACCCAGCGATCAGTTTGACGGTGGGTAGCGCTCAACCAGCTGGTTTTGCCGGCGGTTCAGCAGCGCCAGCGCCAGCACACCCAGTGGCTTGAAGCCCTTGCGCCGCATGGCATGGCCGATGGCAAACAGGATGCGCTGCTTTTTGAAGATCATTCTGAAGCCAGCCACCATGTCGGTGTCGGGGTCCCAGGCCTGAATCGCTTCCGAGCCTGCACCGTTGATTTCCATGATCGAAAAGCCGCAGCCTGCCGCCAGATCTTGCAGACTTTCAAAGCGCACATCAAACCGACCAAAGTAAAACGCGGGCATGTCGCGGGCGATCGCGTCAATGGCGCGGGTGAGCTGCGGCGTGATGAGCGACTGACCATCGCGGTACAGGCCGCCAACACGGGTAGAACCAATGGTGGCCAGACGCACCACTTCACCTGCTCTGGGAATACGGCTGGGGTTGTAGCTGGGTTGATGCCGGGCGGACTGCCGCGAGCGCTGGGCGCGCGGGTCCGTCGCCATCAGTTGGGCAATGCTGTGCACGCCATCGCCGCTGACGCGCGCAAAGTAGCGCAGCGCCAGTCCAAGGATACGGCCGGCGTCGGCCTGCGGGTCTCGAACATAAAAAATACCCGCCTCGCCTTCGTACGGCAGGTACTGCTGAAGCACCACCGTTTCGCGAACTGGAAAGGCGCGCAGGTACTCGCGCAGCTCAACTCGGTTGGCCACCAGACGAACGCCATAACCGCACAGGCCCAGATCCGGCTTGGCGATCACCGGGAAACTCAGGCCTGCGCCCTGCATGATCTGCCGCAACTCTGCAGCGCTGTGTCGCTTGTGGGTCGACACCGCGCAATAGGCAGCAGTTGCCGACAAGGCAATCGGCCCCATACCGTCAAAGTATTCAAGCTTGCCTTCACCGACCAGCCCGCCAGCGGTGATGGCCGGATTGGCAATGGTGGGCAGCGTGAGGCTCTGGTAGCGCAGCGCAAGCCACAACCACTGCAGCGTCAGCGGGATGCAAATCAGCCATTTCGGCATTCGCTCAAGCGTGCTGCGCCCCCTGCCCGACCCCGAAAGGCCCGCCGGACCGGCGTCGACACAGGTATCGGCCTGTAGTTTGGCATGAATCACACGGCTCCTGCTTTGGCGCTGACCTGCGTGACCGTCAAACCCACGGCCGCAATCCTGTCTACATGGGCGTAGGTGGGTTGGTCAAGCTCTTCGCCAAACACGTCCGGGTCAATTTCTGAATACGACCAGTCAAACCGGCCGTTGCTCAGCAAAGGCGCCATGTCAGTCAAAAACGCGTCCACCCCGCCCACCATCGCCACCCCGGTGTACAGCAGCAAACGCCCGCCGGGCAGCAACCTGCCCAGCGCCTCTTTGGCAATTCGCACGCTCAAGGCCCGGCCCAGCCCGGTGCCGCCGTGGCGGTAGGCGCGCTGGGCGGCGTCCTCAAGATAAGGCGGGTTGGAAATAATCAGGTCAAAGTCGCCCTTGACAGCGCGCAGCGCGTTGCCCAAAGCTGGTTTGACGGCGATGCCTGCACAGGCCGCGTTGACCGCCGTCATCTGCAAAGCCACGGGGTTGATGTCATTCATCCAGACCTCGAGCGGCGCGGGTTGCTGAAGTTTTGCCAGTGCGCGAGCCGCCGCCAGGCCGCCTGCGCCACTGCCGCAACCGACGTCAAGCACCCGCAGCGGTTGGCTGCTTTTCGCTTGCACATGCGCCACGCCCTGCTGGACAAACCGCGCAAAGCGGTAGGTGTCGGGGCCAAAAAATACGGCATCGTCCTGCGTGGTCGGAAAGGCTGAATGCATCAAGAGGTCGTCGCCCAGGCTGGACACCCTGATCGTACTTTGCAGCAGCTCGCTGCGGGTGTGCAGCACGCCCGCACCCCGCATGGCGGCGAGAAGTTCGCGTGTGATGGTCTCGCAGCTTGCCAGGGTAAACGGCATGCTCCAGCCAAAAATGTCGCGCAGTGTGGTGCCCAGTTGATGGCCACGGTGGGCCAACACCCGCTGGTGTGTCAGCGGTGTGGGCGTCATGAAACGGTAACCGCTGTCCGCCAGATGTCGCAACACCAGTCCCAGGGCGTTCGCGGTTTGCGCATCGGCGGTGCCGTTCAGCACACCGACTCCGCCACCTTCAGGTCTGTGCTGTAGCGCTCAAAGCAGCGTGCGCCACACACCAGCCGCATCAGCGCACCTTCGGCAATCAGTCGAGCGCAGGCCGGGTTCGCCTCGACCAGCGGGCGAATGATTTCCCGAATCCAGGCTCGGGCGTGCGATACGTCCAGCGCGGCATGCAAGTCAAAATAAGCCCGCATTCGGCCGTCCAGACCCAGCCGCTTCATGCCGACTGACACGCGCTTGACGCGGCCAGGGGCTGTCAGCTCAATCACACCCAGAGCACCGAGGGAATGGTAGGTGTAGCGCCGCGTGGTCGCCAGGCCCAGCATGGTGTTGCCGAGCGCCAGCGCCTGCCAGACGGTACTGTCAATGCGGGGCTTCAGGTCAAGGGCCTGAACCATCTGGTCCAGCATGTGGCCGTGCATCGCGCTTTGCTTGCCATGTCCCATTTCGTCCCAGTAGTTACGCGCGCATTCGAGCTTGGCGCGTACCGGCAACTTGACCTGGGTGTAGGCCAGCAGGTCATCAAAGCCTGCCTCGCCCGCTGCTTCTTGGGTTAAAAACCAGCGCATTTGCGCCAGACTGGCGCTGTGCGCCAACCAGTCAAACAAGGCATGCTGCTGGCCCGGCCCCTTTTCAGCCAATGATTCAAACCAGGCAATGAAGGCGTCTGTACTGCCCTGCAGCGGCAGCAGGGGTGCAACCTGCAAGCGCTGCGCTTCCAGGTATTGCCCCTCCGCGACACGCCAGCCAAAATCGGTTTGCAAGTCGGCCTGCCACCGGCCGGAAGGCATGCCTGCCGCGATGCGCACCACGTTGACATGTGCCAGCTCCCGATGAAACGCGTCCGGGTCTGCATCTGGATCGACAAGCGGTTTGAACATGGACTGATCAGCTCCTGGCGTGATGGGTGCAGGCGTGGCAAGGGGCATGCGCTGCTGTTTTGTGCGCAGCGCGCTGATCACGATTGTTGTTTGCCACGCGCCAAAAGGCTGTGCGGCTTGGCGCACTCACTTTGTAGGCGGTTGGCGACTGTGGCCAGGCAGCGTCAGTACGCGCCGCCCCACTGTTTATCGGGCAGGCAGATACTTGGCTGGGTCTACCGGCTTGCCTTGGCGGCGAATCTCAAAGTGCAGCTTGACCCGGTCTGCATCGCTGTTGCCCATTTCGGCAATCTTCTGGCCTTTTTTGACCATCTGGTCTTCTATGACCATCAGTGTCTGGTTGTGGGCGTAGGCCGTCAGGAATGTGTTGTTGTGCTTCAGGATGATCAGGTTGCCGTAGCCGCGCAGGCTGGCACCGGCATACACCACCCGGCCGTCAGCGGACGCCACGATGGCGTCGCCGGACCTGCCGTCAATGTCGAAGCCCTTGTTTTTAACCTCGTCAAAACCGGTAATCAGCTTGCCCTGTGCCGGCCATATCCAGCCCATGTCGTCTTCGGACGCTGCCGGTTGTGGGCTGCTGGCCGGAGCCGATGTGGCCCGCGCAGGCGCAGCTGCCTGGGAGGAGCCGGTGGTGCTGTTGGCCGTACCGGACACAACAGGCCGCGTCACCACCAGCGTGTTGTCTATGTTTGGCGGCAAGATGCGAAGCACCTGGCCCACTTCAATCAGGTTGGGGTTCTCCAAATTATTCCAGCGCGCGATGTCTCGAAAGCTCTGGCCGGCGTCCAGGCCAATGCGGATCAGCGTGTCGCCCGGTTTGACGGTGTAGTAGCCGGGCTTGCCCGCGTTTTCAAAGCCCGGCGGCTGCTTGACCTCAGGGCTTGCGACAGGAGCCTGCACGGTTGGCCGGCCAGCGCTTGTGCCCCGGTTTTCGACCGGCGCAGGGCTCAGCGGACGCGAGCCGCAGCCCACCATCAGCATCACGGCCGCAGTCATTGCGACCATCGCGCCGCGTTGCCACGTTAAAGATATTGAAGTGCCTGAAGTGCTAGAAGGGCTTGAATGCTGCATGGTTTCCTGCCTTTTGACCTTGTTTTTGACGGTAACGTCGCTGTTTGATGCTAGCTTGTGCCTGATTTTAAAGGCACGAAATGCACCGCCTCCAGCAGCGTCTGGGTGATGCCGCGCGCGGTCTTGTCAACCACCACCAGCGCCTGCGAACCGCCCGCGCCATGCACCGGCGCCACCAGCCGCCCGCCCACGGCCAGCTGGTCCAGCCAGGCTTGCGGCAGCGCCTCGCCACCGGCTGCTGCAATGATGGCGGCATAGGGCGCGCCGCTGGCATAGCCCAGCATGCCGTCGCCAAACAGCAGATGCAAATTGCCCACCCGCAGCGGGCGCAGGTTATCGCGTGCCTTGTTATGCAGGCCGCGCAGGCGTTCAATGCTGTAGACCTCGGTCGCCAGTTGCGCCAGCACGGCGGCCTGGTAGCCGCAGCCGGTACCAATCTCCAGCACCCGGCCCAGCTTGCCGTCCTGGCCCTTCACCAGAAGTTCAAGCATGCGGGCCACCACATTGGGCTTGCTGATGGTTTGCCCCAGACCAATGGGCAGGCTGGTGTCTTCATAGGCCTGATTGACAAGGGCTGAATCCACAAAGCGGTGCCGCTCAACCTGCATCATGGCGGCCAGTACGCGGCTGTCCGCCACCCCCTGAGCGGCGAGCTTTTGCACCATGCGCGCGCGAACCGCCTGAGAATCAAGGCCCAAGCCGGTGGCAAGGCCTGCTGTCGTGCCAGAACTGCGCCTGTGAGCCTCTTTTGAAGTGCCTTTTAGGGCTGAATCGCCCTGTTTGTATACACCAGAAGCTCCCGATTTAATAGCATTCTGAGGATTGGTGGAAGTTGGCATTCGCAATGGAAAGCCAGGCCTGCGGGGCGGGTCACCCGCTGTCATGCGCCGATTGACTCCAGCTTGGCCATGCGCTCGGCCCAATGCGGCAGCTGCGCATGCTCGGTCAGGTCAACATGCAGCGGTGTCAGGCACACGTGTCCCTGTTTGGCAGCGTGAAAGTCGGTGCCGTCGCTGTCGTCCTTGGCCGGGCCCGCGCTACCGATCCAGTACATGGTCTCGCCACGCGGGCTGGTTTGGGTGATGACTCTTTCAGCCGCATGGCGACGGCCCAGGCGCACGACTTTTGTTTGTTTCAGTTCGGCATCTGGCAGATTGGGAATGTTGACGTTCAGCAGCCAAGGGTGGCCCGGCTTGGCAATCGAGGGCATCAGCTGCTGTACCAGCGCCCGGGCGCGCCTGCCAGCCGCATCAATGTGCGCCCAACCCTTTTCGGTTTGGGAAAAAGCAATCGCTGGAATGCCAAACAGATACCCTTCCATCGCCGCACCCACAGTGCCTGAATAGATCGTGTCGTCCCCCATATTGGCGCCGTTGTTGATGCCCGACACCACCAGATCGGGCCTGTAACCCAGCAGTCCCGTCAGCGCGATGTGCACGCAGTCCGCCGGGGTGCCATTGATGTACCTGAAGCCATTGGCCGCGGTTTGAACATACATCGGCGTGTGCAGCGTCAGCGCATTCGACTTGGCGCTGTTGTTCTGCTCGGGCGCCACGACTTCCACGTCAGCAATGTCTTTTAAGGCCTCATACAGGGCCACAATGCCAGTGGCTTGGTAGCCATCGTCGTTGGAGATAAGAATTTTCATCGGTTGATTCTAGGTGACCGAGCACACCAAGGTGACACATGCCCCTGATAACCACGCCGCAATTTACCTATGATGACGCCTGAAATGAAACCACCGGAGAACACCATGCATGCCTGGCTTTGTGAGAACCCGACCGGCGTTGACGCCCTGACTTGGCAAGAGCTGCCCACCCCCAGCCCGAAAGCGGGCGAGGTGCTGATCCAGATCAAGGCCGCATCGCTCAATTTTCCCGACCTGCTGATCGTGCAGAACAAATACCAGATGAAGCCGCCCCTGCCCTTCGTGCCGGGCTCTGAATACGCCGGCGTTGTGCAGGCCGTGGGCGAAGGCGTTACCCACGTAAAGGTCGGTCAGCACGTGGCCTGCCTGTCAGGCACAGGCGGCTTTGCGACCCACACCATCGCGCCAGCAGCGCTGTGCATGCCGCTGCCAGCAGGCTTCCCGTTTGTAGATGCAGCGGCTTTCATCATGATCTACGCCACATCGCACCACGCACTGGTGGACCGCGCGCAGCTCAAAGCCGGCGAAACCGTGCTGGTGCTGGGCGCAGCAGGTGGCGTGGGCACATCGGCCATTCAAATTGCCAAAGCCGTCGGCGCGCGAGTGATTGCCGCTGCGTCCACAGACGAAAAATGTGCCTTGTGCAGATCTATCGGCGCAGACGACACCATCAACTACAGCACGCATGATTTGCGCGAACAAATCAAACTGCTGACAGGCGGCAAAGGCCCTGACGTGGTGTACGACCCGGTCGGCGGTGACTACACCGAGCCCGCCTTCCGCTCGATTGGCTGGCGCGGCCGCTACTTGGTGGTCGGTTTCGCATCCGGCCCCACGCCATCGCTGCCGCTGAACCTGCCGTTGCTCAAAGGCGCCTCCATCGTCGGTGTGTTCTGGGGCGGCTTTGCAAAAGCAGAGCCCAAAGCCAACGCCGCCATGATGGCCGAGCTGGCCAGCTGGTACGCCCAAGGCAAGATCAAACCCGTGATAGACAGCACCCTGCCCATGAGCGAGCTCAAAGCGGCCTATGCGCACATGGGGTCACGCGGGGTGAAGGGAAAACTGGTGATGGTCAACTAGGCGCTGATCACCTGCCCCGCTAAAAAAGTCGGATGAACTTTAACGTTCATCCGGCTTTCAATTTTTGGGGCTCAATAAAACTCGTCGACTATCGTTTTACTTCGTCACTTTGTGAACGGCTTTGCGATGTGCATGGTGCTTGACCACCGGCTTGCTGGTCGTCATGGCGCTTGGATGTGTCTTCGCATAAGCTGCATCCCGCAGAGCTACCAGGCGAGCCCCTTCCACGTTGGCGGGTGTTTGCGCAAAGCTGGTCACGGCGCAGGCAGAGATGAAACATGCAAGTACAAATGATTTTTTCATGGTATTTCCTTTGAGTTAACCAACCGCGCCTTCAAACGTGATGGCTTGTCGGGTTCACCCTTCAACGGCAGGCCGGGTATGAATGTTGACGCAGGCCAGTAAAGACGGGGTAAAGGACCACAACCCAGCCATGTTGTCCAAGGGCAAACAGCATGACTGCCGCAACACGCTTTTAGTTTTTGCGCGGAAGCATGTCAGCGATGCGCTTTTTTGAGGCTTCGTAGGTTTCCGAAAATAATTCGGCAATCACCCCGCGCAGCCATTTGTGGCCCGCGTCGTGATGCATGCGTTCATGCCAGAGCAATTTGACATGCATGAGTTCAACCTCAAACGGCAAGGGCAGGAAGCGAATGTTGTTGAGTTCGCGCGTCATCACCTGCGCGCGCAGCGGCACCGTCATCAGGTAATCGGTGCATTGAAGGATGAGTGGGCCGGCAAAAAAGTGCGGTAGCCGCATGACGATGCTTCGCTTCCTTCTGGCGCGCGAAAGTGCCTGCTCCACCAAGCCCGGCCCTCGCCCTGGAGGCTCGACCACGATATGCGAGGCTTCGAGGTATTGCGCAAACGAGATGGTGTTCTTGATTTTCGGATGGTCGGCGCGCAGCATGCAGACGTAGGGGTCGTCAAATAAATGCGTCTGGTGAAAGCCGCTCTGCAGCGCCGGCAGGTGGCCGATGGTGAGGTCTGCCAGCCCGGTGATGAGCGCTTCGCGGTGCGCGTCAATTGGAAGGTGCAGCACGTTGACGCTGGTTTTGGGGGCGTGCATCTTTAGATGGTCGAGTAACGTGGGCAGGTAGGTGAGCTGGCCAATGTCAGACAACACCAGGTTGAAGCTTCGGTCGTTGGTCAGCGGGTCAAACACCGCAGCCCCGCGCAGACTGCTTCGCACCGCCGCCAGCGCCCGCTCCAGCGGCTCGACCAGCGCCGTGGCGGCGACTGTGGGCATCATGCCGTCACTGGTGCGCACAAAAAGCTGGTCGTTGCACAGGGTGCGCAGGCGGCTTAGGGAGTGGCTGACGCTGGACTGGGTGAGTCCCAGCTGCAAACCGGCCTCGGTCACATTGCGGTGCTTGGCAATAGCGAGGAAGACCCGGATAAGGTTCAGGTCAAAGTTATCGACGTTCATGGCTGACGAGTTGTATGAATTAAAGCCATCAAAGGTATGACACATATCAATTGGACACATAGTACTCGCTTGTCTACGATGCAGGTTCGTTTATTCCCACCTCCACGAACCATAAAGAGACCAGCACATGGGACTATCAGATCTTCACGCCATGCAGCTTGATAGCGGCGGCAACAGCGTCTCATTTGAACGGCTTATAGGCCGCGGCCTTCCTTCAGCCAAGGATTTGCCTGCGACCGAGATCGAGCGCTACTACCAGGCAGTGAGCAACTTTGTTCACACCTTCGACTTCAAGCCAAGCGACACACTGGTTTTTCTGGCCGATAAGCTGCTGGACCAGCGCGTGATCTCGGCGATCACCGGCCTGGCCGCGGCGCACGGCATCAAACCCATCATGGTGATGACGCACACCACCAACATGATGGAGATACCGGATGACGTCAAGCCGATCCTTGAAAAAGCGACATTTGTGGTGTCGACCTGGTTTTGCTCGGCCTGGCATCCATACTGCCTGGCGTTGCGCAAAAACAAAGGCCAGCGCTGGGTGAAGATCACCTTCTTCCGCAACCTTGATTTGCTGCATACCGAGCAGGCGCGTTTCCCGACCGAACTGGTGGGCGAGTTGGTGCGCGCGACGGCCAAACGTTTCCCGCGCGGCGTCGACTGTGCGTTGAAATTTACAGATTCGCGCGGCAGCGACCTGATGATTCCGCTGACCGCGCGCATGGTTGATAAGAATCTTGATACCAACCGATGGCGCGGCGAAGTGCTGGCCACCAACCCAGGCGCCTATGTGCATTACCTGCCTACGCACGGGCCCAACCTTTTTGAGCCTGGGCCAATGCTGGACGATCCAAACCAGGTCGTCAACGTGACAGGCACGATTTACCCTCAATGGGCTGTCGGTTTTGATCAGCCCTTTGCTGAACGCATCGGTGTGCGTTTTGAAAACAATGCCATTGTGGAGGTGTCCGGTCAGTCGCCGGATGCGACCATCCTGCGCGACATGCTGATTGGCGGGCAGTTGATAGAGCTAGGCTGCGGGTTTAACCCCAAATGGCCGCGCCACCTGATATACCCTGCAGGGTCCAACTCGCCAGGTTCGCTGCACTTTGGCATTGACCTGCTCAAGCCCGCAGATTACATCAAGAAAAAAATGCCCTACTGGGAAGAGCCGCCCGTGCATGTAGATCTGGTTACTTTTGACACCACGGTGGACGCCGGCCCGAACCGGCTGGTGACGGGCGGCTTTCTGGAGGCGCTGCGCGACAAGGCGGTGGTGGACATGGCAGCGCGATATGGTGAGCCGGTCGACCTGCTTGAAAACTGGCCCGAATAAGCAGCTAGGACAAGGACAAACGCGTGGCTTTGTACCTCGGGCAAAGTGACCTTGACACGCTATTTGCGCAGGGTGCTGTGACGTCTGCCGATTGTGTAGAGGCAGTGCATGCATCGTTTCTTGAGCAGGGCCGCGAGCAGGTCGGTGTGCTGCCGCGCCAGATCGTCTGGGCCGACCCTGCACAGACGGCGCCGCGATCACGCGCGCTAAAGATGAGCGCGGCTTACATGAGGCAATCGCGGGTGATGGGCGCATCGATATACGCGGTACAGTACACGCCCGGGAGCGTGGACATGTGGCTGACGGTGTTTAGCGGCCAGACCGGGCAGATGCTGGGTGTGATCAACAGCAAGCACCTGAGCATATGGAAAACAGCGGCTACTGCTGCGGTGGCTGCACGCGCGCTGGCGCGGACTGATGCAAGGCGTCTGGCGCTGATAGGAACTGGCAGTTATGCGCTGGCACAGCTGACCTTTATGGCAGCTGTGATGGACATCAACACGGTGACCTGCTACAGCCGAAACGATGACGCTTTGAGGCGTTTTTGCAGCAAGGCGAGTAACGCGCTGGGCTTCGCCGTGAAGGCGGCCACATCGGTGCAGGACGCAGTGAAGGAGGCTGATATGGTGACCACCATCACCACCTCGCCAACGCCGGTGCTGCTGAACGAATGGTTGCCAGAGGGCGTGCATTGCAATGTGATGGGCCAGCATGCGCCGTCAGCACGCGAAGTGGACACACAGGCGGTACTGCAGTCCCGAGT
>CANFOS010000036.1 GCA_947448735.1 Comamonadaceae bacterium | reverse complement strand
TGCTGCCATGCTCTCGGTGGTGGGTATAAACCGTGTTCCCATGTAAACATAGTCCGCACCGCAAGCGATAGCGCCCGCAATGCCCCAGCCGTCACTGATGCCACCACCGACAATCACGGTGCCATCAAAAAATTCGCGTACTGCGCTGACAAATGCAAACGGCGACAGCATACCTGTGTGTCCGCCCGCGCCGGCGCAAACACAGGCAAGGCCATCGGCTCCCGCAGCCACGGCCTTGCGCGCCAGCTTGATGTCAATCACATCGGCAAAGACCAAACCGCCGTAGTTGTGCACAACTTCAATCGCGGGCTTAGGGCTGCCGAGGGCCGTCACCACAATCGGTGGTTTGTATTTGGCAATCAGTGCCAGGTCTTCAGGCAGACGGCTGTTGGACGAATGCGTGACCAAGTTCGCGCACCAGGGGCCGATGGTCGAGCCGGCTTGCTGGTCGCGGGCTTGAGCGAGGCCTTCGGTGATCTGCTTCATCCACACGTCCAGCGTTTCAATAGGACGTGCGTTAGGCGTGGGGAAAGCACCGATGATGCCTGCCCTGCACGCTGCCAGCACCATCTCTGGGCCAGAAATTAAAAACATGGGTGCTGCAAAAACAGGTAGGCGAAGATTGAATAGTTGCTGGCGCATACGTTTTTATTCACTCGATTTGAAGCCAGAAATCTTCACTGCCTCGGCCCAGCGTTTGGAGTCTGCCTGTGCAAACTTGCTGAATTCTTCGGGCGTAGATGGCAGCGTTTCAAAGTCCGCCACGCGCCATTTTTCCTTGATTTCACTTGAACGCAGAACCTTGATAAATTCTGCATTCAACCGAGAGACAACTGCATCAGGGGTACCTGCTGGCGCAACGATGGCCGCCCAGATATAAATGTCCAGATCAGGAAAGCCCTGCTCCCTGAACGTCGCTACATTCGGCATCAGCGGCGAGCGTTGCGGGCTCGTCACAGCCAACACCTTGACCTTGCCAGAATCCATATGCGGCTTGACGGCCAGCAGTGGCAAAAACGCTGCCGTAACTTGTCCGCCCACCAGGTTTTGTACCGCAGGTGGCGTGCCATTGAAGGGCACATGAATCATCTCCATGCCGGCCCGCTGGTTCAAAATAACGCCGGCAAAATGTGAGGAATTACCGGCCGTAAAAGAGGCAAAAGACACCTTGCCAGGATTGGCTTTGGCATAGGCGACAAACTCTTTGACGTTGTTGGCGGGCACGCTGGCATTCACCGCCATCACCATCGACGTGCCCAAAAAGTTGGTGATCGGCCTGAAGGTTTTTTCAGCATCGTAGGGCAGCTTGGCAAAAGTATGCGGGTTGATGGTGAGCATGCTGGTGTTGGCCAGCAGCAGTGTGTAGCCATCAGCGGGCGAAGCCATCACGCTTTGCGCCGCAATGATGCCCGAGCCACCGGGCTTGTTTTCAACCAGCACGGGCTGGCCGGTGTTCTTCTTAAATTCTTCCGCCACCTGGCGCAGTGCGGTGTCCAGCGTGTTGCCTGCTGCAAACGGCACGACGATGCGAACGGGCTTGTCTGGAAAACCGGTTGGCACTTGCGCCTGGGATGGGAAAGTAGCTGTTAGCGATAGGGCGCCGATAGCGTGTAATACCCCGCGCCTTTTCATGTCCTTCATATCGGTCTCCAATTGTCGTTATAAAACCCGTGCGATGAATCGCCTGAGGCAGTCGGCCAAAGCCAGAGGCTGCTCCATAGGCACCATGTGCCCTGCACCCACTATCCACTCGAGTTGCGCACCTGGAATCAGCGCTGCGAGCTCTTCAGAACATTCAGGTGGTGTCACCAGGTCATCTTTGCCGCACAGCACCAGGACTGGCATGTTCAGTTTGGACAGCGTTGCCCGATGATCCGTGCGAACCATGACGGCGCGGTTTTGGGTAATGGCGGTATCAGGGCCCACAGCGCGCAGGTCGGTCAAAATGTCGTCCATCAGGGCTGGGTTGGTGTGCGTTTCAGCGCAGGTGGAAAAATGGCTGATCCTGAGGGTCACTTTGCCGAAATCACGCTCCATCGCGGCAATGGTTTTCTCGCGCTGCGCGGCACTCTCGGCAAGTTCCGGCCTGCCAGTGGTGCCTAAAAGACATGCAGCTCGAATTTTCTGGGTGTGTAAAGCCATCAAGTTGATCGCAACAAAGCCACCCATTGAAAAACCACAGACCACCAGCGCTTGCTCTGGCAGGGCATCGCCCACCAGTGCCAAGGCGTCATCTGTCATCTCGTCAATGCTGGTTTGCGTTTGTACGTTCAGAACGCGCACGTCGGCCTCACCATGCAGCAGCGGGATGACTTTGGCCCACACTGTTGCCGTGTTCAGCATGCCGGGAATCAGCAACAAAATAGGCTTCACGCGGCGACTTTCAAAGATGATTCATGCAATGTTTGCGGGGCCAACGCCCTGGCCTGCTCACGCAGCTCACGCTTTAAAATTTTGCCTACCGGGTTGCGCGGCAGGCTTAGCAAGGGCAACAGGTATTCGGGCAGCTTGTAGCGGGCGATGCGTTTGTTATCCGTTAAAAATGAATTCAGCGATTCAAGGCTCACGACTTGTCCATCAATCGCCACAACACAGGCGCATACCTTCTCGCCAAGAACGTCATCAGGCACACCGACCACTGCCGCCTCGCGCACGCCGGGGCAGGCGAGCAAAAGATTTTCGATTTCTTCTGACGAAATATTCACGCCGCCGCGAATCACAAGGTCTTTGGAACGGCCCACGTAGCGGTAGTACTGCAGGTGCTCACCCGCAATTTCAAACAGATCGCCGGTTTTATAAAAGCCTTGCGTGTCAAAGGCATGCTGGCTCAGCTCGGGCGCCGCGTAGTAGCCACTAAAAATTGTCGGCCCCGAAAATCGCAGTTCTCCAGGCGTGTTGGCTGTCGAGATGTCTTGGCCTGTCAGGACATCGACCAGCCGGGTTTTTATTTTGCGTGTTGTCGAGACGCTCCATTCATAGCCCACCACGCCCGCCCTTGGGAAAAACGCGGCGCGCAATGCCGCGTCGGGTATATCAATGTGATTGCTTGACAATGCTGCGCCTTCATTGGAGCCAAAGTAATTGACGATTTGCACGCCATACTTTTCTTCAAAGCCGCGCACCATCCAGTCAGACAGCGGGGCTGAACCCGAACCGATGCGGCACAGGCGCTTGAAATCAATGCCCGCCAGCAGCGCCTCGTTGTGCAGCAGCATGTTCAAAATTGCCGGTGGTGCGACGGTGTAGTCAATTTTTTCATCCCGCAGCTGCTGCAGAAATACCGGCAAGCTGAAAGGCTGGTGTTGGACGACCGTCCCACCCAGCACCAGCCACGAGGCAAACGCGGTCGACAGGCCGGCCATATTGACGAGCGGAAATGGGTTGAGCAGGCGGGCATGCGGTTGGATGGCAGCCGCCTCAATGATGGACGGTGCGACGACCAGCCACTCGTTGTGGCTGCGCGGCACGCCTTTGGGCTGGGCCTCGGTACCCGATGTCCAGCAAATGGTAAAGACGTCGTTCGCGGTGACTTGCGCTGCCGATACTGCACGCTTCAAAACCAGTCTGTCCGTGTCGTTGATCTCGCCGTGCGGCAGGTTCTCCCAAACGATGACCTCTTTGAAGGCCGCATGCTCCGTTTGCAGGCGGGTAAACATGTTCCCGGCAAAATGGGGTGCATCCATCTTGCCAATGCGTGCAAAGGTAATCGCCGCCACGGCCGCTGTGGTGTGCAGTACATGGCCCAGCTCGTGCTCGCGGTACTGCACCGGCACGGGCGAGACAATGATGCCAAGCCGGGCACAGCTCAGGTACACCACGAACTGTTCCACACAGTTGGGTAGTTGCATCACCACAATGTCGTCACGTGCGACACCTTTGGCCAGCAATTGCAAACAAAAACAATCAACTTCAACAGCCAGTTGCGCCCAGGTCAGCCGGCGCGGTGTGCCATACGCAAACTCCGCGCGATTGGCCGCATCAACCACGGCTTCTGCATCGGGTTGCTGTGCCAAGTTCTTAATGAACAGGTCCCAAAGTGTGACCCTGCCCCACCAACCGCGCGAGGTGTAGTCGTCAATCCTGGCTTGAGGCACCAAAATCATCGGATCAGTAGCCGCGTTTTAAGCGCTCACCGCTGACCCAGGTTGCATGAAAACCATTTGGTACACGCTGCGGCAGCTTGATTTTGCAGACCGGGCCCTTGGCGATGTCTTTGGCATCAAAAACAGTGACATACGAGGTCTGTTTCTCGTCGTCCCACATGAAGCCGACCAGATAGCCGTCGTCTTCTTCGACCCAGTTGTCTTTGGGCGCAAACGGCGCTTCGCTGAACCATTTGTTGACGCCAGCGTGGTAAGTGGTGCAGCTGTCTTGCTCTAGGTCATAGCGGACAAATCCGCAAAAACGCGGGTCCTCGGCGCGGTTCAGACGGCCCATCAGCATGTTCCAGGAATAGCGGGTCTTGTAGCCTTGCATCCAGGAGTTGATCACCGGGAATTCCTGGTTCACGATGTCGTCAATCACCCGCTCTTTTGTCAGACCGGTGCGCAGATTAAAGCGCCACTCGTGAAACAGGAAGTCGTGCTCCAGGTTGGCCAGCATTTTCGGGAAGCGCTCCACATCCAGCTTGCCGCGCATGTCAGTTGGTAGCCTGAAGGGCGTCCCCGTCATGACAATCTCCGTACCGCCTTCACCATCGTCTTCTTCCCAGGCGTTGGACACGTGGTACATATAGGTTGGCTTGGCCTCAAACCAGCGGATCTGCTCAGGCGTGCCGTGACGCGGAATCACGCCAAAGCGTGACGGCAGGGTGTGGTGAAACTTCAGCTTGTGCCGCCCGGCAGCAAACGCGTCCATGTCATAAAACAGCGGCAGGTCGTGCACGATGGAGTAGTTCGGTGTGACCGCCATGTCATGCGGGAGGCGCGGGCCGGGTAACTGCACGGGCATGAAGGTTTTGAGCTCGCCATGCCTGTCCATCACGCCGTAATGCATATAGGGTGATTCCTTGCCATAAGCAAAAAACAAAAACTCACCGGTACGCTCATCGACTTTGGAGTGCGCGGAAATCGGCAAGCCCTTCAGGCGCTCGTCCACTTCAAGCTTGCCAACGGTTGACAAGTCGTGCGGGCGAACCATGTACACAGCGCCGCCCAGGTACCACATCGACACCAAATGACCAGCGTAAAACTTCACATCCGTGTTCGATGTGTTTTTGACTGGCATGTCGGGCCGGTCTTTACGCGGTGGATCTTTGATACCTTGCCAGAGGGCACCGCCCGCATTCAACTCTTCTTGCAGGCTGTCGGTAGCGACCCAGCGGTTTTGATAGGTGACTGTGCCGCCCTCAAAGCGCACCGCATGCAGCATGCCATCGCCGTCAAACCAGTGGTAGCGACCGGGCGCTTCAAAGCGGCGGTTGGGGCCATTGCGCACATACATGCCTGTCAAGTCTTTGGGGACTTCACCCTCGATGTCGGTGAGCTCCATCGTCAGCTCACGCGTGATGGGCGCAAAGCCGCCTGATAAGACGGGAATCTCATTCAGAACACTGGTATCGCTGGCGCCCATGGTTTTCTCCTTGAGTTAAATGGTGATGGTTTTGACAGGTCTGCGCGATTGCGAAATACAAAAGCGGCTGGCCACAAAGGCCAGATGGGTGAGGGACGCATTGCCCGCCGGGTTCAAGCCTGTGACGTGGTAATCGCTGTAGGCGGCTGCAAAATTCAGCGGCATGGGCCCGGTCAGGTTGATGGTGAGCTGCGCGCCTGCTCGGGCGTAGGCAGCTTCTGCCTGGCTGATGAAGGTTTCGTCAAGAGAGTACAAAAAGGCCGTCAAGCCGCCAAGTTCTTTCACATCCTGCGTGGCTTGCCGTAAGGCGTCTTGCGCATCGTCGCAGGCAATCACAAAGCTGATGGGGCCAAAGCGCTCCTCGCCATACAAAGAACGATGTTCGGTGCTGACCTTGAGCATCAGCGGCGTACTGGTACGGGCATGGGGGTAATCTGGGTGCTGATACGACGCGGGTTTTAGCAGTATTTCAACTGCATTTGTGGTCTCTCCGCCATTATTTTCAAGGGCGAGATGCTCCATAGTTGATAGCAATTCCAGTGTTTTCGGCGACTGGATCGTGGCCAGAATCATGGCTGCCTTCTTGGGCTCGCTGGTCAACGCCGCGACTGCATTGGCCAATTGGCGAGCCACGTCACTGAAGGGCACCAAACCTTGCGGTGTTTGCACGCCGCGCCTGGCGATGTAAATATTTTGTGGGCTGGTACACATTTGTGCGCTGAACATACACAGCGTGGTGGCCAGGCTGCGCAGGACAGCGTCTAGGTCGTCGCATGACTCCAGCACCACCGTGTTGCAGCCCGCCGTTTCGGTAAAGCTAAGCGCGGGGTAGGCGTTTTGCTCGACCCACTGGCCAAAGCGCGTGCTGCCGGTAAAGTCAACGATGGCGGTTTTGGGATGCTTGACAAGCAGCTTGCCGATCGGCTCTAGCGTGCTGTCCAGCGCCATGGTGACCAGATTCACATCAAAGCCCGCGCGTGCCAGAACTTGCCTGAAGACCCGTACCGAGATCGCCATCGGCAGCACGGTGACCGGATGCGGTTTGACGATGACTGGATTGCCGGTGGCCAGACTGGCCAGCATGGACGGCCAGGCGTTCCAGGTGGGGAAGCTGGCGCACGAAAAGCAAACGGCCACACCGCGAGGAATGACGCGGTAGGTTTTTTCCAGTGCAATTTTTGCCGAGCCAAACCGGCGCTCCCACTGCGCTGTGGGCGCCACTGCATCCATGGCTTGTTTGGCATACACCAGCGCTTCAATACCCCGGTCAAGCGCATTCACGCCCGAACCCGCATAGGCCATGTTGAAGCTTTGACCGGCGGTGTGCATGACAGCATGGGCGACTTCAAACAGGTGGTCGCGGTACAGCACGTCCAGCACCTCCATCAGCACGCCGATGCGGGTTTCGGGTGTGGCTTCAGCCCAGGTGGGCATGGCGTTTTCGGCAGCGTTGAACAGGGTGTCGATGTCAGATTGTGGGTAGCTGATGCCCAGCGGATCTTGCGTGTAGGGCGAGACTTCTTCGCCAACATCACTGACGTGGCCCGGTTGATCCAGCACAAAACGCTTGCCCAGATGCCCTTTGAAAGCCGCTAGCCCTTTGGCTTGCGCTGCTTCAGCATCCGGGTACTTGCCTGGCATGTCAGGGAAGGGGCTCCAGCAATGGCGCTCGCGGCAGGCGGTTTGGGCGCGCTCAAAAATAGCGCGGTGTTTGTCAAACATCATGCGGCTGCTCGGGCCCATACCAGGCGGTGATGCCGCGCCACATCTGTGCCCGGCACCGTGTCGGAGGCTGACAAGGTGAGGCCACCATCAGCCGCAAAGGTCATCTTGCGGATTTGCTTTGTACCGACGAAATTCGGGTTCAAGGAATGGGTGACATGGTGCGTGACGTGCTGCTCGCCAACCGGTCCCTTGATGTCATACGGCCCGGCATATTGAAAGTAGCTTTCAAAAGCCGCCAATCGTTCGTCAACCGGTGCGCTGCGAACACTGCTTGACGACAACTTGGGTCTTGCGCCGCGAGCAATGCAAGCGCTCATGAAACCGTCATGGGTATAGGCAATCATACCTGTGGCATGGTTGCCATAAGGCAGCGTCGGCTCACGTCCATCACCATAGGTGATGTCCCAGCGAACCAGATGCCAGGTGCCCAGCAAGGGGTTGTTCAGCTCGTCCAAACCTGTCTCCAATCAGTTGTGAAGTACGTTTTAAGTCCGCATCACTTTCTTAACTGAACTCAGCATAGGTCAACTGTTAGCGCTTTGCAAGAGCAAATTTACCAAGTCGGATGCTAATTTTTACGCAGCCCCAGAACCATCACTGCACCCACCACCAGCAGCGCGCCAACCACTTGCACAGGTGCAATGGTTTGCCCCAAGATCAGCCAAGCCAGCACCAGCGCAAACACGGGCTCCACATTCATGATGGCTGAGTTGCCGGCCACCCCCAGCTTGGGCAGCACGGTGAACATGATGGTGAAAGCCGTGCCATACAAAAACGTCAGAGCGCCCAAGCCCCACCAGCCTGCGCTTGCTTCGGGCAAATGCACACCGCCTTGGGCACCCACCATTGCCAACGCCACCAGGCCAGCCAGCATCATGGTGCAGGCGGTGCGCAGTCGGCCATCAACGCCTGCGGTTTCATGCTGCGTCAAAACGAGTGCCAGTCCAAATGTGGCCGCTGCTGCCAGCGCAAACGCCACGCCTGTGCCCATGCGCGCCCACTGCCCGGCAGCGCCCAGCCCGGACGCCGCGCCCAGCACATCCAGTGCCAGCGCCAGGCCCACCAGAATGACCGGCATGGCTTGCAGCATGGCGCGCTCTGGACGGCGCCCGTAGAGCAATCGGTCCCACAGGGCAGTCCACAACGGGTAAGTATTGAAAGCCAGCAGGGCCAGCGCCACAGGCAGACGCGCCACGGCTGAGTACAAAAACAAGCTTTGCATGCCAATCAACAGGCCAATGATGACCAGAAATTGTTTGTGTCGCTTTGTTGTCATCAGCGGCACGCGTTGGATCAACAACAAACCAGAGACCACCAAGGCCGTGACAGCACTGCGAAATATCACCGCCGTGGCCACATCCACCCCATTGTTAAAAGCAATACGGGCCGAGACGTGGTTGGCGCCCATCATCAGCGCGATGAGCAGCAGCGTTGCAAACGCTCCTGCGCTGATGGCGCGTTTGCCCAAGGTTGCGGCCATCAGTACAAACCGCGAACGCGCGCCTGCAGGCGGGCCAGGCCCAACAGTGCGTCGGTATAGGGTGTGCGTGTTTGGGTCAGCGTACCGAGCTCTTTGACGGCGGTGACCAGTGCATCGAGCTCCACCGCTTTGCCCGCTTCAACGTCTTGCAGCATCGAGCTTTTAAAGGCGCCCAGCTTCATCGTCACCGCATGTCGGTCTTCGGGTTGCTGGTCAATCGTGATGCCAAGCCGCGCGCCGATGTCCTTGGCCTCCAGCATCACGCTGGACATAAAGTCGCGCACCAGGTCGTCCCCCATGATCAGGTCCGTTGTGGCCCCGGTCAGTGCGCTGATCGGGTTGACTGTCATGTTGCCCCACAGCTTGAACCAGATGTCTTTTTGAATTTGCTCTGACACGGGTACCTCAAAGCCTGCCCTTTCAAGCAGCGCTGCCAATTGCAAAACACGCTGCGTTTTGACGCCTGACGGCTCGCCGACGATGAGCTTGTTGCCAAAGTGGTGGCGCACCAGGCCGGGCGCATCCAGTGAACAGCTGGCATGCACCACGCAACCCATCACAAGCTGCGGCGCAATCGCCCTGGCGATGCCGCCCTGGGGGTCAATGCTGGTCAAGGGCTGATCTGCATAACTGCCACCAAAGCCATGCAAAAACCACCATGGAACGCCATTCATCGCCGTCATCACCAGGGTGTCAGGGCCGATCAGCGGCGCGATTTGCTGGGCCACATCTGGCAAGGCGGGCGCTTTGACGCTGATGATCACCAGGTCTTGCACGCCCAACTCGGCAGGCGACGATGAGGCGCGTACCGATTGCGCCGTGACACTACCGGCGTGATTTAGCCGCAGCCCATGCTGGTTCAGCGCTTGTAGTGTGGCCCCGCGCGCCACCACGCTCAGGCTGCAGCCTGCAAGGGCAAGGCCATGACCTATCCAGCCGCCAATGGCGCCTGCGCCGTAAATACAAGCCTTCACAAAGCTCTTTCCAACCTTGAAAACCTCAAATTTGGGTTGGAAAAGTGGTTGTAGGCCAATAAATACATAGGCTGGTAGCTCCTGATTAAATAGCAAAAATCACCGCTGGTAACTTGCGTCGATGCGCGCTACCTGCCGGGTCAGTGCCGCAAACATGTCTTGCCCGCCGCCGTGTTGGGGGTCGAACTGCAAAGCATCGCGCGTGCAGCGTGCAGCCACGTCGGGCGACACCGGTATGGCCTTGCCCATGGTGAAGGTAGCCAACTGCACCTCGCAGGCGCGCTGCAGTGTCCATAAAATCGCAAACGTCTGCGGCACGGTTTGCCCCCAGGCCAGCAGACCGTGGTTGCGCAAAATCAGTGCTGGTTTTTGACCGATGCTTTCCAGGAGTCGCGGGCCTTCATCGGCATGAATGGTGATGCCTTCAAAGTCGTGATAGGCCACCATGTCATGCAGCTGTGCGGTGTAAAAGTTGGTCTGCTGCAAGCCGCCTTCCAGGCAGGCGACTGCAACGCCCGCCGTGGTGTGGGTGTGCATGATGCAGTGCGCATCAGGAACCCCGTTGTGAATGGCCGCGTGCACGGTAAAGCCGGCAGGATTGACTTTGTGGCTTGAGCCGTCCAACACCTTGCCCGCCACGTCAATCTTCACCAGATTGCTGGCTGTCACTTCGCTGTAAAGCAGGCCAAACGGGTTGATCAAAAACTGTTTGCTGCTGCCCGTGACGCTGCTTGGCAGCCGCACCGTGATGTGGTTGTAAATCATCTCCGTCCAGCCCAGCATGGCAAAGATGCGGTAGCAAGCCGCCAGCTCTAAACGGGCGGCCCACTCGTCGGCATGCATGGTGCCTGGCGGGGATGGTTGCAAAAGAGCGTTCATGATGGTGCGATCGACGACGTTGTCGGGAGCTCGGCAACCTTCAAGCCGGGGTCGCGGAACCGGCTTTGCAGGGCCGCAGGCGTAGCGGCCCCCGCGGGGGGCAGGGCGCTACACGCAGTGAGCAACCGTGGGTTTGACATCAGGCGTCTGCTGTGAAGCCCACGGCTTTAACGATAGGCGCCCATTTGGCGGTGTCTTTTTTAATCAAATCCGTCAACTCCGCCGGTGTGGACGACATGGCTTCGAGGCCAAAACCGGCCAAACCGTCGATCACATCTTTTTGCGCCAGCGCGGTTTTCAGCGCAGCGTTCATGCGGCTGACCACGTCTTGTGGCGTTTTGGCTGGCAGCAAGAAGGCAAACCACTCGCTGTGGGTCATGTCTTTCAAACCCTGTTCTGCGTAAGTCGGTACGTCGGGCGCAAAGCGGTTGCGCTTGGCGCCTGAGGTGCCCAGGATACGGACTTTGCCGGTCGGCAAATGCTGCGTCAGGTCGCCGATAGGACCCGACACGGCAGAGATATTGCCGCCCAGCAAATCCAGCATGGCTGGCTGTGTGCCGCGATAGGCGGCGTGCTTCATATCAATGCCAGCGCTTTTGCCCAGCAATGCGCCGATAAAGTGGGGCGTTGAGCCCGCTGCAGGCGAGCCAAAATTTGCGCCCAGCGGATTGGCTTTGGCCCAGACCAAAAATTCTGGCACCGTCTTGACCGTCAAGGGGACAGCCGGGCCGACCGCAAAGCCAAAGTCAAACACGCAGGCCAGCGATGCTGGCACCAGGTCGACCTGCGGATCGTAGGGCAGCTTTTTGTAAATGTGCGGGTAAATGGTGAGGATGGAGGTGGGGGTTTGTAGCAAGGTCATGCCATCGGGCTTGGCCTCCTTGACGAATTGCACGGCAATCTGGCCACCCGCACCCGTTTTGTTTTCAACCACCGCTGCTTTGGCGTAGTCGGGTGCCATGCGGGTGGCAACCCTGCGGCACAGCGTGTCAGAGGTGCCGCCTGGTGCAAAGCCGGTGACGATTTTGAGGTTGTCCAGCGCTTGTGCCCAGGCGCTTTCCCCCAGGGCGGCCAACAGTGCGGACGAACTTGCAGATTGAATAAGGTGACGACGTGTAAGGGTCATAAAAGTCTCCGGTTTTGAGGTTGAAAGGTGATGGTGCCATGTAAACGCTCTGTTCGTCCAGATTGGGTCACCGCATTCGGGAAAGTCAGTAGGTTTTAATCTCGCCACCTGGGTGCGAAGGCTGGGGGGTCGCCTTAAAACGCGCCGCCAGCGCGCTGGTGTGGCGGGCCAGCAAATGGGTATCCAGTCCAACAGCAACAAACAGTGCGCCCAGCGCCAGGTAGTGCTTTGCCAGTGCCTCGTCGGTCGTCAAAATACCGGCGGCCTTGCCAGCCTTGTTGATCCGCGCCATGGCGTCTGCGATGGCGGCCTGCACGGCGGGATGGGTGGGGTTGTTCACGTGCCCCAAGGATGCCGACAAGTCAGCCGGGCCGATGAAAACACCGTCAACGCCCTCAACGCGGGCAATCGCATCAAGGTTATCTAGCGCGGTTTGTGTTTCAGCTTGGACCAAAAGGCAGATTTGTGCATTGGCCTCATGGGCGTAAGCCGGGTAGCGGCCAAACCTTGAGGCGCGTGCGCCCGCCATGCCCCTGATACCGCCTGCGCCATCGTTTTGAGGGTAACGCACCGCACGTACCAGTGCTTCAGCCTGTTCAGGTGTATCGACCATCGGGACCAGCAAGGTCGTCACACCCAAGTCCAGATATTGCTTGATCAACATTTCACCCACATGCCCGTGGCCCATCGGCACGCGAGCAATCGGGTGCGAGGCAGGGTAGCCTGCGATCGTCTGCAACTGCTGCAGGATGCTGCGCAGGTCGTTTGGCGCGTGTTCTCCGTCCACCAGCAGCCAGTCGAATCCAGCACCGGCGCAAATCTCGGTGGCGTAGGAGTCAGACAAGCCCAGCCACAGGCCGATTTGCGCCTGCTTGTTTTGCAGCGCCTGCTTGAAAGTGTTGATCGGGAGTTGCATGGACTGCCTTGGAAAAGTTGACATTCAAAAGTAGCCCCGCGGGCTTTCGTCAACCTGAAAAGTATCGCCGAAGGGAGCACACACTCGAATTTTTCGTAACTGTGAATAAACCCAGTAAACTCTGCGGATGGCCAAAGACAAAACCAATTACACCTGCACAGAGTGCGGGGGCATCAGCCCCAAATGGCTGGGCAAATGCCCGCACTGCAACGCGTGGAACACCCTGGTCGAGGGCGTGGCAGAAAGCAGCGCGCCGGCCAAAAACCGGTATGGCAACCAGCACCAAGGCCTGGCCAAGCTGTCGGAGGTCACCACCCTGTCTGACATTGATGCCACCGACATGCAGCGCACACCCACCGGGCATGACGAACTGGACCGGGTACTGGGCGGGGGCATTGTGGAAGGCGGCGTGGTGCTGATTGGCGGTGACCCCGGCATTGGCAAATCGACGCTGTTGTTGCAGGCGCTGGATTCATTGCAGCGTGCTGGGCAATCGACTCTTTACGTCACTGGCGAGGAGAGCGGTGCGCAAATCGCTTTGCGTTCAAGGCGTCTGGGTCTTGAAGGCTCACAAGTCAAAGTGCTGGCTGAAATCCAGCTTGAAAAAATTCTGGCGACACTGGAAAACGAGCGCCCCACGATTGCCGTGATTGACTCGATTCAAACCGTTTATTCAGACCAGCTCACGTCCGCCCCTGGCTCGGTCGCACAAGTGCGCGAATGCGCCGCGCACCTCACGCGGGCGGCCAAGTCATCCGGCGTGTGCATCGTGCTGGTGGGCCACGTGACCAAAGAAGGTGCCTTGGCTGGCCCGCGCGTATTGGAGCACATGGTCGACACCGTGCTGTACTTTGAGGGCGACACGCACAGCAGTTTTCGCCTGGTGCGGGCGATCAAAAACCGCTTTGGTGCCGTCAACGAGATTGGCGTTTTCGCGATGACTGAAAAAGGACTGAAAGGCGTCAGCAACCCCAGCGCCATCTTTTTAAGTCAGCATACCGAGCCCGTGCCCGGCAGTTGCGTGATGGTGACGCTGGAAGGCACCCGGCCCATGTTGGTCGAAATCCAGGCGCTGGTCGACAGCGGCGGGCCATCGCCACGGCGCCTGTCGGTAGGCCTGGACAAAGACCGTCTGGCCATGCTGCTGGCCGTGCTGCACCGCCACGCCGGTGTGGCGTGCATGGACCAGGACGTGTTTGTCAATGCCGTGGGTGGCGTGCGCATCAGCGAACCAGCCGCCGATTTGGCCGTGATGTTGGCGATCACCTCAAGCTTGCGCGGCAGGCCATTGCCAAAAGGTTTTCTGGCATTTGGGGAAGTCGGTTTGGCCGGTGAAGTGCGCCCGGCACCGCGCGGCCAAGAGCGGTTGAAAGAAGCAGCAAAGCTGGGTTTTAGCGTTGCGATCGTTCCCAAAGCCAACGCCCCGAAGAAAAATGACAAGGCTTTTGAAGGCTTGACGATTCACGCGGTAGGGCGCATTGAGCAGGCGCTGGAGGTGGTCCGGAGCCTTCAATGATATTCAAATGCTATTTTTTAAATAGCAGTCAGCACTTGATTTTATTAGCCTCAGAGCCTATTGAATTTCGGAAAAACAATGAAAAAAGCCCGCAAACCTGATGGCTTGCGGGCTTTTTGGCTTGCGCCTATCTTGGATCAGCGGTTGTACGCGGTCTCGCCGTGAGACGCAATGTCCAGACCTTCGCGCTCGTCTTCTTCGCTAACGCGCAGACCGATGGTCAGATCAACAATCTTGTAGGCAATGAATGACACCACGCCAGACCAGATGATGGTGATCAACACAGCCTTGGTCTGTACCCAGACCTGCGAAGCGATCGAGAAGTCAGCGCTCGTCACCATTGTGGCTGTGACCCAGTCAGCCACGTAGCCTGGGCCACCCAAGGCTGGGGAGTTGAACACACCCGTCAGGATCGCGCCCAGGATACCGCCGATGCCGTGCACGCCAAAGACGTCGAGCGAGTCGTCAGCGCCGAGCATTTTCTTCAGGCCGTTGACACCCCACAGGCAGGCAAAGCCGGCCAGGAAGCCGATGATCAAACCGCCGCCGATGCCCACGTTACCCGCAGCAGGCGTGATGGCGACCAAGCCTGCAACCGCACCCGATGCAGCGCCCAGCATGGAAGCCTTGCCGCGCATCAGCGCTTCACCCAGACACCAGGCCAGCACAGCGGCAGCTGTTGCGCCCAGCGTGTTGATGAAAGCCAGGGCAGCAAAACCATTGGCTTCGAGCGCTGAACCAGCGTTGAAACCGAACCAGCCCACCCACAACAAAGCCGCACCAACCATGGTCAGTGTCAGGCTGTGTGGCGCCATGGCTTCCTTGCCGTAACCAATGCGCTTGCCGATCACATAAGCACCCACCAGACCAGCCACAGCGGCGTTGATGTGAACTACCGTGCCGCCTGCAAAGTCAAGTGCGCCCATTTGCCAGATATAGCCGCCTTTGGCGTTCATCGCATCAACCACTTCTTTGCCGGTGTAAGCGTCAGGACCCATCCAGAACCAGACCATGTGTGCAATCGGTGCATAGCTGAAGGTGAACCACAGTGCCATGAACAGCAACACGGCCGAGAACTTGATGCGTTCCGCAAAGGCTCCCACAATCAGGCAGCAGGTGATGCCGGCGAAGGTGGCCTGGAAGGCCGCGAACACGATTTCAGGAATCACGACGCCTTTGCTGAAGGTGGCCGCATTGGCAAACGTTCCTGCAACATTGTCCCAAATGCCCTTCATGAATAGGCGATCAAAACCGCCGAAGAAAGCATTGCCCTCGGTGAAAGCCAGGCTGTAGCCGTAAATGAACCAAAGCACCACAATCATCGAGAAAGTGACCATGACCTGCATCAGAACCGACAACATGTTCTTGCTGCGGACCAGGCCACCATAGAACAACGCCAGACCAGGAATGGTCATCAGGATAACGAGCATGGTTGACACCATCATCCAGCTGGTATCACCCTTGTTTGGCACGGGTGCAGGTGGAGCAGAGGCTGCGGCCGCAGGTGCAGCAGCAGCGGGAGCAGCCGCTGCTGCTGATGCCGCTGGGGCAGCCGAGGATGCGGCGTCAGCAGGTTTGGCCGCGGCAGCAGACGCTGCCGGCGCGGCGGCTGGTGCCTGTGCCAACACAGCAGCGCCAGATGCCAACAGGCCAAATCCCAAAACGAGGGAGGCAAGTAGTTTTTTCATGTCTGTATTTCTCATATGGAAGGCGTTGAAAACTCTGCAAGGCTTGCGCCTTACAGGGCTTCCTTGCCGGTTTCGCCTGTGCGGATGCGTACAACCTGCTCGAGGTTGTAGACAAAGACTTTGCCGTCACCAATTTTGCCGGTGCGTGCTGCGCCTTCAACGGCCTCAATAACACGGTCCACCATGTCATCGGCGACAGCTGCTTCAATTTTGACCTTGGGCAAAAAGTCCACCACATACTCGGCACCGCGGTAAAGCTCGGTGTGGCCCTTTTGGCGACCGAAGCCCTTGACCTCGGTCACCGTGATGCCTTGAACGCCAATCCCCGAGAGGGCTTCGCGCACCTCATCGAGCTTGAACGGTTTGATGATCGCCGTAACTAGTTTCATGTGTTCTCCTGAGGTGTGCGTTGTTGGCTTAGAAGCTGTATTTCACGCCGATAGCAACCGTGCTTTTGCCGAGGTCATTGTTTTTGGTGTCGCGGTAAAACCCTGGCCGCTTGGTATCGGTGCCGATCACTGATGCGGAGCCTGAAAAGCCATTACCGAAGTCCTTGGCGAGGGTCAAGGCGTAGTCGTTGTAGTTGGCTGCCTTGCCGTCAGTCGAGTTGAAGTTTTGGTTAGGAATGGTTTGACGGCCAATGTGTGGCGTCAATGTGAAGCCGTTGCCCAAGTCAAAATTGGCGCTCAAGTCAAAGTACTGGCTGCCAGAGCTGCGCAGATTTCCCAGAAAGTCGCCCATGCTTCGGCTGTACTTGAACGTGAGGACGTTGTAGCTTAAGGCGCCGTAGATTTCATTGGTGCTTGCGTTGCTGTAGCTACCAGCGCCTGGCGTGCCCGCCTTGCCAGAGTTGTTGCCTGGGTACTGATAAGTGATCACGCCAAGATCAAATCCGACGTCTTTTGTGATGTTGCCCTTGAAACCACCGTAAAGATCGACTTCATAAGAACCCTTGGTGGCACCGTTGAAGTCCTTGACCCACTTCACGTTTGAACCAAAAGCACCCAGATAAAAGCCGTTTTTGTGCGTGAAATCCACACCCAGTTGCACAGCAGGCTTGAAGCTGGTTTGCGAAATGCCACGGAAGCGATAGTCAGACACCGCACCAATGTTGTAAGCCAAGGTGTAATCTGGCTCAGGCGCTTTGGTTTGTGCAAAGCTGGCGCTGGTTGCAAGAATCGCAAAGCTGGCAGCGATTTTGAGGGGGGCGAATGTCATGAGGTGCTCCGAAAGGGTGGTTAACTGTGAAAAGTAACAAAAGTGAGAAAAGTTCACGATGAAGTCTAGCATTTAGCGTGCCAAACGCTAACGGTTGTGGGGCCGTGCGTGCACCGTCTAAACGGCTCTCGCGTTAAGTAAAGACACAACAAAGAATGCACCAAGTTGGCGCAATTTAAGTGCCACGCACACTTTTGATGCATTCAAACCAGGGAAACCCACATGAGCCTGTCCATCGTGAATAGCCGCGCCTTGCTCGGTCTGGAGGCTCGACCGGTGTGCGTGGAGGTGCATCTTGCCAATGGCTTGCCAGGCTTCACGCTGGTGGGTCTTGCCGAGACTGAGGTCAAGGAGGCACGTGAACGGGTGCGCTCTGCCATTCAAAACACCGGGCTTGAGTTTCCGGGCAACAAGCGCATCACCGTCAATTTGGCTCCTGCCGATCTGCCCAAAGATTCCGGCCGCTTTGATTTGGCGATTGCGCTCGGCATATTGGCCGCCAGCGGGCAAATCGACGCGAAAAAAATGCAGGGCTACGAGTTCGCCGGCGAGCTGTCCCTGGGCGGAGACTTGCGCCCTGTGCGCGGTGCCCTGGCGATGAGCCTGGCCAACAGGCAGGCCATGTCAGCGCAAGGCTCGCCAGACATCCCCAAACTTGTACTGCCTGAAAACAGTGCCCAAGAAGCTGGTCTGGTACCCGGGGCCGAAATTTTTGCAGCCCGGCACCTGATGGATGTGGTGCGGCAATTTTTGCCGGGCGATGCGGCCGTAGACGCAGTGGACGGCTGGCGTCGCGTTCAGCCCTCAGAGCGCACAACGCAGACAGCTTATGCCGATATGGCAGATGTCAAAGGCCAAGCGGCAGCAAGGCGGGCGCTGGAGATCGCCGCGGCGGGAGGTCACAGCATCCTGATGATGGGTGCCCCGGGTTCTGGCAAATCCATGTTGGCGCAGCGTTTTGCGGGCCTGCTACCCGACATGACAACCCAAGAAGCGCTTGAGAGCGCCGCGGTCGCGTCCTTGGGGGGGCGCTTTACGCTGGCGTCGTGGGCTGTCAGGCCAACCTGTGCGCCGCATCACACGGCGAGCGCTGTGGCGCTTGTTGGTGGTGGTTCGCCGCCCCGGCCAGGCGAAATATCGCTGGCGCATCGGGGTGTTTTGTTCTTGGACGAATTGCCCGAATTTCCAAGGGCTGCGCTCGAAGCATTGCGTGAACCGCTGGAGTCCGGCACCATCACCATCTCGCGCGCGGCGCAGCGCGCCGAGTTTCCGGCGCGCTTTCAACTCGTCGCCGCGATGAACCCATGCCCGTGTGGGTACTTGGGCTCTGACTTGCGAGCCTGTCGCTGCTCGCCTGATCAGGTGTCGCGCTATCAGGGCAAATTAAGCGGCCCGCTGCTTGACCGGATTGACCTGCATGTTGAAGTTGGTGCGCTGGCGGCAGATGACCTGATCAACGCGCCGCCGGGCGAAAGTACCGCATCGATTCGGCTTCGTGTGGCGGCTGCCCGCGAGCTTGCCATGACCCGCCAGGGCAACACCAATCAGGCTTTGAGCGGCAAAGCCATCGATGAGCAATGCAAGCTTGACGATGCGGCTGCCAAATTCTTGAATACTGCCGCAGCGCGTTTGGGCTGGTCAGGCCGCAGCATTCACCGCTGTCTGAAGGTCGCCCGCACCATCGCCGATTTGGCCGGTGCTACCAACGTGCAGGTGACACATGTGGCAGAGGCGGTGCAATACCGCCGGGCCTTAAAAGCGCACTGAAACTGGGTGCGACTGGCTGACTGGGCCTGTTGATGGTTTGCTCACTGCGCCTGGTAAACCGGCGCTGGCTGGTAGGTGCGCTGCGCCACGGCTGCCGGTGCGTTGTAAACACCGCCATCACGGCTGTGGATGCTGGAGCCTTCAACCGTGACCTTGCTGCCAACAGCCGGTGCCTGGGCAACCTCTACGGTGCGGCGCGAGCCGTCGTCCATTCGCACACCGACTCGGTAAACGGTTTCTTTTTTCATCCGCTTTTCTACTTCATGACCCGCAAAACCGCCACCAAGCGCACCGAGGATGGTAGCCACGGTGCGGCCGTTGCCGTTGCCGACCTGGTTACCCAGCACAGCGCCCAGCACGCCACCGCCGACGGCACCGATGCCAGGACCATCGGCTTTGGTGGTGCGTTCAATGGGCGTGACGGACTCAATGGCACCGCAATTGCCGCAAATGGGGGCTGCCACCGCTGCCATCGGTGCTGGCGTAGGTGCTACCACTGCCGCCGGCGCTGGCGTAGGCGCTGCCGCTGGTGCAGCACCTGCCGTGTTCGGTGCATCTGGAGGGGTGGGCTGAGGCGCCGGTTTGGCCACTTTTTTGGCGTGTACCGGTGCTGGCTTGGCAGGCGCAGCGCTCGGTTTTTCAATCATGTCGTCAGCGGCGTTGGTGCTGCCTGAGCTGGAGCGAGACATCGAAGCTGCGCTCACAGGTTTGGCCAACTCGGCGCTGACAGCGGCTAATTGCGCCACGGGCGCTGGGGTTCTGCCCTGATAAATCAGGGTGCCGCCCATGCCGAGCACGGCCACACCCAAAATGCCGACGGCCGCCCATAAAGGCTTGGCGTTCGATGAGGTTTGCAGACCGGGTTGAATGTTGTCGCTAGCTGTGGTCATGACAAGTGCTCTCTAGATAAAACCAATGATGAACGCAAGACGCCAGCAAGCTCCTCATGGTTTTTTTATTTGCACACGCCAAGCTGCCAAGCCAATGCTTAACGCCCAACATCCTTAAAAAGAACACCGCCGTGTGTAAAGGCGGGATAAAGGTTCGTTAAAGGTTCGTTAAAGGTTCGTTAAAGGGTCGATAAAGGGTCGATAAAGGCCCGTATCGCTTTGTAAAGCGCCGGTGACCACGCGCTACAAATTGGGAGCCAGCAAGCGGCTGAGGTCTTCTGCTTTTTCGCCGCGCCGCTTGGCCAGGTCATGCAGCTGATCATCGCCAATTTTGCCGACGTTGAAGTAGGCGCTGTCAGGATGGCTCAGCATGAAGCCGCTGACGCTGGCCGCCGGTGTCATGGCCAGGCTGTCGGTGAGCGCCATGCCAATGTCTGCTGCGCCGAGCAACTGAAACATCTCTTTTTTAACACTGTGGTCGGGGCAGGCCGGGTAACCGGGAGCGGGGCGAATCCCCTGGTAGGTCTCGCCAATCAGGTCGGTCACGTCCAGCGATTCGTCCGGCGCGTAACCCCACAGATCCTGCCGCACGCGCTGGTGCAGGCACTCGGCAAAGGCCTCGGCCAAGCGGTCTGCAAGCGCCTTGAGCATGATGGACGAATAGTCATCGTTATCGTCCTGGAAGTACTTTTCCTTCTTCTCGGCACCCAGGCCTGCCGTGACTGCAAAAACACCGACGTAATCGGCGATTTGACCCGTTCCGGCCGGTTTTTGGATGCCTTTTTGGCCTGCAGCCAACGGAATGCTTGCACGAGCAGCTATCAATTCAGGAGTAAGTATTTTGGGTGCCACAAAGTCTGACAGGCAGCGGCTGGGCCGCATCACGCCATCAACGGCGGTTTTTTCTGTTTGCTGGCGCAGGCCGTGCCAGGTCAGGGCCACTTCACTGCGCGTTTCGTCTGTGTAGATTTCAATATCGTCCCCCACGCTGTTGGCAGGGTACAGGCCAATCACGCCACTGGCGGTTAACCAGCGGCCCTCAATCAGGCGGTTCAGCATGCGTTTGGCGTCAGCATAAACCCGCACCGCTTCAGCGCCCACAAGCTCGTCTTTCAAAATCGCCGGGAACGGGCCAGCCAGGTCCCAGGTCTGAAAAAACGGGCCCCAGTCAATGAATTTGGCAAGCTCGCTCAGGTCAAAGTTCTTGAATATCCGCCGGCCAATGAACTTGGGCGCAGGCGGCGTGTAGGCTGACCAGTCCATCGGCGTTGGGTTGGCTCTGGCCTTGGCCAGCGTCCACATCGGTGTCTGTTTTTTGTTGGCGTGCTGCTCACGAACCTTGTCGTAATCGCTGTTGAGCTCTTCGATGTATTTGGTGGCATGGTCTGACAGCAGGCTTTGCGCCACGCTCACGCTGCGCGATGCATCTGGCACATAGACCACCGGGCCTTCGTAATGAGGCGCAATTTTGACAGCCGTGTGCACCCGCGAGCAGGTGGCACCGCCAATCAGCAGCGGTATTTTGCGGATGCGAAAGTGGTCGTCTTTTTGCATTTCGGCGGCCACGTATTGCATTTCTTCCAGACTGGGGGTGATCAGGCCGCTCAGGCCCACAATGTCTGCACCCTCAACCTTGGCGCGCGCCAAAATCTCGTGGCAGGGCACCATCACGCCCATGTTCACCACTTCAAAGTTATTGCACTGGAGCACCACGGTGACGATGTTTTTGCCGATGTCGTGCACGTCGCCCTTGACGGTGGCGATGATGATTTTTCCTTTGGTCTTGACGTCGCCGCCCGCGGCTTCGAGCATCAGCTTTTCGGCCTCAATGTAGGGCAGCAAATGCGCCACGGCCTGCTTCATCACCCGGGCGCTTTTGACGACCTGCGGCAAAAACATCTTGCCCTGGCCAAACAGATCGCCAACGACATTCATCCCGACCATCAACGGGCCCTCAATCACATGCAGCGGCCGGCCGCCTTCGGCTTCGATGAGCTTCCACATTTCTTCGGTGTCTTCGGTGATGAACTCGTTCATGCCGTGCACCAGCGCGTGTGACAGCCGGGCGCGCACTTCAAGTTGGCGCCACTCATTGCGCTTGCTGTCGTCTTTTGCGCCGCTTTTGGCGGTCTCGGCCACTTCAACCAGGCGCTCGCCTGCATCTGGCCTGCGGTTCAGCACCACGTCTTCTACCCGCTCTTTCAGCGTGGGCTCCAGGTCGTCATAGACGCCCACCATGCCCGCATTGACAATGCCCATGTCCATACCGGCCTTGATGGCGTGGTACAAAAAGACGGTGTGAATCGCCTCACGCACCGGGTCATTGCCGCGAAAGCTGAAGGACACATTGCTCACGCCGCCTGACACTTTGGCACCAGGCAGGTTGGCTTTGATCCAACGCGTGGCGTTGATGAAGTCGACCGCGTAGTTGTTGTGCTCTTCAATACCCGTGGCAATCGCAAAAATGTTCGGGTCAAAAATGATGTCTTCTGGGGGAAAGTCGAGCTCGTCGACCAGCACCCGGTAAGCGCGCTCGCAAATTTCTATCTTGCGCTCATAGGTATCGGCCTGGCCTTTTTCGTCAAACGCCATGACCACTGCCGCAGCGCCATAGCGCTTGAGCAGCTTGGCTTGCTGTTTGAAAGGCTCAAGCCCCTCTTTCATCGAGATGGAATTGACAATGCCCTTGCCCTGAATGCAGCGCAAGCCGGCCTCGATCACGCTCCATTTGGAGCTGTCGATCATGATGGGCACGCGGGCAATATCCGGTTCGCTGGCGATCAGGTTCAAAAACCGCACCATGGCCGCCTGGCTGTCCAACATGGCTTCGTCCATATTGATGTCGATGATCTGCGCGCCGTTTTCAACCTGCTGGCGTGCCACGGCCAGCGCGGCCTCAAAGTCGCCATTCAAGATCATGCGGGCAAATGCCTTGGAGCCTGTCACATTGGTGCGTTCGCCAATGTTGACAAACAAATTTCCCGTGTCAATGCTGACCGGCTCCAGGCCAGACAGCTTCATGGGGGGAACCGCAGGAATAAGAGAAGAAGACACGGACTCACCTTAGGGCAAAGGTGAGCGTGGTTGCAAGCATTGAGCCCCAAGCCTGACTTCGCACGCGGGCGAAGCTGCAACGCTCCTTGGGAAGTTGGGATTTTAACGGATCACGGCTGGGGTGGTGCCGGAAGGGCCATCAACCCGCCCATTCCTGGCCTAGGCTTTCGGCTTGCTCCAGCACCAAGTCCACAGCGCCATCGGCCAGGTCGGGCGGGTATTTGTACTTTCGCAATATGCGCCTGACCATCAGCCGCAATTTAGCCCGCACGCTTTCGCGCTCTGACCAGTCCACCGTCAGGTTGTCGCGCAGGCTTTGGGTCAGCTCTTGGGCGATCTTCTTGAGCGTTTCGTCTTGCAACTCCCGCACGGCTGATTCGTTGTTGGCCAGCGCGTCATAAAACTTCACTTCGTCCTCGCGCAGGCCCAGCTCTTCGCCTCGGTTGGCCGCTTCGCGGAACTTTTTGGCCATGGCGATCAGCTCTTCCATCACCTGCGCGGTTTCAATACTCCGGTTTTGATAACGGCGAATCACGTCGGCCAGCAAGTCGCTGAACTTGCGGTCTTGCACCACGTTGGTAGCAAAGCGGCTTTTGATCTCGCCGTGCAGTAAGCGCTCCAGCAGCTCAACCGCCAGATTTTTCTCCGGCAGGTTATTCACTTGCGCTAAAAACGCATCGTCTAACAAGCCGATGTTGGGCTTGTCCAGACCCACAGCGGCAAAAATGTCCACCACCTCGCCCGAGACCACTGCCGAATTGATGATCTGGCGAATCGCCAAGTCGCGCGCTTCGTCAGTCTTGCGCTGGGCGCTGGCCTCGCGCTTGGTCAGGATCACTTTGACCGCTTGCATGAAAGCCACCTCATTGCGATGCGCTTTGGCCTCGTCCAGGGTGCAGCACAGGCTAAAGGCCTGGCTCATGGCCAGCGCATGGTCGGCAAAACGCTTTTTACCGTCGCGCTCTTTGTCTGACTTGAGGCCCAGCACGTGGTTGGCGGCACCCGCCAAGGTTTTGTGCCCAACCGTCAAAAAACCTGAATAGTCAAAGCCGTGCAACATGGCCTGCAGCACGTCCAGTTTTTCGAGCATCACAGCCAAGGCTTCGCGGGCGTCCACCGTGGGCTTGCCCCTGCCCTTGCTGGCGGTGTACTCCTTCATGGCGGCTTTCAGGTCTTCGCCAATGCCGATGTAGTCCACCACCAAACCGCCTTGCTTGTCTTTAAAGACCCGGTTCACGCGGGCAATGGCCTGCATCAGGTTGTGGCCCTTCATGGGCTTGTCCACATACAGGGTATGCACACAGGGCGCATCAAAACCCGTGAGCCACATGTCTCGCACGATCACCAGCTTGAGCGGATCTTTGGCGTCTTTGAAACGCTTTTCCAGCCGTTTCTTGGTTTGGCTGCTGTAAACGTGCGGGCGCAGCAGCGCCTTGTCGCTTGCGCTGCCCGTCATCACGATCTTGATCGCGCCTTGCTCCGGGTCGTCGCTGTGCCAGTCGGGACGCAGCTTGGTGATCTCGTTGTACAGGTGCACGCAAATCTCGCGGCTCATGGCCACCACCATGGCTTTGCCGTCTTGGGCGTTGTTGCGCTCTTCAAAGTGCGCCACCAGGTCTGCCGCCACGCTGGCGATGCGCGGCTCTGCGCCCACCACCTTTTCTAAGGCTGCCCAATGGCTTTTGAGTTTGGCTTGCTGGCTTTCTTCCTCGTCTTCGGCCAGCTCGTCCACCTCGTCGTCCAAGTGGCTCAGCGCGGTTTCTTTCAGGCCCAGCTTGGCCAAGCGGCTTTCGTAATAAATGGCCACGGTGGCGCCGTCTTCTTGCGCCTGCTGCATGTCGTAGACATGAATGTATTCGCCGAACACCGATCGTGTGTCACGGTCAGTGCTGCTGACGGGCGTACCGGTGAAAGCCACAAAGGTGGCATGGGGCAAAGCATCGCGCAGGTGCTGGGCATAACCAGCTTGGTATTTAACTTGGTATTCGGGCGGCACAAGGGCAGCGGTGCTGGCCACACTTTTTCCGTCGCCTGTGACCAGTACGGTGGCATGGCTTGAGCCATCTTTCACCCTGCGCGTCTTGAGCTTGGCCTCAAAACCATATTGCGTGCGATGTGCCTCATCGGCCATCACCACAATATTGCGACGCTGGGACAAGATCGGGAAAACGTCTTCGTCTTCACCTGGCATGAATTTTTGAATCGTGGCAAAGATGATGCCCCCAGAAGGCCGGTTGTCCAGCAACTCGCGCAGCCGCTGGCGCGTAGTGGCCTGCTGCGGCTGCTCGCGCAGCAAGTCCTGGCTCAGGCTAAAAACTCCGAGCAACTGCCCGTCCAGGTCGTTGCGGTCGGTAATCACCACAATGGTCGGGTTCTCCAGCCGGGGCTCTTGCATCACCCGGGCGGCAAAGCAGGTCATGGTGATGCTTTTGCCGCTGCCCTGCGTATGCCAGACCACACCACCCTTGCCTCGGCGAGTTACTTCATCGGTGCTGGCGGAAGTCACAACCTGCTCAACCGCTGCACGCACCGCATGAAACTGGTGGTAGCCCGCCACTTTTTTGACCAAGGTGCCGTCGTCTTCAAACAGCACAAAGTAGCGCAGGTAATCCAACAAATAAGCCGGAGCCAGCACGCCGCGCACCAAAGTCTCCAGCTCCTGAAACTTGCCCAGCGGGTCAAGCGCCAGCCCGTCAATGGTGCGCCACTGCATGAAGCGCTCGGCATTGCTTGAGAGCGAACCCATGCGCGCCTCGGTGCCGTCTGAAATCACCAACAACTCGTTGTAGGTAAACACATCGGCCACTTGCGCTTTGTAGGTCTGAATCTGGTCGTAAGCCTTCCAGATGTCGGCGTTCAGGTCGGCGGGGTTCTTCAGCTCAATCAGCACCAGCGGCAGCCCGTTGATGAACAAAATGATGTCGGGCCTGCGCGTGTGGCGCGGCCCCTTGATGGTGAACTGCTGCACCGCCAGCCATTCGTTGCAGTTGGCATCGTGCCAGTCAACGAGGCGCACAAAGTCGCCCCGCGTCTCGCCGCCCTTTTGGTATTGCACCGGCACACCGGTGACCAATATCCGGTGAAACGCCCGGTTGCCCGAAAGCAGCGCAGGCTGGCCCAAGTCAAGGACTTGGCGAAACGCGTCTTCACGGGCGGCGGCGGGCACGGCGGGGTTGAGTCGGTCAATGGCCGCACGCATGCTGACGGCCAAGACAACCTCTCGGGTGCTGGTACGCGCCAGGCGCGGGTCCAGGTTATCCAGGTTACGCGCGTTGAGCGGCGTGTAGCCCACAGCGCCTAGCCAGCCCAGGGCTTCTTGTTCTAGTTGGTCTTCGGTCATGCAGTCTGACCTTGGCCAAGAAGAATCTTAGTCAGCGTGATATTGACAAAGTAATTCGAGCGGCCCTGCTTTTGTTTGTGTAAAAACCCGGTTGCCGTCAGTGCGTCGAGGTATTTCGTGGCTGTGATGCGCGAAACATTGAGGTCGCGCTGCAAATACTCAATCCGGGTGTACGGGTGAGAAAACAAATGGTTAATCAGATCTTGGCTGTAAAACTTATGCTCGGCACGAATGCGATGTTTGTAATCGAGCAGCGCTTCCTTAATGGCCTGTATTGTCGTGAGCGTCCGGGCTGCGGTCAATTCCACAGCCTCCAGCATGTACAGCACCCATTCTTCCCACAAGTCTTCTTCTCTGACGCGTTGCAGCAGTTCGTAATATCGGGCCTTGCTGCGCACAATGTGTTGGCTAAGGTACAAAACGGGAATGTCCAGAAGCTCCTCTTTCACCAAGTAGAGGACATTCACGATTCGGCCCGTACGGCCATTGCCGTCATAAAAGGGATGGATGGTCTCGAACTGGTGGTGAATCAACGCCATCTTGATCAGCGGGTCGGCCGCGTGCAGGTCTGATTCGTTGATGAACCGCTCAAGTGCAGACATCAACACCACAATCTCTGCAGGGTCTTGCGGCGGTGTGTACACAGTGCGCCCAGCACCGTCTTTCAGCGCCGTGCCGGGCAGCTTGCGAAATCCGGCATTGTTCTCTTCCAGCACCCCTTGGATTTCTACGATGTGATTGTTGGTCAGCAAGCCCGTTTCGCGAACCCGCTCGAAGCCCACGCGCAGGGCTTGGCGATAGCGCAGCACTTCCTTCGCTGCTGGATTTTTGAAGGCTTCTGGCAACACCTCGTCTTTGAACAACTCATCGTGGGTCGTTACGATGTTTTCAATTTCGGAACTGTCTTTGGCCTCTTGCAGGCCTAGGGTGCTGATGAGGATGCCTTGGTTGGGGATGGATGCAGCAATGCCCTTGAG
>CANFOS010000035.1 GCA_947448735.1 Comamonadaceae bacterium | reverse complement strand
CCCGGTGCGCTGGGCCACCGCGACGAGAAACTGCATCTCGCTCATCTGATCGGCTTGATAACGCAGATAGGTCGACACGTTTTCCAGCAGAATCGAACGGCGCAGCAACTGCTGCACCCGGTCCACCCGGTCGCACACCAGATTCAGCGGGAAAAATTGGGGTCAGATTCCAATTAATTCGCGCTTACTATCCATTCATGCCCTACCAGCGCAAATAACCAAGGCCCTTGAAGGCTACACAACCGTTAAAACCGGCGCCTTTTCGTGTACAAATAGTGCTTACAAGCCAACAATAACAAGAGCAAGCAGCTCCTGAAAAAAGAGCATGCAAACCGCCGCGAGTTACTCCGGCTTGATCCCCGCCGCCTTGACCACCGGGCCGTAGCGCGCCAAATCGCGTTTCATCTCGTCGCCAAACTTGTCTGCGCTGCCGGGCGTGGCGGTGATGCCCATCACGTTGAGTTTTTCGCGCACGTCCGGGTCGTTCAGCACCGCGTTCAGTTCCGCGTTCAATTTGTCGACGATGGCTTTGGGCGTTTTGGCTGGGGCCAGCAGGCCGACCCAGGAGCTGACTTCAAAGTCGGGTACGCCGCTTTCGATAAAGGTAGGCACGTCTGGCAGTGACTTGCTGCGCTGCGCGCTGGACACGGCAATCGCCTTCAGCTTGCCAGATTTGACATGGCCCTGCGCGCCCGCCACGGCGGTGTACACCAGCGGAATGCTGCCGCCCATCACATCGATCAGCGCCTGGCCGCCACCCTTGTAGGGCACGTGTGTCAGGTTGGCGCCGGTGCGCAGCTTGAGCTGTTCGCCGGCAATGTGCGGCGTGCCGCCCGTGCCGGATGTGCCGTACGACAGGCCACCGGCCTGGGTTTTTGACAAGGCAATCACCTCGGCGAGCGTTTTGGCGGCAACGCCGGGGTGCGCCACCACAATCAGCACCGCGTCGCCAATTTTGCCAACCGGTGCAAAGTCTTTGAGGGTGTCAAAAGGCACTTTGTCAAACACGTGCGGGTTGATGACCATCGTGCCGTCAAACCCCAGCACCAGGGTGTAGCCATCCGGTGCGGCGGCAGCCACCTGCTGGGTGCCGATGTTGCCCGACGCCCCTGGCTTGTTGTCGACGATGATTTGCTGGCCAAGCCGCTTGGACAGTTGCTCGGCAATCAGCCGGCCGCTGGTGTCTGTGACGCCGCCGGGGGTAAAGGGCACCACCAGGCGAATCGGTTTGTTGGGGTAGGGGCTTTGGGCAAAGCTGGGCAGCGCTGCCGTTGCACACAGGAGCAATGCGCCCATCCAGGCCGTTTGAACGCTTGAAAAAATTCGCTTTTGCATACCCTGTCTCCGGTGGTCTAATCAGTTTTTTGAATTGCAGTATGACATCTCCATCGCCAACTGCCTTGCCATTGTCGCCAGCATTTTCAGGCCAGCGGATAGATCTGCAGCCAGCGTGCGGCACGGTCTGTTTGTACCTGTCAGGGCCAGCCAGTGCAACCGGGCAAACGCCCATTTTGCTGGTGCACAGCATCAATGCCTCGGCTTCGGCGTTTGAGGTCGCGCCGCTGTATCACCACTACCGCCAGACGCGGCCCACTTACGCGGTGGACCTGCCGGGCTTCGGCTTGTCTGACCGCAGCGACAGGGCCTACACCATCCGGCTGATGACCGATGCGCTGCTGGCGGCGCTGGCCCACATCCGCAGCCTGCACGGTGGTGTGGCGGTCGATCTGCTGGCGGTGTCTTTGTCAGCTGAATACGCGGCCAGAGCCGCCTGTGAAGCGCCCGATGCGGTTCGCAGGCTGGCGCTGGTCAGCCCCACCGGCTTCAGCCGTGCCAAGCGCCACTACGGTGCGCCGGGTTCTTCGCGCGGAATTGCCTGGCTACGCCGCCTTGTCAGCAACCCGGCCTGGAGCCTGGGCCTGTTCAACGCCCTCACGCGGCCCGCTGTGATCAGGTATTTCTTAGAGCGCACCTGGGGCTCCAAAAAGATTGACGAAGCCCTGTGGCGCTATGACATGCTGACGACGCGCCAGCCGGGGGCCAAGCACGCACCCTTGTATTTTTTGTCTGCCTATTTGTTTGCAGCCGACATCAACACCCTGTATGAAAAGCTGACCTGCCCGGTGTGGGTGTCCATGGCCACACGCGGCGACTTTACCGACTACCGGGGCCGCAGCACGGTTGACCAACGCGCCAACTGGCAGTTTCATCTGATTGATGGCGGCGCCTTGCCTTATTTTGAGAATTTGCCGGCTTTCACCGCTAAAAGTGACAGCTTTTGGGCTGCTTGAGCCGTCTTTTAGGCTTCAAGCAAAAGGTGAATTCAAGCCTGAAGCGCTTCTAAGGAGTGCCTTGATGGCTGGACGTTGGCTTACTGGGGCCGGCGCGCCACCATGTCAATTTCAATCAAAGCGCCTTTGGCCAGCCCGCTGACCCCGATGCAGGTGCGTGCTGGGCGCTTGGCAGGCTCAAAGCAGGTGGCATAAACCGCATTCATCGCGTCGTAGTCACGCTCAAAATGCAGCAGATACACCCGCACTTGCACCACATCAGTCAGACCGAGGCCCACGCCGGACAGCACCGTTTTCAGGTTGTGCATCACTTGCAGCGTTTGCGCGGCGATACCTTCCGGATACGGCTCGTTGATCGAGGTGCCGCTGAACGGCATTTGGCCCGTCAGATGCACCCAGCCGTCGGCCTCAACCGCGTGGCTGAACGGCGCAACCGGGTCAGGCGCGCCAGGAATGATGTGGTGTTTGAGGGGCATGGTACTTTTTACGGTTGATGATTTGGTGAGCGCGGTGTCTGTTAGCGCAGGCTGGTTGACCCATTCTTGCCCAGTTTTGCCAAGCGATTTGGTTTAACCCGCCGCTTCCAGCCCACTGTTGATATGTGCCGACATCGCCGCGTGCGCAGCGGCAGCGTCGCGCTTTTTCAAGGCCGCCATCAGGACCGCGTGCTCAGCCAATGATTCTGCAATCCGCCCTGGTTTGGTCAGCGACTCTGCCCGATTGAGCTTCATGACTTTGCGCAAATCAGCCACCATTTGGCCTGCCCAGCGGTTATTGGCAACTTCCAGCAGCCTGGTGTGGAAGGCCTCGTTGAGGGTGAAAAACCGAATGTGATCTTTCTGGTCTTTGGTGGATTTTTCCAGCTGCTGGTGGAGCGTTTCAAGCTCTTTGAGCTGCTGGTCGGTCGCGCTTTGGGCCACTGTGCGCGCCGCATCGGCTTCCAGCAGCGCCATGAGGTGGAACACGTCGCTCAAGTCTTGGTCGTTGACTTCGGTCACGTAGGCGCCGCGCCGCACCTTCATCGTGACCAGGCCTTCGGTGGCCAGCACCTTGAGCGCTTCGCGCAGCGGCGTGCGGCTGATGCCGTATTCGGCGGCAATTTTCAGCTCGTCTATCCATGCGCCTGCTGCCAGCTGGTGGTTGAATATTTTTTCGCGCAGCAGCTCCGCAACTTCTTCGTACAAAGCGCGCTGCTTGAGGCTTTGAGGCAAAGTGGGTGCATTCATGGTGCGCCAAAGTTTACACGAAACTTAATTCATAATTACAAATCTGAGAATTTGGTAAGATGCTGGCTTATGACCAAGCCACTCACGCCCTTCAAACCTTCAAGCCTCCTGGACTGGGAAAAAGCCGCCGCCAAATCTGCCCCCGGCGGCGACGTGAATGCCCTGAACTGGCAGACGCCAGACGGCATCACCGTCAAGCCGCTGTACACGGCAGACGACACCAAAGACCTGCCCTACACCCACACCCTGCCGGGCTTCGAGCCCTTCATTCGTGGCCCGCAGGCCACCATGTATGCGGTGCGCCCTTGGACGATTCGGCAGTACGCCGGTTTTTCAACCGCTGAAGAGTCGAATGCTTTTTACCGCAAGGCTTTGGCCGCAGGCGGGCAGGGGGTGAGCGTTGCGTTTGACCTGGCCACGCACCGCGGCTATGACAGCGACCACCCCCGCGTGACCGGCGACGTGGGCAAGGCCGGCGTGGCGATTGACTCGGTCGAGGACATGAAGATTTTGTTCAACCAGATCCCGCTCGACAAAGTCAGTGTCAGCATGACGATGAACGGCGCGGTGCTGCCGGTGCTGGCCGGCTACGTGGTGGCAGCAGAAGAGCAGGGCGTGGCCCAGGCTGACTTGAGCGGCACGATTCAAAACGACATCCTCAAAGAATTCATGGTGCGCAACACCTACATTTACCCGCCTGCGCCCAGCATTCGCATCATTGGCGACATCATTGAATACACGGCCAAACACATGCCGAAGTTCAACTCGATTTCTATCAGCGGCTACCACATGCAAGAGGCCGGGGCCAATCAGGCGCTCGAATTGGCCTTCACGCTGGCCGACGGCAAGGAATATGTGAAGACGGCGATTGGCAAGGGGCTGGACGTCGATGGCTTCGCGGGCCGCTTGAGCTTTTTCTGGGCGATTGGCATGAATTTCTATTTGGAGATTGCCAAAATGCGCGCCGCACGACTGCTGTGGTGCCGCATCATGAAAGGCTTTGATGCCAAGTCACCCAAGTCGCTCATGCTGCGCACCCACTGCCAGACCAGCGGCTGGAGCCTGACCGAGCAGGACCCGTACAACAACATTGTGCGCACCACCATTGAAGGCATGGCGGCTGTGTTTGGTGGAACGCAGTCGCTGCACACCAACTCGTTTGACGAGGCGATTGCCTTGCCGACCGAATTCTCAAGCCGTATCGCGCGCAACACGCAACTCATCATTCAGGAAGAAACGCACATCGGTGCCGTGGTGGACCCTTGGGCGGGCAGCTACATGATGGAAAAGCTGACCCAGGACATGGCTGACGCCGCCTGGACCATCATTGAAGAAGTCGAAGCCATGGGCGGCATGACCAAGGCGGTGGACAGCGGCTGGGCCAAGCTGAAAATTGAAGCGGCAGCCGCTGAAAAGCAGGCCCGCATCGACAGCGGCAAAGACGTGATTGTGGGCGTGAACAAGTACAAGCTGAAGACAGAAGACGCGATTGAAACCCGAGACATTGACAATGTGGCGGTGCGTGAGGGGCAGATCAAACGGCTTCAGGAAATCAGGTCAAAACGCGATCAGGCCGCCGTAAATGCTGCGCTGGCAGCTATCAAAACCGCAGCAGAAGATAACTCTGGAAACCTGCTTGACTTGTCTATTCAAGCGGTGCGTGCCAGAGCCACGGTCGGTGAAATCAGCGACGCCCTGGAGGCCGTTTACGGCCGCCACCGCGCCGATACACAAAAGGTGACCGGTGTGTATGCAGCCGCCTATGACTCTGCCGAGGGCTGGGAACAGCTCAAAAAAGAAATCACAGAATTTGCCGAGAAACAAGGCCGTCGCCCGCGCGTGATGATCTCAAAACTCGGTCAGGACGGCCACGACCGGGGCGCCAAAGTGGTGGCCACCGCATTTGCTGATTTGGGCTTTGACGTGGACATGGGGCCCCTGTTTCAAACCCCCGAAGAATGCGCTCGTCAGGCGATTGAAAACGACGTGCACGCGGTGGGCGTGTCCACCTTGGCGGCCGGCCACAAAACCCTGGTGCCCGGCATCATTGCCGAGCTGAAAAAGCAGGGCGCTGACGACATCATCGTTTTTGTGGGTGGCGTGATTCCCCGCCCTGATTACGAGATGCTGTACGAGGCCGGTGTGAAGGGGATCTACGGGCCGGGCACGCCGATTGTGGCGAGTGCCAAGGATGTGCTGGAGCAGATTCGCAAGGCGATTGCCAGTTAATTTGTAATTTGTGTGCTGTAATACAAATTATTCTTAAATCATCGGGAGTTTAGCCATGACCGCCGCTCTGTCCATCCGTATTCCGCCTGACATTGAGCAACGCCTGGAGCATGAGGTGAATCGCTTGAACACGACAAAGTCTAAATACGTACAAGACTTACTCAGGCAAGCGCTTGCACCGAAAGACCCGGTGGCATTGCTGATGCAGATACGCAGTGATTACGGCATATCGCCGCAAGTCGGCATGCCGCAGACTGACAAGTCCAGACACAGCAAGGAATTGGCCAGGCAAGCAGTTGCCCGCAAATACAACAAGCGTCCATTGCCCGGCGACACCGAATCTTTATGAGTCAGGTTCTGCTGGATGCCAGTGTGATGGTGGCGCTGTTTGACGATGATGATATGTGCCACAAAAGCAATGTGGTCAAGCTGGAGGCTTGTTACAGCCAAGGTTTGAGCTTGCTGACCACATGGCCTTGCGTGACGGAGGCAAGCTACATGTTGTCGCCGCACAACCATTTCGGCCTTCTGTCATGGTTGGCGCAGGGCGCGTGTGATGTGACCGCCTTTGAAGTGTCCGACTTGTCCCAAATGATGACCTGGATCCGAACCTACAGTGAGCCCAAGAAAACACTGATGGACTTCGCCGATGCCTCCCTCATGTGGCTTGCCATGCAGCGGCAAGTGCGCAAGATTTTGACGGAAGACACGCGGGATTTCTTTCGCTATCGCTTGCCTGATGGGCAGGCGTTTGAGATTTTGTGATCAGCATGGACACCCCATTGTCATTGGCTCAAGCGGTCGTCAGCTCAGAGGCGCAAGCCCAACGCCGCGCCATCGCCAAAGCCATCACCCTGCTCGAATCGACGCGCGCGGACCACCGCGCCCAAGCCGACCAGCTGCTGACCGCCTTGCTGCCCCATACCGCAAAATCCTTTCGTATAGGCATCAGCGGCGTGCCTGGCGTTGGCAAGTCCACCTTCATTGAGGTGCTGGGCCTGTACCTCATCAAGCAGGGCCACCGGGTGGCGGTGCTGACGATTGACCCCTCGTCCACCGTGTCTGGTGGCTCGATCTTGGGCGACAAAACGCGGATGGAAATGCTGTCCGTCAACGAGATGGCCTACATCCGCCCCAGCCCCTCGAGCGGCACGCTGGGCGGTGTGACTGAAAAAACCCGCGAGGCCATGCTGGTCTGCGAGGCTGCTGGCTACGACGTCGTCATGGTGGAAACCGTCGGTGTGGGCCAATCTGAGACGGCTGTGGCCAGCATGACCGATATGTTTGTGCTGATGCAGCTACCCAATGCGGGTGATGATTTGCAGGCGATCAAAAAAGGCGTGATGGAGCTGGCCGATCTGGTCGTCATCAACAAGGCTGACATTGACGCCATCGCCGCGCAGCGCGCGCAACTGCAAATCACATCGGCCATGCAATTGCTGGGCATGTTCGCTGGCTATGTCGAAAGCAACTGGCACCCCAAAGCGATTCAACTCAGTGCCTTGAAAGGCAGCGGTGTGGAGGCCTTCTGGGCAGAGGTACAAGACTTCAAGGCGCGGCAAACTGCCAACGGCAAATTGGCCGAGCGTCGCCAGCAGCAGTCGATGAGCTGGATGTGGGAGCGGATTGACGTGGGGCTGAAACAGGCTTTCAAGCAAAACCCTGCTGTCAGCCGCTTGCTGCCTGAACTGCTGAGGCAAGTCGCCAGCGGCCAGGTTCCGGCCTCTACGGCAGCACGACATCTGCTTTTAGCCCAATCAAATCAAGGGCAAGAAGCTCCTGAATAAATAGCAAAAAATCCATCAACAGAAAATAACCATGCAAGACATTCTTGAAAAACTCGAACAAAAACGCGCTGCTGCCCGACTGGGCGGTGGCCAAAAGCGGATTGATGCGCAACACGGCAAAGGCAAACTCACTGCGCGTGAGCGGCTGGAACTGCTGCTCGATGAAGGCACGTTTGAAGAGTGGGACATGTTTGTCGAGCACCGCTGCACCGACTTTGGCATGGCCGACAACCGCCCGCCGGGCGATGGTGTTGTCACTGGCTACGGCATGATCAATGGCCGCCTGGTCTTTGTGTTCAGCCAGGACTTCACCGTGTTTGGCGGCGCATTGTCTGAGGCGCATGCCGAAAAAATCTGCAAGGTGATGGACCAGGCGATGAAGGTGGGTGCGCCTGTGATTGGCCTGAATGATTCAGGCGGCGCGCGTATTCAGGAAGGCGTGGCATCGCTGGGCGGTTATGCCGATGTGTTTCAGCGCAATGTGATGGCCAGCGGCGTGATTCCGCAGATCAGCATGATCATGGGGCCAAGTGCAGGCGGCGCGGTGTACAGCCCGGCCATGACCGACTTTATTTTCATGGTCAAAGATTCCAGCTACATGTTTGTGACGGGCCCGGAGGTCGTCAAAACCGTGACCCATGAAAGCGTGACCGCCGAAGAGTTGGGCGGCGCCATCACCCACACGACAAAAAGCGGCGTGGCTGATCTGGCTTTTGAAAACGATGTGGAAGCGCTGCTGATGCTGCGCCGGCTGTACAACTACCTGCCGCTGAACAACCGCGAAAAAGCCCCGGTGCGCCCAAGTGCTGACCCGGCCAACCGCATGGACATGAGCCTGGACACGCTGGTACCCGACAACCCGAACAAGCCGTATGACATGAAGGAACTGATTGTCAAAACGGTGGATGATGGCGACTTTTTTGAGATACAGCCCGAGTACGCCAAAAACATCATCATTGGCTTTGCACGCATGGAAGGCCAAACCGTGGGCATTGTGGCCAACCAGCCGCTGGTGCTGGCCGGTTGCCTGGACATCAAGTCGTCCATCAAGGCGGCGCGGTTTATCCGGTTTTGTGATTGCTTCAACATCCCGGTTGTGACGTTTGTTGACGTGCCTGGCTTCATGCCGGGTACATCACAAGAATACGGCGGCATCATCAAGCACGGCGCCAAACTGCTCTATGCCTACGCTGAATGCACAGTGCCGAAAATCACGGTGATCACCCGCAAGGCCTATGGCGGCGCATACGACGTGATGGCGTCCAAGCACCTGCGCGGTGACGTGAACTTTGCTTGGCCGAATGCCGAGATTGCGGTGATGGGCGCCAAGGGGGCGGTTGAAATTATTTTCCGCGAAGACAAGGGTGACCCGGTGAAGCTGGCTGCGCGTGAGGCCGAATACAAAGAACGATTTGCCAATCCGTTTATTGCGGGTGCGCGGGGCTTTATTGACGATGTGATCTTGCCGCATGAAACGCGCAGGCGGATCTGCCGGTCACTGGTGATGCTTCGGGACAAGAAGCTGGAGAACCCGTGGCGCAAGCATGGGAATATTCCGTTGTGAATTCTTTTATCTTGCGTCCTGCATTTTGGAGCGGGTTGGGTGCGCGTTTTGCTGCGTGTCCGCCGCGCTTCGCGCTCCTCCTTGACCTCCGCAAAACGCGCACCCAACCCGCTCTGTTGGCGACTGTTGATGACTTCAAAATTCAATTACGAAACCTCCTTTCCAGCAACGGGCATGGCGTGTCTGCCGCAGCGTGGACTTGGGGTTTTGCCAAATCAAGGAGGAGCCCCACAGGGGCGGGGGACATTCGCGGAGGTAGATGCGACGTGGCCGTTGCGGGTTAAGAAACACATCACGTCGCAATGACCTGAAGATATATCGACCGAAAGTAAAAACATGTTCACAAAAATACTCATCGCAAATCGGGGCGAAATCGCCTGCCGCGTCATCCTCACCGCCCGCAAGATGGGCATCAAAACCGTCGCGGTTTATTCGGATGCTGACAAAGACGCACGCCATGTTGAGCTCGCCGACGAGGCCGTCAACATTGGCCCTGCGCCCAGCCGCGACAGTTATTTGCAGGCTGAAAAAATCATCGCGGCCTGCAAACAAACCGGCGCGCAGGCGGTGCATCCGGGCTACGGCTTTTTGAGTGAAAACGCCGGCTTTGCCAAGCGGGTTGAAGAAGAAGGCATCACCTTTATCGGCCCCAAGCACTACTCCATCGCTGCCATGGGCGACAAGATTGAGTCCAAAAAACTGGCCGGTGCGGCAGGTGTCAACTGCATTCCGGGCGTGAACGATGCGATTGAAACCGCTGAAAAAGCGGTCGAGATTGCCAAGGGCATTGGCTACCCGGTGATGATCAAGGCCAGTGCAGGTGGCGGTGGCAAGGGCTTGCGGGTTGCGTTTAACGACAAAGAGGCACTTGAGGGTTTTACCTCCTGCCGCAACGAAGCCAAAAACAGTTTTGGTGATGACCGCGTGTTCATTGAAAAGTTTGTTGAAGAGCCGCGGCATATTGAAATCCAGTTGATGGGCGACAGCCATGGCAATGTGATTTATTTGAATGAGCGGGAATGCTCCATCCAGCGCCGCCACCAGAAGGTGATTGAAGAAGCGCCAAGCCCGTTCATTACCGACGCCACCCGCAAAGCCATGGGCGAGCAAGCGGTGTTGCTGGCCAAAGCGGTGAAGTACCAAAGCGCGGGCACGGTGGAGTTTGTGGTCGGCAAAGACCAATCGTTTTACTTTCTGGAAATGAACACCCGACTGCAGGTTGAACACCCGGTGACCGAATGCATTACCGGGCTAGACCTGGTGGAACTGATGATTCGTGTGGCCGCCGGTGAACAACTGCCGCTGGCGCAAAAAGATGTGCGCAGGGACGGCTGGGCGATGGAGTGCCGCATCAATGCGGAAGACCCTTTCCGCAACTTTTTGCCGTCTACAGGCCGCTTGGTGCGCTTTCAACCGCCCCAAGAAACCATGTTTGCCGCTGACACCGCGCAGCTGTTCGGCGTGCGGGTTGACACCGGCGTGCAAGATGGTGGTGACATCCCGATGTATTACGACTCTATGATTGCCAAGCTTATCGTTCACGGCAAAGACCGGCTGGACGCGATTGCCAAAATGCGCGAGGCGCTCAATGGTTTTGTGATTCGCGGCATCAGCAGCAATATCCCGTTTCAGGCGGCTTTGCTGGCGCACCCGAAGTTTGTGGCGGGTGACTTCAACACCGGGTTTATTGCCGACAACTACGGCAAAGGCTTTTCGGCCGAAGACGTGCCGCACGATGACCCTGACGTTCTGGTGGCGCTGGCGGCCTACGTCAATCGCCGCTTGCTGGGCCGCGCCGCAGGCATCAGCGGTCAGTTGCCCGGCCACGGCGTGACGGTGGGTGAAGAGTTTGTGGTGATTGCTCTCGGCACCGAGGGCAAGCACAGTCAAAAGAATGTTTTGGTGGTTGATTTTGAGGCTGATTCGGGCTCCAGCCGAATAGATGCAGGTGCCAGAAGCTACGAAATTTGTAGCAAATGGCACCTGGGCGGCGCGCGTATTCGTGGCACCGTCAACGGCCAGCCCTTCACGGCGCAGGTCGAACGCGGCGTCGGCAAGAACCCGCTGGCGATTCGGGTGGCCCACAACGGCACACGCCTGGATGCGCTGGTGCTCAGCCCCCGCGCCGCTGCGCTGCATGCGCTGATGCCCTACAAAGCGCCGCCCGACATGAGCCGCTACGTGCTGTCACCCATGCCCGGTTTGCTGGTCGATGTGGCCGTGCAGGTTGGGCAAAAAGTGCAGGCTGGTGAACGCGTGGCGGTGATTGAAGCCATGAAGATGGAAAATGTGCTGTTTGCAATCGCCGATGGCGTGGTTGGCAAGGTGCTGGCTGCCAAGGGCGAGTCGCTGACCGTCGATCAGCCGATTGTTGAATTTGCATCGACCTGAACCAGGAAAAATAATGAACATCCAGGAATTTGAAGCCCAACTAAAAGCCGACAACTTTGACGACATCCTCACGCTTGAAAAGCCCGTCGGGTATGCCTTGGGTGAGCACACGCATCCGTTTGAGGCCAGAGCACTGATCACCCAGGGTGACATCACACTGACCGTTAACGGCGTGTCAACCACCTACCGTGTCGGTGATGTTTTTAGCCTGCCTGCACTCACACCGCACCATGAAGATGCTGCGGCGCACGGTGTCGCTTATCGGGTCGGCCGCAAGCAGCAGGCCAGCACATGACCCGACCTTTCAAAGTGCTGGGTATTCAGCAAATCGCCATTGGTGCGCCCAGCAAAGACCGCTTGCGTACCCTGTGGGTGGACATGCTGGGCCTGCAAGTGACCGGCAACTTCGTCAGTGAACGTGAAAACGTGGACGAGGACATTTGCGCCATGGGCAGCGGGCCGTTCAAGGTTGAGGTGGACCTGATGCAACCGCTGGACATCGACAAAAAACCCGCTGTGCACACCACGCCGCTGAACCACGTCGGCCTGTGGATTGACGATTTGCCCAAGGCAGTTCAATGGCTGTCGGCGCAAGGGGTGCGCTTTGCGCCTGGCGGCATCCGCAAGGGCGCAGCGGGCTACGATATCTGTTTTATGCACCCCAAGGCGAACGATGAGTTTCCGATTGCCGGCGAGGGTGTTCTCATTGAACTGGTGCAGGCACCGCCTGAAGTGATCACCGCGTTTTCGGCCCTTGCTGAGTCTGCCTAGACCCGATTGCGCCTAGGCCCCCCTTTTTTTAACTGGAACATCCCCATGGACTTAAGCCGTTTCCCCCGCCGCCGTTACTCCCAAGGCTTCACGCCGCTGGAGCATATGCCCAACTTCACGAAAGCCCTGGCTGCCACCTGCCCGGCTGGTGCTGGCCCGAATGTCTGGATCAAGCGCGACGACATGCTGGGCCTGACCCCCGGCGGCAACAAAACCCGCAAGCTTGAATTTCTGGTGGCCGACGCGCTGGCCCGGGGCGCCGACACACTGATCACCTGCGGCGCGCCGCAGTCCAACCATTGCCGCGCCACGCTGTCTGCTGCCGTCAAGGAAGGCATGAAGTGCCGTTTTGTGATTGAAGAGCGCGTGCCCAACAGCTACAAGGTCGATGCCAGTGGCAACAACTTTTTGTTCCGGCTGCTCGGTGTGGAGGCCATCACCGTGGTGCCTGCGGGCACCAACATGCTGGCTGCCATGCAGCAGGTGGCCGACGAGGTGGCTGGGCTCGGGCGCAAGGGCTACATCGTGCCCGGCGGTGGGTCCAATGCGATTGGCGGCCTGGGCTACGTGGCTTGCGCGCAAGAGTTGCAGCAGCAGTTTTTTGACCAGGGCGTACAGATCGACAAAATCGTGGTCGGCTCAGGCAGCTCGGGCACGCATGGCGGCTTGCTGGCGGGTTTTCTGGGTAACCACATCCACATTCCCCTGATTGGCATCGGCGTCAGCCGTGACCCGGCCGACCAAAACCCGCTGGTGCACAAGGAAGCCCAAGCGGTGTGCGATCTGTTGGGACTGGGCATCACGGTGTCAGCTGACGCGGTGGTGAGCCATGGCAATTGGTGGCGGCCCAAATATTCAGTGCCCAATGCGGCGATGGTCGAGGCGGTGCAAATGCTGGCGCGTACCGAGGCCATTTTGCTCGACCCGGTCTACACCGGCAAAATCATGGCGGGCTTGATCGGCTTGGCACGTCAGGGCCATTTCAAACCGGACGAGAACGTGCTGTTCATCCACACCGGTGGCGCGCCGTCGCTGCATGCCTATGAGGCTGAAGTGCTGGGCTTGGTGGACATGCCGGCTTAGGGTTTGGCTGAACGCGCCGCCCTGGATTTTGCCAGTGCGGCGGCGATGACTGACTGCTTCAGACTTGCAGGGCTCGCTTCGGCTGTGCTTTGAGCCGGTTTTACCGGTGCTTTAGGGCTCTTGACCAATGATTTATTACGTGAGTCGCTATGAAAATTATAGCGATCAAGTGCCTCATCAGCCTGTGCTTGTGACCACGCTGCCCAGCCGGTACGTTCGCCGCTGACGGTTTCCAGGCTGATGCAATCGACCGGACACACAGCAACGCACAGCTCGCAGCCGGTGCAATGTTGCTCGATCACGGTGTGCATCATTTTGTTGCTGCCCAAAATCGCGTCGGTGGGGCAGACCGGCAGGCACAGCGTGCAGCCTATGCACCAGGCCTCATCAATCACGGCGACGCTGCGTGGGGCTTTCAGGCCGTTGGCGGGGTTCAGGCTCAAAACGGGCTGGCCGGTGATGGCCGCCAGTCTGGCAACCCCTTCATCGCCGCCGGGCGGGCATTGGTTGATGGCGGCCTGGCCCTGGCCAATCGCCTCGGCGTAAGCCTGGCAGTCCGGGTAGCCGCAGCGCGTGCACTGGGTTTGGGGCAGTGCCGCGTGTATGTGCCGGACAAGGCTGGCAAGGTTGTCGCTATCAGTGGGGTCGGGGTTTGTCACCCTGCGATTGTCCCGCTTTATTTGCTGCGTGCTGCTTTGGCCGGGGCGCGCTTGACTGCGGTTTTGACCGCTGCTTTGGGTGCGGTTTTGGGTGCAGTTTTGACTGCGGCTTTCACAACCGGTTTGGCTACGGTTGCCGGCTTGTTCACGCTTTTGTTGGCTTCCAGAATGAAGGTCTTGACGGCTGGGTAGACCTGCTCGCGCCAGCGCCTGCCGCTGAAAATACCGTAGTGACCTGCGCCTTTGGCTTCAAAGTGCCTTTTGTGTCCAGCGGGAACGCCGGTGCACATCTCGAGCGCAGCTTCGGTCTGGCCCGAGCCTGAAATATCGTCTAGCTCGCCCTCGACCGTCATCACGCGGGTGGTTTTGATGTCTCCTGGAATGACGCGCTCCAATTCTCCGCTGAGTGACTTCACGTCCCACGTGCCGTTGACCAGTTTGTACTTCTGGAACACAACGTCAATCGTCTCCAGATAGTATTCAGCGTCCATGTCCAGCACCGCGTTGTATTCGTCGTAAAACTTGCGGTGCATTTCGGCGCTGGCATCGTCGCCTTTGACCAGGTCCTTGAAGAAGTCGAAATGACTCTTGGCATGGTTGCTGGGGTTCATGGCCACAAAACCGGTGTGCTGCAAAAAGCCGGGGTAGACCCGGCGGCCTGCGCCCGGGAAGTTGCTGGGCACGCGGTAAATCACATTGTTTTCAAACCACGAGTAGGGCTTGGTCATGGCCAGGTTGTTGACGGCAGTTGGCGATTTGCGCGCGTCAATCGGCCCGCCCATCATGGTCATCGACAGCGGGGTGGTTTCGCCACGCGAGGCCATCAGCGAAATCGCGGCAAACACCGGTACCGTGGGCTGGCAAACGCTGATGACATGGCAATTGCCATACTTGCCCTGCAGGTGGCGAATGAACTCCTGCACGTAATTGACGTAGTCGTCCAAATGGAACGTACCCTCTGACAATGGCACCAAGCGGGCGTTTTTCCAGTCGGTGATGTAGACCTTGTGGTCTTTCAGCATGGTTTTGACGGTGTCACGCAGCAGTGTGGCGTAGTGGCCAGACAGTGGGGCCACAATCAGCACCGCAGGCTGGTCTTTCAGGTGATCCAGCGTCGCGCTGTCGTCGGTAAAACGCTTGAAGCGGCGCAACTCGCAAAACGGCTTGTCAATCTCTACGCGTTCATGGACGGCAATTTCTACCTCACCATTGACAATGTTCTGAATGCCAAAAACCGGGCGCTCGTAGTCTTTGCCCAGACGGTAGATCAGTTCATAGCCCGCCGCCATGCGCTGTACAAACGGGTTCTGCGCTACGGGCGATGAGCTGTTGCTGTACAGCTTGGCAGCGGCCTGTGCAAAATCGACAAACGGCTCCATCAGGGTACGCTGGGTTTCGTAAACTTGGTAAAGCATGGTTCAAAGGCCTCGATAAAAATTTATGTTGCAGTGCAGCAATATAACAGGATGCCATCTTGTTTTCCACCGCGACAGCAACCATATCAAAATAAATCTGACAGTCATAAGTGTAAATTTTTTTTGACAACCAACCGCCGCATGTATGCCCACCCCTTCACCGCTTTCGCTTGACCGCATCGTTTCACTGCAAAAATCCGACCGCATGCCGGTCTTGTTCTTGGGCCACGGCAGCCCGATGAATGCCTTGCCCGGCAATGAATACTTCAACAGCTGGCAGGCTTTGGGGGCGGAGTTCGGATCAAAAATGCCCCGACCCCAGCTGATTTTGTGCATTTCTGCCCACTGGCTGACCGAAGGCTGGCAGCTGACCGCCATGGCCCGCCCCAAAACCATCCACGACTTTGGCGGCTTCCCGCAAGAGCTGTTTGACCAGCAATACCCCGCACCGGGTGACGTGGCCGCAGCGCAAGCCATCAGCCAGTGGGTCCGCCAGCGCGGGTCGTTGCCGTTGGGGCTGGACGAGAAAGACTGGGGCCTGGACCACGGCACCTGGAGCGTTTTAAAACCGATGTTTCCCGGCGCCGAGATTCCAGTTATCCAGCTCAGCATGGACTATTCAAGAGCGCCTGAAGAGCACTACGCCCTGGCCCAGCAGCTCAAAAGCCTGCGTGACAGGGGCGTGCTGATCGTCGGTAGCGGCAACATCGTGCACAACTTGCGGCAAATGCAGCGCGGCGCGGCCGCCAACCAGGCCTACGACTGGACGCTGGAGTTTGACCAGACGACAGCCGGGCTGATTCAGCAAGGCAATTTAGGCGCGCTGCCCAACTTTTTGCAATGGGGCAGTTTGGCGAAGATGGCCCATCCTACCCATGAACACTACTTGCCTCTGCTGTACGCCGCTGGGGCGGTGGACGGCAAGGAGCCGATGCGGTTTTTTAACGTTGACTACCAGGGCGGATCGATTGCGATGCGGTCTGTGGTGTGGGGGTAGGTGATTTCCTGGTTTGGGCAGATAATCAAGGCTTACACATTCAGCCACACATTCGGAGGTGTAAAAAATGGCCACCAACCTCGCAATTGACGACAGCTTGATCGAATCTGCCCGCGCGCTGGGCGGTCAAAAAACCAAAAAAGCCGTGGTGACCCAGGCCTTGCAGGAATACATTCAAAAGCGCCAGCAGCTCAAACTGACAGAGCTTTTCGGCCAGATTGACTACGCCCCAGACTACGACTACAAAGCGCAAAGAAATCGCGCTGGTCTTGCACCAGACGCCAAAGGCTAAAGCGTGCAGGTCGTGGTTGACACGTCGGTCTGGTCGCTGGTGTTGCGGCGGCGCGCTTTGCCTGGCGCTGACGATGCCGCGACGCTGGCACTGAAAGACCTGATCTCAGACGCCCGCGCGATGCTGATCGGGCCGGTCAGGCAAGAGCTGCTCAGTGGCATCAAAGAACCCGCTCAGTTTGAGAAGCTGCGAAGTGCTTTGGTGGCTTTTCCGGATGAGCCGTTGACGCTTTCGGACTACGAATGCGCTGCGCGGTTTTTCAACACCTGCAAAGCCAAAGGTATTCAAGGATCACACACTGACTTTTTGATCTGTGCCGTAGCCAGTCAACGGAAGTTGCCGGTTTTTAGTCTGGATCAAGACTTCGTGCATTTCAGTGAATGTTTGCCGGTTCAACTGTTTGGCTTGTCGGGGCGGCTGGTTTAGGCTGTTTTTGGGTTCTAAACAAACGGAAATAAGGCTGAGTAGCTCCTGAAGTTATAGCGGCTACCTTTCACTAGTCTGCCGGGACTCGCCCCGGCGGGCGACTTACTTTTCTTTGCTTCGCCAAAGAAACCTAAGGAAAAGAAAGGCGACCCGCAGTCTGAGTCCCTACGCTTCGCTGCGGGCACCTTGCGGTGCTCAGAAAAAGTGGGGTCACGTGCAAACTCGCTACGCTCAGACAAGCACGCGCCCTGATCCCCTTTTTCTTGCGCTCCTCAGCTCAGCCAGGACGGGGCGGGAGAAAAGACAAATACAGAATTGCCTGCGAGCGCAAAGCGCTTGCAGGCTCCCCGAATCCGAATCCGAATTCATTTCCCTAACCCGTCCTGGCTGAGCCGAGCAGCGCAGATGGAGGCGGAAGGTCGGGCCAAACTTGTTTGAGCGTAGCGAGTTGTTTGGACCGCCGCCGGAATCGAGCAGCGCAGGTTGCCCGTAGCGAAGCGTAGGGACTCAGACTGCGGGTCGCCTTTTCTTTTGCTTACTTTGCTTTTGGCGAAGCAAAAGAAAAGTGAGTTGCTGCCGGGCAACCCCCGGCAAACCATATAAACGTGAACCGCTATTAATTTAAGAGCTACTCGCGCAAGAATCTTAGCTACAGCCCTAAAACACACTTAAAACGGCAAAAAGTTTTTTTCAACCGCTTAAATCTCAAACCACCTTCGCAATACTCGCGCAGACGTGGTCAATGTTTTTGCTGTTCAAGGCCGCCACACACATGCGCCCAGCATCCGTCCCATACACCCCAAACTCACTGCGCAAGCGCTGCATCTGGTCTTTGCTAAGGCCTGAATAGCTGAACATACCAATCTGGTCGGTGATAAAGCTCATGTCCTGCTTGACACCCGCCGCCTTCAGCCCATCGACCAGCTTTTGGCGCATGGCCTTGATGCGAACCCGCATTTCGGTCAGCTCGGCTTCCCATTGGGCGCGCAGCTCGGGCGTGTTCAGCACCGTGGCCACCACCGTGGCGCCGTGGATTTGCGGGTTGCTGTAGTTGGTGCGAATGACCAGTTTGAGCTGGCTCAGCACACGGTCTGCTTCTTCTTTTGTGCTGCAGACGACTGACAGGGCACCGACGCGCTCGCCATACAAAGAGAAGCTTTTGCTGAACGACGTGGAAACGAAAAAATTCAGGCCAGCGGCGACAAACTTGGCCACTGCCGCGCCGTCTTCCTTGATGCCATAGCCAAAGCCTTGGTAAGCCATGTCTAAAAATGGTGTGATGTTGCGTGCCTTGACAACGGCAATCACCTGGTCCCACTGTGCGGGGCTGATGTCGTAACCGGTGGGGTTGTGGCAGCAGGCGTGCAGTACGGCAATCGTCCCGGGCGCGGCTGCGTTCAGGGCGGCCAGCATGCCGTCAAAGTCAATGCCGCGCTTGGCTGCGTCGTAATAAGGGTGGCTGACAACGTCAAAGCCGGCCTGGGTGAACAGGGCTTTGTGGTTTTCCCAGCTGGGGTCTGAAATCATGACTTTGGCGTGGGGGCTGAGCTTTTTCAAAAAGTCAGCGCCTATCTTCAGGCCGCCCGTGCCGCCAATGCCTTGGGCGGTGGCGATGCGGCCGCTTTTGACCGGCTCGCTGTCAGTGCCAAAAACCAGCGCTTTCACAGCCGAGTCGTAGGCTGCAATACCGTCAATCGGCAGGTAGCCGCGCGGCTTGGGTGATGCCATCATCAGCTTTTCAGCGGCTTGTACGCAGGCCAGCAGGGGCAGCTTGCCGTTGTCGTCGTAATACACGCCCACGCCCAGGTTGACCTTGTGGGGGTTGGTGTCTGCCGCAAAGGCTTCGTTGATGCCCAAAATCGGATCACGTGGGGCCATTTCGACGGCGGTAAATATGGACATGGGGTTCCTGAAAGTTAAAAAAGACGTAAGCTAGAGAGTTACCCTTATTTTAAGGGTGCTCGTAAGGCGCCTTTTGAGGTTTTTTATGCCAGAAGTACTTGAACTCATCACCCCATCGAATGACGCTCCCCTCAAAGGCACATTTGCGAGCTTTCCCGATTCGCCTTTTGAGCTGTTTCAGCCCTACCTGCCCGCTGGCGATCAGCCGCAGGCCATCGACAAACTGGTCGAGGGCGTCAACGATGGCGAGGTGTTTCAGACCCTGCTGGGCGTGACGGGCTCGGGCAAAACCTACACCATGGCCAATGTGATCGCGCGGCTGGGCCGGCCAGCCATTGTGTTTGCGCCCAACAAGACCCTGGCCGCCCAGCTGTACAGCGAGTTCCGCGAGTTTTTTCCGAAAAACGCGGTGGAGTATTTCGTCAGCTACTACGACTACTACCAGCCTGAAGCCTACGTGCCGCAGCGCGACTTGTTCATTGAAAAAGACTCGGCCATCAACGAGCACATCGAGCAGATGCGCCTGTCGGCCACCAAGAGCGTGCTCGAACGCCGGGACACCATCATCGTGGCGACCGTCAGCGCGATTTACGGCATTGGCGCCCCCGAGGACTACACGCAGATGCGCTTTATTGCGCGGGTCTCTGACAAGATGGGTCAGCGCGATGTGATTGCACGCTTGATACGCATGCAATACCAGCGCAATGACGTGGACTTTTCTCGCGGTACCTTTCGTGTGCGGGGCGATGTGATCGATGTGTTTCCAGCGGAGCATTCAGAACTTGCGCTGCGCATTGAACTGTTTGATGACGAGATTGAGTCCTTGCAGTTGTTTGACCCGCTGACGGGCCGCATCCGGCAAAAAGTGCCGCGCTTTGTGGTGTACCCCAAAAGCCATTACGTCACGCCGCGCGACAAGGTGATGATGTCGATTGAAACCATCAAGCTGGAGCTGGCTGAACGCATTGATTATTTCGTCAAGCAGGGCAAGCTGGTGGAGGCTCAGCGCATTGAGCAGCGCACCCGGTTTGACCTGGAAATGCTGAGCGAAATCGGCCACTGCAAAGGCATTGAAAACTACACCCGCCATCTGAGTGGCGCGCCGCCCGGCTCGCCGCCGTCAACCCTGTGCGACTACATGCCCAAAGACTCGGTGATGTTTCTGGACGAAAGCCACGTGATGATGGGGCAGTTAAGTGCCATGTACAACGGCGACCGCTCGCGTAAAACCACGCTGGTCGACTATGGCTTTCGTCTGCCCAGCGCGCTCGACAACCGGCCGCTGAAGCTGGAAGAGTTTGAGACCAAAATGCACCAGGCGATTTTTGTATCGGCCACACCCGCTGCCTACGAAAAAGAACACGCCGGTCAGGTGGTCGAGCAAGTCGTGCGGCCAACCGGCCTGGTTGACCCGCAGGTGGAGGTGCGGCCAGCGGTGAACCAGGTGGACGATGTGCTGGGTGAAATCCGCATTCGGGTGGATAAAAACGAGCGCGTGCTCATCACCACGCTGACCAAGCGCATGGCTGAACAACTGACCGACTACCTGAGCGAAAACGGCGTGAAGGTGCGCTACCTGCACAGCGATGTGGACACGGTCGAGAGGGTTGAAATTTTGCGTGACCTGCGTCTCGGTGCGTTTGATGTGCTGGTCGGCATCAATTTGCTGCGCGAGGGTTTGGACATTCCCGAGGTGTCTCTGGTGGCGATTCTGGACGCTGACAAAGAAGGTTTTTTGAGGGCAGAGCGCAGCCTGATCCAAACCATTGGCCGCGCCGCCCGTAACCTGAATGGCCGCGCGATTTTGTACGCGGATCGCATCACCGATTCGATGGCCAAAGCCATGAGTGAGACTGAGCGTCGCCGTAACAAGCAAATCGCGCACAACATCGAACACAACATCACGCCGATGAGCGTGGTCAAGCGCATCAAGGACTTGATCGACGGTGTTTACAGCGAAAAATCTGGCAAAGAGGCCGACAAGCTGCTGCTGCAAAAGGCGCTGGTAGAAGACATGAGTGAAAAAGACGTGTCACGCGAGATCAAGCGGCTTGAAAAGCAGATGGTCGAGCACGCCAAGAATCTGGAGTTTGAAAAAGCCGCGAAGGTGCGGGATCAACTGCACATTCTCAAAGAGCAGGCCTTTGGGGTGCCGGGGTCCGACAACATCGTGCCAATACGCGCTTGAACACAGAATTACCAAGGGGTATGTATTTTTACCGCCTGGTTTTAATTCTGCGGACTCCCTTGATTTCTGCTATACTTGACCAATCTAGTCAGGAACAAACGGATAACAACAAAAGATCCCATGTGCAGGTCGACTGCCTTGGGTGGCTGGAGGAGTAAACCTCTTTTGAAACATCATTTTCAAAAGTAACCATTGCTGTTTAACGACAGCCAAGCTAACTATAAGGAGCTTGTTATGCGCCTCACGACCAAAGGCCGCTTTGCGGTCACTGCGATGATTGATTTGGGCCTGCGTCAAAACAGCGGCCCGGTAACTCTGGCCGCCATCAGCCAGCGCCAGCAAATTTCTTTGTCCTACCTTGAGCAACTTTTTGGCAAGTTGCGTCGCCACGAGCTGGTTGAATCCACCCGCGGCCCAGGCGGCGGTTACACGCTAGGCCGAAAGGCGGCTGACATTACCGTTGCCGACATCATCGTCTCGGTGGACGAGCCGATTGATGCGACCCAGTGCAGCGGCAAAGAAAACTGTATGGGCGAGGGCGCCAGGTGTATGACGCACGAGCTGTGGGCATCACTGAACAGCCGCATGGTTGAGTTTCTGGACTCTGTCAGCTTGCAAAAGTTGGTCGATGAACAGTTGGCCAAGGGCTTGGTGGTGGAGAACTCACCGATGGTGAAAAAGGCCATCTTTACCCAGCCGATGCCCAAACCCACCCGCGTGAACGCGCCCAACTCTGTGTTCGCTTTGGGCAATGCGTTTTCCAAGTCTTGATCAGGCACTGCTATAGATTTTTGTCGCGTCTTTGCTATCCGGCCAGCTAATTTATTGAGCACGTCAAATGGAAACCCCACACTTCCCCATCTACATGGACTACAGCTCCACCAACCCGTGCGACCCGCGGGTAGTGGACGCCATGATTCCATGGTTGCGCGAGCACTTCGGCAATCCTGCGTCGCGCAGCCACGCCTGGGGCTGGGAGGCCGAAGCGGCTGTTGAAAAAGCGCGCGAGCAAGTCGCTGCGTTGATAGGGGCAGATCCGCGCGAGATTGTGTGGACCAGTGGTGCCACCGAGTCCAACAACCTGGCCATCAAAGGCGCAGCGCAGTTTTACAAAACCAAGGGCAAGCACATCATCACGGTCAAGACCGAGCACAAAGCCGTACTTGATACCTTCCGGGAGCTGGAACGCCAGGGTTTCGATGCGACCTATCTTGACGTTCAGGCCGATGGCTTGCTGGACATGGAGCTGCTGAAGGCCGCGATTCGGCCAGACACGATCTTGGTCAGCGTCATGTTCGTCAACAACGAAATTGGCGTGATTCAAGACGTGGCGGCGATTGGCACGCTGTGCCGTGAAAAAGGCATCATCTTTCACACCGATGCTGCGCAAGCCACCGGCCGTGTTGACATTGACTTGACGGCGCTGCCGATTGATTTGATGAGCCTGACATCGCACAAAACCTATGGCCCCAAAGGCATAGGCGCTCTGTATGTTCGGCGCAAGCCACGCGTGCGGCTTGAAGCACAAATGCACGGTGGCGGTCACGAGCGCGGTATGCGCTCGGGTACCTTGCCAACGCACCAGTGCGTGGGGATGGGTGAGGCTTATCGTATTGCCAAAGCCGAGATGCATGAGGAAAACAAACGGATTCGCGGTTTGCAACAGCGCATGCTCAACGGCCTGAAAGATGTTGAAGAAGTGTTCTTGAATGGCCACGCCGACAAACGCGTACCGCACAACCTGAACATGAGCTTTAACTATGTGGAAGGCGAGTCGCTGATCATGGGCATCAAGGGCTTGGCGGTCTCGAGTGGCTCGGCCTGCACGTCTGCATCGCTAGAGCCCAGCTATGTTCTGCGCGCCCTGGGCCGCAGCGACGAATTGGCCCACAGCAGCCTGCGCATGACGATGGGCCGCTGGACGACGGAAGAAGAAATTGACTACGCAGTCGGCACGATCAAGGAGAACGTGGCCAAACTGCGCGAGCTGTCACCCTTGTGGGACATGTTCAAAGAAGGCATCGACTTGTCGACGATCCAATGGGCTGCTCATTGAGCAGCGCTTCGCAAAAAGTTAAGAGGTAAACACCATGGCATACAGTGAAAAAGTGGTAGACCACTATGAAAACCCCCGCAATGTTGGCTCGTTTGAAAAGGGCGACGACACGGTTGGCACCGGCATGGTCGGCGCACCGGCCTGCGGCGATGTGATGAAGCTGCAAATCAAGGTCAATCCGGTCACCGGTGTGATTGAAGATGCGCGCTTTAAAACCTACGGATGTGGCTCGGCCATCGCGTCCAGTTCGCTTGTGACCGAATGGGTCAAGGGCAAAACGCTGGACCAGGCCGCCAGCATCAAAAATAGCGAAATTGCCCAAGAGCTGGCACTGCCGCCAGTCAAAATTCACTGCTCGATTCTGGCGGAAGACGCCATCAAAGCGGCTGTGAGCGACTACAAGCAAAAGCATGGCCAAGCCCAAGCCATTGCTGCCTGATCATTAGCCTGAAAAATCCAAATGTCCGTAACCCTGACCGACGCCGCTGCCCGCCACGTGACACGCTACATGACCAAGCGCGGCAAAGGCGTTGGCGTGCGGCTCGGTGTCAAAACCACGGGCTGTTCGGGTTTGGCCTACAAGCTTGAATACGCTGACGAAATCGCGCCTGAAGATGTGGTGTTCGAAGACAACGGTGTGACCGTGCTGGTCGACCCGAAAAGCATGGCCTACATTGATGGTACCCAGCTTGACTTCGTGCGCGAAGGCTTGAACGAGGGCTTCAAGTTTCTCAACCCAAATGAGCGGGACAGATGCGGGTGTGGCGAAAGCTTCCGTGTGTGAACCTTCAGTCCAGTGATTTCGAACTTTTCGGTTTAACGCAAAAGTTCAGCCAAGACCGCGCAGCCATTGATGCCCGCTGGAAACAGCTCCAGAAAGAAGCGCACCCCGACAAGTTCGCCGCACAAGGTGCCAGCGCCCAGCGGGTGGCCATGCAGTGGTCAGTGCGCATCAATGAGGCCTACCAGCGGCTCAAAGACCCGCTCAGGCGCGCGGCCTACCTGTGCGAGTTGCATGGCGCTGCTGTCAACGCTGAAAACAACACCGCCATGCCTGCGATTTTTTTGATGCAGCAAATAGAATGGCGGGAGGCCCTGGAAGAGGCCAAAACAGCTGAAAATATTCACGAAATATTCCTGCAGACCAATGAATTCAAGCGCGATAAGCTATCAAAAATAGAGCAATCAATAGATGTCCAGAACGATTTCAAGGCCGCTGTCGAGCATGTCAGAAGCCTGATGTTTGTTGAGCGTTTTGGTGCTGAGGTTGAGGCTCGCCTGGATCTGCTGGGACAATAAAAATGCACACGATCAAACGACATTAAGCGACATGGCACTTCTTCAAATTTCCGAACCTGGCCAGGCGCCCAACCCACACGAAAGACGTATCGCTATCGGCATTGACCTGGGCACCACCCATTCGCTGGTGGCCAGTGTGCGTAGTAGCATCGCCGAATGTCTGCCTGACGACGAGGGCCGGGTGATTTTGCCAAGCGTCGTGCGTTACCTGCCGGGCGACAAGCGCCAGATTGGTTTTGCGGCCTTGACTGCTCAGGTCGATGACCCGGCCAACACCATTGCGTCCGTCAAGCGGCTGATGGGGCGGGGCATCCATGACATTGGCAACCGCGCGCAGTTGCCTTATCAGTTGATTGACAAGCCTGGCATGGTCACACTGCAAACTGTGGCCGGTGAAAAAAGCCCAGTTGAAATCAGTGCCGAGATTTTGGCAACGCTGCGCTTTCGGGCAGAAGACACCTTTGACGACGACATTTACGGTGCAGTCATCACCGTGCCCGCCTACTTTGACGATGCCCAGCGCCAAGCGACCAAAGATGCAGCGCAATTGGCCGGCCTGAACGTGCTGCGCCTGATCAACGAGCCGACGGCAGCGGCGATTGCATATGGTCTGGACAACGCCAGCCAGGGCGTGTTTGCGATTTATGACCTGGGTGGCGGGACGTTTGATATTTCCATCCTGCGCCTGACCGAAGGTGTGTTTGAGGTGGTGGCGACGGGTGGTGATTCAGCTCTGGGTGGCGATGACTATGACCGCGCGCTGGTGGACTGGGTGCTGGCCAAAGCCGGGCTGGCCGCAGATACCTTGAGCCCCACCGACAAGGCGACCTTGCTGCGCGCGGCACGGGCGTGCAAAGAGGCGCTGTCGATGACGCCCGCTGCCCCGTTTTCAGCGCAACTGGCCAAGACGCTGGTTAATTTTGAAATGAAGGCTGAAGATTTCGAAACCACCACTGCGCAGCTGACGCAGCGGACCTTGACGGCTGCTCGCAAGGCACTTCGTGATGCCAAACTGGACAAAAGTGACATTGACGGCGTGGTGCTGGTGGGCGGCTCTACCCGCATGCCACAAGTGCGCAAAGCGGTGGCCAGTTTTTTTGGCCGTGAGCCTTTGGTCAATTTGAATCCCGACGAGGTGGTGGCACTGGGGGCAGCTATTTCTGCCAACCAATTGGCGGGCAACAATGCGGGTAGCGACCTGCTGCTCCTCGACGTGATTCCCCTGTCCTTGGGCATTGAAACCATGGGCGGCCTGGTCGAGCGCATCGTGCCGCGCAACCAGACCATTCCGACGGCCATGGCGCAAGACTTCACGACTTACCAGGACGGCCAGACGGCGCTTGCGCTGCATGTGGTGCAGGGCGAGCGTGACCTGGTGGCCGACTGTCGCAGCCTGGCCCATTTTGAGTTGCGCGGTATACCGCCCATGGTGGCGGGCGCGGCACGTATTCGCGTCACATTTACTGTTGATGCAGATGGTTTGCTAAGCGTTGATGCCAAAGAACAGATCAGTGGCGTGCAGGCGCGCATCGACGTGAAACCATCGTATGGCTTGTCTGACGACGAAATTGCGCGCATGCTGCAGGACAGCTTTTCAACTGCTCAGAAGGATATGGCCTCGCGTGCCCTGGCTGAAGCGCGCGTTGACGCTGACCGCATGGTTCTGGCCGTTAAAACGGCCCTGGATGCAGACGCCGATTTACTCAGTCCCAACGAGCGCGCACAAATTGACAGTCTGATCGTCGGCCTGATCGACGCGCGTGAAAATGGCGATGCCGCGACGATTGAAGCAGCCACCCAAGCGCTGGCCAAAGGCACCGAAGTCTTCGCTGCGGAGCGCATGAACCGGGGCATACACCAAGCCCTGGCCGGCAAAAACATTGAATCCGTCTGAACACCTCATCATGCCCATCATCAAAATTATTCCCCACGCCGAATACTGCCCGCAAGGCGCTGAGATCACCGCGCCCGCAGGTACGTCGATTTGCGAGGCCTTGCTGGACAACAAAATCAACATTGAACACGCCTGTGACATGAGCGCGGCCTGCACCACGTGTCATGTCATCGTGCGTGAAGGCTTTGCATCGCTGAATGCGCCAGAGGAAGAAGAAGACGACTTGCTTGATCGCGCCTGGGGCCTGGAGCCCAACTCGCGCCTGAGCTGTCAGGCGATACTGGCCCAAGCCAATGTCACGGTTGAAATCCCCAAATACACCATCAATCACGCCAAAGAACTTCATTAAAAAGATCGGCTCTGACATGCGCCAAATTTTTCTGGACACCGAAACCACAGGCTTGTCGCCTGATAACGGGGACCGCATCATCGAGATCGGCTGCGTTGAACTGGTAGCGCGCAAGCTGACAGGCAACAACAAACACTTTTACCTGAATCCTGAGCGCGACAGCCATGAAGACGCGCTGAAAGTCCACGGCATCAGCAACGAGTTTTTAAAAGACAAACCCCGCTTTGGCGTGATTGCCGGTGAGCTGCTGGAATATTTGAACGGCGCTGAAATCATCATTCATAACGCGCCGTTTGATGTGGGATTTTTAAACAAGGAGTTGGAAATTTGCGGCCAGCCGCCCATCTCTGCTCACGTCGGCAAAATCACCGACAGCCTGATGATGGCCAAGGAGCTGTATCCCGGCAAACGCAATTCGCTGGATGCACTGTGTGACAGGCTCGAGGTCGACAACTCTAGCCGCACTTTGCATGGCGCGCTGCTGGACGCGGAACTGCTGGCCGACGTGTACATCAACCTGACGCGCGGACAAAACAGCCTGATGATGGACACGGGCACCACTGCGCAAAGCGGTATGGACGCACCAGCCATTGACCTGAGCCAGTTCGTGCTGCCGCTGCTGGCCGCCAACGCCGACGAACTGGATGCACATGAAAAGCTGCTGCTCGACATTGACAAGGCCAGCAAAGGCAAGACGGTCTGGCGATCAGCCACAGCTTGATAGTCAGCATATAATCTAAGGCTTGCTGAAAAGCAGCGGGAGATTAGCTCAGGGGTAGAGCACTGCATTCACACTGCTTAATTGCCGAGTTTTTTGTGTCAAAAAAGTTGAGAAATTTCTTTTTAAATTCAAGCACTTGCAACGTAAAGTTAAAGTGATTTAAGAAGAAAAAAGTAGTAAAGTCCGACTATACTACTCGTCATAGATTTTTCTATGTCTTTTCTTAGATTTTGGAT
>CANFOS010000034.1 GCA_947448735.1 Comamonadaceae bacterium | reverse complement strand
GGCCATTGGCCTGTAGTCCACCGTCAAAAGCCGAGCTAAAAAACAGCCCGTTAGCGACTTAATTGTTGGGTTCGGTGATGAATCCTATTTTGCGCAAACCGGCTTGCTGCGCCGCCGCCATGGCCTGGGCAACACGCTCGTAACGCACCGCCTTGTCGCCGCGGATGTGCAGTTCCGGCTGCGGATTTTGAGTCGCTGCGGCCTTGAGCTTGGGCGCCAGGTCGGCGTCTGCAACTGGCGCTTCGTTCATGAAGTAGGCCCCTTGTGCATCCACAGACAGGCGCAGGGTTTCGGGCTTGATGTTTTGCGCCTCGTTCGTGGCGCGCGGCAAGTCAATGTTCACCGAATGCTTCATCACCGGAATGGTGATGATGAAAATAATCAGCAAAACCAGCATGATGTCCACCATCGGCGTCATGTTGATTTCATTCATCACCTCGTCAGAATCGTCCTGGGTTCCAAAGGCCATGGCTGTTCTCCGGTCAGACTTTTTTCAAGGGAACAACCCGGGCGGTAGCGCCGGATGACACCCCTGAGCTGACCCGCGCGCCGGTCACAAAATAAGCATGCAGGTCATGGGCAAAGCGGCTGAGTTTTTGCAGCACACCCTTGTTGCCGCGCACCAGCGCGTTGTAGCCCAACACAGCGGGAATGGCCACGGCCAAGCCCAGCGCAGTCATGATGAGCGACTCGCCAATCGGCCCGGCAACCTTGTCAATGGTGGCCTGGCCCGCAGCGCCAATCGACAGCAGCGCATGGTAAATACCCCAGACGGTACCGAACAGACCCACAAACGGCGCGGTAGAACCGACCGATGCAAGAATGGCCATGCCTGATTGCAGCTTTCCGGTGAATTCATCCATGCAGTTTCGCAGCGTCCGTGTGACCCAGTCGCTCATGTCGAGCGCGTCGTGCAGGTGCGCTTTGGTGCTCTGGTGGTGCAGCGTCGCTTCACGGCCTTCGAGCACCATCTGGCGAAATGGATTGGTATCGTCTGTGCCCAGGTGGGTCAGGCCGGCCTGAAAATCCTGGCTGTGCCAAAAGCCTTCAGCGCTTTTGGCAATGCGTTTGTACTTCATCAGGTCCAGCGTTTTGATGATGATGACCATCCACGATGCCAGCGACATGATGAGCAGCAGGGCCGCGACCGATTTGGTGACCAGATCACCTTGCGACCAGAGATTGGCCAGGCCAAATTGCGAATTCATTTCAAAACTCCAGACATCAAAAAATTATTCGAGTACCCAGTTGATGGGCACGTTAAACCACATGGCCTCTGCGACGCCGCCGCGCTTGCCGGGCACAAAGCGCCAGCGCATCACGGTGGCCAGAGCCGCATCGTCCAGACGGCTAAAGCCGCTGGATTTGGCAATTTCGGCGCGCTGCGGCTGGCCGTCAACCCCAATCAGAACGCGCACGGTTGTTTTTCCCTGTTCATTCATGCGGCGGCTGATGGACGGGTAGGGCGGTCGCGGGTTTTGCAGGTAATCAGCATCGCTGGACGGTAACTGCACCGAGGGCGGTGCAGGCGCTACAGCAGGTGCCGCCGTTACCGGGGCAGCAATGGGTGCCGGTGCAGTCTGCGGCACAACCGCGCCTGTCGGGGCATTTGGCGCAAGCGTCGGGTCTTTGATGGCCACCGGCAACGGCGTTTCGGGCGTTGGTGCTCTGGCGATGGCTTTCTTGGGTTGCTCCAAAGGCACGGGCGGGGCCGGTGGTTGCGATGCCACCTTGGGCGCAGGTGGGTCAATGATTTGGGAGAGCATTTCCACCGGCACCATAACTTCGACTGCCCGCATCAACAGTCCACTTTGCAGCACCCATATGAAGCCAACATGCAAAGCCACCACGGCTAACGCAATAGCTGTGTTGCGGCTGACAGGCAGGCGTGTGGCAGGGCGAAGTGATGGGGCGTTCATGAATGACGGATCAGGGCGGCTGCTAAACCAAGATATGTATTGTCAACCCACAGTCACGTTGATGGGCGTAAAACCCAACGGGTATCAACCACAACCAGCAAAAAACTGACGAATAGTATGACTAAACGGGAATCGATGTTTGCCATTGTTTGCCGACAGAAGGGTTGTCGGCTAGCTGGATGTTGGCCACCGGGCAGCTGGGGCTGCACTGGGAGACCACATCACGCGCACAAGCCTCGCACTGCCCGCACTGGGTTGCAACACCGAGTTCAAATTGAATCTCGTCAAAGCCCATGCCGGCACGAGCGTGGCGGGCAATGTCTCGATCAGATATCCGGCGGCAGATGCAAACGATCATGGAATGGCTGGCTGGTTATTTAAAGCGTTAATTTAATTACCAGCAAAGTATAAATGCGAATCTATCGCATTTGCAATTACTCTATGAAATGATTTATCCAGAAACTGCTCCGTGGGTTTTTTCGACTTTGCCGGCAAGCCGACCCATGGGTGAATGCCAGCCAGGGTGTCAGTGCAGCCACCAGCCCCACCGCCCGCCAATTCAATCGCACCACGACTCCTTGGGCCAGCCTTTGTGTTGCGTCACGCCATCTGGCGTTTTCAAAGCCTCGAAAGGAGTTATCCGTGTGAACTCATGCAGGTCGTAGCCCTTTAGCTGAACGGCAAAAACCGTCATGAAGGCCTTGTGCCCCTAAGGGGCCACCGCAGATCCGTGGCCGTCGGCTATCTCTTGCCCAGCGACGCGTCAACTTCGGCTTGAAATTGACAGTTAAAAATTTTGAAAGCGATTCAAACTAAAATTACGTAATGCGTATAGTTCTCGTTTAGAATCGCATCACAGCACGAACTGTCGTTTCATAAGTTCGCTGCGAATCGCTGAAAAAGCCATTTGCGCGTGCGCATGCAGCCAGTCGGCGTTGCCACTCTATCTTTGAGCAAGCCACGTGTTTCGCGCCAAACGGCGCGCAAACAGCAGCCAGCTCTTTCAAATCTTTAACTGTCTGGGTATAAATATGCTGCGCTCGCCGAAAAAAAGTTTTTTACACAAAGAAGTTGTACAAGTCCTGTGTTCTGAACAGTTCAGCGCTCGTTTGGCACCGATACCCGTAAAGACGAAGCTTCTGCCTTTAGGTGCCTTCATGCTTGCGGGGGTCTCATCGCTGGCCATGGCGCAACAGGCGGCCCCTGACCCCGCCAAAAACCTGCCCACCGTTGACGTCAAGGCTGATGCTGACAAGCCCGACGGCGTGCGAGCCACCGCTACACGTGTGGGCAAGACGCTGCAAGACCCGCAAGACATTCCGCAGGCTATCACCACCGTGACGGGTGCCCTGATGGAGCAGCAGCACGTGGGTTCACTGAAAGAAGCGTTGCGCAACGTTTCGGGACTGTCATTCAATGCGGCCGAAGGCGGGCGGTCCGGCGACAACATGAACCTGAGGGGGTTTTATACCTTTGGCGATTTGTATCTGGACGGCATACGCGACACCGCGCAATACAACCGCGAGACGTTCAACCTAGAGCAGGTCGATGTCCTGCGCGGTGCGGGTGCCATGCTGTTTGGGCGCGGCCAGGCCGGCGGTGTCATCAACCAGGTGAGCAAAACGCCACTGCGCATGGAGCAATATAAATTCACTGGCAGCAAAGGCACGCAGGGCTTTCAGGACGCCACCGCAGACATCAACAAACCGCTGAACGAGAACACTGCCGTGCGCGTCAATCTGATGCAGCGGGACGAGGGAAGCTGGCGCTCCAATCCCGTCACAGAAACGCAACCTGAAATTCACCGCAAAGGCGCTGCTGTGAGTCTGGGATTGAACCTGCGAACGGACAACCAGTTCTGGATCAACTACCAGCGCTCGACCACCAACGACAACCCGGACTACGGTGTCTCTTTTGATGCTGCCACGCGTGCCCCCGGAAAAATCTTGCCACCCAACACATTCTTCGGCAGTAAAAACAATTTTGACCAAAGCAAGACCAGCATGACCACGCTGATCAACGAATACCGGTTTTCTGCCGATACGCAGTTGAGGACCCAGATTCGCGATGCTGAATATGACCGCACTTACTGGGCCAAAACGCCCAGTCTGACCACGCTTCCCGACGCGTCTGGCGGCATGGGTGGCAATCAAACCCGTGCATCGAACTACAAAACCACCACCCTCCAATCAGACCTGAGCACCAAATTTCAGGCTTTCGGCATGAAGCATGAGGCACTCGTTGGTTTTGAATATCTGAAGGAAAGCAGTTACCGCTCAACACTGCAAAACTACGGCTCAGTCACAGCGCCCGTTTTTTATCCTTATCAACCATCACTCGCAGCCGCAGCCAACAGATTTACCAGCAAGTCGCAGGCGGTTTATGTGCAGGACACAGTTGAATTCATTCCCAAATGGAAGCTGACGGCCGGTGTGCGCAGGGACCTGATGGATGCCCAATACAGCAGCACCACATCGCCCCAGCTCAAGTTTGGCGAAAACAGTTATCGAACGGCGCTGTCGTATCAGCCTGATGCATCGGCCCACTACTACGTGGCCAAAAGCAGTTCTTTTAGCCCTACCGCTGACCTGTACCAGCTGACCAGCCAGCCTCAACCCGCGGAGCGCAGCAATGTGGTCGAAATTGGTGCCAAATGGCTGATTGCCGACGGCGATCTCGCATTGCGCGCTGCACTTTACCGTGCTACCAAGTACTGGGAACGAAATGGCGACCTGGATTCAACCGCTGCCATCCTGACGCGCAAGCGCGGAACGTCTGGCCTAGAGCTTGAAGCTGCAGGCCGCATCACCGAAGACTGGGAGGTTTTCTCCGGTCTGTCCTTCATGAATGCCAAAATTCTGGAAGTTGCCGAAAACATCAACGCCACCACCGGCGTAGTGACGTACGGCAACGCGGGCTATGTTGGCCAGCAGGCTCGTAATACACCAAAATACACCTTCAATGTCTGGAGTACCTACCAGGTGGATGGCAAGTGGCAGGTCGGCGGGGGTGTTGAACTGAAGGGCGAAAGGCAGGCCTTCAACCCGAGTGGCGCAGCCGCTGTGCCGACCCTCAATGGCGCCTATCAGCCAAATACAGCGCCGTCTTACCTGCGCTGGGATGCGATGGTCAAGTATGAATACCAAAAATGGATACTGCGGCTGAACATCAAAAACGTGTTCGACAAAATCTACTACGACGCGGTTTATGACAACGGTGCCTTTGTGGTCCCCGCTACGCGCCGCAGTGCGGTGGTCACGGCCGAATACAAATTTTAAGGGGCTGACGGGATGACCGCTTGTGAACCATGTTGCTGACCATTGATGATGTGCTGAGCCCGGATGAGCTTGTCATGGCTCGCCGCTGGCTCGACGAGGCCGTCTGGTCTGGTGGCCAGATGACGGCTGGTGCGCAGGCCGCGCAGGTCAAAAACAACCTGCAACTGGCCGAAGGCGTGCCGGGTCTGACGGAGCTCCGTCAATTGGTCGTTCAGGCACTGAGCCGGTCGGCGCTGTTTTTCACGGCGACCTTGCCTTTGAAAATTGCACCGCCTGGTTTTAACCGCTATGACGGAGCCAGCAATGCGTATGGCGAGCATGCCGACAGCGCCATGCGCTTGGACTCTGGCCAGCCGGGGACGTATTTGCGGTCCGATATTTCGGCCACCCTGTTTTTGACGGAGCCGCAAGACTACGACGGGGGTGTTCTGACGATTCACGACACCTTTGGCCAGCATGGCATCAAGCGCAAAGCGGGCAGTCTGGTGGTGTATCCGTCATCGTCCTTGCATTCGGTCAGCCCTGTCACCCGCGGTAGCAGAACGTCATGCTTCATGTTCATCCAGAGCATGGTGCGCGATGCAGGCCAGCGCCGCATCCTGTACGACATGGATATGGCGCTGCTCTCGCTGCGGTCCGAGTATGGCGAAACCCCGCCGGTTGTGGCTCTGACCAGTACCTATCAAAATCTTTTGCGCTGTTGGGCTGAAAATTAGCCATGTTTGCAACGCCCCAAAATCTGACAGCCTATTGCCATCAGGCGCAACACAAGCTGCATCCTGACATCTGGCGTTATTTGCAGGACCCGGGAGATCACCCCAACTCATATGCCCTGGCTCGCACAAAGCTGATGCCCCGGCCGCTGCGAAATCTCTCGGGCGGTCATACCGGGTTAACGCTGTTCGGTCAAAAACTTGATCACCCCATCCTGCTCGCACCGGTGGCGTATCAAAAGCTGTTTCACCCTGACGGTGAATTGGCCAGCGCCATGGCCGCCACAGCGCAGGGTGGCCAACTGGTCATCAGCAGCCTTGCGAGCTATTTGTTTACTGATATTGTGCGTTGTACCCAAGAGGAAGACAGCCATGCGGATGTCACACCAGCGCCATGGTTTCAGTTGTATTGGCAAAACGACCGGGACAACACGCTGGCCTTGCTTGAACGGGCAACGCAGGCAGGTTGCAGCGCCGTTGTACTCACGGTGGATGCACCCGTCAAAGTCGCCACACTTGATCTGCCCAGTGGCATAAGGGCCGTTAACTTGTTGCAACCCAATTCTGTCGCCAGGCCAGGCAGCTCAGTATTCAATGGACTCATGGCCCAAGCGCCGACTTGGGGAGATGTCGCGTGGCTAAGAAGGCAAACCCGTTTACCGTTGCTTGTCAAAGGGTTGTTGCATCCCGACGATGCGCAACTTTCCATGGATGCTGGTTGTGACGGTATGGTCGTTTCCAACCATGGGGGACGAACGCTGCTTGCCGCGCCTGCCAGCATTGAATGCCTGGCATCTGTGGTGGCGCGGGTTCAGGGTCAAGTTCCGGTGCTGTTTGACAGTGGCATCAGAGGTGGACAAGACGTGTTTTCGGCCATTGCTTGCGGTGCGACAGCCGTCTTGCTGGGACGGCCCTACATTTGGGCGCTAGCCACCAACGGCACATGGGGTGTGGCGCATGTTATCCGGCTCATGCGCGACGAACTCGAATTAACCATGGCCCTCACGGGCTGTTCGCATCTGAGCGACATTGGGCAGCATTGCTTGTTCAAAACATGAGACAAGCAAAGTCCCGGTCGCTAAAACATGCCTAACCCAGTTCGGCCATCTGGCTTTGCAAGTAATTTTGCAGGCCGACCTTGTCAACCAGATCTATCTGGGTTTCCAGGAAATCGATGTGCTCTTCAGTGTCATGCAGAATTTGCTTGAGCAAATCGCGCGAGACAAAGTCATGCACCGTCTCGCAGTGCGCGATACCTGCCTTGATGGTGGTTTGTGCACCGACTTCAGACTTTAAATCGCAGGCCAGTGCCTCTGGAACGTTCTCGCCAATCATCAGCTTGCCCAGGTCCTGCAAATTAGGCAGACAGTCCAGCATGAAGATGCGGTCCATCAGCTTGTCGGCATGCTTCATCTCGCCAATGGATTCTTCGTATTCTTTCTTGGCCAGCTTGTCCAGGCCCCAGTGTTTATACATCCGGTAGTGCAAAAAATACTGGTTGATGGCGGTCAGCTCGTTTTTAAGCTGAGCTTGCAGATGTGTGATGACTTGTGCGTCGCCTTTCATGGCAGATCCTTTTGGCTTTATGGTGAAGGTCTGTATTTTCAGTCAAGGCGCACGGCGTCCCAATAAAAAACGCAGTAACCTTGCGTTAACGGTGTGACTGCGTTTGCGTATTAGAGGCTTTCCGCTGATGCCAACACTCGGGCCAACCCTGTAAACGATGCCGCTGACGCCGCCTGAGATTTACCGCTGACCTCGACTGTCAAAAGCAATACCGTCTGTGCCGGGTAGGCCCGTGGCAAAGGTTTGCGCAACGCCTGGCTTGGCCGCTTGCATGTCGGCGCATCCGTCCAAGGTCGCAGTCGCCCCCTAAGCCAGCAGGCTGGTTGACAGACGATTCAGACTTTTCCTGCTTAAAAATGCGAGGTGCACGAATTGCCGAACCATGGATGCTCAGAAAAACCCGAACCACTGCATTCGATCATCAGCTCATGGCCGTCAGGCGGGCGCAGACATCCGCATCAAGTGGTCAAAGGCACCCAGCGCTGCCTTGGCACCGTCGCCAGCGGCAATGATGATCTGCTTGAACGGCACGGTGGTGGCATCCCCGGCAGCAAACACCCCCGGCACGGACGTCTGGCCTTTTTCATCGACGATGATCTCGCCGTGTTTTGACAGCGCCACCACGCCCTTGAGCCAGTCGGTATTGGGCACCAGTCCAATTTGAATGAACACGCCTTCCAGCGCCACGGTGTGCAACTGGTCGTCGGCACGGTCCTTGTAAATCAGGCCGTTGACTTTTTGGTCGCCGGTGATTTCGGTTGTCTGGGCATGGGTGATCACTGTCACATTGGGCAGGCTGTACAGTTTGCGCACCAGCACCGCATCGGCGCGCAAGGCCTTGTCAAACTCGATCAGCGTCACCTGGCCGACCACACCGGCCAGGTCAATGGCGGCCTCAACACCTGAATTGCCGCCGCCAATCACCGCCACATGCTTGCCCTTGAACAGCGGACCATCGCAATGCGGGCAGTACGCCACGCCCTTGTTTTTCAGTTCGCGCTCGCCGGGCACGTTGATGTTTTTCCAGCGCGCACCGGTAGAGATCACCACCGATTTGCTGCGCACGGTCGCGCCGCTTTCAAGCTCGACTTCAATCAGGTTGTTGTCCAGGCCAGTGTTGAGCCTGAGCGCCTTGGCGCGCTGCATGTTCATGATGTCCACGTCGAGGCTGCGGACCTGTTCTTCCAGCGCCAGCGCAAATTTGGGGCCTTGTGTTTCCTTGACGGAAATGTAGTTTTCAATTCCCAGCGTATCGAGCGTCTGGCCGCCAATGTTTTCACTCACCACGCCAGTGCGGATGCCCTTGCGCGCCGCATAAACTGCGGCAGCTGCGCCAGCGGGGCCACCACCGACCATCAGCATGTCGAAGGCTTCCTTGGCATCAATCTTTTTCGCTTCGCGCTCGACGCCTTTGGTGTCGATTTTTGCGAGGATTTCCTCCAGGCTCATGCGGCCCTGGCCGAATTCGGTGCCATTCAAAAAGATGGTTGGCACAGCCATGACCTGGCGCTCTTTGACTTCATCCTGGAAGGAGCCGCCTTCAATCATGGTGGCGCGGATGTTCGGGTTCTGGACGGCCATCACATTGAGCGCCTGCACCACGTCGGGGCAGTTGTGGCAGGTCAGCGAGACATAGACTTCAAAGTTGAAGTTGCCTTCCAGGGCGCGGATCTGCTCAAGGATGTCTGCCTCGACCTTCGGTGGATAGCCGCCCACTTGTAAAAGCGCCAGGATCAGCGATGTGAACTCATGGCCCATCGGCAAGCCGGCAAAGCGCGGTCCGTGGTTTTCACTCGGGCGATTGACCGAGAAAGACGGCTTGCGCTGCTTGTCGTCCCTGCTGATCGTCAGTTTGATCAGGGGCGACGCTTCAGCCACATCGTTGAGCATGGACTGCATCTCGCCAGAGGCTGGGCTGTCGTCCAGCGACGCGACGATTTCGATGGGCGTGGTGGCGCGTTCGAGGTAGCTTTTCAGTTGGGCTTTGGTGGCGTCGTCAAGCATGGCGGATTCACTTTCAGGGGTCGATAGAAACAAAAAAGCCCGGGGCAACGCGCATGTGCGCGCTGGGCCCGGGCCTGATTCGGGAAGGCAGGGCGCTTAGATCTTGCCGACGAGGTCGATCGACGGGGCAATCGTCTTGGCGCCTTCGTTCCACTTGGCAGGGCAGACCTGGCCAGGATGGGCGGCGGTGTACTGGGCGGCTTTGAGCTTGCGCAGGGTTTCCTTGACGTCACGGGCGATTTCGTTGGAATGTACTTCGGCCGTCTTGATGACGCCCTCAGGATTGACGACGAAGGTGCCGCGCAGTGCCAGGCCTTCTTCAGGGATGTACACGTCAAAAGCATTGGCCAGCACATGGGTCGGGTCGCCGACCAGTGGGAACTTGGCCTTGCCAACAGCCGGTGAGGTCTCGTGCCAGACCTTGTGCGAGAAGTGGGTGTCGGTGGTCACGATGTAAACCTCGGCACCGGCTTTTTGGAATTCGGCATAGTTGTCAGCAGCGTCTTCGACTTCGGTCGGGCAGTTGAAGGTGAACGCGGCTGGCATAAAAATCAGAACGGACCATTTGCCTTTCATGGATTCGTTAGACACGTCCACGAACTTGCCGTTGTGAAAGGCGGTGGTTTTGAAGGGGACGATGGTGGTGTTGATAAGAGACATGTGGGTTCCTTAAAGGGTGTTGACGAGGCGCTGATGAGCAGCACGAGACGTATGTTAGGTTATAAAAGACTAATTGAATAGCTTGTATCCATTGATAAAAACTAAATATGAGATAGGGGTTTCACAAAAATGCAGGCCCACCGTCTTGGCTCCTCGTCTGCCACTCGTCAACCCCCCGTCGACCCCACTTCGACTTTTAGCCGGGTCATCCGCGCTGGTGGACAGGCGGGTATTAAAAATACAATGGTTCGATGAAACCCGCTTTGCTGCATGTCGCTGTCGCCTTGAGACGATGCTCGGTCGCGCTGGCTGCGTTTGTGCTGTCGCTTTCGGGCCTGAGCGAGGCGGCTGAAGTGCAGGTGGCGGTTGCCACCAACTTCACGGCTCCCATGAAGCGCATCGCCGAAGCGTTTGAAAAAGACACCGGCCATAAAGCGGTGTTGTCTTACGGCGCAACCGGCCGGTTTTACGCGCAGATCACCAACGGCGCGCCGTTTGAGGTGTTTTTGTCGGCTGACAATGAAACGCCCGCCAGGCTTGAAAAAGACGGCGCTGCTGTGGCCGGCACCAGTTTTACCTACGCCACTGGGCGGCTGGTGCTGTGGTCGGCAAAGCCGGGGCTGGTTGACGACAAAGCGGCCGTGCTGGTGCGCAACGAGTTCAGGCGCCTGGCCATCGCTGCGCCCAAGCTGGCACCGTATGGCGCAGCGGCGATGGAAACCTTGACCAAAATCGGCATGCTCCCCCTGCTGCAAGCCAAGCTGGTCACCGGCGAAAGCATTGGCCAGACCTTCAGCATGATTTCCAGTGGCAATGCCGAGCTGGGTTTTGTGGCCATGTCTCAGGTTTTTGAGGACAACAAGCTCAAAAGCGGCTCAGCCTGGCTGGTGCCCGCCCCTTTGCATAGCCCGATCCAGCAAAACGCTGTGCTTTTGGTGCGCGGCACAAACAACCCGGCAGCGCTGCAATTGCTGACTTTCATGAAGTCAGCTCAGGCCCGCGCGATCATGAACGCATTCGGCTACGAATGATGGACGCCATCTGGCAAGCCGTTTGGCTGACCCTCAAGCTGGCCAGCATCACGACGCTGATACTGTTGCTGCTGGGCACGCCTGTGGCCTGGTGGCTGGCCACGACGCGTTCATGGCTCAAGGGCCCGGTCAATGCTGTGGTGGCACTGCCGCTGGTGCTGCCTCCGGTGGTGATCGGCTTTTATCTGCTGGTGCTGATGGGGCCCAAGGGCCCGGTGGGGCAGCTCACCGAGTCGCTGGGTTGGGGGCTGCTGCCGTTCAGCTTTGCGGGTTTGGTGGTGGGCTCGGTGTTTTATTCGCTGCCATTTGTGGTGCAGCCCCTTGGCAATGCGTTTGAGGCGCTGGGCCGCGCCCCTCTGGAGGCCGCAGCCACGCTGCGCGCATCGCCCTTGGACACCTTTTTCAGCGTCGTGCTGCCGCTTTGCAAACCGGCCTACCTGACAGCCGCCGTGATGGGCTTTGCACACACGGTGGGCGAGTTCGGCATTGTGTTGATGCTGGGCGGCAACCTGCCCGGCCAGACGCGGGTGCTGTCGGTGCACATCTACGACCTGGTCGAGACACTTGAATACACCCAGGCACACTGGCTGGCGGGCGGGCTGATGGTGTTTGCGTTTGCTATTTTGCTGGGCCTGCAGCGGCTGCAAGCGCCGAAGGCACCATGAACGGCATCCGGGCTACTTTCAGGCAGGTTTTGGGTGACTTTTCGCTCGATGTGTCTTTGCAATTGCCGGGGCGCGGTGTGACGGCTATTTTTGGCCCGTCAGGCTCGGGCAAAACCACGCTGCTGCGCTGCATGGCCGGGCTGGAGCGTGCGGCCGGCGGCAAGCTGTCGGTCAATGGCGAAGTCTGGCAAGACGACGACAAGGCGGACGGCAAGGGCGTGTTCAAGCCAGTGCACACCCGTTCGCTGGGCTATGTCTTTCAGTCGGCCAATCTGTTCAACCACCTGAGCGTGCAGGGCAACCTTGACTTCGGGCTGCGCCGCATACCGCTGGCTGAGCGCAAGGTGTCACTCGGCCAGGCCATTGAGCTGTTGGGTCTTGAAAAGTTGCTGCACCGCCAGCCCGCAACCTTGTCCGGCGGTGAGCGCCAGCGTGTGGCCATCGCGCGTGCCCTGGCCACCAGCCCCCAACTGCTGCTGATGGACGAGCCGCTGGCGGCCCTTGACGTCGAGCGCAAGGCCGAGGTGCTGCCTTTTCTTGAGCGGCTGCACACCACGCTGAGCACTCCCGTGCTCTACGTCAGTCATGCGCCTGATGAGGTCGCCCGGCTGGCCGACCATCTGGTGCTGCTGAACGCTGGCAAAGTCACCGCCGGTGGCCCCACAAGAGAGTTGATGACCCGGCTTGACTTACCGCTGGCCCACGGCGATGCGGCTGCCGCCATCATTGATGCGGTGGTCACGCGGGTGGAGCCTGCGTACCACCTGAGCCATGCCGAATTTTCAGGCGGCCAAGTCAGTCTGCTCAATCCATCGTTAAAGCCTGGCCAGCGCGTGCGGGTAAGGGTGCAGGCGCGTGATGTCAGCCTGACGCTGACCCGCCAACAAGGCACCAGTGTGCTGAACATTTTTGCCGCTACAGTGACCAGCATCAGCGCTGACAGCCCTGGTCAGGCGATGCTTGCGCTGGATGCCGGCGGCAGCACATTGCTGGCCCGCATCACCCAAAAGTCGCTGGAGGCGCTGGACTTGCAGCCGGGAAGCCCGGTGTTTGCCCAGGTCAAAGGCGTGGCGGTGCTGGGCTAAGATTTTTTCGCTATCAATAGCGTAGCTGGTAGCCCATATTTTTATTGGGCTGCAGCCTGAAGTTATTTCTGAATCAGTAGACCAGCCGCTCCGGCCGAACCTCTTGCAGGATGGTGGTGGCGATCTCTTCAATCGACTTGGTGGTGGTCGACAGCCAGCGGATGCCTTCGCGGCGCATCATCGCCTCGGCTTCATGGACTTCATGGCGGCAATTGACCAAGCTGGCGTAGTTGGAATTGGGGCGGCGTTCGTTGCGGATTTGCGCCAGGCGCTCAGGCGCAATGCTCAAACCGAAAATTTTGGCGCGGTGCGGGCTGAGTGCCGGCGGCAACTGGCGGCGCTCAAAATCTTCGGGAATCAGGGGGTAATTGGACGCTTTCAGGCCGTATTGCATGGCCAGATAAAGGGAGGTAGGCGTTTTGCCGCTGCGGCTGACACCCACCAAGATGACGTCCGAGCCAGCCAGGTCCCGGTTGCTCTGGCCGTCGTCATGCGCCAACGAGAAATTGATGGCTTCGATCCGGTCGTCATAGGCCTGGCTTTTGGAGGCGTCCGAGAACCGGCCCACCCTGTGATTGGACTTCATGCCCAGTTCGCTTTCAAGCGGTGCCACAAACATGCCAAACATGTCCAGCAGCATCCCGTTGCAGTGCGACTTGATCACCGCCAGGATCTCCATATTGACCAGCGTGGTGAAGACAATCGGGCGTTTGCCCTCCGTCTCGCCGGTGTGGTTGATCTGCCGCACTGCCTGGTGGGCCTTGTCCACGCTGTCGATAAACGGCAGGCGGACGTGGCGTGGTGTCATCTCAAACTGGGCAAGAATCGCGTTGCCAAAGGTCTCTGCTGTGATGCCGGTGCCGTCTGAGATGAAAAATACTGTGCGATTGGGCATGTTGGCCTACAGGGGGGTTCGGGTGATTGACGGGGCAGGGCGCGTGCACCGACTGGCAGCGCCCTACAATTGCCGCAATTATCTCGATTTGCAGCAACATGCCCGCCCCAACCCGCTTAAAACTACAACACGGTTCGTGGGTCAGCCTGTTCGCCCCCCGGTTTTTAAACCTCCCGGAGTATTTTCATGTCCAACCTTTTTGCACAGGACGCCTTAGTCGTACCCTTTGAAAACCTCAGAATGAGCGATGTCGAGACGGTAGGCGGTAAAAACGCCAGCCTCGGCGAGATGATCTCCCAACTGCCCACCGGGCCGCAGGGCGTGCGGGTACCAACAGGCTTTGCCACCACAGCGCACGCCTTTCGTGTGTTTTTGGCCCATGCCGGGCTGGACAAAAAAATCAACGCCGTGCTGGACGCGCTGGACACCGACGACGTGCGTGCGCTGGCGGCTGCAGGCAGCCAGATCCGAGCACTGGTTGAAGCCCAGCCATTCCCGGCTGATTTTGAAAAGGCCGTGCGCGACAGCTTTGCGGCACTTAGCGCGGGCAACACCTCAGCTTCTTTTGCGGTACGTTCATCAGCCACAGCGGAGGATCTGCCCGACGCCTCGTTTGCAGGCCAGCAAGAAACCTTCTTGAACGTGGTCGGCATCGACGACGTGCTGCACAAGATGAAAGAGGTGTTTGCGTCGCTCTACAACGACCGCGCCATCAGCTACCGGGTGCACCAGGGCTTTGCCCACGCAGATGTGGCCCTGTCGGCGGGCGTGCAGCGCATGGTGCGCAGCGACCTGGGCGCAGCAGGCGTGATGTTCACCATCGACACCGAAAGCGGCTTTGAAGATGTCGTGTTCATCACCTCAAGTTATGGCCTGGGTGAAACGGTGGTGCAGGGCGCTGTGAACCCCGACGAGTTCTATGTGCACAAGCCCATGCTCAAGGCAGGCAAGCGTGCGGTGATCCGCCGCAACCTCGGCAGCAAACTGTTGCAAATGGAATTCACCACCCCCGATGAGAAAAAGACCAGCGGCAAGCTGGTTAAGACCACCGACGTGCCGACCGAGCTGCGCAACCGCTACTCGCTGACCGATGCTGACGTGGAGCAACTGGCCCAGTACGCGCTGATCATTGAAGCCCATTACGGCCGCCCGATGGACATTGAGTGGGGCAAAGACGGCGCCGATGGCCTGCTGTACATCTTGCAGGCCCGGCCCGAGACGGTCAAAAGCCAGTCCAAAGGCAAAGCCGAAATGCGCTACAAGCTCAAAACCAACCAGGCCAAAGGCGCCTTGCTGGCTGAAGGCCGCGCGATTGGCCAAAAAATTGGTACTGGCCCGGTCCGTATCGTGCATGACATCAAGGACATGGACCAGGTGCAAGCCGGTGATGTGCTGGTCACTGACATGACCGACCCGAACTGGGAACCGGTGATGAAGCGCGCCAGCGCCATCGTCACCAACCGGGGCGGGCGCACCTGCCACGCTGCCATCATTGCGCGCGAGCTGGGCATTCCAGCCGTGGTCGGTTGCGGCAACGCGACCGACATGCTCAAAGACGGCATGCTGGTGACGGTGAGCTGCGCTGAGGGCGACACCGGCAACATTTATGACGGCTTGCTGGAAACGGAAGTCACCGAAGTGCAGCGCGGCGACATGCCGCCGATCGATATCAAGATCATGATGAACGTCGGCAACCCGCAACTGGCGTTTGACTTTTGCCAGATCCCCAACCAGGGCGTGGGCCTGGCGCGACTGGAATTCATCATCAACAACAACATTGGCGTGCACCCCAAAGCGATTTTGGACTACCCCAATATTGATGCCGACCTGAAGCAGGCGGTTGAAAGCGTGGCCCGTGGCCATGCCTCACCACGCGCTTTTTATGTGGACAAAGTCGCTGAAGGCATCGCCACCATAGCGGCGGCCTTCTGGCCCAAGTCGGTGATTGTCCGATTGTCAGACTTTAAGTCCAACGAATACCGCAAGCTGATCGGTGGATCGCGTTATGAGCCGGAAGAAGAAAATCCAATGCTCGGCTTTCGCGGCGCAGCGCGCTACATCAGCGAAGACTTCCGCGAAGCCTTTGCCATGGAATGTGAAGCTTTAAAGCGTGTGCGCAACGACATGGGTCTGACCAATGTCGAAGTCATGGTGCCTTTTGTACGCACGCTGGCCCAAGCAGCCAAAGTCACTGAGCTGTTGGCGCAACATGGTTTGAGGCGCGGGCAAGACGGCCTGCGGGTCATCATGATGTGCGAGGTGCCGAGCAATGCGGTGCTGGCTGACCAGTTTCTGGAATACTTCGACGGATTTTCAATTGGCTCCAACGACCTGACGCAACTGACCTTGGGGCTGGACCGGGATTCTGGCCTGGAAGTTCTGGCGCAGGACTTTGACGAGCGCGACCCGGCTGTCAAGGCGCTGCTGGCGATGGCCATTTCGGCCTGCAAGCGGCAGGGCAAATACGTGGGTATTTGCGGGCAGGGCCCCAGCGACCACCCGGATTTGGCCCAGTGGCTGAAAGAACAGGGCATCGGCTCGATTTCGCTGAACCCCGACACGGTGATTGCGACCTGGAAGCAGTTGGCCAACTAAGCCGAGCGGCCCTCATTTGAGGGAAAAACCCGGCTACTCCCGTGCGGCCGGGTCAGCTGGGTACGCCACGCCCCAGCCAGCAGGCCCAAGAGTGTTTGGATCAGCGGGTGGCTGACATCTGGTACCCGAATATAAAAAAGCTATAATCATGGGCTACCTTGCTGCACCCGTACCAGACGCCGGGGCAGCTTTTTATCCATCCAAAAGGAGTCTTATGCGTCACTACGAGATCGTCTTGCTGATCCATCCGGATCAAAGCGAGCAAGTCCCAGCCATGCTGGAACGTTACAAGGGCATGATTGTTGCCGGCGGTGGCATTGTTCACCGTGTTGAAGATTGGGGCCGTCGCCAGCTCATTTATCTGATTCAAAAACTCGGTAAAGCCCACTACCTGTGCATCAACATCGAAGCATCACAAGCTGTGATGGAAGAAATTGAGCACGCGTTCAAGTTCAACGACGCCGTGCTGCGCCACCTGACCGTGGTCAAGAAGAAAGCCGAAACCGGCCCATCCTTGATGATGCGCAACGTCGAGCGTGAAGAAGCGCGCAAGACCCAACAAGCTGAATACGCTGGAAATGATCGTTAATAGTTGACCGCTAAACACTGAATCATTGAACCAGATCAACACCGTTAAATTGTCGGCGCGTATCGCCGAGGCAAGTCCTCTACGCTACACGCCAGCCGGTATCCCCGCCCTCAACATCGTCCTTGAACACGAGTCAGAGATGCAAGAAGCAGGCGTTACCAGGCAAGTCAAATTGACAGTTCGAGCAGTCGCTTTTGGAGCGCTGGCTGAAGCCTCAGCCAATGCCGAGTTAGGCAAGCTCCAGTTGTTTACCGGTTTTTTGATCAATGCACGCACCAGCAAAAGCATCGTCTTTCACATTCAAGACATCACTTAATTTAAGGAGTCCATCATGCCCGGACCAAAACGTTTCAACAAAGACAAGCGCCCCAAGCGCAACACACAATCCCTGCTGTTCAAGCGCAAGCGCTTTTGCCGCTTTACCGCTGCCGGCGTCGAAGAAATCGACTACAAAGACATCGATACGCTGCGTGACTTTGTGGCCGAAAACGGCAAGATCATCCCCGCACGCCTGACCGGCACGCGCGCGATTTTTCAGCGCCAGATCAACACCGCTGTCAAACGCGCCCGCTTCTTGGCCATGCTGCCATACAGCGACCAGCACAAAAGCCTGTAAGGAGCACGACCATGCAAATCATTTTGTTAGACAAAGTCGTTAACCTCGGCACTCTGGGCGAAGTCGTGAAAGTCAAAGACGGCTACGCACGCAACTTTTTGATCCCTTCAGGCCGCGCACGCCGCGCCACCGAAGCCAACAAGGCCGAGTTTGAAGCCAAGCGCGTCGAACTTGAAAAAGCAGCCGCTGCCAAGCTGGCCGAGTCGCAAGCTCAAGGCGCCAAACTCGGTGGCACCACCATCAAGCTGACACAAAAAGCCGGCGTCGATGGCCGTTTGTTCGGTTCTGTGACCAACCACGACATCTCTGCCGAGTTGACCAAGCAAGGCTTTGCAGTTGCCAAGTCACAAATCCGCATGCCTGTTGGCCCGTTGAAAACCACGGGCGACCATTCTGTCAGTGTGGCTCTGCACACAGACGTCTTGGTGGACATCACCGTGACGGTGTACGGCGAAACAGCGTAATTTCCCCCTTTCGCCAAAAAAGCCGCTCGACTGAGCGGCTTTTTTTATGGATGCCTGGATTGTTTGGTTACCCACAGTTTTAGCTTGTATTCACACCCCATTTCCAGAGCTTATCCACAGCTTTATACAAGCCCTTGTCACCTGCAAGGCGTACCATTTAGCTTGCGAAATATCCTAATTCAGGAAACCCATGTCCGCCGTACTTTCAGCTTTTGACCAACCGGGCTACAGCCCTGACCGCCAGATCGCCCAACTGCGCATCCCGCCGCATTCGATCGAGGGTGAGTCCAGCGTGCTGGGTGGCCTGCTGCTGGACAACGCCGCCTGGGACCGCGTTGGCGATCTGCTGACCGACCAGGACTTTTACCGCTCCGAGCACAAGCTGATTTATGCCGCTGTGGGTGCGCTGATCAACGCCGCCAAGCCGGCAGACGTCATCACCGTGTACGAGCACCTGCAAAACCAGGGCAAGGCCGACGAAGTCGGGGGGCTGAGTTATCTCAATTCGCTGGCGCAATATGTGCCAAGTACCGCCAACATCAGGCGTTATGCCGAGATCGTGCGTGAGCGCTCCATCCTGCGCAAGTTGGTGGCCGCCAGCGACGAAATATCAACCAACGCCTTCAGCCCCCAAGGCAAAGACATCGCCACCATCCTGGACGAAGCCGAGCAAAAAATCTTCAAAATCGGCGAGCAGGGCTCCCGCATGAAAGAAGGTTTTCAGAGCATGAACAACCTGGTTGTCAGCCTGCTGGACCGCGTGACCGAGATGAGCGAGAACCCGAACGATGTGACGGGTGTGCCGACCGGTTTTTATGATTTAGACCGGATGACCTCAGGCTTTCAAGCCGGTGATCTGGTGATTTTGGCGGCAAGACCGTCAATGGGCAAAACCGCCCTAGCCATCAACATCGCCGAACACGTGGCACTCAATGAAGGCCTGCCGGTGGCCGTGTTCTCGATGGAGATGGGCGCGTCGCAATTGGCGGTGCGTATCGTCGGCTCGATTGGCCGAATTGACCAGACCCATTTGCGCACCGGCGCACTGACCGACGACGAGTGGCCGCGCCTGACCGAGGCGATTGAAAAGCTGCGCAACATATCGCTGCACATTGACGAAACGCCGGGCCTGACGGTGAGCGAGCTGCGCGCCAATGCACGGCGCCTGGCCAAGCAGTGCGGCAAGCTGGGTTTGATTGTGGTGGATTATTTGCAACTCATGAGTGTGTCAAGCAGCATGAGCGAAGAAAACCGCGCCACAGCCGTCGGTGAAATATCACGCGGCCTGAAGATGCTGGCCAAAGAGCTGCAATGCCCCGTGATTGCCCTGTCGCAGCTCAGTCGTGGGGTCGAGTCCCGCACCGACAAACGCCCCATGATGAGCGACCTGCGTGAGTCCGGTGCGATTGAACAAGATGCCGACATCATCATGTTCATTTATCGCGACGAGTACTACACCAAAGAAGCCTGTAAAGAACCCGGCGTGGCCGAAGTCATCATCAGCAAACAGCGCAATGGGCCCACCGGTACCGTCAAGCTCGCCTTTGTCAATCGCATCACCAAGTTTGAAAGTTTGGCGCATGGCAGTGGCGGTGGTAGTGATTTTTAAAATCACCACAACGCCATCAAACCATCAAGCCATCAAGCCACACCGAGCCAAGCATGCAGTTAAACAACGCCATCGTCACCGGGCCTGTACGGTCGGCAGCCACTGTCATCATGTTGCGCGATGGTGAGGGTGGACTTGAAGTGTTTTTGCTCAAACGCCACGGTTTGTCCGATGTGCTGGGCGGTGCTTTTGTCTTTCCCGGCGGCAAAGTAGATGCGGCGGATGCGCGGTTAGACATGAGCGCGCACCTTGACCAGCCCCTGAGCGAGTTGCAAACCGCCCTGAACGAGGCCGACATTGATGCGCTGACGGCCGCAAGCTTGTACGTGGCGGCGGTGCGTGAGGTGTTTGAAGAGTCAGGCATTTTGTTCGCCCAAGATGCCACCAGCGAACATGCAGAGCACGCGACCAGGCTGATGCGTGAGGGCCAATCGTTCGACGAGGTGCTGACCCACATGCAACTGCGCCTGCACACCCGCAGCCTGGCACCCTGGTCCCGCTGGATCACACCCGTCAAGCCGTCCGTCATGAGCAAGCGCTTTGACACCCGTTTTTTTGTCGCTGCAGTGCCCACCGGCCAGGTAGCCACACACGACAACCACGAGGCGACAGAAAGCGTTTGGCTGCAACCCCGAGCCGCACTGGAGCAACACCGCGACGGTCTGATTGAACTGGCCCCACCCCAAATCATGACGCTGGCACACCTGTCGCGCTTTGCCTCCGTGCAGCAAGTCACGGCAGACGCCAGAAGCCGCACCCCGCCAATCATCCAACCCGAACCGTTCGAGGCAGATGGCACCCGCGTGATTTGCTACCCCGGTGATGAGTGGCATTCCGTCAAGACAAGGGTCATGCCTGGACCGACGCGGCTGCGCTATCGGGGCAAGTTGTTTGAGCCTGTTGAGGGGTTTGAGTCGCTGTTTGGGTAGTTGGTATGGCCTGGCGATTGCGCTTCGCCCCGGGTGACTCTGCCGGAGCGATGCAATGGCCAAAGAGTTGCAATGCCCCGTGATTGCCCTGTCACAGCTCAGTCGTGGGGTCGAGTCCCGCACCGACAAACGCCCCATGATGAGTGACTTGCAGAAGGCTTGGCAGATTTGAATGGCGTGTCCGTTGAAAGCCTTTTAAGCTACTAGCCCGATCACCACATCCGACACCGGATAAGCCACGCACGGCAAGATAAATCCCTGGCGCTTTTCATCCAGGCTCAGCCCCGGCCAGTCGATGCGGTAAGTCACTTGGCCTTCAACCAGCTGGCAGATACAGGTGCGGCAGGTGCCGTTTCTGCACGAGCTGTCCATCACCAAACCAGGCGCAGCCATCCGCTCCGCGGCATGCAGCAGGGGCATGTCGGCCGGTGCGCTGAAGGTGATGTCGGTACCGGCGATGCGGGCTGTGTAAATGGTTGCATTTGTCATGTCACTGCAAATTACAACATGCGCGACAATCAGTGGTTTTCTGTAACTTGTGAATGATTTTTTAATGCCAAGCTATTTAGTTCGTCCTGCCGCCCCCCGCGATGCCAAAGCGATTGCTGAAATCCATGTTGCGACCTGGCACGCTGCCTACCAGGGCCTGATACCTGATGAAGTCCTGAAAGCCATGACGGTTGAAAAACGTCTGGCTTACTGGAAAGAAGCGATTGAATACAGCGACCCACAAATTCTGGTGGCCACCGAGAGTGACAAGGTGATTGGCTTTGTCGGTTTTGACCGCTCACGCGATGCGGGCACCAAGTCCAGCGTTGGTGAGATCTGGGCTTTGTACATCACACCCGCGCACTGGCGCAAGGGCGCGGGCCTGGCCCTCTGGGACGGCGCGCGCGACGGCTTGAGAGAAGAAGGCTGCACGCAAGTCACCGCTTGGGTGCTGCTTGCCAATGCCCCGGCGCTGGCGTTTTTTGAACATGCAGCCGGCTTCAAGCGTGACATGCCGTCGCTCAAGACCACCGCCTTTGGTCCTGTGCGGCTGGAAGAACTGCGCTTGAGGCGCACGGCAGACTGAGGTTTCTCGGTTCTTGTCCTACGGCAAGGCTGTGCCGTTTCGCACAGGCTGCTGACCGTATTGTTTCTAAAGTCAATGGTGCGCCAAAAGCTTTCAGTGCTGGTGCCAATGACCTTTAAGGAACCCTCATGGAAAAAACCACGGCTTACATGGACGGGCATGCGACTGATGCCGCAGCCAATGCCGCCAGCGCGCTGCAACGCGGCCTTGAATCAACGGGCAATGCGCTGCACAGCGGTATCGACAAAATGGCAAACCCAGCGCGGCGTGTTGTTGACGGCATGTCCAGCAGTGCGCACAGCGCGGTTGATGCGCTGGCCAGCAGCGCCAGCCACACGGCGAGCCGTTTTGCCGACCAGACACGCCGCCTGACCGAAGCGCCCTCCAAAGCAGTCAAGCGTTCAAAATCGATGATTCAGGACAGGCCGTTTCAGGCGATTGGCTTGGCGCTGGCAGCTGGATTTGTGATCGGGCGTTTAACGTCGCGTTAACGCGAACCGGGGGCTGAATGCCAAGCCCGGCCTGTGGTGGGCTGACGGCACGGCGTTGGCTTTTCAGATTCGGTTGCCATCATCTGTTAAAACAGTGGATTACATTTTTGTGTTTCCATCTGATGCCTACCCCCCAAGCGACACCTACCCTTTCTGACTCAATGCTCCCAACCCTCCACTGGACGGAGGAAAAGCAGCTGCGCACCGCCTTGTGGCGCTCTGAACGCGGCGCCGCGCCGCCCAAGCGCCTGGTGCTGGCTGACGATACCCTGAGTGCTGACAGCGCCTACCGGCAGGCCTGCGAAGGCACAGGGCTGCTGTGGCGGGGTGATTTTCAAAATGCACGTTTGCTGCTGCAAGCCTTGACGCGGCGTATAGACAAACCGCCCAAAGCGTCAAAAACAGCAAAGATGGGGCGCAAAAAGGCGCTGGCTCAAACCGAAACAGGCGTTCCCAGTGGCGAAGCCTTTCACCTGTACCGCCAAGCAAAGGCCCAGCGCGCAAGGGTGCTTGGCATGGTGCTGATTGAGTTTGGTGCTGATTACGCCATTGCCCTACGCCGTGCGCCTGATGCAAAACAGGCTTGTGTTGAAGCTTGGGGGCCAGCCGAAGAATCAAGCGGACCCAGCGTTGCATCGCTGCGCGAACTGATGGGCGTGATCAGTGCACACGAATGGCGCAAGAAGGGCGTTGAGATCCCGGCGCTGACTTCTGCGGGCTCTGCGATTGCCAAAGCTGCACCGAACAACCGCATCTACCCACACTACGGCGTGTTTTCACCGGTGCGGGGCGAATATGTTGACTTGGTCGCCAAAGCGCCCTTGCCCAAAAAGCGTCCGGCAAAATTCGTCGCTTTTGATATTGGTACAGGCACTGGCGTGCTCGCCGCCGTACTGGCGCTGCGCGAGGTAGATCAGGTGGTGGCCACTGACCAGGACGAGCGGGCGTTGGCCTGTGCCAAAGAAAACATCTACAAGCTGCGCCTGCCGAATCCGGTCAAGGTGATGCAGGCCGATTTGTTTCCTGAAGGGCTGGCATCCGTGATTGTGTGCAACCCGCCGTGGCTGCCCGCCCGGCCCGGCTCGCCGCTGGAGGGCGCGGTGTACGACGAAGGCAGCCGTATGTTGCTGGGATTCATCAAGGGACTGGCCGCACACTTGGCCCCCGGCGGTGAAGGCTGGCTGATTTTGTCTGACTTTGCCGAACACTTGGGGCTACGAACACGCGATGAATTGCTGGCGGCGATTGCTGGCGGCGGTTTGAAGGTGTTGGGCCGCATGGATGTGAAACCCGAGCACCCCAAAGCAGTTGATGCGAGCAACCCGCTGGCTGAGGCACGGGCTAAGGAAGTCACCTCGCTTTGGCGATTGGGCGCTGTCTAAAAATGATCTTGCTAGCGCCCATGGAGGGCCTGCTCGACTTTGTTCTGCGCGACATCCTGACCCGCGTCGGCGGCATTGACCGCTGCGTGTCCGAATTCATTCGCATCACCGACCAGCTGTTGCCCGAGCGCGTCTTCACCCGCATCGTGCCGGAGCTGCATAACGGTGGCCGCACCTTTGCGGGCGTACCCGTGCGTGCGCAGCTGCTGGGGTCTGACCCCGCCTGTATGGCCGACAACGCCGCGCGGCTGGCCAGTCTGGGGCCTGCGGGTATTGACCTGAACTTTGGCTGCCCCGCCAACGTCGTGAACCGCCACGGCGGCGGCGCGGCACTGCTCAAAGAGCCTGAAACGATTCATGCCATCGTCGCTGCCGTGCGCCGCGCTGTGCCTGCGCACATGCCGGTGTCGGCCAAGATGCGACTGGGCTACCTGGACGATTCACGCGCGGTGGAATGCGCCCTGGCGATTGCCAATGGCGGTGCCAACGAGATGGTGGTGCATGCCCGCACCAAAGCCCAGGCGTACCGGCCGCCCGCCTATTGGGAGCGCATTGCCGACATTCGCGCAGCAGTCACTATTCCAGTGGTCGCCAATGGCGAAATCTGGACGGTGGACGACGCGCGCCGCTGCAAAGAAATCTCAGGCTGCGACATGTTGATGATTGGGCGCGGCGCGGTGGTGGACCCTGGGCTGGGGCTGGCCATCAAGGCGTCTGGCAACAACACACCAACCGAGGCTGTCAGCTGGGCGCAGCTGTTGCCTCTGGTCCTTGACTTCTGGCATATCGTGACCACCCGGCTGGACAGCAAAGCGCAGGCCGGGCGACTCAAGCAGTGGCTGAATTTTTTAAGGCGTCGCTTTCCCGAGGCAGAAGTCGCCTACCAGGCATTAAAAACCATCAACAACCCGGCCGTCGTCGACGAATGGCTGAATCGCCAAATTTTTTCGCCGAAAACGCCCTGACCTCGTCAAAAATGCCGATTTAAGGCATAAAAGTGGCTGCAGCCCAATAAAAATATGGGTGATCAGCTCCTGAAAAAGTAGCGTCTCAGATGACTGGAAAGACTACTTCTTAAACCCCACATCGCCAAACCAGGCGGTCGCGCGGTCGTCGGTGTTGTCGGTGTCGTTGCCCATGGAGATGCCCGTGATGGCGGGTGCATCAAAACCAAAAGCGCGTTTGAAGTCGGCCGCCACGTCGCGCGTCTCACGCCGCCACTGGCCCACCGTGTCTGGCCCGCTTTGCAACACGATTTTGCGCAAGCGCGGGGTGAACGGACTCCAGGCGCTATAACCCACCGGGTGCTTGTTGTCCCAGACGTAGCACAGGGCCGCGGTGGGCATGTCTACCCCGGCAATGCTGCTGGCCAGCCTGATTTTGGTACGGTCTGCAAAGGGCAGCGTTTCAAGTGGAACGTCAAAAAAAACATACAGGCGCGCCGAATGGTCGTCGGCTGTCTTTTCATCCATGTCGGCTTTGTCCAGCATGCGGTCAACCTTCCAGCGCCATTGCAGTACGTTGCTGGTTTGCCCGCCCAGCAGGGCAATGGGCACGGCCATGCTGCCCGCGCTGTGGTTCGCGTCTACCTTTAAAACGGTCTTGCCTTCGTCCTGCACCAGTGCAAACTGGTTCGGCTTGACGTTCGGGTAAGCCACCACGTGAAAGTCCTTGGGCATGGCTTGCCCGGGGGACAGTTTTGCGAAGATGTCCTGGGCCTGAAGGGCGGCGCTAAAGCTCGCCAGCAAACCACAAAGGCACAAGACACGAAGGGCGGCGAAACTCTTGGGCAGGTGCATAGCCCAGTCTATTCAACCTTGGCGCCCGACGCCTTGACCACTTTGGCCATTCTTTCGTAGTCAATGGCCAGCAGTTTGGCAAAGTCTGCATTGCTCATGGCGTGCGGCTCAATGCCCTGCTTGTCGAGGCGGGCCAAGACAACCGGGTCTTTAAGCAGGGTGGCCATGGCTGCATTGATGCGGTTGACCTCAGCCGCAGGCGTACCCACAGGGCCAAGCAGGCCAAACCACGAGTCAAACTGGTAGCCCGGCAAGCCGCTTTCGGCAATGGTGGGCACATCAGGCAAATATTTGGAGCGCTTGGGCGACGTGACGCCAATCAAACGAATGCGGCTGTCTTTGGCAAACGCCAATGCGCCAATGCTGGCGGCAATCACGGCCTGGGCGCGGCCTGAAATGACCTCGTTGATCGCCTCGCCTGTGGCTTTGAGCGGCACATGCACCACGTCAATACCTGCCAGGCCGTTGAAGTAAGCCATCGACAAATGGGTGGCGCTGCCGACGCCGGCGGTGGCGTAGTTCATTTTGCCGGGGTTGGCTTTGGCATAGCGAATGTACTCAGCCGCCGTTTTGGCCGGTACGTCCGGGTGAATCATCAGCACGTAGTCTGCCGTACCAATATGGGCCAGGGGGGCAAAGTCCTTTTGCGGGTCATAGGACAGCTTGGTGTACAGGCTGCCGGCAATGTTGTGACTGGCCGCAGCCAGCACCATCGCGCCGCTGTCAGGGGCTGACTTGGCGACAAAGCCAGTGCCCACTGTGCCGCCTGCGCCCGGTTTGTTGTCAATGATGACGGTTTGGCCCAGGGCCACGCCGAGTTCGGTTGACATGGCGCGTGCCAGCAGGTCCTGCACGCCACCGGGGGCAAAAGGCACGACGATGCGGGCTAGTTTGGAATTATTTTGGGCGAATGTCATACCCGTCGAGATACCAGCTGCCAAAGCCAGTGGCGCGACAACAAAATTTCTGCGTTGCATCATTTTTTCAATCCAGTCAGTTGTTCAAGAAACACAAATCTCATCGGCCAGATGGCGCATAAAACGCTCGCACCAGGCCAGTTGCTCAAGCGTCACCCATTCATTGGGCTGGTGGGCCTGGGCGATGTGGCCGGGGCCGCAAACAATGGTTGGCACGCCGACCTGATGGAACAGAGCCGCTTCTGTGCCAAAAGACACTTTGCCTGCACCCATGGCGCTGTCGACCTCTGCGCATTTAAAACACAGGCGGGCAATGTCGCTGTTGGCATCGGTGGCAAAGCCCGGCAACACCGAGTTCAGGTGGTGCGTGATGCTGGTGCCGGGCGCAACCGCTTGCATGGCCGGCAGCAGGCTGTCGGCAAATTCTTTGGCTTCGTTGAACAAGGTCACGGGGGAATTGAGGTGGTGGTGGCGAATCTCCCAGGTCACGTCGCAGTCACGCGGGATGATGTTGAGCGCCGTTCCGCCAGCAATCACGCCGGTGTGAATGGTTGTAAATGGCACATCAAACAGCGGATCAAAGGGCCCTTCAGCCTCCAGCTTGCGGTGCATGGCTTTGAGCTTGCCGACAAACTCACAGGCAATTTCAACCGCATTGACACCTTGGGGCGTGAGGGATGAATGCGCTTCAAAGCCGCGCACCGATGTTTTGTAGGCATGCTTGCCTTTGTGGGCAATCACCACCTGCATGCCTGTGGGTTCGCCCACGATGCAGCCTGCGGGCCGAAAGCCCTGGTCCACCATGTCGGCAATCAGGCGGCGCACGCCGATACAGCCGACTTCTTCGTCGTAGCTGAAAGCCAGATGCACGGGTTTTTTGAGCTTGCGCTTGAGCAGCTCGGGCACCATCATCAAAGCGGTGGCGCCAAAGCCTTTCATGTCGGTGACGCCACGCCCATACAGCTTGTCGCCGATGATTTGCGCTTCAAAGGGGTCGGTGTTCCACGGTTGGCCGTCAACAGGCACCACGTCGGTGTGGCCTGACAGCACCAGCCCGCCAGTTTTGCTTTCGCCGTCGTGGGCGGGCAGGGTGGCCCACAAATTGGCCTTTTTGCCGCTGTCGTCATGGCTCAGGCGGCAGTCGATGCCCTGGGATTCAAGCAATTCTCGCGTCCATTCAATCAGGGCCAAGTTGCTGTCGCGTGAGACCGAGGCGAAAGACACCCATTTTTTGATCAGGGGCAGGGCAGCCAACGTGGGCTGAAGAGTGGATTGGGGAGTTGGAGCGTTCATGTGGCGCCTTGGAGAGTGGTTTTCGTAAAATCATACGTCAGCCTGCACAATACAAGCTGATTCAACGAAAGAAACCATGACCAGCTCTATCTACACCGCGTCCATCCCCGTTTTCAAACAAATGCTCGGCGGCCTCAAAGAGGTCTTGCGCAAGGCCGAAGCCCACGCCATCGACAAAAAAATTGACCCGAACGCGCTGCTGCAGGCGCGGCTGTTTCCTGACATGTTCAACCTGCTGCGCCAGGTACAGGTGGCCAGCGACTTTGCCAAAAGCGTGTCGGCCCGGCTGGCAGGCGTTGACGTACCGAAGATGGAAGACAACGAGCAGACCTTTGCACAGCTGCAAACCCGCATCGACACGGTGCTGGCGTTTATCGGTGGGCTGGACGTTGCCAAGTTTGACGATGCCGCCACCCGCGAGATCATCACGCAGGCCGGTACGCCGAAAGAAAAGCGTTTTACCGGCCAGTCATACCTGCTGAACTACGGCCTGCCGCATTTCTTTTTTCACGCCACGGCGGCGTATGCCATTTTGCGGCACAACGGTGTTGAGGTCGGTAAAAAAGACTATCTCGGCACCTATTAAGAAGCTGAATAGGTGCAAGCTGAATAGGGAGAAGCTAAATAGGGTTGCAGCCCAATGAATCCAAGGGCGAGTAGCTCCTTATAAAGGAGCGTCTTGCGCCGCTTCATGCAAGCCCTGAGACCCTTGTTTGCGACCACCCCATAGCTGTCGATGCGACAGGGGCTGCCTTTTGGCCGCTGACCGTCAAAATTTGCAGCTGGTGAATCACCTTTCATTGACCTACCCTAAAACCATCATGCCCCTTCAAGTTCTGCAAGCCCAAACCGGTGAAAACCCAGTCGCCACCATTCTCATCATGCACGGCCTGGGGGCTGATGGGCGCGACTTTGTGCCG
>CANFOS010000033.1 GCA_947448735.1 Comamonadaceae bacterium | reverse complement strand
GGCATCGAGCGGCCAGATTTATCAGTACTTGAACTTTGACAAAGTCAAGGATTACACGGACATGGCCGATACAGTCAAGGGCGCTTTGCCTGCCTGATATTTGGGTTGTTCCAACGACCATAAAAAGCGACCTTTGGGTCGCTTTTTTATGGGCGACGGCGCAGTAAGTGGGGCATTGCGGCATTTTCTTTCGGGTCGAACGATGGTCCAGACTTGGCCGGCAAAATATCGTGATTTTTAGGTATGGATTTAGCGTGTTTTAATCAACACGCACAGGAGATAAGACACACATGACACGCAACTCTATCCTCAACATGGCTTTGCTCACGCTGGCTGTAGTTCTGCCGCATTCAACTTCTTTGGCTCAGGCGTTCCCGACCAAACCGGTGCGTATTGTTGTGCCGCAAACCCCAGGCGGTGCATCTGACGCGCTGGCGCGTATCGTGGGTCAAAAGCTTTCTGAAAAGTGGGGCCAGGCGGTGGTGATTGAAAACCGTGCCGGTGCGGGCGGCAACATAGGCATGGACGTGGTCGCCAAAGCGCCAGCGGATGGCTACACGCTGCTCATGTCCTATGTGGGCTCGCATGCCATCAATGTCAGTATTTATAAAAAGCTGCCCTTTGACCCGGAGGCTGACTTTGCCGCTGTGGCAACGCTTGCCAACGTGCCCTTTGTGGTTGCCGCCACGGCTGCACTACCGGTCAGCAACATGAAAGAGCTGGCGGCTTATGCGGCCAAAAACCCGGTGTCTTTTGGCTCTGCTGGCAATGGCTCTGTCAATCATTTGCTGGGTGAAATGTTCAGCACCACCAGCCAGACCAAAATGCTGCATGTGCCCTACAAAGGGGCAGCACCGGCGCTGACAGATTTGATTGCCGGACAAACGCAACTGGTCTTCACCAGCCTGCCGTCGATTGCGCAGCATATTCGGGCGGGTACGGTCAAAGGGCTTGGGGTGACTGGCTCCAAACGGGCGCAGGCTTTCAAAGACATTCCGACGATTGCCGAATCGGGCTTCCCCGGCTTTGTCATCAACCCGTGGTTTGGCCTGTTTGCACCCAAAGGCACGCCACCGGCCATCGTTCGACAGATCAATGCGGAGGTCAACAAAATTCTGCTGGACAAAGACACGATGGACAAGTTCGCAGTGCTGGGCGCAGAGCCTTATGAAACAACACCGCAAGAGTTCACGGCCATCTTGCGTGCTGATATTTTGAAGTGGGCCGCGGTGGTCAAAAGCTCTGGTGCATCGGCAGATTGAAAAAGTTCATCAGGAAGATCCCGCAAATGACCGGCGCGTTGGGAGCTCAAATTTCGGGGATTGACCTGACGGCTAGCCCGACCGCGCTACTGGCTCTTGAGATTCGCCAAGTGCTTCTGAATGCGTGGCGATAAACCGGCCTCGCGCCACTGAAAGACCATGATGCAAGACATCCCCCCAACTGCCGGCAAGCCACCACTCAATATGCGCGGTAAGCGCTTCAAGCCCTTGACGTGGGAGACGCTGAGCCCGGCGCAACTCAAGATGGTCAACAGCGTGATGTCTGGCAAACGCGGTGCGATGCAGGGACCCTACAACGTGCTTCTGCGCAGTCCTGAGATGGGCAATCTGGCGCAGCAGTTTGGTGCGCACACGCGTTTTCATTCTTCCTTGCCACTGGCACTCAATGAGTTGGCGATTTTGCTGGTGGCTCGGTTTTGGACTTGTCAGTTTGTATGGTGGGCGCACCGGCGCATTGCGCGCGATGCGGGGCTCGACGAGGCCTTGATTCAAGCCGTCGCCACTGGGCAAAGCCCTTTGGGTTTGGCCGCTGATGTTGCAGCGGTGTTTGGCTTTTGCAATGAACTGCTGCAAACCCGTGTGGTCAGTGATGCAACATACGCAGCCGCCGTCCAGCGCTTTGGCGAGGCAGGCGTCGTGGACCTGATGGGCACCATGAGCTACTACACGCTGGTCAGCATGTCACTCAATGTAGATCAATACCCCTTGCCGGACGGCGAAGTACCGGAGCTAGAGCCCTTGCGGTAACGGGTTCAGAACCCACAGCTGCAAGCCGTTCCCGAGCGGCAACAACCAAACGTCAGGCATTGCAGGCAGGTCGGGACCGACGTGGCTCATGAGGGCTATACAGATATCAACGCTTCCGGCGCCGCCTTCGGTTGTCGCTGCGAGCTACTGCCGGCTTGAGTTGCGCATCATCAGTGGCTACGGCGTCAAAAGTCCGTTTGAAACCAGGGCAGCGAGTCTGCCGTCGCACGCTTCAGGACAAGTTCAACTTCTTGTGATCACCCAGTTTGTCAGGCGGTTCGCCCGTGATCACAGCTTGCGCCATCTGGGCTAGTTGCATCATCTTGCTTTCTTTGACATCCCAGTATTCAGCGTGGCCGATGTTGACTTGCAGCAAGGCCAGATCCGGGTCGCTAGCGCCGCCGGGAAACCAGGCTTTGGCCAATGGCGTGAAAAGATAATCTTTTTTGGTTTGATCTTCAACGATCATGGCCTGACCTGATACCGAGACATAGCTGTCATTGCCAGGGTGTGCATACGACACGTTGACATGGCGGTCTTGCGCAATGCCCTGGGCCAGCTCGCTTTTGTGTGACACAAAGAAATAAAGCGCGCTACCTTCGTCGGCAGATTTGTTTTGGGTGGTTAAAGGGTGGCTGTGCAGGTCACCGTTGGCCTGGCGGTGTGTCAGCATGCCGAATTTGATGTCCTTGATCAAAGTCCACAGGGCGTGTTCGTCGGTGGGTTGGCTCATCTTTGTTCCTTCATGGATGTCTAAAACATTCACTTTAGAAAGCCTGCTGCCATTCATGCGTCAGCAATACACCCCCCGTCTTGTCAGCCAGTCACCACAAATCCCGCACCGTTTGAAAGCGCCTGCCAGAATGTGACACATTGCATCATGCCAAGGAGTTTCCCAGATGGTCCGACCTGCTTTGACAGAAACTACTTTTGCGAGCACCCTCAAAAACTTCAAGACAGCCTCTGGCAAGGCTGGCAAGTTTTACTCACTTCCTGCCCTGGCTAAGCAGTTTCCCAACATCAACCGCCTGCCGGTGTCGCTGCGCATCGTGCTGGAATCGGTTTTGCGCAATTGCGACGGCAAGCGCGTGACGGCGCAGCACGTTGCCGAACTGGCCAATTGGAAGCCCAATGCGGTCCGAACGCAAGAGATTCCGTTTGTTGTATCGCGTGTGGTGCTGCAAGACTTCACCGGCGTGCCGCTGCTGGCCGATCTGGCCGCCATGCGCAGCGCGGCCGTCAAGCTGGGCAAAGACCCCAAGCGCATTGAGCCGCTGGTGCCGGTGGACCTGGTGGTAGACCATTCCATCATGGTCGACCACTACGGCAAAAAGAACTCACTTGACCTGAACATGAAGCTGGAATTTCAACGTAACAATGAGCGCTACCAATTCATGAAATGGGGCATGCAGGCATTTGAGACGTTCGGCGTGGTGCCGCCGGGCTTTGGCATCGTGCATCAGGTCAACCTAGAGTATTTGGCCCGTGGGGTCCACAAGACCGCTGATGCTGTGTATTACCCCGATTCACTGGTCGGCACTGACAGCCACACCACCATGATCAACGGCATTGGCGTGGTCGCCTGGGGCGTGGGTGGCATTGAAGCTGAAGCCGCCATGCTGGGCCAGCCCGTGTATTTTTTAACGCCTGACGTGGTGGGCTTTGAGTTGACAGGCCAACTGCGCGAAGGCGTGACCGCCACCGACTTGGTGCTGCGGGTGACTGAGCAGTTGCGCAAAGAGAAAGTGGTTGGCAAGTTTGTCGAGTTTTTTGGTGAAGGTACGCGTAGCTTGAGCCTGCCAGACCGCGCCACCATCGGCAATATGGCGCCTGAATATGGCGCCACGATGGGATTCTTTCCGGTCGATGAAAAAACCATCGCATACTTTGAAGGCACAGGCCGTACCAGGCCCGAGATACAAGCGTTTGCAGCGTACTTCAAGGCGCAAGGTTTGTTTGGCGTGGCCAAGGTGGGAGACATCGATTATTCGCAAGTCGTCAGTCTGAATCTGGGTGACGTGACGCCCAGCCTGGCCGGCCCCAAGCGTCCGCAAGACCGGATTGAGCTGGGCAACGTGGCCACGCAGTTTGCGTCTCTTTTCAGCAAGCCCAACTCAGAAAACGGCTTTAACCAGCCCGCTGCCATGCTGGCCACGCGGCACTTGCTGCGCCATACCGACCCACAGCGCACCGACACCTTGCCCGGCGTACCTCCAACGCCGCCGGGCGCAGAGCGCATGGTTGTCGAGATGGAGGGCAGCAAGCCGACTCTGGCCTCATCCGTCAGCACGCACGCCGAGCCACCCGCCAGCAAACCCACGGGTATCAGCATTGGCAATGGCGACGTGCTGATGGCGGCCATCACCAGCTGTACCAACACATCCAATCCCAGCGTGCTGCTGGCCGCTGGTCTGCTGGCCAAAAAAGCCGTCGAAGCTGGCCTGAGGGTGCAGCCGCACATCAAAACATCGCTGGCACCAGGCTCGCGCATCGTGACCGAGTATTTGACTGAAACAGGCTTGTTGCCCTATCTCGAAAAACTCGGCTTTGCGCTGGCTGGCTACGGCTGCACCACCTGCATTGGCAATGCAGGAGACTTGGCGCCCGAGATCAATGAAGCCATTTCCGAGAGCGATTTGGTGTGCGCTGCCGTGCTGTCGGGCAACCGAAACTTTGAAGCGCGTATTCACCCCAACCTGAAGGCCAACTTTCTGGCCAGTCCGCCACTGGTGGTGGCCTACGCGATTGCTGGCACCGTCATGCGTGACTTGATGACCGAACCGGTCGGCAAGGGCAAAGGCGGCAAAGACGTTTACCTGGGGGACATCTGGCCAACGGCAGACGAGATCAACGCGCTGATGAAGTTCGCGATGAACGGCAAAGCCTTTCGCGCCAACTACGCCAAAGTCAAAAGCGAGCCCGGCAAGCTCTGGGAACAGATCAAGGGGATAGCGGGCAATACTTACACTTGGCCTGCCAGCACCTACATCGCTGAGCCGCCATTTTTCAAGGACTTCGCTATGGAAAACATAGCTGCCAGCCCAATTATCAATGCGTCAAAAGCCATCAATGACGCTGAAAATTGCGGTGTTTCAGGTCGTTTCGGGGTCAACCAGGCACGCATCATGGCCTTGTTTGGTGACTCCATCACGACCGACCACATTTCACCCGCCGGCTCGATCAAGGCATCGTCACCGGCTGGCCAGTGGCTGCAGGCGCATGGTGTGCTCAAGGCCGACTTCAACAGCTACGGCGCGCGGCGCGGCAACCACGACGTGATGATGCGCGGAACCTTTGCCAATGTGCGCATCAAGAACCTGATGATTCCTGCAGATGCCGCAGGCTCCCGCGAAGAGGGTGGGGTGACGCTGTTTCAGCCTGGCGGCGAAAAGCTGTTCATCTACGATGCAGCCATGAAATACGTCGCTGAAGGCACACCCACCGTTATCTTTGCGGGCGAAGAGTATGGTACCGGCTCGTCCCGCGACTGGGCCGCCAAAGGCACGCAACTGCTGGGCATCAAGGCGGTGGTGGCGCGCAGTTTTGAGCGCATTCACCGCAGCAACCTGGTCGGCATGGGCGTGTTGCCCTTGCAGTTCAAGGCCGGGCAGTCGTGGCAGACGCTGGGCTTGCTGGGCAATGAGGTGATTGACGTGATCCCGCACCCGCAACTCAAACCGCAAAGCGATGCCACGCTGCGCATCACCCATGCGGACGGCAAGGTTCAAGAAGTCATCGTCACGCTGCGCGTCGACACGCCGATTGAGGTGGACTACTACCAAAGCGGCGGCATTTTGCCGTATGTGTTGCGGCAACTCTTGGCTGCTTGAGCATGAAGGTAGCGTTGATCGGTGGCGGCATAGGCGGTCTGGCGACGGCGCTGGTGTTGTCGCGCTCGGGGCAGCAGTTAGAGCTGTTCGAAAAAGCCAGTGCCTTCACCGACATTGGTGCAGGCATACAACTTGGCCCCAACGTCACCCGCATTCTGCAAGCATGGGGTTTGACCGATGCCTTGAGCGCATATGCCTTTGCGCCAGACCGTTTGCAAGTGCGCAGCGCCATGTCTGGCCAAACAGTGGGTGAATTAACGCTGGGCAACACCATGGCAGAGCGCTATGGTGCGCCGTACGTCACACTTCATCGCGCTGATTTACACCGGCTTTTGCTGCAAGCGGTTGAGCAAACCGAGGCGACGCTCCAAACCAGCAGCACGGTGCAAAGCTTTCAGCAAACCCCGCAAGCGGTGACTTTGCAAACCACGCATGGCGCGCGCGGCGTCGATGTGATGGTCGGGGCTGATGGCTTGTGGAGTCATACCAGAGCGCAGTTGTTAGCCGATGGCTTGCCCCGTCGTACAGGCCACCTGGCCTATAGGGCCCTGATCAGGCAAGCCGATCTGCCCGAGCGCTTGCGCAGTCAAAACGTCACAGCCTGGCTTGGCGCCAACATGCATGTTGTGCAGTACCCGGTGCGCAGTGGCGAGTGGCTCAATATCGTGGTGTTTGTCCACGGCGAGGTACCGGATGATTTTCAAAACTGGGACCATAGCGCCAACGCGCTTGACCTGAAAAGCGCTGTGCAAGGCAGCTGCAATGCATTGCACAGTTTGCTGGAGGCTGTGCCAAGCTGGCGTCTGTGGGTCATGCACGACCGCCCACCCATGCAGGGCGCTCACCAGCACGCGCAAGGCCGCGTGGCGCTGCTGGGCGACGCCGCCCACCCCATGCGGCCTTACCTCGCGCAGGGCGCGGGCATGGCGATTGAAGATGCGGCTGAACTGGGGTCAGTTCTGAATGGCTCAGCGGCGCAAAACGTCCCCGCCGCCCTGCAGCAGTTCGCCGCCAGGCGCTGGCAACGCAACGCCCGCGTGCAGGCCAGAGCGCTGCGCAACGGCCACATTTTTCATGCAACCGGGCCCATGCGGTGGGGCCGTGATGTGGCGATGAAGCTGATGGGGGAGACCCTGCTGGACATGCCGTGGCTGTATGGGTAAGGTTAGCTGTGGCGAAGAAAAAAGAAGGTGCGGGGCTGATCCCGTGTCGTCCTTTTCCGTGGCGGCAAGGTAGCGGCTAACGATCTGGATTCGCCAGTTATTTTCAAGGCCTCTCGCCATTGAGATCGCGAACCCGCCTCGAGACCCATTCACGCGCGCTGCTGTAGCTTGCTTTTGCCTGAGACATGCTCAGAAATCTCAAATACGCCACCTTGGCTTCGCCGGTGCGACCCAGGGCATCGGTGGAATAACCAATATTCAGATAAATTTCTGGTGTTAAGGGTGAAATTTTCTCTGCAGCCCGCAAATCCGACAGAGCATCGTTGTGTTGTCCTGCATCCTGCAAAATCACCGCCCGCTTCAGGCGCGGTTCTGAACGGTTCGGGCTGAGCCTGATCGATTCGGTCAGAGCTTCTTGTGCCTTGCCCTTGCGTCCCAGCTTCATCTCTGCCACGCCCACCAAGTAGTGGTAGCGCCAATCTTCCAGCTGTTTTCCTCTGGCATTGCGTAATTCAAACAATGCTTCTACCGACTGGTCAGCATTGATCATCTTCTCGGCACGTTCCAAAACCGGTGGCGGCTCAGAAATCAGCGTCTCGCCCGGGGCCACAGGCGGCGCAGCCAAGGGGGCAGCAGGCGTTACCGGCGCAGGCTTGGCGACCTCTTTTGACGCCGCCACAGCAAGTCGGCGCGGTGCCGCCACTTTGGGTACCGGCTTTCGAGCCTCCACCGGCTTTCGAGCCTCCACCGGCGCAGCAACTGCAGTCGGCGCGACCTCTGCCTGCCGCTCAGGTAGACGCAGCCTCAGCGACGCGGCACTCACCCACTGCAAACCATCGGTACCCAGCTGCTTTGACAACGCATCGGCCACAAGCATATTTTCTTTTCCGTCAACATAAGAAAAAAGTTGATTGACCAGCTTGCCGTCCTTTTTGGTCGCCAGCAACATGACTGGGTAGCGCGTGGCCACATCAACAAAGCTCTGTCTTAGCGCCGCCTCGGTACTTGGCAGCGGCAGAGCCATCAGCATATGGTGGCCCGGCAAAGCCACGATTCCCTCCATCCATACCGCTTTGGCATCCTCCTTTGTATTTTCCTGGTCTTGAACCTTGCTCTTTTTGCAATGGCAGTGTGGTTTGTGCTGAGGCAAGGCGCGAGCGAATTACCCAATATGCTGCTTGCCGGATTAATACTCTCGACGCTTGCTGCGGTGACCTGGGTGGTTCTGCAGTTCCTCGGTGTCATCGCTGCAACGCCGTTGCTGTTTATCGTCTCGGACTATCGACCCTTGTGTTTTACCGCTCTCATATTGATATTTTTATGGGGTAAAGACAAAAGAGCATACGCCACTTACAAGCAGGTCCAATCAAAACTGCGATCCGTTGAATCGCTGGCTGAAGCCGAGTCGCGGCGGCTGAAAACACAAATGACGTTCACAGCCATGCTGATGCATGAGTTGAAATCCCCGCTTTACACCATTCAGCTGGCCGCTTTGTCGCTCACTCAGCGCGGAGTCTTGTCGCAAACGGACGTCAAGCGCTTGGACAATATCAACCGCTCGGCAGACGACATCAACTACATCATTGACACCTGTGTGCAAGCCGAACGGCTTGACTCGGGTACGCTGCCGCTGAACATGATTCCGGTTCAGATCGCCAGCTTGCAGCGCGAGTTACTGCAGCCGGCCTGGGAAGAACGCCTTGTGTTTTCAGGAGTGACCTCAGGCAATGTTCATGCTGACTACCAATGCTTGCGGATTGTGCTGGCTAACTTGGTCAGCAATGCCGTGAAATATTCGCCGCCTGGGAGCCCGGTCGAAGTCAATGTTCAGCCTGACCCCCACGTTGTTGTGGCGAGCTTGCGCTTTCGGGTCACCAACAAAGTGGGCAGCGCGGGTCGCCCCGACGCCTTGAAAGTTTTCACCCGCTACGAAGTCGGCAGCGGCTCTGGAAAAGAAGCCAGTGTCGGCCTTGGCCTGTGGCTGTCGCACACGATCGCGCTCAAGATGGGCGCGCAATTGCACTGCAGCAGCGACGACAGCACGGTCAATTTTTATTTTTCGCTTGAGCTTTGCTAGTGTCAAATTACCGCAACACAGCCTCGTTGATGTTGGTTGAAGACAATCAGCGGCAGATAGAAGAACTTCAAAATACATTGGACACGCTGCCCGTCAAAATGTTACCGGTTCAGATTGCCAGCTTGCAGCGCGAGTTGCTGCAGCCGGCCTGGGAAGACCGCCTTGTCTTTTCTGGACTGACCTCGGGCAAGGTTCACGCTGACTACCAATGCCTGAGGATCATGCTGGCCAACTTGGTCAGCAATGCCATGAAGTATTCACCGCCTGGTAGCCCGGTGGAGCTGAGTGTTCAGGCGGACCCCCATGCTGTTGTGGCGAGCCTGTGCTTTTGGGTCACCAACACGGTGGGTAGCGCGGGTCGACCCGATGCGTTGAAAGTTTTCGCTCGCTACTACCGTGGCCTGGGCCTGTGGCTGGCGCACACGATCGCGCTCAAGATGGGCTCGCAATTGCATTGCTGCAGCGACGACAGCACGGTCAATTTTTATTTCACGCTGGAGCTTTGCTAATGTCAAACTACCGTAACACAGCCTCGTTGATCTTGGTTGAAGACAACCAGCGGCTGAGAGAAGAACTTGAAAACGCATTGGAAGCTTATGGTTATGACCTTCGCGGCGTCGACGGGGCCGAAGCCTTGGACGTGGCCCTGCAACAGCGTCGGGCAGACATATTGGTGCTGGATCTGAACCTGGGTGGAGAAGACGGCATCAGCATTGCCAAGCGCATGCGCATCACCTTTCCGAACATCGGCATCGTGATGCTGACGGCCAGGGTGCAAAGCTGCGAAAAACAAGAGGGCTACCAAAGTGGTGCCGATGTCTACATGACCAAGCCCGCCAGACCTGCTGAATTGAGTGCTGCGATCAACAACTTGTACAAACGCTTGGCCCCCCAGCCCTTAGACGATGCCTGGTTGCTCGACACCACCGGCTTGAGGATGATTTTTCAGCACACCACCTTGATCCCCTTAACCAGCAGTGAATGCACGCTGCTCAGAGTACTCGCCGTCAAGAACGAATGCGTAGACATTGACGTGCTGCAAGAAAATATGCGCGAGAACGAGTTGAGCATCACGAAGTTCAAGCTCCGTTTGGAGGTCTTGATCAGCCGCTTACGGCAAAAGCTGATGCCCTACACGGCAAGCATCAACCCGATTCAGTCGGTGCGCGGCCGCGGCTACATGATGTGCTTGCCGGTCAAGCTTCAGTGAGCGCGGCTAACCCGTTGCTCAATGAAAAACTCCAGTCTGCCTGAGGTGTAGCCCATTGGCGGCAACTGGTCTGTTGCTTGGGCCAAGGCTGAAAAATCACACGCAGCGTCGCTCGCGCCAGCAACGTCAAGCACTGACTGGCCTGTTTTCAGGGCTGACCAAATACTGTCGTGCTGACCAATCGCGCCGATGTAATGAATGCTTTGACCGATGGTCAAAGCGCAAGCGTGGTTGATGCGATCGAACAGTTGTTGACCGTCCTGTGGGTCCGTCATGCCATTGATCAAAAGATAAATTTCACCGAGATCGTAGTCATGAACCATTGTTTTGATGCAGGCAATGGTTTGGGCGATCGACGTCGGGTTGTCACGCACCACCATAAAGCGTTTGGGTGAGGCCGTCAGGAACGGCAGCGTCAAGGGTGTCACACCCGTTGCAGTATCAACAATCAGAAAGTCAACTTCTTCGTTCAAAGTGCAGAAGGACTGCACGATGCTGAAGGCTTGGCGCTGGCTGAGATTGGCCAAACCCGATACGCCAGAGACCAACCGAACCCCGGTAGGGCTGGTCACGACAATTTCTTGCAGCGTTTTTTCACCACTTAAAAAATGACCCAAATTGTGGGCGCTGTGCGCGCCCAGGGCGATGTGGGCATTCGGCATGTTCAAGTCCGCATCCAGGACCATGACACGTTTGCCCATGCGTTGCAGCGCAACCGACAAATTGGCAGCGACCATGGTTTTGCCGGCTCCGCCGTTGCCGCTGGCAATACAGATAATTTGCGGGTAAGCAGCAAGCATCAAGGTCACCTGAGGGTTAAGGTTTCAAAAACATGTTCATCACTGGTCGCCCCTGAGAAACCCCGTTTGCACTTGTCACCTCGGACACGACGGATTGTTTGATTTTCAGGATCGACTTGAACGTGATTCACTTATCGACCCTTCAGAGAATAAATTTAGAGTTCTTTGTTTTCTTGCTGAAACTTGCACGACCCGCCCACACTGTTGACGAAAATGCCAAATAATTTAAAAAATCTAACTAATTGATAAAAAAGTTAAGAAAATTGAAAAAAGTTAGAAATGAAAAGGTTTTTCTCGCGTGGTTGCTGGTGTTCGCAGTGCCGCGTAGCGGTAGCGTGGAGATTGAAGGGATCGGCTGACATGGACGGTAAAAATGCGCCTACGTCGGCCCCGGTGGTGGCCAACAAACAATAGCTCATGTCGAAATGTCAAGGGGTTTTGTCATGACGTCTGTCCATCGTGGAAGGCGTGCTTTATCAACCCGCCACCCAGGAGAATTCATGAAATATTCAAACATCGTTCCCGTCACGCTGATCGCCCTTGCCGCACTCACCCTGAGCGCCTGCAATCGTCCAACCGCTGACACCACACCGGCCGCGGTGCCTGTACCGGGACCCGCAGGCGCCACTGGCGCTACCGGTGATACGGGCAGCACAGGTAGCGCTGGCGCTACCGGCAGCACGGGTGCCACCGGGCAGACTGGCGCGACAGGTGGTGACACCGTGGTGATCGTTCCTAACGGCGCGGCATCGCGTTGACTCAGTGTTGAAGTGAGTTAAAAGGCCTGCCATTGGCAGGCATTGAGTTCAGAAGGCTGCTCACACTTAGCGCCAGCAAATCTGGCCCAGGCCAGACAGGGCAGGACACCCCGGCGCCCAGTCAGGAGCTCTTTTCGCAGCTCATGTGACCGAGCTTTTTTGGTGGAACTGGGGTTGTTGCCATTCACCAGATTCAAGCACCTGACGCAAATGCTCAACCGCGCACCACACGTCTTCAAAGCCGATGTACAGCGGGGTAAAGCCAAAGCGCAGGACGTCTGCGTTTGCGCCCCCGTCGCCTGCCCTGAAGTCGCCAATCACACCGCGTGCCATCAGGGCCTGAACAATGGCGTAGGCGCCGGAGTCACCGCCTTGGGGCGGAGCATGGGGGCGATGTTCTCGGGTGAAAGCTACCTGCGAGCCGCGCTGGGCGTGCTCGCGCGGTGTCACCAAGCCCAGCCCGTGCCCTGCGCAGCGCGTCTGCACCAGTTCAATGAACAAATCGGTCAGTGCCAGCGATTTACGCCGAAGCGCCGGCATACCGCCCAGCGGCTGGGCCGCCAGCACGCTGTCCAGGCCGCAGTCGAGCGCTGTCATGCTCAAAACCGGTTGCGAGCCGCACAGGTAGCGGCTGATGCCGGACGCAGCCTGATAGTCAGGGGTGAAAGCAAACGGCGCTGCATGGCCCCACCATCCCGCCAGCGGTTGCCACACGTCGCGCGCTGCATGCTTGGGGTTGACCCAAACAAACGCCGGTGCGCCAGGCCCCCCGTTCAAATATTTGTAGCCGCAGCCCACGGCAAAGTCAGCTTGCGCCGCAGTCAGGTCAACCGGTACCGCACCCGCACTGTGGGCCAGGTCCCAAACACACAAAATGCCTTTGGCATGCGCTGACGCTGTCACGGCCTGCATGTCGTGCATGGCCCCCGTACGGTAGTTGACATGCGTCAGCATCAGCACGGCGGCGTCAGTTGTCAATGCGGCCTGAATATCTTGCGCGTCGACCAGCAACAGCGTCAGCCCGCGCTCTTTGCATAGGGCCTCGGCGATGTACAAGTCAGTCGGAAAGTTGCTGCGTTCGCTGACCAGCACTTGTCGTTCGGGTGTGTCGATGGCTGCGATGCTGAGTGCGGTTGACAGCACCTTGAACAAATTGACGGACGTGCTGTCGGTGGCCACCACCTCGCCGGGCGCTGCGCCTATCAGTGGCGCAATTTTGTTACCCAGACGCTGCGGCATGTCAAACCAGCCGGCGCTGTTCCAGGACCGGATCAGGCCCTGGCCCCACTCTTGGGTTACTGCGTTGGCCACGCGTGCGGCGGCGGTATTGGGCAGCACGCCAAGCGAGTTGCCATCGAGGTAAATCACGCCATCGGGCAGGCTGAACTGCTGGCGCAATTCGCGCAGCGGGTCTTGGGCATCTAGGGCGCGGCAGCCTTGCAGGGTGGTTGTCATGGTCATCGGGTGAAAGCTTTTGGCGTACGGCACAATTTGTTGTCGTCTAAATGATGATTTTCCATCGTTCCCTTTCATGTTTTAAATCAAGGCCTTTCATGACAACAACTTCCAAAGTCGCCCTCATCACCGGCGCAGGCTCGGGCATCGGCAAGGCCGTGGCACTGGCTTTTTTGCATCAAGGCTACAGCGTGGTGCTGGCCGGTCGGCGCGCTGATGCGCTGGAGGCAGTTGTCAAAGAGTCTGCTTCGAGCCAGGCCTTGGCAGTCGCCACCGATGTCAGCAACCCGCAATCGGTGGATGCACTGTTCGCCAAAATCAAAGACACCTTTGGCCGCGTGGATGTGATTTTTAACAACGCAGGCATCAGCGGCATTGGTACGGGCTTTGAAGACATCGCTTTTGACACCTGGCAAAGCGTGGTCAATACCAATTTGACGGGCTCGTTTTTGTGCGCTCAGGGCGCTTTCAAAATGATGAAAGACCAAAGCCCGCAGGGCGGCCGCATCATCAACAACGGTTCGATTTCCGCCCATGCCCCCCGGCCGAATTCTGCACCCTACACATCGACCAAACACGCGATCACTGGTCTGACCAAGTCGATCTCCCTTGATGGCCGCAAGTACAACATTGCCTGCGGTCAAATTGACATCGGCAATGCGCTGACCGAGCTGTCGGCCCGCATGGCCAAAGGCGTGCCGCAGGCCAATGGCGAGATAGCGATTGAGCCGATGATGGACGCGAATGAAGTGGCTGATGCCGTGGTGCACATGGCCGGCCTGCCGCTGTCGACCAACGTGCAGTTCATGACCATCATGGCGACAAAAATGCCGTTTATCGGACGGGGTTAGAGCCGGCCCTTGTTCACAGGCGCCCGAGCAAAAGGAACTCCATCAGTGCCTTTTGCACATGCATCCTGTTTTCTGCTTCGTCCCACACCACCGATTGCGGGCCGTCAATCACTTCGGCCGACACTTCTTCGCCGCGATGCGCGGGCAGGCAGTGCATGAACAGGGCATCGGGTTTGGCGGCCCGCATCATGTTTTCGTCCACGCACCATTGGGTAAATGCCTTTTTGCGGGCCTCGTTTTCAGCTTCGTAGCCCATGGATGTCCAGACGTCGGTCGTGACCAGGTCTGCCCCTGCACAGGCCTCGTGCGGGTCTTTGAACACCTGATAGCTTTCAGCTGAGCGTATGCCTGCCAGCGACTGGTCCACTTCATAGCCGCCAGGTGTGCTCAGGTGCACCTTGAAGCCCAAAATTTCGCTGGCCTGCAGCCAGGTGTTGGCCATGTTGTTGCCGTCGCCAATCCAGGCGACGGTTTTGCCCTTGATGCTGCCGCGGTGTTCGATGTAGGTAAAGATGTCGGCCAGGATCTGGCAGGGGTGAAACTCGTTGGTCAGGCCGTTGATCACCGGCACGCGTGAATGCTCGGCAAAGCGGTTGATTTTGTCTTGCTCGTAGGTGCGAATCATCACCAGGTCCACCATGCGGCTGATGACCTTGGCGCTGTCTTCAATCGGCTCGGCGCGGCCCAACTGACTGCCTTCAGTTGTCAGGTTCACCACCGTGCCGCCAAGCTGGTACATGCCGGCTTCAAAGCTCACGCGGGTGCGGGTGGAGGCTTTTTCAAAAATCATCACCAGCGTGCGGTCTACCAGCGGTTGGTGTTTTTCGTAGGCCTTGAACTTCTTTTTGATCAGGGCTGCACGCCCAAAAAGGTACGCATAGTCGGCTGCATCCAGATCGCTGAATTGCAGGTAATGTTTGATCGCCTTATTCATTGATCGGCGACGCAACAGGCACACTCTTGCCAGGTGTTTTATCGTGCAGAAATTGTTGGATAAGCGGCACCAAAATAGCCACGACCTGGTCGGCTTCAGCCGTGGTCATGATGAGCGGCGGAACCAGGCGAATGACGCAGTCAGCCGTCACGCTGATCAGCAAACCCTCATCGGCGGCCTGTTTGAGCAGCTCGCCGCAAGGCAGCGCCAGCTCGATGCCCAGCATGAGTCCGCGGCCACGGATATTGACCACGCCGGCAAGGCCAGACAGATCGCGCTCCAGCGCAGCGCGCAAATGCTCGCCGGTAGTGATCGCATTGGCGATGATGTTGTCGTCTTCCATGATCCGGATCGTCTCCACACCAGCCCGCATCGCCAACGGGTTGCCGCCAAACGTTGTGCCGTGGTTGCCGACCTTGAAGATCTGCGCCGCTTTGGGCCCGCACACGACCGCGCCAATCGGCACGCCAGAACCCAGGCCTTTGGCCAGCGGCATCACGTCGGGCTTGATGCCTGACCACTGGTGCGCAAACCACTTGCCAGTGCGTCCCATGCCGCACTGCACTTCGTCAATCATGAGCAGCCAATCGCGCTCGTCGCACAGCTTGCGAATGTCGCGCATGTATTGGTCGTCCATCGGGTGCACGCCGCCTTCGCCTTGAATGGCTTCAAAAAATACGGCGGTCACGTTGGGGTTGCCCGCAGTGGCTTTTTTAATCGCTTCAATGTCATTCAGGGGTACGCGTATGAAACCTTCGACCAGCGGGCCAAAACCCGCTTGAACTTTGGCGTTGCCGGTGGCGCTGAGGGTGGCAATACTGCGGCCATGAAAGGCTTTTTCATAGACCACCACTTCGGGGCGTTCAATGCCTTTGTCATGGCCGTATTTGCGCGCCAGTTTCAGCGCGGCTTCGTTCGCTTCCAGGCCAGTGGAGCAGAAAAAGACGTTTTCCAGCCCTGACAATTCGACCAGCTTGGCCGCCAGCGTTTCTTGCAGCGGCACATGGTAGTAGTTGGAGCAGTGGATGAGCTTGCTGATTTGGTCTTGCAGCGCCGGCACCAGTTGGGGATGGTTATGGCCCAGGGTGTTGACGGCAATGCCGCCGAGCGCGTCAAGGTAGCACTTGCCGTTCACGTCCCAGACGCGGCAGCCCTGACCATGCGACAGCGCAATCGGCAGGCGTCCATAGGTGTTCATCACGTGAGGGGAGGCGGCTTCGATGTGGTGGGGCAGGGCAGCGGTCATGGGGGGCTCCGGGCTTGGAATTTGTGCAAACGAGTCTGGATTCTAGGCGTAGACCCTGCGCGCTTTCGCAGCCATCTTGCATCACTGCCATGCGGTGCGGGGCTTGCCCAGGTTCGAGTCCATAGTCTTCTATAAGATACAATCATTGTGCAGTGCAACATGGCGTTCAGTGAAACGCAAAGCACGGCCCCAAAACCACCCACCAATGATCCTTCCGATGGTTTTACATGGTCTCTAGCTCTGCCAAAGAAGTTTTCATTCAGGGCATCACCCGGGACGGCAAAACCTTCCGGCCCAGCGACTGGGCCGACCGCCTGTGCGGCGTGATGAGTCCTTTCAGGCCGGGTGGCCCTCAACCGGGCAGCCACCTGACCTATTCACCCTGGTGCATTCCCACGCTGATCAACGGGGTGCGCTGTGTGGTGGTCAATGCCGAGCTTCGGGAGGCCGAGCCGATGGCCTGGGACTTTGCCATCAACTTTGCCAAAGACAATGATTTGCAAATCGCTGAGGCCTGTTTGATACCGGACTTGCCTAAAAGTTAACATCTTCAAGCGACAACAAAAAAGCCGTCTTTCGACGGCTTTTTTGACTTCACTTGCAGCGCACCCTGCAAAACGGCGGAAAACTTTTTGATGGGTTTTCCGGGCTTTTTGCTTAATGTTTTAAGCGGCTGTTGATGCGGATAAAGCCAGGGCTTTGACCTTGGCAGACAGGCGGGACTTGTCGCGCGATGCCTTGTTTTTGTGAAAAATGCCTTTGTCGGCCACGGTGTCGACAATGCTCTGGGCTTTGGCGAAAGCGTCTTTGGCTTTTTCTTTGTCGCCTGCTGCAACGGCTTTTTCGACGTTTTTCACAGCAGTGCGGTATTTGGAGCGCAGCGAGGTGTTCGCAGCATTGAGTTTGGCGTCTTGGCGCACGCGTTTGCGGCCGGATGCCAGGCGGGGGTTCTTTTTCTTGGGTTTGGCGGTTGCCATAATTTGATTCCTTGAGGTTCAGACAAGTCTGAAGGTGGTCTGCGGATGTTGCAAGCGAAGCCCATGATTATATATCGCCTCCACGGTCGCGCATGCGGTGTCGCTCTACGTCAACCCAGGAGCCGCTGCGCCTGCGGTCTGGCAAAGCCGGTCCGGCGGGCCGCTGCTTGCAAAGAGGCACACGAAAAGCGCAACTGCGCAGACTAAACTCCAGCCGTGTCACTCTTCAAATCCGCCTCTACGGTTTCGGCCCTCACACTGGTTTCCCGCATCACCGGGCTGGTACGTGAACTGCTCATTGCCGCCACTTTTGGCGCCAGCGCGATGACGGATGCCTTCAATGTGGCGTTTCGCATCCCCAACCTGTTTCGCCGCCTGTTTGCTGAAGGGGCTTTCAGCCAGGCCTTTGTGCCGGTGCTGGCGGCCAGCAAAACGCAAAACGGCGACGCGCAGACCAAGCTGCTGATTGACCGGGTGGCCACGCTATTGAGCTGGGCGCTGCTGTTGACGTGTGCGGCAGGTGTTGCTGCTGCACCGTTTCTGGTCTACGCGATGGCCAGTGGCTTAAAGCAGGACCCGCGTGGTTTTGACGCCGCGGTGTTCATGACGCGCTGGATGTTTCCGTACATCGGCTTCATGTCGCTGGTGGCGCTGTCGTCGGGGGTGCTCAACACATGGCGGCGCTTTGCGGTGCCTGCGGCCACGCCGGTGCTGCTGAATGTGGCGATGATTGCGGCGGCATGGCTGGGCGCGCCGTGGTTCAAGGCGCGCGGCATTGAGCCGATTTATGCGTTGGCCGCTGGCGTGATGCTCGGTGGCGTGTTGCAACTGGCGGTGCAGGTACCAGCCCTGCTCAAGCTGGGGCTGCTGCCCAAAATATCCTTCAACTGGGCGGCGGCCAGGCTGGCCTGGGCTGATCCGGCAACCCGCAACATCGCCAAGCTGATGCTGCCTGCGCTGCTGGGCGTCAGCGTGGCGCAAATCTCACTGCTCATCAACACGCAAATTGCCTCGCACCTGCCCCCCGGAAGTGTCAGCTGGCTGACCTATGCTGACCGCCTGATGGAGTTTCCCACCGCCATGCTGGGTGTCGCGATTGGCGTGGTGCTGATGCCCCAACTGGCCGCAGCCAAGGCGGCCAACGATGCTGACAAGTATTCCAACATGCTCGACTGGGGCCTGCGCATCGTGGTGCTGCTGGGCCTGCCATGCGCTGTGGCGCTGCTGACATTTGCCCAGCCGCTGGTGGCCACGCTGTACCACTATGGCGCCTTTACCGACCGCGATGTTGCACAGACCACGACGGCCCTGATGGGTTACGGCGCGGGCCTGATGGGTCTGGTCGCCATCAAGGTGCTGGCGCCCGGCTTTTACGCCAGTCAGGACATCAAAACACCCGTGCGCATCGCCATTGTGGTGCTGGTCATCACGCAGCTTCTGAACATGGTGTTTGTGCCGTACTTGCAGCATGCCGGGTTGGCACTGGCCATTGGTGTTGGCGCGCTGATCAATGCGCTGTGGCTGCTGGTGGGGCTGATCAGGCGCGGCAGCTACAGGCCCGCGCCGGGCTGGGGTGTATTTGCGTTGCGGGTGGTGCTTGCCAGCGCACTGCTGGCGGTGTTTTTGCTATGGGCCGCCAGTGCCGTCAGCTGGACTGGCCTGAAAACCGCTTACGTACAGCGGATCGGGCTTCTGGCCGCCGTCTTGTCTGCATCTGGTGCTATTTATTTTGCAGCTCTTTGGGCCTCTGGCCTGAAACTGCGTCAGCTGATGCGGCGTTAAGAACGTCGACATGACTCGACGGACAATTTGTGAGAAAGTAGGGCCATGCAATTAAATCTGGAAGTGCCTTCCCCCTTGCAATACTTTGCCAGTCTGGTGCAGAGCGACGCGCATTTCCCGCTGCTCGAGGCCGCCATCAGCCTGGCGCAGGATGAATACCCCGACCTGGACGTCCAGCAGATCCTCAGCGATGTTGACCAGCTTCAAGCGCGGCTCAAACGCCGCTTGCCAGCCGATGCCTCGGCACTTCAAAAGTTGCGGCTGCTGAGCCAGTTCTTTTTTCGTGATCTGGGTTTTGGCGGCAACGTCAACAACTATTACGACCCCGACAACAGCTACCTGAACGTGGTGCTGAAAACCCGTCGTGGCATTCCCATCAGTCTGGCCGTGCTTTGGCTTGAGCTGGCCAACGGCTTGGGCCTGAATGCGCTTGGCGTGGCTTTTCCAGGGCACTTCATGGTCAAGGTCAGTCTGCCCAAGGGGCAGGTGGTGATTGACCCTTTCACCGGTCAGTCGCTCAGCCGTGAAGAGCTGTCCGAACGGCTGGAGCCCTTTCGTCAGCGCAATGGGGTGGATGTATCGAATCTGGCGAACGGCAGCCACGACACACCTATCGGTTTTTACCTGCAGTCAGCGTCGCCGCGCGACATCATCAGCCGCATGCTGCGCAACCTGAAAGAAATTCATAAAACCCAGGAAGACTGGGCACGCATGGTGGCGGTTGTCGACCGTCTGATCGTGCTGCATCCTGACGCCTGGCCCGAGTACCGTGACCGCGGCCTGGCCTGGGCTGTGCAGGGGCAGGCCGCGCGTGCGGTTCCTGACCTGGAAAAGTATCTGGCCCATGCCAGTGATGCGGCTGACCTGGACGTGGTGGCGCAGCGGGTGGCATGGCTGCGACAGCAAGCGCAGTAGCCGGTTCAGCGCTTGGAGCGGCGCGACTTGGTGCGCGCAGCGTTTTAAAAACTGCGCAATCTGCAAGCTATCAGGCAAATGGACATTGCGCGTCACCGCTGGCTTGCCAGTCGACACCACCGGCGCACTGCCGGCCCGGCCAGAACCTGTGACCGACAAGCGTGCACCGTGAACGATGCCCCGGACGCATGGGCGTGACCAGCTATGAAATAAATAGCACTTACAGCAGATCTTGGGGTAAATGCCGTATATTAATATTTCGATAACTAATTTTTATCGATTATATTTATGTTTGTATTTTCAACGCATGAGAGCATTTCACACACCCAAGGAAAAGCCATGATGAAGACAAAAAACCGTTTGCTGAAGATTCTTCTGGCACTGAACATGTCGCTGGGCATCATGGTGTTCAGCACTGCCGCTCAGGCGGCTTACCCGGACAAGCCGGTCAAAATCATTGTGGCGTTTCCGCCTGGCAGTTCCACCGACACGGTGGCGCGCCTGATGGCCCAGCAGATGTCGGTGGCGTTTGGACAGACGGTGGTGGTTGAAAACCGGCCCGGCGCCAGCGGCAACATTGCCACCACCTTTGTCAGCAAGCTGCCGGGTGATGGCTACACGCTGCTCATGCACAGCGTGGCGATTGCCGTCAACCCCAGCCTGTATGCCAAAGCCGGCTACGACGTGAACAAAGACCTGGAGGCGGTGGCCATCACTGGCGTGTCTCCCAACATCTTTTTTGTGCACCCAGATGTCAAGGCCAAAACGCTGGCCGAGCTGGTGGCCCTGAGCAAAAAGGAAAAGCTCAGTTACGCCTCGTCGGGCAATGGCACCACCACTCACCTGGGGGCCGAGATTTTCTTTCGCAACCTGGTCAAGTCAGACATCCAGCATGTGCCCTACGCCCCGGCTACCGCGGTCACGGCGGTCTTGAGCGGCCAGGTGCCGGTGGGCAGCACGTCTGTGCCGCCTGTGGTGCAACTGGCTAAAAGTGGCAAGGTGCGGGCCCTGGCCGTCACCAGCTCAAAGCGCAGCAGCGCCTTGCCAGACGTACCCACCGTGGCCGAGCTGGGCTTTAAGGACTTTGAGGCCAATACCTGGTTTGCACTGTTTGCGCCGCCCGGCACGCCCACCGATGTGCTGGACAAACTGAACAACGAAATCAACAAAATCGCGCTTTACAAGAGCGTTCAAGAGGTCTTTTCAGCCCAGTCCCTTGAAAGCGCCCGCATGGACCGCCCCGCCGTGAAAAACTACATCCTGCTGGAGTCCCAGAAGTGGGACAAGGTCGTCAAGCAAATTGGCGCCACGGTCGATTGATTTTTAATTGAAGAAAGTACGGATCGTGAAACTCATCAGCTACCAACATGACAATGCCGTGCGCTACGGCGTACTGCTAGGCAACCAAGTCGTCGATATGCGCCAGTGCATGAACGACGCGCCTGTCAGCATCAACGATTTTGTAGCCCTTGCAAGCACCCAGGCGGGTTTGCTGGCGTCGATTGCCGCACGAGCTGCCAGCGCGGCAGGGCTGCCGCTGGCGCAGGTGCAACTGCTGCCTTGTATTCCGCGCCCCAGCAAAATCATTTGCCTGGGTGTCAACTACCACGATCACGCGGCCGAAGGCGGCAACACGGTAGCGGACTACCCGACGATCTTTTTCAGGGGCCCGTCATCACTGGCGGCGCATGGCGACGCCATTCCCATTCCGCCGATTTCAACGTCGCTGGACTACGAGGCCGAGCTGGCGCTGGTGATTGGCAAAACTGCCCGCCATGTTTCAGAGGCAGATGCGCTCAAGCATGTGTTTGCCTATGCCTGCTTTAACGATGCGACCTTTCGCGACTACCAGCGCAAGACCACGCAATGGACAGTGGGCAAAAACTTTGACCAGACCGGCGGTTTTGGCCCGCACCTGGTCACCGCTGACGAGTTGCCGCCCGGCTGCGTCGGGCTGCACATTGAGTCACGCCTGAATGGCCGCGTGATGCAAAGCGCATCGACCACCGACATGGTGTTTCATGTGGCGCCCACCATTGCCATGATGTCAGCCTGCATGACGCTGGAGCCCGGCGACGTGATCGTGATGGGCACACCTGCCGGGGTGGGCTATGCGCGCAAGCCGCCCGTCTGGATGGTCCATGGCGACGTGATTGAAATTGACATTGAGGGCATCGGTGTGCTGCGAAACACGGTTGCCAATGAGGCGCCTGCCACTGCAGCCTGATGCTATCCCGCTGCCTGGCTGGTCAAGCTAGATGTGCGCTGGTAGTGCGCCTGTAGCAGTGCCACCGCCAGGTCCGCATTGCCGTCAATGCTGGCCTGAAACAGCGCCATGTGTTCGGCATGTTCATCGCGTTTGGCGTAGCTTTTAAAGGCCGCCACTTGCCTGAAACGAAACGCCTCTCCGGTCAGGGTGCTGCAAAACTGCTTGAGCCAGCGCGACGGGCAATTGGCAATCAAGGTGGTGTGAAATTGGGCATGCAAGTCCTCCCAGACCGGGTTGCGCAGATAACGCTCGTCAGACAGCGAACGGGGTGTTTTGGCCAGGTGATGCACGATGACCACCAGCGCGTCTTCCCAAACTTTGCTCCGCAGGGCAATCGATTGGCGCAGCGCCAGGCTTTCAAGCTCGCAGCGGGTTTGGGTCAGCACGGGCAGCTCGGAAAAGTCCAGCGCTGCGGCACGAAAACCGCGCTGGTCAATCTGCTCGACCAGCCCTTCGGCCGACAGGCGGCTGAGCGCCTCGCGCACCGGGCTGGCACCAAAAGCGTAGCGCTGGCTCAGGCTGGCGACGGCCAGCTTCTCGCCCGCCTTCAGGTCGCCATGCAGCAGGTCTTGCCGCAGGCGCTCGTACACCACCGAGGTGCGTGACAGGCCGGCCTTTGCAATGCCCGTGCTGGGCGAGACAACGGAAAGAGCAGATTTGCGAGCCATAGGGGTTTGGTTTCGTTTTAATCGATTATTTTTAGATGTTAACGTGACTTTGAGGTAAGCCCATGAAAAACAGCCATCTCAACCACCGGACCGCCGTGGTGCAGCACAGCTTTGAGAGCATCCGGGCGCTCAAGCTGGTGGCCCGCGCAGCGTCACACGCGTTGTGCAAGCTGAGGGGTGACCAGACGCTGGTGACTGGGCTGCTTGACCCCGAAGCCCCGTACTTGGGCTGCGGCGCCGTAGTTGGCGTGCGGCAGGCTCTGGTCACCGCCTACCCGTTCCAACACCAGGCCGCCGACATGGCTCGGCTCGGATTGAGCCAGCCTTATGTCTCAGGGCAGTTCAATGTGGCGCTGCCGCCGGCGCGAGCCTGAGCACGGCCAAACCAGGTTTAGCTGACCACCACGCTGGCGCCAGCGCCTTTGGCGGCTATCACGCCGATCTGGTAAACCTGCTCACCCGCATCGCGCAGGGTTTTGGCGGTCGCTACAGCGTTTGCGGCGTCCACCACTACCACCATACCGATGCCGTTGTTGAAGGTTCGGTTCATCTCGATGTCGTCAATTCCGGCCGTTTTTTGCAGCCAGGCAAACAGCTCGGTTTGCGGCCAGCTGCCTTTGACCAGATGGGCTGCCGTGCCCTCGGGCAGCACGCGGGGAATGTTCTCCAGCAAGCCGCCACCGGTGATGTGGGCCAGCGCCTTGATGGGATGAACCGCCAGAGCCGCCAGCACGTTTTTCACGTAGAGCCGTGTCGGCGCCATCACGGCTTGCTTGAAGGGCTTGCCGTCGAGCTTGTCAGGCAGCGTGCTGCCAGCACGGTCAATACATTTGCGCACCAGGCTAAAGCCGTTGGAATGCACGCCACTGCTGGCCAGGCCGAGCACCACGTCGCCGGGGGTCACGCCAGCACCACTCAAAATTTTTGATTTTTCAACAGCACCCACGCAAAAGCCTGCCAGGTCGTACTCGCCGGCCGGATACATGCCGGGCATCTCGGCGGTTTCGCCGCCTATCAAGGCGCAGTTGCTCAGCTCGCAGCCTTTGGCGATGCCGCCCACCACCGCCGCCGCAACATCCACATCCAGCTTGCCGCAGGCAAAGTAGTCCAGGAAAAACAGCGGTTCGGCGCCTTGCACCAGCACGTCGTTCACGCTCATGGCCACCAGATCAATGCCCACCGTATCGTGCATTTGCCATTCAAACGCCAATTTGAGCTTGGTGCCGACGCCGTCAGTCCCGCTGACCAGGACCGGTTCCTTGAATTTTTTCGACACTTCAAACATCGCTCCAAAGCCGCCAATACCTGCCAGCACGCCTTCCCGCATGGTTTTTTTGGCCAGCGGCTTGATGCGCTCAATCAGCGCATCACCCGCGTCAATGTCAACGCCAGCGTCTTTGTAGCTGATGGGGGTAGAGGTGTTGGGGGTGGTCATGGATGTTGAGGGTGCGGTGAGGAGTCGTGCAGCTTGACCCCGATAGAATTAGCCTGCACATTCTAAAGGCCTTATGCAATTTACCCCGACCCAAAAACGCGCTGCCGCTTGGTGCCTGATTGCCGCGCTGGTGCTGCTGGCGCTTTGGCTGCTGGGCCCGGTGCTGACACCTTTTGTGGTGGCCGCCGTGCTGGCCTATGCGCTCACGCCGCTGGTCAACAGGCTAGACGACATGGGCCGGGGGCGGCTGCCTCGCGTGGTGGCGGTGATCCTGGTCGAGTTGCTGTTCATCTTGCTGGCCTTGAGCCTGTTCCTGATGATTGTGCCCATCGTGGCCAAAGAAATTCCCTTGATGCGCGAACAGGTGCCGCTGGTGTTTGACAAGCTGAACACCGGTTTGACCCCTTGGCTGGCGCAGTTTGGTATCAAGGCATCGCTTGATGTGGGCAGCCTCAAAGCGGTAGCACTCAAATACCTGAACGCCAATTACGAAGACATGTTTGGCTCGGTGTTGTCGTCGCTGCGCTTGGGCGGCAGCGTGGCGCTGGCCATTCTGGGCAACGCGGTGCTGATCCCCGTGGCGCTGTTTTATCTGCTGATGGATTGGGACAGGTTTGTGGCCCGCCTGCTGGAACTGGTGCCCCCGCCCATGCGCGGCGCTTTTGACAGTTTCACCAGCGAGGCCGATTCAGTGCTGGGCCAATACCTGCGCGGCCAACTGCTGGTGATGCTGATCATGGCTGCTTTTTATGCGACTGGCCTGGCCCTGTTTGGCTTGGACCTGGCCTTGCCGATTGGCCTCTTTACCGGGCTGGCGATGTTTATCCCTTACCTTGGCTTTGGCATTGGCCTGATCCTGGCCATTCTGGCCGGCTTGCTGCAATTTGCCTCGATCAAGGCCATCGTGATGGTGGTGGTGGTCTACGGCATTGGCCAGGTGATTGAAAGCCTTTATCTCACGCCGCGTCTGGTGGGTGAGCGCATCGGCCTGCATCCGCTGGCGGTTATTTTTGCACTGCTGGCGTTTGGCCAGGTGTTTGGTTTTGTCGGTGTGCTGATAGCGCTGCCTGCCAGCGCCGTGCTGCTGGTGGCGATACGCCGCATCAAAGAGCGCTACATCACCAGCAAGCTCTACAAAGGGCAGTGACACTACCGGCATGAAGCAAATCGCCTTAGACATTGGCCTGGCCACTGCGCCTGCTTTCAGCAATTTTTTTGCCGGACCCAACCATGCGGCCCTGTCGCATTTGCAGCTGTGGTCGGGCAGCCCCTTGCGTTCGCCAGTGCCGACCTACCTGTGGGGTGAGCCTGGCAGCGGCAAAACCCATTTGCTCAAGGCGGCGGTAGGCGTCTTGCAGCAGCAGGGCGCACGCGTGGGCTGGCTGGACGCATCGATGACTGAGCCGCCCGAGTTCAATCAAGCCTGGGTTGCGGTGGTTCTGGACGACTGCCATCTGTACACCGCTGTGCAGCAGCAAGCTGCCTTCAACTGGTTTGTAAATGCCGTCAGCAGCCCGGATGGTCACCCGCGCGGGGTACTGGCAGCCGGTAGCGTGCCGCCTTCGGACCTGTTGCTGCGCGACGACCTGCGCAGCCGTCTGGGCTGGGGTCATGTGTATGAGCTGCATCTCTTAAGCGAAGCCGAACGTCGCGCGGTGCTGCGTATGGAGGCCGATGCGCGGGGTATTTTTTTAAGTGACGAGGTCATCAGCTTTGTGCTCAGCCGCTTTTCACGCGACCTGAGCAGCCTGATGCAACTGCTTGACCAACTCGATGGCTACGCCCTGCAAACGCAGCGGGCCATCACGGTGCCCTTGATCAAGGCCATGCTAGAGAGCGAATAACAAGAGCGAATAAAGACAGCCAATGAAAAAGAAGAAATGAAAAAGAAGAAATGAAAAAGAAGATTGCCCTGTTTGATCTGGATCACACGCTGATCCCCTTTGACTCTGACTACGAGTGGAACGAATTCACCATTGCCTTAGGCTGGCGTGACGGCGCGGAGTTTCGCCGTGCCAACGATGCCTTTTTTGCCCAGTACCGTGACGGCACCCTCAACATCCATGACTACGTGCGTTTTGCCACACAAGCCATTCGGAACCAGGGCGCTACTGAATCGATAGCTGCTCACGCACGTTTCATGGAGGCCGTGGTGCTAAAAGGCCTGCATAAACAGGCCCTCGACCTGGTAAAAAGCCATCAACAGGCCGGTGATGCGGTGGTGATCGTCACCGCGACCAACGAGTTTGTGACCCGCCCGATTGCCGATGCCTTTGGCGTGCACGAACTGATCGCCATTGAGCTGGTGCGTGACGCGCAGGGCCAATACACGGGCGATATTTTGGGCACACCGTCATTTCGTGAAGGAAAAGTCACGCGGGTTCAAGACTGGCTGGCCGCGCACAACCTGAAATGGCAAGACGTTGAAACCACTTTTTACAGTGACTCCATGAACGACCTGCCGCTGCTGGACCGGGCGACCCACCCCGTTGCCACCAATCCTGATGAACGCCTGCGCCAACTGGCGACCGAGCGCGGATGGCGCATACTTGACCTGTTTTAACCTTTTCGGTCGAGCTTGCGAGCCAAAGTGGCATGTGAGCTCCTGAAACCCATGACTTCATGATTAAAAAATTCATCGACAAACTGTTTGGCAAATCTGATGCAGGCACATCAGGGTCTTCAAAAGTCAAAAAATCCCCGTTTGGCACCCGTCACGATATCCCTGCGACAGAGCATGGCATCAACCCCAAGCTGGTGGACGAACGTGCGATGGACGTGGTGCTGACCCTCAAGGATGCAGGCTTTCTGGCCTATATCGTTGGCGGCGCGGTGCGCGACTTGCTGGTGGGGCTCAAACCCAAAGACTTTGATGTGGCCACCGATGCCACGCCAGAAGAGGTCAAACGCCTGTTTCGCCGAGCCTTCATCATCGGCAGGCGCTTTCGAATTGTTCACGTCATCTACGGCCGTGGCCGCGAGCACGAAGTCATCGAGGTATCGACCTTCCGCGCTTATCTGGACAGCAGCCAGGCCGAACAGGTCGGTGGTAATGAGCGCACCAGCAAGAGCGAACTGGCCGGCATGACGCATGCAGTTGACAGCTCGGGGCGGGTGCTTCGAGACAACGTCTGGGGCCCGATGGAAGAAGATGCCGCCCGGCGCGACTTCACCATCAACGCGATGTACTACGACCCTCAAACGCAGGTGGTGGTCGACTATCACAACGGCATCAAGGACGCGAAGAAAAAAATCCTCCGCATGATTGGCAACCCGGCGCTGCGTTACCGTGAAGACCCGGTGCGCATCATTCGTGCGGTGCGCTTTGCAGCCAAGCTCAATGCGCTGGGTTTCACGTTTGAAGACAAGACGGTGCAGCCACTGAAAGCCAGCGTCAAGCTGTTGCTGGACGTGCCGCAGTCACGCCTGTTTGACGAAATGCTCAAGCTGCTGCAAACCGGCCATGCACTGGCCAGCATCGAGCAGCTGAAAACCCTGGGCTTGACCGGCATTTACCCGCTGCTCGATGTGGTTGTCAACAACGCGCACCAGCCGTTTTTAAATCTGGCCTTGCAAGACACCGACCGCCGGGTGGGCGAGGGCAAACCGGTGGCGCCCAGTTTTTTGCTGTCGTGTGTGTTGTGGGCCGACGTGCGTGACGGCTGGCATCAACGCTTGAACCGCGGAGAACACACCTTGCCTGCACTGCACGACGCGATCGACGACGCCTTCAATGCCAAGATTGGTGACGTCTCGGGTCGTGGCAAGCTGGGCGGTGATATGCGCGACATCTGGGCGATGCAAATACGCTTTGACAAGCGTGTCGGCGCGTCGCCCTATTCGATGCTTGAGCAACCGCGCTTTCGCGCCGGCTTTGACTTTTTGAGGCTGCGCGCACAGACCGGCGAGGTTGACATGGAGCTGGCCGAATGGTGGGAAAAGTTCAGCACCGCCTACGACGACGAGCGCCACCAGATGATTGAAACGCAGCGCCAGTCTCAACTGCAAAAGCCGCAGCAGGCCAGGGTTCGGGTTAAAAAGGCCGATGCGGCCCCAGCCGATGTGCGTTTTGCAGAGCCTGCTGATTCAGCACCTGACGCAACTCAGGAGTCAGGCGATATTGCGCCTGCCAAAAAACGCCGTCGCCGCCGCAAGCCAGCCCATCGCGGTGAAGGCGGCGAAGGCGGCGCAGTTGGACCTGCGACCGAGGTTTAGTCCATGGTGACGGCCTTCATCGCGCTGGGTGCAAACCTTGGCGATGCAGTTGCAGCACTCAGGCAGGCTGCTATCTCCATCAACGCCTTGCCGTTGTGTGTGGTTAAAAAAACCTCAAGCTTTTACAAAACAGCGCCGCTTCAAATGCTGCCGGGCCATGCGCCGGGTGGTGACTACATCAACGCAGTACTTGGCATTGAAACCCGGCTGCCCGCGCCGATACTGCTACAACATTTGCAGCAGATAGAACAAGCAGCTGGCCGCGAGCGCCCTTACGTCAACGCACCGCGAACGCTGGACCTGGACCTGCTGTTGTATGGCGACGGATGCATTGATTCACCGCAGCTTACCGTACCGCATCCGCGCATGTGGCAGCGCGCTTTTGTGCTGGTGCCGCTGGCTGAGATAGCACCGGCGCTTGTGTCGCAAGATGCATTGACCGCCGTGCAAGGGCAGACGGTTTCAATGTTGTAGCTTGTGCACAATATCCATGACGGAGATCACACTTGCAGGCGCTTTCATGGCCCAGCCTTCAGCCACCGGCGCCACCACGTATGCAGCATCGAGTTGCAAGTCATCGCAGGCGTGCCAGAAGCCTTTGGTGACTGTGGGCGCGCTGGAGAACTTGGCTTCAAAACCAATTTTTCGTTGACCTATTTCAACCACCACATCCATCTCTGTGCCTGCGATGGTGCGGTAAAAAGACAGGCTTGCGCCGCTGGGCAACTGGCTGGCAATTTGCTCGACCACAAAACCCTCCCACGATGCACCTGTGCTGGGGTGACCCAGCAAATCGTTCACCTCATAAATCGACAGCAGGCTGTGCAGCAAACCGCTGTCACGTACATAAATTTTGGGTGATTTGACCAGCCGCTTGCCCAGATTGACAAAATGTGGTTCTAACCTGCGCACCATCAGCGTGTCACACAAGTGGTCAAGATAGCGCGTGCTGCTGGATGCCGATATGCCCAGAGAGTTTGCAATGGTTGACGCATTGAAAAGCTGGCCTTGC
>CANFOS010000032.1 GCA_947448735.1 Comamonadaceae bacterium | reverse complement strand
GGGCAGGCGCTGGCTGTGTTGAACGCGCTGCTCGGTTGTGCCACCTTGTTGCCAGCCGTCACAAACCTTTGGCCGCTGGTATTGGCGTCAGGGGTGATGTTCGGTGGCGTGTTTTTGTCGCTCGTGGCCAGCACGACTGCGCTGGTGCGGCACAACCTGCCGCAAAGCCAGTGGGCAGCGGGCATCAGCGCTTTCACCATCGTGTTTGCTGCGGGCCAGATTGTGGGGCCCACGGTGGTCGGCTCGATAGCCGATGGGCTGGGCGCAGGCAACGACCTGCAAGGTTTGCAGCGCGGCTTGATCTTTTCTGCAAGCGCGCTGTGGCTGGGTGCGGTGGTCTCCATGCGGCAGCGGGCGCTGCGCCAATGAGATGCGTGCAGGTCGCCAACATCGACGTGCTGCTTCATTTCACAAGTTAGAAACCATATTTTGTATTGTGAAAAAGCGAGATGCTGCACTGCAAGAAAATTTCTCAATATAAGAAATTAAATTCCGCATCGTGAATTAAAGTTTATAAGTCATTGATTTAATTCAAATAAATAAATTGTCTTATATAAGACATAAGAGCTGATTAACTCTTGTATAAGACCTAAAATTCAGCATCGCTCAAGACGGCGACGCCATTTTTGCCTCCCCCTTTTTTGACATTTGATTTTTCTTAACTTACGGAGTTCACCATGCCCCAAACCCTGAATGACCAATTGACACGTGAGCAGCAGATCGCTGCGCTTGAAAAAGACTGGGCCACCAATCCGCGCTGGAAGGGCATCAAGCGCGGTTACAGCGCGGCCGATGTGGTGCGCTTGCGCGGTTCCTTCCACATTGAGCACACACTGGCACGCCGTGGCGCTGAAAAGCTCTGGGACCTGGTTCACGACGAACCCTACGTGAATTGCTTGGGCGCCCTCACCGGTGGTCAGGCCATGCAGCAGGTCAAAGCCGGCGTCAAAGCCATTTATCTGTCGGGCTGGCAAGTCGCTGCTGACAACAACAGCTACGCATCGATGTACCCAGACCAGTCGCTGTATCCGGTTGACTCGGTACCCACTGTGGTTGAGCGCATCAACAACACCTTTCGCCGTGCGGACGAAATCCAGCATTCCAAAGGGATTGACGCGGGCGACAAGGGCTACATCGATAACTTCGCGCCCATCGTGGCCGATGCTGAAGCCGGTTTTGGCGGCGTGCTCAATGCCTTTGAACTGATGAAGGCCATGATCAAGGCTGGCGCTGCTGGCGTTCACTTTGAAGACCAGTTGGCGTCGGTCAAAAAATGCGGCCACATGGGCGGCAAGGTGCTGGTGCCAACGGCTGAAGCCTGCCAAAAGCTGATCGCAGCACGCATGGCCGCTGACGTGTGCGGCGTGCCCACGTTGGTGATTGCCCGCACCGACGCAGAAGCGGCCGACCTGTTGACCAGCGACTACGACGAAAACGACAAGCCTTTCATCACCGGCGAGCGCACCGCCGAAGGCTTTTACAAAACCAACAAGGGCATGGACCAGGCCATCAGCCGCGCTGTTGCTTATGCCCACTATGCTGACCTTGTGTGGTGCGAAACCGGAACGCCTGACCTGGAATTTGCGAAGAAGTTTGCTGACGCCGTGCACAAGGTTCACCCCGGCAAAATGCTGGCCTACAACTGCTCGCCATCGTTTAACTGGAAGAAAAACCTCGACAACGCCACCATTGCCAAGTTCCAGAAAGAACTCGGCGCGATGGGTTACAAATACCAGTTCATCACCCTGGCTGGCATTCATTCCATGTGGTACAACATGTTCGACTTGGCGCAAGACTATGTTGCACGCGGCATGACGGCCTATATTGAAAAAGTACAGGAGCCAGAATTTGCAGCCCGTGACCGCGGCTACACCTTCGTGTCGCACCAGCAGGAAGTGGGCACCGGTTACTTTGATGAAATCACCACCGTGATCCAGGGAGGCAAGTCAAGCGTGACCGCGCTGACCGGTTCGACCGAAGAAGAGCAGTTCCACTGATCTGACACCGGTTTGCATCAGCCCGGCCAGCCCTCTTTGGGGTGGCCGGGCTTTTTTGTGGTCAGACTTTCTTGTGAAATGGTGCTTGTTCGTCCAAGCCGCGCAGGCCCGGCCCGTCACCGCTTGAGCTTGAAGCCGCCAAGAACCGGGTAGTCGCTTAAAATCAAGGCACGCTCACCCATTCATCAGCGCGGCACCTACCGCGCTTTTTGCTTTATCAGACCCTGAGAACGATTTTCAATGATTCAAATCACGCTCCCCGATGCTTCAAGGCGCGAATTTCCACAAGCCGTCACGGTGGCTGAAGTCGCCGCGTCCATAGGCGCAGGCTTGGCCAAAGCTGCACTGGGCGGCAAAGTCGATGGCAAAGTCGTTGACACCAGCTATTTGATTGAAAAAGACAGCGCGCTGGCCATCATCACTGCCAAAGACGCGGAAGGCCTGGATCTGATCCGCCATTCGACCGCGCACTTGCTGGCCTACGCCGTCAAAGCGCTTTTTCCTGACGCACAAGTCACGATCGGCCCGGTGATTGAAAATGGCTTTTTCTACGACTTTTCGTACAAGCGCGCTTTCACGCCTGAAGACTTGGCGGCGATTGAAAAGCGCATGACCGAGCTGGCAGCCAAAGACGAACCCGTGACGCGCCGCGTGCTGCCGCGTGATGAGGCGGTGGCGCACTTCAACAGCATTGGCGAACATTACAAGGCCGAAATCATTGCCAGTATTCCAGCGGGCGAAGATGTTTCGCTGTACCGAGAAGGCAACTTCGAAGACCTGTGCCGTGGCCCGCATGTGCCCAGCACGGGCAAGCTGAAATTTTTCAAACTCATGAAGCTGGCTGGCGCCTACTGGCGCGGCGACCACCGCAATGAGATGCTGCAACGCGTGTACGGCACGGCCTGGGCCACCAAAGACGATTTGCAGCACTACCTGACACAGCTTGAAGAAGCCGAAAAGCGCGACCACCGCAGACTGGGCAAAGAACTCGATCTGTTTCATATTGACGACCACGCGCCTGGTCTTGTCTTTTGGCACCCCAAGGGCTGGACCCTGTGGCAGGGCGTTGAGCAGTACATGCGCAAGGTCTACCAGGACAATGGCTACCAGGAAGTCAAGGGCCCGCAAGTCATTGACAAAACCCTGTGGGAAAAAACCGGCCACTGGGACAAATACCGCGACAACATGTTCACGACCGAGAGTGAAAAACGCGAATACGCCCTTAAGCCCATGAACTGCCCCGGCCATATTCTGATTTTCAAGCAGGGCATCAAAAGCTATCGCGACTTGCCGCTGCGCTACGGCGAGTTCGGCCAGTGCCATCGCAACGAGCCTTCGGGTGGGCTGCACGGCATCATGCGGGTGCGCGGCTTCACCCAGGACGACGGCCACATTTTTTGCACCGAAGAGCAGATTTTGAAAGAATGCGTGGACTACACCACGCTGCTGCAAAAGGTCTACACCGACTTTGGCTTTAAAAACATCATTTACAAAGTCGCCACCCGGCCCGAGGCGCGGATTGGCTCGGACGAAAGTTGGGACAAAGCCGAACATGCGCTGATGGAAAGTTTGCGCGCGTCGGGTTGTGAATTTGAAATTGCCCCGGGTGACGGTGCGTTTTACGGTCCCAAGATTGAGTACACGCTCAAAGACGCGATTGGTCGCCAGTGGCAGTGCGGCACCATGCAAGTTGATTTTTCAATGCCTGAGCGGCTGGATGCTGAATATGTGGGCGAAGACGGCGCGCGTCACAGGCCCGTCATGCTGCACCGAGCGATCGTCGGCAGTCTTGAACGTTTTATTGGTATTTTGATCGAAGAACATGCCGGCGCGCTGCCCACCTGGCTGGCGCCGATGCAGGTCAGCGTGCTCAATATCACCGATTCCCAGGCCGATTACGCCCGGGAAGTTGCCAAAACGCTGCAAAATCAAGGGCTTAGGGTCAATTTGGACCTGCGCAATGAGAAAATAACGTATAAAATACGCGAGCACTCGATGCAAAAGCTTCCATACATTCTGGTCGTAGGCGACAAAGAGATGGCAGCCGGAGCCGTTGCAGTGCGCGCCCGGGGTAACAAAGACCTTGGTGTGATGCCTCTGGATGCGTTTGCGCGGCAAATCGCCTCAGACATCACGCAAAAATTGTCGTGACTGGCCTGCTTTTCACCTGTTGTGGTGATCAATTGTGCTTCTAACCCAATAATTACGTGCGCGAGTAGCTATAGCTTTTATAGCAGATTTTTAAAGGATACCGACCATCGCTACTGAATTTCGTGACCGCCGCCAACGCGAAGAACGCAAGCATCGCTTGAACCGTGAAATCATGGCCCTTGAAGTACGACTTTCCGGGCCTGACAACGAGCCGCTCGGCGTTGTCAGCATCACGGAGGCCTTGCGGTTAGCTGGAGAAGCTGACGTAGACCTGGTAGAAATCTCGCCGACGGCTGTGCCGCCGGTTTGCAGGTTGATGGACTACGGCAAGTTCAAGTACGCGGAGCAAAAAAAGGCAGCGGAAGCCAAGTCCAAGCAAAAGGTCATCGAGGTCAAGGAAGTCAAGTTTCGCCCGGGTACGGACGATGGTGACTACAACATCAAGGTGCGCAACATCAAGCGCTTTCTGGATGATGGCGATAAATGCAAGATCACGCTTCGCTTTCGCGGCCGCGAGATCACGCACCAAGAATTGGGCTTGGCCCTGCTGGCGCGTATCCGGGACGAGTTGGCCGATTTGATTGTGGTGGAGCAGTTCCCCAAGCTGGAAGGCCGCCAGATGGTGATGATGATTGCGCCGGGCAAGAAAAAGCCGGGTGGCAAAGTATTGGTAGAAGCGCCGGCAACGGCGTGAGTCTAAAAAAGGGGTGCCGAAAGGCGTTCCTGCAAAGCCTGATGAAAGTCCGGCTTTGCGAAAAAGTGGTGAATCAAACCTCACTGCTGACAAGTGAAGAGCTTAAAAACTCGACACTTTAACAAGTGTCTCGGGGCCATCAAGGTTGCAAACTGTTTGCAAACGCCTCACGAGCACAAATGAAAAGGAGCAGAAATGCCCAAAATGAAGACCAAGAGCGGCGCTAAAAAGCGTTTCCGCGTTCGTCCAGGTGGCACCGTCAAGCGCGGCCAAGCCTTCAAACGTCACATCCTGACCAAGAAGACCACCAAAAACAAACGTCACTTGCGTGGTGCTGTCGCTGTCCATGAGACCAATATGGGTCACATGGCGCAGATGCTGCCAGGCCGTGGTATTTAATTTAACGACGAACAAGGAGTAATCACATGCCTCGCGTCAAACGTGGTGTAACGGCTCGCGCCCGCCACAAAAAAGTTTTAGCCCTTGCAAAAGGTTTCCGCGGTCGCCGCGGCAACGTCTTCCGGATCGCCAAAGAAGCGGTCATGAAGGCTGGGCAATATGCCTACCGTGACCGCCGTACTAAAAAACGCGTGTTCCGCCAGTTGTGGATCGCCCGTATCAATGCAGGCGCCCGTTCATTCGGCCTGACCTACAGCCAGTTTGCCAACGGCCTGAAAAAAGCCGGTATCGAGATTGACCGCAAGGTTTTGTCTGATATGGCGATCAACGACAGCGCGGCTTTCGGTGCCATCGTGGGCCAAGTCAAAGCCAAGCTGGCTGCTATTTAATCAGTAGCTGCTCGCGCATACAAATAGAGGGCTGGGGCTTGAAAAGGCTCTAGCCCTTTTGTTTTACTGACATTTTTAGGTTTGCTTGCATGATTGATTTAGAAACGATTGTTGGCGATGCCAAAGCTTCGTTCAGCGCGGCCCTCACGCCCGCTGACCTGGAAAACGCCAAAGCGCTTTTTCTGGGTAAAACTGGCCGTGTCACCGAGCTGATGAAGGGCATGGCGCAGCTGTCGGTTGACGAAAAAAAATCACGCGGCGCAGCCATCAATCTGTCCAAGCAGGCGATTGAAGCCGCGCTCAATGACAGGCGGCAAGAACTGGCGGACGCAGAACTGCAAAAGCAGCTCAAGGCAGAGGCACTCGATGTGAGCTTGCCAGGCCGTCAGCACACCCAGGGCGGCTTGCACCCGGTGTCCCTCACCCTGGAGCGTATTGAGGCAATATTTGGCTCGATGGGTTTTGATGTGGCTCAAGGCCCAGAGATTGAAACCGACTGGTTCAACTTCACGGCGCTCAATACGCCTGAAGACCATCCGGCACGCTCCATGCACGACACCTTTTATGTTGAAGGCGGCACAGAGACTGCGCCCAACTTGCTTCGCACACACACCAGCCCGATGCAGGTTCGCTACGCGGTGCAGCATGTTAAAAAGCATCGCGCCACCATTGATGCGGGTCACGCCATGCCCGAGATTCGGGTGATTGCCCCAGGCCGCACGTACCGCGTTGACAGCGACGCCACGCATTCGCCCATGTTCCACCAGTGCGAAGGGCTGTGGATTGGCGAGAACGTCAGCTTCAAGGATCTGAAGTTTGTCTTCACCGATTTTTGCCGCACGTTTTTTGAAAGCGATGACTTGGTGCTGCGCTTTCGGCCCAGCTTTTTCCCGTTTACTGAGCCCAGCGCTGAAATAGACATTCAATTCCAGACCGGCCCGCTTGCAGGCCGCTGGCTGGAAGTGGCGGGTTCGGGCCAGGTGCACCCAAACGTGGTTCGCAATATGGGCCTCGACCCTGAAAAATACATTGGGTTTGCCTTTGGCATGGGCCCCGACCGATTGACCATGCTGCGCTACGGCGTGAATGACCTGCGCCTGTTTTTTGATGGCGATGTCCGTTTCTTGTCGCAATTCCAGTCATAAAAAACAAGAATAAGAAGGTAAGACCATGCAATTTCCAGAATCCTGGTTGCGAGAATTTTGCAACCCACCCCTGACGACAGCGCAACTCGCCGAGACACTCACCATGGCCGGCCTGGAGGTCGAAGAGCTCAAGCCGGTTGCGCCACCCTTTTCAAAAATCGTCGTCGGTGAAATCAAGTCTGCTGCCAAACACCCGAATGCCGACAAGCTGCAGGTGTGCGAGGTCGATGTCGGGCAGGGCAGCTTGCTCAACATCGTTTGCGGCGCTCCTAACGCTCGCGTCGGTATCAAAGTGCCTTGCGCGCTGGTCGGTGCAGAACTGCCGCCCGGTGAAGATGGCAAGCCCTTCTTGATCAAGGTCGGGCAACTGCGCGGCGTTGAAAGCCAAGGCATGCTTTGCTCATCGCGCGAGCTCAAACTCTCGGATGATCATGGGGGGCTGCTTGAACTCGCGCTTGATGCCCCGCTGGGCAAGGATATTCGCGAACATCTGAATCTGGATGACACGCTTTTCACCCTGAAACTCACGCCAAACCTGGCGCACTGCCTGAGCGTGTACGGCGTTGCGCGTGAAGTGGCTGCCTTGACGGGCGCGCCACTCAAAGCGCAGGTGTTTCCCGCTGTTGCCGTCAGCGACGCGACGCGTTTGCCCGTCAAGATCAGTGCGCCTGATTTGTGTGGCCGCTTTTCAGGCCGCGTGATCAAAAACGTCAATACCAAAGCGGTAACGCCCCAGTGGATGGTGGACCGCCTCGCACGTTGTGGCCAGCGCAGCGTGACGGCGCTGGTTGACATATCAAACTATGTGATGTTTGAACTGGGTCGGCCTTCCCATATTTTTGACTTGGACAAAATTCAGGGCGGGCTGGACGTGCGTTGGGGCAAAGCAGGCGAGACACTCAAGCTGCTCAATGGCAATACCGTCACCGTCGATGAAAAAGTGGGCGTGATTGCCGATGATGTTCAGGTCGAGTCACTCGCCGGCATCATGGGCGGCGACGCCACCGCCGTGTCCGACGATACACAACATGTTTACCTTGAAGCCGCTTTCTGGTGGCCCAAAGCCATCGCGGGCCGCTCGCGCCGCTACAACTTTTCAACCGATGCGGGTCACCGTTTCGAACGCGGTGTCGACCCTGGCCAAACGGTGGAGCACATTGAGCGCATCACCCAACTCATCATCGACATTTGCGGTACGCCACAGACAGCCTGCGGCCCGATGGACGATGCACGGGTTAATCTGCCCACTGCTACCCCCGTGACATTGCGCGTGGCGCGCGCTGTCAAGGTCATTGGCATGCCCTTGACACAGGCGCAGTGCGTGCAGGTGCTCCAGCGCCTCGGCTTGCCGTTGGCAGAAGGTGACGGCACCTTGACAGTCACACCACCCAGCTACCGTTTTGACTTGCAAATTGAAGAAGACCTGATTGAAGAAGTCGTGCGCATGGTGGGCTACAACAACCTGCCTGCAACCCCGCCGCTGGCACCCATCACGGCCAAGTTAAGGCGTGAGGCAGAACGCAGCCCATTTGCGGTTCGGCGCTCGCTGGCATCGCTGGGTTACCAGGAAACGATCAACTTCAGTTTTGTCGAAGAGCGCTGGGAGCACGAGCTTGCAGGCAACCCCAACCCGATCAAACTGCTGAACCCGATTGCCAGCCAGATGAGCGTGATGCGCTCGTCTTTGATCGGCTCGCTGTTGCAGGTGCTCAAGTTCAACCTTGACCGCAAGGCACCACGCGTGAATGTCTTTGAACTGGGCCGCGTTTTCTTGCGCGACGCACAAAGCCAGAACACAGACACCACCGTCGCTGGTTTTGACCAGCCCATGCGGGTCGCTGGTTTGGCTTATGGGCCACGCGCCGCTTTGAACTGGGATCAGCCCGCGAAAACAGTTGATTTCTTTGATGTCAAAGGCGATATCGAGGCCTTGCTGGCGCCGCTCAAGGCAAGCTTTGCACCGGCCGAGCATCCTGCCATGCATCCTGGCCGTTGCGCCAGTATTTCTGTGGCGGGGCAATTGATCGGCCATGTCGGTGAGTTGCATCCCAAGTGGCGCCAGGGCTATGAGCTGGCGCAAGCGCCGCTAATGTTTGAGCTGGCGCTCGATGCCGTGCTTCAGCGACCCGTACCCGTGTTTGAGGCTGTCAGCAAGCTGCAAGCTGTGGAGCGCGACATCGCGGTCATCGTGCCCGAGCGGGTCACGCATGCTGCGCTGATGGCCGCCATCGACCAGGCTCCTACTGACAGCCTGCTCAAAGGTGCTGTCTTGTTTGATGTTTACAGGCCTCTGGCTGGCAACACAGCGATGCAGTTGGGCGAGAAAAGCCTGGCTGTGCGTTTGCAGCTTTCCAGCCCGAACGCTACACTGACAGAAGCTCAGATAGAGACCGTAGTTCAGTCAGTGGTGAGTCATTTGCAGACAACACTTCAAGCCCGGCTGCGCGCTTGATGAGCCAAAAATAACAAGTCACGAACAAGAGGCAAGAGGGCCGATATGGAATTTTCGATCGAAAGCCTGGAAACACCGGCGCTGACCAAGGCACACCTGGCAGAACTTCTTTTTGAACAGATTGGTCTGAACAAGCGCGAATCCAAAGACATGATCGATGCTTTTTTTGACCTGATTTCTGACCAGTTGGTAGAAGGTACTGACGTCAAGATTTCAGGATTCGGCAACTTTCAGATACGCACCAAAGCGCCGCGCCCTGGCCGCAACCCGCGCACCGGAGAGGCGATACCGATTGAGGCTCGCCGTGTGGTGACTTTTCATGCGAGCCACAAACTCAAAGAGCAGATTCAGGTCAATGCCGTCGGCGCCACGGTGTGATGCGAAAACGTTTGGCTCACGCCCCTGGAGCACGCCTGAGTTTGTAAGTGCTTGCCAAGCATGCAACATCTTGTGTAAGCGCGCAACACTTGCAAAAAGAAACAAATCAGTCTTTGCGCTAAGTTTTAACTTAGAGTAAATTTACAGGTTTTCGCTTTAGCGCATTGATTTAATTGGAGAATTCCCTCCCATCTATTCCCGCAAAACGCTACTTCACCATCGGTGAGGTGAGCGACTTGTGCGGTGTCAAACCTCATGTGCTCCGTTATTGGGAGCAAGAGTTTACACAACTGCGCCCGATGAAAAGGCGCGGCAACCGACGCTATTACCAGCACCACGAAGTGCTCATGATCCGCAAAATTCGCGACCTGCTGTACGACCAGGGTTTCACCATCAGCGGCGCGCGCAACAAGCTGCATGAAATCGTCCAGATGGAGGGCGACAAACGCCGTCATGGTGAAGTCATGCTCGATGGCATTGAAATCATGGACGCGGCCGACTCGGGTTTGGGCGACTTTCCTGATTCAGCTGATTTTGAAGACAGCGACATGCTCAACGATGGACAGGATTTACCCGATGGGCAGGCTGCCCAGCAGCGCTTACAACTGGTCAGGCGCGAGCTGTTTGAAATCCGTGATTTGCTCAGTGCAGCGCACTGAATCATTGCTAACCCTCAAGCTATAATCACGGTTGTTTCGGTGTGTGGCGCAGCCTGGTAGCGCACTTGCATGGGGTGCAAGGGGTCGAAGGTTCGAATCCTTTCACACCGACCAATGAAATGAAAAAAAGCCGGTTAGCGTTTGCTAACCGGCTTTTTTGTTTCTCCCCTACCGCTTCACTTTTGATTGACAGTGTGATCACTGGTTGGGATATTGTGCGACCCAGCAAGAGTTCTGGGCCAACGCCCCACACGATCCACTGGCAAGTTACCCGGATGGACCGGACGGTCCGGCAGATACTGATGCCTTGCTGAGCAGCCTACGCGCGTGGTGCGCACTGAGTTGAAGAGCAAAAAGAAGGAGCTGCGTTGACGTGCCCGAAGCACCGAAAAAAAGGGGTCCCTGTAATTCAATAAATTTGCGACAAATTGATGAAAATAATGGATACTTTGTGCGACTCACACCAAAACTTAGCAAGAAGTCCATCTATGCTGAACAGAGCCACAAGCAACACAAACCGCGACCACAAACGACGTGGGTCTTGCCGCAACCGTTGGCCGATTTTGCATTCCACCTGTCCGTGCTTTGGCCCGTTGGCTTTGCTGCAAGTTCATGCTGTTTGACCACTGCGCCCAATGCAGGCGCTGCTGCCATGTAGACGCTGGTTTTCCACCATTAGAGGTCACTTTGACCGCTAAAGAGCGCGGCTCACTTGGGAGCGTTTGCATACAGACCCAGTGTGAACATTTAGGTGTCGCCGGCTGTACGCTGGGCGACACCAAGCCCCTGAGTTGCAAGCTGTACCCGCTGGCGTTCGATCCGAAAACCGAGGCGTTTTACTATGACAGTGACTGCCCGTTGATGCCGCAATACCAATTGGAATTACAACAACCGGGCAGCGACGCCTCAACGCATTTTGCCGCCATGAAAACAGAGCTCCAGGCGCTCAAAAAGTCTGACCGCAAGTTTTTAGCAGCCAATTACAGAGTTGATTCGGACTACTTTGATCTACGCCCGCTACAAACCAAGACCATGTTGAAAGCCTAAACTCCATGCGCATTGATTTTCAACCGTCGCAAAGCGTTGCTAGCGCATCCTGCGACACGGGGGTGGATTCGGAGAGCCAGTCGCTGCCATACCAAAGCTGGACTGCCGATAACCTGTGCGTTGAAAGTTTCCATGAACAAACCATGTATTTCACCAGCCGCTGGGACGCGCTGTGCCCCTACATCGACGTCACACCCGAAATGCTGGCCACGGCTCGCAAACCATTTTTAGTCTATGCCCTGCCGCCCGAAGGAAACTACGGTGTCCCGATCAATGACAAGTACGGCTTGGTCCATGCTGCATCCCAGGAATTTTGGTCGGACCCACGGCGCAAGCGCAAGTTCTCGGATCTAGACAAGCTATTTAAAAACTTTACCGTGACCGAAAAGTTGGTGCCTGGAAAAGACCTGAGCACGGATGACGTTTTTTCGCTCGGTGCTGAACACTTCAGCGCCTACGAAATCGACGCAAAAGAAGTGACCGGCTTTGTGGACTATGTGCGCAAGCTCGACGTCCTGATCCTGCAAGTGCATGCGCACAACGGCGATTTGGTATTGTCTGATGTGTCCATGCTGTTGCCCGAACGCAGCCAGGTGTATGGCAGCTTTTGCCAGTGGAACCTGGCATACAAGAACCGCTCGCCGGGCATATACGCCTGCCTTTTGGCCGCGCGCTGGACCGCCAGGCACGGCTACCAGTACTACAACCTAGGGCCGATGGGTGGCTACGGGTACAAATCACTTTTTGTGACGGACCTGGAGCCGATCTATGGCTTGGCCATGACCGACCCCGACCATCCCCTGGCTTTGGACCTCAGTTCTCCATTGCATACCGACTTCAAACCATCGCAATGGAACCAGGTCTACCGCGCCCACGCTGGCTGATTTCCCGGTCTTATTTGAAGGTGTGCACCGCGCCGAAGTTGATGTCGTAATCCATCATCAGCTCCTCGTCTTTTTTGATGGCGCGCAGGGTGATCAACTGGCCGTTCTTTTTGTATTGCACATTGGGCGTTTTGGAATGGTTGAGATACACCGCCATGTTCATCGAGTTGAGCCCAATAGACGGAATCATCACATGGTCGTCTTCGTAGTAGCAAAAAATATCAATTTCTTTGCGAACGCTGCGCGGCAGCGATTTCAGTTCGGCGTGGGTAAATTTCACTTCGTCAAACTTCAGGCGCGACCGCATCGGGTTAACACCCTTTGGAATGGATCGAATCGCGAAGACGCCAATACCATGGACCGGTGATACGCCCAAATGGCAAAAGACCTCTTGATGCAAATGCGCGAGTATTTTTTTCTTGGCGTTGGGCATAGCGGGTTGGCAGTGGGCGATCCAATGGGAACAGGTGAAAGAAAATGCTTTGCAACCTGACCAACGTGGATGGTACACCGAGGCGATAGACCAACACAAGGACACCGCATTGCCAGCGGTCGCCAGGCCATCCAAGCGAAGTAAGCCTGGATCGCCGCTGACATAAAACTGCTGCCCTTATTGACAGAGCGCGACCTGGTGGGCGTGAGCCGCAGCGGCCACGTCAAGCAACGACATCGGCGACACATCAAAGCCGTGCTCCAACGAGCAAAGCAGCTATCAAGCTTGGCAGACCGCCATCCTGGCCATCTACGCCGAGGTCAAATGGGGATAGGGCTGGCCCAAGATGAAGAAAGAACTGCCTGCCCGAGGATCCGGCTGGGCAAGCAGTCTGTACGGCGCATGACCCGACAAAGCGGGATCAGGGCCAGGAGCAAGGCAAAGTTCGTGGTCGCCAACGCCATCGGCTCTCGCCTATGGCTTGTCGCGTCCAATCAACCTTCTGGAATCGATGGGTTCTTGTCAACTTCCATTTTGGAGTCAGCGGCAGGGTTGCCTGGATCCACCTTGACTTCACGCATCAACTTCAAGCCTGTGGTCAGGATGCTGGGCATCTTGGGCAATGCGGCAGCAAAAACCGCCATACCGTCTTTCACCGGAATAGCTTTGGTGATGTTCATCGGGTTGCTGCCCACACCTTCGATGATCTTCCTGCCCTTGTCCATCATGACGGGAATGCGCAATGAAGCCACGCCGACTGCGAAAATGGACTTTGCCACTTTCTGCTGCATCTCAGGCGCCATTTTTTCGATTTTGGCTTTGGCCTGATCTGATTTCAGCAACTCATCTGCGACGGCTGCTTGCTCTTTGATGGCCGTGCCCTGGATGCTGCCCTTTTCCTTGGGGTCTGTCGTTTTTGCCAGGTTGTCATTGACGGCTTTGACGGCGGCAATTTGTTGCTTGTCACCCAAGGCGGCCACAATTTGGATCAGTGAATAAGACACGACTTCGTTAATGGCCGAAGCATCACGGTTGAATTCTTCAGCCATGGCACCAACGTCGCCGCCGCCGCTGCTTTTGCCACCGCCGAGCATGCCGCCCAAGCCGCCAAACTGTGCGTTCGCAGAAGACACGGCGCCAAGCGCGATGAGCAACGCAATGATTTTGTTTTTCATGAGATTTCCTTCAGTTAAGTTTCGATTTGTGCTGTGCAATGCTGTTCAGCTGGTGTTCGTAGGCTTTCACACCTACAAATTGGGACAGTGCATCGGCGTTGATGTCTGAAAAATCAAACTTGGCGCCAACGATGGATTCACCAATCTTGTTGGCACCTTCATAAATTCTGACGCCAGACGCGATACTGGCCGAACCCGCACATTTGTCAGCTGCACAGTCGTTTTTGACCAGTTGTTGCACTTCTTGTGCTACCACGCAATACGGCGACTCCACGGTTTTGACCACGTCCGTGCTGCCAAAAAATCCATCCTGCAAAGCCAGTTGCACGCTGTCCAAATAAGCGGACGAGGTTTCGTACATGTTGAAACCCTTGGCCTTGAATGGGATGACCCGACCTATCACGCCTTCACCCATCGAGGGGTGCTTCAAACTGGGCGTCATCAGAAAATAGCGCTTACGTGAGTCATCACAAACTTTCAGCGGCTTGTTGGCGGCATCGATGGACCCCAGCATGATCAAGTCGGTGCTTCGCACTTCACCCTTGATGTCCAACTTGTCTGTGTCTTGCGTGGGCTTGACCAGTTGCGCTTGGCTTCTCGCCACCGGCATCAAGACGGTGGCTTTGGATCCTGCCTTGAGTGGCCGGACAATCTTGGCCTGGTTGAACACGCTCAAGGGCAAGGGTTGCGCCAACGTGATGGAGCTTCCCGACACAGATTTGATCGCCAAGGTCTTGGGGGTCACTGCAAAACCAGTCAACATGGATTGCATGGCGCTCAGAGCCGCGTTTTTCAAGTTGATCTCATTGGCCTGGTTGTTGTCCAAACCTTTGCCGCCCGTGCGGGTCAACTCATAGGGGTTGCTCCCCACAAAGACCTGGTTCACCACACTGGATCGGTCCACCAAACTGAGGGTGACCGAGTTATTGAAAATAGATTTCGTGGTGGCACCGCCCACACCTGTTGCCGTGAAAATAGGCGAACTGTGGGCGTCGAGTTTCAGGTAGAAGTCAGGGTTGGCACGCGGCTTGGTCGAGTTGTCTGCAAAGCCATTCATGTCCTGAAACATGGTCGCTTCGCAGTTGGCTTCGCCGCGGATTTGGTTTTTGAGCCGTGAAAAATCAGCATCGTGCTTGATCAGGTTGAACGGAGCCTTGAACCCGATGTCATCGGCCACAATCGATAGCAGGGCGTTGTCCTGCACCTGTTGGTCGTTCAGGTTGGCACCGGTGGCTGGTGAGTATTGAACCGCCAGCACAGATGGTTTGGCATCGTCTTTGCCTTGCTTGGTGAAACTGAATGTCAGTTTGTCACCCTGACGAAGCCGATTGGTTGCACGTTTGAGTTCGGGCGTGAAATCGGCGGCCACAGCCACAGCGATACCATTGCTGGCATATTCAACTGAGAATGAAAACTCTTCGCCTTTTTCATTGACAGCATCGAAGTCTTCGCCGGAAGAAAAACCCACTTCGCTGCCGTTATTGAAGATGAAGTAATTGCCATCTCTGGCGGCCACAGCGATCTCGGACTGCTTGGGCGAAAAGCCTTTGGCTGCGGCGTCGACATGGCGCTGCACCATTTGCAGGCCGTCGGCCAGGATGGCGGCTTTGAGTTTGGCTATGTTCTCGGGTTTGACGTCCCTTGTGCCAGGCATGAAAAAGTCGTTCGTCAAGGCCGTCATGCCACTGTAGATGGTTTCGCTTTTCGAGAAAACCACTGACGCGCCGTTGAGCTTGACAAATCGCACCGTGTACGTGATCGGGATCAAGACCTGGGTGAAATCGCTGTACGTGTTGAAGTAGGTTGACAAGCGGCTGATGCCGATCGAAATCGCAAAGCTGTCTTTGTAATCGACGGTAAAGTCCGGCCGGCACTCCTTGGCTTCATACGGTTGGTAGGCGTATTTGCCAGACTTGCTGGTGCGAATCTGGTTGGCACCCACCACCGAGGTCGGAAACTGCTTGGCCACGCCGTCTTTGAAACTTTGGATCAGCGCGTTTTGCGTGGCCGCATCGAAAAAGAGGTCCGCGTATTTCGCGTTGATCATGCCGCCATACTTGGGGCCCGATGCTTTGACCTGGCCTGCGGACTGACTGATCCCCGTGATACCACCCACGGGATATACGAAATATTGGAACTCTGCTGCGGCGTAGGCAATGGACCAGCTGCTGGCATACAAAGCCAGGGCAGCCGACATGAAGCGTGTCATCTTGCTCATCATGGCGTCAGGCGATCAGCGTAAATCTGCAGGGCAAACTTGCTTGCCTTCCAAGCCAATGCAAATCCGGTTACCAGGGCGGCTCACATAGTCTGCCTTTTCCCAGTTGAGAGAATCCAAGACTTTGTTGATCGTGCTGTCCAAAGAGCCCGCCATCTGCACGCTGACTGCCATGTAGTTGTCACCAAGTCTCGGCTCGCTGGCTTGCAAACCCTCGGTCGCCTTGAGGCTGGTTTGGAATTTGTTTCGCTCACCGCGCCCCAATGAGCTCGCGCTGTAGAGGTACAAGGTGTAAACAGAGCCTCGTGAAGAGCGTGCGTTCAGCTCTTTGTTGGCACGTTGACCCAGCACCTTCGCCAAGGAGGTGGCCAATGCGAGTCCCAAACGGCTACGGCATTCTTGGTCACCGTTGCCAACGGCGGCGGCCTGGAGTGAGTCTTCAAAGAAGATCTCGTTGCCTTCAATGAAACGCCCCTGAACGGAGAGGTTGCCGTTGCACTGCGTTCCACTGGGCGTGGTGCCGACGATCGTGTAGTTGGCCTGGCCTGTGGCCCAGACATCGGCTCCAATGCTTTTCTTTTGAATCAGATCAACGAACTGATTGATGCGACCGTTGTTGGTGATCTCAAAAATCGGCAGGATTCTTCCGCCCTCAGCCCGCAAATCGTTTTCTGCCACCAAGCTCAGGCCATTGCTTTGAAACTCACCACTCAGGCGCGAGGCCAGCACGCGATCTTGGGCACCCAAGGGCTTGGCGTTGTTGAACTCAGGCATTTTGGTGCGTACCGAGTAGCTGACCTTGTCGGTTTGCTGCTGGACGTTTTTCTGGTCGGTGCTGAACGATGCAGACGATGAGGCGCTTTGAGCGCTGGCACTTTGGCTCCTGTCGCTTTGAGCACGTGAAGACGATGCGGCACCAGCGTACTGGGACGACTGAGCGCCCTGGTACTGGGTGCTTTGGGCGCCGGCAAACTGCGTGGACGATGCCGCTGCGGCACCGCCGTCTCGCCCTTGATAAGCGGCGGCCGAATCGCGGCGGCCAGCCACTGCGGTGTCTTGACGCGCTGCTACTGCCGATGACTGACGACCTGACACGGCCACCGAATTGCTGGAAGCCGAGGAAATGTCATTTTTGCGCGAGCTGGACGAGGCAGACGCTTCACTTGCGCTTCCAGATGCCTTGGCACTGGTGTCTGAAAACGAGCTCTTGTCGTGCGAGTACTGCACCTCTGTTTCGGTGGGGGTTTTGCCGTCGAGGGCGGTTGCAACCCCAATGAACTCATCGATCGACACCAAAATTTTGGCCGATTTGGAGGCGATGTCGCCTGCGCCAATGCCCTTGTTGGTCAGGTATTCCTTGAGCTTGGCCGAAGGCACGGAAATGGTGGCCTTGCCTGACAGGAATTCGCCATCGGCCGGATCCATGGAAATCTGAATGGAATCACCGAGCAACTCCACCAATTCGGGCAATTTGGCTTCGACTTGAGGCGTCATCTTGATGGCAAACGAGGCTTCCAGCAAATTCCTGACCGCGCGGATCTCCAGGTCTTCCTTCAACTTCCGTTTCAAAGAAGCTGGACTGGCACCTTTGGTGATTTGAACCTTGGTTTGTGTGGATGCGGTCAGCGTTTGCGCCTGCACCCATGACCCGGTGGCCATGCACAAAGCCAACCCCGACGCCAAAGCAATGATGTTTTTTTTCATGGGAATCCAATCAGTTAGGAAGTTTGATCACAACATCCCCAGCCCGCACTTCAGTGCCTTGGTTGGTGATCTTGATTTGGGTGTTCTCGCTGGCCTTGACCTCGGTGCCAGCGGACAAAGAGGGTTGCGCGCGAGCGCCGCCGGTGATGATTTGCAAGAAGCGTACGTTGGTGCGCAAGGTTTCGAAGGCCTCATCGGCCATCAATTTGTCAGTGGGGATGTCCAGGTCCGCCAAGGCGCGGCTGAGGTGGCGCAAAGCCTGATCGACTTGGCCCTGCAGAGCAGACACGCGGGCCGCTGCCAATTCAAATTGAGGCCGCAAGTCGCCTGGCTTGTCGATGAAGGCTTCGGCTTTGGCCAATGCTTCTTTCAATTGTCCTGCCGCCACCATCGTCTCAATGGACTTCAGGGCTTCTTGGGGTGTTTGTGGCGTTTGTGGCGTTTGGGCTGTTGCGGGTGTGGGAGATGTTTTCGGCGAAATCAAATCGGCCAAGCGTCCGCGCCATTGGTCACAGCCCGACAGATTCAGGCCCAGGCAAGCCAAGAAGGTCAGCTTGACCAACTTGCTTGTGAAGCGTGAGGTTGTCATCGATGTATCAGTTTTATGGGGCATTTTTGACGTCGAAATTATCAAAGTTATGATAGTTGTCAAATTTGAGATTGTCAAATTATAGGGTATGCATCTTTATACTTTTGCATCAGCTGATGTCCCAGCTGATAGGGGTTCGCCTTAAACAGCTGACAGACCCATGAATGAAAAAGGCCTGACATTGCTGTCAGGCCTTTTCGTTGCTTGGTTTGCTGATCTATTCAATATCCAGCATGTGAAAACCATAGGCTCCTGAGCGGCGGTCTGCAAAATAATGCAGAAGGGTTTCGCGGACGGTCTTGAACGCGATCTCTTCCCAGGGAATGTCTGCCTCTGTGAAAAGCCTGGCTTCCATGGTCTCAAAGCCCGGGTTGAAATGGGGGCTGAGCAGTTTGGCCCTGTAAAACAGGTGCACCTGTCCGACCCTGGCTACATTCATCAGGGCGAACAAGTCTTGCATCTCAAACTCAGCGCCGGCTTCTTCAACCGTTTCGCGCGCAGCACCTTCTTTGGCGGTTTCACCCAGTTCCATAAAACCTGCTGGCAATGTCCATTTGCCTTTGCGTGGCTCGATATTTCGTTTGCACAGCAGCACCTGGCCACCGTCATCGCCCCAGGTGGGGACGGTGCCCACCACATTCAGCGGGTTTTCGTAATGAACGGTGTTGCAGGCCGTGCAAACAGCGCGCAGCTTGGTGTCGCCGTCATCTGGCAGGCGGTAGACAACGGATGCACCGCATTCGCGGCAGTGTTTGATGGGTGAGCGCTGCATTGAGAAATTATCACGTAAAAAAGCAGCTATTAAATAAGTAGCTGCTTGCCCTTGAATTGATTGGTCCAGAAGTCTTCACGATAGCTCCAACACGGCCTTCTGGACAGTTTTTGAGGGTTGCAGCGCAATAAACAGTTGTTGAGCAGGCTGTGCTCAGGCCTGGGTGGTCTTGCCGTGCTTTTCAATCAGGGCTCTGGCCGTGTCAAGCAGTTTCTTGCCGTCAAAACCCTTCTTGTTCATGTCTTCAACCCACTCGACTTCTACGGTGCGGGCTTTGCGGCGGAAGTCTTGTGCTTGTGCCACGCTCGCGGTGTAGACGTTGTTGCCACGGCCTGAACATATTCCCAAAAGGCGTTTGACGTGGCCTCGGCATGGTTCATCATGAACGGCAGCTCAAACACTTCGACGCGCGGAAAGCGTCCTGCTGTGTTGCCGGGCAGCGTCCACACCACATCCACCACACCGTCTTTGGCCTGGTCATACAACTGCACGGGCGTGCCGCCCAGCTGCATGGCGGGCGAGCCTTCAAACTTGATGCGACCACCCGATTCTTTTTCGACCTTGTCCATCCACGGCTTGTGCATGGACAGCCATACATTGGACTGGGGCGACATGAAGGTGTGAAACTTCAATATGACAGCTTGCTGCACCAAGCCCGAAACTGCGAGCGCACCCAAGAGTGCGGCGGCGCTGGTTTTGAGAAGGCTGCGTCTGGCGATCATATGTGATCCAACAATTTATTCAGGCTTGATACCGGCTGACTTGATGGTCTTGGCCCAGAACTCAGTGTCTTTTTTCACCAGGGCTTCCAGCGCCGCAGGTGCCAGGTAGCGCAGTTCAACACCCGCACCATCGGCTCGGGTTTTTGTTTCTGGCAACTCCAGTGCGGCCTTGATCTGCCCGCTCAGCTTGGCAACGATATCGGGTGGTGTGTTGGCTGGCGCGAAAATGCCAACCCAGGCCTCCAGCTCAAAACCCTTGAGGCCCGCTTCAGCGGTGGTCGGCACGTTGGGCAGGCCCGGGTGACGCGTTTTGCCTGCCACGGCCAAGCCATTGAGCTTGCCGACCTGAACCTGACCCATCACAGACGGTGGGGTGGTGATGAACACCTGTACCTGGCCCGACAACACATCCTGCAAGGCCGGTCCTGAACCGCGATAAGGAATATGCAGCATGCTGGTTTGGGTTTGCAGCTTGAACATCTCGGTGCCAATGTGCGACAGCGAGCCGTTGCCCTGCGACGCGTAGCTGACCTTGCCTGGGTTGGCTTTGAGATAACTGATGAATTCGCCCAGGTTTTTGGCCGGAATGGAAGGATGAACGGCAATCACATTGGTGGCAATGGTGATCAGAGCCACCGGCACAAAGTCTTTTTGCGCCCACGGCAGATTGGGTGTCAGGTTGGGGTTGCCAACGTGGTACGCCGAATAAGAGTTGAGCAGGGTGTAGCCGTCCGGGTTGGCCCGGGCCACCGCCTGGTATGCCACATTGCCACTGCCGCCGCCCCGGTTGTCAACCACGACCGACTGCGATGTGACTTTGGCCAGCGAGTCAGACAAGATGCGCGCCGACGCGTCCACAAAACCCCCAGGGGGGTTGGGAACCACCAGCGTGATCGGCTTGCTGGGGTAGGTTTGGGCGAGCGACCAGGTTGCCGCAGCAACAAGAAGCAGGGCCAGGGAAGAGCGCTTGAAGGGCAGTTTTGGAGTCATGGTGCGTCTCGTTTTTGAAGTGTGGAATCAGGTAATGTAATCAGGTGATGTATTTAACCAGCCAAAGTGAAATATCGGGGAACAGCAGCAGAATGATCGTGCGAATCGTGTCAGAAATCAAAAACGGCATCACACCCTTGTAACTTTCGGCAATCGGTACAGCACCTGGCTTGCCCTTGGGTCATGCCATTGACCGTCCATCACCGCACCCAGCACCACATAAAACAGCATGATGGCTGCCACCACCATCACAGGCGACAGGCCCCATGAGCCCACCACTTGTGCCAGCTGAGATGGCACTTGCGTCAGCGCCAGCGATGCGTTCATCAAATCAGCGCCGAGAAAGATCAAAAAGATCATGGCCGAGCTTTCGGCGGTGGCGTAAAAGCAGTTCTTGAACTTGTCCCAGGTCATTTCACGCTTGGCCAGCGCGGCTATAAAAGTCGCAAATGCACCCACCGCTGCGCCTTCCGTCGGGGTAAAAAAGCCGCCGTAACTACCACCAAACACGATGATAAAAATAACGGCAATCTGCACGCGTACCGCATGAGCGCGAGCATGATGGCGCTCAGTTTTGCCAGCGTCGACAGCACTTTCATGCGGCGTACTGCTTGATGATCACGCCACTGAACTCAGGCAACTCAGACGACTTTGACGTGCAGCTCGCCCAGGCCCGCCACACCGCCCACCATGGTGTCGCCCTTGACCACCGCCGCCACGCCCTCGGGCGTTCCGGTGTAAATCAAATCGCCGGGCATCAGCTCCCATGCAGTTGACAAATGCTCAATGGTTTCGGCCACATTCCAGATCAGTTTGGACACATTGCTGCGCTGACGGTCAACGCCGCCGACCTGCACATAAAGCTCGGCGTTGTTCACATCACCGGCCTGAGCCACAGGTGTGATGGGGCCGATGGGCGCAGAATGATCCACTGCCTTGCCGATACACCAGGGGCGGCCCGCCTTTTTCATCTCGCCTTGCAGGTCGCGGCGCGTCATGTCCAGGCCCACGGCATAACCATAAATGTGTTTGTGGGCATCGGCGGCCAAAATGTTCTTGCCGCCGGTACCAATGGCCACCACCAGTTCAATTTCATGGTGAAAATTCTTGGTCAGACTTGGGTAGGGAATCGTTCCCGTCGTGCCAGCATCAACCACCACAACAGCGTCTGCTGGTTTCAAAAAGAAAAACGGTGGCTCACGGCCGGTAAACCCCATTTCCTTGGCGTGCTCTTCGTAATTGCGTCCCACGCAGTAAACGCGGTGCACGGCATAACGGGCACTGCTCCCAACAACAGGTACTGAAACCACGGGCGGCGGGGTAAAAACATAAGTTGACGGATTTGTCATCACAAGCTCTCTTTTCTATTTATGCGCAGTGCCTGGTGCACCGGGCGGTCTAAAAACTCAGCAGCACACCCCATGGATGGGAATGCGAGCGCATAGTGTGCCACGAAGGAAATCCAAAATTGTCACGCAGACCCAGCTCAAACACGCAAGGTTTACTGTCACGCGCCGTGCTGATCTGGCGATCATGCTCCGCTACTTTGAGCACAGCCTCATTGCGCCATACCCAAGAGAGCCGATGGTGCGGGGCTATTGTGCTGCGTCATGCATCATCACTGTCCAGATAAACCCCGTCTCGCACCAGAAGCTTTTGCAAGGCGCTGACATCAACATCGGCCGTGCTTTGCGCGGCTGACAAAGTCGCGGCTGCTGTTCCTGCCGCCTGGCCCATCACAAAACAGGCGCCGCTGACCCTTGCCGCCGACTGCCCCTCATGGGTCATGGAGGCGCATCGCCCGGCCACCAGCAGGTTGTCGACGCCGCGCGGCACCAGCATGCGCCACGGCAGGTCGTTGTACACCCGGCCCTTGCTGTTCTCATTGGCCCCGTTGTGCGGAAAGCGCCATTCAATGCGGCCTTCAGCATGCAACTCCATCGGCCAGGCGTTGATGCCAATCGCATCGTCAAAGCGGCTGGCGTTCAAAATATCTTCGCCCGTCAGCACATACTGCCCTTGTATGCGCCTGGTTTCACGCACGCCAATTTGAGCCGCAATATCGACAATGCTGGCATTGGCAAAGCCGGGCACTTCGTCACGCAAAAACGCAAAGTAGCTGGCGATTTGCTGGCGGCCGACCAGCTCGCCATCGCTGAGTTGTCGGGCATCTGTGGCATCCATGGCCTGACCTGCGGCGTTGGCAATCTGCGTGACATTTGCACGCCATTCGCTTGGATTTTTTTGTGGCCTGAGGATCGCTCCTTCACGCGCAAATCGGTAGCGCCCAGGCTTGTCCGCCTGGGCTTTCGCCATCCAGCTGTTGATGGCAGTGAACTCGCCGACGGCTGGCAGTGCCAAAGCCGCATCCACATGCCCGACACGAAACATGGTGGTCGGGTACAGGCCGCTGCCCAAGCCGTCGCCAAGCTCGTAAGGCGCGCCCGCAAAGTGAGCGATGTCCGCGTCTCCTGAACAGTCGATGAACCGCGCGCCCCGAATGGCCATGCGGCCAGATTTGGTTTCCACCACCAGCGCTTGAATGCGGCTGCCTTGCATGATCACTGACGCGGCCCAGGCATGAAACAGAATTTGCACGCCACTGGCCAGCAGCAGCTGGTCTGCAGCACATTTCAAACTGGACACGTCGTAGGACTGAACCCGAATGCGGCCTTGCATGCCGTCTTGCGGTGCGTTGACGCCGCCCAGAGCTGTCATGCGTGCCAGCAGATCGTCGACCACGCCGTGCACGACCTGCCGCATCTGGCCGTTTTTTCGGCCATACAAACCTGCAAAGTTGGTCACCCCGCCCGCTGTGCCCATGCCGCCCAGAAAGCCATAACGCTCTACCAGCAACACCCGCGCGCCGTGCCGGGCAGCGCTGACGCTGGCCGCAAGACCGGCCGGTCCGCCGCCCACGACCACGACATCGAACTCGCCATAAATGGGAAGCTGTCGCGCTGGCTCGAAAATCGATGACATCGGGACGAAAGACCTATTCTGCTTTGATGTTTCGCGTCGTGATGATTCCACCCATGATGGCGGTTTCGCTCTTGATGCGGCTGCTCAAACCTTCTGGCGCTGTACCCACGGCCTGCCATCCCTGGTTGAACAGTTTTTGACGGGTATCGGCATCGCGAATGATGTTGGACACCTCTGCATTGAGCCTGGCTTGCGCCGCTGTTGACAGATTGGCCGGGCCGACCAGTGCCGTCCAGACTTCCAGGTTGAAGTCGCGCACGCCTGCGTCGGCCAGCGGTGCGATCTCACTGGCCAGAGGGCTTCGGCCACTGGTCAGGCCGATGGCCTTGAGCTTGCCGGCGCGGATTTGCGGCAGTGCAATGCCCGGCGGTACCAGGGCCATCTGAATCTGGCCGCCCAGCAGGGCGGTGACCACTTGCGGATTGCCCTGGTAGGGAATATGAACCGCTTGCAGGTTACCTGCTCTGGACTTGAGAAGCTCCATGCCCAAGTGGCCCACCGAGCCATTGCCCACCGAGCCGTAGTTCCATTTGTCACCCCCAGTGCGGGCCGCGTCAAAAAATGCACTGCCCGACGGCAGGTTGGTGGGGGCCACCAGCACCAGCGGGGCTGTGGTCAGCAGGGAAAGAGCGGTGAAGTCTTTCGCAGGGTCGTACGCCAGTTTGGGGTTCAACAGCCGTGCAGAAGTCAGGTTGCCATTGATGACAACGCCCAGCGTGTGGTCGTCCGTCGCTTTTGCCACTTGGTCAGCAGCGATGTTGCCTGATGCGCCTGGCTTGTTTTCGATGATGACCGGCTGCCCCAGCACTTTTGACAAAGGCTCTGCCAATGTGCGCGCTGCCATGTCAGGTGTTGAGCCGCCAGGAAAGCCGACCAGAATCCGCACAGGCTTGGTGGGCCAGGCCGCCATCGGCTCTGTCTTTTTTGGCTGCTTCTGGGCGGCGGCACTCATGGCAAAGGCACCAGCGACGATTAAAAACAGCGCGCTCACATGATGTCTGCGCGGCAGGCAGGCTGGTCTGAAATTGTGATTCATGGCAAGGCCTTATCAAAAATCAAAACCATGATTTGAACAGTTTTAAACGCGGCGCGATGGATTCAAAGGCAGCAGTCGAAAAGCTTTCGTAACAGTCTGCTTGCTGTTTGGGGTGATGTGTTGAAGCCCTTAAACTGCCGACATGGCGAAAAGTTTTCATTTCAGCGAAGCACCCGGACACCTCATACGCCGGGCGCAGCAACTGGCGGTGGCCATCTTCATGGAAGAAACCGGCGCATTTGACGCCACGCCCGTTCAATTTGCGATTTTGAACGCGCTGATGGATGACCCGGGCGAAGACCAGATCACTTTGGCTAACCGGGTAGCGTTTGACCCGGCCACCTTTGGCTCAGTCATCGGGCGCATTGAGGCCAAAGGCTGGGTCACGCGCCAGGCAGACCCGGACGATAAGAGGCGCAAGCGGCTGTGGATCACAGCCGAAGGCCAGAAGGTGGCATTGGGCATGAAACGGGCCGTCGCCAAAGTCCAGCAACGGATTGTTGGCCCTCTTGATGCCGACGAACGCAAACAGTTGTCAGCGCTGCTGGGCAAACTGATTGCCGGGCACGAAAAACCTCACGTCTAAATTGGCCTGGTAAGTAGCTGCGTTCGGGACGTAGAGACCGGAGGTTTGAATCTTCTCGCTCCGAACAAGAACTGCCCACGATGAGCCCATTGTTCTTTGAAGCGGAGTGGGTTTTTTCTTCTGGGGTTCTCCCTGTGACGGTGCAACACTTGCGCCAGCCTTAGCCCCATTCCACCCCAATTGGTTCAAACGCAGATGTAGCTAACCTTTCGGTGTGCTGTTGTAGTTGGAAGTAGTTTGGAAAAATCTATTGAATGGAACTTCCACACATGCCGCATACACGCTGGTGACCAACCAGTACAACTCTAGTCGTTTTCCCGCACTGAACGCAGGACACGCTTTCGCTAAGTATTTCTCCGCCTAACTTCTCCCAATAACCATCCTTAACCTCCGCCCAGCCGTTTGAGTTGTTAGGGGCGGAAGGAACAAAAGGGACAACTGTCGCACGGGTAAACCTGAATTCTGTTACGAAGGAAAAGAAATCAATGTTCTGCGTCATCTTCAAAGCGGCAAGTGCCGCGTCATCTAATCCCATTGCCACCAATATCCCACGGACTCGATTTTGCGGGTACATCTCGGCTACTGCGCCCATGTAACTTTGCACCTGTCCCAAAGCGCTGCGCCCAGCTGTACCGCGCTTAATTTCGACGACAACGTAGGCTCCGCTGTCGTCCTTAGCCAATAGATCTATCCTTCCAGCTTCTTTGCCAAACTGTACTGGGTGTTCAATTTGCACCAAGGTCAATTTCGGAGATCCAAGAAGATGCAAATTTGCACCTAAAAAATTTTGCACCTCTTTTTCGTACAAGACATTTGTTTGGTAGTCATTCTCGGAGCTCATTCGATACCTTAAATATTGACGGAAAAGTCAGCCGTACCAATCAGCAGAAAAATCTACTCTGCAACAGAAACGGATTAATTTTAGGAGCAATCACCATTAGCGTGTCGTGCTCTTTTTTGAGGGCCTGGCATCCCCCCAAACCTCTAGACATATTTCGCAGTGCACTTTGACGCTACCGCTCGAACTCATGGGCGCTGAGCTGATCGAAATGTGCTTTCGCAAGCCGGTATTCATTTCTGCAAGTAGTACTTGACAAAGTAAACCATCTATTTACATTAGATGCCAATGATCTCAACTTTCAAGCACAAGGGTTTGGAGCTATTTTTTACCAAAGGCACTTACAAGGGTGTGCCTTCTCAGCATGGTGCCCGCATTGAGCGGATGCTGGACAGATTGGATGCCGCCCGCGAAGCCAAGGACATGGATTTGCCTGGCTTCAAATTCCATGCACTAAAAGGCGACAGAAAAGGCGAGTTCGCGGTTTCTGTTTCCGGTAACTGGCGAATCACGTTTGAGTTTGATGGTCAAGATGCCGTAAATGTTAATTTGGAGGACTACCACTGATGAAGTCGCTACGAAACCCCCATCGCAAGCCCACGCATCCTGGCGCTGTGCTTCGCGAAGATGTGTTGCCTGAACTTGGCTGGACCCAAGCTGAGCTGGCAAATCGGCTCATGGTCAGTCGACAAACCGTTTCTCATTTGCTGCACGAACAAAAGGCTGTGACCGCTGACATGGCCATCCGCATTTCCAGCGCTGTGGGTGGAACACCTGAGAGTTGGCTCAGTATGCAGCAGGCCGTTGACCTGTGGGAAGCGCGGATTAAGTTCAAAAGTAACCCCGTACTTGCACCGCTGTTCCGACAGGCGAACATGGCTGCTTAAGTCACAGTGAGGCTCCCAAACATTCAGGTTCAGCACCAATTTTTGTGACGCTTGGTATCAGCCCGAAAAGACAGAAAACCCGCTTGCTTGACGTGCGCTGAACATAGGCTACTTGCACATTTTTGTAGTCAACTTTTCAACCTCAAAAATCGTCAAGCAGGCTTAAATGACCAAGCCATCAAACACAGCCGGCATCAGGCTGATTTGGCCAGCAACTCGAAGTGTTCCACCGTCGGCGGGCCTGCAAAAAACGGCCCGACGATCGCGCGCCAGTCAGCAAACGCAGTGGACTGCCGAAAGTCAATCGTGTGGTTTTCCAGTGTTTCCCAGAAGATTTGCAAAATATAGCGTTCTGGGCTTTCCACGCCTTTGTTGACCTTGTAGCCCTGAAAGCCTTTGGCTTTTGAGATCACCTCATTGACACCGCGCTGGATGGCCACCTCAAAGGCAGCTTGCTGGCCGGGGTGGATGCGAATGTCGGCGAGTTCGAGAATCATAAAAGCTCCTTTGTAAAAAATAACGTCAATACTGGCTGGCAGGCAGTGTCACTGCCAGGCCGTTCAGTTCAGCGCTCAGGGTGATCTGGCAGCTCAAGCGGCTATGGGGCTGGCGCGGCACAGCCGTGAAGGCCAGCATGGCCAGCTCTTCAGCGTCTGGCGCGCCAAGCTGGGATGCAAAGGGTTCTTGTACAAACACATGGCAGGTTGCGCAGCTCATCAGCCCGCCGCAGTCGGCAGCAATGCCGTTGATGTTTTTGGCGGTAGCCACTTCCATCAGGGTTTTGCCAATTTTTCCGTCGATGGACGTGACGGCGCCTTGATGGTCGGTGATGTGGATGGCAATGGCAGTGGCGCCGGTGTTACTCATAAGTTGTACTTTCAAATTCGCCGGTCAGCGTACCAAGCGTGATGCCGGTGATGCGTTCGTTCGGTTCTGCATTGATGGCTGCACATGATAAGCTGGCTCGATCGTTTAACCAGAGGAACTCTCATGGCATCCAGGCCACCGCTGCCTCCGTTCAATTTTGAAGCCGCTGTACAAAAAGCACGCGCCGCTACAGACGGCTGGCACACCCGTGATCTGCCAAAGGTGTTCATGGCCTGCACCGCTGGCAGCGCGCGGCGCAACCGGGCTGAGTTTGTCAAGGGCCGTGACCTGAGCGAGTTGGGGCTGTAAAGGTATGGATGATGTGATCGAGATCAAAGAACCCCGCTTATGGGTGGCCGACGGCTGGACCGCCAAGGTGCTGAAAAACGAAGACGACGATGGCTGGGCCGTCGCCATGATCAAGGACGGCGAGCCTGAGCCCGCGCTGATTGGCCCGTGGACCATGGGCCGCGACAAAAAGAACCCCAAACCGCTGGACGGCAATGCCTTCAGCACGCTGGTTAAAACCGCGTCAGAGTTTGTGCGCAGACACGAGCAGCAACGGCACGCCGAGCTGCACCAGAGCGTGACGATCACAGCGGCATCAGGAAGGGTCACTGTCAACCTGGACATCACGCCCGATGAAGACAACCCCTACGCCACCTTGAGCGCGCGAGATGACGGTGGCGACTTGCTGGCTGAAGTGCGTGCTGCTGCATCGTTCAAGCTCAACCGTGCCAGCGCCGAGCGCTGGGCGGCCAATCATTTTGAAAAGCCCGCATGATCTTTGCACCTGACCTGGCCGCCGTCACCCACGGCATTCAACTGGCTGTGGCGCCGGTTTTCTTGCTGACGGCGGTGTCGGGCATGATCGCGGCGACAGCGGGCCGCTTGGGCCGCATCATTGACCGTGCGCGCTTTCTTGAAAACCGGCTGGACACCGGAAATGTTGACGAGCAACGCAGCTTGAAGATGTACGCAGAACTCAAGCAACTGCGCCATCGCGGCTGGCTGGTCAATGGCTGCATTGCCTTGTTGACACTGTGCGCCATGCTGATTGGCTTGACGATTATTTTGCTGTTCTTGGGTGAGACCAGCGAGCTGCCCACTTTGAAAATCGCCACCATCAGTTTTCTGTCGGGCGTGGCTTGTTTTTTGGCGGCGCTGCTGTGCTTTCTTGCCGAAACCTTGCAAGCCACCAAGCTGCTGAAGTTTGCCGAGGCGCCGCCTTCTCACACCCCAATCAGCTGATAATTGCTATTATATTAATAGCTAATAGGTCATATATTCATTGGCCTGTAGCCCTATTTTTTAGCAAGAAAAGCTCTTTTTGAGGGCAAATTAGCCTCCACAGACGGCAAGTCGACCATCACCGGTTGGCCCGGCGTGGTGCAACCGGTGTCGCAGCACTTGCCGGGCTGGCGGTTTTTGGTGATGGCGCGGTTCGGGTCGTGCGGCACACCCTGTCCATCAATGCCTCTTTCAAGAATGCGCTCGACCAGTTCAACCTTGCTGCCGACCGGATAGTTGCGGTAAATCTCCTGCTTCATGGCCGCGGGCGAACCGCCGCCGTGCAGGCTGATGACGCTGTACCAGCCGCCCTGGTAACCCGCCGTCAGGTCTTCAATAAAACGGGCGGTTTCAATGCGCTGCTCATAAGGCACGTCCGGGTTCGCACGCAACACCTCGGACAGCTTTGCGCCGGTTTCTGGGTTGTGGTCTTCATCGGGACCGGGCAGGGTGACGATGAGGCCACCGCTGACGTAATGCGCAATGCGGTGCATGTCGTAAATTTTGGTGGCCAGCAGCAATTTGCCAATGTTGCTGAACACTGGGTCGGGCATAAATGTTTTGCTGTGCTCGTCTGCCTTGCCGTACACGCTGGCTGCAACGCCACAGGCAAAAAAACTTTCCGTGATGGTGATCAGCTCGACCATCTGCTCGCGCAGGTGGGTTTCTTTGCCAGGGTCAAAACCGTTGGCCTCGCACATCAGCGCACCGGCGCCAATCAGCAAATCACCAAAGCCTGCGCGTGCGCCAATGCAGGTGTGGCGGTGGTGCGTGGCATAGCTGTAGGTGAGGTGGCCGGTGTGTTCCCATTCGCCCGCATAAAACACGTTGTCGTGGGGCACAAACACCTTGTCAAACATCACCACGCCGGTGCTCTGGCCGTATTTGCGGCTGAACAGGGCTGCACCGTGCTCGACCTTTTCCCCCGGGCGGCCCGCCGGGCGCGCAATGATGGTGATGCCCGGTGCGTCAATCGGCACCGCGCAGCAGACGGCGAACGCAGCGTCTTCTTGGCCCATGTTGCGGCATGGCATGACCAGCAACTCATGCATGTACGGCGCGCCAGTCACGATGGCCTTGGTGCCCGAAATGACGATGCCCCGCTTGCCGTTGTGGAGGGCGTTGCGCTCCACCACATGCACATAGCTGTCCACATTGGCCTGCTCATGCGGGCGACGGCTGCGGTCGCCTTTGGCATCGGTCATGGCGATGCCCAGCGTCAGGTCCTGGTCTTGCACACGGTGCAGGTAGTTCAAAAACCGTGCGGTGTTTTCTGTGGTGCCGCGTGCGTCATCGATTCTGGCGCTCACCTGGCCAATCGCGTTCATCGCGTCGTGTGTCAGGTAGCGCTGGGCGCAGCCGGTTTCCTGGCAGACCAGACGCACCGCTTCAAGCTTGTTGAGCAAATCGCCGCTGCTGGTGTTGATGTGCGTCAGGCGGTTGACTGTTTTGCCGCTGCTGTGCTGCACGGCTGTCATGATGGGTGCGTATTTGGCCATGCGCGCGTAGTCATAGGTCAATGCAATCGCATTGATGCCGGGGCCAAAGCCGCGCTCGTCTGCCACGCTGTTGACAAGCTGGCCGTCCAGAAACACGCGTGGCTTGTAGCGGCGAAGCGACTCGCGAAAGTCGTCGCCAGACATCAGGGTAGCGGCGGGAGCGGGTGCGTTCATGCTGGTCTCCAAAAAATATTGACAATATTTAAACACCGTTCAATTTAAAAAACAAGCGTCAATTAATTGGATTTCGGGGCGTTTGCGTTTACAGTTGATGTATGGAAGCCAGAGCCGCCAGGCAGCAAGCCCAAACTGACTCACGCCGCGCGCTGATGCTGGACGCCGCGCGCGCGGTGTTTGACAAGCTGGGCATCGAAGGCGCGAGTATTCGCGAAATTGCCAAACAGGCGGGGTACACACCGGGCGCAATTTATTCTTATTTTGAAAACAAGGAAGCCATTTATGGCGCGCTGCTGGCCGAGTCGCTGGAGCGATTAAACGCCGCTGTCGATGCGGCGGGTCATGACAGTTTGTTCGCCTCGGACATGCTGGATGCCAAAGCCAACGCCTGGTTTGGTTTTTTTGCCGCCCATCCGCGCGATCTGGATCTGGGGTTTTATCTGGTGCAAGGCATGCGGCCGCGTGGCTTGAACGCTGACTTGAACGATCAGCTCAACGACCGCCTGCACGATGCGCTGCGCCCCTGTGAGCTAGCCCTGCAAGCGATGGGTCTGAATCCAGAAGATGCTTTGCGTGAAAATACAGCCTTGTTCGCGCACGGCGTTGGCTTGCTGCTGATGATGCACACCGGACGCATTCGCATGTTTGGGCAAGATGCAACGCTGCTGTTTGAAGACTATGTGATTGGGCTGATTGAGCGCTTGCAAAGCCAAAAAACCACCCATTGAAGGAATCCCGATGTTGCTAGATGCCGATGACGCCCAGCTCGTGCTGGTCGATTACCAGACCCGCCTGATGCCGGTGATTTTTGAAAACGAGTTGGTCATTGCCAATGCGGTGCGACTGGCGCGCATGGCTCAGGCATTGCAAATACCGGTGTGGGCGACAGAGCAAAGCCCCGACAAGCTGGGCCCCAACGTGGATGCGGTGCGCGCTGCGGTTGAATCGGCTGGCGGCAGAACCCTGGCCAAGGCGCATTTCAGCGCGGTGGCCGATGGCTTGGGCGACTGGCTGCGGCCACCGGCACGCAAGCCCACCCAAGGAGGCAACGCCCGCAGCATGCCCAAACACCTGCAAAAGGCCGCGCCAGAACCCGAAGAAGGCCGCAGCACCATCGTTATCGCCGGTTGCGAGGCACATGTCTGCCTGATGCAGACCGCGCTCGACTTACTGGATGACGAGTT
>CANFOS010000031.1 GCA_947448735.1 Comamonadaceae bacterium | reverse complement strand
GGATCTTGCGGCATAAGTTCCAGCCTTTCCGCATGCTCCTCGCCGGCTAAACCGGCTTCAATTTGACTTTCTCCGCGGTCAAATACGACCTTGCTGGAAAGCACATCAAGGAGCGATACCTTGCTGAGTTCACGGGAAGGAATGCCCTCGGCCACATACAGCGGCACAAACCGCTGGTCCCAGACGATTCGCATCGATCCAGACAGGCGAAACCGTTCCAGATGCAGCACCTTTTCCCCTTCTGAAAGACGGAGCATCTCTGCAAAGGGCGCCGGGCACAGCGCCGACCGGTCAAGGCGAACAATTTCTACTTTGAGTGAGCGCCCGCTCTGAGCCCATTGGTCGGAAAAATTGGTGAAGGGCGAAAACGACTCGTCAATCTTGCTACGGTTGACATGGGTGCCGGAGCCCTGCTTGCGTTTGAGAAGGCCCTCCTCTTCAAGTTCGGCTACGGCTTGTCGAACCGTGGCGCGGCTGACCGCGTAGATCTCGCATAGGGCCTGCTCAGTGTGGAAGCGATCAGTTTCGCTTGGCCATGAGAGGATCATTGCCTTCAGGCGGCGCTTGACCTGCGCGTAGAGCGGTAGCGGGGAAGCCCGATCAATTGCCGCAAGCATGCTTAATTACCCCAAAAATGTTGACGATGAACGGCATACTTAGAACTCGCTCTGCTGACCCTTAAAGTTGTATGCTTGTTCGGATAATGTACCAGTACCCAAAGGGGTGGTCAAGACAAAAAGGACAAAAAGGAATTGCATACTTCGACAACAGTTCAACGCCGCAAGCGGCCAAGTCAGCCTTGCCGTGCAGTGGCCGGTGCTGGCTCAGGAGGCCGCCCTTACTCATGCTGGAGGCGAACATTCGGTGAACCAGCAGCGCCCACTGGCAAAGTGCAGCGGCGAAGTTTTTGCGGAGCGGATAGAGCCAGATATTTTTGGCCAGGATGAGGACTTTGTGGCTGGTGGATTTTTCCCGCGCCTGGACATCACCCGCTTCAATAGACACCTTTTAAGGCCGAAATTGAACTGGCGTAATAGCTATGAAGACAGTGAGGTCAGGCAAGTTGACATCAAGCGGCCGCTTGCGGTTATTGAACTGGTTGCCCACTTTGCTACCGAAAAGCTACTGACTTTTGTTTAAACTAAAACACTTATGGAGAAATTTAGTAATAGACAATAGGGCAACAACAAGCGGGTGTAGTTCAATGGCAGAACGGCAGCTTCCCAAGCTTCATACGAGGGTTCGATTCCCTTCACCCGCTCCACAAGATCATTTGGGCATGAATACCCACAGCTGATGATGACATGACCTTGCGCCGGACCTCATGTCTCCATCGATCGGCGTAGGCAGCGAGCATAGTTTTCATAAGCGACAGCTCGTAATATTTTTTCGCTAACGCCACGTTTCGCCAAGATGTCGACGATCTGTCGGAGATGGATCAGTTGGTCCACGACTGCGCCTTGGGGCAAACCGTCTTCGTCAGTACCAAACATGACGTGATCAGCACCAAGGATATCGATCATTCGGAGGATTTCGCTTGCGTAGCCATCAAGACCACCGCCACCGAAAGACGAGCCGAGCGCCCACAAGCCGACGGCTCCGCCCTTTGCGGCAATCTTCTTGGCGTAAGCTTCGCTCAGGCCGCGTGACATGTACCCGCGAGAAGTCCAGGACTGCTCACCTTTGGTAACGAAGCTGTGCGACCAGACCATAGGCTTGCTCGAAATACCCAGTGCTTGATCGATCGAGTTTCCAGTCGAATGTGCCAGATCAATCAGTATTCCTTTGGCATTTAGCGCAGTCACAAGTTGCTTGCCAAAATCTGAAAGTCCGTTATGAACAGGCCGCTCAGTCTGAAGATCCCCAATAGGGTTCTGGACGTAATGAACCAGCTGGATGTGTCGAACTCCGCGCTCATAGGCGGACTGCAGGTCGTCCATACTGCCCTCCAAGAAATCCGCACCTTCACTCGTCAGGACGACAAACGGCATCCCTGCTGATGCTTTGTGCAAGTCCTCTGCGGTTCTGACCACAGCCGTACCGTTACTTGACAGAAGTTGAAGCGCCCCTGCCAACTGACGGTCAAATGAGGCTTTGAGTTCGCCTTTTACGATCGAACGCGCCTGTTCAATACCGCTAGAAGTTACCCGTAAAAAAGGTCCATCTGGCACGATCGTCCATGACAACAGACTCACTCCAGCTTCCCTCATCAGGGCGCCAAGCCTTCGGGCAGAAGTCTCGTTTTTTCTTAGCAAACCCAAATGGTTGTGAGCATCAGCAATCGGTATCAGCCCCTGAGAGCTGGCTGATCCGAATAACGAAAATGCACTAAAACCCAGCAAAACCCCTCGTCTGTTCATAAAGTAATACTCCTATGAAAGCTGCGTTTGTCCAATGATTTGCGGCCTTGATTATGAGCTCGTCAATTTGACAACTACACCTTGTTCAGGCCAAGCCCTGCGCCGCCATCGTTGCCGTCAACTTTGAGCAATGCCGCGAAAAATCTAACTTATAAGCAGTACTGATTCGGGGTCAGGGTCAGGTGGGTGTCGATATTCTTCTTTCTTCAATGCCTGCTCAGGTTTGAATCGCCAACAGCTTGCAACTTTAAAGACCTGCAATTTCAAGAGGGCGTTGCTACTCTTGCAATCTGTAACGACTTCAGCATGCGACAAGGGCCCACACTCAGCCCATGTTTTTCTCTTCTTCATTGTTGCTACGCAGTCTTCAGCACCGCGGGTTCACCTTGATTGAACTGCTTGTCACCATCGCCATCGTGGCCATTTTCATGTCGCTGGCGGCGCCATCTTTCCAAACCATGCTGCTCAACAACCGCATGGCGGCACAAACCGACGAGCTCACCAGTGCCTTGAATTTCGCTCGCAACACAGCGCTGAGTCAGTCCGTCAATGTGCAGGTCTGCCCCGTGGGTGCGACCCATTCAACGACCTGCGGCGGCAATTGGGGACTGGGCTGGATGGTGGTCAGCGACCCAAGCGGCACACCGGTTTTGTCGCAAAGCAAACGCAGCAAGACGGGCGGCCCGGTTGTGTCGTCAACCGCAAACGTCACCTTTGACGCGCGCGGTCTGTCAACCACCCCGACGAGCTTTTCTATTTGTGACAGCCGGGGGAGCCCCTTTGGCCGGTCGGTACAGGTGATTGCCACTGGTTTTGTGCAAGTGGGTGACACCCCGGGCACAGCCGTCTGGGGTTTGCCAGCCCTTGCGTGCCCTTGAACAGAATGTCGCAGCATGACAAGCCAGCCTGAAAACGCACAAACTGGTTTTACCTTGATTGAGGTGTTGGTGAGCTTGCTGATTTTGGCTTTCGGCTTGCTGGGGATTGGCGGCATGCTGGGTTTTACCCTCAAATCCAACAGCTCCAGTTACCTCAAACAGTTGTCGGTGCAGTCGGCCAGCAGCATCGTTGAACGCATGCGGGCCAACAAAGCGGCAGCCATTGGCGGCAGCTACAGTCTGAGCAATCTGGCGACCGGTACAGCGCCAGCGACACCCGCGACGAACTGCATCAGCACCCCCTGCAGCCCTGCCCAGCTGGCGATTTTTGACTATTGGGACTGGCAGGTCCATGACGTGGCCAGGCAACTGCCAAGCGGCCTGGCATCGATCAGTACCAGCCTGTCTGGCAACGGCACGCTGGTGACCATCACCGTGCAGTGGGACGACAGACCTGCACAAAGCACGCTGGGCTCGTCGACCGCAGCGTCGGCGCCTGGCTCGCCGAACCTGGCGCGTTTTGTCACCAGCACCCTCTTATGAAACGCCTCCAGCCATCGCAGGGCGGCTACACGCTGATTGAACTGCTGGTGGCCATGGCGATTGGCTTGGTATTGGTGGGCGGCGTCATCACCGCTTATCTGGTGCAGACGCAGGTCTACAAAGTGACCAACTCGCAAGCGGCAATACAAAACGCTGAAAACGCGATTGCGGTGCTGCTGCTGCCGGTCATCAAATCCAGTGGTTTTTTGGGCTGCTCCACCACAAACCAGACGACAACCAACAACCTCAACGCCGGTGCACCGCCACCCTTGGGCGCGAGCACCACGCCAGGCATGGTGGTTGGCTACGATGCCAGCGACACTGCCGGTGGCGGTACGCTCGCGCTGGCAACACGCAACCCGGCCAACAACGCCAGCTTGGCAGACTGGTCGCCCAGCCTGGACTCCTCGATGGCCAACCTGGTACAAACCGGCAGCGATGTACTGGCACTGCTCGGCCCCACGCCGAACAGCCAGCCGATGGCGGTCACCGTTATGGCGGCAGGCAGCAGCACACTGGCCACCTCTGGCCCAAGCACCTTGGTGGTCGGGCAGCTGGCCGCCGTATCAGACTGCAGCAAGTCGACCATCTTTAGCGTTACAGCTGTGGCGGGCAGCAACATCACCCACGCCGTCAGCGCCGGAACCACGGGCAACGCCACAGCGGCGTTGTCGGTGTCGTACCTTAACCCGCAGCTCATCCCATTGCAGCAAACCGCGTTTTATGTCGGGCAAGGGTTGGGCGGGCAAAGTGCGTTGATGCGCGCTACCTATCTGAGCGGGGCATGGACCGCTATGCCGTTGGTGCCGGGCGTGCAAAACATGCAGCTGATGTACGGAACAGGTGCTAACGGCGTCGTGACGCAGTATGTGCCTGCCAGCGACGTCAGCAGCTGGCTATCGGTGTATTCGGTACGACTGGCTTTTTTGATTGAAGGTCAAGCTGGGTCTGGCAACGCCAACAGCCCCACCGCATTTGACCTGTTGGGGACAACCGTCAATGTGACGCAGGACGGGCGCCTTCGCCGCGTCTACGATGTCACTGTTCACCTGCGCAACGAGCCATGACACCGAATGGTTTTGCGGCTCGCTCCAGGCAGCGCGCCAGTGTGCTGATCATGACCCTGATGTTGCTGGTCATGCTGACCGTGCTTGGCCTGGGCATGATGTCCATGAACAGCACCCAAACCCGGATCGCAGGCAATTCAGCCGATGCACAGCAGGCCTACCAAACCGCTGAAGGTGCATTGAGTGAAGCGGCCCATCATTTGTTGGCAGGCAATTACACCTTGGCAAGCTTTTTGGCCAATGCCAACGGTTTGTACGCCTTTGATGCCAGCGTCACACCGCGCTGGCAGTCCGTGACCTGGACCAACAGCACCGAGGTGATCTTGTGCGCTACCTGCGGCCTGGGCACACAGGCGGCGTTCATCATTGAGTACATGCCGCCCGCGATTTCGCCCGGCTCGCCTGCACGCCAGGTTTACCGAGTCACGGCGCGCGCACTGGGCGTCAGCGGCAGATCACCCGTTGTTTTGCAGAGCACGGTCACCACACCTTAGACATCAGGTGATGGCCAAAGCACTTTCATGGCATGGTGTTAAAGCGCTGAGGCGTTACAAAGAGATGAAGGAGTTCTATGACGAGTTACCGCTTTAGAAACAAAACCATCAGCGGGCGCGCCACAGCTTTGGTACTGTCGACGTTGGTCGTCGCCATCCTTGTCTGCTCGGTTTCCTTTTTGGCATCGGCGCTTGGCGCGCCAAGCCTGGCGATCTCGCAAGTGCCGCTGCAGGTGGCCGTACCAGTTCATCCACAAGTGCTGCTGGCGATTGGCAACGCCGAGTCGATGGACGGCAATTTAAGTGGCGCCATCATGGTGGGCTCGGGCTCTTTAGGTGCCGGCCTCATGGCTTTGAATGGCTCAAGTTCACCCCTCAGCTACACCGTGCCGGCCGGATTCACGCCACCGGTGACGCCGGCGGCCGGCGGGCTTGCCCCTTATTCAGCCTTTGTCGGTAGCAATTGGGTGGACAACAGCGACAGCCGGTTAAATGTTGCCAAAGCCGGTATTTCAGCCATTTTGTCGTCGTACATGCAAAACACGGATTTTGCGCTGGCCACCTACAGCACCAGCGGCCTCAGCCTGTATACAACCTGGGTGTATTACATGTCGGCACCTGGCGGTTTTACCTTTTCAACAACCGCCATAGCGAGTGTGGGGACGGCCCCATACACGGTCGACAACCCCTGCTTTAACTACTCGGCGGCGGTCAATCCGGTCAAGGCCAACTGCGCTGCCATGGTGCCCACCTTGTACACCTTGGCTGATCTGAATTCAAAGCCGTACATGGTCGTCAGTGCCACCAGCGATGCCGCCAGCGTGAACGATGTGTTGTATGCGTCCGGCCAACCCGCCATTTTTGTCAACTACGGTGGGGCGACATTGACAAACAACACGCTGGCCCAGTACAACGCTGGAAATCTGCGAAGCACTTACCCAAGCAGCTTGCCCGCGGCCAACAAAGTCACCGGGCCTACCAATGCAGGCTACGTCCCGCAATCAAACCAGGTCATGTATGCCCAGCGCGGGTTTGGCTATGGGGCCAGCCAATCCGCCACCTCCGGCAATCTGGCAGTCACCATGACCACAGCGGGCGCAGCCCCCACAGCGGCCAGCGTGTCGACTGCGCTGGCCAAGTTTGCACCTTTTTTGCAGCCTGAAACCAACAACCTGGCCAGTACCGAAATCAAGGCGGCTGCTGGACAAGCGGCCTTGCCAGGCCTGCTCAACCAAGCCAAAACCAGCCTGGACGCCGCCCGGGGCACAGGCCCATGCCCGCCGCAGCAGTATGTGGTGCTGATATCTGACGGTTTGCCAACCGTCGACCTGGCGGGCCGTGCCTGGCCGCCGCTGGGCAGCGCGGCAGCTAACAGCTTGGGAGTCACGGCGACCTTCAGCGCCACCGATGGCTCATTGACCCCAACCGCAGCATTTACCAACGACACCGCCCTGATAGACACGATCACGCGGCTGCAGGTGCTCAAGGCGGCGGGCATCAACACTTACATCATTGGCCTGGGCGCGGGTGTGAACCCGGCGCTGAACCCGGCAGTCGCAGCGACCCTCAAGGCCATGGCCATGGCCGGCGGCACCGGCGTTGCTTACCCAGCCACCAGCCCGGCTGCGCTGGTCAGCGCCCTGAACAACATTTTGATTTCAATCCAGGCCGGCACGCTCGCCACAACACAGTCAGCGGTGAGCTCAAAAATCCTGAAAACCGGCAGCGTGCAGTACCAGGCCAGTTTTTCTGCCAACGACACGCCCTACCAGGACTGGGCGGGGGAGTTGCTTCAGCAATCCCTGGACCCGAGCACCGGTCAGACCACAGGTGCAGCCACCTGGTCAGCCCAGACCTGGCTAGATACCGCTACGGCGGGAATCGGATGGTCTGGCAACCGCAACATCGTGAGCTGGGACCCGACGCTGGGCGGCGGGGTGGGCGCCGGCATGCCTTTTAGAACAGCCAGCCTCAATGCCACCCAATCGACGCAGCTCGGCAGCAGTGCAACCCTGCAATACCTGCGCGGCGACACGAGTCTGGAGGTGCGCAACGGCGGCACAAGGCGAAACCGATCGCATATTTTGGGTGACATCGTGAACAGCACCCCCTTGTTTGTGGGCGCGCCCGGTGGTGCGTATTTTTCTACCAGCTACTTTTCATTCGTCACCACCCATGCCGCGCGAGCCGGCATGCTGTACGTGGGCGCTAACGACGGCATGCTGCACGCGTTTCAAGCCAGCACGGGGGCAGAGCAGTTTGCCTTTGTACCGAACGGCGTGCTGGGCAAACTCAAGCAACTGGAGGCACCGCTGTACAACCAGGCGCACCAGTTTTACGTCGACGGCGCACCCCAATCTGGTGATGTGCAATTCAGTGACAACAGCTGGCACACATTGCTCGTAGGAGGCCTCAACGGCGGGGGCAACAGCATTTATGCGATGGACATCACCACCCCAGCCACATTGACGACAGAAGCCGCTGTCGCTGGCGCGGTGAAGTGGGAGTTTACGGACACCAACATGGGGCTGAGCTACAGCGTTCCGCAAATTGCGCCTGTCAACGCTGCAGCAAAATTTGCCGTGTTTTTTGGCAATGGCTACAACAGCCCGTCGCAAAACCCCTGGTTTTATGCCGTCAATGCCCAAACAGGTCAAAAACTGGCGGGCATTGACTTGTGCGCAGCGGTGGCGGCAGCCGCGCCCACAGCCTGCGACGCCACCAAGCCCAATGGTTTGTCGAGCGTGACCGCTTTTAATTCCGATGGTCTGGTGGGGGCCCAGGTCACGCAGGTGTACGCGGGCGACTTACAGGGCAACTTGTGGGCCATTGATGTCGCTGGTGCCACGCCGTCCGGCTGGGTGGTGCGGCTGCTGTACCAGGCTAAAGATGCATCCGCCAATCGCCAACCCATCACCACCCCTCCAGTGGTCAGTCTGCACCCCAACTACCCGACTAAAACCGGTGGCTTTGTGATGTTCGGTACCGGCCGGTTTCTAAGCGTCAGCGACCTGACCGACACACAAACGCAAACCGCCTACGGCGTTTGGGACACAGGTGCTGCGGTGCCATACACCCGCGGCAATTTGCAGCAGCAAACCACCACAGCCGTTACCAGTGCCACGTCCGGTTTGGCATCCAACATCTTGACTTCGTCAAGCACCCCCTTTACTTTTGGCACGCTGGTTGGCTGGTACAACGACCTGCCGACGGCAGGCCAGCGCTTCATCACCAATGCCTCTTTGTTGAATGGCCTGTTTGTGGCTACTGTGAACACACCCCCAGCCAGTGCCTGTGGTGTCATCCCTGAATCCACCCTGCTGGAGCTCAGTTTTAAAAATGGCGGAGCGCCACCGCAGGTGGTGCTGGATGTCAACAGAGATGGCTTGTTTAACAGCGCCGACCAATACGCCGGACTGAACCCATCGGGCATCGGTATTGGACAAGGCTACGCCAGCCCACCCACATTCCTCTATCCACCGGGCCAACCCATCCGTAAAAACATCACGCTATCTGGAGGGACCCTGTCGTCGATTGCAAATAAAAATACCACCCAACGAAACACATCCTGGTTGCAAATTCAATGAACAAATGCATGCCGATCCCACGCCCAATCCCAACGCCAATCCCATTGGCCAGCGGCGGTCGCAGAAGTTGCTTTGCTGGGTCACGCCTTGCGGCAGGCTTTACCTTGATCGAGTTGATGATCACCGTGGCCATCGTCGGCATTCTGGCCAGCATCGCCCTGCCGTCGTACAGAGGCTATATTGTCAAAACACGTCGCGCAGAAGCGATGTCTGAGCTAACAAAAGCGCAGACGGTGATTGAACGCTGCTACGGCGCAAATTTCACCTATGTGGGTGCCTGCAGCCCAGCGACGCCAACAACCACGCCGAACGGCTTTTACATCATCACCGCGGCCAGCGCAGCCACCACCTATACCTTCACGGCAACCGCTGCGGGCACGCAGGCAAGCGATACAACTTGCGCCACCATGACGATTGATCAGGCCAATCAAAAGCTTGCTTTTGATGCTTCAGCTGCGGCGCAAACCGTTTGCTGGAATCCATGAACAGATACTTCGCCTGCTACTTATAACGTAGCGGCTTGCCCAGTTATTTGTTGGGTTAGCGGCGAGTTGACGACCCGATGGTGACCCGTTGACAACCCGTTGATGAACCGTTTATGGCCTGAATTTGGGCTTTTTCGGCTTCCCGATCAACTTGGCTGCAGCCCCGTTGTCGCGTGGCGGCAGGCCCGTATGCTGGGTCAGCAGGCGGCCCTTCACAGGTGACGCCACGGCAGACGTTTTGGCGACCCCGGTCGAATTTTTGCGCCGCGCACTTTGGTACGTGCCATCGACCAGCGGCTGAAACGTTGGTATCAAATGGTGCTTGCCGTTGCCGATCAAATCAGCCCGACCCATGGTTTTTAAAGCTTCCCGCAGCAACGGCCAATTGTTCGGGTCGTGGTAGCGCAAAAAAGCCTTGTGCAGGCGGCGGCGTTTTTCACCGCGCACGATGTCCACTGTCTCGCTATCCCGCGTGATTTTGCGCAGCGGGTTTTTGTTGGTGTGGTACATCGCCGTGGCGGTGGCCATGGGCGACGGGTAAAAAGTTTGCACCTGGTCAGCCCGAAAGCCGCTTTTCTTGAGCCACTGGGCCAGATGCATCATGTCTTCATCGCTGGTACCGGGGTGTGCGGCGATGAAGTACGGAATCAAAAACTGCTTTTTACCGGCCTCTAGACTGTACTTTTCAAACAGCTGCTTGAACTTGTCGTAGCTGCCGATGCCGGGCTTCATCATCTTGGTCAGCGGACCTTGCTCGGTGTGTTCCGGGGCAATTTTCAGGTAGCCGCCGACGTGGTGGCTGACCAGTTCCTTGACGTATTCGGGGCTTTCCACCGCCAGGTCATAGCGCACACCGGAGCTGATCAAAATCTTTTTCACGCCCTTGAGCGCCCGCGCACGGCGGTACATTTTGATCAGGGGGTTGTGGTCGGTGTTCAGGTTCTGGCAGATGCCGGGGTAGACACAACTGGGCTTGCGGCAGGCCGCTTCAATCTCAGGCGATTTGCAGCCGATGCGGTACATATTGGCTGTTGGGCCGCCCAGGTCTGAAATCGTGCCGGTAAAGCTTGTCACCGAGTCCCTGATCGCTTCAATCTCGCGTATGACCGAGTCTTCAGAACGGCTTTGAATGATGCGACCTTCGTGCTCGGTGATGGAGCAAAACGTGCAGCCGCCAAAGCAGCCGCGCATGATGTTGACGGAAAAGCGAATCATCTCCCAGGCCGGGATTTTGGTGGCGTGGTCGTGGCTGCCGTTTTCGTCTGCGTAGCTCGGGTGCGGGCTGCGCGCGTAGGGCAAGTCAAACACGTAGTCCATCTCGGCGGTGGTCAGCGGGATAGGTGGCGGCGTGATCCACACGTCACGCGCTGTGGCGCCCTCACCATGGGCTTGCACCAGCGCGCGCGCGTTGCCGGGGTTGGTCTCTAGATGCAGCACGCGGTTGGCATGGGCATACAGCACCGGGTCACTTTTGACTTGCTCAAAAGACGGCAGGCGAATCACCGACCGGTCACGCGGCGGCACTTTGATCTTGCCCTGCGCTGTTTGCACCGTCGACGGCAAGGCAGGGTTGACCACAAAGGTCAGGGGTTTGATGGCCGGATTGGCCTGCGCCGTCGCAACCTTTGCCACCGCGTCGGCCTCTTCCTCGCGGGCGCAGGTGGTGCCCAGCTCTTTGGCGGCATCGGCCACCATCAGGTAAGGGTTGACATGCGCTTCAATGCGGCCGGGTGCGTCGACGCTGGTCGAGTCAATTTCAAACCAGCCTTGAGATGTTTCGTCGCCTGCGCGGCGAATAAATGCCGTGCCGCGAATGTCCGTCATCGTCGCGATGCCTTCCTTGGCGGCCAGGCGGTGGGCAATTTCAACAATGGCCCGCTCGGCGTTGCCATACAGCAGCAAGTCGCACTTTGAATCAATCACAACCGACCGGCGCACTTTGTCTGACCAATAGTCGTAGTGAGCAATACGCCGCAAGCTGCCTTCAATACCGCCCAGAATGATCGGCACGTCCTTGAAGGCTTCACGGCAACGCTGCGAATACACCAGCGCAGCGCGGTCGGGCCGCTTGCCGCCAATGTCACCGGGGGTGTAAGCGTCGTCAGAACGGATTTTGTGGTCCGCCGTGTAGCGGTTGATCATGGAGTCCATGTTGCCGGCTGTCACGCCCCAAAAGAGATTGGGCTTGCCCAGCAGCTTGAAGGGCTCGGCGCTTTGCCAGTCGGGCTGGGCAATGATGCCGACCCGAAAGCCTTGCGCTTCCAGCATGCGGCCGATCACGGCCATGCCAAAGCTGGGGTGATCGACGTAGGCGTCGCCAGTGACGATGATGATGTCGCAACTGTCCCAGCCAAGGGCGTCCATCTCGGCCCGACTGGTCGGCAAAAACTTGGCCGTGCCAAAGCGCGCCGCCCAGTACTTGCGGTAACTGGTCAGCGGCTTGGCGGCGCGGGCAAAAAAGGAAACGTCGACGGGGGCGTTCATAAGCGGGGCTGGTGAGCCGGCCAGACAGAAATGTCAGGCCTGCTTGACGGAAACGCTGATTTTAAGGTTTTAAAGCGTTTCGCGCGACCCGCAAGCGCAAATGACAGTTCAAGCCAACCGGAATCAGTAAAAAAGACTAAAAAGTATTGAAAAGACCTGATTTCACCAAGAAATCAGGCCTCAGGCCAAGTAAAACCTAAGGGAGTAGCTACTTATTTGATAGCATTTGCCGCACATCGCCAGATTGGCAATTCAGTTGCGAATCGTCATCTGGCCGCGCACCTCGCCGCCCGGGTTGGCCGCCGTGTGAATGTTGGCGTACCACTTGCCCGCCATCAGGTCTGCGGCTTGTGCCGCAGTCAGGGTGGCGCTGCCTTCCATGGCTGTGGTGACCGGGTTGGCCCAGCCCAGTGCAACACCTGAATTGGCACCGACCGCTGCAGGGCCATGAAAGTGGCCTGCGGTCGCGTTGCCAGTCAAGCCGGTGTAGTTAACCTTCCAGCGCAGCAGCAGCGTGTCTTTGTTGAATGCTGCATCAACCGAGCCACCGCCGTTGCTGGCATTCGGCGGCACTTCATTGGCGGCGCGAAGTTGTGTGGTGAAAGCCACCATGTTCGAGGGCTGCATTGTGGCGCCGCAGCCCGACAGCACCAGCACCAGCGTCAGGGTCGCTATAGCGACAGTCAGACCGCCAACAGCCCGGCGATGGAGGGTTCTACGTGTTGGCATGATGGCTCCAAATGGGTAATGGGTAAAAAAAGGGGCAACAATTTTTTGTCGCCCCAGCTGGAAGCCGCTTGCTGCCAGATTGCTGAACCTCGAGTGCCAGCAAAGAAAAAGTCGTCAGCACCTACAAGTCATGATTTTCAGGTCTTATGCGCGTCACGCATGGTCTCAATTTGGTCGTGGTTGCGCTGTACCAAGCGTGAAAGCATGCTGCCTGACAAACCTCGCACGGTCTTGGTCTGGTCGTGGTTGCCCTCTGGCTGGCGTGAAAGCGTGCTGCCTGACAACTCTCGCATGGCCTTGATCTGATCGTGGTTGCGCTGAACCCCTTCAGACTGCTTTTCAACCACAGCCATGACGCCGGGGGGCAGGCTTTGCTTGCTGGCCTTGCGATACTGGGCCAAGGCCACGTCTTGCGCGCGCTCGCATTCATCAAGCATGTCGTAGTCGCTGTAACCGCTGAGGGTGCCCTTGACAGATACCCAGCCGCGGTGCAAAGCTGCGCTGGCCGTGCCGCCTTCTTTCGGTTCACCGCCCATGTGTTTAAGCAGGGTCTGCAGTTCTGTAGCCGCAAAGTGGCATTCACTGGCATGCTGGTTCAGCACTGTCTTGATGGCGAGCGCCTGGGTGTGTTCTGCGCATTCGCGAAAGCCATATTCGCCGTCGCGGCAGATTTCCAGCAGATCGTTGAGGGTGTCAATCGCGTCGGCGTTGAGGTCTTCAGCGTCACGGCTCTCGGTGTAGCTGCCAACCGATGACTCGAGTTCGCTGGCGGAGGTCATGCCCGTCAGGCTTGAGCTCTGGCGCAGTCCACTGGGTGTCAGGTTCAAATCGTCGTCAGTTGGCATGAGGATTGGCTTTCAAAGAAGCACAATCGTCGCCCAAGTGTTGCCCAGCCCAGGTCGGTCAATACTACGAAGAGATGTAGGACAGTGCCGCATGCGAGCGCCTGCGGCAAACGGATCAAGGCAATGAATATCGGGTGGATGGCGGGGCGCAGCATATGCGCACCACGCTCAAAACATTTCTGTGTCGACCTCTGATGTGCCCTGCGGGTTGTAGCGTGCGCCCTGCACGGTGTGCTGATTGATCAGCTTGTCCAGCTGCGCTACACGTTGGGCCGACAAGCTGACGTTCACGGCCCCCAGGTCGTCCAGCAAATGCGCAACACTGGTAGTGCCGGGGATGGGAATAATGTGCGGTGCTTTGTGCAGCAACCAGGCCAGGGCCAGTTGTGACGGGCTGCAACCTGTGTCTTGCGCCAGCGCGTTGTAGGCCGACAGCAGTTTCAGGTTAGCGGCGTAATTCTCGGTTGTAAAGCGCGGCATGCTGCGGCGTATGTCTTTGGCATCCAGCGCGTCCACGTCAATCAGGCCGCCACACAAAAACCCGCGCGCCACCGGGCTGAAAGCCACAAAAGCAACGTCGAGTTCTGCGCAGGCTTGTAAAACGGCAATTTCGGGGTTGCGCGTCCACAGCGAATACTCGGTTTGCAAGGCGGCAATGGGGTGCACGGCATGCGCCTTGCGCAAGGTCGCGCTAGAAACTTCTGACAGGCCAATGCTGCGAATGTGGCCTTTTTTAACCATGTCGGCCAGCGCGCCCACGCTGTCTTCGATCGGCACGCTTTTGTCCCAGCGGTGCAGGTAGTACAGGTCAATCACATCGGTCTGCAGGCGGCGCAGGCTGTCTTCACAGGTCTTTTGAATCGTGGCGGGCCTGCCGTCAATCACACGCACCAGTTTTCCATCACCTGCCACATCCACGCCCTGCATACCGCATTTGCTGGCCAGGGTGAATTTGTGGCGATGCGGCTTCAGCACCTTACCAACCAGGGTTTCGTTCGCGCCAAAGCCGTACAGGGTGGCGGTATCAAACAGCGTCACGCCGGCGTCCAGCGCAGCCAGCAGCACCCGCTCGCCCTGCTCTGCAGTGACAGGTGCACCGTAGGCGTGGCTCAGGTTCATGCAGCCCAGGCCGATGGCCGAAACATCAAAAGGGCCAAGCTTGCGGGTAGGTAGCGGTGTGGGTAATGTCATACGAGTTGTTGCTCCAGGTCATGCAAAACTTGATAGCAAGGCAGCACGCTGGCTACGCTGCTGTTGGGCTCGCGGCCCTCCCTGATGGCAGCAAAGAACTCGCGGTCTTGCAGCTCAATGCCGTTCATGCTCACGTCCACCTGGCTGACATCGATTTTTTCTTCTTTGCCGTTAAAGAGATCATCGTAGCGCGCCAGATAAGTCGCCGTGTCGCCAATGTAGCGAAAGTAGGTCCCCAGCGGGCCGTCATTGTTAAAGCTCAGGCTCAGCGTGCAAATCGCGCCATTGGCCGCTTTGAGCTGAATGCTCATGTCCATGGCAATGCCAAGCGACGGGTGAATCGGGCCCTGCACCGCGTTGGCTTTGACAATCGGGCTGCCGCACTGGTAGGCAAACAAATCAACCGTGTGCGCCGCGTGGTGCCACAACAAGTGGTCTGTCCAGCTGCGGGCTTGGCCCAGGGCGTTCATGTTGGTGCGACGGAAAAAATAGGTTTGCACATCCATCTGCTGGATGTTGAACTTGCCCGCTGCAATTTCTTTGTGCACATACTGGTGGCTGGGATTAAAGCGGCGCGTATGGCCACACATCGCCACCAAGCCGCTGCTTTTGGCCAAGGCCGCCACTGCGTTCGCGCCTTTGATACTGTCGGCCAATGGGATCTCCACCTGCACATGCTTGCCCGCCTTCAGGCAAGCCATGGTTTGGTCGGCATGCATCTGGGTGGGTGTGCACAAAATAACCGCGTCAACTTCTTTTAAAGCCAGGCTTTCTGCCAGGTCGGTCGTCACGTGTTGAATGCCGTATTTCGCAGCAGTCTCCTTGGTTTTTTCAATGTCACGGCTCATCAGCGACACCACTTCCACGCCGTCGATATTTTTAATGCCGTCCAGGTGCTTGACGCCGAATGCGCCTGCACCAGCCAGTGCAACTTTGATGGTTTTAGTCATGATTGGAACTCCGAAGAGCCTTAAGGAGGCGAACGCGCCCTGGTCGGGCAGTGAATGAAAATGAACGAAGCAGCATCAGCTGTTCTCAAGAATCAGGTGACCGACAGCCGTGTTGGACGCAGGCACATGATAAAAGCGGTGCTTGACCGTCGGCTTGCCGCCGCCATTCAAGTCAGACATCGCACCACGAGCAATCAACCACATCACCAGCTCAATGCCTTCACTGCCTGCTTCACGCACATAGTCAATGTGCGGCACAGCGGCTTGTCGTTCGGGGTCGCTGATCATGGTGTCGATGAATGCGGCGTCAAAAGCCTTGTTGATCAAGCCTGCACGTGGCCCCTGCAACTGGTGGCTCATGCCGCCCGTGCCCCAGATCTGGACGTTCAGGTCTTCGTCATAGGACTCGATGGCTTTGCGAATCGCTTTGCCAATGTTCAGGCAGCGCTGGCCGGACGGCACCGGGTATTGCACCACGTTGACAGCAAATGGAATCACCGGGCAAGGCCATTTGAAATTGGACTCGGGCGGCTGCCCACACATCAGGCTCAGCGGCACGGTCAAGCCATGGTCAACATCCATTTTGTTGACGATGGTCAGGTCAAAGTCCTGCTGTATGACCGACTGTGCAATGTGCGCCGCCAGCGCTGGATGACCTTGAACCACAGGCACCGGGCGTGGCCCCCAGCCTTCGTCGGCAGGCTGATAAGACGCTGCCGTGCCAATGGCGAAAGTCGGGATCATGTCCAGGCTGAACGCGGTAGCGTGGTCATTGAAGACCAGAAAAATCACGTCAGGCGTGTTGTCCTTCATCCATTGTTTGGAGTATTCATAACCCTTGAAGAGCGGCTGCCAATAGGGTTCGTCGGTCTTGCCCAAATCCATCGCGGCGCCGATGGCCGGTACGTGCGATGTGAAAACGCTGGCGGTAATTTTTGCCATTTAATTCGATCCTTTGTTTGCCGCACCGCGTTGACCCTGAGGCTGATTTTGCGCTTGCGCCGTGCCGTTTTCGCCCACCACGCGGTTGCCTTCAACCGAGCGCCCGCCAGCGATCATCATGTCGCGGTATTCCATCTCGGTCATGCCGGTCATGCTGCCGGCCATTTGCTGGAAGCTCTTGCCATGGGTGGCACCGAGCTTGGCCAAAAAGTAAATGTTGCCGCCCAGCGAGATGGCACGGTTCAGATCCACATCCAGTACAGCCTGCTTTTGCTCTTGCGTCATCGGCCATTCATCAAGGTAAGCACGCTGATCGGCCTTGAACCGTTCACGGTTTTCATGGGTCATCAGGCTCATGCAGAACTGGTTCAGGTGGTAGCCCTTGCGACTTTCGTCGGCATCAAAAATCGTGGTGCCAGGCACGTCCAGGTAATTTTTATTCAAAGCCATATCAAGCCCTTCAGCTCCAGTACAAACGTGTGGGATTGTCCACCAGCAGCTTTTGCTGCAACTGCGGTGTGCTTGCAATCTGCGGAATAAAGTCGACCAGCAAGCCGTCGTCTGGCATGTGGTCTTTCAGGTTCGGGTGTGGCCAGTCGGTGCCCCACAGCACGCGGTCGGGGAAAGTGTCGACCAACTTTTTGGCGAAAGGCACCACGTCTTGATAAGCATGTTGCTCGCCATGCAAGGCTTTCGGGCCGCTCACGCTCAGGCGTTCCGGGCAACTGACCTTGCTCCAGATGTTCGGGTGCTCGCGCATCATCTTGACGAACAATTCGAACTCCGGGCCATCCACAGGCTTGGTCACGTCGGGGCGACCCATGTGGTCCACCACCACCGTCGTGGGCAGCGCAGTGAAAAAGTCATACAGCTCGGGCAAGTCCACCGCTTCAAAATAAATCACCACATGCCAGCCCAGCGGCGCAATGCGGTTGGCAATCTCCAGCAGCACATCGCGCGGGGTGAAGTCAGCCAGGCGTTTGACGAAGTTAAAGCGCGTTCCCCGCACCCCGGCGGCATGCATGTCTTGCAGCTCGGCGTCGGTCACATGTCGGTTGACGGTGGCCACGCCGCGCGCCTTGTTGTTCGATGCCTTCAGCGCATCGGTAAGTGCACGGTTGTCGCTGCCGTGGCAGGTGGCTTGCACGATCACGTTTTTGTCGAAGCCAAGGTGGTCACGCAGGGCAAACAATTGCTCTTTTGATGCATCGCAGGGCGTGTACTTGCGCTCTGGCGCGTAGGGGAACACATCGCCAGGGCCAAACACGTGGCAATGCGCATCTACAGCGCCGGGCGGCAGTTTAAAGGTGGGTTTGGTGGGGCCGGTGTACCAGTCCAGCCAGCCCGCAGTTTTGGTGAATTCCATTTTTATCTCAACCCATTAATCAATGTATTTCAAGCCAGCTTTTTCCAGTGGCTCGCGCATGTTGTACATGTCCAGGCCCAGGACGCCCGCAGCCAGCTTGGCGCGCTTTTCACCTTCAAAGCTTTCGCGCTTTTCAGCAGCATCAGCGACCTGCGCGGCAATCGCTGCGGGTACCACGACCACACCGTCGACGTCGGCAATCACCACATCACCAGGATTGACCAAAGCGCCGGCACAAATGACGGGAATGTTGACCGACCCTAATGTGGCCTTGATGGTGCCCTTGGCATGAATGGCTTTGCTGACCACCGGGAAACCCATTTTTTCAAGGTCCACCACGTCGCGTACGCCGCCGTCAATGATGAGGCCAACCGCACCACGGGCCTGAAAGCTGGTGGCCAGCAGATCACCAAAAAAGCCATCGTCGTTGTCGGTGGTGCAGGCCGCTACCGCCACGTCGCCGGGCTGCAATTGCTCGGCCACCACGTGCATCATCCAGTTGTCGCCGGGTTGCAAAAGTACCGTCACCGCCGTGCCGCAAATATTGGCACCTTTGTAGATGGGGCGCATGTAGGGCTTCATCAAACCGACGCGGCCCATGGCCTCATGGATAGTGGCCACGCCGAGTTTGGCCAGCCGCGCGACAGCAGCTTTGTCGGCTCTGGCGATGTTACGTTTAACGATGCCGAGATTGTTCATCGGGGTGCTCATGTCACAGTCCTTTTTTGGTCAATTGCGCATCCAGGCGCGGGAAAACGCGGCGCGTGTTGCCTTCGTAAATCTGGTAGCGCTGCTCGGCGCTGAGCTGGGTCGACGATTCAATGTAGCGCTTGGTGTCGTCGTAGTAGTTGCTGGTTTCAGGGTCAATGCCGCGCACTGCGCCAATCATTTCGCTGGCAAACAAAATGTTTTTGACCGGAATGACTTTGGTCAGCAAGTCAATGCCAGGCTGGTGGTACACGCAGGTGTCAAAGAAAATGTTGTTCAGCAAATGGTCTTGCAGCAAGGGCTTTTTCAGCTCTTGCGCCAGACCACGAAAGCGGCCCCAGTGGTAAGGCACCGCACCGCCGCCATGCGGAATCAAAAACTTCAGGGTTGGGAAATCTTTGAACAAATCGCTCGTGAGGCACTGCATGAAGGCTGTCGTGTCAGCATTCAGGTAATGCGCGCCGGTGGTGTGAAAGCAGGCGTTGCAGCTGGTACTGACGTGAATCATGGCTGGAATGTCGTACTCCACCATCTTTTCGTAAATCGGATACCAGTGCTTGTCGCTCAGCGGCGGCGACGTCCAGTGCCCGCCCGATGGGTCGGGGTTTAAATTGATGCCGACGTTGCCGTATTGCTCCACGCATTTGACCAGTTCAGGAATGCAGGTTTTAGGGTCAACGCCCGGGCTTTGCGGCAGCATGGCCACAGGTACAAAGTGGTCAGGAAACAACTGGCTGACGCGGTAGCACAGCTCGTTGCAAATCGCCGCCCAAGTCGACGACACGTTGAAGTCGCCAATGTGATGCGCCATAAAGCTGGCGCGGGGGCTGAAAAGGGTGAGGTCGCTGCCGCGCTCTTTCATCAGGCGCAGCTGGTTGAGTTCGATCGTCTCACGCAGTTCGTCGTCGCTGATTTTCAGATCGCTGGCCTTGGGCATGACGGCCGGGTCTTTGATGCCGGCGATCTGCTGGTTGCGCCAGGTCTCCAGCGCTTTGGGGGCGGTTGTGTAGTGGCCGTGGCAGTCGATGATGAGGGGTTTTTGAAGGCTCATGTTGGGTCTCGTTGTTATCAATGTTTAAGCGGATTGCATGCCGTTTTTTTGTTTGACAGGGTCAGATTCAGCTGCTGCCATAAAAGCAAATAATGTTGCGACGGTATCGTGTTGGTTCGATGCTGCACAAGTCGCCGCTGAAAAAATGGTGGTGATGCCCACCGCCTCGGGCAGAGTGCCCACCACGGTAATGCCATCAAGATGCATCAGCTCACTGAGTTGCTGAAAGCCCAGCGCCACCTCGCCGCGCGCCACCAGCGTGCCCACCGGCACACCCGGCGGGGCTTGCACGATGCGCGGCTGCAGCGCGGCCCAGAGGCCCCAGTGTTCAAACAGCTTGACCAGCGCAACACCGCTCGGTCCGGTTGAATAGCCAATCGTGGGCGCCGCCTCAATGGCGCTTCGCAGCGCTGCTTCGGTCGAGATGTCAGGCAAGCGGGTGCCCGCCTTCACCGCCACCGCCACACTGGAGCGCACCAGGTCAACCCGGCTGCCAGCCAGCACACAAGCACTGGCCGCCAATTTTTCAATCGCGTCTGACGCAAGCACAACGCCATCAAAGGCTTCGCCAGCTTGTACTCGTTTGGCAGCCTCCACACCGGCTACAGATTCAATGTTGACCTGGGTGCCTGAAGCGCTTTGCCATTGGGCAGCCAGCTCCGCCAGGACCTCCCGCGTGGCCATGGATGAAATAATGTTGATCACGCAGCCTCCAAAAAATCACAGATGACACGAACGGTTGCCTCGGGCCGCTCCATCAACACCATGTGCCCAGCGTCTTCAATCACGCTGAGCTGCGCATGCGGCACCAAAACCTGCATGGCTGTGTGCTGCGCCACATTGGCCCAGCTGTCTTGCCTGCCGCACAACAAGAGCGTGGGTATGTGCAGCGCTCTCAGGACGGGGCTGGCATCAGGCCGTGTCAACAGCGCGTGTTGCTGGCGTGCAAAGCGCTCAGCGGTTTTGCGCGACATCATGCCCAAAATGCTGTCGATCAAGGGCGCGTCTTGCAAACGGTCAGGATGCACCATGCCTTTGACCCACTGCTGCGCCATGGCGCGCACGCCCTGCTGCTGCGCTACCTCCAACAGCGCCATACGACCTGCTGTTTCAGTGTCGCCCGCAGCCCCTGGCTGACGCGCCAAATACCCGGTGTCCATCAGAATGATTTTTTGTACACGCTCTGGGGCCAGGCGCGCCACTTCAAGCGCCACCCGCCCACCCATCGAATGGCCAGCCAGCACAAAGCTTGCAGGGGCCACCGCTAGTACAGCAGCGGCCATGGCGGTGATGCTGTTGACGTCGCCGTAGTCAACCACCTTGCCGGGTAAAAAATCAACCAGTGGCTGCCAGAAAGTGGCATCGCACATCAGGCCGGGCAAAAGCACCAACGGTGCGGTTTGAGTTTGTTTGTTCACTTTTTAATTTTGCGCTGCAAAGCCTAAAAATGAAACCGCGAGGACCCGCTAGCAGTTAGAACAAACACGTATAGCTTACTGATTGCTATGCCAATAAAATTTGACGATGGATTTAAAGCAACTTGAATATTTTGTCCGTGTCGCCGAATTGGGCAGCTTTACCCGCGCCTCGATTGCGCTGGACATTGCCCAGCCGGCATTGAGCCGCCAAATACGCCTGCTGGAAGTCGAACTGCGGCAAAACCTGCTGACCCGCAATGGGCGCGGCGCACTGCCGACCGAAGCGGGCAACCTGCTGCTCAAGCATGGGCGCGGCATCTTGCACCAGGTCGAGCTGGCCCGTGAAGAGCTGGGCGCGGTGCGCGGGGCGCTGGCGGGGCGGGTGTCCATTGGCCTGCCGCCCAGTTTGTCGCGCCTGATCACCGTGCCTTTAACGCGCGCCTTCAAGCAGCAATTGCCGCAGGCGCATCTGACGCTGAATGAAGGCTTCTCAGTGCTGATGTCCGAAGGCTTGCGGGTTGGCAACATCGACATTGCGGTGCTGTACAACGCCGAGCATTCGCCCGAAGTGGAAATGACCACGCTGCACACCGAAGAGCTGGTGCTGATTTCGAAAACAGACCCTGCGTTGAACCAACCCACCAACAAAGCCACCAACAAAGCGCAAAAGACTCCAAAGCACCAGCCCATCACCCTGACCGAGGTGGCTAACCTGCCGCTGATCCTGCCCAGCCGACCGAATGCGTTTCGCATTTTGATTGAAGGCGAGATGAACGCGATCGGTCGCAAACCCGACGTCACGCTGGAGGTTGATGGCCTGAATGCGATTTTGAGTCTGGTCAAAGAAGGCATGGGCCACGCCGTGCTGCCCAGCTATACCCTGAGCAATTTTGACGACCCCTCACCATTTCAGGTGCGCAGCATCACGCAGCCGCGCATCATGAGCCAGCTGATGCTGGTGCGCGCCGCTCGCCGCCCCAGCACCGAGACACAAAAAAAGGCCATTGAGGTGGTCACATCTGTGTTGATGGACGCCATCAAGCCGCACAACTGAAACCGGCCATGACATCGAGCATCACCAAAGCGCTGGTTGTTGTTGGCGCATTTGCAGCATGCCAGGCAGCGTCTGTTTGCAAGGCACAAACGACTGCAGCCACCGCCTACCCCAGCAAGCCCATTCGCCTGGTCGTGCCATTTACCCCCGGCGGCAGCACCGACATCCTGGCCCGTGCCGTGGCGCAAGAGCTGACCAAAGCCTGGGGACAGGCGGTGATTGTTGACAACGCTCCCGGCGCGGGCGGTGCCATTGGCGCTGAAAAAGTGGCCAAGGCTGTGCCTGACGGCTATACGCTGCTGATGGGCCACATTGGTACGCTGGCGGTGAATCCATCGCTGTACCCCACCCTGCCGTATGACCCGATCACAAGCTTTGCGCCGGTGGCCTGGGTGGCGCGGGTGCCCAACCTGCTGGTGGTGCATCCGTCCGTCAAAGCCCATAACGTCAAGGATCTGGTGGCATTGGCCAAAGCCAGTCCGGGCAAGCTCAACTATGGCTCGGGCGGCAACGGCAGCGCGGCCAACCTGGCAACTGAATACTTCAAGCTGCAAACCGGCACGTCAATCTTGCACATCCCTTATCGGGGCACAGCACCGGCTGTGACTGACCTGCTCGGTGGGCAAATCCAGCTGCTGTTTACCGGCGCGCCTGCGGTGTTGGGGCAGGTTAAAAATGGGCAGCTGCGGGCCTTGGCCGTGTCGTCACCCACCCGCCTGGCGGCCCTGCCCGACTTGCCCACGGTAGCCGAGTCAGGCTACACAGGTTTTGAAGCGGACCAGTGGTACGGCGTGGTGGCCCCCGCGGGCACACCGGCAGGCGTGGTAGCCAAACTGAACGCCCAAATCAACCAGGCTTTGACCGCACCAGACATGAAAACCCGCATGAACAACGAGGGAGCGATTGCGACACCCGCGACGCCAGAAGCTTTTGGCCAGTTGATCGCCCGCGAGCTGGCGCGCTGGAGGCCGGTGATTCAATCTGGGCGCGTCAAAGCTGAATGAACGTGGCTTGAATCCGGGCAGAATCAAGCCATGAGCTCACAACCTTTTCATCTTGCTGGCGTGATGGGCTGGCCCGTCGCGCATTCACGCTCCCCCCTGATCCACAATTACTGGCTGCAAAAGTACGGTTTGACAGGCTCGTATGTGCAGTTGCCGGTTGTGCCCGGCACACTGGGCGCCGCCATTGCTGGGCTGAAAGCGCTGGGTTTTAAGGGCTGCAACCTCACCATTCCGCACAAGGTCGAAGCGATGGCCTTCATGGACGAAGTCGATCCCATGGCCCGCCGCATGGGCGCGATCAACACCATCGTTGTGCAGGCTGATGGCTCGCTCAAAGGATTTAACAACGACGGCTACGGCTACATCCAAAGCCTGCTGGACGCGCAACCCAACTGGCGCGCCAATGCCGGGCCAGTGACCGTGCTCGGCGCAGGCGGCGCAGCCCGTGCCGTGGTACTGAGCCTGGCGGACAGGGGTGCCACAGAAATCAGGCTGCTCAACCGCTCCCCCGCCGCAGCGCAGGCGCTGGCCGACGAGTTTGGCGATGAATTTGGCGAAGTGGTCAAAGCCCTGCCCTGGTCCGAGCGCCATGCCGCACTGGATGGCGCTGCCCTGCTCGTCAACACCACCAGCCAGGGCATGCACGGCAACCCCGCGCTGGACCTTCAGCTCAACGCCCTGCCAACCACCGCGCTGGTGTCTGACGTGATCTACGTGCCGCTGGAAACCCCGTTGCTGCACGCGGCCAAGGCACGCGGTAACCCGACAGTTGACGGCCTGGGCATGCTGCTCAACCAGGCCAGGCCCGCGTTTGAAGCCTGGTTTGGCGTGCTGCCAGACATCACGCCCGAGCTGCGGCAGATGGTCGAGGCGACACTTTAGGCCGCTTGGCGGACGCTACTGATTTAAGAGCTGCTAACCCATTATTTTATTGGGCTAGAGGCCGATTAGATGGATAAAACGGTTTTTTTGGCGTCTCAAACAGCACGAAGACCGTGCACGGCTTGCTCAACGCTTGACAAGCTGTATCGGCCTTTTTTAGCTGACTTTTAGGCTTCTGGCCAATGGATGCAAGGACATTTAGCGCCTGAATTCATAGCGACTGGGAATAAAGCGGAGGCTGACCCCAATGGCTGCATTCCCACACCCTCCTCAGAGAATCATCATGGCCGCAGCAAAATGTCATGAGGAAATACATTGCGTCTGAAACTTGAAGGTTCGATTGGCGTTTCATCATGCCAAAGCCCAATCTTCAGCTCACGTGCAGTTGACTCACTGGCACTGTAAAGACTTCTGTCAGCCTCAACTTGCTCTCGCTGATACTGCCTGTAGTGCCACGCCATGCCCCGCTTGATCTGCTCAAGACAGATGTCCTTGCCCTCAAGTCTCACTTGCCCAACCATGCGCCCATATCGATCATGCTTGGACCACATGACATCTACATATTTCATGTAGACCAGATCACTTAGTGATTCCTTTGACCGCTGCCCATACGCTTGCTTTTTTTCAGGCGCATCGATTCCCATCAGTCTGATCTTGTGCTGCTGCTTCAAGTTGTCCAGCACTGTGATCGTGTCCCCATCTGCCACCGCCACGACAAGCCCGCGAAGTACCTCTGCATGACACAGGTGCCCAAGTGACAATATTGCTAAAAATAGCAAGATATGAATGAATTTCTTCATTAATCAAGTTTGTCATTTTCATAGACCCATGGCAAGCAGAAGAAGAAATTTCACGGTAAATCATAAAAATGTGCTGAATCGCCGCATATTTTGAGCAGGCCCAAACCTCTGAGAGGATTGAGCCATGAAGAAGTCAAACACGTTTTCAGCCGAGGTTTGGAGCATGCGGCGCGGACGGAGCAGGAGCACCTAAGCGATATGACCGCTAATCTGCCGAACGGATCGGGTCAATCGGCACTGCAAGCCTGGTCGCCCCGATCCGCTTTGGGTCTCGGACTCCAGGCACGTATCAACCCGGCCATCCACGGCCGGTACAAGACCGAATCCATTCACCGCAAAGCACCTTGGGAGACCAAGGAATCGCTGGAACTGGCCATGCTTGCAGGGGTGTGATGGTTTAACCAGCACCGCCTGCCGGATCCCACCGCCTACATGGCCCCTGCCGAAGCTCAAAAAAATGGCTATCTGCAATGAGCCGGTCAGGCCGCCATGCCGGCCTGATTTCACCCGGCGGGCCTTCACCAAACCCGTAGCGATTCACATCGATGAAAGCTTGGCCTCATCTCTTGCTGGATTCGATCCAGACGGCAACCAGTCGCCGCGACGGGCTTATCAGTCGCCGGACAAAATTTAGGCGACAGGAAAAGATGCACAGGTGGTCACATGAAAAAGTAAAAGTAGATGATCATCTGCACGCGTCGCAATCCGTCTGCCCGACCTATCTGGCGACCAGATCCGTCATAGATACGTTCGCCATCAATACGACCCATTTGTGTGCCAGAACCACTGTAAAGGCGTTCCCCATCAATGCGACCAATTTGCTGTCCCGAGGCGTTATAGACGCGCTCGCCATCCAGGCGTCCAAGTTGGCGGCCAGAGCCGTCGTATATGTTTGACCCATCAACACGGCCCACTTGATGACCAGATCCGTCGTAAAAACGTTCGCCAGCTACGCGACCGACTTGGCGCCCACTGCCGTCATACATATTTTGAGCGTAGGCCGGTGATGCACATATCAGTGCGATAACGAGCGATGCGATGAATCGGTTCGCTTGGTGATAGGGTTTATTCGCGTTGGTATCAAGCGACTTGATCAAATCTGCAGCAGTCAACTTAACGCTCCTTCCGACATAGTTCAAATAAGATTTTTATCCCTATCCGTTCTGTTGGAGCTGCAAGCCGCTCTCAGGAACTCGAATTGGTTTTGACAAATTCAAGCCCCAAAACACTTTGGACCGGGCATCTAGCGCACTGACAAATGAGAATAACACCCCGTCGCTTTCGGGTTTTCTTTTGGCTGGTGATGGCCTAAAAAGATACACAAACTACCCCGCTGGATGCATGGGACACAGAAGGCACCAACTAAAAAGCCCCGAACTATCAATGAAGTAGCAATGGGGCTAGTGCCTGTAAGGCTTGTGTAGTGGCTCCTCGACCTGGGCTCGAACCAGGGACCTACGGATTAACAGTCCGGTGCTCTACCAACTGAGCTATCGAGGAATACAGCCTAAGATTATAGCGTCCTTATTTGGTCTGTTCCGGCCTAACGCATCCCAACACCGACTGCTTGATGAAAAAACCGCTACGCCCTTTGCCCTGGCTTGATACTGGAGAAGACTTCCCGCCGGTCAGCCGCGCCTGGGGTCATGATGACCCAGCGCCCGGCTTGCTGGCTGCGGGTAGCACTCTGGATACGGCCACACTGGTGCGGGCGTACAGCCAGGGCATCTTTCCTTGGTACAGCGAAGGCCAGCCCACGCTGTGGTGGAGCCCCAACCCGCGCATGGTGCTGCAGACGCAGCGCTTCAAATTGCATCGGTCACTGCGCAAAACCCTGCAGCATTTTTTAGCCAACACGGCTTGCGAAGTTCGCTTTGACACGGCCTTTGCTGACGTCATCAATGCCTGCGCCAGCAAGCCGCGTGATGGCCAGCCGGGCACGTGGATCCTGCCAGAGATGATTGCAGCTTACTGCGCGCTGCACGCCGCAGGGCACGCGCACAGCGTTGAAACGTGGGTCGATGATGAACTGGTCGGTGGGCTGTATTGCGTGAATTTGGGCGGCATGGTGTTTGGCGAGTCCATGTTTGCGCATGTGACGGATGCATCGAAAATCGCGATGTGCGCGCTGGTGGCTTTTTGCCGCGCACAAGACATCACGATGATCGATTGCCAGCAAAACACCGGGCATTTGGCATCGCTGGGGGCACAAGAAATAAGTCGCGACGAATTCACCGCGCATGTGAGCCAGGTGATCACCTGCCCTGCCCCCAACTGGCAATTTGAACCCGTATACTGGAATGAACTGATGCCTTTCAAGACGCTCAACACACCGTGACGCTGCTCAAAGACCTGCCGCTGCAAACCCTGCAGTTTTACGCCACGGCCCCGTACCCGTGCAGCTATTTGCCGGGTAAGCAGGCGCGCAGTCAGGTGGCCACGCCCAGCCACCTTATCCATAACAACGCCTATTCTGATCTGGTGGCTCGGGGCTTCAGGCGCAGTGGCATGTTTACCTACCGTCCCTATTGCGATGGTTGCCAGGCCTGCGTGCCGCTGCGGGTACCGGTACAAACATTTGCACCCAACAAAAGCCAGCGCCGCGCAATCGCCAAGCATCAGGGCCTGTCGGTACGGGTGCTCAAACTGTGCTTTGCCACCGAGCATTACCAGCTGTACCTGCGTTACCAAAACGGCCGCCACGCGGGCGGCGGTATGGACCACGACAGCATTGACCAGTACACGCAGTTTTTGCTGCAAAGCCGGGTCAATTCACGCCTGGTCGAGTTTCGCGAGACGCTGCCTGACGGCGAAGCGGGCGCGCTCAAAATGGTGTCGATTCTGGACGTGCTGGACGACGGCATTTCAGCCGTGTACACGTTTTATGAGCCTGATGAGGCGGGCAGTAAAAACAGCTACGGCAGTTACGGCGTACTGTGGCAAATTGAGCAAGCGGCCAAGCTGAATTTGCCCTATGTGTACCTGGGTTACTGGATCGACGAGAGCGCCAAAATGCGCTACAAAGCCGCCTTCAAGCCGCATGAGCTGCGCGTGGATGGGCTATGGCAAATCGTCAACCGGTGACAATATCAGACACAATTTTACGGCTCCTAATTTCATAGCGTAAAATTTACGCATGGTCAAACCCGCAAGTTCGTTAACTGTCAAACCTACCGTTCAGGTGATTGAACGCATGTTCAGCCTGCTGGACATTTTGGCCAACCGTGAAGAGCCGATGTCGCTGAAAGAGATCAGCGAAAAGTCTGGTCTGCATTCGTCGACTGCGCACCGCATCTTGAATGACCTGGCCACCGGCCGCTTTGTTGACCGCCCCGCTGCTGGCAGCTACCGGCTGGGCATGCGCCTGCTGGAGCTGGGTAACATGGTCAAAGCCCGCCTGAATGTGCGGGACGCCGCCCTGGCTCCCATGCGTGAGCTGCACAAGCTGACCCAGCAACCCGTCAACCTGAGCATGCGCCAGGGCGACGAAATCATTTACGTGGAGCGGGCCTATAGCGAGCGCTCCGGCATGCAGGTGGTGCGCGCCATTGGCGGGCGGGCACCGCTCCATTTGACATCGGTCGGCAAGCTGTTTTTGGCTTTTGACGACCCGCAGCGCCTCAGAAGCTATGCCACCCGCACCGGCCTGGCGGGCCAGACGCGCAACTCAATCACGCAGTTGCCGATACTGGAGCGCGAGCTGTCCAAAGCGCGGCAATATGGCATCGCCAGGGACAACGAGGAGCTGGAACTGGGCGTGCGCTGCATGGCGGCCGGCATTTATGACGACCAGAACGCCTTGGTGGCGGGTTTGTCGATTTCGGCGCCAGCCGACCGGCTGGAAGAGCACTGGCTGCCCAAGCTGCAGGCCACTGCCAATGAAATTTCAGCTGCCTTGGGCTACAAAACACGTTAAAAAACACTGAAAAGTGCTTTAGCCCTCTAGATACTTGGGCAATCAGCCACCTTATTTATAGCAGCCAAATTTTCAACCTAGCCGCTGATGGGTTTGACTGCGGTGCTGATATTGATTTTGCGGTCACCAGTGACAGGGTTTGACTCTACCCAGCGCCGCACGCGCTCGGCATCGCCCAGGCGGCTCAGTTTGCCTGCGGAGTCCAGAAACACCATGATCAGTTTGCGACCCGCGATTTTGGTTTGCATCACCAGGCACTGACCGGCTTCAGAGATGTAACCCGTCTTTTGCAAACCTATGTCCCATTCGGGGTTTTTGGTCAAACGATTGGTGTTGTTGTATTGCAAGGTGCGGCTTCCCACAGCCACTTGGTAGCCGGTAGAGGTGGTCAGTTCGCGCAGCACAGGGTCAGCATGCGCGGCATTGACCAACGTGGCCAGATCTTGGGCGCTGGACTGGTTGCGGCTAGACAGGCCAGTGGGTTCGACATAGCTGGTGTCCGTCATGCCCAACAGCTTGGCTTTGGCGTTCATCAGGCTGACAAACACAGGCATGCCGCCCGGATAAGTACGGCCCAGGGCATGGGCAGCGCGGTTTTCGCTCGACATCAGCGCCAGGTGCAGCATGTCGCCGCGAGACAGAGATGTACCGACCTTCAAGCGGGAACTGCTGCCTTTTTCGGTGTCCACATCGTCCTGAGTGACCGTGATCATTTCGTCCATGGGCAGCTTGGCACCGCTGATGATCACGCCGGTCATGAGTTTGGTCAGCGAGGCAATCGGCAACACCGCGGTCTGGTTTTTGCTGAACAGCACTTCGCGGGTGTCCTGATCAATCACCAATGCAACGCTGGATTTGAGATCAAGGGCATCCGCGGCGCCGTGCAAGCCAGCGATCTGGCCAAATGAGGGCTTGGGCGGTGCTGAGACGCGAATCACCGGCTTGCGCTTGACGCCCGTCACAAAACGGGCTGTCTTGCGGCTTGAGACCACTTTCTTGGCGCTGGCAGATTTCGTCAGCTGCTGTTTTTTGCCGTCTCGTTTTGCGGTTTGTGCGTTTGCGCCCACAGTGGCCAACGCAGCGAACAAAGCCAAGAATCCGGCCGCCTTAAGCAACCAATTCAGTAGTTGTTTATGCATTGTGCTGAGCCTTGCGTGGAGTTGCCGTAAAAATCATCGTCCAAGTGTATCCAGAATGAAAAAGTCACGCAATATCAAAAACTTGCGTGACTTATCTAAAAACAAGCTTAATTAGGTAGGAATTAGCCGACCCAACATCAGCAATTTGGGTAAAAGCTCTCTAAGTCATTGAATTTAATCAACTATTTAAAAAAATAAAGACTCAACCCTGTGCCGCAACCCGATCAGCTTTACTTTGCAATTTATTCAAAGCGCTCAGGTAAGCCTTGGCCGATGCCACCACGATGTCAGGGTCAGACCCCACGCCATTGACCACGCGGCCGCTATTTTGCAGACGCACGGTGACTTCGCCCTGACTCTCTGTCGACCCGCTGATGGCGTTGACCGAGTAAAGCACCATTTCCGCACCGCTTTTCACGTGTGATTCGATGGCTTTGAGGGAGGCGTCGACCGGCCCGTTGCCGCTGGAGCTGCCTTTGACTTCCTTGCCCAGCACGGTAAACACGATGCTGGCTTGTGGGCGTTCGCCGGTTTCGCTGTGCTGCGACAGAGAAACAAACGCATATTGCTCGGCTGCGTGGGTCACGCTTTCGTCGCTGACCAGCGCCAGAATGTCTTCGTCAAAAATATCGCTTTTGCGGTCAGCCAGCTCTTTGAACCTGGCAAACGCGCTGTTGATCTCGGCTTCACTGTCCATCGACACGCCAAGTTCTTGCAGGCGCTGCTTGAACGCATTGCGGCCACTGAGCTTGCCCAGCACGATTTTGTTGGCCGACCAGCCCACGTCTTCGGCGCGCATGATCTCGTAGGTGTCGCGGGCCTTGAGCACGCCGTCCTGATGAATGCCGCTGGCGTGCGCAAAAGCGTTCGCGCCGACCACCGCCTTGTTGGGCTGCACCACAAAGCCGGTGGTCTGGCTGACCATCCGGCTGGTGGCCAAAATGTGTTTGGCGTCGATGTTCAAGTCCAAGTTGAAATAGTCTTTGCGGGTTTTGACCGCCATGACGATTTCCTCCAGGCTGCAATTGCCAGCGCGCTCGCCCAGGCCGTTGATGGTGCATTCCACCTGCCGCGCGCCGCCAATCGTCACGCCAGCCAATGAGTTGGCCACCGCCATCCCCAAATCGTTATGGCAGTGCACCGACCACACGGCTTTGTCACTGTTGGGGATACGCTCACGCAGGTTTTTGATGAAGTTGCCGTACAGCTCAGGGATGGCGTAGCCTACCGTGTCGGGCACATTGATGGTGGTCGCGCCTTCGGCAATCACAGCTTCAAGCACACGACACAAAAAGTCGGGGTCAGACCGGTAGCCATCTTCGGGGCTGAACTCAATGTCGCCCATCAGGTTGCGCGCGAAACGGGTGGACAGTCTGGCCTGCTCGTACACTTCGTCGGGGCTCATCCGCAGCTTTTTTTCCATGTGGAGTGCGCTGGTGGCCAGGAACAAATGCAAGCGGGCTGATTTGGCGGGCTTGAGGGCTTCGGCTGCACGGGAGATGTCGCGGTCGTTGGCACGGGCCAATGAACAGACCGTCGAATCCTTGATGACTTCAGCAATTGATTTGACGCATTCAAAGTCACCGTTCGAGCTGGCAGCAAAACCAGCTTCAATGACATCAACCTTCAGGCGCTCCAGCTGGCGCGCGATGCGCAGCTTTTCGTCGCGCGTCATCGAGGCGCCGGGCGATTGTTCGCCGTCACGCAAGGTGGTATCGAAAATGACGAGTTTGTCAGCCATGAAATTCTCCGAAAAAAATCAAATCAAAAAACCAGCAACTGCAAAATAAAACGGCCCGTTGCTGGTGCAAACGGGCCGTTGGAAATGAGCTTGAACGAAATATTTTCGCGTGCGCTACCTTTTCCGCCCGTTGGCAGATAGAAGTAGAGCTAGCGCAATTCGAATCATGCAGTCGAATATATCACAGCTTGTTTCATGCGCCTTACTTGTGCAAGCCGCGCTCTTCAGGCTCATCAAGCGACGTGGCAATCACACTGGTCTGCTGACCCTTGGCGCGCCGCCAGGCGTGCACCGCATAACCCGACAAACCATAAGCGATGAAAAACGCAAACACCACGATGGGTGGGTGCAGGCCAACGACGCCGATGCCCAGAGCAATCAAAACAATCACAGCAAAAGGCACACTCTTTTTCATCTGAATGTCCTTGAAGCTGTAAAACGGCACGTTGGTCACCATCGTCAGGCCCGCATAAAGGGTCAGGATGAACATCAACCAAGGTATCTGCAGACCAAACAGGCCCAAGTCGAGCAGGCCCGTACCCGTGTAGTCAGCATCGTTCAGCAGCCAGATAAAGCCTGCCACCAGAGCAGCGGCCGCCGGTGAAGGCAGGCCCTGAAAAAACCGCTTGTCCACCACAGCGGTATTGACGTTAAACCGGGCCAGCCGCAGCGCGGCACAGGCGCAATAGACAAAAGCAGCCACCCAGCCCCAGCGGCCCAGCGTGCTCAGGCCCCACTCATAGGCGATCAGCGCGGGTGCTGCACCAAAAGACACCATGTCGGCCAGCGAATCCATCTGCTCACCGAACGCGCTTTGCGTGTTGGTCATTCGGGCAATGCGACCGTCAAGGCTGTCGAGAATCATCGCGCTGAAGACGCCGACGGCAGCTTGGTCAAAGCGGCCGTCCATGGCCATCACGATGGCGTAAAAGCCGCCGAAGAGCCCGCCCAACGTGAACAGATTGGGCAAGATGTAAATGCCCTTGCGGCGCTTGCGCACCACCACTTCCGGGTGCTTGTCCGATTGCGATATGGATGCCTGTTCGCCATCGTGCATACAAATTCTCCTGAAACAGTGGCCTAGGATAACAAACTACTGTGCCGTAAAAATCAAAAAGCCGCGCAAGACCCATGCGCGGCTTTTTGAAGGATAAAACCGTTAGGTTTCACAGCCCCATCATGCGGCTTAGTTACGCGTCTGGTCCACCAGCTTGTTTTTGGCGATCCAAGGCATCATGGCGCGAAGCTGGCTACCGACTTTTTCAATCGAATGCTCTGCCGTCAGGCGGCGGCGGGCAGTCATGCTTGGGTAACCTGTGCGGCCTTCCAGAATGAACATCTTGGCGTATTCACCCGTCTGAATGCGCTTGAGGGCTGCGCGCATCGCCACGCGTGACTGCTCGTTGATGATTTCTGGACCCGTCACGTACTCGCCGTATTCAGCATTGTTGCTGATCGAGTAATTCATGTTGGAAATACCGCCTTCGTAGATCAGATCGACGATGAGTTTGAGCTCATGCAGGCATTCAAAGTAAGCCATTTCTGGCGCGTAGCCAGCTTCAACCAGCGTCTCGTAACCCATTTTGATGAGTTCAACCGCACCGCCGCACAGCACGGCCTGCTCGCCAAACAGGTCAGTCTCGGTTTCTTCCTTGAAGTTGGTTTCAATGATGCCGGCCTTGCCGCCGCCATTGGCCATGGCGTAGCTCAGTGCCAGGTCACGGGCCTTGCCCGATCTGTCTTGATGAATGGCAACCAGGTGCGGCACGCCGCCACCCTGGGTATAAGTGTTACGCACGGTGTGGCCGGGGGCCTTAGGCGCGACCATCCACACGTCCAGGTCGGCACGCGGCACGACCTGGTTGTAGTGCACGTTAAAGCCGTGGGCAAACACCAGCGACGCGCCCTGTTTGGCATGCGGCTCAACATTGTTTTTGTAAACGCCAGCGATATCTTCGTCAGGCAGCAAAATCATGACCACATCAGCGGCTTTGACAGCGTCGTTGACTTCATGCACAGACAAACCAGCTTTCACAGCTTTGTCCCACGAAGCGCCGCCTTTGCGCAGGCCCACCACGATTTTCACGCCGCTGTCGTTCAGGTTTTGTGCATGGGCGTGGCCCTGGCTGCCGTAACCAATAATGGCCACCGTTTTGCCTTTGATGAGGCTCAGGTCGCAGTCTTTGTCGTAATAAACTTTCATCTTTTTTCTCCTGGTTGTAAATTCAAAATCAAACTCTGAGGATGCGCTCACCGCGCCCAATGCCGCTGGATCCGGTGCGTACCGTCTCCAAAATGGCACTGCGATCAATGGCTTCCAGAAACGCATCGTTTTTGTGCTGGTCGCCGGTCAGCTCAATGGTGTAACTTTTTTCAGTCACATCAATCACTCGACCGCGAAATATATCAGCCATGCGCTTCATCTCTTCGCGCTCTTTGCCCACCGCACGCACTTTGACCATCATCAGTTCACGCTCGGTGTAAGCACCTTCGGTCAGGTCAACCACCTTGACGACTTCAATCAGGCGATTCAGGTGCTTGGTGATCTGCTCGATCACATCGTCTGAACCACTGGTCTGAATCGTCATGCGGGACAGTGTGGGGTCTTCAGTCGGGGCCACCGTCAGGCTTTCGATGTTGTAGCCACGGGCTGAAAACAAACCGACCACGCGGGACAGCGCGCCGGGTTCGTTTTCCAGTAAAACTGCAATGATGTGTTTCATACGTCTGGACTCTTCATTTCGTCTGCCCTCCCCTGCACACGGTAATGCGCAGGCTCGGCAAACAATAGATTTGTCAGTGAAGGGTTAAAGGTAGGAGCGGATTTTGCTACTTATTTCGGAGCGGCTTGTTCAGGTTTTTACTGGGCTGGAACCCAACATCACCAAAAACAGGGCATTTCAGAGGTCTTCAGCTCCCAAAAGCATCTCGTTGATGCCCTTGCCGGCCTGCACCATCGGAAAGACGTTTTCTGTTGGGTCCGTGCGGAAGTCCATGAACACCGTGCGGTCCTTGAGCTTGCGCGCTTCGCGCAGTGCAGGCTCAACGTCAGACGGCTTTTCAATCAACATGCCAACGTGGCCATAGGCCTCGGCAAGCTTCACGAAGTTGGGCAGCGCGTCCATGTAGCTGTGGCTGTAACGGCCTTCATAGTCCAGTTCCTGCCACTGGCGCACCATGCCGAGGTAGCGGTTGTTCAGCGAGACGATTTTGACTGGCGTGTTGTATTGCAGGCAAGTAGACAGCTCTTGAATGCACATCTGTATGGAGCCTTCGCCGGTGATGCAAAACACCTCGGACTCAGGCTTGGCAAGCTTGATGCCCATGGCATACGGCAGACCAACACCCATGGTTCCCAGTCCGCCAGAATTGATCCAGCGGCGTGGCTCGTCAAACTTGTAATACTGTGCGGCCCACATCTGATGCTGACCCACGTCTGACGTGATGTAGGCGTCGGCGTCTTTGGTCATGTCCCACAGGGTTTGCACGACATATTGCGGCTTGATGGTGGTGCCATCGCCCAGGCTGTACTTCATGCAGTCGCGTTTTCGCCAGCCTTCAATCGTGCTCCACCAGCCACCCAGTGCGCCAGCATCAGGTTTAAGCCCCGATTCCCTGATCATCGCAATCAGTTCGATCAACACGTCCTTGACGTCGCCAACGATGGGGATGTCCACCTTGACGCGTTTGGAAATGCTGGACGGGTCGATGTCGATATGAATGATCTTGCGTTCGTTTTGCGCAAAGTGCTTGGGGTTG
>CANFOS010000030.1 GCA_947448735.1 Comamonadaceae bacterium | reverse complement strand
GCGCGGCTGCACGGCCTGCCGGGGCACGGGCTACCAAGGCCGGCACGCAGTGGCAGAGCTGTTTTTGCTGGACGACGAATTGCGAGACCTGATTGCCGGCCGTGCGCCCACCGGACAGATCAAGGCCGCTGCGCGCAGCCGCGGCATGCGCAGCCTGCGCGAGACTGCCATGGCACTGGTTCGCGAGGGGCGCACCACCTTGGAGGAGTTAGACCGTGTCACCCTCACCCTTTAGCGCGCCGGGCCTGCGCGTCTGGGGCCTTTGGGCGCGCAGTTGGTTGCGGCCCACGGTTGCCTTGTATCTGCCCGCCCAGCAGCCCGAGCAGGTGTTTGATGCCTGGTGCCGCGCCCACCCCGGCGTGGCGGTGCGGCTGCTGCTGGCCGGGGGCCTGACGCACCAGGTCATCGTGCCCGCAGCGGTCGTACCCTCGGCCTGGGCCCGACTCGGTGGCCGCAGCGCAGCGGCCCAAGGCGTTCGCGCCGCGCAGGACTGGGCGCAGCACTACGGCTCCGAAGCACACGCTTGGCCGCTGGCCACCTGGTCTGGTTCAGGACTGGACGGCTGTTGCGCGCTGCACGGCGCGCAACTGGCTGCCCTGCAGCACAGCGCAAAGTCCTATGGTGTGCGCTTATGCGCTGCGGTGCCGCTTTGGGCTGCGCTCTTGCCCTGGGCAGACGCCAAGCAGCCGCAGTGGTGCGCTGGCGCCACCGTAAAGCTAACGCCTGGCAAAAGCGCTAGCGCAGCGCCGTTAGCAACGTTGGCAGTCGTAGAAGGCACGCTCTTGACCTGGGTGCCATGCAACTCTAGCGGTGCACGAGAGGTGCTTCAGCGCCGCCTGGCGGCCCCCACTTCAGAGGCACTAGAGCAAAAAATCCAGACCTTGCGCTTGCCCCAGCAACGGGTGTTCGTGGTGGGTTTTGGACTGGACGCAAATGCTGCGTCGGTGACGCAACCAGGCCAGACAGCACCTGGCTGGCAAACCCTTTCAGCGCTGGACACCAGCGCATTGCCGGAGCCGTTGATAAACGCATTGGCAAGCCCGGCCGGCCGTGCCGCACGCCGCTGGCCCCAGGCCGACCTGCTGAACGGCTCTGGCAGCTTGGGCCTGCTCGGCCGCTGCTTGGTGCTGGTGGCTTTGCTTTGCCTGGCGAGCAGTGCAGCGCTGTGGCAGCACAGGCAAGCGGACTTCGCACATGCGCTGCGCCAGCGCGACGCCGCTGCCGCCAGCCTGCAAAGCGCCCGCCAGTCGCAGCGCAGCACGCCGCTACCTGCTGCCAGCAACGTTTCGGGGCCAGCGCGCGCCGCACGGCCGGTACCAGCGGGTGATGCCCAAGCAGATGTGCGCACGCAAGCGCGCAAAGTCATGGCCGGGTTGCGCTACACCTGGGCCGGGGTGCTGCTGCCCATAGAAGCCACGGCCTCAGACCAAGTGCGCTGGCTGGCACTGGACTACAGCACCGACGGCGGGCGCGTGCGCTTGTTGGGCCAAGCCAACAACACCGACGCGGCGCTGGATGCGGTGCAAACCCTCGCGACAGAAAGCAACTGGTCGCAAGTGGCTTTAGCCAAGGTGCAAGCCGCCACGGCGCGCGATACGGCCGGCGGTGTGCGCTTTGAAATCACGGCGCTTTACAACAGCCCGCCGCCTGGCCCCCACCCTAGCCCGCCGCCCAGTCAGGCAGCTACGCCAGCGGCCAAATAGCGACAAAACCATTGCGCAAAACCACTTTTATGTTGGCCAATTCCACCGATCAAAGCACCCTCTCAAAACCAGCCGCGCCCTTGCTCAACACCGCAAAGGCCCGCTGCCCGTACTGGCGTTGGGTGCTGCTGGTGGCGATGACTCTACTGGCAACGTTAGCCCTGGCTCTTCAGTCCCATCACATGAAGACAGCGGCACAGCAGTTGGCGCAAGAAGCCGAGCAACTGCAAGCCCGCACCGCACTCGTGCTCAAAAACGCCATCCTCAGCGCCGACACCCAGGGCACCCCGCAGAGCTTTAAAGCAGAGTTTCCCAGCTACGACCTGCGACTCGAACGCCTGGCGAGCTTTTTAGCGCGACTGGCGCAACTCGGGACCGCCACGCCACCCACCAGTTACCGCCAGTCAACGCTGGGGGACAGCGGCTTGGTGGCTTACGAGGTGAGTCTGGCCACCGCCACCAGCTACAGCGCCTGGCGCAACTTCATGGACGACGTGATGTGGGCCGACTCGGCCTTGGCGCTCACGTCCCTGAGCCTGAGCCGCAGCGACACCCAAACAGCCCAAGTGCGCGTGCAGGCGGTGTTTACTTTTTACATGCAAGCGCCTGTTACCAACGGGCCAAGCACGTCAAATGCGCAAAGTGCAACAGTCGCAGCCAATGCGCAGCCAGGCCCGCAAACCCTGCAGACGGGCAGCGTGCCATGACGCTATCAGCCCCTCTGCGCTGGCTGTTGCTGCTGACCGTGGCGGTCAGCGTGTTTTTGTTCTTTCAGGGCGATACGCCGGCACCTGCTGAGCGGGCGGTCAGTGGCACGCCCGCTTTAAGCGCTAGGGCCTCAATGCCGCAACGCACGGTGCAAGCGGGAGCGCCGACCAGCAAAGCAACAGGCGCCAACGCGCTTGTCGAAGCCGACTGGCCGCTACTGCTGCCCAACCCGAGCGACAGCGAATGGCCTCGCGAAGAAATAGCCAGCAGCTACGGCTGGGAGCCCGCCGCGCCACCGCCGCCCAAACCCGTTTTGCTCAAGCCTCTTGCCGTGGTGACCCCTCCACCCTCACCGCCCGAACCGCAGGGGCCGCCACCGGCCCCCCCCTTCCCTTACCAGATGGTGGGTCTGCTAGAGCAAGACGGCGTCACCTCGGCATGGCTAACCAGAGCCACGGCTGGTGGCAGTGGCACGCGCACCGTCGTGCCTGAGCAGGTGCTTGATGGCCGCTGGCGCGTGGGCACGATCAGCCCGCGCGGCATGTCTGTGACATGGCTGGAAACCGGCCAAACCCTTCAAATTAAATACCCACTATGAACCCGAATGACCCATGGCGCCTTGCCACGCTTGCCGCACTTTTTTTTGTGGGACTGGCGCTCACCGGCTGCAGCAACCTGCCCAAAGAAGCCAGCGACTTGATACGCCAAGGCAGACACGACCAAGCGGTGGCCTTGCTGCAAAGCGGCGTCCAACAATCGCCCCAAGACCGCAGCTTGCGCCTGGCCCTGGAAAACGCCAAAGAAGACAGCCTCAACTACTGGACCAACCAGGCCGAGCGTGAGCTCCAGGCCGGGCGCGGCGAGGCCGCCAGCCAGTGGCTGGAACGCGCCGCCGCCGTGGGCCTGCAAACCCAGCGGGTAGCGCAACTGCGCCGGCGGCTGGAAAGTTTCAACGCCCAAGACGCCCTGCTTCTGGAGGCCCAAAAGGCCTTTGAAAAGGGCCTCTTGGCGCAGGCCGACACAGCGGTAAGCGCAGTGCTGGCGCAGGCGCCTAACAACCCCACTGCCCGTCAAATCAAACGCAAGCTGCGCGACATGGCAGAGAGCAAGGCCGCCACCACGCTGGGCGCGGCCTACCAAAAGCCGGTGAACCTGGAGTTTCGGGAAGCCGCGTTTCGCACCGTGATGGACGCGCTTGCCCAGTCCACGGGGGTTAGCTTTGTGTTTGACCAAGATGTCAAATCTGACACCAGGCTCACCGTACAGCTCAAGGGCGTGACGGTCGACGAGGCGCTCAAAATCATTCTTGCAACCCAGCGCCTGGAGCGCAAAGTGCTCAGCGAATCTACCTTGCTGATCTACCCGGACAACGCGGACAAGCGCAGGCAGTACCAAGACCTTGCGGTGCGCACGTTTTACCTGGCCAACGCCAATGTGGCGCAGGTGCAAAACCTGGTGCGAACCATTGCCAAAACCAAGGACCTTTATGTGGACGAACGCCTGAACCTGATGGTGGTGCGCGACACGCCCGAGGTTATCAAGCTGGTGGAGCGCCTGATCGAAGCCGCCGATCTGGCCGAGCCAGAGGTGATGCTGGAAGTCGAGATACTTGAGATATCGTCAAGCACGCTCAACACCGTGGGCATTCAGTGGCCCGGCTCCATCAGCTACGGGTTGGCCGGCACTGCCACGCAGATTACCGACGGGGCCAAGGGTTTGACCTACTCCATCAGCAACCCCGGTGCGGTGGCCACGCTCAAGGCCAGCGCCTCAGACATCAACACCCTGGCCAACCCACGCCTGCGCGTACGCAACCGCGAAAAAGCCAAGGTCATGATTGGCGACAAGCTGCCAGTGTTCACCACCACCTCGGGCCTGAACACCGGGGTCGCCACCTCGGTGTCATACCTGGACGTGGGCCTCAAACTCGATGTGGAGCCCACCGTGATGCTCGACAGCGACGTGCTGCTCAAAATCGGCTTGGAGGTGAGTTCTGTCACCGGCAAAGTAGACAACGGCCAGGGCACCACGGGCTACCAAATTGGCTCGCGACAGGCGGCGTCGACGCTGCGACTGCAAGACGGCGAGACGCAGATACTGGCTGGCCTGATGCGCGATGAGGACACCAAAACCATCAGCGGCCTGCCCGGACTGAGCAAACTGCCGGGCTTGGGCCGCTTATTTGGGGTGCACACCGACGGCGTCGCCAAAACCGAGCTGGTGCTACTGATCACCCCCCGCGTGATTCGCAACATCACCCTGCCCGATGCCAACGCCACCAACGGCCCGGCAGGCAATGAGAGCAACCCCGGTGCCCAGCCCTTGGTGATGAACCCCAAGGCCAGCGCCAAAGTGCCGCTCAACTCGGCAGCGGGCACAAGCGGGCCTATGGACAACTTTGGCAACAGAAGCCGTGGTGGGCGCGACATGCGCCAGGAGTCGCCGCCTGCGCAAAGCTATTACCCCTCCACCCCGCCCTCCAGCCCAGCACCCGCACCTGCACCTGCGGATTTTCCAAGCACGTTCAGCACGGGAACCACGCCTACGCAAAATACAAATACGCCCACTGCGCCATCTTCACCCTCTGCACCCTCTGCGCCGGTGATGCCGGGTGCGCCAAGGCCGGGCGCTACCACACCATGAAGCCCCTGGCGCGCGGATTTACCTTGATCGAGATGGTGGCCGTGGTGGCCATCGTGGCAGCACTCGCGGGCATGGCAGTGCCGGTGGTCAGCTTGGTCAAGCAGCGCACCCAGGAACTGGAACTGCGCCATGCGCTGCGCACACTGCGCGCCGCACTGGACGAACACAAGCGGGCCGCCGATGCAAAAGAGATCGAGCTCCCCTTTGGCGCCAGCGGCTACCCGCTGACATTACGCTCTTTGGTCGAAGGCGTGGTAGACCCACGTACCCCTGAGCGCAAGCTACGCTACTTTTTACGGCGCATGCCGCGCGACCCCTTTGCCAACCCCGACACGCCAGCCGACGGCTGGGGCCTGCGCAGCTACGCATCCCCGCACGATGCACCGCAGGCCGGGGCGGATGTGTATGACGTGTATTCCACCTCGCCAAGAAAGGCCATCGATGGCACGTTTTACAAAGACTGGTAAGGTTGCGGCAAGCCCGTGCGCCCAAGCTGCACGGGGCTTCACGCTCATTGAGCTGATCGTGGTGATGGCGATTGTGGCGCTGCTGGTGTCGGTTGCCGCGCCGCGCTACTTTTTAAGTGTAGAGAACGCGCGCGACCAATCTTTGCGCACCTCGCTGCGGGTGATGCGTGATGCGATTGATCAGTTTCATGCAGACAAGGGTCGCTACCCCCAGTCGTTGCAAGACCTGACGGACAACCGTTACCTGCGCGAAATCCCTGAAGACCCGCTCACCGGACGGCGCGACAGCTGGGTGGCTGCCGAGGCACCGCCAACAGCAAGCGCAAGCCAAGGGGGCATGACGGACATCAAAAGTGGCGCCACAGCGCTGGACCGCAATGGCAAGCCGTACAGCGAGTGGTAAGCCCGCGCAAGGCGGTTTCACTTACCTGTGGGTGCTGTTTGTGCTTGCCATCAGCGCCGCAGGCGCGGCCGTGCTCGGCGAGCTGTGGGTGGTGCAGGCGCAGCGTAGCAAAGAGCTGGACCTGATGTTTCGGGGCAATGCGATCGTGGCGGCGCTGGCGTCGTACCGGGCTGCCAGCGCGGCAAACACCCCCTGCGCGCCCGAGGGGTGGGCCCAGTTGCTGCAAGACCCGCGCACCACGCCGCCGCTACGCCACCTGCGCCGGCCCTATGGCGATCCGTTTGCGCCCAGTGGCGAGTGGGAACTGATCAAAGACACGCAAGGCCGAATGCTGGGCGTTAAAAGCCGCCCGCTCGCCGCGCCCATTGTTACGGCACCACCGCCAGCTGGCAAAGCTTCTGCAACCGCCGACGTGTCAGGTGCGCGTGGGTTTCAAGTCGGCCCAGCCATGACCAAACTGGTGTGCATGAATGCGCCACCAGCGGCAGCAGTGGGAAGCGTAGACACGCAAGACAGCATGAAGGCGTTTCAAAACAAGTGATGCCCATGACGGCCCAGGGCATCCCCGTCAATCTCTGCGGCCTCGCCCGGCAGGCGGTCAAGGTAGACGCCACGCCATGGTTTGAATGGTCATTTTTCTAGCCATCTAGGGCCCCGACCAACGCGGCTAGCCATCAACGCCGCCAAACCCTGCTCAGCCGTAGAGCAGCGGCTGTTTTCAATCCAGTATTGCTACAGACCCTTGACCACAGATTTGACAGGCGTTTAGCAACCCCGGTTTCTGACTTTCCAATCTGGCTGAACAATTTGCGGGCCGTACAGGCTGAAGGTCATCCTGTGACAACCATGACTACCGAAAGTTCTAAGACGGGAAAGTCGTGCCACAGCCTACGATGCAGAGCAGCCTTCGCGCAATATGTGGTGGGAACATGAGCGCTTCCAACCTGAAATAAGGCAAACATCGTTGCCGCTGGTTGCCAAGCGACAGAACGAAACTGTGGCCTGCATACCCCCCAAATTGCGGTTTGGTGATGTATGCAGGCCGTCCGCTGTTCAACCAGGCTTGTCGTGAAAGATGAAGCACACTAAGCACAACGGACACGTGGGCGAGATGTGGCTATCGCTTTTCAATGAACACGCAAGTCCCACAACTCGCAGTTGGCTCCAACATCGGCAGAAACCTTGCTACCGTTTGATTTCGCGAGCAACAGCATGCTTTTCCATAGTTCTTGCTTCTGCTGTTGAACCGTGCCGGCAGTGCTGTAACCCGAGTTTGTAATGGAAAAATATGGCGGGCCGGACGGACCTGCTGTGCAGTTACCAGCCGAGCCTTTGTAAAAAGGACCGCCGACTGGTGCGCTGACTGGTGCGCTGACTGGTAAGTTGCCTGGTGGTATCTGGCCGCCATTCCCAAGTGTGGAAGAAATTCCTGAGCCAACTGGAACTGAACTTTTACTAGCAGGTATTTTTACTTCAAAGCTGAATCTAACATTTCCATCCTTGCTATCGCTGGAGATTTCCCCCACAGTACCAGTAACACCAAACGTGGCGTTACTCCAGGAATCAAATGCAAATACACTGCTGCTGAACGTTAATGTTGCGGTAGAAACAAGAAGAAGAATTCGTTTGATGGACATGATGATTATTACCTAAAAAATGGATAAATTAGAATGCATTAAAAATTATAAGTCTGAATATATTAATATTTTATCTATTAATCCTCCATGCTATAAAATATAAGCCGATCTCGGCACAAGCAAGAATGCTTTTTATCATAATAATTATTTAATATTATTTAATATTATTTAATCAGGTACAAAAAACGGTATGACCTTTTTACCAAGATCGGTTAATGGTACGAGGGCTAGAAAGTTTGCATTTGGAAACATACGGAATCTTACCGTTGCACCAGTCGTGGTAATATTACCTGGATCAGCTGTACTAAACTCAAATCCAGCTTGATATGCCATGAGTAATCCAAATTTAAATAGATCCGGTGTGCCGTGGATTTTGTAACCTGGATTATTGTTCTCGTATGCATCAGGATTCAGCCATGTTACTCCGAGTTGTAACTCAAGTATACCCCTATCAATAAAAACCCCATTTCCAGCTGCGCTAGTATTAAAGGATTCCCATTTAGTAAATGTTTCAAGTTCCTGTTGAACAGTGGCAGGGCTATCAGCCTCGCCACCCAAAAAGGCATTTGTTAAAGCTTCAGCATTTTGTGCATCAAACGCGATTTCATCCGCAATTGGTGCAGTTTGAACCGAGCTTGCCGCTACCGAATAGGCAATATCTTCCCCGCTCTGATAAATAGCATCCATTATTTCTAAAGCACTAGTCTGATGCACGGATGGCATTTCAACATTAGTTACCCCATTAACCAAAGTTGCTTCAACGCCATCAGAATTTGACCCTGCAACTACAGTTTCGAAAACTTCTCCAGCTGTGCCCAAATCACCCACTATGTCAATCGGCATACCTACCGCCCTTGTGCCATTCTTTATGTTTCTCGCAAGCCTATAAAAGTAGCGAAGATCGGCAAGCAGTTGAACTGCTTTGTCAAGGTTTAACTGTGTGGTGATACTTTGAATTTGGCACTCGCCAACTCTGGTCGTGCTGCACTTCATCAGCAAGTTAGCCTCACCGGCCAGGGTAGGTACGGTATACTCTCCATATTCTTCAGTTAACTTGAAGGCTCTGCTTCCCAGCTCTACCGCAATCGTGGTGTAGAAATATCCTCTGTTGTTACCGATATCCCAAGATTTGTCGCTAACGTGTTGTGCGTCTTCACCAAATATTTGATTTGTCATGTACAGCGGAAATCCGACGCGGACCTGCCCAGTAACCCCCAAGGGGGTATACTCTGTTGCCGGGCCAAACCCAATCAATTGCGCTTGCAAGGGGAATTGAAAGCCAATTTGCCCTCTGGTCGCTCCTGATGTTCTAGCGGGCTGTGTTGCGTTGCTGCTGACAGAATTATCATTAACCTCTTCCTGTTCACTGCTGTTTGATACCTTAAGTACAATGGGCGTGTATTGCGGGCCTATAAATGCCGTTTTTTGAAATTGTCGGTAAATTCTATTATTGAGAGGACTTCCCGGAATAGTGGCGCTATGGAGAAAATCGGAAAGACCTTTTTCAAATACCTGTTCGAATGGTTGATTGAATATGCTGCGATGGAAGTTTATATAATCGTGTGCTTTTAAACCTTTGATCGTTGGCATCGCTTCCATTGCTAATTTCTTGATCCTACTTTGGATGTCCCCGGTTGAACAAGCCGCATCCTCAGCTAGGGCAACAATAGGGAGTCCCGCTTCGAGTCTCCTAAATTTTGATTCAGCTACTTTTTGGCAGACTGCATCAATGGTATTGCTTAAACCGGGTAAATTTTTAATCCCATCAAGAATCCCACTCAAACCACCCCCACCCCCACCCCCACCCGTAATATAATTCCAACCATCCTCCAAAATTGAATTCGATTTTATTTCTGCCGCACGAACTGTAGGAGCGATAATAGCCCCTAAGGTGATCGAAGCGGCAAATAGAAATAAGCTCGCAGTTTTATTAATTTTTCTAAATTGTTTCATACTATTTTCTTTCTGTTAATAAAATAAGCGGTATTTTTACCTTATTAAAAATAATTAATTTTTAGATAATTATTTTTACCAAGTAACGCCGCTCCGGATATAAGCCGATGTCCAGTTACCAGATAATTTCCATGGTTTCACCCTATACGATGTGTCTGATGTTGTTTTGGCGCTTTTCACACCAACGTGACGAGTGGTTGCGGTGTTGTTCCACAAAAAATAGCGTCCCTCCTTTCCCTGTGTAGGCCTGAGGCTTTTGGCGCGCCAGGCGATGCGTTGGTACACCTGCCTAGCCAGCTTTCGATGTGGCCAGTAAGCCGCGCGTCAGCGTGGGTCATGCCGCCGCTTGCCACCTTGCTGACCAGCACATGCGTGGTTTGCCTCAGCCAGATGCTTGGGGCGGTAAACCGACCCACATCGGCCAGCGCGCCCAAGCCTGCTTTGCGGGGTTCGTCGTACACCCGGCTGGCCAACGCGTCGGTCGACATCAGTCCGATCAGCGCAACAGCGGTGAACTGACCCGCGCCACAGCGCTCGAGTCGCTTGGACGCAAGGTTTTTCACGTCTTGTTTCATGTTGGTGCTTTCAAATCTAAGCATGTTGCAATTCGCATGTTCTTTGGTTGGCCGACTGAGAAATCAGATCATTCAGCACTTGAATGGAGGATGCTAATGAAACAACTGGTTACACAAAGTCACGAATGTGACAAATTAAGGTAAACCCTATGCTTTGAGGCCTGCCGATGAGGTGGTTTGGACGGTTGGCAGCCGGTGCTAGATGCAGTTCAAACAGCTGCTTACATGCTGGTTTAGGCGCGATACGAAGGAAAAGTCGACGAACTTGTCGCAACAAGAGCCCGGTGATGGGCTGACGGAGCAACAACGCCGTAGCAGCCAACCGCATGACGAAGCGCAGGGCCGCGCAAAAGCTGTGCTGTTTTGATGCCTTCCTGAAAGCGGACGGCATCCATGAGGACGTGCAGGCCCGTGCGCTCAAGCGAGCACGGGCTGAGCAGTTAGACGAAGCTATGCAAAGCAGCAAACTCAGCAAAGTGAGCATGGCCGAGCGCATGGCCACCAGCCGGTCTCAGCTAGACCGCGTGCTCGACCTTCACAACTTGTCGATCCAGCTCGATACTCTCATGAAGGCGGCAAGTGCCGTTGGAAGAACGGTAGAAATTCGGTTGAAACAGGACAAAAAACGCACTCGCGTCACACCAGCATAAAGAAGCCTCGCCGCCCCTACAGGGTGTGAGCATCCAGCTACTGAATGAGTAGCGTTTCAGCCGTAACTGAGCCGGCTATGGAGATTACTTGCGCACCGGCGGCAAATCCGTACAAGACCCATGCGCCACCTCCGCCGCCATACCGATGCTCTCGCCGAGCGTGGGGTGCGGGTGAATGGTTTTGCCGATATCCACCGCGTCAGCACCCATTTCGATGGCCAGCGCAATCTCGCCAATCATGTCGCCGGCGTGGGTGCCGACCATGCCGCCACCCAAGATTTTGCCGTGGCCATGAGCCTCAGGGCTGTCGTCAAACAGCAGTTTGGTGACGCCTTCGTCGCGGCCGTTGGCAATGGCGCGGCCTGACGCAGCCCAGGGGAACAGGCCTTTTTTCACCTTGATGCCTTGGGCCTTGGCCTGGTCTTCGGTCAGGCCGACCCATGCGACTTCTGGGTCGGTGTAGGCCACGCTGGGGATCACGCGGGCGTTGAAGGCTGCGCTGGCGAGTTCCTTGTTGCCTTGCAACTCGCCTGCGATCACTTCTGCCGCCACATGCCCCTCGTGCACCGCCTTGTGCGCCAGCATCGGTTGGCCGACGATGTCGCCTATGGCAAAAATGTGCGGCACGTTGGTGCGCATCTGGATGTCAACATTGATGAAGCCGCGGTCTGTGACGGCGACGCCCGCTTTTTCTGCGGCGATCTTTTTACCGTTGGGGGTGCGGCCTACGGCTTGCAAAACCATGTCGTAGACCTGCGGCGCGGGGGCTGCGCCGCCGGGTTCGGCGCTCTCAAACGTCACCTCAATGCCTTCGGGCAAGGCGCGTGCGCCCACCGTCTTGGTTTTGAGCATGATGTTGTCAAAACGCGGGGCGTTCATTTTTTGCCAGATTTTGACCAGGTCGCGGTCGGCACCCTGCATCAGGCCGTCCATCATTTCAACCACATCCAGGCGTGCGCCCAGCGTGCTGTAGACGGTGCCCATCTCTAAACCAATGATGCCGCCACCCAAAATCAGCATGCGCTTGGGGACTTCTTTCAAGGCCAGTGCGCCGGTGGAGTCCACCACGCGTGGATCGTTGGGCATGAAGGGCAAGCGCACGGCCTGGCTGCCTGCGGCGATGATGCAGTTTTTAAACGCAATGGTTTGCGACTTACCGGTTTTTTCTTGACCCTGGGCGCCGCTGGTTTCTTCGACTTGCAAGTGATTCGGCCCGACAAACTGACCCACGCCGCGCAAGGTGGTCACTTTGCGCATTTTGGCCATGGCCGCCAGGCCACCTGTGAGCTTGCCAATGACTTTGTCTTTGTGGCTGCGCAGCATGTCGATGTTGACTACTGCAGGGCCAAACTCGATGCCCAGGGCGCCGAGGTGGCTGACTTCGTCCATCACGGCGGCCACATGCAGCAGCGCCTTGGAAGGAATGCAGCCAACGTTCAGGCAAACGCCGCCCAGGCTCGCGTAGCGCTCCACCAAAATGACTTTGAGCCCCAGGTCAGCAGCGCGAAAAGCGGCACTGTAGCCGCCAGGGCCCGCGCCGAGCACCAGCAAGTCGCAGTCCAGGTCAGCCGTACCAGCAAAGCTGCTGACGCTGGGCGCAGCGGCAGGCGCTGCCACAGATGCTACTTTTTCAGGAGCTGCTTGTACAGGTATTTCTTGGGCTGCAGGCACTTTTGAGGGTGAACTTGAGGCTGAATCAGCCGCTTCAAGACTCAAAACGGCAGAGCCCTGCTTGACCTTGTCGCCAAGCTTGACGTGAATCGCCTTGACCACGCCCGCACTGGACGAGGGGATCTCCATCGACGCCTTGTCGCTTTCAACGGTCAGCAAACTCTGGTCAAGCTTGATGCTGTCGCCCACTTTGACCAGCAACTCAATCACGGTGACTTCATCAAAATCGCCAATATCAGGCACTTTTATTTCGAGCATGACTAAACCTTTAACTTCATGGCGTAAATATCAATCGGACCACCCGAGTTTTTGTCAAACTCGCAGCCTGCGTGCATGCCAGCCAGGGCAACTTCTTTGGCAGTTTTGGCACCACCCCAGGCGGCGTGCATGGCGCCCAGTGCAAAGCTTCGGCCTGACCCAATGCCCCAGAATTCCTTGAATTCAAAAATCTCACGGTAGCTGTACAAGCCATAAATACCGCTTGAATTGGCAATCACCGCGGTGAACTGCATCGACTCATACGGGTCGTTGTCGTCCTCTTTGGTTTGCAGAAAAAACGTTTCCTTGAGCAGCGGATGCAGCTTTAAAAACGTGTCGTACACCTCGTCTTTGGAGCCGAGCTTCAAGTCAGCCTTGGGCAGTGCCGCCATGGCTTTGCGCAGCGCCGGAAAGTGCGCCACCGTCCCGGCCATGCCGACATAGCTGATGCCGGCTGGCGTGTCGACCTTGAAGATCTTGCTGTTGGCTTCGTAACGCTGCGGCAGCGCCGTGTCGCCAAACGTCACCAGCGTGTCAGCCGCCATGACGACTTGGCCAGCTTTTTTAACCACGACCAGGGTGGTCATAGCAAGACTCTGCGGAAGTCGCTGAGGATTTGGCCTAGGTAGGTATTGAAGCGGGCAGCCGCCGCACCGTCGATCACGCGGTGATCCCAAGTCAATGACAACGGCAGCATCAAACGCGGTTGAAAAGCTTTGCCATCCCAGACGGGTTCCATCGTGCTCTTGCAGACCCCCAAAATCGCCACTTCTGGCGCATTGATGATGGGCGTGAAGTAACGCCCGCCAATGCCGCCCAGGCTGGAGATGGTGAAGCAGGCACCCTGCATTTCCGCCGGGCTGAGTTTGCCATCGCGCGCTTTTTTGGCCAGCTCGCCCATTTCCTGGCTGATTTGCATGACGCCTTTTTTGTCGCAATCACGAATCACCGGCACCATCAAGCCATTTGGCGTGTCTGCGGCAAACGCGATGTGAAAGTACTGCTTGTAGACCACTGCATCGCCATCAATGGAGGCATTAAAGTCTGGAAACTTCTTGAGCGCTGAGACGCAGGCTTTGATCAAGAAAGCGAGCATGGTGACCTTCACGCCACTTTTTTCGTTCTCTTTGTTGGTCGCAACCCGGAAGGCTTCGAGGTCGGTGATGTCCGCATCATCAAAGTTGGTGACGGCGGGAATCACGATGGCGTTGCGCAGCAGGTTGGCGCCGCTGATCTTTTTGATCCGGCCCATTTCCTTGCGCTCGATGGGGCCGAACTTGGTGAAGTCCACTTTAGGCCAAGGCAGCAGGTCCAAACCGACACCCGAACCGCCTGAAGACGCGGGTGCCTTGGCTGATTTTTCGGCTTGCGCCAAAGTTTGCACAGCGCCGGCCATGACGGACTTGGTGAAGGCCTGCACATCGTCCAGCGTGATCCGCCCTTTCGGACCAGCCCCTTTGACTTCAGCCAACGGTACGCCGAGTTCGCGGGCGAACTTGCGCACAGAAGGCGAAGCGTGAGGCAAAGCGCCTGAGGGGGCGGCAGTGGGGTTGTGAGCTGCCGCAGCTACTGTGGCAACTGCCACAGCGGCAGGCGCGGCAACAGGCGCTGCGGATGCTGGCGCCACGGGAGCCGGAGCAGACGCTGCAGGTGCAGCCGGTGCAGCCGTTGAAACTGCGGCGCTCGTTGCTGCCGCGCCTGCCAGCACCGCCAGCAAATCACCCACGTTGATCTTGTCGCCCAGCTTGACTTTCAGGTCTTTGAGCACGCCTGCGCCTGAAGATGGAATTTCCATCGACGCCTTGTCTGACTCCACCGTCACCAGAGATTGCTCGACCTTGATGCTGTCACCGACTTTGACCAGCACCTCAATGACTGTCACGTCCTTGAAGTCGCCAATATCGGGGACGTGGACGTCGATAGCGCCACTGGCGGCAGTTGCAGAAGAAGCCATAACTGTGGCAGCAAGCGCTACAGAAACAGGAGCTGCTTGCCCAGCAATCGCTTGGGCTACGGCCTCTTTTGGTGCTGAAAAAGCGCCTGAATCGGCAGTCTCCAGGCTCAAAACGAGAGACCCTTGCTTGACCTTGTCACCGAGCTTGACTTTGAGCTCCTTGACCACGCCCGCCGCACTGGAGGGGATTTCCATCGACGCTTTGTCGGACTCGACCGTCAGCAGTGACTGGTCGGCTTGGACGGTGTCGCCGGGCTTGACAAGTAACTCAATGACGGTGACTTCATCAAAGTCACCAATGTCTGGAACTGCAATATCTAGGGTTGCCATGTGTATGTCTCCTTACGCGTCTGTATGAGGCCTATGAATCAAGCGTACAGGGGGTTAACTTTGTCGGCCTGAATGCCGTATTTTTTGATCGCCTCGGCCACTTTGGCTACCGGCAAGGTGCCCTCTTCGCTCAAGGCCTTCAGAGCCGCGACCACGATGTAGTGGCGGTTGATTTCAAAGTGCTCGCGCAGCTTGCTGCGAAAGTCACTGCGGCCAAACCCGTCGGTACCCAGCACCTTGAAGGTACGGCTGATGCCGTTGATTTTGGGCATGTAATTGCGGATTTGCTCGGCGTAGGCCTTCATGTAGTCGGTTGACGCGATGACCGGGCCGGTATGCTTTTCAAGCTGCTGGCTAACAAAGGGCACGCGGGCTTTTTCCAGCGGATGGAGCAAACTCCAGCGCTCAGCATCTTGCCCGTCACGTGCCAGTTCGTTAAAGCTGGGGCAGCTCCAGACGTTGGCGGCCACGCCCCAGTCTTTTTCAAGCAGCTCTTGCGCGGCAATCGATTCGCGCAGGATGGTGCCGGAGCCCAGCAACTGCACACGCGGTGTCGAGGTTTGACCGCCGGGCCGCCCCAAGGGCAAACGCTCCCCCTCGGGGGGCAGCGCATCACGCGAAGCGGAAAGCGTGGGGGCAATGTCCGTACTTGGTTTACACAGGTACATGCCCTTGATGATCTGCTCCTCGGTGCCTGGCGTCAGGCCGGGCATGGCGTAGTTTTCATTGAGCAGCGTGAGGTAAAAGTACACGTTGTCCTGCTTTTCAACCATGCGTTTGAGGCCGTGATGCAAGATCACGCCGACTTCATGCGCAAAGGTGGGGTCGTAGCTGATGCAGTTGGGAATCGTGCCCGCCATGATGTGGCTGTGGCCGTCTTCGTGCTGCAGGCCTTCGCCGTTCAGCGTGGTGCGGCCCGATGTGCCGCCGAGCAAAAAGCCGCGCGCCTGCATGTCGCCAGCAGCCCAGGCGAGGTCGCCGATGCGCTGAAAGCCGAACATCGAGTAGTACACGTAAAACGGAATCATGATGCGGTTGTTGGTGCTGTACGACGTGGCCGCCGCAATCCAGCTGCTCATGCCGCCCGCTTCGTTGATGCCCTCTTGCAGAATCTGACCCTTTTTGTCTTCCTTGTAGTACATGACCTGGTCTTTGTCGACCGGGGTGTACTGCTGGCCATCGGGGTTGTAAATCCCGATCTGGCGGAACAAGCCTTCCATGCCAAAGGTGCGGGCTTCATCGACCAGAATCGGCACAACGCGTGAGCCCAAAGCCTGGTCACGCAGCAGTTGTGTCAAAAAGCGCACGTAAGCTTGCGTGGTTGAAATCTCACGGCCTTCAGGGGTGGGCTCCATCACCGATTTGAAGGTGTCCAGCGCCGGCACAGTAAAGCTTTCATCGGCCTTGGTGCGGCGATGCGGCAGGTAGCCGCCCAGGGCTTTGCGGCGCTCGTGCAGGTAGCGCATTTCGGGGGTGTCGTCAGCGGGTTTGTAAAACGGAATCTCGGCCAGCTGGCTGTCAGGAATCGGGATGTTGAAGCGGTCACGGAAGGCCTTGATGTCTTCGTCTGACAGCTTTTTGGTCTGGTGAACGTTGTTTTTACCTTCACCAATCTTGCCCATGCCAAAACCCTTGACGGTCTTGATCAGCAGCACGGTCGGCTGGTCTTTGTGTTTGACAGCCGAGGCAAACGCGGCATAGACTTTTTTCGAGTCATGGCCCCCGCGGCGCAGGTCAAAAATTTCTTCGTCGCTCATGTGCGCCACCATCTCTAGCGCCTTGGGGTGCTGGCCAAAGAAGTGTTTGCGAACGTAGGCACCGTCGTTGGCCTTCATGGCCTGGTAGTCGCCGTCCAGCGTGTCCATCATGATTTTTTTCAGGATGCCGTCTTTGTCGCGCGCCAGCAGCGGGTCCCAGCCTGAGCCCCACAACAGCTTGATGACGTTCCAGCCCGAGCCTCTGAATTCGCCTTCGAGCTCTTGCACAATCTTGCCGTTGCCGCGCACCGGGCCATCAAGCCGCTGCAAATTGCAGTTGATGACAAAAATCAGGTTGTCGAGCTTTTCACGCGCTGCCAGGCCAATGGCACCGAGTGATTCGACTTCGTCCATCTCGCCGTCACCGCAAAACACCCACACCTTGCGGTTCTCGGTGTTGGCAATGCCGCGTGCGTGCAAATACTTTAAAAACCGTGCCTGGTAGATCGCCATCAACGGCCCAAGACCCATCGACACGGTGGGGAACTGCCAGAACGAAGGCATCAGCTTGGGATGCGGATAGCTCGACAAGCCTTTGCCATCGACCTCCTGCCTGAAGTTGAGCAACTGCTCTTGCGTCAAGCGGCCTTCAAGATAGGCACGGGCATACACGCCAGGCGAGACGTGGCCCTGAATGTAAAGGCAATCGCCGCCGTGATTTTCAGATTCAGCATGCCAGAAATGGTTAAAGCCCGCGCCAAACATGCTGGCCAGAGAAGCAAACGAACCAATATGCCCACCTAAATCACCACCGTCTGCCGGGTGCAAGCGGTTGGCCTTGACAACCATCGCCATCGCGTTCCAGCGCATGTAGGCACGCAGGCGTGCTTCAATTTGCAGATTGCCAGGTGAATGCTCTTCGTGGTCAGGCTCAATGGTGTTGACATAGCCTGTGGTCGCTGAAAAAGGCATGTCGATGCTTTTTTGCCGCGCATGCTCGAGCAATTGTTCGAGCAGAAAGTGGGCGCGCTCCGGCCCCTCACTGTCGATCACTGCGGACAGCGCATCCATCCACTCCCGGGTCTCTTGCGTGTCTTTGTCCAGTGCGTCTGGCACTTGGATAGGGTTGGCCGCCATGTCTTGTCTCCTGCTTTAAATCACGTTCGAGTTGAGAACCTTTGCGGTGCTTTGCACCACCCAAAATAAGCTACTGCGCAAAACGACGCTTGCTGCTGCCGAGAGTTTGTCATCGCTCTTTCAGGCTTGAGTATTCAGTTTCGCATATATTTTCAACAATTTCAAATTATGCTTTTTCATTTCATATTAAGAAATATTTAACGAGGTAGACCTGAGCGCAGCATGTGTCAGGGCAGGCCCATCACTTAAACTAGGGCGCAGAACAGACCTCGATGACGAATACACCACAAACCGCGCCGTTGAACACCGCCAAAAACGTGCCAATGGCACGGTGGCGGCGCTGGTGGCGTACGCAATCGCCGTCAAGGCAAGACCGTTTTTTCATGCTCGGCCCGTTGCTGGCCGTTGTGCTGTTTTTGGCGGCTGTTATCGCCGCTTTTGGTTACTTGCGCCTGGAGGAGACCGATCGCGAACAGCAGGCTCTCAAACGGGACGTTGAATACGCTCAGCAACGTCTGAGACTTCGGCTGCTCGAGAGGCAAGAGCAACTGATGCGCATGACGCGCGACATTTCGAACAAGGAAATTGATCCAGCAGAGTTCTCGGCACAAGCTGAGGGACTGATCAATCAATACCCAGAGCTGTTGGCGGTGACATGGGTGGACGCCAGACGCCGTGTCAAGGCGACTTATCTTTCGCCAAGCGCACAGCCAGCACAAGTTCGTGCTGTGGGCGAATCCCTCAAAAATGGGGAGACTGACAGCACTTATGGACTGGCCAGAGACTTGCGCCAGCCGGTGTATTCGCGCCCCCTGCAGGGCGCTGAGAACAACACCACTGCCCCCACCTTGCAGATCCTGGTGCCGGTTGACGATCAAGGCAAATTCGCAGGTGTGGTGATGGGTGACTACTCGATCGACGGGCTGCTGCGCTTTGGCGTGCCGACCGAAATCACCGCCAAATATGCAGTCACCCTGGTCGACGACAAGGGCCACGTGCTGGCAGGCAACATGCCGCCGCCGCGCAACCCGGTGGTTCGCCTGTTGCCGTGGCCTGATGGCTCGGGCGAATATGAAATACCCGTCTCACCGGTCGGCAATGGCTTGCTGATCAAGGCACAGGGCTACCGCACCTCACTGGGCGTCGTGGGCAGCGGTTTTTTTTGGCTGGTCAGCGCGCTCAGCGCTCTGACTGTGTGGATGCTGCTGGGAACCTGGCGGCACACGCGCAGGCGCGTGCAGGCTCAGCGCGCTTTGAGCACAGAAACCAATTTTCGGCGGGCGATGGAAAACTCCATGCCCACCGGCATGCGAGCACTTGACTTGCAAGGGCGAATCACCTACGTCAACCCGGCCTTCTGCCAGATGACAGGCTGGGCCGAATCCGAACTGGTCGGTTTCTTGCCGCCGTTTCCCTATTGGCCTGAAACAGAAGTCAAAAACCTGGCGACCATGCTGGAAGATGAGCTGAAGGGTCGCGCACCTGCGGCAGGTTTTGAGGTCAAGGTCAAACGTAAAAACGGTGAAATTTTTGACGCGCGGATGTATGTGTCCCCCCTGGTTGACGCCAGAGGCCAGCAAACGGGCTGGATGACGTCCGTCACAGACATCACCGAGCCGCGCCGTGTTCGTGATGAACTGTCTGCCTCCTACGAGCGGTTCACCACTGTTCTGGAAGGTCTGGACGCTGCGATTTCGGTCGCGCCGTTGGGCGGCGAAGAACTGCTTTTTGCCAACAAGATGTACCGCTCGTGGTTTGGCGCCGAGGTGTTGGGCCATCTGAATCTGATCGCGCAGGCCGGTGTTCCGGCAACGCCGACCCATGACGACGCGCTGGACGAGGTCGATGGCCTGGCTGGCTTGCCGACTGACACCCTGACCACCGCGCAGACCGAAAGCGCAGAAGTCTATATCCCCGATCTGTCAAAGTGGCTGGAGGTGCGCTCGCGCTACCTGACCTGGGTGGACGGCCGCCTGGCACAAATGGTCATTGCTACCGACATCACCCCGCGCCGCAACGCCGAAGAGCAGGCGGCACAACAAAATGAGCGGGCACAAACCGCCAGCCGGCTGATCACCATGGGCGAAATGGCGTCGAGCGTGGCGCATGAACTGAACCAGCCTCTGACTGCTATCAACAATTATTGCAATGGCATGGTCACGCGCATCAAAGGCGACAAAATCAGCACGGAGGACCTGCTGTTGGCCTTGGAAAAAACCGCCAAACAGGCACACCGGGCCGGACAAATCATTCAGCGCATCCGGTCTTTTGTCAAACGCAGCGAGCCCAACCGCACGCTCGCCGACGTGTCCACCATGGTCAGCAATGCGATGGAGTTGGCAGACATTGAGTTGCGCCGCCACAACGTGCGCCTGTCGCACTACATGGCGGCGCGCCTTCCCGAGGTCATGGTAGACCCCATCCTGATCGAGCAAGTGCTCATTAATCTGATGAAAAATGCGGCCGAATCCATTGCGCAAGCGCAGCTGCCTGCCGCGCGTCGCAGCGTTGAGTTGCGGGTGGTGCCTAGAACCATTCAGGAACAGACCGTTGTCGAGTTTTCAGTGCTCGATTCCGGCAAGGGCATGTCGCCGGAAGTGATGCACCGGCTGTATGAAGCTTTCTATTCAACCAAGTCCGAAGGCATGGGCATTGGCCTGAAACTTTGCCGCAGCATCATCGAGTCGCACCACGGCAGGCTCCAGGCTGAGAACCTTTACAATGACGAAGAGATTGTGGGGTGTCGCTTTACATTCTGGATTCCTGTCTCGCCCCTACCTGATGCTGTGTTGACCGCTACAGGTTTTGCAGCAGGCAACCCACTTTGAACCTCCCAGGCAGTTTTTTGAAAAGTTCTCAAAGAAAGTAAGTCTTGTATGAGCTTGATTCCCAAAAAAGGCACCGTGTACGTCGTTGATGATGACGAAGGTGTGCGCGACTCACTGCAGTGGCTGCTGGAAGGCAAAGATTACCGGGTGCGCTGCTATGACTCTGCCGAAACTTTTTTGAGCCGCTACGACGCGCGCGAAGTGGCATGCCTGATTGTTGACATCCGCATGGGCGGCATGACGGGCCTGGAGTTACAGGACAAACTGGTCGAACGCAAATCGCCACTGCCCATCGTTTTTATTACGGGTCATGGTGATGTGCCGATGGCTGTGAACACCATGAAAAAGGGTGCGATGGACTTTATCCAGAAGCCGTTTCAGGAAGAGGCTTTGGTCAACCTGGTCGAGCGCATGCTGGAGCAAGCCAAAGAAGCCTTTGCAGGCCACCAGCAGTCCGCCAGCCGCGACGCACTGCTGGCCAAGCTGACATCGCGCGAGTCACAGGTGTTAGAGCGCATCGTGGCGGGCCGCTTGAACAAACAAATCGCCGACGACCTGGGCATCAGCATCAAAACGGTGGAGGCGCATCGCGCCAACATCATGGAAAAGCTGAACGCCAACACGGTCGCAGACCTGCTGAAGATTGCTTTGGGTTCGACGACCCCCAAGGCTTGAGAACGCAACGCACTCCAAGCCAGGGCTATATTATTTATAGCAGCTCGCGCATATATTTATTGGGTTACACGCCTTTTTGACTGCAAAAAGCAGCAAGTAATGCGCAACACAAGCCATGACAGCACACCTCATTGACGGAAACGCCTTATCAAAACAGCTGCGTGCCAGCGTCGCCGAGCGTGCCGCAGCACTGCGCGCACGCGGCATCACGCCCGGCTTGGCCGTGGTGCTTGTGGGTGACAACCCTGCCAGCCAGGTGTACGTGCGCAACAAGGTCAAAGCCTGCGAAGACAATGGCTTGTATTCAGTCTTGGACAAACACCCGGCCGATTTGAGCGAAGCCGATCTGCTGGCTCGGGTTGAGGCGCTTAACAACGACCCGGCGATTCACGGCATTTTGGTACAACTGCCCTTGCCTGCCCACATTGACTCGCACAAGGTGATTGAAGCCATCGCGCCTGCCAAAGACGTCGACGGTTTTCATGTGGCCAGTGCGGGGGCACTGATGGTCGGGCAACCCGGCTTTTGGCCGTGCACGCCTTACGGCTGCATGAAGATGCTGGAAAGCATCCACTACGACTTGCGCGGCAAGCACGCCGTGGTGATTGGCCGCAGCAACATTGTGGGCAAACCGATGGCGCTGATGCTTTTGCAGAAGAACGCCACCGTTACCGTTTGCCACAGCGCCACGCCAGACTTGAAAGCCATGACGCTGCAAGCCGATGTGATAGTGGCGGCTGTTGGCAAGCGCAACGTGCTGACCGCAGACATGGTCAAACCCGGCGCGGTGGTGATCGACGTGGGCATGAACCGCAATGATGAGGGCAAACTGTGTGGTGATGTTGACTTTGCCGGCGTGAGTCAGGTCGCAGGCTACATCACGCCGGTGCCAGGCGGCGTGGGGCCCATGACGATCACGATGCTGCTGGTCAACACGCTTGAGGCGGCTGAGCGTTTGTAAGCTCGCCTAAGCGGCAGGGCTGTTGCTGCGGCTCAATCGCCATAGCGCGAACCCGGCGCACAGCCACTGGCCAAAATACATCGCACTGCCCAGAGCGTGCAACAGCTTTAAATTGCCGCCATCGGTTCGGGCGCTGACAATGCGCGGTGACAAGCCAAACTCGACCAGCACCACCAACAGCAATCCGGATACTATAAATTTAATAGCTGCTTGCGCCCTTATATCTTGGGCTACAGCGTCTTTTGGGTTGTAAATCAACAACAAAAGCATGCAGCAGGCGATGCTGAGCCAGGTTTGCGCAGTAAAGAGCTTTGCGGCCATCTGCCCTGCTGCGGCAGGGCTCGGCAGATGGGCGAACAGCATGGGGACGACGATGAAACCCAGGCCAGTCAGGCTACCCCACCACAGGGCGGCAACCATCAGGCCAAACCGATAGCGCATCAAACGTCTTTAGATGTACATCACCGCGATGATCTCGTAGCGCTTCAAGCCGCCTGGCGCCTGGAACTCCACCGAATCGCCTTCGTCTTTGCCAATCAGTGCACGGGCTATCGGCGAGGAGATGTTGATGCGGCCAAACTTGATGTCGGCTTCGTCTTCACCAACGATTTGGTAGGTCACCTTGTTGCCAGACTCTTCATCTTCAAGCTCAATCGTGGAGCCAAACACCACCTTGCCGCCCGCATCCATATCCGACGGGTCAATGATTTGTGCCACCGACAGTTTGCCTTCGATTTCCTGAATCCGGCCTTCCACAAAGCCCTGGCGGTCTTTTGCAGCTTCGTACTCGGCGTTCTCGCTCAAATCGCCCTGGGCTCGGGCTTCTGAAATTGCATTGATGACCCACGGGCGGTCAACCGTTTTGAGCTGATGCAGTTCTGCCTTGAGTTTTTCAGCGCCAATTTTGGTGATGGGAATGGTGGCCATGGTGTGTCTCTTTATAAAGCGAAACCGCCACGGGTTGCCCTGTGGCGGTGTTGATTTGGTTAAGTTTAATTCAAATCAAGCATGCAGCTGGGCGTGCATTTCCTGCACTGAAATCACGCTCATATTGCCCAGATACTTCATGCCTTCAACAGCCGCCTCTGCCCCGGCGATGGTGGTGAAGGTGGTCACCCGTGCCAGCAGTGCCGAGGTGCGAATTTGGCGTGAATCGGCAATCGCGTTGCGTCTTTCTTCAACCGTGTTGATCACCAGGGCGATCTCTTCGTTCTTGATCATGTCGACCACATGCGGTCTACCCTCGGTGACCTTGTTGACAACGGTGCATGCGATGCCTGCAGCCGTGATGGCTGCTGCGGTACCCTTGGTCGCCACAATGTCAAACTTCATGGCACTGAGAGCTCGGGCAACTTCGACAGCGCGCAGCTTGTCGTTGTTTTTGACGGTCAGAAAAACACGGCCGGACGTTGGCAGTTTGGTGCCTGCGCCCAGTTGCGATTTGACAAAGGCTTCGCCAAAGGTTTTGCCCACGCCCATGACTTCGCCTGTTGACTTCATCTCGGGACCCAAAATCGTGTCCACCCCAGGGAACTTGACGAACGGGAACACGGCCTCCTTGACGCTGAAGTAAGGCGGCGCGACTTCTTTTGTGATGCCTTGTGATGCCAGCGATTGCCCCACCATGCAGCGTGCTGCAACTTTAGCCAGCTGTACGCCTGTCGCCTTGCTGACAAATGGCACGGTCCGCGATGCGCGCGGGTTCACTTCCAGCACATAAATCACATCTTTGCCGTCTTTGTGCTGAATAGCGAACTGCACATTCATCAGGCCGACCACATGGAGCGCTGCGGCCATGGCAGCGGTTTGACGCTTGATCTCTGTCACAGTCTCGGCAGCCAGTGAATAAGGCGGCAATGAGCAGGCCGAATCACCACTGTGCACACCGGCTTGTTCAATGTGCTCCATCACGCCCCCGATGAAGGTAGCGCCGGTGTGGTCACGAATGCAGTCAACGTCGCACTCGATGGCGTCGTTCAAAAAACGATCCAGAAGAACCGGTGAATCGTGGCTGACCTTCACGGCCTCGCGCATGTAGCGCTCCAGATCGCGCTGCTCATGCACGATCTCCATCGCACGGCCACCCAGCACATAGCTCGGGCGCACCACCAGCGGATAGCCGAGTGTGCTGGCTTTTTCCAAGGCCTCGGGCTCGGTGCGCGCCGTTGCATTCGGTGGCTGCTTTAAGGCCAGCTCGCGCAGCAGTGCTGAAAAGCGCTCACGGTCTTCGGCTGCATCAATCATGTCAGGCGAAGTACCGATGATCGGCACGCCGTTGGCTTCGAGGTCGAGCGCCAGCTTCAAAGGCGTTTGTCCGCCGTACTGCACGATCACGCCATACGGCTTTTCCTTGTCGACAATTTCCAGCACATCTTCCAGCGTCAGCGGCTCAAAATACAGGCGGTCAGACGTGTCGTAGTCGGTGGATACGGTTTCGGGGTTGCAGTTGACCATGATGGTCTCATAGCCGTCTTCACGCATGGCCAGGGCAGCATGCACGCAGCAGTAGTCAAACTCAATGCCCTGCCCGATTCGGTTCGGTCCGCCGCCGAGCACCATGATTTTTTTCTTGTTGGTCGGTTCGGACTCGCACTCTGACCCCTCAGCTTCATAAGTTGAATACAAATACGCCGTGTTGGTGGCGAACTCGGCAGCGCAGGTATCAACACGTTTGTAAACCGGACGAACGCCCAACGACCTGCGGCGCTCGCGAATCGCGGTGTCAGTGGTTTTGAGTTGTTTGGCCAGGCGGCGGTCTGAGAAACCTTTTTGCTTGAGCGCGCGCAATGTGGTGGCGTCGATTTTCTCAAGAGAGGTGGTTTCCAGCTCCAACTCAATCTTGACGATCTGCTCAATCTGTACCAAAAACCAGGGGTCGATTTTGGTGAGGGCAAAAACCTCATCGACGCTCATGCCCATCGCAAACGCATCGCCCACATACCAGATGCGGTCGGGACCAGGCGCACCGAGTTCTTTTTCCAGCACTTCACGGTCTTGCGTTTTTTCATTCATGCCGTCGACGCCAACTTCCAGCCCGCGTAACGCTTTTTGAAACGATTCCTGAAAGGTTCGGCCCATCGCCATGACTTCACCGACCGACTTCATCTGTGTGGTCAGGCGTGAATCAGCAGTGGGGAATTTTTCGAACGCAAAACGCGGGATTTTCGTGACCACGTAATCGATGCTGGGTTCAAACGATGCCGGTGTGGCGCCACCAGTGATTTCGTTTTTGAGCTCGTCCAGGGTGTAGCCCACAGCCAGCTTGGCTGCAACCTTGGCAATCGGGAACCCGGTGGCTTTGGACGCCAAGGCTGATGAACGGGACACGCGCGGATTCATCTCGATGACCACCATGCGCCCGTCGACAGGGTTGATCGAGAACTGCACGTTCGAGCCGCCCGTATCAACACCAATCTCGCGTAAAACCGCCAAAGACGCATTGCGCAGAATCTGGTATTCCTTGTCGCTCAAGGTTTGGGCCGGCGCGACGGTAATGGAGTCACCGGTATGCACGCCCATCGGGTCCAGATTTTCAATCGAACAAACAATGATGCAGTTGTCAGCCGTGTCGCGCACGACTTCCATCTCATATTCTTTCCAGCCCAGCAACGACTCTTCAATCAGCAGTTCGTTGGTGGGTGACGCCTCCAAGCCGCGTTTGCAAATCACTTCAAACTCTTCAGAGTTGTAAGCAATGCCGCCGCCGGTGCCGCCAAGGGTAAAACTGGGGCGGATCACGGTCGGGAAACCCAGCGTTTTTTGAACCGCCCAGGCTTCGTCAAGCGAATGCGCGATGCCCGAGCGAGCTGAACCCAGCCCAATTTTTGTCATCGCATCTTTAAACTTGAGGCGATCCTCGGCCTTGTCAATCGCTTCGGGTTTTGCGCCAATCAGCTCGACCTTGTATTTTTCCAACACACCGTTGTGCCACAAATCAAGCGCGCAGTTGAGCGCAGTCTGCCCGCCCATGGTCGGCAAAATCGCGTCGGGTTTTTCTTTGGCAATGATTTTTTCAACCGTCTGCCAGGTGATGGGCTCGATGTAAGTCACATCCGCCGTGGCCGGGTCAGTCATGATGGTGGCGGGGTTGCTGTTGATCAAAATGACCTTGTAGCCTTCTTCCCGCAGGGCCTTGCAGGCCTGCACACCTGAATAGTCGAATTCGCAAGCCTGGCCAATGATGATGGGGCCTGCGCCAATGATGAGGACGGATTTGATGTCGGTGCGTTTAGGCATTCTTGCTCCCGTAGGACCGCTCCAAGGGAGCAAAAGCCCCCTCGGGGGGCAGTGAATCGGCATTGCCGTGAACGTGGGGGCTCATTTATGCTGCTCCATCAAGGCTGTGAAGCGGTCAAAAAGATAGGAAATATCGTGCGGCCCCGGTGATGCCTCCGGGTGCCCCTGAAAGCAAAATGCTGGCTTGTCTGTCCAGGCCAGGCCTTGCAGGGTGCCATCGAACAGGCTGATGTGCGTCGGCCGCAGATTGGCCGGCAGGCTTTGGTCGTCCACCGCAAAACCGTGGTTTTGACTGGTGATGCTGACGCGTCCATTGTCAAGGTCTTTGACCGGATGGTTGGCACCGTGGTGGCTTTGCTTCATTTTGAAAGTTTTGGCACCTGCCGCCAGCGCCATGATCTGGTGGCCCAGACAAATACCAAAAGTGGGAATACCAGTGGCGATCAATTCGCGTGCAGCGGCAATCGCGTAATCGCAAGGCTCGGGGTCTCCCGGGCCATTGGCCAAAAAGATGCCATCAGGTTGGAGCTTCAGGACATCCTGAGCGGACGTTTGCGCAGGCACGACGGTGATGCGCGCACCGCGCTGTGCCATCATCCGCAGAATGTTTTTCTTCACACCAAAGTCGAAAGCAACCACATGGAATTTTGGCGTGGTTTGTACGCCATAAACCGAGCCCAGTTTCCACTCGGTCTGGTTCCACGCATAGCTTTGCTTGCACGAGACGACCTTGGCAAGGTCAAGCCCGGCCATGTTGGGCGCAGCTCGCGCCAGGGCGATGGCTTTGTCAATAGCCGCCTGCGACACGGTTTCGCCCACGGCAAGCGCCAGGATGCAGCCGTTTTGAGCACCTTTGCTGCGCAGGTGACGCGTCAGCTGACGGGTGTCAATGTTGGCTATCGCTACCGTACCTTCTTTGACCAAGTATTCGGACAATGTCATGGACATGCGAAAGTTGGACGCCAGCAAGGGCAGGTCCTTGATGATCAACCCAGCGGCATACACTTTTTCAGACTCGACATCTTCACCACTGATGCCGTAATTGCCGATATGCGGGTAAGTCAACGTGACCAGTTGCTGACAGTAACTGGGGTCGGTCAGGATTTCCTGGTAGCCCGACATGGCCGTGTTGAAAACCACCTCGCCAACGGTGCTGCCCGCACTACCCACAGAATTGCCAACAAAAATTGTGCCGTCTGCGAGCGCCAGAATCGCGTGAGGGTTTGTTTGTGATGATCCCTGTAAAGACAAAAGCACGGGGCCTCCTGATGGATAACGGATGGGTTACGGCTGGCCCAAGCGTGTACCCGCTGTGAGCGGGTGAGCTGCTTTTTTGAGGGATTTTGCTTCGTGGCGCTTGGGGCTAGCTGTGTTTGGAAAAGCCTCTGATTATAGCCTTGGGACCGGCCTTACTTAAACCTTTAACGAGGAGAAATGCAAGCAAATGGCTGCTGCGGCTGCCACATTGAGCGACTCTTCGCCGCCTGGCTGGGCGATGCGCACTTTGAGGGCGGCCTTGGCCATCAAGTCATCGCTAACGCCCTGCCCTTCATGGCCCATCACCCAGGCGCAGGGCATGGGCAGCGCGGCAGAACCCAAAAAACTGCCCTCGTGAGAACTCGTCACGAGCATGGGCACGGCCAGGGCATGGAGCGCATCCAGATCTACCGCCTCAAACAAATGCAAACCGAAATGCGCCCCCATGCCGGCGCGCAGGACCTTGGGCGACCACAGTGCCGCCGTGCCTTTGAGGGCAAGCACCTGACCAAAGCCAAATGCCGCTGCACTGCGCAACATCGATCCGACATTGCCGGCGTCTTGCACCCGATCAAGAATCAAAGTAGCGCTTATGGGTTGCAGCTGCGGCTGGGCGGGCAAATCGACCACAAAACCCATACCACCAGGGGACTCCAGGCCACTGATCTGGGCAAACAGGCCATCTGGAATCACTATGTTTTTGAGAGCTGCTTGTGCATGTATAGCGGGGGCTAGAGGCCAGAAAGACTCGGAAAACAGGCCCAAAGCCGGCTTGAAGCCGCGCAACAGCGCTGCACGGCACAAATGATCGCCTTCCAGCCACACCCGGCCCTGTTTGCGGTAAGCGGTATTTTCAAGCGCCAGTCTGCGCAAGTCTTTGATCAGCGAGTTGCTGGCCGAGCTGATGCGCTCTGGAGTTGCGTCCATCACAACAGCGCAGCCACAGGTGCAAATGATTTGCGGTGTTGTGGGCAAGCGCCATGTTCACGCAAGGCCAGCAAATGCGCAGCTGTGCCGTAACCCTTGTGGCTGGCAAAGCCGTATTGCGGAAAAAGCAGGTCGTATTCGGCACACCAGCGATCCCGGGTCACTTTGGCCAGTATGGACGCCGCCGAAATGGCAGGTACTTTGGCGTCACCTTTGACAATGGCTTCAGCCAGCATGTTGAGCGTGGGCAAACGATTGCCGTCGACAAGGGCCTTGTACGGCTTGAGGCGCAAGCCCTCAACAGCACGCTTCATGGCCAGCATCGTGGCTTGCAGGATGTTCAGCTGGTCAATTTCTTCAACCGATGCCATCGCGATAGAGCAGCACAGGGCCTTGGCGCGAATTTCGTCGTAAAGCTTGTCACGCTGCCGGGCCGTGAGCTTTTTCGAGTCTGCCAAGCCTTTGATGGGGTGTAAATCATTCAGGATCACCGCCGCAGCGACGACAGGCCCCATCAGGGGGCCGCGCCCGGCCTCGTCCACGCCGGCCGTCAAGCCTGGAACGTCCCATGACAGTGCTGCTTGCTCAGCAGCCAAGAATTTTTTCGATCGCATGGGTGGCCAGTTGGGCAGTATTGCGTTGCAGTTCGGCATGCAGGCGGCTAAAGCGCTGCTCCAGAGACCTTATTTTGGCAGGCTCATGAGCCTTGACGTCTAGCCAGCGCAAAACAGCATCGCTGAGTGCCTGCGGGGTGGCCGCTTGTTGCAAAAACTCGGGGACCACAAATTCTTGACACAAGATATTTGGCAAGCCCACCCAAGCCTGCAATTTTTTGCGCTGCATGATGCGCCACGACAACCAGTGCATGTTGTAGGCAATCACCATCGGACGCTTGAAAAGTGCGGCTTCCAGCGTGGCGGTGCCGCTGGCGATCAGGGTCACATCGCATGCGGCGAGGGCCGTGTGTGACTGTCCGTCGAGTATTTGCAAATTGTTCACACCGGTCATGGCCGCCGCATCCTCAATCATGGTTTTCCATGCCGGAATCGCTGGTACTATAAATTTGATATCTGGCTGCGCCCGCCGGATAAGGGCTGCAGCCTCAAAGAATCGTCTTGCGAGGTAATGGATCTCTGATTTTCGGCTGCCAGGCAAAATAGCAACCACGGTGTCAGAGTCTTTCAGGCCCAACTTCGCGCGTGCGCTAGCCCGATCTGGCGCCATCGGGATAACACTGGCCAGCGGATGGCCCACATAGGTGGCAGCAATCCCGTGTTGCGCGAGCAAAGCCACTTCAAAAGGGAAAATGCACAGCACATGGTCAACGCTGCGGCGTATTTTTTCGACCCGGTCTGCTCGCCAGGCCCAGATGGACGGGCTGACAAAATGCACGGTCTTGATGCCTTTGGCTTTCAGGGCAGCTTCAAGGTCAAGGTTGAAGTCGGGTGCGTCTACACCGATGAAGACAGCAGGCGGATTCGCCAGCAAGCGGGTTTTGAGTTGCTCACGGATAGCCACGATGTCACGGTAATGGCGCAGCACCTCCGCATAACCGCGAACAGCCAGTTTGTCGCTAGGCCACCAAGCGTCAAAGCCTGCACGCGCCATGTGCGGCCCGCCTATGCCATGTGTGCCCAATGCTGGCCAGCGGGTTTTCAGGCCGTCGATCAACAGGCCCGCCAACAAATCGCCTGAGGCTTCGCCGGCAACCATCGCCACTTGGACGGACGCCCCCACGTTGGCTGCACTGCCACCCGTGGGGGCTAATTTTCCTAAGGGCGGCCTGTCGGAAAATTGCTGCGCTGTCTCCATGAGACGTTACCGGACGATACCGCGTTGCGGCGAAGTTTGCTCCAAAAATGAGAGCATCATACGAACGTCCGGCAAGGACTCAGGATACTCTTCGGTCAAGCTGGCAATTTGCAGCTGCGCTGACTCCAAGGTCAGGTTGTCCCGGTACAAAGCCTTGTGCATGGCTTTGACTGCAACGATCCGTTCAGGCGAAAATCCGCGCCTGCGCAAACCTTCAAAATTCATCGAGCGCGCCTTTGCGGGCTGTCCTTGTGACATGACAAACGGCGGCAAATCGGCAAACAGCAGGGAACACATGGCTGTCATGCTGTGCGCGCCCAGCCGCACAAACTGGTGCACGACAGTAAAGCCGCCCAAAATGACCCAGTCGCCCACATGAACATGACCGGCCAGCTGGGAGTTGTTAGCAAAAATCGTGTGGCTGCCGACCTGGCAATCGTGGGCCAAATGCACGTAAGCCATGATCCAGTTGTCATCACCCACACGGGTCACACCAACGTCGCCAGGTGAGCCGATGTTAAAAGTGCAAAATTCACGAATCGTGTTGCGATCACCAATGACCAGCTCGCAGGGCTCGCCTGCGTATTTTTTGTCTTGAGGAATGGCGCCCAGCGAATTAAACTGAAAAATACGGTTGTCCCGGCCAATCGTCGTGTGACCTTCAATCACGCAATGCGCGCCAATGGTGGTGCCAGCACCTACCCTGACGTGTGGCCCAATCACGGTGTAGGGACCAATGCTGACTGTGCTATCAACCTCGGCGTGCGGGTCGACAACGGCGGTTGAATGAATACCCATCGTGGCCATCACACGCGTCAGGCGATCGTCCGCATGGTGCACATTAATTGTGCTTCGCAAGCCACCGCATCTCCCACACGAGTGGTCCCGGTAAATTTGAAAATGCCCGCTTTCATGCGATCCAGACTCACGTCCATGATGAGCTGGTCGCCTGGTTCTACCGGGCGCTTGAAACGTGCACCATCAATGCCTGCAAAGTAATAGACGGTTTTATCGTCGGGTGCCTGCCCGAGCATGTCAAAGGCCAAAAGTGCAGCGGCTTGCGCCATGGCTTCCAGCATAAGGACTCCCGGCATGACCGGACGGTGGGGGAAGTGCCCCATGAAAAATGGCTCGTTGATGGTGACATTTTTAAGCGCCTTGATGCGCTTTCCTTTGTCGATTTCGAGCACACGATCAACCAGCAAAAAAGGATAACGGTGCGGCAACTGCTTGAGAATTTGGTGAATGTCCATGATTTTTTCTTCAAATATTCTTAGGTGTTATAGACTTTTCAAGCTGTTTTAACCGGTCGCGCAGCGTGTAGAGTTGTCTCAGGGTGGCCGCATTTTTTTCCCACGCTGTATTGTCGTCAATGGGGAAAAAACCAGTGTAGTTTCCAGGCTTCAAAATCGAACGCGTGACCACAGACGCCGCAGAAATATGCACATGATCAGCCAGTGTCAGGTGCCCTAACACCACGGCACCGCCGCCTATCGTGCAATGCGCACCAATGGTGGCACTGCCGGCAACACCCACACAACCCGCGAGCGCTGAATGTGCGCCCACCCGCACGTTGTGGCCAATCTGGATGAGGTTGTCGAGTTTGACACCGTCTTCAATCACAGTGTCCTGCAATGAACCCCTGTCAATACAAGTGTTGGCGCCAATCTCGACATCATTGCCAATGCGCACATGACCTAACTGCTCAATCTTTTCCCAGCGTCCATCATGCGGCGCAAACCCAAATCCATCGGCACCAATGACGACTCCCGAGTGAACAATACAGCGCGCGCCAATGCTGCAATCGTCACCCAGTGTGACTCGGGCAGACAAACGACTGCCATGGCCAATCACAGCGTTTTGACCCACCACGCAATGCGCACCGATATGAACCCCGTCGCCTATCACAGCATGAGGACCAATGTATGCAAATGCACCGATGCAAACGCCTGAATCAACCCTGGCGGCAGGATCAATGCAGGCAGTTGGATGAATGGCGGCAACCATGCCGGTGCTGTGATGCCGCTTCCACACTTGCGTGAGTCGGGCAAAGTAATAATAAGGATCGTCGACCACAATGGTTGCCCCGCGCTGAACAGCGGCGGACTCATTGGCAAAACTGACAACAACACAGGCAGCTTTTGTCGATGCCAGTTTTTGTGCGTATTTTGGATGACTCAGAAAGCAGAGAGAACCGTCTTGTGCAGTTTCCAGAGGAGACAGGGCATGAATCAGCAACTCACGGTCACCAAGCAGTTTGGCACTGGGGAATTCAGGTGCCAAAGCCTCGACGAGGGTAGAAAGTTTGATGGTCATGATGGCAAAGCAACACAACCGGACCCACTGCAACTGCGGGTCTGCGAACGACTACCTGCCGTTTGAGGCATTCAGAAGTCGAAGCACTTTGTCGGTGATGTCATGCTTTGGATTAACGTACACGGCTTCCTGAACAATCAGATCGAATTTTTCTGTTTCAGCGAGAGTTTTGACCACCTTGTTGGCGCGCTCAATGACTTGCTGTAATTCTTCGTTTTTTCGGGCATTCAAGTCTTCCTGGAACTCTCGGCGTTTGCGCTGAAAGTCACGATCCTGATCTACCAGTTGTTTTTGCCGCGCATTTCTTTGCGACTCTGACAGCGTGGGAGCGTCTCGTTCAAACTTATCCGAAGAAGTTTTGAACAGTGTGGCAATGTCGTTGAGTTCCTTTTCCCGCTTGCCAAACTCTTGCTCAAGCTTTGTTTGAGCCGCCTTGGCGGAATTGGCCTCGCGAAAGATCCGGTCCAGATTGACAATGCCCACCTTGAACTCCTGGGCGCCAGCAGAACATCCAGCGCACAGGATTGAGCAAGCCAGCCAAAAGTTGCGAAAGTTATTCGTCATTAGAAAGAAGTGCCGATTTGAAATTGGAATTTCTCTATTCTATCGCCTTCTTTTTTACGCAATGGATTGGCAATGCCTAAGCGCAAAGGGCCAACAGGGGAAATCCAGCTGACACCGACACCATAGGAAGCACGAAGTTCGCTGATTTTGTAGGGTTCAAATTCGCCAAAAACGTTACCGATATCAACGAAGCCAAACATGCGCAGCGTACGGTCGTTACCAGTGCCAGGAAAAGGTGCGATCACTTCGCCATTGAGCGTTATTTTCTTGGGCCCACCAGTTGCGAGATTGGCGGTGTCGCGAGGGCCGAGCGAACCTTGCGCAAAGCCCCGCACAGATCCTAAACCCCCGGACGAAAAGTTTTTGAAAATGGGAAAAGGCCGTTGATCCAAACCGCGACCCCAGCCCAATTCGGCGTTCAGTGCAACAGTGAATTGTTTGTTCAGGGGTATGTATTGCTGAATTTGATAGTTGCTTCGTAAATAACGGGCGGTCCCTGCAACGCCCCATTCACCAAAAACTCTCTGATAGCGACCTTTCGTGGGAACAATGGCGCTGTCCCTGTTGTCGCGAGCCCAGCCCACGGTCAGGGGGATAGAGGTGCTGCTGTAGCCAAATTGATTGACGTAATTTTGGTAAGTCACAGGCAACGCGTTGATGCCTTGCTCAATAGCGAGTCTTTCATAGGCACTGCCGAAATACACGGTATCACTTTCCGTGAACGGGATACCAAATCTGATACTTGCGCCTGTCGTTTTTAGCCCGTAGTCTCCGCCCTGTCCGTCTAGTGGGCGAGCAGTTCTGCGATAAACATCAAACGCACGAGAAATTCCATCAGACGTGAAGTAGGGATCGACTGTGCTGAGTACCAACTGGCGATTGATCTTGCTGGTGTTCACTTCCACACCCAAGTAGTTACCAGAACCAAAGACATTCTCTTGCTTGACACCAAAGCTGAGTGAAAGTTTTTCTGCGGTTGAAAATCCTGCGCCTAATTGCAAACTGCCAGTGGGTTTTTCAACCACTGCAATAGCAACATCTACCTGGTCAGCTGTTCCCGAAACCTCTTGCGTGTCAACCGTGACTTCAGTAAAAAAACCCAGCCGGTCAACGCGGTCCCGCGAAAGCTTGATCTTGTCGCCGTCGTACCACGACGATTCAAACTGTCGAAATTCACGCCTGACAACCTGATCACGGGTGCGGTTGTTTCCGATCACGTTGATGCGACGGACGTAGGCACGTCGCGATGGCTCTGCCTGCAACACGTAAGCAACACGGTTGTTCACACGATCGATTTCAGGAATGGCTTCGACGCGGGCAAACGCAAAACCGAACGTTCCGAAGTAATCAGAAAACGCTTTGGTCGTCGCAGTCACCGTTTCGGCGTTGTAGGCCTGCCCGGGCTTGATGGCAATCAATGACTTGAATTCTTCTTCCTTACCCAGGAAGTTACCCTCAAGTTTGACACCAGAGACAATGAAACGCTCGCCCTCAGTCACGTTGATGGTGATGCTGACATCCTGCTTATCGGGTGATATGGCGACTTGAGTGGAGTCCACCTTGAACTCTAGGTAACCGCGCGCCAGGTAATACGAGCGCATGCTCTCAATGTCGCCGTTGAGCTTGGCCCGAGAGTAACGATTGGCCTTGGTATACCAGCTCATCCATCCCCCGGTGTCCAGATCAAACAATCCCCGGATCGTCGACTCGCTAAAGGATTTGTTGCCGACAATTCTGATGTCCTTGATTTTCGCTGTTTCGCCTTCTGAAACATTGAATGACAAGTTAACACGGTTGCGCTCAATCGGCGTTGCGGTGATCACTATCTCCGCACCGTACATGCTGCGGTTGATGTACTGGCGTTTGATTTCCTGTTCGGCCCTGTCTGCAAGTGCTTTGTCAAAAGGCTGGCCTTCTGACAGTCCAATTTCACGCAGCGCCTTCTTCAGTACATCCTTGTCAAATTCTTTGGCACCAACAAAGTTGACATCGGCAACGGTCGCACGTTCCTCGACAATCACCACCAGCACATCCCCGCTGACTTCTAGCCGCACGTCCTTGAACAAGCCCAGCGCGAACAAAGCCCGAATTGCACTCGATCCCTTGTCATCGTTGTAGGTCTCACCCACCCTAAAGGGCAGTGATGCGAAGATGGTACCGGGCTCTACGCGCTGCAGGCCTTCGACCCGTATATCCCTGACCGTAAAAGGATCAACAGCCCATGCCGTGTTTGCCAAAAGCAGGGTGCTTGCCAAAGCACATACGGCTTTAAATTTGAATTGGCTGAATTTTTTTTGCATGAACTCTTGAATATTCGTTTTGGCTTCAAAACCGCGCATTAGCCAAAGATTCGGGTGACGTCATTGAAAAGAGCAATAAACATCATGCAGAGCAAAACCGCAACGCCGCCGCGTTGTAGTCCATCCATCCAAGTTTGGGACAGGCTGCGACCGGTTACACCCTCCCAAAGATAATACATCAGGTGTCCACCGTCCAAGACAGGCAAGGGAAGCAAATTAAGCACCCCCAAACTCACACTGATCAGGGCCAGGAAAAGCAAATACGCTGTCCAGCCCAAGCTAGCCGATTTGCCCGCATAGTCGGCAATCGTCAGTGGGCCGCTCAGGTTTTTGAGCGACACCTGACCGATGACCATTTTCCCCATCATTTTGAGCGTTAAAACAGAGACCTCCCAAGTTCGCACCGCTCCTTGCCACAAGCCCCCCAAAAAGTCATAGCGCACAGTGACCATTTCGGGGGGAGATCCGACAAATGCACCTATGCGGCCCACGATCATCTGGCCTTCTTGTCGCGGTTCGGGTGTCACTGAAATATCGATATTTTGGCCAGACCTTAATATTTGCCATGTTTGTGAGCCCGACGCAAACTTGCTGCTGCGTATGATTTCGCGAAGTTGCTGGCCGTCAACGATGACAGTTGCTCCGGCGCGCTGCACAATGTCACCAGCACGTAAACCGGCTTTAGCTGCCGCACCGCCCACCATGACCTCGCCTATCACGGGCTGAGTCCATGGACCCAAAACTCCTATCTTGCGAAACAGCTGCGCATCTGCATCACTGGCTTGCAAATCAGCTAATTTGAGAAGCACTTCGCGCGCCGACGCCTCTTGTGCAGCCGAATCGTTGCTGACCGCGAGACGAACATCTCGGCCAGTCAAAGCAGCCTGCGTCAAGCGCCAGCGCAGATCTTCGAAGGAGCGCACGTCTTCAAGTACCTCATCGTCAAAGGCCGCCTGCTTCACCCACTCTTGTCCGCGCAGGCCCGCCCTTTCGGCTATCGAGCCCGCTACTGGGCTGGCCAGCAGCGCTTTGGGCTCTTGAAGACCAGTCCAATTAACCAGGCTGTACAACAAGATCGCCAGAAGCAAGTTGGCTGCTGGACCCGCCGCAACGACCGCCACGCGAGATTTCAGGGGTTGGGTATTAAAAGCCAGGTGACGCTCGGAGGCATCTACGGCTCCCTCGCGCTCATCAAGCATCTTGACGTAACCACCCAACGGAAGCATGCCAATCGAGAACTCTGTTGGGTTGTCTTTGAGTCGCCAGGCATAAATCGGCTTGCCAAAGCCAACCGAAAACTTCAGTACCTTGATACCACAGGCGACAGCGACCCTATAGTGCCCATACTCATGAACCGCAATCAAGATACCCAGAGCAACGATAAAAGCAACCAATGTCAACATGTCAGCACGCCATGGAATGGGATAGGCGGTGGGCAAATGCGCGGGCTTCGGCGTCCAGTTCTAAAAGATCTTCAATGCCACAGACAGGCGGCGCAGCCACAGCATCAAGGGTCGCACGGTTCAACGCATGAATCTGGTCAAAACGTATTTTTTTGTCGAGAAAGGCAGCTACTGCAACCTCATTGGCAGCGTTCAAAATAGCAGGCGTTCCGACAGACGCGGCCAACACATCCCAGGCCAGCTGCAGACCAGGAAACCGGTCGTGATCAGGCGCTTCAAAACTCATGTGGCCCATCGCTTTGAAATCGAGTGCCTTGGCACCCGAGACAACCCTGCCGGGCCAAGCCAGGCCGTAAGCAATCGGCACGCGCATATCGGGCGTTCCAAGTTGCGCAACCACGGACGTGTCCATGTACTGCACCATCGAATGCACAATGCTTTGCGGGTGTATCACCACCTCTATTTTGGACGGTTCCAGGCCAAAAAGGAATTTCGCTTCAATGACTTCCAGAGCTTTGTTCATCATGGTGGCGGAGTCCACCGAAATTTTGCGCCCCATCACCCAGTTGGGATGCGCACAGGCCTCGTCTGGCGTCACGCTCCGCAAGGTGGCCACATCGCGGGTACGAAAAGGCCCCCCAGAAGCCGTCAGGATGATTTTTTCGACCCGCTCGGCCCAGGTCGATGGGTCTTCAGGCAAGGATTGAAAAATTGCAGAATGCTCACTGTCAATAGGCAACAACTGGGCACCGCCAGCCCGCACGGCCTGCATGAAGACTTCCCCCCCCACAACCAGCGCCTCTTTGTTGGCCAGCAACAGGCGCTTGCCGGCTTTGGCGGCAGCCATGCACGAAGCCAGCCCGGCAGCGCCCACGATAGCGGCCATCACAGCGTCAACATCTTCGTGTGC
>CANFOS010000029.1 GCA_947448735.1 Comamonadaceae bacterium | reverse complement strand
GGAAAGGTAGCCCGTCGAGCAGCTGATTTGGTGATGCGATCGGGCGATACAAACGCAAATTTCGATCGCATTGAAAGTTTGTTTGTTCAACATACGCATTCCTAGGTCACAGTTCATTTCACAACTCGCTCTCGGCCTTGGCCGTGGTTTTTAACAATTGGCGCGGCGATGGTCGGCCACCGCACGATCGTCGAACTTCATCTCCGGACTTCTCAAGGCACGGTGCTTGGTTGCGCGCCCCCTGACCCGCATCCGCCACAACCGGAAAGAACTCGGGTTGAGTTCCGCGCGCATCAGCGCAATCACCTCGGGTTCGGTCAAACCGATCCGCTCTTGGATGGTCTCGAACGTCGTTCGGTCCTCCCAAGCCATTTGAATCGCCGCAGAGATATCTCCCGGGCTCAAATGGGCCAGTCGATCCTGGGAGGGAGTTGTCTGCATGTCTCTGGCTTTCGCATTGTTGTTAAGACTATTTTGCCTTTTTAACCTACGCAAAGTTCAAAAAAATTATTTATAAGGTATTTTTCAACATAAAATCTACTCAACTACTACACAAAATATGAGCTTCACCTCCAAAAACTCCTCTTTGACTCCTCTTTACCGCATTGGTGCCGTGTCTCAAACCACGGGCATTCCGGTCACCACCTTGCGGATTTGGGAGACGCGATACGGTGCCTTCAGCCCGGTCAAAACACCCGGCAAGCAACGCCTGTACGAAGAGCAAGACGTGTCCAAGGCGCTACTGCTCAAACAGCTTTCCCAATCAGGCCATGCCATCAGCGCGATCGCCCACTTGGAACTGGCCACCCTGCGGCGCCTGAGCAGTCAGGCGCAGCCGCTGTCCCACTCTGGCCAGCCCACACCCCAGGTGGCGTCCGTTGCGGTTGTCGGTTTGAGTCTGGCGAACCGAATGGAATCGCAAAAATTTGTGCTCAGCCTGCAGCAAAACCGCATTCAGCTGAGCGAGGTTTGGGCCGACTTGGCCGCGGCCAGCAGCGCCGAATTGCACACCCCCGCGCAGGTGCTGCTGATCAAGGTCAATACCCTCAACGCCCAAGTGCACGCGGCCATTCAGTTGCTGATGCGCAAGCACCAGTTCGCACAAACCATTGTCATCTACCATTTCGCTGCAGAGGCGGTGGTGCAAGCAATGAAGTTTTCCGGCTGCATGGTCAGGCGCGAACCTGTTTCCGACAGCGAATTGGCCGAGTTGTTGCAATCGGTCTTGTTTGTGGACCCCGCCCGTGCGCAAGAATTTGGCACCTCGGGTGCGGTGATCACCAGCCGCAAATACTCAGAGGCCACCCTGAGCCGTGTGGCGGGCATTTCCACCAACGTGTTGTGCGAATGCCCCCGGCATGTGGCTGAACTCATTACTCAACTGGCCAGCTTCGAGGAATACAGCCAAGACTGTTTGAACAACAGCGCCGAAGACGCGCATCTGCACGCCTACCTGGCCTCCATTTCAGGCTCAGCCCGCGTCTTGTTTGAAAACGCACTTGAAAAAATCGCCCAACTCGAAGGGATTGATTTGCGCGAGGGAAAATCATGAGCCCGGCCCCCCAGGCAAAAAGCTTCAAGGGCAACAAGCAAAGCTTGCCCAGCAAGCCCTGCCAAGCCTGTGGGCGTGACATGACCTGGCGCAAAGCGTGGGCCAAAAATTGGGAACAGGTGCTTTACTGTTCTGATGCCTGTCGCAAAAACAAACCCGCCTCCTCTTCGAAAGTCGCGCCTGAATGAAAAAAACTCTCAGGCACCTCGTCTTGATCTTGGGCGATCAACTCGACCACGAGGCCTCTGCGCTGCGCGATTTCGACCCCGCACAAGACGCGATCTGGATGGCCGAAGTGGAGGAAGAATCCACGCATGTCGCTTCTGCCAAACAGCGAACGACCGTGTTCTTGAGCGCCATGCGTCACTTTGCTGCGGACTTGAAGGCACAAGGCTGGCCCGTCCTCTACACCGAGCTGGACGCGCTAGGCAACACGGGCACCTTGGCGGGCGAGTTGGACCGGGCCCTCCAGCAAACGCAGCCCCAGCAGTTGGTCATGACCGCCCCAGGAGATTGGCGCGTGCTGCAAAGTTTGCGCCAGGTGGCGCACCAACACGCATTGAACTTGGAGATTCGGGACGACAACCACTTCTTCAGCACGGTGCGCGAGTTTGCCGCGCATGCTCAGGGGCGCAAACAACTGCGGTTGGAATATTTTTACCGCGAGATGCGTCACAAGACCGGCATCCTGATGGAGGGAAAAAAAACCGTCGGCGATCAGTGGAACTTTGACACTGAAAATCGCAACAGCTTTGGCAAACAAGGTCCCGGCCTGTTGCCACCGCCCAGCCGGTTTGCGCCAGATGCCATCACGCAAGAGGTGATGGCGCTGGTCAATCACCGCTTTGCACATCACCCTGGCTCGCTGGCCAGCTTTGGCTGGCCGGTGACGCGCGAACAAGCGCAGCGGGCCCTGGCTGAATTCATCGCCCACCGACTGCCGCATTTTGGCCACTACCAAGACGCCATGTGGGAGGGCGAGGTGTGGCTGTATCACTCGCACCTGTCTTGCGCCTTGAACTTAAAGTTGCTCAACCCGCGTGAGGTGGTGGCCGCAGCAGAAAACGCTTTTCGCACCGGGCAGGCACCGTTGCCAGCGGTCGAGGGTTTTGTGCGTCAGATTTTGGGCTGGCGTGAATACGTGCGCGGCATCTACTGGACGCAAATGCCGGACTATGCACAGCGCAACGCACAAGACGCCCGTGAGCCTCTGCCTGCGTTTTACTGGACGGGTCAAACCGACATGGCCTGTCTGCGAGACGCCATCCAGCTCACGCTGGCGCAAGGCTATGCCCACCACATTCAGCGCTTGATGGTGACCGGCCTTTACGCCCTCCTCCTGGGCGTCAAGCCCCAAGAGGTGCACCAGTGGTATCTGGCGGTGTATGTCGATGCGGTGGAATGGGTCGAGTTGCCCAACACCTTGGGCATGAGCCAATTTGCCGACGGCGGCCTGATGGCCAGCAAGCCCTACATCGCCAGCGGCAAATACATCGACCGCATGAGCAACCATTGCAAGGGCTGCCGCTACATCCCAGCGCTGTCCACCGGCGAGTCGGCCTGCCCCTTCACCACCCTGTATTGGGATTACCTGAACCAGCACAGTGAAACCCTGGCCAAAAATCCGCGCATGCGAATGCAACTGAACAACCTCCGCCGACTGAGCACGGAGGAAGTTGCGGCCATCGCCGCCCAAGCCCAAGCCCACCGCGATCAACAGCAGGCCGGCTGAGTACAGCGTGGGGGCTAAGAAAAAGGCCGCTCAGTGGTGAAACTGAGCGGCTTTTAATCTTGCATGGGGTGGCGTGGTGCTACCTGAGAGCAAACGAACCGGGAATAGCGATTTCCGGTCCTGCCCAACTCAACAATATCTCTAGATGGCTAGGTTGACCCGGTTGGTCATAGATTTCGGGCTGCGTGATGCAATCTCAAAATTTCAACATCGTCGCCACGCACGCGGTAAATGGCGATGTAGTTCTTGTGCAATACAAGTTCGCGCGTGCCGGGGACGCGGCCAGCCCGACCCATGCCAGGATGCGCCTGAAGTTTGGTCACCGCGGCCTGCAACTCCAGTACAAAACTGGTGGCGCGGGTCGGGTTGTCTTTGGCGATGAATCCAGCGATTTCATCCACAGACGCGAGCGCTGTCTTGGTCCACTTGATCTGCATGGATCAAGCGCCGTATTTGGCAAATACCGCTTTGACCTGCTTGTCGGTTGCGAATTCACCTTCATCGGCTTCCTTAATGCCCTCTTGAATATCACGAATCTGCCAGGATTCACTCTGCACATAGTTGGTCAACGCATCGATGGCCAAAAAGCTCTTGGTCCGTGCGGTCGCCTTGGCCAATTCTTCGATCTGGATGTAAAGCGCCTCGGGCAGGCGTACGTTGATGGTTCTGGCAGTCATGGCTGTATCACTCTTATGCAACTGTAATACGATGAATCATACACTTCACAAACCAAAGGTGAAGTTGGGCGGCGTCCAAAACGTCCAAAACCTGGACCACCCAGGACGGCAAAGGGCTGATTTACAAGGTCTTGACCAACCGCACCTACGTGGGCGAGTTGCGTCACAAGGAGCTTAGGTATCAGGCGGAGCGCCCGCCGATCATCACGAAGTCCATTTGGGATGATGCCCACGCCATCCTCAGCACCAATGGCCGGGTGCGGGCCACCACGACCAGAGCCAAGACGCAGTACCTGCTCAAAGGCATCGTCTTTGGGAGCGACGGCCACGCGATGTCGCCATTTCAAACAGCCAAACAAAACGGTCGTCGCTTCCGGTATGACGTGCCCCCGCGCGACATCCAGGAGCACGCCGGTGAATTGGGTCTGCCCCGTATGCCTGCGGCTGAGCTGGAGTCGGCGGTGCTCGTACGTACCCCCGTTAGGGTTTAGCTGTCAATAGAGCTTACTGAGCATTACTATTGCGCAAACCATTGATTTACCAAAGAAAAAGGCCACTAAGTGGTTATCCTTAGCGGCCTTTAAACAGGGTAATGGTGGTGGATGGTTGACCACTCAGGAACTTTCTATTCGAACTCAATCATGCTAGAAGGTACTAGAGCGTGAATGCGGGGTAGAGAGTTAGACCCATCCGATGGGCAGATCTTACATCGCCTCACATCATCGACACAAGTTCAAATCCGGTCTGGGAAATTGAACTCCCATCCACACATGGGCAGCCCCAGAGCAAAAATGAGCACCCAGCGGACGCAAGGTCCGCAACCGAAGGGGGGAGAGAAAAATGCGCTGCCCATGCAAAGCTGGATTGTCGGCTTATGTAAGAAGTAACTTATGCGACGGGGTATATGATTACGTGGACAACTTTCACGCACACGGGAGACCTGACCTGATGCAACTGACGTCGGTTGAAGACAGCGTAAGCTTCGCGTTGACGTCGCTGATAAATGATCGGCTAGTTCTACTCGCCGGGGCCGGTTTATCCATGGCCCCCCCAAGCTTGCTACCCTCAGCGGCGACCTTGGCGCAGAGAGCAAAACAGAAGTACGAGGCCATGTATGGCCAAGCAGCGCCCATACCTGCAGGAATCGATGACCAAGCGGAGTATTTTTTTCAGCGACAAGAGCTCTCGTCCGTTTACTTCCGCACACTCATCGATCAGCACGCCTTTGCCGGCCATCCGAACCCAGGACATGCCGCAATTGCGGACATGCTGCTCGTTCGAGCGTTACAGGCAGCCGTAACAACAAACGTTGACACCTTGATCGAGACGGCAGGTCAGTACCAGTATGGGCAAGTCGGCGTTGGCATAGACGGTCATGCGCTTGCAGCTTTGCCTCCAGGAGTCGCACCTCTCCTGAAACTGCATGGGTGCCGATCTAGTGATCCAGACAACATGGTTTGGGCCCGAGGTCAGTTGACTGCCGAGCCTGTAGCCTCGCGCATCGCCAGGAGTGCTCAGTGGCTCAATTTGAATCTACTGAATCGCGACTTGCTGATCGTTGGTTTTTGGACTGACTGGACGTACCTGAACGAGGTGCTTGCCTCCACGTTGAATGGCGTGAATCCATCTAGAGTAATAGTCGTTGATCTGGCCGCTAGCGCTGATCTTCCGAAAAAAGCACCGGCCCTCTTTGAACTCGGCAATCGCGCTCAGAACGGTTTCCATCACGTCCAAGCCTCGGGATCCGATTTTTTAGCCAGCCTTCGCCTTAGCTTCTCGAGGACCTTTGTCCGCCAAGTGCTGCACGCTGGTATGCAGGCTTTCATTGACCGGAAAGGTACACCACCGAACCCCGCTTGGACCGAACCTCCTTTTTCCGACAATGAGACGATGTGGGCAGTGAGGCGTGACCTTGAAGGAAGCCGTCCTCACGAACCGGCTAAACAAGCTAAGCCGTCAGAAGACCCGCTGATTGGACAAACACTCCTGGAACTCCAAGCACGAGGTGCCGTAATTGATGGCCCGTACTGGAATCTTGAAGGCAAAAAAATTCGGATACTACGAGCCGCACGCCCAATTCATCAAGTCGAAAAAGAGTTCGAACGAGAGACCCCTCCCGCTACAGCGCCAGACTTTGTCGTTGCGGTTGGCGCCGAAGCACAGTTACTCCCAGTTAGCATTGCTCGCGTAAGTACAGCCTCCATCGCGAGAGGTAATGCGAGCCGCTGGATTACCCGGCCCGACGCAGTTCAGGAGTTCAACCTCTAATGAAAATTTTTGACGAAACCGAGAAATTACTGACCCGTATGGGCTTTACGGTTCTTGAAAGCTCTGCCAAGGGAAGAGAATTTTTGATCTTCGAGAATGATTCGGTGATCGGTTTCGTCTTCTCGTACCCCAATGCCCAATCGTTGATTGCCCGCTGGGCTGACGACTCCGAAGCAGCAGTCTCTGCTAATCAATTCGCATTGCGACGCGCCGGACAGAAGGCATGGAATACGTATGTGGTGCTCCTCGCTAGCGGAGATATTTCTCACGCTGAAATAGCTTCGCTCGCAGCAATTGAGGAGGACCTAACTGGAACCCGGAAGATCGCCCGCTCAGACATCAACGGTATCTCGGACATGGAGGCCGCACTGCTGCCATTACTCCCCCTTCAAAGCGCACCGAAACTAGATGCCGTCGATATGGTGTTGGAGATCCGCCAGCGAGCAACTGAATTACCACCTCGCGCAATTGAAGCTTTCGTTTCAAGCACAGAGGTGTCGGTAGTCCTTCAAGTTATTGAGGAGGCGCCATGAAGGTCTCTTATGTTTCTTTGTGCGGCTTCAGAGGGTACAGAAAACCGGTGCGAATCGAATTCGGCTCACGATTCACCATCATTGATGGTCGTAATGGAGTGGGAAAGAGCACCATTTTCGATGCCATCGAATTCGCCTTGACAGGGACCCTGAGCAAGTACAACGACGCCAAATCAGCTGGTGAATCAGTGGCCGACTATTTTTGGTGGGCCGGAGCGGGCCCAGCTCCGGAGGATCGATATGTCGAAGTTGGATTCACGAACGGTTCCGATTTGCTGGTACTGAGACGGACCCAGTTTCAAGGACCAAATCAAGTACATATTGAGGCTATCCTGGATCAAATTTGTGATCGTGGATCGGCCCCTGCTCAACCTCTTGGCCAACTCTGCGCCGCCTCAATCATCCGAGATGAACAGATCACTCAACTGAGTCTCGACCTCAAGGAAGCCGACAGATATGCACTTCTCCGCGACGTTTTAGGTGCGAACGACGCGGATGTTTGGCTAGATCGAGGAGCCCAGTTGGTGTCACTCGCTAAGAAGCGAACCGCTACTGCACAACAGGAGGTAGCTACAGCCAACAGCGATGCAGCGAATGCGTCGAAAAGGCTCGACGAGGTGCGAGCCAGCTTGATCAGTGAAGAAGTCCTCGGTCAAGCGGTAGCCCGTCTCCAAGCCTTTGTGAAGTCGACAGTTCCGGCCGACGTCTTAGCTGGCCCCGTCAGAGAGGCCATTGTCAAGGCGCAGTCAGAAATTGAATCCCTTGAGTCTCTCGCAAAGCGTTGGCAAGAGATTGACAAGGTGCGTAGCGATCTCGATTCATTAAATGCATCGCGGAAGGCACGGCAGGAAGATCACGCCGACGCTCTTGCAGCTCTAAATTCGCTTACGCCGCCTCCGCTGGTTGCCGCTTACACGCATGGCGTCGATGAACATGCAAAGAAGCTCTTAGCTCTTGTCAACCTCGGACGTGAGCTTGGATTACACGACGGCAGTTGCCCTTTGTGTGCAAGCGGCCAGTCCCACGAGGAGTTTGAAAAGGGCATGGAGGCCGCGGTCGTCCTTGCCAGACAACTAAGCGAAGCAGCTGCCAACCTCGCAGATTTTGAGAGAGTGAAAAAAAGAACGGAGGAGCGTGTCGTTGCATCGTCCGAGGCAGTTGAGGCAGCCGAGAAAGTCCACGCCGATGCAGTGCGCGCAGTTCAATTGTTCGACCAAGCGCGTTTGGACCTCCACCTAGCTGAGTCGTCTCGGGATTCTCTGTTAGCAAGGGTTGCGGAGTTGCGTGCCGACCTTAATGCGGCGCAAATAGATCTCCGGGTCCTGGAAACACTGAGGTTAAGCGTTGATCTGGATAAAGCGCAGCGTGGCCTATCCGATGCTAATAATCGTCTTTCGAAAGCGCAGGAACGCTTTGGTCGCGCTCGAAAAGCGGAGGCCAGTGCGCAAGCGCTGCATGATGCGGCTCGCAGAGCAACTAGCGAAACGCTTGACCGCCGCCTCGAACGCGTGCTTCCATTAATGTCCGAACTCTATCGGCGGCTGCGTCCCCACCCAACCTGGAGTGACATCGAATATTCAATTCGTGGGGATGTTCGGCGGTTCATGAAGCTTCAGGTGGGCGATCAACTCAATCCACAGTTCCTGTTCTCTAGCGGGCAGCGTCGAGCAACCGGACTTGCCTTTCTGTTGTCCGTGAACCTCTCAATCTCATGGAGTCGCTGGAAATCCATTTTGCTAGACGATCCCGTGCAGCATATTGACGACTTCCGCGCCGTGCACTTGGCAGAGGTCATGGCTCAACTGGTCAACGAAGACCGACAAGTTATTTGCGCTGTAGAAGATGCAGCTCTCGCAGACCTACTTTGCAGACGGCTCCCAGTAGGAGCTCATGGCGATGCTCTGCGGATTACTATTGGTCCAGACCAAGAGGGGGCGTTAGGCGTCCAAGAGTTACGAATACTGACACCGCTTATCAAGCGTACCTTGAATCAAGGGCCACAGCTCGCAACTGGTTAGATGTATCACGCTTGGCTATGCCTTCTTTCCATCAATAGGGTGGCGTCGAGCCCATCGGCAAAGACGATTCACACCCTTCAGACGAGTAGCCCGCAGAAACGGATTTAATAGTCCGTTGGTACATTTTTTTCAAACCATTCAGAACCAGCATCAAGCGCCGCTTGGGCGGCTTCTTCCTGTGTTTTGAAAGGGCCACCATTAACAGGTGCGTATTCCAGAACCTATTGACCATCCGCTCCAATCCCTCGTGACCATCACTTCCAGTCAAAGCTGACCACTCAGTCCAGCAAGTTGACCAAAGAAAAAGTATGGCGATTTGACCAGGATAGTAGTCAGACTGACATGGTCAATCTGACTACTCAGACTATCAGCTGGATTGCATTTTTTTTCGAGCCATTGTTTTTCGCATGGACTCCCCCTTCAGGGATAACCGATGCGATTGATGCACCACGCGATCCAATATCGCATCAGCCAGCGTGGGATCAGGAAAAAACCCATGCCATTGATCGGTTGGGTACTGCGTTGTGATGAGCAATGAGCCTGTGCGCATTCGACGATCAATCACATCTAACAAGAACTGCGACGCATGTTGATTCATCTCACCCAAACCCAGATCGTCAAGTATCAACAAACTTGGTTTGCTCAATGACAGCTTCAGAGCGGGCAATGAGCCATCAAGCAATGACTCTGTGATTGATCCGTAAAGATCACTGGCGCGATAGAAAAGGACTGGCATTTTCAGCCTGCACGCCTGCTGGCCAAATGCACACGCAAGCCACGTCTTACCAACACCCGTAGCGCCTTGGATGATCAAATTTTGCTGACGCCTTATCCAATCACAGCTTGCCAAAGATGCCAACTGTGCCTTGTCTAGTCCACGGTTTACCTTGTATTCAACATCCTCAAATGAAGCCAATTCAGGCATCCCTGCGCCTCGGATCAAACGCTTCAACTTTCGGGCCTCACGCTCGGATGCCTCGTGATCAACAAGCATTGCAAAGCGATCATCAAAACTGACATCATGCAATTTGGGTTGCTGAAGCTGCATGTCGTAAGCATCGGCCATTGGAACGAGCTTGAGCTCTCGAAGGCGAGTGATGGTTTGTTGCGTGCTGCTCATGCTGATTCTCCAAAATAACTAGGACCACGCAATTCACCAATGACTTTGACTTTGAGTGCTTGAGTGATAGAAAAACGTTTGTCTGCATCCTCTTTGAGGATGGATGTGATGCTGCGAAGTGAGGTGATATTCAATGGCATCGCGTAGGCGCAGACCTCTTCAAATCGGGCCTCACCGTAGTCCCTTGCGAGGTCACGCATTCGTCGTGCAGCTTTGACGCCGTTTGTGATGTCGCTTCGGTTTTCAAGTTGATGGCGAATCATCAACTCCACATTGCCACCGACATTCATCGCCCATGCCAACAATGCCCGAGGTTCGGCATCAAGCACTCGGCTGTGAATGACGGGCCGATGCTCTGGTATCGTGCTGGCATCTCCTTGTGTCTCAATTAAAGGGTGAAGGGCAACCCTTCGACCTCGGTGGAAGATTTCAATCACAGTGGATGTAAACCTGAGGTCCACGCTTTCTCGTGCTAGCGTGTGAGGCACTGAATAGAAGCGTCTTTGATGTTCGACGTGATAGTCATCTTGTACCCTGACGCTATATCGCCAATCACTCAATTCAAATGCCGTTCCAGGCAATGGCTTGAGGCTCGCTTTTTCTGTTTCCAGAAAGCGATCCAATCGACAGCCTGCTAGCCGTTTAAATGGATGGCGATTCATTTCTTCGGCCTTGATACGGAGTTCTGCATTCAACTCGGCAAGGCTGAAGAAAATGCGATCACGAAGTGAAAACAAAGCCCATCGTTGAGCGATTTGCACGCCCACTTCAGCCTTGGCTTTGTGTTTGGGCTTTCGTGCTCCCGTTGGTAGAGGTGCCGTGTCGTAATGGCTGAGGCAATCTCTGTAGGCTGGGTTGATCACCGTTCGATCCCGTTCACGCCGCCAAACGGCCGCTTTAAGGTTGTCGCTGACGACCCACTCTGGCACACCACCCAGAGCCTCGAAACAATTGGCGTGACATTTCAGCCAGTCTTTGGTGGTCTGACTTGCCGTGGCTTCGATGTACGTGTAGTTTGAGTACCCAAGCACAGCCACAAAGATTTGAGCAAAGGTCGATGGGCCACCGTTTTGATCTCGGATTTCAACGGTCCGGCCCGCAAAATCCACAAACAGCTTTTCACCTGGTCGGTGCGTGCGTCGCATCACCACATGCTGATTTTTTGTCCAAGCTCTATAGAGCATGGCAAATTGTGAGTAGCCCACCCCGTCAGGGGTGGTCTCGCGCCACTCTCGCCAAAGACGCTCTAGAGTTGCGTCGGGTCGCCGCATTTCGGTATGAATCCATTCACAATCTGGATGCGTCTTGAGTTGCGCAACAGACCGATCTTGGGTTCCAAGTGCTGCCCGCCAGGCATCATCATCTAACGGCGAAAGCTCTTGCCAACTCAAGCCAGAGGCATCCACTTGCTGTCGAAATTTTCGGATCGTGTCGTGGTGCGTCCCAGTTGTTCTTGAAATTGCTCGGTGAGCCAACGTCGGGTCATAAAAGTGCTGGCGTGCAATGTCACGCTGCAAATGAACGGGTAGCCTCATGGACTGCTCCTTTGGTCAAACGAGTGCAGGAGGCATGCACTCGGGGTGAGTTAACCCACTCCCGCCCACTTGACATGAGGGGATGCTCGACCGATACTCCAACCCACAAGGTACTACTTGATTCGGCTTCGGTCGGACGCTAGGCCCGAGGTGTCCGCCTCGGGCTTTTGCGTTTCTGGGTGGCTAGATTTAGCGTCGTTCTGGTTTTTCCCTCCTTGTTTTATTCAGCGCTAGACGTGATTCGTGCCTGCGCAAGCCAGTGGGCGACATCTCTGGTGAGTGCATAAAAACCTCGTCGATGTGGCAACGTGAACAGCGTTACGGCGACTTGACCACGGTATCTGGCTTGTCGTAGCCCCGCCACACTGGCGTGTCCCAGAGCGTTGGCCAACCGCAGGCCTCCCAGCAGTGGGCCATGGGTTTGCTCCATTTCTGTTTTCAACTTTTCAGCCAAGGTGCCTGGCTCGCATGAACTCGTGGTCATTTGTTCGGGTCTCTCTACGGTTGTCACGCAGTGTTTCCGAAAGTTAGCAATTGTGGAACCCGAACGGATAATCGGAGTTTCTGTACACCATGACCATGCCCACCTTTTTGCAACCGCCAAAGCCGGGTCGCCCCAAGCGAAATCCGATTGATGTCTTGCGCACGAAGGTCTGGTTTTATGCCGTCAAAGCCAGGTCGGGTTTGCCAAGTGCCTACGCCATTGAGTTGGCAATAGAGCCGTCCATCGTCAAACACAAAGAGGCAGGGGTGGTACGCCCGCGTAAATGGGATGGCTATCAAACGGGTTTACGTGTCCCGCAAAGAATGGTCGGCAAGCCATATTCAGTTGATATTGCCGATCAAAACTATCCCGGTACTGCGTCCTACTTTGATTCGCCTATTTGGGCTGTGTTGCGTGGGGATCAGCTCAATCAGAGATGGATTGACGATCAGCTGAAAGCATTAGCCCCTGCTATCACGGATCTCCTGATGGTTTCAGCACCTCCAATGCTTCAGGCCATCCCGCAACCAGATCGTTTCCAGAAATTTGATGAAGAAACGGCCTATCGGTTGGCAGAAATCGGGACATTTGAAGCGTTGGTTGCGCTCATCTTGCTTGTCAAGAAATCAGAACTGATTTCCTCTCAAGAGTTACGAGAATTGGCCCTCAACGCTTACCACCATTGCCAGTCTTGGGTGAAGGTGTTGCCAGAGATTGCGCCTATCGCACTCGATCTATTTCATGAAATTGATCTCAAGTGCAAACACTGGATCTACCCATCCCCTGAATGGCGAATGGAAGTGGTCATCTTCTCCCGTGAGATCAATCGATGACCCCTTGGTCGCACATCAAATCAAACCGACATCTGAAACTTGGGCATCTGGTCAATGGTTTTTCTCTGGACCCACCTTGGTCAACCTGGTTTTCAACCAGCGAGGCCCCCATTACCGCCGTCTTTCTTCAAGGGCCGTTGCTCCCACCCCAACCAACAGCAGTCTGACCACAGTCGGCTCGTTTCAAGAGCTTGACAGGCCCAGCCCGGTCAACACACGTATCCCAGATTGGCTTGCCGCGTTGTGTCTCAGCCATTGTTAAACGTGATTCTGCGTGTGTGGTTTCCAAAATTACTGTCAGTGGACAGTCAATGAGATCAATGGCTTTGACACTGACTCTTTCATGGGTTGAACGGTACCCCCCCGCATTTAATGTCAAATTCCTATTTCGCAACACAAATTTTGTCAGTCAACTTCCGACCCGAAGCAGACGCTGACCTGTGCGCAAACAACCTATAAGATTCTGATCAGCGTTCAACGTTGGGCAACGAAATAATGACGAGCGCTGAACTAGGTTCCAGGGCAAGCAGCCATACTGGAGTTCGTTGTTTAGGAACATCAGCTGCCCAGGCAGAAGGATGACCGGACCAGTGGGCTGAGATACCGTTAAGCGGCCCTCGACGCAGTAGATAGTGATATAGCCGGCTACCTTGTGGGGAGGGAAGGTCACCTTCGCGCAGTTGTGTATCGTTTGTCTCAGCGTGTACTTCTTCAGGTTGTGGCCGAAGAAGGCAGAACACTGCTTTTCGGTCTTGCCCCGGTTTTAATTCAGATTCTGGCTCAAGGAACGATGGCGGTGAAGAGATACACCGCAAAGATCACCAGGTGAACGGTTCCCTGCATCACGGTCGTGCGTCCCGTACCCAAAGACAGGGATGCCACAAACAGCGAAAGCACAAGCAATACCGTCGACTTTGCATCAATGCCAAGCGAGAGCGTCCAGCCGGTCATCAAGGAAACAAGAGCAACGGCCGGGATCGTAAGTCCGATGCTGGCCAGTGCAGAGCCGAGGGCCAGATTGAGACTGGTCTGCAGGCGGTTCGCCCGCGCCGCATGATAAGCGGCAATGCTCTCGGGCAGCAGGACCACCAAAGCGATGATGATGCCCACCACGGTCTTAGGGGCCCCCATGCTCGCGACAGCCATCTCCAAAGCGGGTGACAGTGCCTTGGCCAGCAGCACGACCGCACCCAAGCAAACCAATAAGAGCGCCGCGCTTAGGCTCGCCATCTGGTTAGAGGGCGGTGGCGCGTGCACTTCCTCGTCTGCCTCAGCAACCACGGGCAAAAAGTAATCCCGATGACGAACGGTCTGGACCAATATGAAAGTGCCGTACAGCACAAGCGAGACCACGGCAATGAAGATCAGTTGGCTGCTGCTGTAGAACGGACCCAAGATGGTCGTGGTGTAGTTGGGTAACACCAGGGCGAGCACCGAGATGGCCGCTAGGGTGGCCAAGGCCGTTGACACCCCGAACAAACCAAAGGTTTGCTCGCCATGACGGCGTCCGCCGGTGAGCAGGCAAAGTCCAACCATACCGTTGAGGATAATCATCACCGAGGCAAACACCGTATCTCGAGCCAACCCGCTGGCGGCCTCGCCTCCCGCGATCATGAGCGACACGATGAGCGCGACCTCAATGCCTGTGACCGCAAGTGCCAGCACCAGCGTGCCATAGGGCTCACCCACTCGGTGAGCAACAACTTCCGCGTGAAAGACGGCCGCGAGGACGCCCGCAACAAGGCCAGAGACAAGAAGGACCTCAAACAGTCCACCCAGCCCGACTCCGTGCCCTGTGAAATTCAGGACGAGCAAAACCCAAGCAGCTATCGGGCAGGTGATCGACCAGACGGGTAATCGAGAGGGTAGCTTCATGATCGGAGTTTATACCGACCCATTTGCTTGGACCGGGGCGTGAAAAGCTTGGATTCGCCCACACCGATGTGATTCTCAGACTCCAAAGAACTCAGCTTTTTGAGACTGCTTCTGGCCGAATGCGCTGGTTGACGGCCCCACTCGTTTGCAGTCATCAGTTCAACTGGAGTGATCTCTTCTGACTTGATATAGCGCAAGGCGGTTATACCCCAAAAGCGCATGCTTTGCTCCCCTCAACTCGATGGGAGACCATCATGGAAACCTCAACCAATGTGGTTCATCACGAACCGTGGAACAAGGGCAAGATCGTCGGGCAGAAAGCGCCCTTCAAGGTGAAAGACATCTGGGCCCTACGCGTACGGCTTCAGATGGAAGGACGGGTTCGCGAGCTCGCCCTCTTCAACCTTGGTATCGACAGTAAGCTTCGCGGATGTGACCTCGTATCACTCAAAGTCCGCGACGTGACCCATGGCGATCAGGTGGCCAACCGAGCAATCGTCATGCAACACAAGACCAAGCGCCCAGTGCAATTCGAGATCACGGCTGTCACCAGAGAGGCCTTGCAAGCGTGGATCAAGCAGGCGGCATTGAAATCCGACGACTTTCTTTTTCCGAGCAGGCTCCACGACTCCCCCCACCTCGGAACCCGGCAGTACGCTCGGATTCTCGGGCACTGGGTGGATGAGCTTGGTCTGGATCGTTCCGAGTATGGGACCCATTCGATGCGAAGGACCAAAGCCACGCTGATCTATCGACGCACTAAGAACCTCCGAGCCGTGCAACTGCTGCTCGGTCACTCCAAGCTGGAATCGACCGTGAGGTACCTGGGTATCGAGGTCGACGACGCTCTTGAAATCTCCGAGCAGACTGAAATCTGAGACGGTCATTGAAGGCGGCCTTTGTTCCGACACCGGGTCGACCGCCTTCAATGGCAGCTATGTGGGTGCATTCAAAAGTGTTGCTTTCGGCCATTAGCAGTCGGCCAAAGACTACTATCAAAGCAGCCGCTGAATCGACGAAATTCTCGTTAGCGGTCAGTGGCGAAAGGGAAAGCCTTATATCTCTGCGGCGATCGGAAGGCGCGTCGGGCTTTGCCCTGTGCGGCTAAGTAAACAGAAAACTCAAACCAATTCCGGGGACATGACCGAAGGCATGCACTTGGAGTGCTCGATGAGTCGGGACAGATGCAGCAAAGTAGCGCACGTATCAAATCTGCCGCGACCCCACAGGCCAGAACCTCATACGTATATCCTTGCGCAGGACTTTGCCGATCGCGGAGCGCGGCAAGCTGGGCCAGATCTCGACCACCTTTGGTGACTTGACGCCCCCAAGGCGATCGCGACAGAACGCCTGCAGATCTTCTGCAGTCGCGGTTTCTCCAATGCGCAGTTCGACGACCGCGGTAACGCGCTCCCCCCAGTCAGCATCAGGGGCTCCGACCACCGCGCACTCGGCCACGGCCGGATGGCTGGAAAGCACCTGCTCCACCTCGGACGGATAGACGTTGAATCCACCGGTGATGATGAGGTCACGCTTGCGGTCCACCAGGTGCAGGTAGCCTTCCTGATCGATGTAGCCGAGATCTCCCGTGTGAATGAAGCCGTCGCGTAGTACGGCCTCGGTGGCCTGCGGATTGCGGAAGTAGCCGGACATCATGAGGTCGCTGTGTGCCCGGATCTCGCCCACCCTGCCAGGCGGCAGTCGCGCTCCCTGCTCGTCGACGATTTCGACCGTAGTGCCCAGGGAGGGACGGCCGCAGCTGGCCAGACGCTCGTCTTCTGCCACCTCCGTGCCGCGGTAATGGTCGCGCGGCATCAGGGCCGTGATCATCGTGTGGCACTCGGTCTGCCCGTAGAACTGCGTCATCACCGGCCCGAACACCCGAATCGCCTCGCGCAGGCGCGCCACTGACATAGGCGCTGCGCCATAGAGCAGGTGCCGCAGGCTCGACAGGTCGGTGCCCGCCAGAGCTGGGTGATCGAGCACGCGGTAGATCACCGTTGGCGGCAGGAAAAGCAACGAGATGCGGTGCCGCTCGATGGCGTTCAGCACCAGGGCGGCGTCTGCCCGCTCGATCACATGGACGGTGCCGCCGCGCGCAAACACCGGTTGCGCCAGGGCGCCCGCAGCGTGCGTCAGGGGGGTGGCGGCCAGCATGACTGGCGACGGGTCCTGGATTTCCATCCAGAACTTCTCGACGAAGGCGACCCGCGCGCGATGGCTGATCATCACCCCTTTCGGCTCGCCGGTCGTTCCGCCGGTCTGCGAGATGCTGGCAATGTCGGTCAGCTTGGGATGAGGTCCCGCGTACACGTTGGCCTGTCCCTCAACGAACGCCTCCAGCGACAGGTCGCCGGCCTCGCCGTCCAGGCACACCGTCAGGCGCAGTCTGGGCAGTTGTGCACGCATGGCCGCCACCCGGTCCGCGAATGCGCCCTGGAAGAACAGCACATTCACCTCGAAACGGCCCAGCGCGCGTGCCTGTTCGTCGGCGGTGCCCGTGGCGCTCGAAGCCAGGTAGGCCAACCCGCCCGCCTGGATTCCATACGCCGCCAGCAAGGCAGCCGGATCATTGGCAGCTAGCACGCTGCCGCAATCCCCCTGTCCCAGACCCCGTGCGCGCAGCGCATTGGCAATACGCGCCACTAGGCCGACGCCCTGCGCATAGCTGATCGCCCCGCGCTCGGAGCACATCATCGGCTTGTCGGGATCGACCCGCAGACCATGTTCCAGAATGCCGAGAATGCTCATGGGCTACTCCAGGAACGGAGCCAGCGCTGACCGGATGGCCTCGCCCTGCGCGCGCTTGCCGGATGCGGACAGACCCACCGTCAGGCCGCCATCGACAACCAGATCCTGGCCGGTAATGAAGCCTGAGGCATCGCTGGCAAACATCATCACCGCGTCGGCGATGTCCTCGGCGCGGCCCGCCCGACCCAGCGGAATGTAGTCACCGAAGACGTCGACCAGCCGCTCGACCGCTGCCGGGTGATGTCGCTCGGCGATACCCAGTTTCTTGGGGAAGATGGCCGTGGGCACGGCGCCGGGCGAGACCGTGTTGACGCGGATGCCATAGGGCGCGAGTTCAAGTGCCGAGCAGCGCGTGAAGTGGCAGACTCCGGCTTTCAGGGCGCTGTAGACGCTGGACGAGGAATTGGCCCGATGCGCTGCAGTGGACCCAATGTTGATGATGGCGCCGCTCCCTTGCGCTCGCAATATTGGCACCAAAGCCGAGGTCATCAGGATGGTGCTGCCGAGCACCGAAGCCATGTAGCCCGGCAGCGCCGCGGCGTCGATGCGCTCCAGGGGCACGTCGGGGGGTGGCGCGGCAGCGTTGTTGACGAGAATTTCGATCCGTCCCAGCCATGCGGCCGCCTGATCCGCGAGCCGACGCGTGTCTTCAGGCCGGGTGACGTCTGCTGCAATGAATTTGACGGCATCGCCGATCTGCTCAGCCAGTGCCCGGCCCGGCCCCTCGGACCTGCCGCAAAACACGACCCGTGCTCCCTCGGCGGCAAAGCGCCGGACGATGACCGCCCCGATACCTGCGGTGGCGCCGGTCACCAGCGCTGTCTTTCCTTCGAGTCGTTGCTCGCCCATGATCGGTACTCCGGCGATGTCAATAGACCGAGGGCAGCCCGGCGCCGGGCACGTCGACGTGTACCTGGAACAGCCTGCCCGACGGATGGTGGCGCATGACCTCGCGATCCATGGTGTCGCTGGCGGTGATGAGCAAGGTGCGGCCATCGCTGCCACCGAGCATGCAGGCCGTTGCGCGGGCTTCGCCGGTGAAGACTTCATCGAGTTCGACGCCGTCGAAGCTCACGCGCACCACCCGACCGTGGTTGGCCACCCAGGTGGCACCGGAAGCATCCAGGCACATCCCGTCGGGAAGTTCATCGGGAAAGCTGGCGAAGATCCTGCGAGGCCCCAGGCTTCCGTCGATGGCTATTTCCAGGCTGCCGAGGCAGCGGTCGCGGGTGTCAGCCACGATCAGTTGACGGCCATCGGGGGTGATGGCCATGCCGTTGGGAAAGAACATTTCGTCCGAAGCGACGGCCACGCTGCCATCGGGACGAGCGATCAGCAGTCGGCAGCGCTTGCGCTCGATCTCTCCGCGGGACGCCGCCATGAAATCAAAATCGACGGAATCCACATAACAGGTGCCGTCAGCGGCCCTGACCATGTCGTTGATACCCCAGCCGCGGATAGGCCCGAAGTCGGCCACGGTTCCAAGGCACCGGCCGGTCGTGAGGTCGACGCGGATGAGGGTGCACTCACGGGCATCGCAGACCAGCACGCAATCGGCAGTCTCGAAGGCGAGTCCGGAGATCATGCCGGTGTGACTGTACAGGCGGCGCGAGCCTGCGTCAGGGCGCCACTCGTGGATTTCGCCACGGTCGATGTCACTGAAGACGAATGCGCCCCGACCCACATGCCAGCGCGGGCTCTCGGGGAACATGAAACCGTCGGCCACCTGTTCTGCATTTCGTGTCATAACCTAGCTCCTAGCCGCGCCAGTCAGACGCTCGAATATCGAAACCACGACGGCACCTTCTTCAACGTCCATGAAGCCGCCCCCGTTTTCCTGTAGCGCGATGCGCGCCCCCTGAACCTGGCGCGCACCCGCGCCGCCACGCAACTGCGTGACCAGTTCGAACACCTGCCCCAGACCACTGGCGCCGATCGGGTGGCCTCGGCACTCCAGGCCGCCGGATGGATTGATGGGCAACCGACCGCCCAGCGTTGAGGCGCCCGATTCGGCAAAGGCGCCGCCTTCGCCGATTGCGCAAAACCCCATCAGTTCGCTGACGAACAGCTCGCCGAAAGAGGCCGCGTCATGGACTTCGGCCACATCCACGTCTTGCGGCCCAATGCCTGCACGCTCATAGGCCTTCAACGCGGCCCGACGCATCGCGTGGTGCTCAAAGTCATCCCAGGAGCGTGGCGACGCGGAGACCAGTTCGCAGGCGCGCACCCGCACCGGCACCGTCGATGGCGCGAGGCGGCGCAGCCCGGCCTCATTGCATAGCAGGGCAGCAGCGGCACCATCGGACATGCGCGAGCACATGGCCGCGGTCAGGGGGTAGCGCAAAGCCCGCGACGCCAGCACATCTTCGACCGACATCGCCTTGCGGTAGTGGCAGCGGTCGTTGTGGAGCGCATGCGCATGGTTCTTTGACGCGATGTGGGCCAGCTGGCGCTGGGTGGTCCCGAATCGCTCCATGTGGGCCCGGGCGATTGCCGCGTAGATGTCCATGAATACGGTACGCATGCCCTCGCCGGAGACGCCCGTAATGTTGGGGGACAGCCGCTCCAGTGCGGCCAGCGCCGCCGGCCCCGTCTCGATGTCCATGCCGCCATTGAATCCCTGTTGCACCCGTTCCCGGCGCACGGGATCTTCGTAGACCATCTTCTCGGCGCCCACGGCCAGGGCGATGTCGGCCGCTCCCGAGCTCAAGGCCTGCGCCGCCAGCCAGAGGGCCGTGCTCCCTGAAGCGCAGGCGTTCTCGACATTCACAATCGGAATGGAGTAGATCTGCAGGGGGCGCAAGGCAATCTGGCCGCGCAGCGCGTGCTGGCCCTCCACCCGCCCCTGACCGGTATTCGAGAAGTACGCCACCTCCACTTGCTGCGGTTGCGCCCCGGCGTCGGCCAGGCACTCCTGAACGGCATGTGCGGTCAGGGACTTGACCGTGGATTGCGGTTGGGGGCCGAAGCAGGTCATCCCAACGCCAACCACGAAGACATCGCTCATTGCTGTAGCTTCCGGTTCGGGTTGCGTCACTCGGGCTTGATGCCCGCCTGGCGGATCACCCGCGCCCACTGGGCTGATTCGCGCCGGATGATCTCTGCCATTTCCGACGGGGAAGCGACCGCAGCCTCCACGCCCATATCGACGAGCCGCTGCCGAACCTCGGCCAGTTCGAGCACGGCGCGAAGCTCCTGGCTCAGCCGCTGCACGATCTCAGCGGGCGTGCGCAGCGGCACCAGGATTCCGTGCCATCCCGATATCTCGTAGCCGGGGAGCGTCTCGCCCACGGTGGCTACTTCGGGGAGTTGCGCAAGGCGCTTGGGCGTCGTCACTGCCAGCGCCTTGACCTTGCCAGCACGCACCAGTGGCAAGGCGCTGGCCACGGGCTCCAGCTTGACGTGGACCCGGCCGGCGATGAGGTCGGTCGTCGATGCGCTGCCGGTCTTGTAGGGCACATGCAGCAAGTCCGTGCCGGTGGTCTGCTTGAGCAGTTCCATCCCGACGTTGGCCACGCTGCCCGACCCGGTGGACGCGTAGACCAGTTGCCCCGGTTGACGTTTGGCAAGGGCGATGAGACCGGGCAAGTCCTTGGCGTCCAACGTTGGGCTTGCGATCAGCAGGTAGCCGCCGCGGGCCACCAGACCCACCGGCGCGAAGCCCGCAGCTGCATCGTAAGGCAGCTTTTCATATAGATGCGGATTGATGGTGAGCAACTGGTTGTAGCCGTACATCAGCGTGTAGCCATCGGGTTCGGCGCGGGCCACGGCTGCAGTGCCAATGATGCCAGCTGCCCCCGCGATGGGGTCCACCACGAAGGGCTGCTGCATCCGGCGAGCGAGGTGTTCAGCAATGATGCGTGCCAGCGTGTCGGGCGCCGTGCCAGGCCCCGCCGGAACAATAATGCGCACGGGTTTGACGGGGTAAGTGCTGGACTGTGCGAACACGCTTGGGACGTGCAAAGTGCCCAGACAGAATGAGGCGATCATCGCGCGGCGTACCGCGTCAGGCAGCTCGGTCATGGGGGTCTCCGGTTGGTGTCAAAAAGAAGATTGATACAAGTGTATGAATTATTCTAATACATACGAATGACCCTCGCAAGCTGCTAGCATGCTCGGGTCTTCCCCTATCTGTCCAGATGTCGATGCCCTCACTCCGCACCCCCCGGTCGCCTCGCAGCGGCCCAACTCCAGGCGCGGCGACCGAGCCGGCGCCCGCCCACCAAATCGGCACCGCTGAGCGCCTGCTGGATGCAGCGGAGCGCTTGTTCGTGGACCGTGGCTACGCCAATGTCCCGGTGCGTGACATCGTTGCGCTCGCCGGTGTGAACCTGGGAGCTATTCCTTATCACTTTGGAACCAAGCAGAATCTCTTCAAAGCCGTGCTGATGCGACGGGTGGGTCCCGTGCAGGCAGCCCGTCAGCAGCGCATGAAAGAGATGCTCGCTTCGGGCAAGCCGCTGGACATCGAGTCCATACTTCGCGCCCAGCTGGAGCCGGCCTTCCGCGCAAGCAGCGAGAGCTCGATCTACCGTCGTTTGACCGGTTATGCGGTCATGGATCCCCACCCCGAAGTCAAGCAGATCGTGTCTGAGGTTCTTGATGCACAGGATCCCATGCTTCCGAAGTTGATGCGCATGGCGTGCCCCGACCTGGGCGAGGCTGAGTTCTTCTGGCGGCTGTACAGCGTTTATGGCGCGATGGTCTACATCCAGGCCGATACCGGCCGGATGCAGCGCATCATGCGCCGCGAGGTGGACACCCATGACCTGATCGGTGCGCTGGACTACGTTGTCGCCTTTCTGGCCGCAGGATTCCGAAGTGCGCCCTTGCGGTCATCCCCATCGGCACGACGGTCCACTGGCCATCGCTCGCGGTCCTGAGCCGCCCGCGCCCGGTCGCTGCCCATCAGCCCTGGCCACCGGCGTGTCGGCGTCATGGCCCGACGCCCGGCACTTCAACCTCGAGCAGGCGCAGCGTCGCGCTGGGGCGGGTGGCGGTTTCGTCCGAGTTGTGCGTATCCGACGCGCAGATGAGCAGGTGGCGACGCTGCGGCCCCCCCAAGGCCACGGCATAGGCATGGGTGTCGATCTGCACGGACTCCAGAATCTCGCCGCCCTCGCGCACACGCATGACATCGTTGCCCCCAGCGGGGTTCGCCAGCCAAACGCAGCCTTCGGCATCGAGCGCGATCCCGTCCGGACGCACCCCCTCGGGCAGTGGCGCGAACACGCGTCGATTGGAAAGCGAGCCATCCGGCAGTACATCGAAGGCGCTCAGGCGCGCCGCTCGCGTCTCCGCCACGATCAACGTCCGCCCGTCCGGTGTTACCGCCATGCCGTTCGGGAAACGCAGACCCTTGGCAACCACCCGTGCAGTGCCGTCGGGCGTCATGCAGACGATCACGCAGGTGTCCACCGGCTGCTGACCGGGATCGAGGAAATTGAAGCCGATGTCGCCGATGTAGAAACGCTCCTGCGCATCGAGCATGCCGTCGCTCAGACGAAAGACAACGCTGTCGGCAATGTCCGCCTGAATCTCGACGTTCCCATTTTTCCAGCGGCAGACTCTGAATCGCATGGAATCGCCTGTCACCAGACTGCCGTCGCGCCGAATTCCCAAACCGTTGGGCCTGAAGGGAAGCTCCACCTCGGTTCGCAGGTCACCGGCGAGGTCCACGCTGCGGACCGCATGGGCGTGGATGTCGAGGAACCAAAAGCGTCCCCGGTGCCACCGAGGGCTCTCGGTGAATCGCAGCCCGTGGGTGTTGTCGACCAGTACGAGCGGATGAGTGTGGATTTTCACCAGTTGCCCTGCTGGCTCATTCGATGGACTTGATGCCCTGTTGCTTGATCAGATTCCCCCACAACGCAAAGTCCTTCTCGGTCAATTGAGCCAGTTCGGCAGGAGTGGACGCCTGAGCCTCTGTGCCGAGGTCGGAGATCCGCTGTATCACCTTGGGGTCCCGCAACGCGGCAGCGAGTTCCCTGGCCATTCGCTCGACGATGGCCGCAGGGGTATTCGCCGGCGCCCACACGGCATTCCAGCCGGCGATCTCGGAGAAACCAGGCAATTGCTCAGAGAAGGTGGGCACGTCGGGTAACAGGCGCTTGCGGGAGGCGGTGGATACGGCCAATGCCTTGATACGCCCACCCCGCACCAAGGGAACCGCGGAATTCACGGTCTCCAGGCGGACATGGATGCGACCGCTTATGAGGTCATTCGTTACATCGCTCCCCGTCCGATAGGGGACGTGCAACAGGTCGATGCCGGCGCGCTGTTTGAGAAGTTCCATCCCGAGATGCGCAATGCTGCCAGTACCGGACGACCCATAGGCCAATTCTCCGGGGTGGGCGCGGGCATAGCGTATGAATTCGTCGAAGGTGTTGAAGGGAGCGGTGGGCCCGGCGATAAGAACGTAACCACCGCCCTTGGCCACCAAGCTGACCGGTGCCACCCCCCGCACGGGATCGTACGGAAGTTTCGCGTACAGATGCGGATTGATCGACATGATCTGATTGAACCCGACCAGATAGGTGTACCCGTCAGGAGGCGCTCGCAGCGCGCGCTCCGTCCCCACGATTCCCGCCGCACCGGTCACATTCTCGACAACAAACGGCTGCCCCAACTGCCTGGACAGTTGATCTGCCAGCAATCGCGCGATCACGTCGATCCCTGTGCCTGCGCCGGCCGGCACAATGAATTTGACGGTGTGATCAGGCCAGGCAGATTGCGAGAACGTGCGCTCGGTCAGCACAGCGCCCGCAATGAAAGTCAGGGCTTGGCGCCTGGATAGGGTTTTTGAAGTCACAGATGGTCTCCTTTCGTGGACGGCTTGAGTGCTTGCATGCATAGGGGTCGCGGCTAAACGTTACGCTCCTGCCGGGCCCAATGGGGCTGACGGAGCTCACGCTTGAGCACCTTGCCGACGGCGTTACGTGGCAGGTCAATGACGTGTACGTAGGACCTTGGACGCTTGTAGGAGGCAAGGCTTTTTCGACCGACCTCGATCAACTCGGCGTCGGCGATTGGCGCGCCGGTTTTCGACTCATAGTATGCAATGACCCGTTCTCCGAATTCGTCGTCAGGCACGCCGATAACCGCTATGTCTTGCACATCCGGATGAAGGTAGAAGGCGGATTCGATCTCGGCCGGATAGATGTTGACCCCGCCGCAGATGATCATGTCCTTGGCCCGGTCTGTGATGTGCAGATACCCGTCCGCATCACACCGGCCGACGTCACCCACGCGCAGGAATCCCCGCGCGTCGCGCGTATCGACGCCCAATGGCGGCGCGTTGAGGTAACCGGTAATGGTGACCGGCGTGTTCGCCCAGATCTCACCCTCTTCGCCGAGCGCACACAGGCTTCCGTCTGTGCGTCGTATCTCGATGTCCACACCTTGATAGGGCAGCCCGCATGAGCCTGGCTTGCTGAAGTGGGCTTGCGGACGCATCAGGGTGAGCAGTCCGGTTTCCGTCGATCCATAGCTTTCGTACAGGACTGATCCGAACTGGTCCTGAATCCATCGTTTGATCGCCATGGGTACGGGTGCCGCTGCGATACCCAGGCTCCTGACACCCGGCGCCTTGCGGCCGGTCTGCTCCTGGTAGGTCCTCAGCCGCTTGAACATTGTCGGCACACCCGTCCAATGCGTCACTCCGTGCCGCTCGACGAGGTCAAACCAATTGGCCGGTGAGAAGCGCTTCTGGAGCACCACGGTCGCACCTTTGCACAAGGCAGTCTTGATCTGCGAGGAACCGGATCCATGGTGCAGGGGCATGGACACCAGCACCACATCGTCGGCGCCGTAACGGCGATGACCACTGGCGACGTCAGCCTGATAGCGGCGCAGACGCTCGTCGCCCGATGGGCGCCACCGGAGCACGATGCCCTTGGGCTTGCCGGTGGTACCCGACGTGTAGATGATCTGCTCGCAGAGTCCGGTCAGCGGCAGGGTCGGCCGTGCAACCTGCAGAAGCGACGCTGGCGGATCAAGCTGGCAGGCCGGAACCACCGCAGACCGGGCGAGTGCAGTGAGCGAACCGACGAACGCCTCGGCATCCTCGTCGTCAAACACCAGCAACGTGGCTCTAGCATCAACCAGAAGAAAATTGACCTCTTCAGCCAGCAGGCGCCAGTTGACTCCCAGCAGTCGCGCCCCGAGCTTGCTCAGGGCCAGCATCAGAACCACCCATTGCGCAGTCGTCTGGAGCCTCAATCCCACGATATCGCCTTCGCCGATGCCCAGCTGCCGCAAACCTTCGGCGGCTGCATCGGCTCTGGCATCTAGTTCGCTCGCGGTGAGGGTCAAACCATCAGCGATCACGGCAACACGGTCCGGTTGTGACCGTGCCCACTGATCGGGAAGGGTCGGAATTGCTTCGGTCATGAGGTCCCTGGTAGTTTCGGCAACGGCATCAGATGCCCAGCACATGCACGCAGCACACAGCCCCCACGCCGACCATGTGAGCAAGTCCGATGCGTGCGCCCGGCTGTTGCCTGGGACCCGCTTCACCGCGTAGCTGTACGGTGAGTTCTGCGATCTGGCCGACTCCGGTAGGGCCTATCGGGTGCCCCATCGCAAGCAGCCCTCCCGACGGACTCACCGCGACGCGCCCCCCGATGTGGAATTCGCCCGCCTTGAGCGCTCCTGCGGCCTGCCCGGGCATGCTCACCCCCATCGCCTCAAGGTACAAGACCTCCTCGATGGAGAAAGCGTCGTGCAACTCGATCACGTCGAGGGATGCCGGCGCTACTCCGGCGTCTTTTAATGCCTGCTCACAGGTGACCTCTGTGAGGATCTCGTCGAACGCCATGGGATCGTCGTACACCTGCTGACTGGTCGCGGCGGAGGCCAACACCTTCACAGCACGAGCGGGATCGACTCCATGCGCCCTGATGGCATCCTCCGACATCACGATCACGGCCGCCGCACCTTCCCCGAGAGGGGTGCACTGCAGGACCGTCAGGCCACCGCAGATGCGGCGCCCGGAAAGGACTTCATCGAGCGTTCGTACCCGCTGGCGCTGGGCATTCGGGTTGATTGCACCGTTGCCATGGTTCTTCACGGCGACCCGTGCGACGTCCTTCATGTCGACCGCGAAACGATGGGCATACTTGTCGGCGAGCAGCGCGAAATGCGTAAATGGCACGATGTACTCGCCGGCCAGCTGCTCTATTCCAGACTGCGCTTCGCCACGTACCGTCGGCGCCCGCTTGTCGACGCCCAGCACCAGCGAGGTGTCCGATATGCCCGCGGCGACTTCAATGCACGCGCTACGAAACGCGGTCGATCCTGAAGCGGACGCGTTTTCCACATGCGTGATGGGCAGCCCGGTCGCTCCCAGGTGCCGCAGGATGGGGCGCCCGCAAGCGATTCCGAGCAGTGCGCGGGACACGTAGGCCGAGTCGACAGCATTGAACGGGATGCCAGCGTCCTGCAGGGCCTGTCGAGCGGCCGTCAGCCCAAGCGCCACATAGGGTGTGTCTGACGGATCCTGGTAGCGATGCCAGCCAACGCCCACTACATACACGGGACGCAGGGCGCTCAAAGGCCGTGTCATGGCGCCTCCACCTCGAACTGGAATTCAAGGATGCCGGACTCCGGCTCGGTCTCACGCAGCACACCGTGTACCCGCCGGCCGTGGGGGTCAAAGCCGCAGGTGCTCAGGCGCGCCCGAACGACTGGCCCGTCATCGAGCCTGACTTCAGCCATCGCAAACGGGGTGGCCGGTGCAGGCTGGGCATGGACGTGAACCATGCTGCTGGCGATGACCGTGCCCCGGGACTCCAGGGAAACATCCGCAAGCTCCGTTGCGCCGCAGCGCTCGCAGCCGTAATGCTGCGGAGGAAATGCCAAGGAGCCGCACGCGGCGCAACGAACAGCCCGCAGACACGGCTCCCCGTTCTCGTCCAGCCCGATGAGTGAGGCTTTTGTCGCCGGCAAGGACAGATTCATCTTCATACTTACCGAATGTTCGGTTAGTATGTTGAAATCAACAATAAGGGTTTATGCTGAGCACGGCTGCGCGACTGCCAGGACTGCCCAGGTCGATCGGGTGTAAACGCAACGGGCAGGATATGGCGTTGCGCCCGCAAGAAGCACATATCTGCATATCCGGATGAATATGGCCCCAGAAACCGTTTCCGATAAACCCAGGCGAACCCAGGAAGAGCGCCGCGCCAGTTCCGAGCAGGCATTGGTCGCAGCCGCGCTGGAGGTGATGAAGGCCCGCGGGGTAGCCGGCCTGACGCTGGCGGCAGTGGCTGCAAAGGCGGGCGTCAGCACGGGTTTGGTCGTCCATCTGTTCGGCAACAAACAGGGACTACAGCTCGCAACACTGAGCCACCTTCGCGCGGAATTCGGCAAGCGCCGGGTCCGGCAGACTGAATCCGGCGCACAAGGCCTGGAGTTGCTGCGCAGTTACATCCGGACCCTGGTTCTGGGACTGAGCCAGCCGGATTCGAATTCCAGGATCTTCTCCGCTCTGCTCTCGGAAGCACAGTTTCAGGGTCGTGAGTTCGCCACCGAGGTTGCACTCATGAATCACGCGGCGATCCGCTTCGTCCGTGATTGCCTGGCCTTCGAGAACGACCGCGGCACAGACTTCCTCGACGATGACCTGAATGTGCTGGCGACCCTGATCGTGGCCACCTTGCGAGGAATTGTGCAGATCTATTCCATCAACGCGAGCGCCGATACGGTACCCATCGATACCCAGCAGCTGGTCAAGGTCATGGAGGCGGTGATTGATCGAAAGGTGGCCGGCGCTGAAGTGGCGCCGACCCGTCTTGCCTCGACGCGCGGATCGCCTCCGGGAGGCTGAGTGCGGGATTTCCCCAGTGGCACAATTCATACACATGTATTGAACTGCAACCCATGAAACTCGTCACGTTCATGCCTCTGGGCGGCACCGCAAGTGCAGTCGGTTGCCTGGTCCACGCTGACCAGGCCATCGTCGACATATCGGCCACCTTCGCCGGCGAACCGGCGTTCCATTCCATGCAGGCGCTGATCGAGGCCGGCCCTGAACATTGGGATCGGGCTCGCCAGGCCTGCGCCGACGCCGGAGAAGACCGCGCGCGGCTTCTGCAGCGCTCCGAGGCAATCCTGCTGGCACCGGTGCCGCGCCCCGTCCAGATGCGCGACTTTGGCTGCTTCTCCGAGCACTTCTACAACTGTCGGGAAGTGCGCCTGCGCAAGAAAGCCGCCGGTGCCCCGGATCCCGAGGCGGCATATCAAGCCATGGTGGCGGCCGGGCAACGAGACTTGCCGCGCGACTTCTTCGAGCGCCCCCGCTTCTATACCTGCAACCGCCTCTCGGTCGTAGGGGACGCAACGGTTGTGCCCTGGCCCTATCTGACGAAGCAGTTGGACTTCGAACTGGAGTTCGGAATCTTCATCGGCAAGGCAGCCAGGGAGGTGACAGAGGCCGAGGCGGCCGAATACATCTTCGGCTACACGATCTTCAACGACCTGACCATGAGGGACGTGCAGGCCGCCGAGGACCGCACCGGCGGCAAGAACAAGGACTTCGACTGCGGCAACGTCATGGGGCCATGCATCGTCACACCCGATGAGATCGGCAACCCCTACGATCTGCGCGCCATCGCCCGGGTGAACGGCGAAGTGTGGTGCGACAACAGCACTCGAACCATGGACCGCAGCTTCGAACAGATCATTGCCTACATGTCCCAGGCCCAGACGCTGCACCCGGGCGAGTTCTTTGGCTCCGGCACCGTTGGCACGGGCTGCGGTCTGGAGCGCGACCGCTACCTGCAACCCGGCGATACGATCGAACTCGAGGTCGAGCGCATCGGCACGCTGCGCACAATCGTTGGACCTCCCAGGAGTCGGCCATGACCTCGCTGCCCCTTCATACCCGCTACGTCACAGGGCTCCAGGCCGTGACCCCTGGCGCGAGCGCCTATCTGCAGCCCGACGGACACTACGGACTGAACAACGCTGGCGTTTTCTGGACGCCGCAGGGGGCAGTGCTCGTGGACACCGCATTCGACGTGCCACGCGCGCGCCACATCGCGCAGGCCGTACTCCATTCGGGACGCGACCATTCGCAGATCGCTGCCCTCATCCTCACCCACGACCACGGTGATCATTCCTTCGGCGCGTGTGCAATCCCGACGCCACGCGTGATCATGAGTTCCACAGCGGCCACTGCGCTGCGGGAAGCCGCAGCCGGCACCCGCGTGCGATACGGATCACTGCACGGCGCGGGCCGGGAGATGATGGAAACCTTGCTGGCCGACAAGTTCGATTTCACCGAGGTCAAGTACCGGGCCCCGACTGAAACTTTCCAGGGCGAAGCCCGCTTCGGCTTTGGCGCCACCACGCTGCGGGTGATCGAGTTCCAGAACCTTCACACCGCAAGCGATTCGATCGTCGTCGACGAGGAGCAACACGTGGCGGTGATGGGCGATCTCATGTTCGCAGATTCGCACATTCCGATGTTCATGCCCCGTTCGCGCCATTGGTCCGCGGCCATGGACCAGGTGCTCGCGATGGACCTCGAGCATTTCATCCCGGGCCATGGACGTCTTTGCAGCCGCGACGATGTGCGCGCGCACCGTGACTACTTGCTATGGATCTACGACGAGGCCGAGCGCCGCTTCAGGCGCGGTATGCCAGTCAGCGCCGCAGCCGACGACCTGGTGATGCACCTGGGCCCCTACGCCCACTACCAGCGGGCCGACGTCCTGATCAACAGCCTCGATACCCTATACCGTGAGATATCGCCCGACCATCCCAGGTCGTCTTTCAACGAGCACCTGGCTCAGCGCTGGCATTTCCGCATGCGTTGGCGCGGAAAACTGCCGGGCCTGACCGACCCGCTGCCGCTGAACACCCGCCTGGGCGGGTTTCGGACTTTGTCGGAAATGAACATGCTGGGGGCGGGGACAGAATGACAAGAATATTGCCGCCCAACGACGAGGATCTGGACGACGCCGCACGGGCCACCCTCTCACGGCGACCCTCCGTTGCGGTGTACCGTGCCGCCGCCCATGCACCTGGCCTGCTAGGCCCACTCATGGACATGGCTTGCGCCTTCTTCGAGCAGCTGAGCCTGACCGATCGCCTGCGTGAGATGGTCATCCTGCGGGTGGCCATGCACCACGCGTCACGCTACGAGGTGCACCACCACCGTGGTCTGGCGGCGCGCGCTGGCGTCAAGGTATCCGAGATCGAGGGCTTGCTCGGTCCCGCGCCATTCACGACGCCTGATCCGATCGAGACCGCAGCCATTCGACTGGTTGACGACTTGATCGCAGCGCCAGCGGAATCGTCCGACGCCATCGACGTCATCGCGGCTCAACTCGGCCCCCGTGGCGCCACTGAGGTCGCGATGCTGATCGGTTTCTATCGGATGGTGGCCACCTTCGTTCAGGCAATCGCCCTGGAGCCCGATGCGCGGACATCGGTGCAGTTGCGCGACGAGGCACGCCAGGCTGCGGCTGGTCCGGCACCATAGGAGATTGCCCCCGACCAACTGAGCTAGCTTGTATGCCGAGTTGGGCCCAATTTGCGGCATTCCGATCGTCGCAACATCCTGCGACCCTGAGACTCGCACCTCCATAGGAGACGAACGATGCGAATGCATGCAGATGTCGCCAGCGTGGGCATGACCCGATTCGGCAAGCACTTGGAACAGACACTCAAGGGTACGACCGGCGAGGCAATCGATCTGGCGTTGTGCGACGCGGTCCTGAAGCGATCGGAGATCCAGGACACCCGACTGGTGACCACGGCCACCGCCGTCGTTACTGGCGAGGAGATGATCCGGGCCGAAGCAGCGCAGCGTGGGCTAGGCATCGGTGTCATTCCGGTAGCGAATGTCGAGAATGCCTGCGAATCGTCCTCCACGGCCCCTCAGAAGGCTTGCGCCCCGTTGAACGCGGGCGCTACGACGTTGTCCTGGCCTGCGGCATCGAGAAGCTTCTCCATGAGGACAAGCGCCGCAGCCTCGGCGCGTGCAGCAGTGCCGCCGACATTGGGGATCCGGATACTGACGTCAATGTGGTCAAGCGCAGTTCGTTGGACATTGAGGAACCCTTTGACGCCACCACGGTGGTCACCGATCGCTCGATCAACATGGACATCTATTCCGCGCTCGCACGCAAGCACATGGAGAAGTGGGGAAGTACAAGAAGGAACTTCGCGATGGTCACGGCCATGAAGGTCATGCACGGCAGCATGAACCCGCGCTGACCCTGTCGCCGAATGCGACCCAAGCCGACACCTGATCCAGCGCCTGCCGTGGAGGTTCTCGACATCGACGACACCCAGCTGGCCCAGGCTGGCATGGAGGTCATCGACATGGATCTGGCGCAACTGCAATCCACGCCCTTGCGTGCCAGGCGGGTCATCGTGCGCCTCGATGACTGCGTTGTGGCCTTCTATGCCACCAACCTACGCATGCGCACCCGAACACGGCCGAGTCTGCGACAGGGGCTGCTGAGCTTTGTGACTTTCGGTCCGCAGACGACGGGCCTGGTGGATGGCCGGGAAATACGTCCGGACCGCTTGCTGATGGTGGCCCCCACCACGACCGTGGGGTTTGTCACCAATCCGGGCTACGAGAGCATCACCTTTCTGGTATCGCCGGAAGAGCTCGACAGGCATCTGTGCATTCGTCGTCGGCAGGATGATTTCCATGCGCCCCAGGGCCTGGAGACGCTGCATGTGGGCGCGGCCATGGCTGGCCAGCTGTTCGCTTTCGGAAAAAGTCTGGTGGAGCTGGCCATCGAACAGCCCGCGTTATTCAACGAACATGCCGAGCAGCGCGCCGCAGCCCACTCCGAACTGATGGAGACCTTGCTGGACACGTTGGCCAGCAGCCGCGATGCGGCGCCGGATCGCGGCGAGCGAACCCGGCAGAGACAAAGCGAGATGGTGCACAGCGTCGAGCAGTATGCCCTGGCCCATACGGATGACATGCTGTATGTCACCGACCTCTGCAAGATCGTCGGTGCCAGCGAGCGCAGCCTGGAATACGCATTCACGGCGGTGATGGGCATGGCACCCAAGGTCTATCTGGCGCGCCTGCGCCTGCACCGGGTGCGCGAGGCACTGCTGCGGGCTCAACCCGGCTCGACCACCGTGGCGATCGAAGCGCTGAATTGGGGCTTCTGGCATCTCGGTGAGTTTTCCGGCGCCTACAGGAACTGCTTTGGAGAGTTGCCGTCGCAGACCCTGCGGCGCAAGCACAAGTTGGCGACCAACTCGTAGTCGATCCGTTGCAAACCAGCCAGCCGGTTCGTCGGTCGAAAAATATTGCCAATTTCACACTACATGACGGCCGTTGAATGCCTCGTCCGATCAGCCAAGTCCCGCATGAAACATATCCTCCACCTTGATGCTTGGCCGGCACCTAGATAGACATCTGAGCTTCGCCTCGTATGGCTGGAAAGAGCAAATGGCTCAGCAATTTGTCTGACTGCTTTGATTATCCGGATCACCACCACGGATGACCGGTCTTCAGTCAGGTAACTGACGGCAATGGGTCGGGAGTGTCTTTACAGCTAGCGCTAGACCGGTCGTTCATGTTCGCTAAAGCGCTAATCACCTGCACAGCATGTCAAGTGCCCGGTATTGGTAGTACAGCAGTCTTTGGAGGCACTACCTGTTGTATGACGGGTAGTGATAGAGGCGGCCATAACGACCGCTCACCACGAGTGGCTCAGTTCAGCCTTAAACAGTCATTGCCTCAGCCCACCAAAGCGACAAAAAAACCGCTTGATTCGTCCGCGCGTAACCCGTTGATTTATATAGGGGTGACGGGTGAGCCTTCCGGACTTCGGCCTGCGCTGGGTGGGGAGGGTCGGAGAGAGAATGTGCAAACGGAGAGTAAAACCTGCCGGTCACTGGCAGAAATGGCTCTCTCCGCAGTCCGCAAGAACCCGCAGGAACCCGCGCAAACACGCGGTAGTAGGCAAAAAAAAGCCAACCGGTTAGGGTTGGCTTTTAAGGTATTGGTGGTGGATCGTTTACCACTCAGAAACTTTCTATTCGCACTCAAGCGTGCCAGAGAGTACTAGGGCGTGAATGCGAGGTAGTGATCAAGACCCAACCTCAAGGCCGATCTTACACCGGCATAGTTCTCTGATCCACTTCAAATCCGGTTTTAGGAATTGAACCCAGATCCACAAATCAGCCGACTCAGCAAGATTTCAATCTCATGGAAATCCTTCCCAACAGCTGAGTCACCATCCGGACACCTGTCCCCTTCCTTCGTTGGTTACAGGCACGAGCATGACTGATACCTTCTTCAGAGCCTGGGTTTCTGCACGCACCCCTTTGTTGGCGAGAATTTTTAATCAGTAAGTTGTGCAAACAGCTGCGCCATCCCAGGAAGGTGCCTAAGTTGATTTGCATAAAAAATTGCCTTCTCTGATTGCCCAAGCTGAGCAAGTTTCATCAGCAAAGATTTCAAGCGATCTTGAAAATCAAAAGTAGGCAGAAAAGTCTCAAGCAACTTACCAAGCACAATACAAATTTCGGCAGAATTGCAATCGACTAGCCGATCAAGCTGTTCAATAAAATTGTCGGCGTTATAACCAACATGAACATACGGAGCAACCGCAAGAAGCCAATCTACCTCACGAGCTTCAACTTTATTGACGTAGCAGCTCAAGCGACCCAATTTAGATAGTAGTTTTGCAGGAGTCTCTTCCCCCCCCCGAATCCAAACTAAGCATCGGTTCCAGAATGCAAGAATTCGCTCTACTTGGTCTGGTGACAACTCTTGATTGCTGACACTCCAGAAGAAGTCAGCAATTTTTTCAAGATCATCGAGGCGTTTGCATTCGAAGAAATAAGAGAAAAGAGGGCCTTCTAGATCCTCGTCACCCCAAAGAAACGCAAGGGCGATGCGCTCAACAAGCTTTTCTCTAGATTGGCGGCCTTTAAATTCATGACGAATCGCAAAATCCAAAATACTTTCTTCGCGCAGGAATGAGTAGATTACACGATTCGCCGGAGCATATGCCAAACCTTCCAAGGCACTCTGAAAATTAGCAGGATATTCACGTGGAAATATATTACTGATGTTGGACTGCAACCAGCTGCTATCAATGTACTGAAGATTTGCAATGTAGTTTGCCGTCAATGTCGAGAATTCGTAATTGCCATCTTTGCAACTGCTTAGCTCTTGAGCAAATATTGACTTCATGTTCTGCCATACAGCCTCATGCCCCGTTCCTGCCCGATCACTCAATCGACACACTCGTAATGCGTGACTGAATAGCGCTTCAATAACCTTACCCTTTGGCGAGTTGATTGCTTGCATCATCGCATCATCACTAGGTCTGTCGAGCGGCTTCGTCTTGGCCAATAAAGTGCCAATTAGTGCCCAAGTGCGAGGTATTAGATGTGGTGGATATGCCCTCTCGTCATTCCGTGTCCCTGCCCTAAGAAATTCAGCAATGATCGGAGGAATCCAGTCGCGGGTCGGCGTAATATCTTCATCCTCCACCACCGTCTCAGTCCAGAAGTCGGGCTCAGCGATGAGATTTTCAAAAAATTCTGTTAGCCTCACCCATGCCAGATTCCAGTCAATTTCTGAGCGTTTTTCAGCTGGTGCTTCCCATGCACGTTTGAACCCATTGATAAGCCCGTATTGAAAAGGGCGCTTGGCAATCAAAAAATCCGAAACCGAGGATAGAAAGGCTGCTGGAGAAATCGCTACAGCTTCCTCAAGCGTATCAACAAGAGCTCGAATAGTGGGGCCACGCCACGAATCAACTTGTTTAAACGAGTTCAGGCGAACCACAAGATTCTGTTCAGATGCAAACGCGAGAAGCTCTTGAACTCTGTAGGGCGAAGGGCCTGGACCAGACCAAGACTCCATATAAGAGTGAAAGTCCGGATGCTCTGATAGCGAACCGATGGATTCATTGGTCATGAGTTCATCGAACCAGCTATCCGCGAGTTCATACCCTTTACCCGCAATCGCTGAAAGCCAGTTGCGCTGAATTCGTTTCAACTTTCGCTCAGAGTCTTCACCAAGGTCAGGGATTGGCAACTGTCGAATCGCGTCAATGGTTACCTTCTTTTCGGTCTCTGTGAAATCTTCGAATCGTGTGCGAAGCAAAACGTACAGCTCATGAAGATGTCCAGAAACAAAAAGATTCGAATCACAAATCGGTGTGTAAAGGCTACGCAAGATAGCCCATCTCTGATCTAAAACATGTATGCCAATGCGGCGCACAATCTCTTCTCGACCTCGCAAAATGGATTCAACACAGGATTTCGCTTCATCAAAATTGTGATCAACCCAACTTAGCAAGATATCTCGAAGACCTTCTACAAACCTGTTCTCAGGACCTTCCCAAGCATGGTTCTGCTCGTGATTCTCAATAGCTGGGCGAGATAACCAACTAGAGTGCTCTCTTACTGACTCACTAAAAACCTCACGAATGCGCTCTAGAAATATTTCAGCAGCAACTTGTCCTGCCCTAGCACCAAAGGTGTACGCGTTATGTTCAATGATCTCTTTAAGCCAATAATCGTCAACAACTGTTACTGGTTTTTTACGTCTTTCGCCAAGCAAGGCGTCATCAACCCATCTTATGGCTGTGCAATACTTCAAGGCCAAACCGGCCTTACTCCAGTCGTCGGCAGATTCGCTCAAAAGTAATTTTCTTAATAGTCCTATATCTAAGGCATGACCTACCATGCTGTTGTCAAATTTACTCTCCAGCCATGCAGGAATAAGATCAATGTCTGCGACGGTGATTGTGCTTAGGGGGATCAATCCCAAAATTTCAGCAAACACACGAAACGTGTGATAGTTGTCTTTGATCTTTCCGTCAGACTCACGATCTCCACTCACATTTCGAACAATATTTAGCACTTTGCATGCAAGTTGTGAGTCGTTAATTTCGCCAGCCAGCTTCGCGCACCTCAATAGGTAATCAAGTACAGCCCAATATGGAATCCGAGCATATCTTGGATCATCCGTCGAGACAGGAGCAGGATTTTTAGATGACTCAAACATACCAGCCTCATTGAGCGCATCAAAAAACTTTTCAAAATCAGGACGCTCTAATAGCAATTCAAAACCATGCCGAGCATGCTCATCACTCTTACTCATGAGCTTGATGAAAGACTCCTGATTTGCCGTTAGTCTATCCATTAAGCATTTCCTTCATGTCCTTGAATTCTTGTAGGTACATCGGCTCCGACGCCGGCGCGAGTCGTGCGAATTCCTTCAGTACATCGAACAGTTGATTCCAATCCCGTTGGTCTCGGAGAAATGGAATAAGCTGAATTCCGCATTCATGCAGGTAGTACTGTTTCAAACTGTGCATTAGGCTCTTTTGATGTGAGAAGAATCCTTGCAATAAATAATGTCTTGCTTCAAGCTGGTTTGATGTATGGTTGTGGCGCGCTTTCAAAATAACGTATTCAAGAATTTCCAGTTCTTCAAGTCCGTAACCAACGAATAAAACCGTCTTTTGCCTAAAAAGATATTCCAAAAAAGTCAGTACGCGATTTTCCTGACCGACATCACCAGACATACGATCGTTCGCGTAGTGGCGAACATAGTCTTGAGTAGTCAAGACCATGTGCTCTGGATCAAGTACTGATCCATGAAGATGAATAACCGTATTGGGCTGATTAAGGTTCGCAGCAGTGAGATCACTCACCCTATGGTAAATATTTCTCAATCTAGGCTCTGGAGCAACTGTCGGGTCAACGTCAGCATCCATACGCAAATCGGATGAGTCGATCTCCTCGTCAAGCCATTCGTCGTAATTGGTAGTCACGAATGTCTTGCCCAATTTAGACAAACTTCCGTAAAGTTCACGCCCCTTCTGGTCACTATTTCTGCCCAAAGGATGAATCAATGCTCGGAAATCTATTGGACTTTTATGCTCAACCTCAAGCCCCTTGGCAATCGATAACTTGACACGCGGATGAAGGTGATTGATTTGGTCAATCTCAGCATGACTAATCTTCCCAAGCCCCACAAATTGAGCAAGTGCTCCATCTGCCAATTGCGACCACCGTGGACAACCAGCAAGGACCGAAGCTCCAGCCCCAACAAATGGAATCAAAGTCCCCCTTTGTGAGGCCTCACGTAAGCCATCAGGAATGCTAGGAATTGGAAGAATGTCCTTACTCACAAAACATTCCGATTAGCATGGCATTTTGCGCACTGCAAATTTGATTGGTGCTCAAGTGATCTCTGGTTCAGAGTGAGTCAAACCAACGACCAAAACTCTCAGCATCAGTAAAAAAGGGACCGTCGCTACCATCAAGTCGATGAATTTGGAGTTGATATCCAGCTTTCAGCAGCTCTTGCATATTGCTTTTGAAGAGGGCCCCTTGCACCGTCTTTCCATCAGACACGCATTCCCAGTTAACTGAAATTACTCCAGACATGATCACTCCAAATTTTCCAAGTTGCGCGAAATAAATCGAGCTGAATATTGATTTGCTGTAACAATCGATACCGGAGTATCAAGCCACATCAAGTTCAATTCAACGATGAATGCATATTAGTCTACTCCTTCAGGCAACAGGACACTCTTCCCATGATGTTGTGTAGTTCGGCGACTTGCGCTCTTGCCGCATCTGCCAGTCCTTGAAAGCCCCTTGCGTCGGCACCTTGACCCTGCTCAAATCTACGGATGAAGGATTCGACTTGATCTTTTGGTACAAGGCCTTCTTAAAGTCTGAAGCACTGACCTCAGGATAAGACCTCTTGGCATGGCCCAGTTTGGCATACCCTACGATTGCGGTACCCCGAGCCGTCATCAAACACAAAGGTTTTGGGCGTACCTTCTATCCCGGCGCTTACAAGATACTGGTGCCAATAGTTCAGGACTTTTGTGACCACTTCCATCACGTTCACGCTGGATCCAGTGTTTAGACATGCACGAACCTCCTTGGTGAACCCACGGTACTCTCCCTCCACATCCTCATAAGAAGTGATTGCAAGAACTTCGCTGAGTTGATCAGCTTTCGAGATCAACGGCGCTCCGTGAGGGGTCTTGCCGGTCAATTCACGGTGCTTCGCCACGTTCGCGATGTCTGCCACAAGTCAAAAGTCCGGGCACTGAGCTTCGACATCCGAGCGCGAAATGGCATGTTCCGCCGGAAGATGTTCCCCACAGAGCGTTTGATCAAGCTCGGTATCGGCCTATTTCCAAAAGCTGACAGGGTCACGGTGCTGGCCACCGCCCTACCCCGCGCTGCAGTGCAGTGACTTCGATTGCGTTGCACATCTGTCCGTAGAGGGCGTTTTGCCAGTTGTCCGGGGGCATGACTAGCAAGGTCTCGGCCTCTTTGTCGAAGCGCTGACCGTTTTTGCCCCGGAGCAATTCCCAGTACCCCACGATGCAGTCTTTACGTGACCGCAGGATCTCGGTGGATGG
>CANFOS010000028.1 GCA_947448735.1 Comamonadaceae bacterium | reverse complement strand
ACACGGGTGACCTTGTCATTGAGCTGGCCGCAGAAGGTATGGACTTGGTGCAGTCCTCCATCAGCTACAGCTTGACTGCCAATGTAGAGAACCTGACACTGACGGGCACTGGCGCAACCAATGCCACCGGCAACGAGTTAGACAACGTCTTGCTGGGCAACAGCGCCGAGAACACGCTGACGGGCGGTGCAGGCAACGACACCTTAGACGGCGGTGCGGACGGCGACATGATGCTGGGCGGCGCAGGCAATGACCTCTACATGGTCGATAACTTGGGAGATGTGGTCACGGAACTTGCAGGAGAAGGCATAGACACTGTTAACGCCTCCATGACTTACACCCTGACCGCTAACGTTGAAAACCTCACGCTGACAGGAACAGGCGCTATCAAGGGCACTGGCAATAATCTCGACAACATCCTGACCGGCAACAGCGGTGCCAACACCCTGTCAGGTGGTGCTGGCAACGACACACTCGATGGTGGAGCGGGCACTGACGTCCTTGTGGGCCACAAAGGCAATGACACCTATGTGCTGGGCAGGGGTTACGGTAGCGACACAGCGCAAGAAAATGACAGCACCACCGGCAACCATGACGTGTTGCAGTTCCTGGGCGGTATCGCGACTGACCAGATTTGGCTTCGCCAAGTGGCCAACAACCTGGAAGTCAGCGTGATAGGCACCGCCGACAAAATGACCATCAGCAACTGGTACCTGGGCAGCCAGTACCACGTTGAGGAGTTCAAAACATCAGACGGCAAGGTGCTGCTAGACAGTCAGGTACAAAACCTGGTGCAGGCGATGGCAGTATTTGCACCGCCGGCGGCCGGTCAAACGACGTTAACGCCGAGTTACCAAAATGCTCTTCAGCCAACGATTGCTGCCAATTGGGTTTGAGGAGGTGAGACAAGAGATTTAGCGGGGTCCGGTGAAAAGCACGCCTGGGTAAGGTTTGAACACCTTCACAGCTCGACTTACCGAAAAGCCGCGCTCTGTTTTATGGCTAAAAAGGGAATGCGGTTACATCGACATTTCGCGAAGCTGACCGGGCGAAATTTGGTTACCAGGCAGCGGTCACTCACCAACGCCCGTTGGTGGCCCGTAGCCGACTATCGATAAGTAAAGATGCCGCAACTTTGGCTGCAAAACTGATCAAGTCACTCGAATTGAGCAATTTTTTGCCGTTTTAGATATAAAAGTGCCTTAAAACTAATAGATATGGGCGCAAGCAGCTATTAATTATGTAGCGTTCGGGGCAGTCGCAGCCGAATCGGCCCCTTCCAAGGGCCGTTGGGTAGCGTCGCTGGTGAAACCGATTGCCCGCCTTGTGAAATTTCCAGCAAGCCGCGCAGCGCCAACTGGCCTGCGACTTGCCTGACGCGTGGCATCAGGGCGCGCCAATCGTCGGGTGACAGGGCGCGGGCCACTTCAGAGGGGCAGGCGCTGGCTTGGTGGCCGCGCTGGGTAATCAGGGCCAGCAGGGCGCCTTCGATGTGCGGGTCAGTGGCTTGCGTCACCGCTCAAAAAGTCAGTTGCCGACTTCAACAATCATTTCAATCTCGACACAAGCACCCATGGGCAGCTGGGCGACGCCAAAGGCGCTTCGGGCGTGTGCGCCCACGACCGGGCCAAACACCTGGCCCAGCAGTTCGCTGGCACCGTTGGTGACCAGATGCTGGTCGGTAAAGTCGGCGGTTGAATTGACCAGACTCATGACCTTGACGATGCGGCTGACGTGGTTCAGGTCTTTGCCGGTGGCGGCCAGCGCTGCATGCAGCGTGCCCAACAGGCCGATGGCCACCACGCGGGCGGCGGCTTTGCCTTCGTCAAGGCTGATGTTTTTGCCCAGCTGGCCAACCCAGGCCTGGCCGTCTTTTTTGGCAATGTTGCCGCTTAAAAAAATCAGATGGCCTGTTTGCACATAGGGCACATAAGCTGCCGCTGGCACCGAGATGGGCGGCAGCGTGATGTTGAGTTCAGCCAGTTTTTTGTAAATGTCGTGTGTTGTGGTCATCAGGGTCTTCCTTAAAAAATCTAGACGAGGCTTGGCATCGATTCAAGTGGCATGACGGTGACCGCCACCCGCAGGTCGTGTTGTGCACCGCCGCGTATCACCCCGCGCAGCGGTGACACGTCCAAGAAATCACGGCCTGTGGCCAGGGTGATGTAGTCGTCGCCGGGCATGCGGTTGTTGGTCGGGTCAAAGTCAAACCAGTGGCCCTCGTCAAGGTCGCTGCCTGGGCAGTACACCGAAGCCCAGGCGTGCGATGCGTCGCAGCCAATCAGGCGCGGCTGGCCAGGGGCGGGCTGCGTCAGCATGTAACCACTGACGTAGCGTGCAGGCAGGCCCATGGCGCGGCAGCAGGCGACCATGATGTGGGCAAAGTCCTGGCACACGCCCTTGCGTTGTTGCAGGGCGGTCAGGGCGGGGGTGTTGACATCCGTGCTGTCCCCGTCGTAAGTCATGGTCTGATGAATGCGGGTCATCAGCTGGGCAGCGGCGCTCAGCAGCGGCATGCCGGGCGCAAAGCTGGGACTGGCAAATTCTGCAAAGGCCTTGTCACGCGGCACGTAGGGCGAGGCAAACAAAAACTCCCAGGCGGTGTTGTATGGCGCACCGGCCCGGTAGCGAAACATGTCGCGCACCCGCTCCCAGGCAAGCTGGCAACCGGGCGCTGATGACCGTGCCGCCGCATGCGTCAGCACAACGCTGTGCGACGTGACGCTGAGCTGGTCGTGGCTGCTCTGCAATGAAAAAAAGCTGCAGCGGTTGCCGTACACGTCATTCATGTTGCGCACCCGGGACGGTGTGGGGCGGATGTCGAGCTGGTGCGACAGCACGGTTTGCGCAGCGCTGCTGGGCGGGCTCAGGCGCAGCACATGGTCGGCGTTGTCAACTGCCGGCGTGTAGTGGTAGCGGGTTTCATGGGTCAGGCTGAGCAGCATCTGGTCATGCCCCCAGGCTGATGTTGCCACTGCTGGCGTGGCTGAAGTAGCGGCGCGACACCGCATCTGACAGCGCCAAGGCGGCGGACTGGCATTGTGCAAACGCGCTTGCAAAGTCGCAGCCAGGCCCGCCGATGTTGTTCATGTCTGGTAATGTGAGTTGCGCTGCCAGGTCGGCTTCACGACCCGGCGGGTCATCGGCCAGTTTGCGCAGCCGCCCGCGCAAGGTTTTGATCACCCAGCTGAGCGAGCGCGGGTTGTCCAGGTCTTGCACCAGCAAGTCGAGCAGCGCGGGCAGGTCGCGCCTTTGCTGGTACTGCGCATGAAAAGTAATCGTGCTGTCAAACAGGGCCACAATGGCCGAAAAGCCGCTGCTGTCGAACACGGCTTTGGTTTCAAAGCCCGCCGCCAGTGCGCCTGACAGGGTGGCCAGCCGTTCGATGTGGCGGCCGATGCTCAGCAGGCGCCAGCCGTCGTCGCGCATCATGCGGTCGGTTTGTGCGCCGGTAATGGCCGCCAGGTGATGGCTGGTGGCTTCCAGTGCGCGCAGGGCTTCAATCGACGAATAGTCGTGGTGCGCCTCTTGCCCGGGCATGAACAGCTCGCAGCGCCTGAAAAAATCCTGCTCCATCTGCACGATCACATGCCACTGCTCTTGCGACAGGCGCTCGCGCACCGCCGATGCGGCAGATTTGAGGGCGCGCAAGTTAAAGCCCACACTGGCTTGTGTGGCCACATCAGCCAAGCCGGCAATCAGCGAGCGCTCAAACACCCGCTTGGCCTGGGTGGCTGCGGGCACGTCATGAAGCACCAGGCCATGGTTGGCTGCCATCTGGCCGATCCAGGTCAGCAGAGGCTGGGACGACTGGTCTTCGCCGGCCAGGCTTTGCAGCGTGATTTGCGCCAGTCGCAATGAGTTTTCAGCACGCTCGGTGTAGCGACCCAACCAGAACAGGTTTTCGGCCGCGCGACTGGTCACCGGTTGTTTGCGCAGCAGGGGCAGTGCTGGCTCGTGTGGGGTAGGTACGCTTGTGCTGGCAGGATCAGCTTTGCTGTGGCGGGTCGTCAGCGCCCACACGTCAGCACTGCTGCCGCCGCGCTGCATGGATGCAATGTTTTCGTTGATGCCGGCCAGCCGTGCCAGGCCGCCTGGCAGCACGCGCCAGCCACCCATCCCGTCAGGCAGGGCAAACACCCGCAGCATGGCTGAGCGCGGGGCGATTTTTTCGCCTTGCCAGGTGGGTGTTTGTGCCAGTGGCATGTAGGCCTGCACGGTGTAGTCTTCGCCGTTGCGCAGCATGCGGCCTGCCCATTCGTCCAGCCCGCGCTGGCTCAGGGTGTGGCCGATGACCGATTCCATCCCTGAGCCCGGGAAGGTGGGCTTGATGACGCAGTTTTTAAGCTGCGGCAGCATGTCCTGCATCACCGCCTGCTCACCGCACCACCAGGTGCTGAGAGAGGGCAGGCTCAGGGTTTCGCCCAGCAGGTGCTCAGACAGGGCGGGCAAAAAGCCGAGCAGGGCCGGCGACTCCAAAAACGCGGAGCCCGGCGCGTTGGCAACCTGAACGTTGCCGGCACGGATGACTTGCAGCAAACCAGGCACACCAAGCGTGGAGTCTGCGCGCAGTTCCAACGGGTCCAGAAACTCGTCGTCCATGCGCTTCAAAATACCGTGTACGGGCTCCAGCCCTTGCAGGGTTTTGAGGTACAGCTTTTCATGGCGCACCAGCAGGTCACTGCCTTCAACCAGCGTCAGGCCCAAATAGCGCGCCAGATAGGCGTGTTCAAAATAAGTTTCGTTGTACGGGCCGGGTGTGAGCAGCACGATGCGGGCGCTGGCATGGCTGTCAGCCACCGGGCTGAGGGCTTTCATGCTGTTGATCAGGGACGCGTAAGAGTCTGCCAGGCGTGCGACGTTCATGCCGCGAAAAGCCTCTGGGAACAGCATGGAAATGCTCAGGCGGTTTTCGAGCAGGTAGCCCAAACCGGATGGCGCCTGGGTGCGCTGCGACACCACCCACCACTTGCCGTCTGGCCCTTTGGCCATGTCAAACGCGGCAATGTGCAAAAACATGCCGCCTGCAGGTTGCACACCCTGCATGGCGCGCAAGTAGCCGGGGTGGCCCTGCACCAGCGCAGCCGGCAGCAAGCCCTGGTGCAGCAGGGCTTGCTGGCCATAGACATCGGCCATCACCGCATTCAGCAGCCGGGTGCGCTGCTGAATGCCCGCTTCAATGCCCGCCCATTCGTCGCCCGAAATGATCAGCGGAAACAAGTCCAGCGACCAGGGCCGTTGTGGCCCGTTGGCATCGGCGTAAACGTTGTAGGTCACGCCGTTGTCGCTGATTTGCCGGCGCAGGTTGGCGGTGCGGTGGTTCAGGTCGTGAAAACCGTCCGTGCCGAGAAAGTTAAAGAAGGTGGTCCAGTTGGGGCTGATGCTGGAGCCAGCAGCTATTGAACCGGTTAAGCCTGTGCCTTGAGATTGACTTTGCGTGCCCTGGCTTTGACTTTGTGACTGCGATGCTGAGGCACTGGGCAGCGCACCCTGCGCATGGCCGCGCAGTTCGTCAAAGTGGCCTTTGCTGGCCGGTGGTGCCAGTGCGTCTGCCAGGGTGTCGGGCGCTTCCAGCGCATGTGCTGAAAAGAGCGGTTTGTTGTTATTCGCCACGTTGTCTCATCGTCACTTCAGGTCTGGGTTGGATGATCTCAAATCCAGCGTGAACGGAAACTCTTTGGACGCCTGTGCTGGCGTGACCCGCATCTTGCCCGGCGTGTGCCCCATCTGCACAAACCGGCTCAGGCGGCGGCTTTCGGCCTCGTATGAATTGACGGGCAAGCTGGCGTAGCTCAGGCCGCCAGGGTGCGACACGTGGTACTGGCAGCCACCGAGCGAACGCTCCATCCAGGTGTCGACAATGTCAAACGTCAAGGGCGCATGCACACCAATCGACGGGTGCAATGACGATGGCGGGTTCCAGGCCTTGTAGCGCACACCGGCCACGTACTCGCCCACAGTACCGGTGTTTTGCAGCGGCAGCGCGCGGCCATTGACGGTGACCACATAGCGGCTGTCGTTCAGGCCTGTCACTTTGACTTCAATCCTCTCCAGCGACGAATCCACATAACGCGCTGTGCCGGTGGATGAACCTTCCTCGCCCATCACATGCCAGGGTTCGAGCGCGCTGCGCAGCGTCAGTTCGATGCTGTTGGCTTTGACTTGTCCAATCATCGGGAAGCGGAACTCGAGGTGCGGTTCAAACCAGGCCATGTCAAATGCATAGCCGGCCTCGTTCAGCTCGGTCAGTACATCCATGAAGTCCATCCGTACCAGCGCGGGCAGCAAAAAGCGGTCATGCAGCTCGGTGCCCCAGCGGGTCAGGCGGTTGCTGGCGCTCAGGTAAGTCTTGTTCCAGAAGCGGGCCACCAGCGCGCGGAGCAGCAATTGCTGGGCAATGCTCATGCGGGCATGTGGCGGCATCTCAAAAGCGCGCAACTCCAGCAGACCCAGCCGCCCGGTGGCAGAGTCTGGCGAATACAGTTTGTCAATGCAAAACTCGCTGCGGTGGGTGTTGCCTGTCACGTCCACCAAAATGTTGCGCAACGTGCGGTCAACAATCCACGGCGGCATGAAGATGTCGCCCCCACGCTTCCCCACTGCGTGTGGGTCGCTGCCCCCCGAGGGGGCTGCACCACCTTGGGGCGGCCTGGCGGTGTCGCGCCCGTACTTGTCGCGGTAATTCATGATCTCGCGCATGGCGATTTCCAGCTCATACAGCTGGTCGTTGCGGGCTTCGTCAACGCGCGGGGCCTGGCTGGTCGGGCCAATGAACATGCCCGAGAACAAATAACTGAGCGACGGGTGGTTGTGCCAGTACGCCACCAGGCTGGCCAGCACGTCAGGCTTGCGCAAAAACGGGCTGTCTGCCGGGGTGGCACCGCCCATCACAAAGTGGTTGCCACCGCCTGTGCCGGTGTGGCGGCCATCGGTCATGAACTTTTCAGCAGACAGGCGCGTCTCGTGTGCCACCTGATACAAAAACTCGGTGTGTGCCACCAGTTCGCCCCAGTTTTCAGCCGGGTGAATATTGACTTCAATCACACCCGGGTCGGGGGTGACGGCCAGCATTTTCAGGCGTGCATCGCGGGGTGGTGGGTAGCCCTCGAGCACGATTTTCAAGCCCAGACTGGCCGCAGTCGCCTCAACCGCCGCCAGCAAGTCGAGGTAGTCCTCCAGCCGCTCCATGGGCGGCATGAAGATGTACAGCGCACCGGTCTGGCCGGGGACGCTTTTGTGTCCGGCTGCTTTGGCATCGGCTTCGGCTTTTGCCTTGGGGCCTACAGTCTGGCCTACACCGGGGCCATTGGCGCGCTGCGGGTCTCGCACTTCCACGCACAGGGCGGTGCGGGTCAGCCAGGCGGCTGATTCAAAGGCATTTGGCGCTCTGGCTGAGCTGTCGACGGTATGCGACATCATGGGCTGCGATGCGGTGGCAGCTTGCATCACGCGGCGGGCCTCATAGCGTGGCGGCACGCCGTGTTTGAAGCCTGCCAGATAGTGCTCGACGCGATCTTTGCCGCCCAGCAGGTGCTTATTGGCGTCCAGGCTGGCGTTGTAGCGCCCGGCAAAGGCAGCGGCGTCTGGCAGCGCTGATTTGTCGGCAAAGGGGTCGGCCTCGATCATGTACGGGTAATCGGTTTTGGACACCCAGGGCACCGAGTCAAGCGGCAGGCGGTAACCCATGGGCGAATCGCCCGGCATCAGGTACATGCGCTCATCCCTGAAAAACCAGGGACCGGTGGTCCAGGCAGGCCCGGCCAGGGGCGCTGTCGAGCCGGCAATCACGGGGCGCGGCTTGAGCGGCAGGACATAACCGACCACCGCGTCCAGCCCCTGCATGAAAACGCGCCGCAGGCGTTCGCGCTCCATCGCATCGTCGAGTTTTGATTCAAACGGGTCCACATTGACCGGCAAGCGGCGTTCGCGCCAGAGGTAGTACCAGACATCCTCGAAGCCCGGCGTGATGTAGTCGGGCGTCATGCCCAGCTTGTCGGCCAGCAGGGCGGTAAATCGTGCGGCGTCTTTTGCGGTGTAGTTGCAGGGTTCGCTCTCGTTGGCAAACAGCGCCGGGTTTTGCCAGACGGGCTGGCCGTCTTTGCGCCAGAAGATGCTGAGCGCCCAGCGCGGCAATTGCTCGCCGGGGTACCACTTGCCCTGGCCAAAATGCAAAAAGCCGCCCTGGCCATATTCAGCCCGCAGCTTTTGCACCAGCTCGGTGGCGTAGCCGCGCTTGGTCGGGCCGAGGGCGTCAATGTTCCATTCGGCGGCATCCCGGTCGTTCACCGCGACAAAGGTCGGCTCGCCGCCCATCGTCAGGCGCACATCGCCGCTGGCCAAGTCGCGGTCGACGGCCTCGCCCAGCGCCAGCACTGCAGCCCACTGGTCGTCGGTGTAGGGCTGGGTCACACGCGGGGATTCGTAAATACGCTGCACACCCATGTGGTGCGCAAACTCGACTTCAGATTCATCCACACCGCCTTCAATCGGCGCGGCGCTGGAGGGCTCGGGTGTGCAGGCCAGCGGTATGTGGCCTTCGCCGGCCATCAGGCCCGAGGTAGGGTCTAGCCCGACCCAGCCTGCACCGGGCAAAAACACCTCGCACCAGGCGTGCAGGTCGGTGAAATCGTTGTCTGTGCCGCTCGGTCCGTCAAGTGATTTGACGTCCGCTTTCAATTGAATCAAATACCCGGACACAAACCGTGCGGCCAGCCCCAGGTGGCGCAGCAGCTGCACCAGCAGCCAGCCGGTGTCGCGGCACGAGCCCAGTGCCAGCTTGAGTGTTTCCTCAGGCGTTTGCACGCCCGGCTCCATCCGGATGGTGTATTGGATGTCCTGCTGCAGTTGCTGGTTGATGCTGACCAAAAAGTCGTTGGTTCGGCGCGGCGTGCGGTCAATTTTGTCCAGATAGGCCTGCAGCAGCGGCGTGGCAGGTTCAACCGCCAGGTATGGCATCAGCTCCTGGGCCATGGCTGGCGCGTATTTGAAAGGGAACTCTTGGGCTTCTGGTTCGAGGAAAAAGTCAAACGGGTTCAGCGTGACCATGTCCACCACCATGTCCACCGTGACCTTGAATTCACGCGTCGGCTTGGGGAACACCAAGCGGGCCTGGTAATTGGCAAACGGGTCTTGCTGCCAGTTGATGAAATGGTCTGCCGGCTCGACCCTCAAAGAGTAAGACAAAATCTGCGTGCGGCTGTGCGGGGCTGGTCGCAGGCGAATGATTTGCGGACCGAGCGTTACCAGGCGGTCGTACTTGTAATGCGTGATGTGGCTGAGGGCAACGTGAAGGGACAAGGCAGTTCTCGCTTAATGCTGGGTGGTGTCTGCTGGCCTTAGATACTAGCAATACACGGGCCAAGGCAATATACGTCATAAATCAGCGCTGTCGGCTCAGAAACGGGCTTGCCCGTTGAACATTCGGTCATGCTTGCGCTGCATGGCGACAAAAAAGGGCTTCGTGACAGACGCATTCACATCACACAGGCACATTCGGCCCGCCCGCTTGCTGGCGGGCTTGCTGCTGGGCTTTGTGGCGGGGGTGGCGGTGCAGCTTCATCAGGTTGAGCTGTTTGAACGTGTGAATTACGCCGTTTGGGTGGTCACTTCGCTGGCTGGCCTTGGCCTGTTGTTGTGGCGGGTCAGGCTGCTCTGGCCGGGGCTGATACTGGCGTTTGCGCTGTCTGCCAGTGTGGGTTTTGCCCTGACGGGCTTGCGCGCCAGTGTCTACAGCGCCTCGGCACTGAACCCTCTGCTCGAAGGTCGGGACATTGACGTGACGGGCCAGGTTGTGGCCATGCCGCAGTTTGGCGAAGACGGCGTGCGGTTTCGCCTGGCGGTCAGCTCGGCGCGACTCAAGGGCGAAAACGTCAGCTTGCCGCCACAAATTGCGCTGGGCTGGTATGCCGGTTTTGGCACACGACCCGCAACAGTTCAGCCGGCGCCAGAGGGTGATACCGAACCCGACGAGTTTTCACTCGAGTTGCAGCGCCAACCGCAGGTGCTGCGTGCCGGTGACCGCTGGCAAATGACGGTGCGACTGAAAGCGCCGCATGGCAACAGCAACCCGCACGGTTTTGACTACGAACTCTGGCTCTGGGAGCAGGGCATTCAGGCCACCGGTTATGTTCGCGCCAGCAAAAGCGACGCGCCGCCCAAAAAGCTGGGAGCGAGCTGGACACACCCGGTCGAGCGCGCCCGCCAGTCCGTGCGGGAGGCTATCTTTGCGCAGGTTGACGACCGCAAAATCGCTGGGGTGCTCGCCGCCCTGGTGGTAGGCGACCAAAACGCGATTGAACGCGCTGACTGGGATGTTTTCAGGGCCACAGGCGTGGCGCATTTGATGAGCATTTCAGGCCTTCACATCACCATGTTTGCCTGGGTTGCGTCGCTGGTGATCGGCTGGCTGTGGCGGCGTTCTGCCCGCTTGAGCCCTGTGCTTTGCCTGGCGCTGCCGGCCAGCAGCGCGGGGGCTTGGGGCGGTTTGTTGTTGGCCGCTGGCTATGCGCTGTTTGCTGGCTGGGGTGTGCCGGCACAGCGCACCATCTGGATGCTGGCCACCGTCGTTGTTCTACGACAAAGCGGCAAGCAGTGGCCCTGGCCGATGGTGTGGCTGCAGGCGATGGCTGTGGTGGTGGCGCTGAGCCCGTGGGCGCTGATGCAAGCCGGGTTTTGGCTGTCTTTTGTGGCGGTGGGGGTGCTGTTTGCCACCGGGCCGCCCCAAGGCAAAGACGACCCCTTGGCGGGCAGGGCGTTCCCCGAAGTGAGCGAGCGTGGGGGCGACTTTGCAAGGGGTTCAGATCAAAAAAATGCTCCTGATTCAGGAGCTGTTAGCCCAGGCAATCATTGGCCTGGAGACCGAAATGACGCCTTCACGCGAGCCAAAACGGACGGTTTCAGAACAGGGGCTGCAAGGATCGCTGCCCATTTGGCATCCGCTGCTCGCGAGCAATGGGTCATCACCCTGGCGCTCACGCCGCTGTCGCTGTTGCTGTTCAACCAGGTCTCGCTGGTGGGGCTGCTGGCCAATGCTGTGGCCATCCCCTGGGTCACGCTGGTGGTGACGCCGCTGGCGATGGCAGGCGTGCTGTGGGCGCCGCTGTGGGATGCTGCTGCGCTGGCCACGCAGGGTTTGAGCCTGGGTTTGCAGTGGCTTGCCAGCCTGTCATGGGCCACCGTCAGCGTGGCTGCGGCGCCGCTGTGGTGTGCCATGGCTGGCGTGGTGGGCGGTGCGCTGCTGGTCATGCGCCTGCCGCTGCATTGGCGGGCGCTGGGCGTGCCGCTGTTGCTGCCGGTTTTGCTGTGGCAGCCGCTGCGTCCAGCTACCGGCCAGTTTGAGGTACTGGGGGCCGATATTGGGCAGGGCAATGCGCTGATCGTGCGCACCGCCACCCACAGCATGGTGTACGACACCGGGCCCAAATTTTCGCGCGAAAGCGATGCTGGCAACCGGGTGTTGGTGCCGCTGCTCAGGGCTCTTGGGGAGAACATCGACATTTTGATGTTGAGCCACCGCGACAGCGACCATATTGGCGGCGCGCCGGCGGTGCTGGCCATGCAGCCGCAGGCCCGGCTTGTCAGTTCGATTGAAGACGGCCACGAACTGCAGGCGGTGCGCAAGTCTGAGCGCTGCCTGGCCGGGCAATCTTGGGCCTGGGACGGGGTTGACTTTGAGGTGCTGCATCCACTGCCTGCTGACTACGAAAGCCCCACAAAATCAAACGCCATGAGCTGCGTGCTGCGCATCTCAAACGGTGTGCAAACCGCGTTGCTGGCCGGTGATCTGGAGGCCGCGCAAGAGTTGCGGCTGGTCGGCAATCCTGACATGAAACTGCGCCTTAAATCTGATTTTTTGCTGGTGCCGCACCATGGCAGCAAAACATCGTCCACTGGGGCGTTTTTAGATGCGGTGCAGCCGCAGTTTGCCTTGGCGCAAGCTGGTTACCGAAACCGCTTCAACCACCCGGTGGATTCCGTGCTGGCGCGTTACCGCGAACGCAACATCACTGTCATCCAATCACCCGGCTGCGGCGCAGCGGCCTGGCAGAGCAGCCAGCCCCAAAAAGTGCTGTGCGAGCGTGAACTGAGCAGGCGCTACTGGCAACACACCGTCATCAAAGAGGCTCAATAAAAGCACAGCAGGCCTATTTTCTGGCGCATTACTTGCTAAGCTCTAGGCAGACGAGACAGTGAACGCTGACGGAGATAAAGCCCATGTTGCCGATGTTTGATGAAATGAACCTATCTGCCGAACAGGTGCGGGCGCATTACCAGTTGTACAGCAACTGGCTGCGGCGTCAGCCAGACGCCTCCATGCAGGCACGGCGTGAAGAAGCCGAAATGATTTTCCGGCGCGTCGGCATCACATTTGCAGTTTATGGCGCCAAGGACGAAGACGCAGGAACGGGAAATGGGGGCACCGAGCGGCTGATTCCGTTCGACTTGATTCCCCGCATCATCCCGGCGCACGAGTGGGCCAGCATGGAAAAGGGCCTAGTGCAGCGTGTGGCAGCCCTGAACCGCTTCATTCATGACGTCTACCACGGTCAGGAGATTTTGAAGGCTGGCATCGTGCCGTCCGAGCAAATCTTTCAAAACGCCCAGTTCCGCCCCGAGATGATGGGCGTTGATGTGCCGGGCAATATTTACTCGCACATCAGCGGCATTGACATTGTTCGTGCGCCTGACGCCAGTGGCAATGGCGAGTACTACGTGCTGGAAGACAACCTGCGCGTGCCCAGCGGCGTCAGCTACATGCTGGAAGACCGCAAAATGATGATGCGGCTCTTCCCTGAGCTGTTCAGTCAGAACAGGGTCGCCCCGGTCGCCCACTATCCCGACTTGTTACTTGAAACACTGCGTGCGTCTGCGCCGCCCGCCACGGCCGACCCCACTGTGGTTGTCTTGACGCCTGGCATGTACAACTCCGCCTATTTTGAGCACGCCTTTTTGGCGCAGCAAATGGGCATTGAACTGGTCGAGGGGCAGGACCTGTTTGTCAAAGACAATTTTGTGTACATGCGCACCACGCGCGGCCCCAAACGGGTCGATGTGATTTACCGCCGGGTCGATGACGATTTTCTGGACCCGCTGGCTTTCAAACCCACGTCCACACTGGGTTGTGCGGGCTTGCTCAATGTGTACCGCAGTGGCAACGTAGCGCTGTGCAATGCCATCGGCACTGGCGTGGCCGACGACAAATCCATCTACCCCTACGTGCCAAAGATGATCGAGTTTTATCTGGGCGAAAAGCCGATTCTGAAAAACGTGCCGACCTACATGTGCCGCAACCCCGATGACCTGAAATACACACTGGCCAACTTGAAAGACTTGGTCGTCAAGGAAGTCCATGGCGCGGGCGGCTACGGCATGCTGGTCGGGCCTGCGTCGACCCAGGCCGAGATCGAGGACTTTCGGGCGGCCCTGCTGGCCAACCCGTCAGGCTACATCGCACAGCCCACCCTGAGCCTGTCAACCTGCCCCACCTATGTGGAAAGCGGCATTGCCCCGCGCCACATTGACCTGCGGCCCTTTGTCTTGAGCGGCAAGGACGTGCAAATGGTGCCCGGCGGCCTGACCCGCGTGGCGCTCAAAGACGGCTCGCTGGTGGTCAATTCATCGCAAGGCGGCGGTACCAAAGACACCTGGGTTCTGGAGGCTGACGTACCAATGCCATCGCAATCGCAATCGCAATCGCAATCGCAATCGCAATCGCAATCGCAAGGGGGCAAGTAATCATGTTGTCAAGAACGGCTGATCATTTATTTTGGATGTCCCGCTATACCGAGCGTGCCGAAAACACCGCGCGCATGCTCGACGTGAACTACCAGACATCCATGTTGCCGCAGTCGGCTGGCGCTGCACTGGTCGGTTGGGAAGGCTTGCTGACGATCAGCGAGCTCAAGCCTGCTTACACCGCCAAGTACGGCCAAGCGATCTTGCCGCGCGATGTGATGGACTTCATGGTGCGCGATGAAGAAAATCCGTCCAGCATCATCTCGTGCCTTAAAAACGCCCGTGAAAACGCACGCGCTGTGCGCGGCACGCTGACGACTGAAGTGTGGGAAACAGAAAACCAGACTTACCTCGAAGTGTTTCGCAAACTCAATGCCGGTGATTTTGAGCGTGACCCCTCGCAGTTTTTTGAGTGGGTCAAGTTTCGCTCGCACCTGTCGCGCGGCGTGACTGCCGGCACCATGCTGCAAGACGAGGCTTTTCACTTTTTGCGGCTGGGTACTTTTCTGGAAAGGGCTGACAACACGGCTCGTCTGGTTGACGTGAAGTTTCATGCCGTGCAAAGCGACTTTCTGGGACAGGCCACGGCCAAAGACCAAGAGTTCGACTTTTATCACTGGAGTTCGATTTTGCGCAGCGTCTCGGGCTTTGAGATTTATCGCAAGGTCTACCGTGACGTGATCAAACCCGAGCGGGTCGCTGAGTTGTTGATTCTGCGCCCCGACATGCCGCGTTCGTTGCTGGGTTGCCTGAACGAAGTGATGAGCAACCTGGCCATGGTGACCAGCGACGGCAACAGCGAAACCCGTCGCCGCGCAGGCAAGCTGCGTTCAGACCTGCAGTTTGCCCGCATCGACGAGATTCTGGCCAACGGCCTGCACGCTTTTTTGACCCAGTTTCTCGACCGCGTCAACGAACTGGGCGCCCACCTGAGTCGTGAGTTTTTGGTGCCTGCAACCACTTGAAACTTCACGTCAAACACACGACGGATTACCGTTACACGGAGCCGCTCCTGTACGCCCTGCAAACGCTGTGCCTCACGCCGCAGTCTGGCCCTGCGCAAACGGTCAATTTCTGGAGTGTGGGCGCTCCTGAAAAGCTGTTCAAACAACGCGATGCATTCGGCAACACGATCGAGTCGTACACCTTTGTCGGCACCGAGACCGACAACGTGCGCTGGAGTCTGGTGAATGCGGCTGGCGATGTGCAAACGCTTGGCGTGGCTGAGTTCACCGATGTTGAATCACTGCCGCATCCGTATTTTTTTCTGCGCGGCACACCGCTGGCTAAACCACACTGGACGCTGGCCGCCTTCGGCAAGCAGTTCATCTCGCCAAGCGTTGATGGCACCGCCGATTTGCAGGCGCTGCTGGCCTTGAGCCAGGGCGTGATGCACGCCATTCGCTACGAGACGGGCAGCTCAAACGTCTCGACGACCGCACTGGAGGCCTTCAATGCTGGCAAGGGCGTGTGCCAGGACCAGGCCCATGTGATGGTCGCCATCTGCCGCAGCCTGGGTTACCCGGCGCGTTACGTCAGTGGTTACTTTTACGCCGCCAACGAGCCTGACCTGGCCAGCCACGCTTGGGCGGACGTTTGCCTGGACGTGGCCACACGCCGCTGGGTCAGCATCGACGTGACCCACGCCTGCCTGACAGACGAGCGCCACATTCGGCTGGCCATGGGCGGCGACTACAACGCCTGCCCACCTGCCAAGGGGGTACGCCGCGGGGGCGGCGAAGAATCGATGACGGTGACCATCACGATTGAGCCGGTTTGACGAACGGACTGCTGCGCGGTCGTCAACCAGTCCCACTGCGTATGGGCGAGCGTTTTTGGGGCTGATTGATTGGCGTAAGTTAATATCATTACTTGTAATGTTGCGAAATAACCAAGCGAACTGATCACACAAGCACCATGCGTCTGGTCCAAAACTCTCCGCATCAAGAAGTTGCCAACACCCCTCTGCGCAAAGCCGGCCAGGGCGCATGACGGTGTTTGCCGACCTGAAAAGCCGTGACAGTCAGGGTGCCGAAGCGGCCATGCATACGCGCCCGAGGCGTCAGCCAGAGGCGCTGCGCCAACTGCATGGTCAGCAAGCGAGTTTTGCATCATGAGCCCACCCGACTGGCTGAACCGCGGCGTTTCACGTCTTGCAGGCAAAAAGAGCATCGAAAACAACGAAAAAAAGGCATCAAAATTGGCTGCAGACCAAAAAATAAAAGGGCTGGAAGCTTCCAAAAAAATAGCACATGCCGAAGCTTTGCCAACTGGCCGCAGCACCCGTGACCGCCTGAAAGCGACCCTGCGAAAAAAGGAAGAAGCCCTGTCACCGCGTGTCCTGCGCCGCACGCTGCAAGAGCTGCGTGCCGTCATCGATCCGCAGGTCAGCGAGGTAGAAGGCGGCTTGCGTGCCAAGGGTGTGGCCCTGTGGTACGCCCAGGCTGCGGCCAACGAGCGGCGCGACATGTGGCTCCTCATGAGTGAGCAGTTTGTCGCTGATGTGCAAAAGACCCAGGCCGCACAGGCCCAGTTTGCCGCTGCCGTGGGGACACCCGATGAAGCGGTGGCAGAAGTGCGCTATCGCCGTGCGACCGTGTCGCCTCGCAGGCGCTTGCTGCAGCGCTTCAGTGCCTTCCCGGAAGGCATTCGCTTTTTGGTCAATTTGCGGGCCGACATGCTGCCGCACCTCAAAGGCGACAAACGTCTGGCTGCGCTGGATGTGGAAATGGAATACATGTTTTCCACCTGGTTTGACGTGGGTTTTCTGGACCTGCGTCGCCTCAGTTGGGACTCGCCTGCTTCGCTGATTGAAAAGCTCATCAAGTACGAGGCGGTGCATGACATCAAGAGCTGGTCAGACGTCAAAAACCGATTGGATTCCGACCGTCGTTGCTACGGATTTTTTCACCCGCGCCTGCCAGACGACCCGCTGATATTTGTCGAGGTGGCTTTAACGCACGACATGGCGGGCTGCATCACACCACTGCTGGACGAGTCAGCCGATCTGGAAGACTTGAACCTGGCCACCACCGCCATCTTTTACTCCATCAGCAACACGCAGGCGGGGCTGCGAGGCGTCAGCTTTGGTGACTCGCTCATCAAGCGGGTGGTCGACACATTGAAGGATGAGTTCCCCAAGCTCAAAACTTTCGTCACGCTGTCGCCCATACCTGGCTTGCGCGCTTGGCTCGGAAAAAGCATGCCGGAGCTGGCCAGCCAGTTGCAGGAAACCGATGTTTTGAGTTTGAGCGACAAATCACCGCTCAAGCTGTCGTTGCTGCAGCAAGCCGCCATTTACTTGGGGCGCGAAACGGCCGGTGGCAAGCCGCTGGACGCTGTGGCCAAATTCCATTTGGGCAATGGCGCGCGGGTCGAAAGGCTGAACTGGGCAGGAGACCCATCGGGCAAGGGCATCAAGCAGTCGTATGGTCTGATGGTCAATTACCTGTATGACCTCAAGCGGCTGGACAAGCACCGTGCGATGCTGGCGCAGGGGAAAATTCCTGTATCGAAAGCGATAGAAGACTTGTATATTTAAACAATCATGACAGGAGACAAAAATGACCTTTGATTCGCAACGCACCGCCACGCGGCGCACCATTTTGCGCACTGCTGCTGCTGGCTCAGCCATGCTGACGCTTGGCAGCCATAGCAGCAGCTACGCACAATCGACCTGGCCCAGCAAGCCCGTCACCCTCATCGTGCCGTTCCCCGCAGGCGGCGGTACCGATGCGTTTGCCCGGCCCTTGTCGGCCCTTTTTGCCAAGCAGGCTGGCAGGCCGATGGTCATTGACAACCGCGGTGGCGCGGGCGGCACGCTGGGTGCCAGCATTGCAGCCAAGGCTGCGCCTGATGGCTACACGTTGTTCATGGGCGCGGTGCACCACTCCATTGCGCCCAGCATGTACCCCAAGCTCGACTACGACATTGAAAAAGACTTCGTGCCGCTCGCGCTGATGGCCAATGTGCCCCAAGTGCTGGTGGTGAACCCCAAGCGGGTTGAGGCGAATACGGTCAAAGAGTTCATTGAATTTTTGCGCAAAAACCCGGCCAAGCTCAACTACGGTTCTGCCGGCGCCGGCACGTCGCATCACCTGGCTGGCGAGCTGTTCAAAATTCAAACCAAAACCTTCATCATCCACATCCCTTACCGGGGGGCCGGCCCCGCGTTGCAAGACCTGATTTCAGGCAACGTCGACATGATGTTCGACGGTCTGGGTTCGTCGGCGGCGCACATCAAGGGTGGCCGCATCAAAGCGCTGATGGTCTCGGGCAACAAACGCAACCCGGCTTTCCCGGATGTACCTTGCGCTGCTGAAGTCGGCCTGCCCGACTACACCGTCACCACCTGGTACGGCGTGTGGGCACCCAAGGGCACGCCTGCCGAGCTGCAGGCGCGCATTGTTGATGAAATGGGCAAAGCCGCCAAGTCAGACGAACTCAAAGCCATCTGGGCCAGCAATGGGGCTGAGTTTGGCAACATGACACCTGTGCAGTTCGGCACATTTGTCAGTGGTGAAGTCAAGCGCTGGGCGGCTGTGGTCAAAACCTCTGGTGCCAAGCTGGATTAATGAATGAAAAACGAGAATCTTTTCGCCGCCCTGCGCGCGGCCTTTCCTGCTGATTTAAACGCCATCGCGGTTGAAACCGACAATGGTTTGAACTACTCGTGGCTTGACCTGGAGCGCGCCACCGCCATGCTGGCCAACTTGCTGGTGTCGCTCAAGCTGCCGGCGGGTAGCCGTATCGCGGTGCAGGTTGAAAAGTCGGTCGAAGCCATGCTGCTTTACCTGGCAACGTTGCGGGCGGGTTATGTTTTTTTGCCGCTCAATTCCGCTTATCAAAGCGCCGAGATTGAATACTTCATCGGCAACGCCGAGCCAGCAGTGGTGGTGTGCAGTAGCAAAAACTTTGGCTGGGTCAGCAAGATTGCTTTCAAGGCCGGAACGCAAAACGTTTTTACCCTGGACGATGACCGCACTGGCTCGCTCTTGGCGCGCGCTGCGCATTGCAGTGACAAGCACACGGTAGCCGTCAAAAGCGCGGATGATTTGGCTGCTATTTTGTACACCAGCGGTACCACAGGCCGCAGCAAGGGCGCGATGCTGTCGCATGACAACATGCTGAGCAACGCTCTGGTACTGAAGGATTACTGGGGCTGGAAGCCGGGCGATGTGCTGATTCACGCGCTGCCCATTTTTCATGTGCACGGCCTGTTTGTGGCGCTGCATGGTGCGCTGATCAACGGCAGCAAGATGATCTGGTGCGCAAAGTTTGACCCCAAGTTTGTCGTCCGAAAACTGCCTGAGGCAACCGTCTTCATGGGCGTGCCGACTTTGTATGTGCGCCTCTTGAATGAACCTGATTTGGACAACAACGCGGTGCGCAACATGCGCCTGTTTGTGGCGGGCTCTGCGCCTTTGCTGATTGAGACGTTTAACGAGTGGCAAGCCCGGACAGGGCACACGATTTTAGAGCGCTACGGCATGTCAGAGACCGCCATGCTCACGTCCAACCCTTACCAGGGCGAGCGCCGTGGCGGAACGGTCGGTTTTGCACTGCCGGGCGTCACGCTGCGTGTGCAGGGCGACGACGGTCAATCGCTCGGTATTGACGACATTGGAGGCATTCAGGTCAAAGGCCCGAATGTTTTCAAAGGCTACTGGCGCATGCCGGAAAAAACCAAAGAAGAATTCACCGCTGATGGATTTTTCAAAACTGGCGACGTGGGCAAAATTGACCAACGCGGCTATATCACCATCGTTGGCCGCAGCAAAGACCTCATCATCAGCGGCGGCTACAACGTCTACCCGGCAGAAATTGAAGGCTATATCAACGACTTGCCCGGCGTGGCAGAGAGCGCTTTGATTGGTGTGCCGCACCCTGACTTTGGCGAGGTGGGCGTGGCGGTGGTGATTTCCAAACCGGCTGCTGCGTTGAAATCCGACGAGATCATCGGCGTCCTCAAGTCAAAGCTGGCCAATTTCAAAATCCCCAAGCAATGCTTCGTGGTGCCAGAGCTGCCGCGCAACACCATGGGGAAAGTGCAAAAGAACCTGCTGCGCGAACAGTACAAAGGACTTTTCGCCCCCAGCTAGCGCGTCATGTAGGTCCTCGACGCTCGCACTTTCATAGCCACGCCTCACTCGGCCAGCGATCGGGTGATCTTGTCGATTTGATCCATCACATCTGGCGATAGCCGCTCGACCACGTTCAATGCATCAAGGTTGTCTCTCATCTGTTCGATTTTTGAGGCGCCGGTGATCACGGTGCTGACACGTGGATTGTGCGAGGCCCAGGCGATAGCCAGCTGACCTACCGTACAACCCAGGTCATCGGCAACCATTTCAAGTTTCGTCACCGCTTTGTTTTTGGCATCGTGGGTCAGTCCATTGACCAAGAAATCCATGTCCTTGCGCGCGCCGCGGCTGTCCTTGGGCACACCGTTACGGTACTTGCCCGTCAGCAAACCGCTGGCCAGTGGGCTCCAGGTGGTCAATCCGAGACCGATGTCCTCGTACAAGCGGGCGTATTCTTGTTCGACGCGTTTGCGGTTGAACAGGTTGTACTGCGGTTGCTCCATCACGGGTTTGTGCAGGTGGTGTTTGTCAGCCACGCACCAGGCAGCACGGATGTCATCTGCCGACCATTCGCTGGTGCCCCAATACAAGGCCTTGCCCTGGCTGATCATGTCGCTCATGGCGTGCACCGTCTCTTCAATCGGTGTTTGTGCGTCGGGGCGGTGGCAATAGACCAGATCGATAAAGTCCAGGCCCATGCGCTGAAGTGAGCCGTCAATAGCCTGCATCAGGTATTTGCGGTTCAATGTATTTTTGCGGTTGATGGTTACTTTTTTTGCATCAGGCTCTGCCAGTCCCCAGTAGAACTTGGTAGACACGATGTAGTTCAAGCGCGGCCATTTGAGCGCCTTGATGGCCTGGCCCATGACCTCTTCGCTCTGGCCGCTGGCGTAGACCTCGGCGTTGTCAAAAAAATTCACACCGCGGTCCATCGCCAGTGCCAGCATTTCTTTGGCTGCCTTGACCTTGACCTGACTTGCGTAAGTGACCCATGAGCCAACTGAAAGCTGGCTGACTTGCAGGCCACTGCGGCCAAGGCGTCGATATTGCATGATTGCTCCAAGACAAAGGTTCAAGAAGGGGTCGGGTGTGTGACGGTCCAGCTTATTGAAGTTCTCAAAGGATGGCTGTAGTCGCAAGTCAGGCTTGGTTGTGGTCGTCAGCCGATCAAGCCCGACGCGCAAACCATGGTCTGACGCCATGGCTTTGCTGTTCGATGGCGGTATGGCCGCGTTAACAATGGCTAAACAACGGCACCAAATAGCCTGCCAGCGCCAGCGGTCGCGGCCATGGCCAGTGCGCCCCAGAAAGTGATCCGCCAGACGCTGGGCAGTGTGGCAGAACCACCTGCCTTTGCTGCCACCAGGCCCAGTACCGCCAGGCTCATCAGCGATGCGCTGGCTGTCCAAACGATGACATTTTGGGCAGGTGCCATCGCAGCAATGCCCAGCGGCAGCAAGGCACCAATTGCAAAGCTGGCCGCCGATGCCAGTGCCGCTTGCATGGGTTTGGCGCTGAAGGCGTTTGAGATGCCCAACTCGTCGCGCGCATGGGCGGCCAGCGCGTCATGCTTTGATAACTGGGTTGCGACGTCATGCGCCAGTGATGGCTGCAAACCACGCGCCACATAAATAGCTGTCAGCTCCCGTAACTCGGTGTCTGGATCTTTCACCAGCTCAGCCTTTTCGCGCGCCATGTCAGCATTTTCAGTGTCCGCCTGCGAATACACGGACACGTATTCGCCCGCAGCCATGGACATCGCGCCTGCCACCAAAGAGGCAACTCCGGTCATCAAAAGCGTGGATTGAGTGGCGCTGGCCGCGGCCACGCCAACCAACAGGCTGGCGGTGGATACGATGCCGTCATTGGCACCCAAAACGGCGGCGCGAAGCCATCCCACGCGGTGGGTCCGGTGGGTTTCAAGGTGCTGGTCTAACTTAAGTCTGCTCATTGAGTCAGATTAGCAGTGTCTGTCTGCAGATTGATGAGGTAGATCAATAAACTTTCGGATAGCTCACGGCCTGGACACGCCCAAGTCGTCGGCCATCCGTGCGTCTGTGGGCCACTTTCAATTGAAGCGCGGTGGCACAAGCGTCAGAATGTCAAGTCTTGCAGGCGCGCGAATTTTTACCGTTAATTGGGCATCAAAATAGGCCGTAGACCAATGAGAATATGCGTTTTTAGCTCCTGATTAAATAGCGGGTTAGCGCATTTTTTCCTTCAGCGTTTGCAGCTCATCCATCAACTGTAGCGCCAGCGCAGCGCCAGCGAAGTTCACGCCCAAGTCGCGATGCAGGCGCATGGCCACTTTGGCCCGGTGCAGGTGCAGACCCGTAAAGCGCCAGTGTTCGGGTGGCAGTCGATGCACGACCTCTACGCCTTCGATCACGCCTTCTCTGACCAGGTCAATGATGATGTTGGCTTGCGCAGAACATGCGCGGCACAGGTCGTCCAGCGTCAGCTCGGTGATGTCCTCCATCACCGAGCTGCTGACGACTTGAAACGGTTTGGCGAGTATGAAGTTGGTGGTCATGCTTTTTCAACAAGGGTTGATCGATGGTCGGGTCAAAGGCGATGAAGGGCGTGTGAAGGCCTTTGGGTGCTTTTTACGGGTTCGCCAGTGTTTTTTCAATCGCCTCGACCTGGGCCCGTGGGTTAAAGGCCATGAAAGCCTGTTGAAAGTCTGTATAGGCTTTCCTTTCGGTGTCGCTGCCCGCGGTTGGCTGCGCAATTTTCAGCACGAAATAAAAATCGCCTGGATTTTTTCCGGGTAGCCCGCGCCCTTTGACACGCAACTTGCGACCGGCCACCGAACCGGCCGGGATCTTGATTTCGACCTGGCCAACCGGGGTCGGCGCCACCACTTCTGCGCCCAGTGCTGCCTCCCAGGGGGCAATGGGCAAGTCCATCAGCACGTCATAGCCATCGGTCCGGTAAAGCGAATGCGCAAGCATTTCAACATCCAGGTACAGGTCTCCGGGGCTTCCCTGCCCCATGCCTGGGCCACCCTGAGCCGCCAGGCGAATGTGCTGGCCCGCCCGAATGCCTTTGGGGATGACAAACTCGATCGTGCGGTCGTCCAGTCGCGGTCGCCCATCGCTGCCTTCAACCTGCACCCGCAGTTGCAGTGTGCGCGTGGCGCCCAGGTAAGAGTCTTCAATATCAATCTGAATCTTGGCGTGCTGGTCTTGCCCATGCATGTCGAACGCTTCATGGCTGCGTTGTCGGCCAGTACTTTCACCAGGCCCCGCGCTTCGCCCCATGTTGCGGAACAGATCATTAAAAAACGCGCTGTGGTCTTGATCTTCTCCGCCGCGAAAGCTGTATGAAGAGTCGCTGCCATCAGACCCGGGCCGCGCCCAGCCGGGTGGGGGTTGAAACTCTTGCCCCGCCTTGTGATGGGTGCCGAGCCGGTCGTAAGCAGCGCGTTTTTCAGGGTCTTTGAGGACGTCATAGGCCTCTGCCAATTCTTTGAATCGTGCCTCAGCGTCTTTTTCTTTGCTGACATCAGGGTGATATTTGCGCGCCAGCTTGCGGTGGGCGCGCTTGATGTCTTCGGGCGTGGCGCTTTTTTCTACACCCATGACCAGGTAGTAGTCTTTGAATTCCATCAAGGTCCTTTTGCAGCAAATGCACTTGACCTCAGGGTAGGCGACAGCGCTCCCATTGTGTGTCAGACAAAAACGCCAATTGCTGACTTGTCTTTTTCGCGCCTACCGGACTACGTCTTGAATCGGTCAAATGCAAACAGCGCAGCCAGCACAAACATTGCGGCAACAGGCCCGGCTAAGGGGTAGACGATGAACACCAATAACGGAGCGACCATCAGCAAATGGCGCAAGCCCCAGCTGTATAGCAGCCCTGCACGGCGTAAGTAAGCCACAGCTGTAGGGCCCCAGCGGTGGCGTTCATCTGACGCCACTGGCATCGACACAATAAAACCTGCATGGTTGTAGTAGCGTACTGCCATCGCCGAGCACACCAGTGATGCAAACAGCACCGCCATGAGTACCAGCTCAATGACCAGCCGGGCGGTGAAATGGCGCGACAGATTGTCGACCTCTGCAATGGAAGAATGGAGAGTCGGCGCAAGCAAAGTGGCGGTGCCAATCAAACCCAAAGCAGCCGTTGATGCCGTCATGGTGGCAGACATCAGCGAGTTACGCAGCGTTTGCACCGCCAGAATTTCAGAGCCTTGTTGCTTTGACAAGGCTGCAAACCATTCTTCTCGCAAGTTGGCATGTGCCAAACGCGCCAGCAGCCCCGGGCTGCGCCGCTGAAACCAGAGCAATGACAGTTCGTAGGCGATCAGCATGGCAACCGTAATGCCCGCTGCCAGCCACGCCGTCAGGCTGTTCACGTGATCGCCTTCATGCGGCGCCCAATGCTTTGGCGCGTTCCTGGTTTTCGCGCCAGTTAAATATCGCCATCCCGACAAGCATGGCGACCACAAACACCAGTGCTTTGGACTCGCCCATACCCAGCGCCACCAGGCCAGGGCCGGGGCAGAAACCGGCACCCCCCCAGCCCGCACCGAACAGGGCGCTGCCTGTCAACAAGCGCCGATCTATGGCCGATGCTGTGGGCAGTTTCATGTCTGCGCCGATGAACGAACGCGTGCGCTTTTTGGCGACAAGAAAAGCAAAAAATCCGACCAGAATCGCCCCGGCCATGACAAGGGCCAAGGAAGGATCCCATGCACCCCCGAGGTCTAAAAAGCCGAGTACTTTGGCCGGGTTGGCCATACCCGAAACAATCAGCCCCAAGCCGAATACCAGGCCCGATAGCAAAGCAGTCAACACGTGCATGCTGGTTCTCCTCAAAGATTAAACAGGTGGCGAAGGACGTACACAGTGGCAAAGCCGGCGCCCATGAAGGTGCCAGTCGCCACCAGCGAGCGCAGCGACAACCGCGACAGCCCGCACACCCCGTGCCCGCTGGTGCAACCCGCGCCGTACCGTGTACCCACGCCCACGAGCAATCCGGCAGTTACCAAGGCCGGGTATCCAGCGTCGATCTGAACGGCGGGCAGGGCCAGAACAAGCCAGTAGGCCAGCGGCGCAGCCACCATGCCAACAATAAAGGCCACCCGCCAAAGGACATCACCCCGCACAGGCGTGAACAAGCCGCCCAGCACGCCGCTGATGCCTGCAATCCGGCCATTGAGCAGCACGAACATGGCGGCAGACAAACCAATCAACATGCCGCCACCAAACGACGACCACGGCGTCAACGCATTCCAGTCAACAGACATCACAGTTCTCCTTCAGGGCAATACAGACGGTGCAACAACACCAGGATTTCCAGCGTTCTGGGGTCGGACACGCTGTAATAGATGTTCTTGCCCTGGCGGCGCGTATTGACCACACCCTCGTTGCGCAACACGCCAAGTTGCTGCGATAAGGTGGGCTGAATGATGCCCAGCTCTTCTTCCAGTTCGCTCACACAGTGTTCGCCCTGGGACAGCTGGCACAGCAGCAGCAGCCGGTCTTCGTTGGCCAACAGTTTCAAGACGCCCACCGCTTGAACGGCTGCGCTGCGTAGCCGTTCCGGGTTGATGGCGAGATGGGAAGCGTGATCAGATTCGGTCATGGTTTTGGAGATTCGTTTTGCTCATTGATTTTATTATATATAAAAATATAATATAGAATAGCATATTTAAAAAAGTAAAGAAATCGAACGACATGAACAGCCGCATCACCACCCAGGCATTTTTTGACACCAGCACCTGGACCGTGACCTACGTGGTGTCCAACAACGCGGATCGCCATGCCGCCATCATTGATCCGGTGCTCGACTACGACTTCAAGTCTGGCAACACCAGCACCGCATCTGCTGATCGGGTTGTGGCCTACCTCAAAGCGCACGGCTTAACGGTCGACTGGATCCTTGAAACCCACGCCCATGCTGACCATCTGTCCGGTGCGCACTACCTTAAAGAGAAGGTCGGCGGAAGGATTGCGATTGGCGAAAACATCCGCGCCGTCCAGGCAAGCTTCAAGGCTGTGTTTAATTTGGGCGATGATTTTTCAACCCATGGCGTGCAGTTTGACCACCTTTTTAAAGACAGGGAGATTTTCAAAATTGGCGATCTCGAAGCTGTCGCCATACTCGTACCTGGCCACACCCCAGCCGACATGGCCTACCAAATTGGAGACTCGGTTTTTGTCGGTGATACGCTCTTCATGCCAGACGTGGGAACGGCGCGCGCTGACTTTCCGGGCGGCGATGCGCGTGCACTGTACCGGTCCATCCGAAAACTGCTGTCTTTGCCGATGGAGACAAAATTATTCGTCTGCCACGACTACCCGCCTGCGTCACGCCAGGCGCAGTGGCAAACCACTGTGGCCGAACAACGTGCCAATAACATTCACGTGCATGACGGCATCACAGAAGACCAGTTTGTGGTCATGCGTGCCGCGCGGGACGCCACGCTTGACATGCCTTCACTGATCATTCCCGCGATTCAGGTCAACGTGCGCGCGGGCGAGATGCCCGAGCCTGAGGCCAACGGTGTTCGGTATCTGAAAGTTCCACTGAACGCTTTGGGTTGAAAAGTGCCTTGATCAGTGACTCACGCACGGGAGCCAAACTACCAGCGGTCAATGATGGCGGGCATGGCCATCCTCACCACGACCAGGCTGGCATCCCATGCCTTGACTGGGCAGTCAACTGCTGCCAAAACTCTCTCATACATGATCATGAGCCCCGTCTTTAGCCCAACAGTTTTGCGCCAATTGACCTAACGCGTATTGATTTTGATCAATAGATTTCCAGAAATCTTCAAGAGCGGCAATATCCGGACTCTGCCTACTTCACCAGCAAGACGGGTAAGTCGCAGTCAGTCACCACGCGCTGTGCAATGCTCCCCATGAGTGCGCGACCAAACAGCCCATGCCCGTGTGTGCCCATCACAATGAGGTGTGACTTTTCTTTTGCTGCTGCCTTGAGAATTTCCTCAACCGGGTGACCGACGACCGACGCACAGTGGTAGTTCAGCGCGTGCTTGTCCAGAAACTTTTTGATGGGGTTGAGCACCTTGTCACCTTCTTCGCGGTGGTAGGCAGTAACCTCGGCCGAGCCCAGCAGGCTTTTGACACGACCGGGTACCGGTAGCTGAACATTCAACACGAACAGATCGCCGGTGCCGTTCATCAGACTTTCGTGATTGACCAAAAATGCCAATGCTTTTTTGGTGTACTTGCTGCCATCAGCTGCCAATAAGACTTTCATATTTTTACTCCGGGCTTGGTTGCGTTTAAAAAATGAGCGGCCAGAAAAATCCAGCGCCACACGCCAGGCACTTCGCCCGGCGGCGCGCCTTTCAAAATGCAGATACCCCGCAAGCGTCGGTCTTCACCAGAATCTGTCCTGCCCCGGTGTGGGCGTGTCCCATTCACGCAGTACCAGCGGTTTGCCGAAAGACTCGACGACTGCGGTGCTCATCTCAGTACCAGCACCGGGACGTGGGAATGCGTCAGCACATGCAGGGTCTCGCTTCCCATCAACAGGCGCTTCATGCCGCGCCTGCCATGTGAAGCCATCACGATCAGGTCGCACTTGTACTTTTTGGCGGCGTTGATGATGGCTTCAGCAGTGAAGTCAGACGAGGTGGTCACGGCCTTGGCCCTGACGCCTTCGGCCTCGGCTGCCTCTTTGACCCTGTTGACAACTGCCATGGCGGCTTCTGCCCACTGCTTTTCAACGCCGGCAACGTTGTTGAGCGACAAGGCCACGCCGCCTTCAAAGTAGCTGACAGGGTAACGCGGCACGACCTTGAGGGCGACAACGCTTGCACCAGTCAGTGCTGCAAGCTCCAGCCCGCTGGTCACAGCCTTTTTTGACAGGGACGATCCGTCTGTGGCGATCAATATCTTTTGGTACATGGTGGGTCTCCTGAAGTTGGTATCTTCAGATTAAGAGAAATCAATGCCGCGGGATTTGATCCACATCAAGACTTGTTCGCATAGCGGGCGCTAGCCTTGAGCCATGCAGATTTCCAGCACAACGACCTATCCTGGCCTTGGGCATCCCGCCGGCCTTCAAGAGCCAGATGCCGCCCGTTTTGCTTTGTATGACGAGCCGCAGGCTTGGGCTGACTTCAGCCTGAGCGTGGACAAACTCCCGCAGGCGCAGGTTTTCCAGTCGTTTGTCGCAGTCAGGGGAATGCGCTGTGCGGCCTGCGCCTTGGTGCTTGAGGACGCGATCCGGCAGGTCAACGGTGTTATGGACGTGCAGGTGAGCGCCGCCAGCGCACGTGCCAGCATCACCTGGTCAGCCGCACAGACCAGACCGTCCCGTTGGCTAGGCGCCGGCCTTGCCCAAGGCTACCAGTTGTTGCCAGCGGATGAGGCCGTGTCCATTCACAGCGATCTCCAGCAGTCGCGCCTTGTGCTGTGGCGCTGGCTGGTGGCTTTGTTTTGCATGATGCAGGTCATGATGTATGCGGCTCCAAGCTACTTCACGCAGCCGGGCGATGTCTCACCTGACATTGAAAAGCTGTTGCGCTGGGCATCGTGGGTGCTCAGCCTACCGGTGCTGCTGTTTTCATGCAAACCGTTTTTCAGCAACGCCTGGCGTGACCTGCGGCGGCGCAGCGTCAGCATGGACTTGCCTGTCGCCCTTGGCATAGCGGTGACTTTTGCAGTCAGTACCGCTACCACCTTTGAGCCTCAGGGCTGGTGGGGACGCCAAGTGTATTTTGATTCGCTGACGATGTTTGTGTTTTTTTTGCTGACCGGGCGTTGGCTGGAGCAACGACTGAACAGCCGTACCGTTGGCGCCTTGGGTGCACTGATGCATCGGCTACCCCGCAGCATTCAACGTCAACTGCCAGACGGCGGCTTTGAAAACGTCGCAGTACGCCACTTGCGGGTTGGCGATGTGGTTCTCGTCTTGACCGGCGAGGCTTTTCCAGCGGACGGCACGTCTTTGGCCGGGGACCTGCTGGCAGACGAAGCGCTGCTGACCGGGGAGTCCCGGCCCGTGCTGCACCATGCGGGTGGCTCTGTGATCGCTGGCAGCTACAACCTGGGCCAAGCGGCGCTGGTACGTGTTGACAAACTGGGCCTGGACACCCGGTACGCGCAAATAGTGGCGCTGATGGCGCGGGCCGCGCTTGACAAACCGCAGCTTGCTGTGCTGGCTGACAAGGTCGCCAAACCTTTCTTGTTGCTGGTGCTGCTTGCTGCCGCGGGCGCAGCGGCATTTTGGTGGCGCACCGACCCGGCCAGGGCACTGATGGTGGCTGTGGCTGTGCTGGTGGTGACCTGCCCTTGCGCACTGTCACTGGCCACACCCAGTGCCATGCTGACCACTGCGGGACTGCTGGCACGTCATGGCGTGCTGGTGCGGCATTTGCAGGCGATTGAATCACTCAGTCATGTTGACACGGTTATTTTTGACAAGACCGGTACGCTCACCTGTGCTGCCATGCGCCTCGAAGCGGTGCAAACGCGCCCGGGCGTGTCTTGCAACACAGCGCTGCAATGGGCAGCCAGCCTGGCCAGTCAGTCATTGCACCCGGTATCGCGTGCGCTGCTGGTGGCTGCGGGGGATCTGCCTGCGCTGGCCGTGTTGAATGTCAAAGAATCAGCGGGCAGGGGTGTTGAGGCATCGTTTGATGCAAGCAGTCCAAGCGCTCAGGGCTTGTCTGGGACGCTGCGTTTGGGCTCAAGCAGTTTTTGCGGTGTTGATGCGGCCTGCAACCAGGTCGGCCGTGTCCATCTGGCAGACAGCCAAGGCTGGCTGGCCACCTTTGACCTTGCCGAAAGCCTCAGACCCGATGCTCTTGATGCGGTGACGGCCCTGCAAGCGCGTGGCGTGGCCGTGCATTTGTTGTCAGGTGACACCTTGGCAGCGGCTGCCCGGGTAGCCGGACAGTTGGGCATTCAACAGGTGCATGGTGATTGCTTGCCGCAGACCAAACTTGCCATCATGAAGGCGCTGCAAGCTCAGGGCCACAAAGTGCTGATGGTCGGCGATGGCCTCAATGACGGACCCACACTGGCTGCGGCTGATGTGTCAGCGGCTGTGGGGGCAGCGGTGCCACTGGCCCAGGCACAGAGCGACCTGTTGCTGCCGGGCGGACAACTGTCGATGCTGCCCGTGCTGCTGGGCCAGTCCCAGCGTACGCTGGACGTGATCAAGCAAAACCTGGCATGGGCCGCTATTTACAACGCCACCTGTGTGCCGCTGGCGGTCAGCGGTTTTTTGCCGGCGTGGCTTGCCGGCCTGGGAATGGCACTGAGTTCTTTGCTGGTGGTGGCCAATGCGGCACGGCTGTCGAGGTTTAAAACGGGCACCTGATGGACATCTTGTTTTTACTGGTTCCTCTTTCTGTACTGCTTGCACTTGGCGTGATGGGCGTGCTGGCATGGGCCGTCTGGTCGGGTCAGTTTGAAGCCTTGGACAGTGAAGGCCAGCGCATTTTGATGCCTGGGCCGGATGAAACTGCAGTCCTGACTGAACCGGGCTTGATCCATATCAATACGCCCAATACCGACCGCCTGCATAGTTGAGTCATCACTTCAGGTAAAGAGGATCTTCACGATGAGCGCCGTACTTTCCATTCCAGCTGTTCCTGTGCCGCAAGGGGTATGGGCGGCCTCAAAAGCCAGGGTGTACAACGACAAGGTGGTGCGCCAGTTCAGCGTGATGGCCGTTGTGTGGGGCGTCGTCAGCATGCTGGTGGGCGTCTTGATCGCAGCGCAAATGGCTTGGCCCGAACTCAATTTCGGCACTGCATGGCTGTCATTTGGCCGGCTGCGTCCGCTGCACACCAACGCCGCGATCTTTGCGTTTGGTGGTTGCGCCCTGTTTGCCACCAGTTACTACGTGGTGCAGCGAACCTGTCAAACGCGCATCATTTCAGACAAGCTGGCGGCGTTTCACTTTTGGGGCTGGCAGGTGGTGATTGTGGCGGCAGCCGTGTCTTTGCCGTTAGGGTACACGCGCGGCAAGGAATACGCTGAGCTGGAATGGCCGATTGCGATTTTGATTGCCGTCGTATGGGTCGCCTATGCCATTGTGTTCTTCGGCACCCTTGGCATCCGCAAGGTCAGGCATATTTATGTCGCCAACTGGTTTTACGGCGCTTTCATCATTGCGGTGGCCATGCTGCACATCGTCAATGCGGCCGTCATGCCTGCGGGATGGATGAAGTCCTATTCGGCCTACGCAGGTGTCCAGGATGCCATGGTGCAGTGGTGGTACGGGCATAACGCGGTGGGCTTTTTGCTGACGGCAGGCTTTCTGGGCATGGTTTACTACTTCATTCCCAAACAGGCCGAGCGGCCCGTGTATTCCTACCGCCTGTCTATCGTCCACTTTTGGGCATTGATATTTACCTACATGTGGGCTGGCCCGCACCATTTGCATTACACCGCGCTGCCGGACTGGACGCAATCGCTGGGCGTGGTCTTCTCGCTGATTTTGCTGGCACCCAGTTGGGGGGGCATGATCAACGGCGTGATGACGTTGTCGGGCGCGTGGCACAAGCTGCGTGACGACCCGATCATCCGCTTCATGATTGTGGCCTTGTCTTTTTACGGCATTTCGACGTTCGAAGGGCCCATGTTGTCGCTCAAGACTGTCAATGCGCTGTCGCACTACACCGACTGGAACATCGCCCACGTCCACGGCGGCACCCTGGGCTGGGTTGGTTTTATATCGATGGGTGCGCTGTATTTTCTGGTGCCGCGCCTGTTTGGCCAAACCAAAATGCACAGCGTTGCGGCCATTGAGCTGCACTTTTGGGTGGCCACTGTTGGCATCGTTCTGTACATCGCCGCCATGTGGATTGCGGGCGTGATGCAGGGGCTGATGTGGCGCGCCATCAACCCCGATGGCTCACTGACCTACTCCTTCGTGGAAGGCCTCAAGGCTACCTTCCCGTTTTATGTGGTTCGCCTTTTGGGAGGTATGTTGTACCTCACCGGCATGCTGGTGATGGCCTGGAATGTGTGGATGACTGCGCGTGCCGGCAAACCCACCAACGCCACGATTCCCGAATCGCTGGCCCACGCTTGAGGAAAACCGTCATGGCATTTACCCACGAAAAAGTCGAGACCAGTAACACGCTGATGATCGTGTTGATTCTGGTGGTGTTGGCGGTTGGCGGCATGGTTGAAATTGTTCCGCTGTTCTTTCAAAAATCGACCACGCTTCCGATCAAAGGGATCGTGCCGGATTCAGCATTGAAGGTCGTGGGTCGTGATATTTATGTGCGTGAAGGCTGCTACAACTGCCACTCGCAAATGATTCGTCCCCTGGTGGCGGAGACCTTGCGCTATGGCCACTATTCCGTAGCGGGCGAGTTTGTGTATGACCACCCTTTTCAGTGGGGCAGCAAACGTACCGGGCCTGACCTGCACCGTGTGGGCGGCAAATACAGTGACGAGTGGCATCGTCTGCACCTGACCGCTCCGCGCGATCTGGTGCCCGAATCCATCATGCCGGCCTACCCGTGGCTTGAGAAAACGCCAGCCGACCACGCCTCCATCGCAGCCCACATGACAGCGCTCAGGCGGGTGGGCGTGCCTTACACAGACGCGCAAATTGCGGCCGGACCGGACGAAGTCAAGGGAAAGACCGAGCTGGACGCCTTGGTGGCGTACTTGCAGGGCTTGGGCCTGGCCTTGAAATAGCAAGGGCACATCATGAACCTCAGCATGGACATCAACACCCTTCGCAGTCTGATCACCGCCTTCAGCTTTGTGCTGTTTGTGTGCATCCTTGTTTGGGCGTACCTGCCATCACGCAAAACCGGTTTTGACGAAGCGGCGCAATTGCCCTTTGACCGTTTGACCCAAAAGGATCAGGAGCAACAGCCATGAGCGATTTTGTCAACGGATTCTGGCCCTGGTATGTCGGGGTCGTCAGCATCATCTCGGTGCTGGCTTGTGGCCTGTTGTTGTACCTGGCAGGCAAAGCAACGGTCGTTGCGCACGACGGCCAGTCGGCTGACAGAAAAAATGACGATACAACAGGCCATGTGTGGGACGGCAACCTGCGTGAGTACAACAACCCTTTGCCCCGCTGGTGGCTGTGGTTGTTTATTTTGACGATTGTTTTTGCGCTGGTTTACCTGGCTATCTTCCCCGGTCTTGGCAGTTACAAAGGACTGCTGAAGTGGTCAACCCAAGACGAGCACCAGCAGGATCTGACACAGCTACGCTCAGAGGTAGCACCCTTGTACGCTGCATTTGCAGCGCAAAGCGTTGAGGTGCTGACCAAAGACAAGCGCGCCCTGACCGCGGGAGAGCGGCTGTTCATGAACAACTGCTCGCAGTGTCACGGCTCAGACGGTGGCGGCAGCAAGGGCTTTCCCAACCTGACCAACGCCAACGCAGCCTGGCTGGGCGAACGCGGCGGCGAACACATCGTGCGAACCATCACCAACGGACGCATCGGCATGATGCCGCCCATGGGCGCCGCGATAGGGAGTGAAGCCGACATAAGCGATGTCGCCAACTACGTGCTGTCTTTGTCTGGCAGCCCGCACAACGAGATCAAGGCGTTCAGCGGCAAGGCGAAATTTTCGGCTTGTGCAGCATGTCATGGTGTCGATGGCAAGGGCAACAAGGCCGTCGGCGCCCCCAACCTGACCGACAACTACTGGCTGCACGGCTGGGGGGAGGCGGCGATTGTCAGTGCCATCAAGAATGGCAAAAACAACGTCATGCCCGCACAGTCGCCCAAACTGTCGGCAGAGCAGATTCATGTGGTGGCGGCTTATGTGCTGAGCATGTCGCCCGGTGCGGTGGCAGGTTCCACCGCTGCGACGCCCAAAGGACCTTGAGGACCAATGGTGCCGACCCGCGACAAGACGTCGCCCTTGATGCGAAGAGTCATACCGATAGCGGTTGACGATTCAGCAAGCGTGGCGTCGTTGTACCAGTCAGATGCCAAAATCTACGCGCGCGGTGTGTCTGGCTGGTTTAATTATTGGCGCTGGGCGATGGTGTTTGCGACCCAGGCGGTGTTTTACGGCTTGCCCTGGTTGTCGATCAATGATCGGCAAGCCATGCTGTTTGACCTGGCTTCAAGGCGCTTTTATATTTTAAATCTGGTGCTGTACCCTCAGGACCTGATTTACCTGACTGGCTTGCTGATCATCAGCGCCTTGTCGCTTTTTTTGTTCACTGCCATTGCCGGTCGACTTTGGTGCGGTTACACCTGCCCGCAAACGGTGTACACCGAAATCTTCATGTGGGTCGAGCGCAACATTGAGGGCGACCGCATGGCCCGCATGCGGCTCGATCAATCGCCCTGGGGCTTTAACAAGCTGGCGCGCAAAGGTGCCAAGCAGGTGGTGTGGATGGTCATTGGGTTGTGGACGGGCTTTACCTTCGTCGGTTACTTCACGCCCATCAGGCAACTGGCCAGCGAAGTCCTCAGCTTCGGGTTGGGGCCGTGGGAGCTGTTCTGGGTGCTGTTTTATGGCTTTGCCACTTACGGCAACGCGGGCTGGATGCGTGAGCAGGTTTGCAAATACATGTGCCCTTACGCGCGCTTTCAAAGCGCCATGTTTGACCGCGACACCCTGACAGTGACCTATGACCTGTCGCGTGGCGAGGGCAGGGGTTCGCGTCCGCGCAGTGACACCCCAGACCAGTACCATGCCAAAGGCTTGGGCGACTGCATTGATTGCGGCCTGTGCGTGCAGGTTTGCCCAACGGGTATCGACATCCGCAACGGCTTGCAATACGAATGCATCAGTTGCTCGGCGTGCATTGATGTCTGTGATTCTGTGATGGACAAAATGCACTACCCGCGTGGGCTGATCCGCAACAGCACTGAAAACGGCATGGCTCAACATTTGAGCCAGTCGCAAATGCTGCGCCGCGTGTTGCGCCCGCGTGTGCTCGTGTACGCAGCGGTGCTGTGTGCCATCACCGTGGGCATGTTGTGGAGCTTGGTAGTGCGGGCAAATTTCAAGGTCGATGCCCAGCGCGACCGAGGCTCCGTGGCTCGCTTGGTGGGGCAGGGCATGACTGAAAACGTGTACCGCCTGCAAATCATGAATGCGACAGAACAGGCGCAGAGCTATTTGATTCGGGTGGGCGGGTTGGAGGGTGCACAAGTCGCGCCAGATGCAGCTGTGACAGTCGAGGCGGCCAGCTCGCGATGGGTGCCTGTTCGGGTGCAGGTGCCACCGGGCATCTCCGCCGGTTCGCACTCGATCGTGTTTGTGATTGTTTCTCAAGCCACGGCGTCCACGCCAGCAGGCCAGGTGCTTGAGAAGTCTGTGTTTTTGGTACCGCGTTGATTCAAACGCGAAAGTCACACATGAAGGCATTGAAAAATGAAAACCATGACCTCAGCTCACGCGCCACCGCCGGCCATACGCCCCTGGTACAGAGAGTTTTATGTGTGGATGGTGATTGCCGGGCCCGTGTCCGCCATGCTGGCTTGCGCCGTGACAGCGGTTTATATCTTGCAGGGGCCGGACGCTGTGGTGTCTGAAAATTACTACAAGGAAGGCCTGGCTTTGGACAAGGAAGTCGGCCAAGCCCCACCTGCCATGCAGCCTGCCAATACCGGGCGCAACCATAGCGCGACTGGAGGAAACAAAAATGCCAAGCCTTGACCTGAACAAATCGCGCAGTCTCAAGCTGTGGATACTGATCAGCTGGCCAGCATTTTTGGCCGCCTGTTTGCTGGAAGCGCTGGTCTTTGCCGTCGTTGACCCGAGCGAGGTGCATTGGCCGGGCCAAACGCTGCAACCGTCGCGTCAGGCGGTTTACACCGCGGCGTTTCTCGGTTTTTGGACGATCCATATGGCCTTTGGCAGCCTTGTCTTGTGGCTGGCGAAACCGCCACGCGACATCAACGACACAGCTCGTGATTGACGATGCGCTGGAGCGCTTCTGAATCCTGAATGTGGACATGCCGCTGGTTAACAGTGATGACGTTGTCCTCTGCTAATTTGGAAAAGGTGCGGCTGACGGTTTCAAGCGTCAGGCCCAGATAGCTGCCAATTTCTTCGCGTGTCATGCGCAGCACCACGTCAGAGCTTGAAAATCCGCGTTCATGCAGCCGTTGCATCAGGTTAAGCAGGAATGCTGCCAGTCTTTCTTCGGCCCGCATGTTGCCCAAAAGAAGCATCACGTGATGTTCGCGCACAATTTCTCGGCTCATGATTTTGTGAACATGATGCTGAAGTGCCTTGACTTGGGTTGCGATTTCTTCGATGCGTGCAAAAGGCAAGGCGCAAACTTCGGTGTCCTCCAGCGCAATGGCGTCACAGGTATGCAGGTCAGTGGCAATCCCATCGAGTCCGACAATCTCGCCCGCCATCTGAAAGCCGGTGACCTGATCGTGTCCATCTTCAGAAGAAACAGTGGTTTTGAGGAAGCCGCTGCGTATGACGTAAAGCGCGGTGAATGCGTCACCCGCACGAAAAAGCGCGCTGCCGCGTTTGGCAAAAGGCCTTTTGGTCACCAGTTCGTCAACGCGTTTGAGCTCGTCGGCATCCAGACCGATGGGCATGCACATCTTTCGTATGTTGCAGTTGGAGCAGGCTGTTTTGAGGAAGCGCTTGTCCAGGTCGGGCTTGGAAGTATGAGACGGTGGTGGCACGGTGCCTGGCACGAAAGGAATGACAAAAAAGTTGACATGGGCTGACATGGTGTTTTCCCTCTCTGGTTGAAATTGTTGCTGAAAAAACTGATGCGGTGTTGATTTACATCAAAGGTTTTTTGTCTGTTTCACGCATGATCGACCTTAATCTCGAGGGTACTGCCGATGTTCATTTTTACACCTGGTTTGCCTGTCAGCCGCCGACGTCAAGCCTTGCAGGACAAGACGCTGCTTGACGCGACATGCAAACAACATTAATGGCCACCGCCTTGCTGATGGGCCTGGCCGGCGGACCACACTGCGTGGCGATGTGTGGTGCAGCCTGCGCCGGGATGGGGCGCAGCCAGTCAGGGCAGAGTGCTCGCGCCTTGTGGGTGTTTCTGACGGGACGATTGTTGGGTTACGCTGGGCTGGGTGCCTTGGCTGGCGTGTCCATGCAGGGTTTGGGCTGGCTCAGTGTTCATTCGGCCGCGCTCAGGCCCGTGTGGACCCTGTTTCATGTGGCAGCCGCTTTGTTGGGCTTGATGCTGCTCTGGCAGGCGCGCCAGCCGATCTGGCTTGAAAAGTCTGCCCGCAAGGTGTGGCAAGCCGTCCGCTCAGTGACCCCTACGTCAAACCGTAGCGCGGCTTTGGCGCCGATCGGCTTGCTGGGGGTCTTGTGGGCGCTGCTGCCTTGCGGCCTTCTCTATTCGGCCTTGCTGGTCGCTGCCATGACCAGCACCGCCGCCGAGGGTGCGGCTGTGATGGCCTTGTTTGCGCTGGGCAGCGGCGTGTCGCTGCTGGCTGGACCCTGGCTTTGGCTGCGTTTGCGCGGACACAGCTCTGGCGGCTGGGCCATACGCATCGCCGGCCTGGCACTGCTGGCCAGCTCGGTTTGGGCACTGTGGATGGGGCTGGTGCACAACACAGCACCATGGTGTCTGAGCCCCTGAAGTCCTATGCGTTAGCTCTTACAATCCTTTTTTTCAGGTACTTGCAACCAGACTCAACGGATTTAAGACATGCTGAACAGGCAGTGGAGCGGGATTGTATTTTCAGTCTTGGCATCGCTATTTCTGATGGCAGCCTGTGGCGACAAAAATGCAGCCGCAGCCCTGCAGCCTGAGGCCAAAATCCTCAATATCTACAACTGGCCCGACTACATTGCCAAGGACACGATCTCCAACTTTGAAAAAGAGTTTGGCATCAAGGTCAACTATCAGAGTTTTGAGAACAACGAGGGCCTGCAATCGCAACTGATCGCGGGCAGTACGGGCTACGATATCGTCGTGCCGGGCGCGGTGTTCGCCAAAGCGCAAATTGCTGCAGGTCTGTATCAGCCGCTTGATAGAGCCAAACTGAGCAACTACGCCAACGTGGATGCCGCGTTGATGGCCAAGCTTGTTCAGGTTGATCCTGGCAATGTTTACCTCATGCCCTGGGCCTGGAGCTTCACAACAGTAGGCATCAATAAAGCCAAGGTGGCCCAGGCGCTGGGATCGACAGCATTGCCTGCCAATGCGTGGGATCTGGTGTTTGACCCTGCTTACACGGCCAGGCTCAAATCTTGCGGCATCATCTTTCTCGACTCTCCCACAGAGATTTTGCCGCCGGCCCTGCATTACCTGGGTAAAAACGCTTATTCAAATGATCTGGCGGACCACCAAGCCGCAGGGGCTTTGCTGGCCAAAGTTCGGCCTCATATCCGGCTGTTTTCAAGCACCATGATTGATGATCTCGCCAACGGCAAAGCCTGTGTGGCACTGGGCTGGGCGGGGGATATCAATATTGCCAAAGGCCGGGCGCTTGAAAACAAAAACGGGCAAGAGGTAGATGCGCTGCTACCCGCTACTGGCGGGCTGATATTTTTCGACAGTCTGGCGATCCTGAAAGACGCCAAACATCCGAACAACGCCCACACCTTCGTCAACTATTTTTTGCGGCCGGACGTGTCGGCTGCGCTCACCAACGAGCTGGGTTACCCGACGGTCAACAAGGCCAGTTTGCGTCTGGTTGAGCCTGGTATCGCAGCAGACAAAGCCGTTTTTCCGGACAAAGATAATTTGCAAAAAATGGTGTTGCCCAACAGCTTCAGCAATGACGCACGGCAGTCATTGAGCCAGGTCTTCACGCGGTTTAAAAAAGGGAGTTGACACTTGACCGCTTATTTGCAAACTGATCAGTTGGTCAAACGCTTTGGCGATGTGACCGCGGTGAGCGACGTGTCGCTCAGCATCAACAAGGGTGAAATTTTCGCACTGCTGGGCAGCTCCGGCTGCGGCAAGTCCACCTTGCTGCGCATGCTGGCAGGCTTTGAGGCGCCGACTTCTGGCCGTATTCTGCTGGACGGCCATGACATTGCGGCCCTGCAGCCGCATGAGCGGCCAGTCAACATGATGTTTCAGTCGTATGCACTGTTCCCGCACTTGAGTGTGTGGGACAACATTGCCTTTGGCTTGAAGCGTGAGGGCATGCCCAAAGCGCAAATTACCCAGCGGGTCGATGACATGCTGAGCCTGGTGCAGCTGCAAGACTTTGCCAAACGCAAGCCGCACCAGCTCTCGGGTGGGCAACAGCAGCGTGTGGCGCTGGCGCGCAGTTTGGCAAAAAAACCGCAGTTGCTGCTGCTCGATGAGCCGCTAGGCGCGCTGGACAAAAAGCTGCGCGAGCGCACCCAGTTTGAGCTGGTCAATATTCTGGACTCTGTTGGCGTGACCTGCGTGATGGTGACGCACGACCAGGAAGAAGCCATGGCCATGGCCAGCCGTATCGCCGTGATGAGCCAGGGCCGCGTGCTGCAGGTGGGCACGCCCAAAGAGATTTACGAATACCCGAACTGCCGCTTTGTGGCGGACTTTATTGGCAACGTCAATTTATGGGAAGGCACGCTGGATGTTGATGCGGCCGAGCGCTGCGAGGTGAAAACTCGGCATGGTGTCGTCAACGTCGGGCATGGCATCAGCGGTTCCTTGGGCATGACGTGTGCAGTGGCGATTCGCCCTGAAAAAATCACCCTCTCCAAAACCAGGCCTGCGCTTCAGTCCAACCTGTTTAGCGGTACCGTCAAAGAGATCGCCTACTTCGGCAGCTACAACACTTTTATTGTAGAAATGACCGGCGGCGGCACCGTGAAAATACTTCAGGCCAACACCTCACGCCACGACGGTGGTGACATCACCTGGAACGACGCGGTGTTTTTCTGGTTTGACGAGATGGCCCCGGTCGTCCTGACGCAATGAGCATGAAAACCCTGTTGTTTTCTGGCAGGCGATTGGTGATTGGCGTGCCCTACGTCTGGCTGCTGGTGTTTTTTGCGCTGCCATTTTTGATTTTGCTGCGCATCAGCATCACCGACATGGGCACCAGCATTGACCCCTTCACACCGTTGCTGGACCGGACAGGAGACAGCTGGCGTTTGCTGGTCAAGCCGCAAAACTACCTGCCACTTTTTACCGATGGCATCTCTGGTTTTGGCGACACCATTTATATCCAGGCCTACCAGACATCATTGAAATATGCCGCCTTCACGACGCTGTTTTGCCTGGCCATTGGCTACCCATTTGCTTACTTTCTGGCGCGCTGCCAGCCGTCCATTCGGCCAGCGCTGCTGCTGCTCGTCATGCTGCCGTTCTGGACATCTTTTTTGCTGCGCATTTCAGCGTGGAAGGGCATCCTGGCTGACCAGGGGGTGCTGAACAATGTGCTGCTGTGGCTGGGCGTCATAGAGCAGCCGCTGGTGATGCTCTACACCGATGTGTCGATGCTGGTGGGCATGACGTATGTGTATTTGCCCTTCATGATCTTGCCGCTGTACGCCGTGCTGGTGAAGATGGACATGCGCCTGCTGGAAGCCGCCCATGACCTGGGCGCGAGCCGGTTCAAGGCGTTTTGGCTCATCACCGTGCCGCTCAGCAAGGCGGGCATGGTGGCCGGCTGCATGCTGGTGTTTATTCCGGCCGTCGGTGAGTTTGTCATTCCGTCTTTGCTGGGTGGCGCTGACAACATCATGGTGGGCCGCGTGGTCTGGGACGAGCTTTTCAGCAGTAACAACTGGCCACGCGCCAGTGCCCTGTCAGTGGTGATGATGCTGCTGATTCTGGTGCCGCTGGCGCTGTACTACCGCTACAAAGACCGGACTGCGGCATGACGGTCGGCCGTTTTCTTGAAAAGCACACCGCGCGGTTTTGGCTGGCGGCTGTGTTTTTGTTTTTGTATATTCCGCTGCTGTTCCTGATTGTTTTTTCCTTTAACAGTACCCGACAGGACGGCGTATTTACCGGTTTTTCCTTGCGCTGGTATCAGGTACTTTTGACCGATTCACGGCTGGTTGAAGGTTTCTGGTTGTCCCTGAAGGTCGCGCTGCTGACGGGCACGCTATCGGTGGTGCTGGGTTGCTTTGCTGCGTTTGTGCTGGTGCGCTACCGGCAGTTCTCGGGCCGAACCTTGTTTTACGGCATGGTCAATGCGCCGCTGGTGATGCCCGAGGTCATCATTGGCCTGTCGCTGCTGCTGCTGATGGTGGCAAGCCAGCGGATTTTTGGTTTTCCCGAGCGCGGCTTTGCCACGCTGGTGCTGGGCCATACGCTGCTGGGCATGGCCTATGCCACCACCGTCATCACGTCACGCCTGCAAGAGATGGACAGATCGATCGAAGAAGCGGCGATGGACTTGGGTTGCCAACCTGTCCAGGTGTTTTTTCTCATCACGCTGCCCAGTATTGCGCCTGCGCTGGTGTCCAGCTGGCTGCTGGCTTTTACGCTGTCTTTTGACGATGTGGTGCTGTCAGAGTTTTTGTCCGGCCCTGGCGTGACCACGCTGCCACAAGTGATCTTCAGCTACGCTCGCCGCGGGGTGAACCCGTCGATTTATGCGGCGGCCACGCTGCTGATGGCGACAATATCGCTGGGAATCATCGCCTACAGTGTGTATATGTTCAGGCAGCAAGGCAGAGCTACTGATGCTTTGAAGGCAGCGTAGCCAGCAAAGCGCCCATCAGCGCAACGCCAAAGGCCAGCGCCTGCAAGCCGCTGAAGCTTTCACCTAAAAACAGCACGCCCACCGCTGCTGCACTGACCGGCAAAAACACCGTGAACACGCCTGCCTGGCTTGCAGGTATGGTTTTCAAGCCTGTCATCCACAGCCAGACCGTCCAAACGCTGGCCGCCAGCGCGTAAAAAACCAGCAGAATCCAGATGGGACCGTCCACGCCTGAAAAGTCAAACTGCCAAGCTGCCCATAGCCCCAAGGGTGTGACGAGTGCGAAGCCCCAAAGATTGATCAATGCGGTGATGCGCTTGGGGCCAAGCGCGCCGACCAGTTTTTTGCCAATCACGGCATAGGCCGCTTCACACAATACCGCGCCAAGCAGCAAAAAGATGCCCCAAAGGGTATTTTTAGGTGATAAATTGGCTGCTAGTCCAATATTTTCTTGGGCCAGCAGCTCCGTTTTTGATAGCGCAACCAGCGTCACGCCCGCCACAGCGCATCCCACAGCAGCCCACGTGCGCAGGCCAATACGCTCGCCCAGAAAAGCCCAGCTCATCACAGCGACTGCTGCAGGAATCGTTGCCATCACCACCCCGGCAGCCACAGCACTGGTCATGCTCACGCCAAACAGCATGCAGATGGAGAACAGAAAATTACCCAAAAACGATTCCAGAAAGAGCAAGCGCCGGGTCTGGGGTGTCAGCGGCGCCTCGTCGGCAGGCCTTTTTAGCCAATGCAGCATGGCTGCGCCGCCGATGCCAAAGCGCAACCAGGCCAATAAAAAGACGGGCAGGGCGGCGACCAGCGGTTTAGACAGCGCCACGTAACTGCCAACCAGGCACATGCTGAGCGCCAGGCAGGCGTAGGCCACAATTCGGTTCATGCCGCCAACGATAACCGACACCCCCAGTCTTCAGGATGCAAGGTATGTTTTCGTCTACGGCACCCTGCGCCGTGGCGAGTTGCGCGACATCAACCGCTTGCAACCTGCACCCGTTTTTATCAGCAACGCTCAAATCAAAGGCACGCTATACGCCCTGGGCAGTTACCCCGGCGTGCGGCTGGGGGGCGTGCAGTCGGTGCAAGGCGAGGTCTACCAGATCACCCCTGAGCTGGAGCGCCAGCTGGACGAGATCGAAGAAGTGTGGCCACAACAAACAGGTGAATATGTACGGCAAGAGGTGGTGGTGCACTGTGCGGCGTTGGCGTTGACTTGTCTTGTTTATGAGGCCGCAGAACAAAGCACGCAAGGTCAAGCCGTGATTGGCTCAGGCGATTGGCTGCAACGACGCCCGGCTGACCGTTGGGCAGGTGCTTGAGCGGCTTTTAAACAACAACGCATCAACATGTCGCCTCGTCATGTCGGCTGATACACGCTTACCCGCACTGCCCCAACTGCTGAAACTCGCAGCGGCCTTGTCGTTGGGCGCTGCTGTGTCGCTTGGCATCACCCGTTTTGCCTACGGCCTGCTGCTGCCCAGCATGCGTGCTGACCTGGGCTGGAGCTACACGCTGGCGGGGGCGATGAACACCTTCAATGCTGTGGGCTATCTCTTGGGCGCCTTGGTCACGCCGTGGCTGCTGCGGCGCTTGCCGCCTGCAACGGTGCTGGTGCTGGGCAGTTTGCTGGCCAGTGTGTTCATGGCGGGAAGTGGGTTTTTTGCCGATGCGCCGTCCCTTTTGCTGCAGCGCTTGCTCGCGGGTGTGGCCAGTGCGATGGTGTTTATTGCGGGCGGCTTGCTGGCCGCGCGCCTGGGGGCGCTGGCGCCCAAGCACATGGGGCTGCTGCTGGGCGTGTATTACGGCGGCACCGGCCTGGGTATTGTGCTGTCTGCCTTGCTGGTTCCCGCCGTGCTGGAGGCGGCCAGTCGCGTGCTGCATGGCTGGGCTTGGGCCTGGTGGGCGTTGGCGGCGTCCTGTCTGGCGGCAAGCTGCGTTCTGGCCTGGGTGGGGCGGCCCGCGGGACCTTTGGTGAAAGTGTTGACGGTGCCTGCGCTTGGCGCGGCTCTAACCGCGCCAGCGCGGCACTTCAGGTGGCGAGACTTTGCGCCCGCGCTGGTCGGCTACCTGCTGTTTGGCATGGGCTACATCGGCTACATGACCTTTGTGTTGGCGCTGCTCAAAGAGCAGGGCACTGCGCCGCAGGGCATCACGGGTTTTTATGCCATGCTGGGTGTTGCGGTGATGGCATCGTCACGCATCTGGGCGGGTT
>CANFOS010000027.1 GCA_947448735.1 Comamonadaceae bacterium | reverse complement strand
CCTTATCCTGACTTTTGTTGTTATCGTTATTGGCGGCATTGGCTCTATTCGCGGCGCGCTTCTGGGTGCCATCTTGGTGGGCATGGTCGACACAATGGGGCGTGCTTTCTTGCCTGCATTTTTTGGCATGGTGCTGCCAGCGGACGTCTCCTCGGCTATCGGACCAGCGATTGCATCAATTTTGATTTACGTTCTGATGGCGGCAGTTCTCTTCTGGAAACCAAACGGTCTGTTTCCGGCGAGGGGCTAGGCACTATGCGGGACAAAACGAACAAGCTTTCCCTCCCCGCTATTGGCTTGCCTTTGTGTCGTCCGTTTTTCAGTCCACGGGTGCTGATGCTGGTGATCGCCATTGGTGTTACAACAGGCTTTCCGCTCCTGATGCAAGGATTTGGTTACGAGTACTACATCAGTTTTGGCAATCGCGTGATGATTTACGGGCTAGCTGCCACCAGTTTGAACCTCATCCTTGGCTATGGCGGGATGATCTCATTTGGCCATGCGGCTTTTGTCGGTATCGGTGCTTATGTCACCGGCGCCTTTGTTGTAGGGCATTCCGTGAGCGCTTTGACAGCCTGGCCGGCAGCGATGCTTGTCGCAGGGTTGTTCGCCCTTGTAGTAGGCGCAATTTCGCTCAAAACGCATGGTGTGTATTTCATCATGATCACACTGGCATTTGCGCAAATGCTTTATTACATTGCTGTCTCTCTGAAAAACTATGGCGGCGAAGAGGGCCTTTCACTGGCAGAGAGACCTACCCTGCCCTTTGTCGACCTGAGCGGGGATCTGAGCCTGTACTACGTCATCCTTGCAACGTTGTGCGCCATTTTTTACCTCGTCAGTCGAATAATCGATTCCAGATTTGGCCGGGTACTGCAGGGAATTCGCGAGAACGAAATGCGCATGCGAGCCATCGGCTATTCCGTCATTCGTTACAAGCTGGCGGCTTTTGTGATTGCGGGGGCAATTGGTGGTTTGTCGGGCGCATTGCTCGCGACCCAGAATAATTTTGTAAACCCGTCGATCATGCACTGGACCAAGTCCGGAACGCTGATGATTATGGTGATCATTGGTGGCGTCGGCCATCGTTATGGCGGATTGGTCGGAGCACTGGTATTACTTGGACTTGAAGACATTATCGTCAACGTGAAAATTGACTGGCTCTACCAGCTTTACCCCAACTACGCGCAACATTCAATGCTTGGCGTCGGAGTTGCCTTGCTCGTGATCGTTTTGTATGCACCGCAAGGTGTAGCCGGACTGTTTGGCGGCAAGAAACAACCAGATGAATCCAGCATCTGACGTGGTGCTTGAAACTACCCAGCTAACCAAGCGCTTCGGTGGTCTGACTGCTACGGATCAAGTGTCCCTGCACGTCGCGCGTGCCGAGGTGCATGCGTTGATTGGTCCCAACGGCGCTGGCAAAACCACACTTATCGCCCAACTTTCCGGCTTGCTTCCTCCCGACAGTGGGACCATCAAGTTCAACGGTAGCGCTATCACATCAACATCGCTGGATCAGCGCGCTCGCCTCGGGCTTGCACGTTCTTACCAGATTACAAGCATATTTGGCGCTCTCTCGGTTCTGGACAATATTGCACTGGCTGTGCAGGCCCGTAAAGGATCCAGCTTTTCATTTTGGAAACCTGTTCGTCTGGAGTCCGCGCTGTTTGACGAGTCGCGGGTACTGCTTGAGCAGATTGGCTTGTTGCATCGTGCTAAAACAATAGCATCACAGCTGGCACACGGCGAGCTGCGCCAGCTCGAGGTCGGGCTGGCTCTCGCAACCCAACCCAAGCTTCTGCTGCTTGATGAGCCCATGGCGGGTATGGGGCCTGACGAGTCCATTCGGATGATTGAGCTAATTGAAAAGATACGGCGCCAGGCCGCAGTATTACTTGTTGAACACGATATGGATGCCGTATTTCGCCTGGCTGACCGGATTTCTGTACTTGTAGGGGGTCGCATCATCGCGACAGGAACACCAGACCAGATTCGTGTTGACCCAGAAGTAAAAAAAGCGTATCTCGGGGACGAGATGACTTGATAGCGTTTCACATTGATTTAAACAACACGATGCTATCTTTATGAGCAAAGATGCCCTGCTGCATGTCGAGAACCTGCAAGCCGCATATGGCGAAAGCGTGGTGCTTTTCGATATTTCCCTGACCATTCATCATGGAGAGCTTGCAACTCTGCTAGGCAGAAATGGCATGGGCAAGACAACGACTGTTCGCTCGGTAATGGGCCTCGTTCGGTCGCTCGGAGGAACCATACGTTTCCGGGGCGAATCCATTGCAGGCCAGCCACCGGACCGGATCGGGCGTCTGGGAGTTGCACTCGTTCCCGAGGGGCGGCAGATTTTCCCCAACCTGACAGTGCGTGAGAACCTCGTTGCATTTGCGGCCAACCGCAATGGCAGCCGCAATCCATGGACACTTGGAAAGGTTTACCAATTTTTTCCGCGTCTTGCTGAGCGGGCGTCCAACATGGGTAACCAGTTGTCGGGTGGAGAACAGCAGATGCTGGCGATCGGCCGTGCGCTGATGACAAATCCTTATTTGCTGATTCTGGATGAAGCAACAGAGGGGCTTGCGCCCCTTATTCGGGAGGAAATATGGAAATGCTTGGCAGCCCTCAAAGGTCAAGGGCAGACCATTCTGGTGATAGATAAATATGTTGAGCGGCTGATCGGGGTAGCCGACCACCACACCATCATTAATCGCGGCCGCCTAGCATGGCAGGGAACATCAGCAGCCTTGAGTGCAGACCGCGACCTATGGCACCGACACCTAGGAGTTTAGGGTGCGCGGACGGTTCGTTGGAATAGCGCGTAGCACGCCAAAAATGACTTGTAGCCCATCATTGAACTAGTGACCGATTGAGCGCGCGATGGCCTGATCGACGATTTTGTTCTGGTATTGCAGTAACGCATCAGGATATCCATGAAGGCGTCAGCCGTGACGCTCTCTCAGAATCGGCGGGCGGCAGCCATCTCGCTCGGCAATCAGCAGGAATTCCAGCGTATCGCCAACGCGGTCAACCGCTCGATAAAGGTACTTCCAATAGCGGGCCATCTTGAGGTAAATTTCGTCCATCCGCCAACTTTTGGCACGGGGTGCTGGCGCCGCTGAAATGCGGCGGCTTGCACCGACATCATCTGGATTGTCCAGAAATGCATAGCGCGGCAGAACCGTTAACGGGCCGGTGACTGCATGGCGCCAGCCATGGCTTGCATTAGGCGCTCTGACGGCTTTCTCGCTACACCCCAGCGGCATGGACGCCTTGGAAACTCTGACCAGTACTTGGCGTCTTTGGTCGGGTAGGCCTCATCTATCTGGTCCATTTCGGTCGTGTATTCAACGACAAAACCGTCCGGGTCTATGAAATAGGAAAACACATTGTTTCCGGGGCCGTGCCTGCCTAAACCCCATTCAACCTCATGACCGTTTTCAATGAGGCGGCCGGCGCCGTACATTAGTCCATCAATATCGCGCATTTCGAAAGCTACATGGTTCAGCGAGAGTCTGTCGCCATGCGCCAGGGCGATCGTGTGATGGTCTAAACCGCAGCGGATGAACTCCATCCGGTCTGTGCTGTCGCTGAGCCTGAAGCCCAGAAAGTCCAGAAAGAATCTTAACTGAGCTGCAACGTCTCGGCTGTTGAGCACCACGTGCGTCAGACTTTCCGGCCGTGAATGGTCGCCTGTCAGGAGCACGACATTCGCTACCTCACTTGAAATGTTGATGCGCAAGCCTTCAGGCCCTTCTATCGCAAGACCGTAGCCGCCGCCTGTGCTTGGCGGGAGCGCATGAGGCGCCGCGAGTACACGCACGCCGCCAAATTGGTTTACCTTCGCATGCAGTGCATCAATGGCAGAGGCATCCCGCGCCGCAAGGGTTATGCCCTCAAGCCGTGCACGGTCGGTTTGTGCCAAGCAAACTGCATGGTGACCATCACCGGTAGCACGCAAATAACGTCGTCCTGCATTTTCGGCAACCCTCTCAAGACCCCAGACCTCTGTATAGAAACGGGCGGAGCGCTCTAGGTTAGTTACGCCCAGTTCGATACTTCGCAACCCCGTAATAAGGCAATCATTCATGGCCGATCTCCTTTCTGGACATCCGACAGATGCTCTCGCCTGGTTTCAGGCTGAAGCAGTGGAGAAATTTTCCAACCGGGCACCGGCCGCCATATCCTTGCTAAGGGTGGCCCAGCGGCGTCCGCATTCTTCGCTGTACTTCGTAAAGTTCGGCGGCATCGCGCCGTAAGGCGGACGGACGGGGCCGGCATTGCAGTATCCGGCCGCATTGATGCGCATTTTTTCCATCTGGATGTTATAGAGCGCAAAAACTTCGGGGTCGGAAATGATGGGTGCGATCGGCTCGTTGGCCCATTCCAGCGCGGCTGAAATCCGTTTGACGGCATCCGTGTCCCGGCGTTCGACCGCCTTCATCAGCTCAATCGTCGGTTTCGGGCCCATGCTGGCGGCCGTAGCCCAGCAGCAGATGGTCGTATCTGGCGACTCTGTATAAAAGTGCGACATCGTCATCTCATTGGGAATGATGTTTATCCGGCCACCCGTCACTTTTAGCAGTTGCTTCAGATCTCTGGGTTTGGCGTACTTTGCGGCAACCACCGTCGGGGCGACGCGCACCACGGCCTCCCAGAAGTCATCCGGAAACGAGAACCGGAAGGCACGCTGGTTGGCATACACCATGATCGCGATGTCGGGAAAGGTTTCGGACAGTTCGCGGTAGAAGTTGACGGAAGTGTCTACCGTCATCGGTTGCCACATCGGCAGGCCCAGCAGCGTGCCGTCTGCCCCGCATTCGCCAATGAATTTCATGCGACGCGCAACCTCATGACCGCCCATCGCGCTGGTGCCCACGAAAGTGGGGACGCGTTTGCCGGCCGTCTCGACCAGGCAACGGATAAAGGCTTCGTAATCATCCTGTGAGAGCGTCGCGCACTCACCGGTGGTGCCTAGGGCAATTAACCCTTTGCAACCATCGTCAATCATGGCATTGACGACACGAGCGGTTTCATCCAGGTCTACGGTGTTGCGCGCCGACAGACGCTCCGCCCCGGCTTTTGCGGGCGTCGGCAGAATGGCATACAAACCGCGAATTTCATTGGCTTTCAACATCTGGACTCCTGAAAATGTTGTGCTAGTATAGCCCGTCAATACACATTTGATCAATCTTGATTTGAAATCAATATTGGCTAGTTCTACCGGTGTTTTGAAAGTGGAGTCAGCAACTTCTAAAACAAAGACAACTATTGCAAGGAAACAAGCAAATGGGCACGTATGCACTGATCTACAAAATCGTCGATATGGACAAAAACGCCGCAAACCGTCCACCGCATGTCGAGTTCTTGCGCGGCCTATTGCGCGAAGGAAAAATCGAGACCGGCTGGAAATTTCCCGACTACGACACCGGCCTGATCCAGGCGGTCCTGATCTGCAAGGCAGACACTAAAGAGGAAGTGGCCGGCTGGTTCGAAAAAGACCCGGTGATTTCCTCCGGGGCGCGCACGTTTGAAGTGCGTGATGCGGAAAAGATGGCCATTAAGTTCTAGTTTTCCAAGCTCCAGCGCCTACTCCATAAGATTGGGCACCCACCCATTAGCGCAGAGAACTCAAACCGCCGGCTGTGCGTCCCTAACCGGCGTCTGGTGATGCAGGAAAACTTCTTTTTTCTCGCGCGCCGACTGCAAAATCGCCTCGCAGACTTCCATCGTGGCTTTCCCCCACGCGCCGTCGTGCAAAGGCGACTTGCCGGACTTTAATGCCAGCACCATTTCGTCCACCACCATTCCCTTATCGGGAAAGGCTCGGCCACGCGGCACGGGCACCTCAGCACTGCCGGCCTGGTTGTATACCAGCACACCGTCGGCAGAAGGCCGCATATCGCCAAGTGCGCAACTGACAATGGTCACACCGCAGTGCGGGTGATGCCACGGCGCCTGTTGGACGGATGGCCCTCCGGTGGATGCGGCACTGCCATATGCAGAACTGGATTTGACATTGGCTTCATCGCCTGCATTGACAAATTTGCGCAGCGCCGCGCGCGCGCTGCCGTGGCGATTAGGCTGCTTTTCTTCGCCGGACTCACCCACCCAGGAGTGGAATTCGTCGCTATCGAAATAGTCGTAACCACTGAAAACCATAGACGCCGCTGAGCCATTTTCGAACTGCAGGAACGTGATATGGCTGCCTTCGGTGGGCCGGGAAGGCTCCAACGCCCAGGCCATGGAGCGCACACTGCGCACCAGCCCGCCACCGAGCAGGCGCACCATGTCCACCTGATGCGGAACCTGGTTGTAGATGATGCCTCCACCCTTTTTAGTGTCCAGTTCTTCCGGTCGCCGGGGCCGCATTAGAAAATTGGAATAACTCCAGGTATTGATCATTGCCAGCGCGCCCAGGTCGCCAGAGCGAATGATTTCGCGCATCTTCAGCACGGGAGGGTCAAAGCTGTGGGTGTGGCCCACCATAAGGTGTACACCATTGCGGGTTGCCGCCTGCGTCATCGCATCGCAATCCTCCACTGTCAGCGCCATCGGCTTTTCAACAATGATGTGTTTGCCATGGGAGGCGGCAACTAGCGCATGCTCCTTGTGCCATTGGTGCGGGGTCGCAATGTAAACCGTATTGATAGCAGGATCGCGGCAAAGATCCTCGATGTTGGCGTAAGCCGGCGCATTGAAATCGGCGGTGAAGCGCTCACAAGCCTCCGGGCGAAGGTCGGTTGCGGCAACTATTTGTACTTCTGGATGACTGAGAAACGTTGGCATGATTTGCTTAGTCGCACCGCCCAAACCGATCACGCCCAGCCGCAATGTTGGCTTCTTGTCGCTGTTAACAGCAGTCATTCACGCAAACCCCGAATAAGTTGACGATTCATCTAGAGCCGCAAAGTCGACAGACTAGTGACATTGGTTGCAAACAATTCGCTAGCGTCTGCCTTTCGCGGCGCGAGCCCCTGCTCCCACGCATACTGACACAGCGCTTCGATTTCCCGGACGTTTTTCTCAACGCCATATGGCCAGAAATCCTCACCCATCAAATCCCGAACGCCGCGCGCGAACTCATGGACCCAAGGCACCGATATCGGCGGCGGCTCCTGGACCCTCAGGTTCGTCATGCAGTTTTGGCGTGCCTGTTCAAAAGCTTGGTAAAGGCTCACGGCAGTCCAAGGGTGTGTTTCAAATAACTCTCTGCGCAAGACGACTACATGCATGATGGGGAAAATCCCGGTCTTCTGGTAGTACGCCCGCTCGACGCTGGGGTAGTCTGGAAACAGCCGTGCAACTCCTTCATGACCAGCCTCAAAAGAGGGGGGCATTTGCGGCGCGATCACCGCATCGAGTTCACCTGAGACAAGCATGTCGTTCAAGGTTTTGTCGGCAACCTGCTTGATATCGACGCCCTCAATATGTACGTCAATCATGGACTTGCGTCCGGCATCTTTTAGCCCACCCGTGAACCATGCATTGTCTGCAGGGTTGACGCCATACTCGTGGTGGAGCATGCCGCGCGCCCAGACAGCCGCGGTCATTTGGTATTCAGGCACGCCAATGCGACGGCCCTTCAGGTCTTGCGGCGTCCGAATGCCGGCGCGGGTGTTGATGTAGATCGCGCTGTGGCGAAACGTGCGCGACGGGAAAACCGGAATCGCCACAAATGGCATCTGGCCTTTGGTTTTTTGGATGACGTAGGTTGAAAATGACATCTCGGCACAGTCGAAGTCACCTCTCAACATGCGATTGAAGGCTTCAAACGGTTGCAACGGTATGTAGTGCAGGTCTATGCCTTCAGGTGCGACCTTGCCGTAATACAGGTCTTGCACACGGTCGGAGACATGGCCCGCGTAGCTCAATTGCAAATTCTTTTTCACGGACGTGCCTTGTTAGAGGAAGATTGACAGTGACTCAAGTCCCAGCACGGTGGTGTCCAGCAATGCTAGGCGACTGGCAAGCTTCCATTTCCCGGCCTGCTCACGCAACACGTCCTTGCGCTCGCAGGTAAGTATGAGCGGCGTGCTCGCGTCGCCGCGGTGGCAGAACACCACGAGGTTGGTCGCAACCTGAAGCTCGTCTCCGCTCAAAATGCCTGTACGGATGTTACCTACCATGCGACGGGTTCTCGTGCGGGGGTTCTCTGCCCATGCATAGGGCGATGCAAGCCTGTCAACACGCATTTTGAGCGAGCCGAAATCTTCCTGCATGAAATAGGCCTTCGTGCTAAAGCCACTGCCTTCACGGTTATGACGCGTAGTTCGCACTGGCACCCGATAATCAATGTCGCGGTGTACCAAACCCAGCCAACCGGAAAATTCAGCGTTGTCGAGGAGTTCGGCCTCACGGTAATAAAAGCAGGCGCATTCGCGCTCCACCTGCTCTTGCGTTTTTTCAGTCATATGTCAACCGTCCGATCATTCTTCAGGAGCATCTGACGAGCCTGCCGATGCAGTTTTATCCTGTGGCACCATTCGCGCAAACCAAGTTTTGTGGAAAGTGCGCAGCCCACCTTCTCCGGCATTGGACTGAACCGCCACTCCTGGACCCTCCCAATTAGCAATTGGTGTGGAGTCGCCCATATCGCCCATACCCATCTGGTAGTTCAGCTTCACATTGTTGATTTCGGCAAAGACGGTGGAGGCAGAACGTGCAACGCCCGGCCAGACAGCGACATCGTCCTGTTCAAAACTCCCTGACGGGCCAAAGCTGCTCATGCCGACCTGGTAAGCGCGGCGTTTGTATTCATCCGAAGCTTCCTTGGGTGCCATGATCCAATTCCAGATCTCTGTCTTGCCCGGCCCGCGTGGCTGCCAGACGCGAATCGAAAGATAACCCGCAGCCGGCTTTTCAAGACTGTCGGTCAGTCCGAAATGCAAAAAAGAGAAGTTCGGGAAGACGGTTCCATTGTGGACGATGGAGCGCTTTGCAAGCTGGTACTGTGCTTCGGATAAGCGGTCGGCAGAAAAATGCGAGATTACGTCTGGCGGGTATTCCCAGAAAACCGATTTACCCTCGTCAAGTTGCCGGATGCTTATGGCGAAGCCGTTGCAGTCGTGCACGTGAAGGCCAAACTTCTTGTTGGGCGCTCCGGCTGCTGCTTTGTCCACGATACCGACGTCGATAACTGATCTATGCGTCATTTGTGTGTGTGAGCTGTCGCCGCAAAAGTTTTCGGCGCCCTGCTTCCAGTTGGCATCCACCATCCACCGGTGCGGCTCGCCGATCACTTCCATACCTCCTTCAGAGAGCTTCAACTGGATATCTAGATACCACTTATATGAACCGAGATAGTCGTCCAGCGAAGCGGCTTCGGGGTCAAGGTTGGCAAACACGAGGCCACAATAACTTTCGACCTTAGGCGCGGCAAAAAGCCCCCATTGGGTAATGTCGAGCTGACGATAACCATCTTTCTTCGCTGGCACCGCCTCCAACTCCCCCGTGTTTCTGTAGCTCCAACCATGGAACGGACAGGTGAAGCCAGCAGCATTGCCCATTTCCGTGCGGCAGACCTGGGCACCGCGGTGGCGACAACTATTGAGCAGCACGCGAATCACGCCGTCTCTGCCACGCACAAAAATGAAAGGGTCCTCGCCGATGGTACGCATGGCGTAATCGCCGGGATTGGGAATTTCCGACTCATGTCCGATGAAAACCCATGAACGAGCAAAAATTCGGCGAAGTTCGGCGTCATAGACCTGCTGGTTATTGAAGACGCGCAAGGGCAACAAGCCCCTTTTGAGATCGTCGCCCATTTTTGTCAAAAAATCGGGGTCCGCAGCCTGCTGTGTTTCTGTGAGGTTCATAGCTATTCCTTCGGGGTCGTGAGTCACGCGGCGTCATGGAACCTTGCGCCAACATGCATTCCGTGTCTGTAAATAATTTGCTTTTTTGCTGGCCGTCAGGAAATCATGATGTTGACGGTTTTGAGCTGGGTATAGCTGTACAGCTCTTCGATGCCCTCTTCGTTGTCGACACCGCTGTTCTTATACCCACCAAAAGGCACACCGGCAAAATGACTTGAGCTTCCGTTGATCCAAGTAAATCCGACCTCAAGGCGGCTGATCGTCTTGAATGCCTTGTTGATGTCGCGGGTCCAGACCGCAGCGGTGAGGCCATATTCGACCTGGTTGGCCTGACTGATCACGGCTTCCTCGTCGTCCCATTTCAGCACCGAAAGTACTGGGCCGAATATTTCTTCCTGTGCAATCCGCATGTCATTGGTAACGCCAGTGAATATGGTGGGCCGGATGAAGTAACCCATTTCGAACGCAGCGCCCTCAGGCCGGCTTCCACCAGTAACGCAGACCGCTCCTTGCTCCCTCCCTAGGTCACTGTATTTGTGCGCCTTGTCGTATTGGGATTTTGAAATCATGCAGCCCATTTCTGTGGCTGGGTCCAACGGGTCACCGATAACGATACGCTCCACGCGGCGCTTGAGCTTTTCTACGAATTCGTCGTGAATGTCACGGTGCAGGAAGAGGCGGCTGGTTGAGCCGCAAGACTGGCCTTGGGACCAATGGAAATTCATTCCGCGCGCTGCACCCTCTACGGCGCTGTCCATGTCCGCGTCCGGAAAGACAATCATTGGATTTTTTCCACCCAGCTCCAGACTCACATGTTTGACCATGACTTCTGCGGCTGAGCGCTGGATCAGCAAGCCGGTTTCGACACTTCCCGTCAGCGCAATCCGCTTGACGCGCGGATGCCGAACCAACGCGTCACCTGTGTTACGGCCGTCGCCCGAAATCACGTTGATCACGCCGGGCGGAAAGACATCCTTGATCAGCTCCGCCATGTACAACGGCGATAGCGGAGCCTGGTCCGGGACCTTCAGCACAACCGTGTTGCCCATCACCAGCGGTGCGCCGATTTTGGAAGCGGCAAACATCAACGGATGGTTAAAAGGAATGATTCGCCCGACCACGCCATAAGGCTCGCGCCGCGTGACATGCCAGTTGCTACCGTTCCCGGGAATGGTCTGTCCTTTGACTTCGCACGCTACGTTACAGATGTAGTCCAGCAGCATGCAGGCCAGTTGCACGTCACCATGCATGGACGTGACGGGGCTGCCAAGATTGGCCGCATCCAGGAGTGCCAGGTCATGCTCGTGCTCCTTGAGCACTTCGATAAAGCTGCGCAGGATGGCAACCCGACCCGCGACTGGCATGTCCCGCCAAGCCGGATATGCTTTTTCGGCAGCCTCGACAGCGGCTTCTACGTCGGCCTTTTGTGCAAGGGGAACTTCTGCGAGCTGTTTCTCGGTCGAGGGAGATGAGGTGGCATAACGCTCACCATTGCGGGCCTCCACCATTTTTCCGCCGACGAGCATCTTCCATGGACGGTCAGCGAGCGCGGCCACGCGGCGCTGGTTGTACTGCAAATCATTCGGCGACATCTGCTCCCCTGTTTACATTGATCAATTACAAATACCCAAAGGGCAGGTTTTGAAAGTGGCCTCTGGCGGCTCGCGGCTGGCTCTACAAGTGATTGAGGCGCTGGAGACGGCATTACTCTGGCGTGATGTTCGCGTCCTTGGCAATTTTGCGGTACTTCACCAAGTCGGATTTGATAACCTCGGCAAATCGTTCCGGTGTCGATCCGACGGCGTCCAAGCCTTGCGGAACCAGCTTTTCCTTGACGACTTGGGGATCCTTCATGACCTTGTTAATTTCTGCATTCAGGCGGTCTATGACGGGCTTCGGCGTACCAGCTGGCGCCAGAACGCCATACCAGATGTCGATTTCATAGCCAGGCAGTGACGCCGCCTCAGCAATGGTCGGCACTTCGGGAAGCAGGGGCGTGCGCTGTGCGGTCGCGACACCCAATGCGCGCAGCTTGCCGGACCGGATGTGCGGCAGCATTGAGTTGACCGCACTGATTGACATAGAAACTTCATTACCCAGCAAGGCCACTACCGCAGGCGCAGATCCTTTATAAGGCACATGAATGATATTGGTGCCGGTCATGGATTTGAAAAGCTCGGCCCCGAGTTGGTGTGGCGTTCCAAGCCCGCCGCTGGCATAACTGAGCGTGCCAGGCTTTGCTATTGCGGCATCAATCAGGTCTTTGATCGTCCTGTAGGGCGAAGACGCGTTGACGCTCATGATGAACGGAATTGATGAAATCAGGGATATCGGCGCAAAGTCCTTCACGGGGTCGTAAGACAACTTAGAAAAAAAGCTAACGTTGGTAACGTGGGTGTTAGTGGTCAAAAGCAGGGTATAGCCATCCGGTTTGGCCCTCGCCACAAAATCGGTGCCGATATTGCCGCCGGCGCCTGTCTTATTTTCGACCACAATTGGTTGGCCGAACACGGGCTGAAGCCGCTCAGCCAGAATGCGGGCCAGTGCGTCGGTGCCGCCACCGGCTGCTTGCGGAACAATGATCTTGATCGTTTGTTGTGGCCAAGCCGACTGTTGTGCGGCGGCCGGCATTGCGCTAAGGGTGGTCAGCAATGTAACCGCCGAAGCAGCAAAAAAAATGGAACGAAGTGTCATCTTGTCTCTTCCTTTTTGAACCGGATACCGCGAGGTTGTTGCCGATACGAGCGCGAAGAAATCGGCAGCTTTAGGCAACAATATTGAAATTCTATCTATTAATCATCATTTAATCAATATTGATTTAGTTGCGTAGTTCATTGCTTGATCAATGAGGATAATGGTGCAGGTACTTTGTATTCCAATCAACTGAACGCCATGACCGCAAAAACTTCCTCTGCAAGACCCGTCAAAATTGCAGATGACCGCAAGAAGACCCGCAAACCGGTTCAAACCGACTCCTCAAACCATGCTGGAACCATGGTTGATGTTTCGGGTGAGGAGATGCTGGATTCAAAAACTGCGGCATCACTGCTGGGCGTTAAAACGCAGACGCTTTACGCCTATGTCAGCCGTGGACTGATCCGTACGTCGCCGCGGCGCGGCACCCAGGCTAGCCTTTATCACCGGGAAGATGTTGAAGCCGTCCGCTTAAACGGCCGAGGCGCAAACGTGTTTGGCGACCCAACTGAACGTTTCATCCGCTGGGGCGGCGGCGCCGGTGTTTTGCAGACAGCGATCACCATGATTGACGCATCCGGCCCGCGCTACCGCGGCAAGCTCGCGGTGGACGTAGCCAACACAAGAAGGCCATTCGAAGATTGCGTCGAACTGCTCTGGAGCGGCGCACTTCCCTCGCACTCGGTGACATGGCAGGCGCCAATGGTGCCCGAGCCCTTCAAGGCATTTACCGCAACGCTTGGTGGCCTCGCCAGGCGGTCCAACACAAGGCAAATGCTCTCGCTTGTTGCCCAGGCTTACGGCACGTGCAGCGGTCGCAATCCGGAAAACACCCTGGGCGCACCGGTGCTGGCCGGCCGCCAGTTGATCCAGGTGCTTGGGTCCGCTTTGGGCCTGCTGTGTCCTGAACCTCGATACCTGCTAAACGAAACGCCCGAGCCGCTGGCTTCAGTACTGGCTAGAAGCATGGGGCTGCCTGTCAGCAATGAAGCTCTTCGCATCCTCAATGCAAGCCTCATCCTCAGCGCCGACCATGAACTGGCGCCTTCAACGTTTACCGCACGCGTTGCCGCCTCTGCGGGCGGCGACATCTTTTCATGCGTCAAGAGTGCACTTGGCACTTTTGACGGTCCGTTGACTGGCGCTGGCTGCGACGAGTCGGAACGGCTGCTGCGTCGGGCGGAGTCACCGAAGAAATATGTTGAATTGCTGATGGAATTGGCGCAGCGCAGGGAAGGCATTCCGGGATACAACCACCCGCTTTATCCGGACTGCGATCCACGGGCCGTTTACTTGCTCAAACTGGCCCGCGACGCGGCGGAGACGTCGCAATCACGGTTGATTCTGGACTGCATTGATGCGGGAATGGCTGAAACCGAGTCAGCCCCCAGCCTTGCCGTTGGCCTGGTGGCCGTTGCCGCGGCATTGGGCCTGCCTGAGGAGTCGCCCGGCGCCATAATGGCGGTAGGCCGGGTGTCTGGGTGGATTGCCCATGCGTTCGAGCAGCGGCTGGCTGGCTATTTGGTACGACCACGGACCAAATACATCGGACAATTGGAATAGCAGTTTCGTTTTAACTTGCGTAAACAGCCCATCAGCGTAAGCAAGCCCCCTTCTTTCTGCCGACGCAGGGACGAATGCATCCTAGTCCTCGCAAATATCAGAACCACAGACAATCACCGTGTTTCAGCAATTCGTGAAGTTGATTGGGTTGCAGAGTAACGACAGTGATTGATGGACTTTGAGGTGACCTCTAGGAAGGCACTCTTGCATTCATCACATCGGAGGCAAGTCCGCCGCCCTCACCCAACGTGAATAAGTTGCTTGCGTTGGAGACAAAAAGCCAGACTTTCGCTATTGCGCTCCAACCTCGGTCACTAGGGACGCTCTGGTTTACCAGATACCACCACGGTCGAAAAATCAGCGGCACTGAATAGAAGACCGATATCGGATGGATTGATAGGGGTCGCCTCCACCCGCACCACCACTTCGTCCGCAGCAGGGGCCGGAGTATCAACATCGACCAACGCTATCTCCAACTGACCATCTGCGGAAACAGTTGAGCGAAGTTGAAGCCCGGTACGATTAAGGTCTGTATTCATTGAACGCCTCATAAAAATATATTGGAGGGATGAACCCACGCAGACCGGAGTTACGGTTGCACTAGGATATCCCGTTAAAGAGCAGAGTGCTGAATGCTGCTGAAATCTGACCATTTAGGAGTGCTGATTTCCATCCAAACCTGATCCGCGTAGGCCCTACCCTGATAGTTTTAAAAGTAGGGAACTAAGGAGCGATAAGCGTGGCGACTTTGGAGGGTAATTAGGCGTTGGGCATTGCGAGATCAGATGTCCATCCGCGAAATTGCAAGGCATACAGGCCTGGCTCGCAACACAATAAAGAAGCACCCGCGGTTGGAAGAGAGCGAGCCCAAGTAACAAAGGCGGGTCAGCTTCAGCAAGCTCGATCCTTACGCCGAGAAGCTGGCTACCTGACTGGAATCGATGCAACAAAATCGCGGAAACAGCGGCGCACTTTGAGGCATTTCCATGCAGTCATATCCTTGTAGCTAGACGAAACTTTATAGGTGTCGCTACTACGCTACGACCATGATCACCAACGTCGGAGTGTAGAAGCTGAACCAGTTTTTTAGTCAAGCGCCAAACCTAAGTAAAGCAGTTCTCGAGCGAGATCTGGTGCACTCCGTCCAATCATGGCTGGACAGATAATTTTCCGCTCACTTCGCATACGCCGAGGAATCAAAAACCTCTATAAAGTCCAGCTGTTCTTCTCTTTCAATTTCTTCAAGCGCATCAAGCTCGTCACGCTCATCGTCGTACCCGGGGAGTGCACCGTCCTCGTTCTCGTCTCCAACCTCAAATAAAAAATCTTGGTCCATAATTTTTCTCCTGCTCATCACTGAAAAATATCAGTGATTCCAACAATAGATAGTTACGTTGAGGTTTGCAAGAGCGAATTTATTCAGCCATTTATTAATAAGATCCAAAGCGATCCAATAGTGCTCAACAACACCTAATAAATAAATCTCGATTGTTGTAAAAATGGCGAATCCTATGGAGCTTCTTCGATTGCCTCGTCATCAGTTGGACGATTGGGAACGAATGTTGTGCAATAAAATCCAAAATGGCAAGTCAGCGCCGCAAAACTGCTGACCTTACCCGACGCTATTGCCCGTATACAAGCGATGATGATTGTTTAAATTAAGTTATTCGAAGTCTCGGAAAGGGACTGACATCATTAAATTTTGAGGAGCGAATTGTGATCAAAACGATAGTCACCCGAGGCAGGGATAAATTTGCTGTAGAGCGGGAATTTTTTAGCGACGAGCCGCTCGACAAGATTGCTCAGCGGGTCGTGCGAGCGGTTGGAAGAGAGGATCACTTCGTAGCAACCGAACAGCCTGACATCGACGGCGTCAATAAGTTTCTGGAAGCCCTAGGTCCAAAAGCAGAACGCTTGACCACCGTACGGATCGCTATCCGGCAGGTAGACGAAGCAGGCGGAGGCGCCTTGAACAAGCATCAGCTTTTTGCAGGAATTCGCACCTACGCCAAAGATGGGGAATTTCCGTTTGTAAAAGTCGATGACAAGAATGATTTCTACGTGGAGAAGGATGGCTTACCTGTCATTACAAGCGCCAAAGCGATAAAGGCCGCCATTGATCGCTACATGAAAATCAGAGATAACAAGCCACGCTGAGCGACTGTCTCGTTAAGCATTTTTTTCGAAGAATGCTTAACGGGACCTTTTTTTGCCCATTGTTTCATACAGTTCCCCATCGAAACACGACTTCTGTCGAAAAAAGGTGGGCAAATCGGTCCACCAGAAAGATGGTGAACCTTGCACTCAGTCAACGCCCTTGCGGCCTATCCCTCCAAAGCTTCGGCCCTCCGCGACAGAAAGCCAAGCGCCGCTCAAACTCCCGCATATAAGTCCCCGACTTCCCTTGGCAAGCAATTCTGTAGCCCGAACATACCTCCCACCAACGCTTCTGAGGATGAAACGGAACGCTTTCTGACGCCTTTCAAAAAGATCAGCGACTCAACCGCCCAATGCACGGCAGAAAAACCAATAGTGATTATTCGGCTGCCAGAGCTGCTTAAGCGCCTAGGCATATCAAGGGCTAGCGCGTACTCAAAATTTACGCCAGGCTCTCCTTACTACGACGAGAGTTTTCCAAAGCCAGTGCGTTTGGGAAGTTCGACGCAAACCCGTGCGATCGGATTCGTTTTGGCGGAGGTCAATGCGTGGCTGAGCGCACGTATGCAAGAGCGGGAGGGAATGTAACTACAAGAATAGACACAGACCCCAATCTCCTTGCGCATGTTCTTTTACTCTCAAAAACGCCTAGATGAAAACCCAACATATCAGCATGCAGAAACTTGTGGCGAGACGCCTGTCTATTGCGAGAGCAAAGACAAACTTTCTGAAATTCGATCTTCCCCAGATCAAATCCGCGAAAGGTGCAACAAAGCTAAAACTTTCCGAACGTTGCAGTTAGAGCTTTTCAAGATTGTGCACATGAAAAATGCACGAGAGATTCTTTCGCTTCAAATTGCAAATGCCGAAAAAAAGCACGGACGCACTTTTGCCAGAGCTTCCGTTGAACTCCCTTCATATCCGAGGCATTAACAACCGCACCGCGCCAAGATGGAAAACATAGTTTGCAGCCAGAAGACAAAGACCTGAGGAACCAATAAACGACCTGGCATAGATGGTCACACACGCTAGTTTTGAATCATGACCAGGACTCACGCCTGAAGTCACGAAGTGCCCAAGTATTACTTGCCTTCACCAGCTCCATCAAATCAAGTTGACCCAGTGGTCGAACTCGTAACTGCTGCGACGTCGAATCGGACTCGATCACAAACTTATGAAGTGAAGCTTGCCGATTTGATGAATTTCACTAAGCGCACCGTCTTCGTTCATTAACAGTATTAATAATGGAAAAAGAAACCTTTGATCCCCCTTTCCCACTAGAAGCGCTAATGGAAGTGATGGGCGGCGCAGCCCACTTCATCCAGCGCAAAATTCAAACTCCAGTTGAAATGGGCGCCTGTTCTGTATTGGCTGCATGTGCCCTGGTCTGCCAAGGGCTCTTCGATGTGCAGTGGCGAGAAAACAAAACGTCGCCTTCCACTTTATTTATCTTGGTAGATGCGAAATCCGGAGAGCGTAAAAGTGCTGTTGACGACATCGCGTTTCTTCGGATCCGCATCTTCAACGATGAGCAAGTAGCGCTTGCAGAAGAGTATGAAAAAGAATATCAGGCGAGCCTGGCCCTTTGGAAGCAAAAGGTCAAAGAGATCCGAAAATTGATTTCCAAGTTGTCTGCCCGCGATGAGGACACTGATGACGAGGAGGAGCGTTTAGAAGAGCTCATAGCTGATGAGCCTGAAAAGCGTAAATTTGCCCAGATTCTTGTCGTTGAATCAACAGGGCCGGCATTGGCTCAGCATCTTGATTCCTTTTACCCTTATGCGGGGCTCATCACTGATGAGGGCATCACGATCTTCAAGAGTGGCGTGTTGCGCGATCTTGGTATGCACAACAAGCTTTGGGAGGCCGGCGTGTGGAGCTCTGACCGCATCACTCGCAAAAGAATCGTTTTGAGCCATTGCCGCATGAGCATGTATATCCAGAGTCAACCAGGCGTTACCGATGATTTTCTGGAGCGCCAGGGTGAGGCTTTCCATGCCTCCGGATTTTCCAGCCGGATTCTTTATGCTCGCCCCAAGTCGACGCAGGGGGAAAGGCTTGAAGAATTCATTGATATCCGCATGGAAGTCATCGAACCCTATCATGCTCGTCTACTGGAGCTTTTTAGCCTGTACGAGGGTTCTACGGTTCCCACGCAGGAAGAGCTGACACTCAGCAAGCCAGCTTCCGAACTATTGGCCTGCTACTCCCGCGAGGTGGAGAAGGAATTGGGTAAAGGAGGACGCTTTTTCCACATGCAAGGTGCAGCATCGAAGAGCGCTGAAAACGTGGCAAGGATTGCCGCCAACCTGCATGTCATGGAAAAAAAGCAAGGTCCCATCTCAGTGGAGGTCATGAGGAACGCGATCAAACTCGGTGCCTGGTTTTTGAATCAGTTTCGCATGCGCTTTTGCCCCCGGTCGCAACTCGAGCTCGACATGATCACGCTTGATGAGTTCATCACCGACAAAATCGCGCCTCGATTTGCGAAGCAAAGGTCGGTCCCAGGTCCTTACTTGTGCAGGTACGCACCACGTCACCTGCGGCAGATAGACCGGCTCTGGGAAGCTTTAAAAGGGCTTGAGCAACGGGATCAGCTTAAGGTGTGGGGCGACAAAGGACGCTCATGGCACGTTCATCTTGCTGACTGGTTTCCACCTCCACCAGTTGCGAACCCTCCGCCCAATTATCAGCCGGCTCCAGAGTCATCACGGTGGGCCAGGCCCAAACGTGTCCCCGACTTACCCAAGCCAGACGTGGCCGCCGATGGTTACGAACTGTGGCCTGGCGTGTATTTGAAGTAACGTGCTATTGATCACGGCTATTTGGCTACTCAGTAGCCAAATAGCCGAAGAGCGGGCCCCCATGTGTAAAAAAGAAAGTTATGGGGACTGAACTAGGTTTGGCCCAGCTTCGATTGTGCGTCTCGGCGTCCCATTTTTCGCACTGATGATATTCCTGCCATCTGGTTTGCTCTTGGCCTGGTTTGGCCTTTTTCCCAAAGATAGACAGTAGCACCTGATACGCCGATCAACTTGCCAAGATCTGCAGCCGACAGTCCCAAACGCTTGCGCTGTGCGGCGATACCCTTTGCACTGAACCGCTCAACTGACCTGCCCTCGCCTGACTTCTCCTCTGTCGGAGTGGGCGTACTTCTTCGACCAGCGGCTTTGCTTAACAGTTTGATTGCTTTTTCCAGCTCCAACAGCCGGCGCTTAAGGGCAGCATTGTCAGTGCGAAGTTTGGTAGTGATTTTTTTGAGGGCTTGGACTTCGGTCCTTACCTCTTTGCGGGTCACGCGAGAAATTTCGGACTTGAGTGCGACGGCTATGTTCATAGGATCGATGGATGTGACTTGCGAAGCCAAGGCCTCAAGTGGCTGATTCAGCAGAGACCGAACTGATGGTCGGGTGGCGAGATTTTACGGCCAGAGCCCGTTCAGCATCCGGTTCACCTCTTCATACCATTCCGGACCAGTAAATTTTCGCACGTGCGTATCCTAGCGGTGCAGCTCGAAATACATCTGAAATGGTTGCATAAGTCGCGGCCATCAAATCCCCCACATTTCCTTGGTTAGCCAGCACCATCCTGGAAGAAATCTCGGTATGCAAAGGCTTTAAGGTAGTCGACACTTTCGCCATCAGTATGCTATTGCAAAGCACACACGTCAGTGTGGCGTTAGAGGTCAAACAACCGGCTTGGGTAATTTTTACAGGGGATACAGCTTTCTATGTACTAACCCCATAGAAAGTGAAAATGACCTCAAACCCTGACGACCAATCCAAGGCCCTGGGCCTGAGTCCATCCGACATGTTTCGTGCATCGAATCTCGATGCTTTTGTCTCAGATGATGGAAAGGAAGCCGATGGCTCCGACCTCTATAACGTTCGATTCCAGATCGAACGCTTTGTCCAAGCCGTTGAAAAAAGCAGGCATCCTGGATTTTCCGTAAAGAAAGACCGGCACGGCAATTCCAAGTTCACTCCGCTGATGCTGGCACGCAGCTTCTACCCATGCATTCAAGGATACATAGACTCATGGGTACCCGGCTACTTCTTCTCCCCCCGAGTGGAGCTTTTTTACAGCGTGGTCCAGGAAATGCAGCTCGGTGGCCAGCTGTTAGCCAATCCTCACTTCGTAGGTCTGGGCTCAGACCGGCTTTGTGGTGACCTGTTCAACGATCTGGTGAATCGAATCCGTGCAGGTGCTAACAGCCGGGATTTCAAAAGAAAACTCGCCAGTAAGGAAAGAGCTTCACGTCGTAACCTAAAGGAATACATCCAGTACTTCCGAGCGCTGATGAACACATACTCCAAGCTTCTCGTCCTGCGTGTGGATTTCAGTTATAGCAAGGAATATTCGCACCAAATTACATTTGAAGAAGTGCAGGCTGATCTAAAAAGGTTTTTTGACCGGTTTAGGGCGCGAAAAGGAATATTCAAGGATGGAGTTGGTTACGTCCGCAAGATTGAACACGCGGAGGACAAAGGCATTCATACCCACTGCATCTTCTTTCTGAACGGCGCCGACGTTGGAGACGCTATTGGCTGGGCTCGCAAGTATGGCGACGCCTGGCAGGACTCCTTGCCTGCAGGAAAGGGAGTTTACTTTTCCTGCAACGCCAAGCAGCGCCAGTACAAGTACCTAGGCATAGGTCGCATCGACCACACCAACTTTGAAAAACGCTTGAATTTCCAATACTATTGTTTGGCCTACTTGGTAAAAAACGAGCAGTGCCTCATGTCCAAGAAACTTAAGAGAGGCAGGACGCTTGCACGGGGGAAAACGCCCAGCGTAGGAAGTGGCCCTCGATTGGGAAGACCAAGGATTGAAGGCTCTTGACTAGCGGGCAATATGTACACATCGACAGTCTACAAAATCTCAGTCATATATGACCTCAATGCGTCCGGGCTAATTGCCTGACGCGGATGCAACAGCGTTTACCCCCCGATCCACACTTTCCAATCCAAGCCAGATTGTCTTCACGGACAAGCTGGCTTTTTTATGCCGGCGATTGTTTTTGTCGTCGGAAACGCTACAGGCCTGTCCTCCCCTCGCCTTCACCCTTCATTAACTAACTAGGAGCTTTTGTATGTCATCCCAAACCTCGCCACTGGAGACCCTGGCGGCGTTTTTCATTGTGTTTGCCACCGGCGTCGTTTCTCTCTACGGACTGAACCGCTATACCGACAAGGTCAGAAGGGAGGCTCGCGACGCCATAGGGCCGAGCTCATAGACCTTCAAACCACTTTACTTTTAGGAGATCAAACCTTGACCCTGGTCCAATGCCCGCAGTGCGCTTCAACCCGCATCAGGGCCAGAAACATAGCCGCCAAGACCGGTGGTGCCTTGGGCACCATTGCAGGTGCTGCCAGCGGCGCAGCCGGCGCATGGCGCGGCGCACGAACCGGAATGGTAATTGGAACCGTGGCACCACCAGCCGGTCCTGTCATCGGAACGGTTGCAGGCGCTGTGCTTGGCGGAATATTTGGCGGCACCTTGGGACTCGAAATCGGCGCCACGCTGGGCCGGGCTGTTGACAACAACATCCTGGACAACTTTGTCTGTCTGGCTTGTGAACACCAGTTCAGCATCAATCAGCCAAAGCCGCAAGAGCCGCCAAAATCCGAATCCCGAGATCTGAGCAACCCAGCTCAGAACGAAGTATGCCCGCCCTCCTCCCCTTCGAACCCTCATCCGGATGACGAAGATCTGGATCTGGGCTACGAAAGCGGAATGCCTCCCGGCTTTCCGTTCGACCGCTGACCTTTCCGACGGCGCACCCGAACCAGCATCCCCGAATGCTGGCGTCTGTTTGCAAAAGCGCCTGACTTTCCCCTAAACCCCGTAGCACCGTTGGCCCCGGCAGTTTCTGCCGGGGCGTAGCCGTGCGCGTCTTTATTCTTTACAAGGAAATATCAATGACACACGCTGTCTCCTCAATGGCATACGTCGGTGAAACCCCATGGCATAGCCTGGGCAACCCACTTCCCGCAAAGCAACCCATCTCAACTTGGGCGAAATCCGCAGGCATGGACTGGACCATCTGCGAAACGCCAGTCCGCTACATGACCGAAAACGCCGGTCCGCTCGGATCCATCAAATCCTTCGACGAGCAAAAGGTGCTGTATCGCAGCGATACCCAGGCTCCCCTGTCCGTGGTCTCGCAGCGCTACCAAGTCGTCCAGCCCAAGGCCGTCCTGGAGTTCTACCGCGATCTCACGGAAGTCTCCGGGTTTGAACTCGAGACGGCTGGCGTCCTGAAAGGCGGACGCAAACTATTTGCTCTCGCCAAAACCGGTAAATCTGCGGTCCTCAAGGGCAATGACGTGATCCACAGCTACATCCTGCTGGCCACCTCTTGCGACGGGACGCTGGCCACCACGGCAACGCCCACCACCGTACGTGTTGTCTGCCAGAACACGCTGTCCATCGCCTTGAACGGCGCCACAAGTGCCATCAAGGTTCCGCACAGCACGGTGTTTGATGCCCAGATGGTCAAGAAGCAGCTGGGGATTGCCGTATCCCAGTTCGACTCGTTCATGTACAGGATGAAGATGCTGACGGAGCGCAAGGTCAAGGCCCACGAGGCTACGAACTACCTGCTCAAGGTGCTGTGCCACACCGATGGCCATACTGATCCTGCAGCCGGTCTTATGAACGAGCGCGCCTTGAAGAAAGTCCAATCCATGTATGAAGGACAGGGCCGTGGGGCTGACCTGGCCTCCGCTTCTTCGACGGGGTGGGGGCTCCTCAATGCCGTCACTGAATTTGTGGATCACGAACGCCGTGCCCGTAACCAGGACTACCGCCTGGATTCGGCACTTTTTGGTGCAGGTGCTGCCCTCAAACAAAGAGCCCTGGACCACGCCCTGCAGCTTGTGGCCTGAAATCCAGCCTGCAAACGCCCTTCGGGCAATCCGGCATACGCCTCGATCCACCTGGACCGGGGCTTTTTGCTTTGTTCAAACCAAATGAAAGGAGACGCCATGAGCGTTCTCAAGCTTCAGAAACCAGAAAGGCCCATGCCCGCCCTCAAGCTGGTCAAGACCAATGACCTGAGCCACGACGATTGGCTCTCGGTACGAAAGAACGGCCTGGGCAGTTCCGACGCCGCAGCCGCAGTGGGCCTGAACCCGTACAAATCCCAGCTCGAACTCTGGATGGAAAAAACTGGCCGGGACGCCAACCTCCCCAAAACAGACCCCAACGACGAATCCAGTCCGATGTACTGGGGAACGCTGTTGGAGCCCATCGTCGCAGCCCACTACACCAAGCGCACCGGTCACAAGGTCAGGCGTATCAATGCCATTCTCCAGCACCCCAGCGAATCCTGGATGCTGGCCAACCTGGACCGGGAGGTCATAGGCGCGCCAGATGTCCAGATCCTGGAATGCAAGACTGCCGGCATGAACGGAGCCCGGCTCTGGCGCGATGGAGTTCCTGAATACATCCAGCTGCAGGTGCTCCACCAATTGGCTGTCACCGGCAAGGAGGCCGCCGACGTGGCAGTGCTGGTGTGCGGGCAGGAGCTGCAAATCCACCGGATTGAACGCAACGACGCCATGATCAAGCAACTCATGTTGCTGGAACGGCAGTTCTGGAGCTACGTCGAGCTTGATGAAGAGCCGCCTTCGGACGGCTCGGATTCTGCAGATGTGGCCCTGCGTGCGCTCTATCCCAAGGACAGCGGCAAGACCATCGATCTGTCTCGTGACCTCGTCATGTCGGCAGCATTCTCTGATCTCTTGTCGGTACGGCACTTCCTGACGGCGCACAACAAGCTTGAAGCCGAGCTCAAGCAACGCATTCAGCAGCGCATGGGCGACGCCTCCAAAGCCGTGTTCGAAAACGGCGACGTGACCTGGAAACGCAGCAAGGATGGTTCAACCCTTGACGTGGAAACCCTGCTCAAGGACCAGCCTGATCTCTTGGAACGCTACAGCCTGCCCAAAGCGGGCTCTCGTCGCTTCCTGATCAACGACTGAGAGGAAGGGCACTGCGTCGTCCCGTCTCATCCATCCGGGCCAGTCGTCCCGCCGCCCCAGCCACTGGGGGCCTGTTCGCCTGCTCCCAGTGGATACGTGGGGCGGGCACCTCTTGGAAACACACACAAGGAAAATTATGCTCAAAGGCCTGGCTTTAACGCCACCCATCGTCGGCCGCATCTCCATCGGCAAAGTCGTGGAGAAGGACGGTATGCGTCTTCCCGAAAAGGATGACGAATTCACCATCACGAGTCAGGTTCAAAACCGTGAGGGCTGGGTGAATCACCCGCTCGACAAGACCTTGCGTAAAACAGCGGATGCCAAACTCAGGAGCATCCCGATCCGCCTGATGTTCGATGATCCGGATTTGAGCCTGCGGGCCAACTACACGCTGTTTGATCGCAAGACGGGCCGGCAGATGTGCGTGGGCAACGGGGAAACCTGCAAGCGCCTGACTGGCGAGGGCCTCAAAACGCTTCCGTGTCCCGCCCCAGATGCCTGCGAACTGGCCATCGGTGGAAACTGCAAGCCCTATGGACGACTGAACGTGCGGATCGGCGACGAAGACGAGCTGGGCTCTTTCATCTTCCGCACGACCGGCTACAACAGTATCCGAACGCTGTCGACCAGGTTGAAATATTTCCATGCCGTATCGGGCGGCTTGCTGTCCACGTTGCCACTAGAACTGCGTCTGCGCGGAAAGTCCACTTCCCAGTCTTACCGTACGCCGATCTATTACGTGGACTTGACGGTGCGCTCTGGGATGACCTTACTGGCTGCCGTGGCTGCGGCAATCGCACAGCGGGATGAGTGGAAGGCCTTGGGGTTTGACCAGGCGGCACTGGACGAGGCTTCGCGCAAGGGTTTTGCTGCAGGTGTGTTTGAGGAGTCGGCCGAAGAAGTTGAGGGCGTACTGGAGGAGTTTTTTCCTGTCGGACCGGAGACCGACAACGTCCCGGTAAAACAGGCCCTGCCAAAGCTCGCCCTTGCGGACAAGCTGTCACAGAAGGTGGCCATTCACCATGGCCCCTCTTGAACATCTGTTTGCCGCCGGGGTTCGCTTTGACTCCGAGGTGCAGTATCTGGCCAAAGGACGACGGGGTCTGCGCTACCAGAAGCTGCCTGTCCTCAAGTCAAGCTCGCCGCTGCAATGCGCTTTGAACAGCGTCTTCCAGTGCGTCGCCGTTGCCGGCCAAGCTCCGATCCGAAACCTGATCAGAGAAAAAGGACGGAAGGCGCAGGAGTTACTGGTCCAAGGGAATGCCCAGCCAGACGCGAGTGCCATGCTGGATTGCATCCGCACCCTGGACGCCAGTATTCCGGCGGCTTTGACATCGTTCCGCAGCCCCGCCGAGGCGGGCCAGGCTGCCCTGCAAGTGCTTCGGTCCGATGGCATAGCGCTGATCCGCTATGCCTCAAGCACAGGCAGTAACTGGGCGACGGTCATCGGCGTGGAATCGGAAAGGGGTACGGACTATGTCCGGGCATTGCTGCTGCTGGATTCCAGTGCCAGCGAGCCCTGGGCTTGTGCGCACAATGTCCGGATCGAGATGCTGCCGTTTCCTCTGCTTTGCCGGCATCTGACCGGGTAGGCGTGTGAGGTGCAAATCCGGAGTCTGATCACCTTGCAGAGGGTTGCGCCAAATGGAGCGCCCCTCGGACCTGGATCTATCGCTTCTTGACAGGGTAGGGCCGTGCGGTACGCGGCGCCCGCAAGACGGTCTCATCCAGTCCCTGCAGCTTCGCCAGGTCCGGATGCATCAGTTCATGCGGCGCCATGCCAATGGCCTTGGCAATGAGTTCGATGTTGTCGATAGAGATATTGCGCTGGCCCCGCTCCAGGGTTCCGACAAAGGCCCGGTCCAGGCCGGCCTCAGCGGCCATGCGTTCCTGCGAGATTCCCGCGTTGACCCTGACCAGGCGAATGTTGCGCGCAAAGACCAGCCGCAGGGGCAGCGGAGCGGGCTTGGCTTTGACGTTGGCAGTTCGCATCCTCCGATCATGAAAAAAGGAGGCCTTTGAAGCCACGGTGTTTGAAGCCCATTATGATCATCTACAGCAGAGCTTCGCCACCCTATCGACAACGTCCAGCAGGTCAGCATCAAGCTGGCCATTTTTTTAACTGATAAGGAGCTTCAAACACGCCTTTACGACTGCTTCCGTTATGCCTCACCTGCTGGCGATCATGCCGCCTGCAGCCACTTCAAACCAACAAGAAAGGTATCGACATGCATAAAACCCTATCTGCACTTGCATTCATATCTGCCGCAGCGGTTGGCGCCGGCGCTGCGGGAGCGGCCGACGGCCAATGGAAATCCGGCTACCAAGGCGGGCGCTTCGAGTTTTTTGCCGACAAGCAGGACCTGCGGCTTTATATCGCCTGCCCGACAGCCGACTCGTCTCCGGACGCCATGTCCCGTGTGACGCTTACCCGCTTGAGCACCAACCGCGACATCGGCGTATTCAAGATCGTTGCAAACGGTCAGACCTATGACGGCCCCATTGAAACCCTCAGCCGCGTGGGCTCAGGAAACTTCAGAGCACTGATGGAGGACATCCGCAAGGGCGGCGCGACGGTGAAGTACGCGCTTGGAACCGTTGCCTTCCCACAAGCCAATGCAGCGAAGTTCTTTCCTGCAGTGAATCAGAAGTTTCCCTGCCAAACCAATTTCTAAATCAACCTTTATCTGGAGTTTTTGTTCATGAAAGCTTTCAATGCTTCCTTCCTCATTTGCGCAGTATTACTGGCTGCCAGCTCGGCCTTCGCCTTTCCCACCAAGGTCAAGCTGCTTAAGGCGCCAGATCTTTTAAGTTCTGAAGGCACGGAGGTGGTGGTAACGACCAACAAGGGCACGGTCACCACGTCCTACCGGCATCCGGCTTACCAGGCGCTGAGCCGCGCCAAAAAAGGCCAGTGCCTAACCCTGGAAACCGACTCCGAGTCCACGGTGGATTTCGGCAAGAAGCTGGACGCCAGCGGTGTCAGCACGGTCACTAACGCCCGTTGCTAGGCGCAAATCAGTCAACAACAAAGAGGAATCATCACATGGAAAAAGACAACAGCGAATTGATTCAGTCGGCCGTCATCTGGGGCGTAGCAGCCTTTATTTTGGCCATTATTATGTGCACCTTCAACAACTCGTCCATGGTCTTGCGGGCGGGCTTTTTTGCCAAGCTCTTTGCGGTGATTATCGGAACCGCGCTGGGAATAGGCGGCGCCCTGATCGGCGATGCTGTCCGCAAGTTTGCGCATCCTGATGCGGTCTACACGGGCGGCGGTATGCTGAGCCTGATCTGGATAAAGGTCTTCTGGAAGGTTGGCCCCCAAGTCATTGGGCTTGTCATCGCGGTGTCGCTGGGCGCATCGCTGGTGTTGCGATGAATGGCTTTCTCGACCGACTACCGACCTCGATCGCTTGCTTTGTTGTGTGCGCCCTAGCCTTAGTGGCTTGTTCCAGCGAAGAGTCCAAAGCACGTGGCGAGTATTTGGCGGGCTGCATGCAGAGCGGTACGGGCAAGGCGGCGTGCGACTGCACTTATGACCAGCTTCTCAAGATCTACCCGTTTCAACAGCTCAAGGCCATGAGCAAGTCGCCGGGACGAATTCCGCCTGACTTTTTTGACAAGGCCAGCCAGGCGGTGATGACCTGTCAAAAAGAACCGGCTCGCTGAGTTCTAAAAGGAGCCGGATATATGCCAGAGACGCCGCGTGCGTCTCTGGTGGCACTGCAAATTTTTTTGAGGCAGCCAGCGATGAACTAACGTTCACATTCAATGAATGTGACCAGGGCCGCAGGAATAAAACCTACGGGTTCAAGGAATTATGAGTCTTGCCGCGTCTAAGGACGTCTAGCTTGCCCACGCAACTCATCGAGATAGTCGGCCCATTGCTGCATCATTTTTGTACGCTGCTTTAGATACTGCGTACGGTTATATGCCCGTCCATTGGCATCTTTAACCGCGTGTGCCAACTGCGCTTCGATCACCAAAGGATCACACTCCAAGCGCTCCGCAAGCATGGTGCGGGCTGTTGCTCTAAAACCGTGCCAAGTCTGAAGCTCTGAGCTATAACCCAACGTGATCAACGCGGTACGGACCGAATTTTCAGAGATTGGCCTGTCATGGTTTCGCTCTCCAGGGAAAATCAACTTGGAGTGACCAGTTATCGGTTCAAGCTCTCGCAGTATTTTCACAGCTTGACGGGGTAAGGGCACCATGTGGGGCTCACCGTTTTCCTTGCCATCCTTGGTGCGCTTCATCCTGCCAGGTGGAATCTCCCACATGGCACCATCAAGATCCATCTCCGTCCATTCACCACCACGCAGCTCCCCAGGGCGTTGAAAAAGAATAGGCGACAACTGAAGCGCAGCGCGAACAATTGGGCCTCCGCGGTAAGCATCAAGCGCACGTAGCAATTCCCCTAGCTGCGTGGGGTCGGTAATTGCTCCGAAGTGAGTGCCCCTATAAGGCGTTAGAGCGTCCTTTAAGCCCTCGGTGACATCCCTATCAGCCCGAGCTGTTGCAATCGCATAGCGCCACACTTGGCGAGCCAACATAAGTACGCGGTCAGCAGTTTCGATAGCTCCTCGCGCCTCCACCTTACGAAGAGTGGCAAGTAGTTCCACTGGTTCGATTTCTCGCATAAGGCGGCTGCCGATCCAGGGAAACAGATCCCGCTCAAACTGACGCAAAGCTCGATCAGCATGGCCTTGGCTCCATTGAGGCGCCTGCTTGGCGAACCACTCCAAAGCCACGTCCTTGAAGGTATCACCCGCCGGATTCGACGCTTTCAAGCGCTCAATTCGACGCGCCTGTATCGGATTCACGCCTAAAGACTTTTGAAGCTTCGCCCTGTCCCTGGCTCTGCGAGCATCGGCGAGCCCAACGCCAGGGTAACTTCCCAAAGCCATGCGCCCTTCTTTGCCGTCTGCGTACAACTTGCAGAACCAGCGCTTGGACCCTGCAGGACTGACCTCAAGGTACAGTCCACCCGAGTCGGTGAATCGGGCTCGCTTCTTCTCGGGTGTGCAAAAAGCGTTCTTGCAATGCTTATCGGTCAGCATATCGAAAGTGCATTAAAAATGGATGATTTCCAGAGAGAGACCGGGGAACAATCTTTTATTCTAACGCTTTTTGGAGATTCGTTCCCCGGTTTGTTCCCCGGTTTTACTTTGGCAGATAGCGAACTTCATTGAATCGCACTGGACATCAAAGTAGCGTTTCCCCAATGAAAAAGGACGTTTACTGAACTTCAGTAAACGTCCTTGGACACTATAGTGGTGGAGCTGGGGGGATTTGAACCCCCGTCCGCAAGCCTTGTTCGGGCAGATCTACATGTTTAGCGGTCTGGTTTGAGTCTCGCCACTTGTGTCGCACAGTCGCACGCTACACAAGACGCCAGCACCCTATTGTCTCGCCCCGGGTTAAGGTACCCAGCCCGGAGCCAGCCGATAAAATTATCTTTACAGCCTGGAATCTTTAACTTGCGCTAAAAACCCCTTGCCCAGCCCATCGGCCTGCTGTTGTAAAGCTCACAGGCAATTAAGCTGCGAGTGCGAAACGTTCGTCGTTTGCAGTTAGTTTGTTTGAATCAGTTTTACGAGCACACTCAGCTCGACATGCACCACACCGCGTCCGAACCCACGTCGAAACCAATGCAGCCCCAAGCCTGTAGTTTAAGGCATTGCGGGCAATTGCAAGAGGGACAGCAAGGCAGATGGTGTGGAGATGGTGGCGTCGGCTTTCCAGTGGTCTGTTGAAGCCGTGGCACCCAGGTAGCCATAAGCAGCGGCAACGGTGGGCATCGCTGCGGCGCGGCCAGCAATGATGTCGCGCTCGTCGTCACCAACGTATAGGCATCTTTCTGGGGCGATGCCAATTTGGCGCGCGGCTTCGAGCAAGGGGGCGGGGTGCGGCTTGGCGTGCGGCGTGGTGTCGCCGCCGACAATGGTTTGCGCTGATTGAAACAAGGGCATGGCGCGGGTCAGGGGTAAGGCAAAACGCTCGGACTTGTTGGTGACCACACCCCATTTGAGGCCAGCCCGGTCAAGCTGTGCGATCAGGTCTGCGACACCGTCGAAGGCATAGGTACGCTCGGTCATGCATGCTTCGTAGTTTTTAAAAAATTCTTCTTTTAAATTTTCAAAATCTGCGTGTCCGGGGGCGATGCCAAAGGCCACGCCAAGCATGCCGCGTGCGCCGGCTCCCGCCATGGGCCTGTAGTCGGCCAGAGGAACTGACGGCAAACCACGGTCAGTACGCATTTTGTCTGCAGCGGCACCCAGATCGGGTGCGCTGTCGATCAGCGTGCCATCGAGGTCAAACAATACGGCTTGAACATGTTGAAACATCTCAGGCTTTGACAGTTGCACACATATAGTTGACGCTGGTGTCGCCATCCAGCCAATAATGTTTGGTTAGCGGGTTGTATTGCAAACCTTTGGCGTGCGTCTGGTTCAGGTCTGCACTGCGGCAATAAGCAGCCAGCTCGCTGGGTTTGATCAGCTTGGCGTATTCGTGCGTGCCGCGTGGCAGCAAATTAAGCACATATTCAGCCCCAACAATCGCAAACAGAAAAGCCTTTGCGTTGCGGTTGATGGTGGAAAAGAGCACGCGCCCGCCAGGTTTGACAAGCAAGGCGCAGGCTTTGACCACAAGCGATGGATCGGGCACATGCTCCAGCATTTCCATGCAGGTCACCACATCAAAACTGCCAGGTTGCTCTGTAGCCAAGGCTTCGGCGCTAATTTCTCGGTACTGCACCCCTTCGGTTTGGGCTTCCAGTGCATGTAATTGCGCGACTTTTAATGCTTTGGTAGCCAAGTCAATGCCCAATACGTCAGCGCCTTTTCGCGCCATGGCATCAGCCAAAATACCACCACCGCAGCCCACGTCAAGCACACGCAGGCCTTTGAGAGGAGTCAGATTTTCAATCCAGTCCAGCCGCAGGGGGTTGATCTGATGAAGTGGTCGGAACTCGCTTTCTTTATCCCACCAGCGGTGCGCGAGGTCAGAAAACTTGGCCAGTTCGGCCGGATCGAAGTTGTCATGTGTTTGCATGCCCCCATTATCGTTCGGGCATAAAAAAACCGCGCTTAGGCGCGGTTTTTTCAGCTAATCCTGAGGGATTACTTGGTGTTGCGCGTACCCACAACTTCGATCTCAACGCGGCGGTTTTTGGCACGGCCTTCGGCAGTCTTGTTGTCAGCAACTGGCTGCTTCTCGCCTTTGCCTTCGGTGTAAACACGGTTTTTCTCGATGCCTTTAGACACGAGATACGCTTTTACAGACTCGGAACGGCGGACAGACAACTTTTGGTTGTAAGCGTCGCCGCCAACAGAGTCGGTATGACCCACTGCAATGATGACTTCGAGGTTGATGTCCTTGATTTTTCCAACCAGATCGTCAAGCTTTGCTTTTCCATCTGGCTTGACAACAGATTTGTTGAAGTCAAAGAAAGCGTCAGCGGCGTAAGTTACCTTGGTGGCAACAGTTGCAGGAGCAGCCGGGGCTGGAGCTGGAGCTGGAGCAGCCGCAGGAGGAGGAGGAGGAGGAGGAGGAGCTACAGGAGCCGCGGCAACAGGAGCTGGAGCAGCCCGTGGAGCGACGACGGGAGCAATGGCTCCATCGCAACCGGCGAAGGCCGTTGCGGGCGTCCAATTGGCATCGCGCCAGCACAGTTCGTTGTTTCCGTTTTTCCAACCCAGCTCATTTGAACCGTTTTTCCAGTTGTCGACAGTTTGTGCGCCAGCGGCGGTAGCAAGCGCTGCGGAAGCAAACAACATTGCCACTTTGTTGAGTTTCTTCATGGTTCTCCTCTAGAGAAAAGCCGCAGACTGGCTGCGATTGATAAGTTTTACGCTGTGAATGACCATCACTCACGTCGTTACATATATTGTGCCATAGCCTGCGGCTGCCACAAGCGCAGACGCGGTCTTGTCTTACAGCGAGGCCTATATCTTTATAGTTCGTTGCTGTACCGCCACAGCCAAAAAGCCCTGGTTTCAGGCCTTAAAATCGCTCACTCGCCTTTGACGGCAAGCCGAAAACTTTATCCAGGCCTTTCATGACCCAGTTTGCAAAAGAAACCCTGCCCATCAGTCTTGAAGAAGAAATGAGGCGCAGCTACCTCGATTACGCGATGAGCGTGATCGTGGGCCGGGCACTGCCCGACGCCCGTGACGGACTCAAGCCCGTTCACAGGCGCGTGCTGTTTGCCATGCATGAGCTGAGCAATGACTGGAACAAACCGTACAAAAAATCAGCTCGTATTGTGGGTGACGTGATTGGTAAATACCATCCCCATGGCGATCAGTCGGTGTACGACACGATCGTTAGGATGGCGCAGGATTTCTCGATGCGCCACTTGCTGGTCGATGGTCAGGGCAACTTCGGCTCCGTGGATGGCGACAACGCTGCCGCGATGCGCTACACCGAAATCCGCCTGGCCAAAATTGCACATGAACTGCTGGCCGACCTGGACAAGGAAACCGTCGACTTTGGCCCCAACTATGACGGCAGCGAGCAGGAGCCACTGGTCATGCCGACCCGGTTACCCAATCTGCTGGTCAATGGCTCGGGCGGCATTGCTGTGGGCATGGCCACAAACATTCCGCCGCACAACTTGAACGAAGTCGTTGATGCCTGCCTGCATCTGTTGAAACATCCAGAGGCCACGATTGATGACTTGATGGACATCATCCCGGCGCCAGACTTTCCCACAGCCGGCATTATTTATGGCATCAACGGTGTCAAGGACGGCTACCGCACCGGGCGCGGCAAAGTCGTCATGCGGGCCAAGTGCCACTTCGAAGATATTGACAAGGGCCAGCGCCAGTCCATCATCGTTGACGAGCTGCCGTACCAGGTCAACAAAAAGACCTTGCAAGAGCGCATGGCCGAGCTGGTGCATGAAAAGAAAATTGAAGGCATCAGCCATATTCAGGACGAAAGCGACAAGTCAGGCATGCGCCTTGTGATTGAGCTCAAGCGCGGTGAAGTGCCAGAGGTGGTTCTTAACAACCTGTACAAGCAAACGCAGCTACAGGACACGTTTGGCATCAACATGGTGGCGCTGATCAACGGCCAACCAAAGCTCTGCAATCTGAAAGATTTGATTGCCGTATTTTTGTCACACCGCCGGGAAGTGGTTACCCGCCGTACTGTTTTCACTTTGCGCAAGGCGCGAGAACGTGGCCATGTGCTAGAAGGTCTGGCAGTAGCGCTGGCCAACATTGATGAGTTCATTGCCATCATCCGTAATGCGCCTACGCCGCCTGTCGCCAAGGCTGAACTGATGGTCAGGCCGTGGGACAGCAAGCTGGTGCGTGAAATGCTGACCCGAACGCGTTCTGACGGCGGCGTTGTCAACGCCGACGACTACCGACCCGATGGCTTGGAAAAACTTTACGGCATGGGCCAGGATGGCCTGTATCGGCTTTCGGAAACCCAGGCGCAAGAGATCTTGCAGATGCGTTTGCAGCGCCTGACCGGCCTGGAACAGGACAAGATTGTTGCCGAATACAAAGAAGTCATGGCTGAAATTGATGACTTGCTGGACATTTTGGCCAGGCCCGAGCGGGTATCCGTCATCATTGGCGAAGAGCTGGCCACCATCAAACAGGAGTTCGGCCAAACCAAGCTTGGCGCACGTCGCAGCCAGATCGAGCACAGCTCGTTCGATCTGAGCACGGAAGACCTGATCACACCGACCGACATGGTGGTGACGCTCTCGCATACGGGTTACATCAAAAGCCAGCCCCTGTCAGAGTACCGCTCGCAAAAACGTGGCGGGCGCGGCAAGCAGGCCACAGCCACCAAAGAAGACGATTGGGTGGACCAGCTTTTCATTGCCAATACGCATGACTACATTTTGTGTTTTTCCAACCGTGGCCGACTCTATTGGCTCAAGGTGTGGGAAGTACCAGCCGGCTCACGCGGCTCGCGAGGTCGGCCCATCGTCAACATGTTTCCGCTACAAGAAGGCGAAAAAATCAACGTGGTGCTTGCATTGACGGGTGACAAACGCAGTTTCCCGGCAAACCAGTATGTCTTCATGGCGACCAGCATGGGCACGGTTAAAAAAACCGCTCTTGACGAGTTCAACAACCCGCGCAAAGGCGGCATCATCGCCGTTAACCTTGATGAGGGTGACTACCTGATCGGCGCGGCTTTGACGGATGGCAAGCACGACGTGATGCTGTTCAGTGATGGTGGTAAAGCCGTTCGTTTTGATGAAGATGATGTCAGGCCCCTGGGTCGAAATGCGCGAGGTGTGCGCGGCATGGCACTTGATGTGGGACAAAGCGTGATCGCCATGCTGGTGGCTGAAGACGAGCAGCAAAGCGTATTGACTGCCACACAGAACGGTTACGGCAAGCGCACATCGATTACCGAATACACGCGCCACGGGCGCGGCACCAAAGGCATGATTGCCATTCAGCAAAGCGAGCGCAACGGCAAGGTCGTTGCCGCCACACTGGTGCACGCAGATGACGAAATCATGCTGATCACTGACAAAGGCGTGCTGGTACGCACCCGGGTCAGCGAAATTCGCGAGATGGGACGGGCCACGCAAGGCGTCACCCTGATTGGTCTGGACGAAGGTTCACAACTGAGCGGTTTGCAACGCATTGTCGAAAACGATGCTGCGCTGGATGAATCATCCGACACGGCAGACACCCCTCCTGCCAACCTCAACACTGAAGAATAAAACCCAGCATGAAAATACGCATCGCAACATTAGCCATGGCCATCATGGCATTTTCAGCAGCGGTCCATGCACAGACAGCCGACCCCAAACTGGAATGGGCAACCAAGGTTGTCGCCCTTCAGCAAGGCCCGGAGCTCGAGCGCCTTGTTGGCCAGTTGGCCGACTCCGCCACGCAAGACATTCTTCAAAACTGGGGGCCCAAACTGCAATCAAATGTGCCTCCAGCAAAAATGGCACAAGCCAAGGAAGGACTGAATACAGAACTCAAAAAATATTTTGATGATGTGTCCAAAACCATCAACAGCAAAGTCAGTCAAGTCAGCAGCAGCGCCTTGATTCCAGCCTATATGGAGCGCTTTTCCCTGGACGAACTCAAGCAGTTGGTCGCTTTTTTCGAGTCGCCAGCCATCAAGAAATACCAGTCTGCAGCGCCTGAACTCGGCAGTCTTTTTGTCAAGCAATTGATACAAGAAACAAATGCCGACGTGATTGCCCGTACTCGGCAATTTGACGATGCAGCCACAAAAATCGTTGGCGGCGCACCTGCAAATAAAGCACCGGCAGCAGCTCCGAACGCGGACAAAAGCAAGCCGCCCGCCAAGAAATGAACCTGACACTCGCGGAACTTCGCGTTCAAATTGACGCTTTAGACAACGAACTGCTGGTCCTGCTAAACAGGCGTGCGCAAGTTGCGGAACTGGTTGGCGAAGTCAAGAAAAGAGAAGGCAGTCCCTTCTTCAGGCCTGATCGTGTCGCCAAGGTCATTGAGCACATCCAGCACGCCAATCAGGGGCCGCTCAAAAACGAGCATGTAGCCGCCGTGTGGCGAGAAATCATGTCGGCCTGTCTGGCGCTCGAGTCACCTGTTCGGGTGGCTTATCTCGGACCCGCGGGAACATTCAGCGAACAAGCCGCCTTGCAATTTTTCGGCAGCAGTATTGAGCACGTTCCCTGCGCCAGCATTGACGAAGTTTTCCGTGCAACTGCATCGGGTAGCGCTGGTTACGGCGTCGTACCGGTTGAAAATTCTACCGAAGGCGTTGTATCTCGCTCGTTAGATTTGTTTTTGAATTCTCCCCTGCACATTGTGGGTGAAACCAGTCTGATGGTACGACACAACCTGCTACGCCTGAGTGCCAGCATGCAGGGTTTAGAGGCGGTTTATGCCCATCCCCAGGCACTGGCGCAGTGCCAGGAGTGGCTCACAACGCATCTCCCCAATGCAGCGCGACATGCCGCCGCAAGCAATGCAGAAGGGGCCCGTCTGGCGTCTACCAATCCAGCCTGGGCGGCCATTGCCAGCGAGCGGGCGGGCACTCAATTTGGCTTGCACACAGTGGCTCATGGCATCCAGGACGACGCGTTTAACCGCACAAGATTTGCCGTGGTTTGCCTGCCTCAGACCTTGCCTGCTCCGCCCGCGTCTGGCAAGGACTGCATCAGTCTGGTGGTGTCTGTGGCCAATCGCCCTGGTGCGGTGCACGACCTGCTCGTGCCCCTGAAAGACCATGGTGTTTCGATGACGCGCTTTGAGTCGCGTCCAGCACGGTCGGGTCAGTGGGACTATTACTTCTACATCGATCTGCAAGGTCACCCTGCTCAGGCGCATGTCCAGACGGCATTGGCCGAACTGCAAAAACTTTGCGCCTTCTACAAAGTTCTGGGTACCTATCCAGTCAGCGACTGATGAACCATAAAAACCAAGTTTTAAGTGATGTTTGAACAACTGGGTCTGATCGGTTGCGGCCTGATGGGAGGCTCATTTGCCCTGGCGCTCAAGCGCGCAGGACTTGTCAAACGTGTGGTGGGTTACAGCAAATCACCTTCCACAACAGAGCGTGCCCGGCAAATGGGGGTGATTGATGTGGAGGCACCATCAGCACTGCTGGCCGTTTCGGGCGCCGACATTGTGTTGCTGGCCGTACCAGTTTCTGCAACAGAAGCCACCTTCAAGGCAATTCGCCACCTTTTGACACCCCATACACTGGTGATGGATGTGGGCTCCACGAAACGGGATGTGGTTGATGCAGCACGGCGCGTTCTGCGTGAGCAGGTAGGCTGTTTTGTGCCCGCCCACCCGATTACTGGCAAGGAGGTGTCTGGCGTTGAGCATGCCGATCCCAATTTGTACAACGGCAAACAGGTCATCCTGACACCGATTGAGCGCACACTCACCGCACAACTGAGCAAAGCCACCAGTCTATGGACGGCTCTGGGTTGCCATGTTCTGCAGATGTCACCGCAAGCCCACGATGCGGCATATGCGGCTGTCAGCCATCTGCCACACTTGCTTGCCTTTGCCTTTATGAACAGCATCTCGGGTCAGTCACACGGTGCCGACTATCTGTCCCTCGCAGGACCCGGTTTTCGAGACTTCACCCGCATTGCCGCCAGTGACCCCAAAGTATGGCGAGATATTTTGCTTGCCAATCGCGAGGAGCTGCTAGCGCAGTCGAAGATCTTTCAGCAGTCCCTTCATTCGCTTGAAAATCTGATTGCCAACAATGATGGGGAAAGTCTGGAGCGTCTGATTGAGCAGGCAAGCGACACACGCGCAAGCTGGCACATCAGCTCACAAAACCCGCACAAATAATTTTTCGTATGTTTGATATTGCGTACCTGGACATACCGGCACTGACACGCACCGGAGGGCAGGTTCGCTTGCCAGGCTCCAAAAGCATTTCCAACCGCGTATTGCTGCTGGCCGCCTTGAGCCATGGCAAAACCCGAGTCCACGACCTGCTGGCCTCCGATGACACTGCCGTGATGTTGACGGCGCTGAGGCAGTTGGGCTGTTCGATTGAACAAAGCGGCGACAGCGTGACCATTGATGGCTTGGGCGGCCATCTGCCCTGCAATACGGCGAAACTCTTCCTGGGCAATGCGGGTACTGCCATGCGACCCCTGGCAGCGGCGCTTGCCATGCTTGGCGGCGAGTTTGAGCTGTCGGGTGTTGCGCGCATGCATGAACGTCCGATTGGCGATCTGGTCGATGCCCTCAGGCAACTCGGCTGCGGTATTGACTATTTGGGGAACGACGGATTTCCGCCATTGCAGTTGCACAGCCGACCGCCAGGTCAACTACTGCTGGACGCACCTATCCGGGTTCGCGGTGACGTGTCCAGTCAATTTTTAACCGCCCTGCTGATGGCGCTGCCTCTGGTCGCCACACGCGACATTCATATTGAAGTGGTGGGCGAGCTGATCTCCACGCCCTACATTGACATCACCCTTAATCTGCTCAAGCGCTTTGGGATTCATGTGGCGCGAGATGGCTGGCAGCGCTTTACGATTCCTGCAGGCAGCCAGTACCAGTCGCCGAGTGACATACATGTTGAAGGCGATGCATCGTCTGCTAGTTATTTCATAGCTGCTGGCGCATTATTTCATTGGTCTGCAGAACAAAGTCATCTTGAAATTCAGGGTTTGGGAACAGATTCCATTCAGGGAGACATCCGTTTTGTAGAGGCCGCCCGAATGATGGGCGCGCAGATTGAAAGCACGCCCAACACGCTAAAAATTACACCTTCACAGCCCCGCAAAGGAGCCAGCCATTGGCCGCTGAAGGCGATCGATCTGGATTGCAATCACATCCCTGACGCAGCCATGACTCTGGCGGTGATGGCACTGTATGCGCAAGGCACGACGGTACTGCGCAACATTGCCAGCTGGCGCGTCAAAGAAACCGACCGCATTGCTGCCATGGCCTGCGAGTTGCGCAAGCTGGGGGCGACCGTGGAAGAAGGTCACGACTTTCTTAAAATTACACCCCCCGCCAGCGCTCAAGAGTGGAAAACAGCGGCCATTCACACCTATGACGACCACCGCGTGGCCATGTGTTTTTCGCTCGCCGCCTTTAATCCCGCGCAATTGCCGGTTCGCATTCTGGATCCCAAATGTGTCGGTAAAACCTTCCCGGACTATTTCGAAACGCTGTTTTCAGTGGCCCACGCAGACAGTACGAATATTCCAGTGATATGTGTCGACGGCCCAACCGCATCAGGCAAAGGCACTCTGGCTTCAACTGTTGCGCAAGCGCTGGGTTACCACTACCTTGACTCAGGTGCCCTGTACCGATTGAGCGCCCTGGCGGCCAGCCGCTCTGGTGTGTCGCTGGATGATGCTGCCGGCGTTGCCGCTATTGCGCAAAATTTACCAGTACGCTTTGATGGCGACAAAATTTTTCTGGGCCATGAGGACGTGTCAGATGCCGTCCGTACGGAAGCGGCTGGCATGGCAGCCTCGCAGGTCTCCGTTCATCCCGAGGTGCGCACCGCTTTGTTGCTGCTTCAGCGCAGTTTTCGCAAGCTGCCGGGCCTGGTGGCCGATGGCCGAGACATGGGAACAGTGATTTTTCCGGATGCAACGCTCAAAATCTATCTCACGGCCAGCAGTCTTCATCGAGCTGAGCGCCGCTATAAGCAGTTGATTTCAAAGGGAAATTCGGTTACACTCGCAGTCATTCAGCAAGATTTAGAGGCTCGCGACAAGCGCGACACATCGCGAACCACAGCGCCTTTGAAGCCTGCTGATAACGCCAAGTTACTGGACAACTCAGATCTGTCGGTTGAAAAATCGGTGGTTCAGGTGCTTGACTGGTGGCAAGGCACCCGGCCCTTTTGACCCCTCGCATGTGAATGAATGCACCGCTGGTGCATCGGTCAAAAGAATCATTAACTTAACCCGCCGTCTAAAAATATCCAATTTAGGACAGCAACAACATTCCCCAAGCAGATTTGAAAACCTTTCAGCAATTGTGCTGACTGAACCCTGCGTTGCGGACAAGGAAACTAAATGTCTGAATCTTTTGCCGACCTATTTAACGAATCGCTCAAGCGCTCTGAAATGCGCACCGGTGAAGTCATCACCGCTGAAGTCGTTCGCATCGACCACAACCACGTCGTTGTCAACGCCGGGCTCAAATCCGAGGCCTATGTGCCGCTCGAAGAATTCAAAAACGACCAGGGTGAGCTCGAAGTTCAAGTCGGCGACTTTGTGTCGGTGGCCATCGACTCGGTCGAAAACGGCTACGGCGACACCCTGCTGTCGCGCGACAAAGCCAAGCGCCTGGCCTCATGGATGAGCCTGGAAAAAGCGCTGGAATCCGGCGAGTTTGTCACGGGCCAGACCAGCGGCAAGGTCAAAGGCGGCCTGACGGTTCTGGTCAATGGCATCCGCGCTTTCCTGCCCGGCTCACTGATCGACACCCGCCCCATCAAAGACTTGTCTCCGTACGAGAACAAGACCATGGAATTCAAGGTCATCAAGCTGGACCGCAAGCGCAACAACGTCGTGCTGTCACGCCGTGCGGTGGTTGAAGCGTCGATGGGCGAAGAACGCGCCAAATTGATGGAAACCCTCAAAGAAGGTTCATCGGTCAAAGGCGTGGTCAAGAACATCACCGAATACGGTGCATTCGTTGACCTGGGCGGTATTGACGGTCTGCTGCACATCACCGACATGGCATGGCGTCGCGTACGTCACCCAAGCGAAGTGGTGACAGCGGGTCAGGAAATCGTGGCCAAGATTCTCAAGTTCGACACCGAGAAAAACCGCGTGTCCTTGGGTCTGAAACAAATGGGCGACGACCCATGGATGGGCGTGAACCGGCGCTACCCACAAAGCACCCGCCTGTTTGGCAAGATCACCAACATCGCCGACTACGGCGCATTTGTTGAGCTCGAGCCAGGCATTGAAGGCCTCGTGCACGTGTCCGAGATGGACTGGACCAACAAAAACGTGGCGCCTAACAAGCTTGTCGCACTTGGCGATGAAGTTGAAGTGATGGTTCTGGAAATCGACGAAGACAAGCGGCGTATCAGCCTGGGCATGAAACAGTGCAAGGCCAACCCATGGCAAGAGTTTGCTGTGGACACCAAGCGCGGTGACCGCGTCAAGGGCCCGATCAAATCCATCACCGACTTCGGCGTGTTCGTCGGATTGGCAGCTGGTATTGACGGTCTGGTGCATTTGTCTGACCTGTCATGGAACGAGCCAGGTGAAACCGCCGTGCGCAACTACAAAAAGGGCCAGGAAGTCGAAGCGATTGTGCTGGCCGTTGACGTTGACCGCGAGCGTATTTCCCTCGGCATCAAGCAGCTCGACTCTGATCCGTTCACCACGTTTGTGTCGATCAACGACAAGGGCGCGATTGTGACGGGCAAGGTCAAGACGGTGGACGCCAAAGGTGCTGAAATTGACCTCGGTGAAGACATCATTGGTTACCTGCGCGCCAGCGAGATCAGCCGTGACCGCGTTGAAGACGCTCGCAACGTGCTCAAAGAGGGCGACGAAGTCTCTGCTGTTGTGGTGAACGTGGATCGCAAGACCCGCAACATCCAGCTGTCAGTCAAAGCCAAGGACAACGCTGACCAGCAAGAAGCCATGGCCTCCCTGAGCCAGCAGTCTGCCAAAGAAAGCTCCGGCTTGACCAACCTTGGCGCCCTGTTGCGCGCCAAGATGGACAGCTCAGAGAAGTAAAAAGTGTTGCGGGACTGACCAGACGGCGCAGCAAAGCTGCTCGTCTGATCTTTCCCCAAACTTATCAATCCCCGACTTCATGACCAGAAGCGACCTTGTTGAAGAGCTGGCCAACCGGTTCGACCAGCTCACACACCGCGATGCTGAATACGCCGCCAAGACGATTCTTGATGCCGTCAGTGATGCACTGGTGCGTGGTCACAGAATAGAGATTCGGGGCTTTGGCAGTTTTTCGGTCAACCGCCGGCCGCCGCGCATGGGGCGAAATCCCCGTTCCGGTGAAAGCGTTGCGATTCCTGAAAAACGGGTTCCTCACTTCAAGCCTGGAAAAGCATTGCGCGAGGCTGTTGATGCACATACGCAAATGCTGGCGTCACAAGCCAACGAGAAAATTTCAAGATCTTGAACCCCTTTTTTGGCTGACTACAATTCATTGTTAACCCCCGAAAGCGGTACCCCGTGAAATACCTGATGTGGCTGCTCAAAGCAGCCATTTTTTTTACGCTTTTTGCTTTTGCGCTGAATAACCAGCAGCTTGTCGCTGTCAATTTTTTCTTTGGAACATACTGGAAAGCCAACCTCGTGCTGGTGGTATTGACAGCTTTCGGTATTGGCTTGCTCCTCGGTGTCTTGCTGATGATGCCGCGCTGGTGGAGAAGCCGGAAAAACAGTTCAGCGCAAGTTGTCCCATCAGCCATGGCAACATCCGCCAAAATGCCCCCCGACACAGCTTCGGTGACGGCAGACACCCTCATGATGGCGCGCGATGGACTTTGATATCAGCTGGATTTTGTTGGGCTTGCCTGTGGCCTTTACGCTGGGGTGGCTGGCGTCGCGTGTGGATTTACGCCATCTGCGTTTTGAAAACAGGCAGGCACCCAAGGCCTACTTTCGCGGGCTGAATTTCCTGCTCAATGAGCAGCAAGATCAGGCCATTGACGCCTTCATCGAGGCGGTACAAAGCGATCCGGACACATCAGAACTGCACTTTGCGCTTGGCAATCTGTTTCGCCGCCGGGGTGAGTACGAGCGTGCCGTGCGGGTACACGAACATCTTTTGCAACGCGGTGATCTGCCGCAGCCCGATCGTGATCGTGCCCAGCACGCGCTGGCCCTGGACTACCTCAAGGCAGGTTTGCTGGACCGTGCAGAAAATGCATTGCGCAAGCTTGAAGGCACCGCCTTTGAAGAGGAGGCAAGATTGGCCTTGCTGTCCATCTATGAGCGCTCACGCGACTGGGAACACGCCAGTCAGATCGCCAGCAAGCTCGGCGGTGCCGGGCATGGCAGCTTTACCGGCAGACAAGCCCACTACCTGTGCGAGCAGGCCAACGCACTGGTGGCTGCAGGCCAGGCAGACGCGGCCATTGGCCTGCTCGAGCAAGCTTGCCGGCTCGCACCCACCGTGGCAAGGCCATTGATTGATCTGGCAAGACTCCACCACCAAAGTGGGAAGACGCAAGCCGCAATGGACAGTTTGCTGACCCTGGAACGTACAGCGCCACAAAGTTTTCCGCTGGCCACCAGCCTGATGGTCAGCATGGCAGAGCAAAATAATGCGTTTGTAGTCCCCATCGTCAAGCTGCTCAAAACCCACTACCAGCACACCCCGTCTGTGGACGTCATGCAAGCCTTGGCAACGCTTGAAAAAGACCCGACCGAAAGCCGTCAAACCTACATTGACCACCTGGAAAGCGAAGCGTCGCTGGTTGCTGCGACACGCTGGATAGCGGGCGAAAATCTGGGCACCGCACACCAGAACAAGCTGCTAAAACGCGCCCTTGACGTGGCCGTACAACCACTGATGCGCTACCGCTGTGCGGCCTGCGGGTTTGAAGCGAGTCAGCACTTTTGGCACTGCCCCGGTTGCCAAGCCTGGGACAGCTACCCGGCACGGCGTATAGAAGAGCTATGACGAACATGCCTGTACACATCACTGAAGAAAAAATCAACGCCGCCCGCGTCCTGGTCGTTGGCGACGCGATGCTTGACCGTTACTGGTACGGCGCAGTCGACCGAATCTCGCCCGAGGCGCCTGTGCCAGTGGTACGCGTCACACGTGTTGAAGAGCGTGTCGGTGGCGCGGCCAACGTGGCCAGCAACATTGTGGCGCTGGGTGCGCAATCGTCATTGCTGAGCGTGGTGGGTGACGACGAAGCCAGCCACCAGCTCGAAGCGTTGGTGGCCAAAACCGGTATCACGCCCTACTTTGGCCGTGACCCGAAACTCAAGACCACCGTCAAGCTGCGCGTCATTGGGCGGCAGCAGCAGTTGCTTCGACTGGACTTTGAGAACATTCCTGAAAACGAAGTCCTCGCCTCCCAGTCGAGCACCTTCGACAAACTTTTGCCGCAGCATGATGCTGTGCTGTTTTCAGACTACGGCAAGGGCGGTCTGGCGCACATCACCTCCATGATTGATCAGGCCAGAGCCGCTGGCAAAACGGTCCTGGTAGACCCCAAAGGTTCAGACTACACACGCTACAAAAACGCGAGCATCATCACCCCCAATCGCGCTGAACTGGAGCAGGTCACTGGCGCCTGGGCCAACGAAGCTGACTTGACAGCCAAGGCCCACGCGCTGCGTCAATCGCTCAAGCTCCAGGCCCTGCTGCTGACCCGCAGTGAGGCGGGCATGACGCTGTTTGATGCACAGGGCGAGCTGCATGTAGCTGCAGTAGCGCGCGAGGTATTTGACGTCACAGGCGCGGGCGACACGGTCATTGCCACGCTGGCCGCATTGATGGCCGCTGGCGTCACACTGCGCGAGGCCGTGCGGGTTGCCAACCTGGCAGGGGGCATTGTTGTCGGTAAATTCGGCACCGCCACCGTGAGCTACAACGAGCTGTTCAGCACGCGTTCATGAACGAAAGCACACCATGAAAATCATCGTCACAGGCGCTGCCGGCTTTATTGGCAGCAACATCATCAAAGGCCTGAATGCGCGCGGCATTGACGACATCATCGCGGTAGACGATCTGACCATGGGCGACAAGTTTAAAAACCTGGCAGACCTGCAAATTGCCGACTATGTGGATGCCGACGATTTTTACGAGCTGTTTGCTGAAGGTGCATTCGGCCAGGTCGAAGCAGTGTTTCACGAAGGCGCGTGCAGCGACACCATGGAGTCCGACGGCAAATACATGATGGACAACAACTACACGTTGTCGTGCGAGTTGTTTCAAGCCTGCCAGGACCAGGGCACACGCTTGCTGTACGCCTCATCAGCCGCAACTTATGGCGGTTCGGACACCTTCAGCGAGTCACCTGAATTTGAAAAGCCGCTCAATGTTTACGGCTACTCCAAGCTGCTGTTTGACCAGCGCCTGCGCCGCGAACTCGGCCAGAGGTTTGAAAATACCAGCACCCAACTGGCAGGCTTTCGGTACTTCAATGTGTATGGCCCGCGTGAGCAGCACAAAGGCCGCATGGCCAGTGTTGCGTTTCATCAGTTCAACCAGTATCAGGCGGACGGCAAGGTCAAGTTATTTGGCGAATACGGCGGTTATGGCCCAGGCGGCCAAATGCGGGACTTCGTATTTATCGACGACGTGGTGGCCGTCAATTTGTGGTTTTTGGATCACCCCGAAAAATCAGGTATTTTCAACTTAGGGTCCGGCAAGGCGCAGCCGTTCAATGACGTGGCCATCGCCGTGGTCAACGCCTTGCGCAAGAGCCAAGGTCAAGCCCCCCTCAGCATCGAAGAAGCAGCGCGCGGCGGCTTGATCGATTACATCGCCTTTCCGCCTGCTCTGGTGGGCAAGTACCAAAGCTACACCCAGGCTGATTTGAGTGCCCTGCGCGCAGCGGGCTGCGACCATGCGTTTGCCGATGTGCAGACAGGTGTCGCGTCCTATATGCAGTGGCTGGGCCAGCAGGTTTAGGGTTTTCACCCGAGGTTGGGGCTGTTTCAGGTCAACCCTCTGCTGCCTTGACCGTTGGAGGAAGCGGCATGCTTCATTTTGAAGGATAGCCCTGAGTTACCCGTTCAAACCACCACATCAAGGAGTTTTCTCATGTTCAAAAAATTGCTGGCATTTTTAGCCGCCATGACCGTCGCAGTTGCTTTTGCAGCGGTTGACGTTAACAAAGCCACCCCTGCAGAACTCGACAGCATCAAGGGCATTGGCCCAGCAATCTCGGGCAGGATTCTTGACGAGCGCAAAAAAGGCAACTTCAAGAGCTGGGAAGACCTGATTGAACGCGTCAAAGGTCTGGGCGTCGGTAACGCCGCCAAACTCTCGGCCGAGGGGTTGACTGTTGGTGGTGCTGCCTTCAAGGGCGCGGCAGCTGCCCCTGCCAAAGCTGATGTGAAAGCTGATGTGAAAGCTGATGCCAAGCCTGCCGCGGCCCCAGCAAAAGCCGATGCCAAGCCTCAAGCCAAGGCCGACGCTGCCAAAGCTGCTGCCAGTGCACCGAAAAAGTAATCTCTAGGCCAGCGATTCGATTCGCTCACTGAAAAACCCGCCAGAAGCGGGTTTTTTACGTTTTAAAGACCTGTTTACCTGATGACCCAGACGCCTCCATAATCGTGTCATGCGACTACTACACACCATGCTCCGCGTTGGCAACCTTGAACGCTCCATCCACTTTTACACCCAGGTGCTAGGCATGCAGTTGCTGCGCCGGTCTGAAAACCCGGAATACAAATACTCGCTGGCCTTTGTCGGCTATGAAGGCAACCCCGCGCAGGCTGAAATTGAGCTGACCTATAACCATGGCACCGACAGCTACGACATGGGCACCGCCTATGGCCATATTGCGCTTGGCGTTCCTGACGCCTATTTGGCAGTTGACAGCATCAAGGCAGCCGGTGGCAACGTGACGCGTGAAGCGGGCCCCGTCAAAGGCGGCAGTACAGTGATTGCTTTTGTCACCGACCCTGACGGTTACAAGATTGAGCTGATACAGCGCAAGGAAAATGGCCATTCCACGGGCCTGCGATAAGCGCCAACGGCCAAGAGCCGAGAGCAAACTGATACGCTACTATTTTAGTAGCTTCTTGCCCAATAATTCATTGGCCTACAGACGCTTTGGCATCTGAAAATGGCCAACAGCAGCCCACTGCAGCTCAAGTTGCCTTGACGTTCAAGCGGCTGGCCTGAAACGCCAGCGCGGTGATTTGAGCCCAGTTGCCGCGCGCCAGTGCGTCTGCCGGTGTCAGCCACGAACCGCCGACACAGACCACATTGGGCAGGCTCAAGAAGTCCATCGCATTGGCTGCGGTGACGCCGCCCGTGGGGCAAAAGCGCACATCACCAAACGGCCCGTTCCAGGCTTTGAGCATGGCCGGGCCACCGGTCTGCATGGCCGGGAAAAATTTCAGCTCACTCAGACTATCGGCCTGAGCCATCATGATTTCGCTGGCTGTGGCAACACCAGGCAGCAGCGGCAGGCGCACATCGCGGCAGGCTTGAGCCAGCGCATGTGTGTAGCCTGGACTGACAATAAAACGGGCGCCCGCCATGGCACTGGCTTGTGCGTCTTGCGCGTTGCGCACCGTGCCCGCGCCCACCACGGCCTCAGGCACATCACGGGCAATCGCTTCAATACAAGCCAGCGCCTGCGGTGTGCGCAGTGTCACTTCCAGCATGCGGATGCCGCCGGCCAGAAGTGCGCGCGCCATCAGCACGGCCTGAGCGACATCGGTGAGCACAATCACGGGAATGACAGGTGCGTCTTGCATGACTTGCAGGGCGGTCAACTCACCCGAAACGTTCAAATTCAAATCCATGACAAAGCACCTTCTTCTGCGCTCAATGCACTGCGGCGCATGTTGCTAAACAGTTCGCGGCCCATACCCTGGCTGTCATTTTGGCGCAAAGCCAGCGGCATGCTGTCTATCGTTCGCGCAGCCCATTGATCAGCTGCCACCAGCACGTTCAATTCTCCGGTGAGCGCATCCAGCCGGATCAGATCGCCGTCACGCACTCTGGCCAGCGGGCCGCCCGCTGCAGCTTCAGGTGACACATGAATGGCGGCTGGCACCTTGCCTGACGCGCCGCTCATTCGGCCGTCGGTCACCAGCGCCACTTTGTACCCTTTGCCCTGCAACACTGCCAGTGGCGGCGTGAGCTTGTGCAGCTCGGGCATGCCGTTGGCCTGTGGGCCTTGCCAGCGCACCACACACATGACATCCTTTTCAAGCTCGCCAGCGTCAAACGCATCGAGCAGACCCTGCTGTGAATCAAAGACGCGTGCTGGCGCTTCAGTCACGCGGCGGTCATCAGGCACGCTGGACACCTTGATCACGCTGCGGCCGAGGTTGCCTTGCAACAGCTTGAGGCCACCGCTGGCGCTGAAAGGGTTGGCCACGCTGCGCACAATGGTCTGGTCTTTTGACTGACCGGCATCCGCCCATGCCAGTGCCGCACCACTCAAATACGGTTCTCGCGTGTACTCACGTATGCCGCCAGCGCGCACCGTCAGCACATCGGCGTGCATCAAACCCGCATCCAGCAGTTCCCTGATGACCAGCCCGGTGCCGCCAGCGGCCTGAAACGCGTTCACATCAGCACTGCCGTTGGGGTACACATGCGTCAGCGTGGGCACAACGTCTGACAAATCTGAAAAATCGTTCCAGTCGATGGTGATGCCGGCTGAATAGGCGACTGCCACCCAGTGAATCAGGTGGTTGGTAGAGCCGCCCGTGGCCAGCAGCGCGACCATCGCATTGACGATGGCACGCTCATCAACAACATGGCCGATGGGTGCATATCTTTTTGACTTGATGATGCCCAAAACGGTACGCGCTGACTCACGCGTCAGCTCGTCACGCAAGTCGCCACCCGGGGCAACAAAGGCTGTGCCGGGCACCTGCAGGCCCATCGCTTCGAGCAGCATCTGGTTGCTGTTGGCCGTTCCGTAAAAAGTACAAGTGCCGGGTGCGTGGTAGGACTTCATCTCAGATGCCAGCAGCTCGGCCCGCCCGACCAGACCCTGGGCGGCCAACTCACGGGTTTGGGCTTTTTCCTTGTTCGACAGGCCCGACGGCATCGGCCCAGCCGGCACAAACACGGTGGGCAAGTGGCCAAAGTGCAGCGCGCCAATCAGCAGTCCCGGCACAATTTTGTCGCACACGCCCAGCATCAAGGCGGCATCAAACATGTCATGCGACAGCGCCACAGCAGTCGACATGGCAATCACGTCACGGCTGAACAAACTGAGTTCCATGCCCGTTGTGCCCTGCGTCACGCCGTCGCACATGGCCGGTACGCCGCCTGCTACCTGCGCGGTAGCGCCGTGCTTGCGCGCCTCTTCCTTGATCAGGTCGGGGTAGTTTTTCATCGGCGTGTGCGCAGACAGCATGTCGTTGTAGGCCGTCACGATGCCAATATTGGGCGCGCGCTCGGCCACAATTTTGAAGCGGTCGTCTAGCGGGCTGCCTGCCACCGCATGTGCGAGATTGGCGCAACCCATCCGTTCAGCGCCTCTGGCGCGGGTGGCAGCTGTGTTGACCAGCGCCAGGTAGGCACTGCGCCCTTGCCGGCTGCGCTCAATGATGCGGGCCGTGATGCGGGCGACCTCGGGGTGTAAGCGTGGATGCGTCATGGGATGAAATTTAAAAATAGCCAAGCAATGGATTGGTAACTTAATGACAACTCTGATGGTAACGGGCAACAGCACGATGGGGCGTGGTCCAGGTTGCCAAGAAGGTGCAGAAAAACGCGCTGTCCGTTGTAAAGTGATGACGTGACACAGCACCCGCCAACTCCTGCCACTTGCACAGCGCGTGACCCGGCCCGCATGCTGCAAACCGTTGTCCGTGAATGGGGCGGCGCCAGCGACCTGTGGATTTTTGGCTATGCCTCGCTGATCTGGCGGCCCGAGTTTGACTTTGACGAAGAGCGTTTTGCCACGATTCACGGCTATCACCGCGCCCTGAAGATGTGGAGCCGCCTGAACCGGGGCACGCCTGAGCGGCCCGGCCTGGTGTTTGGCCTGCTGCATGGCGGCAGCTGCAAGGGGGTGGCATTTCGCATCCCCCGGGCCAGGGTCGAAGCGCAACTGCCTGCCCTGTGGGACCGTGAAATGCCCAACGGCGTTTACGACCCGAAATGGCTGCGCTGCCAAACCGCTCAGGGGCCTGTCACAGCCCTGGCTTTCACCCTGTCAAAGCGCAGCCCCAACCACACCGGCGTGCTGCCAGACGACGCTTACCGGCAGATTTTTTCCAACTCGTGCGGCCGGTACGGCACCACTCGCGACTACGCCCAGCTGACCTACGACAAGCTCAAAGCGCTGGGCATTGAAGACCATGCACTGGGCAAGCTGCTCGGGCTGGCTGAGCGCTAGAAAAAGCGTTGTGTAAAAAGCTTTTCAGCGCGCCGCAGATCGTCCAGCGTGTCCACGTCGGTGATACAGCCGACATCATCCAGCGCCATGAATGCTACTGAATCAGTAGCTTCTCGCCCACGTATCAATTGAGCTGCACCCTGATTCCCTTGAAAATTGAGCAGATCCTGTGCACATTCCGGGCCAAAACGTACCGGGTGGCCACGCTGGCCACTGACCACAGGCACCGTCACGGCGCGCGGCGCTGCCAAGGCAATCGCCTTCAAGCTGGCGCTGGTGATCAACGGCAAATCAGCCGGCAGAATCAGCCAGCCGTTGGCGTCCAGCGTGGCCCGCACACCCGCGGCAATCGAGTCGCCCATACCCGGTTGTGCAGGGTCGGCAGTGACCACGTGGTACGGCAAGCCACTGGCCCGGACAGCATCCAGGACATGGTCCATCACGCGTTTGCCTGCCAGCAGCGCTTGCAGCTTGTGCGTTGTACCGCCAGAGGCAATAAAACGCTCGCCACGGCCGGCGGCAAGGATGAGTACAACGGGCATGGTTTGGGCAAGGGTCGCATTTGGCATGCAATCTTTATACTTCAGGAATGCCCAACCGAGACCTCCCCATCGCCGACCTGCGCAAAAGCTATGAGCTGGCTGAGCTTGTTGAATCTGCTGCGCTAGATGACCCGCTCCCCCAATTCGAGCAGTGGCTGGCTGAGGCGATTGCCGCCAAAGTGCCTGAACCCAACGCCATGACACTGGCCACCGTTGCCCATGATTTGCGGCCCTCCACCCGCATTGTGCTGATCAAGGGCATCGACGCCCGCGGGCCCGTATGGTTTACCAACTACCAGAGCCGCAAAGGCCTTGAGGTGGCGGGCAACCCCTATGCGGCGCTGCAATTTCACTGGGTGGAGATGGAACGCAGCGTGCGCATTGAAGGCGTGGTCGAGAAAATTTCGCCAGAAGAAAGCGATGCCTACTACCATTCGCGTCCGCTGGGTTCGCGCATCGGTGCCTGGGCCAGCCCGCAAAGCGAGGTGGTGGCCTCCCGCAGCGTACTGGAAGCCAACGAAGCTGAGTACAAAGCAAAGTTTGGCGACAACCCGCCCCGCCCACCGCACTGGGGCGGCTACCGCCTCAAACCCGACAACTGGCAGTTCTGGCAAGGTCGGCGAAGCCGCTTGCATGACCGGCTTCGCTACACGCTGCAAGGCGATGGCGGCTGGCTGCGGGAGCGGCTGGCGCCGTGAGGCCCATCCTACCCCCATCATTTTCATTTTTCATCGGCTATTATCCTTGTATATTCATCAACCTATGCGTAAAATACAAGGATGTTTTTACGCATTAATCAAGCTGTTGTTGCTGATTTCTTAAGCTGGAGCCCCGCCGTTGGCATACTGGGTGCGCGTCAGGTTGGTAAAACCACATTGGCCAAAGCCTTTGCGAGTCATCCTGAAACAGGCATCTATTTAGACCTCGATACCCCTCAAGCCCTGGCAAAGCTGGCCAACGCCAGCGCGTTTTTTGAGTCAAATCGCCACCGCCTGGTGGTGTTGGACGAGATCCAGAATCAGCCAGAAATACTGCAACAGCTGCGCGGTGAGATTGACGCTGACCGCCGTCCAGGCAGATTTTTGATTCTGGGTTCGGCCTCTTTCAAGCTTCTCAAACAATCTCAGTCACTGGCCGGACGCCTGGCCCTGGTTGACATGGCACCGCTGCTGCTGTCTGAGGTGCACAGCACCTTTACAGACACACAAACACTGTGGCTGCGTGGCGGTTTTCCCAACAGTTACACCGCCAAAACAAACAAGGCGTCCTGGGCCTGGCGTGACGCCTTGATCAGGCATTTTTTAAATACCGACTTGCCCGCATTGGGCATCAATGTTGACCCACAGCTGATGCACCGATATTGGCGCATGCTGGCACATCTGCAAGGCCAGCTTTTCAATGCGTCAACCATTGCAAACTCTCTGG
>CANFOS010000026.1 GCA_947448735.1 Comamonadaceae bacterium | reverse complement strand
GCTTCGGCGCAACCATGGTGATGATTGGCTCGATGCTGGCCGGCCTGGAAGAAAGCCCCGGCAAGACCGTCGAAGTCGATGGGCAACGCTTCAAAGAGTACTACGGCAGCGCCTCAGACTTCAACAAGGGCGAGTACAAACACGTCGAGGGCAAGCGCATTTTGGAGCCGGTCAAAGGCACGCTGGCAGACACGCTACGCGAGATGGAAGAAGACATCCAAAGCGCCATCAGCTATGCCGGCGGCAAAAAGCTGATGGACATCCGCAAGGTGAACTATGTGACGCTGGGTGGGGACAATGCGGGTGAGCATTTGCTCATGTAGCTAGGTTTGAGCAATAAGCTGCTGTGCCAACCGATGTAGCCGATGCGCTGGGTCAATCAACGCATCCATCACGCTGAAGTGATGCAGCCCCGGCAACGCTTCGCACACAGGCACGGTTTTTTTGCCCCATGCTTTTTGAATCATCAGGTTGTGGCGTAAGAACTCGGCGCTTTCAATGCCACCCGCGACGCTGTAAAGCACACCTTTGCGAGGTGCGGGTAACAAGGCCGGGCTGGCTTTGCGCACCTGCGCTGGTGTGAGCTTGAGGGCGTCCTTCACATTCGGGGCATGGCGCAGCGGCTCCAGGTCGTACAAGCCTGAGATAGACAGCGCGTTTTTTACCAAGTCAGCAGGCAAATCAGCCGCGTAGGCCTTCCACACACACGCCAACATCATGGCCGCCAAATGCCCGCCCGCTGAATGGCCCGCCACGGTGATGCGCCTGGGGTTGCCGCCATGCTTGGCAATGTTGCGGTACACCCAGGCGAGCGATCGCACCATTTGCATGGTGATCTCGGGAATCGTCACTACTGGGCACAAGTCGTAATTCACCACCACCACGCATGCGCCTTGCGCTGTGAAGGCGGGAGCGACAAAGGAGTGGTCAGACTTGTCAAGCGAGCGCCAGTAGCCGCCGTGGATAAACACCATCACAGGTGCATCTTTGGCTGCACCGTGGAACACATCCAACTTTTCGCCTGGCGCTTGGCCATAAGCCACATCCAGCGTGCATGGCTGACTGTTTCTGGCTGCGGTTGAGGCTTGCACCCAGTTGTCAAAGTAGGTGGCGTAGTCGGCCACCAGCTTGCGGTTGTTGTACATGCTGTCCAGCCATGCGGGGTCTTTGAGGTTCATGTCTTTGTCCTGAAAATGATTGAGGCAGCGCTATCTTTGCACATCTGAAAGATGCGCAGGATGACTGCGGGTTAACCCGAGAGGCAGAACCATCCAACTAACGTATTCTGTATACAGAGTTTAAGACATGGCCAGCAAGCTGATCAAAATCGAATCCACACCCGACATGGTTGAACAGGTCTATGCGAGCCTGCTGGACGCCATCAGCGACGGCACACTGCAGCCTGGTGCGCGCATCATGCAGGAAGACATTGCCGAGCAACTGGCCGTGTCGCGCCAGCCGGTGTTGCAGGCACTGCGCCTGTTGCGCAAAGACGGTTTTGTGCTGGATGCGCCAGGCCGTGGTGTGCTGGTGGCGCCGCTGGACGTCACAACACTGGTGCAGATTTACCAGGTGCGCAGTACGCTGGACGCGCTGGCCGCCAGGCTGGCAGCGCAGTCACGCCACCCGATGGATGCGCGGCTCATCACCCAGGGCCGCATGGCCGCGCGCGGCACAGACATCAAGGCCATGATGACGGCTGATGCCGCCTTTCATAACGCCATTTATGTTGCATCGGGCAACCCGCTGATTGCACAAACCGCACAAACGCACTGGCACCATATTCGCCGCGCCATGGGGGCTGTGCTGCAGTTGTCCACCATGCGTGAATCGATCTGGGACGAGCATGAAGCCATTGCCAAAGCCATCGAACGCGGTGATGCCGCCAAAGCCGAAACCCTGATCCGTCAGCATGGAGAAGACGCAGGCCAAAACCTGTCTCATTTACTGGCGCATTTGCTCAACCAAACCCTTTTTAAAACGACCTAGGACACACATCATGAAATTAACCCCTGACCAACTCGCCCAATTCGACCGCGACGGCTATCTGTTTTTTCCAGGCCTCTTCACGCCAGAAGAAACACAAAACCTGAACGACGCTGTGCCTGAACTTTATTCACGCCGTGAGGACTACAACGTGCGTGAAAAAGGCAAAGACGCGGTGCGCACCAACTTTGCAGCCCACATGTACAGCGAGCCGTTTGCCAAGTTGGCCAGGCACCCGCGCATGGTCGAGCCCGTCGAAAGCCTGCTGGGCGAGCAGCTTTACATGCACCAGTTCAAGATCAACGGCAAGATGGCCTTTGAAGGCGATGTGTGGCAGTGGCACCAGGACTACGGCACCTGGCTGAACGACGACCACATGCCCACCGAGCGTGCGATGAATGTGGCGATTTTTCTGGATGATGTGACCGAGCACAACGGCCCGTTGATGTTCATCCCTGGCAGCCACAAAAAAGGGGTGGTCGAGGCCAAACATGACCTGACGACGACCAGTTACCCGCTTTGGACGGTCGATAACAACCTGATTCGCCAACTGGTGCAGCGCGCAGGCGGGAAAGAAGGCGGCATCGTCAGCCCCAAGGGCCCGGCGGGTTCGATGATTCTGTTTCATTCCTGCCTGGTGCATGCGTCGGGTAGCAACCTGTCGCCGTTTGACCGGGTCAGCGTGTACCTGAGCCTGTGCGCGGTGAGCAACCACATTCGCCGCCACAAACGTCCCGAATACATCGCGCACCGCGATTTCACGCCCATCAGTTGCCTGCCCGACGATTGCTTGGTGAAAGACTATCCGGTTGATCTGCCCTGGAAGGATGGCGTGCCTGCAAGTGCGTTGCAAACATCGCTGGATCAACTCAAACTCGCCGCTTGACTGAAAAATTGTTTATGAATCTCTACACAAAACTCCAGCAACGCGCGGCCGACCAAAAACCCATCCGCATCGGCCTGATAGGTGCAGGCAAATTCGGCAGCATGTACTTGGCGCAAATCCCCAAGACGCCGGGCGTGCATCTGGTGGCGATTGCCGACCTGTCACCCGACGCAGCGCGCACCAACCTTGCCCGTGTGGGGTGGAACCCGCTTTTGACCCAGGCGGAATCGGCGCAGGCAGCCATCAAAGCAGGTACCACATGGATCACCGATGACTGGCGCGCTGTGGTCACGCATCCGCAAATCGACATCATCGTGGAATGCACCGGCAACCCGGTGGCGGCGGTTGCGCATTGCCTGGCGGCTTTTGCGCACGGCAAGCATGTGGTGAATGTGACGGTTGAAGCTGATGCATTTTGCGGGCCCCTGCTGGCGCGCAAGGCGGCTGATGCGGGTGTGGTTTATTCACTGGCGTTTGGCGATCAGCCTGCGCTGATTTGCGATTTGGTGGACTGGGCACGTACCTGCGGCTTCCCGGTTGTGGCGGCCGGTCGTGGTCACAAATGGTTGCCCCATTTTTCTGAAAGCACACCCGACACGGTGTGGGCCAACTACGGTTTGACGCCAGAGCAAGCGGCGCGCGGCGGACTGAACCCCAAAATGTTCAACAGCTTTCTGGATGGCTCCAAACCGTCGATTGAGTCAACCGCAGTGGCCAACGCCACCGGTTTGACAGTGCCCAGCAACGGCCTGCTGTACCCACCGGCCAGCGTGGAAGACATTCCGTTTGTCACGCGGCCTATTAGCGAGGGCGGCGTGCTGGAGCGCAAGGGCATGGTCGAGGTGATCTCGTCGCTAGAGGCCAATGGTCGCAAAATTCCGTACGACATCCGCATGGGCGTGTGGGTCACGGTCGAGGCTGAAACCGACTACATCAAAAACTGCTTTGAAGAGTACAACGCCCACACCGATCCCAGCGGGAGGTACTTCACGCTTTACAAACGCTGGCATTTGATCGGGCTGGAAGTTGGCGTGTCGGTGGCCAGCGTGGCACTGCGCGGCGAGCCGACCGGCGTGGCTACCTGCTGGAATGCCGATGTGGTGGCCACCGCCAAGCGCGACCTGTTGCCCGGTGACATGCTGGACGGTGAAGGTGGCTACACCGTATGGGGCAAGTTGCTGCCAGCCGACACTTCCATGCGCATGGGCGGCCTACCGCTGGGCCTGGCGCACAACGTGAAGGTGATTCGTGCCGTTAAAAAAGGCCAAAGTCTGAGCTGGGCCGATGTCGCCATGGACACATCCACCGATGCCTATCAAGTCCGGCGCGAGATGGAAAGCATGTTTGCATCGCCCTTGCAGAAAGCCACATGAATATCACCGTACTTGGTTTAGGAAACATGGGTTTGCCCATGAGCCAGCGGCTGTGTACCTCAGGGCACAGTATCAGCGTATGGAACCGCACGCCGGGCAAGGCAGACAGCCTGGCGGCACGAGGCGCGACAGTGCACCTGCAAGCAAGCCTGGCCGTCAAAAGCGCAGACATCGTGGTCAGCATGCTGGAAAGTGGCCCGGTAGTTGAAGACGTGCTGTTTAACCAGGGCGTGGCCGAAGCGATGAAGCCGGGTTCGCTGCTGATTGACATGGCCTCGATCAAACCACGCGAAGCACGCGACCACGCGGCCCGGTTGGGCGCATTGGGCATAGCGCATCTTGACGCCCCGGTGTCGGGCGGTGTGGCGGGCGCTGAAGACGGCAAACTGGTCATCATGGTGGGCGGCAAGGCCACTGATTTTGAACGGGCACAGCCGGTGTTCGCGCACTTTGGCCGTGCCACGCATGTGGGCCCGCATGGCAGTGGCCAGCTCACCAAACTGGCCAACCAGATGATTGTGGGCATCACCATCGGCGCCGTGGCAGAGGCGCTGCTGTTTACCCAACGCGGCGGTGCCGACATGGCCAAAGTCAAAGAAGCGATCACCGGCGGCTTTGCCGACAGCCGCATTTTGCAGGTGCACGGCCAGCGCATGGTCGAGCGCGACTTTGCACCACGCGCACGCATGAGCATCCAGCTCAAGGACATGCGCAATGCACTGGCTACTGCGCAGGAAATCGGTTTTACGGCACCGGTGACGGCTCTGTTTGAAAAGCTTTACGCCGATGGCATTGAGCACGGGCTGAGCGACCTGGATCACGCAGGTCTTTTTGTAGAGCTGGCCAACCGCAACGGTATGGAATAAAAGGACGCAAAGATGGACGACTTGCTGATCAAAGGTGCGTTGGTGTATGACGGTTCGGGTGCCGAGCCCGCTATCAAAGACGTAGCAGTTAGCGCGTATAAAATAAGGGCTATAGGCTCAAATTTACCTGGTAATGCAAGCCAAATCATTGATGGCACAGGCTTGGCACTGATGCCTGGCATCATCGACAGCCACACCCATTTTGATGCGCAAATCACCTGGGACGCGACGCTCAAACCATCCCCTGCGCTGGGCGTCACAACCGCCGTGATTGGCAACTGCGGCTTTACCATTGCGCCGTGCAAGCCGGCTGACCGCGACATGACGATGCGCAACCTGACGCAGGTCGAAGGCATGTCGCTTGAGGTTCTTAAAAGCGGCATCGACTGGGGCTTTGAAACCTTTGACGAATATCTGGCGATGCTGCGCGCCAAAGGCTGTGTGGTCAATACTGCTGCCTACATTGGCCACTCGTCGGTACGCACCTGGGTGATGGGTGCAGACGCCTCAAAGCGTGAAGCAACGCCGCTTGAAATTGAACAGATGCAAACCATTGTGAGGGACGCGATGGCTGCAGGCGCTGTCGGTTTTGCCAGCAGCACCAGCCCCGCGCACAACGGAGAAGGCGGCTTGCCCATGCCATCGCGATTGGCCAGTGATGCGGAGATGATGGCGCTGATCACAGCCATGGGTGAACGCGGCACCGGCGTGTACATGGTGACCAAAGGCGGGCAAATGCCCGTGCCTTTTTTAGAAAGTATGGCCAAGCAATCCGGCCGGCCCGTGATGATTGCCGCGCTGCTGCACAACAGCACCAACCCGCAAGCAGTCTTCAAAGACCTGAATCAAATTCTTGAAGCCAACACACGCGGCCAGCGCCTGATTGGCCAGGTGTCTTGCTGCCCCTTGACGATGGACTTCACTCTGGCATCCCCCTACCCCGTAGAAGGCTTGCAAAGCTGGAAGCCAGCACTCGGCCTGCAAGGCGAGGCTCTGAAGACCGTTCTGAAAGACGCGGCGTTCAGGCAATCGGTGCGCGATGAGATTGCAGCGCCGACGACCTTTCGCCTGTTTAACGGTGAGTGGGACAAGGTACATGTGGTGGAGACATCGTTAGCTACGCATGAATTGCTGGAGCAGCGCACCGTGGCTGAGATTGCGAAAGAACAGTCACGCGACCCGCTCGATGTGATGCTGGATTTAGCCTTGGCTGAAGACCTGCAAACCGTGTTTACCGCCCAGTTGTTGAACAGCGACACACAGGCCGTGGGCCAGATGCTCAAGCACCCGCACAGCCTTGTGTCGCTCAGTGATGCCGGTGCACACTTGACTTTTTTCAATGATGCCGGTTTTGGTCTGCACTTGCTGGGTCACTGGGTGCGTGATTTAAAAGCCATGAGCCTGCAAGAAGCCACTCGCCGCCTGACATCGCAACCCGCCAGCATCTTCGGCATGACCGACCGAGGCATGATCAAAGAAGGTATGGCGGCTGACCTGCTGCTGTTTGACCCCGCAACCGTAGGCCGCGGCCCGAAGCGCCGCGTGTTTGACCTGCCTGGCGGCGCAGCCCGGCTGACCACCGATGCGATGGGCGTGCACGGTGTGTGGGTGAACGGCCAGCAGGTGGCAGACAGCCAGGGCATGTTGACAAAACCACCACTGGCTGGCAAGTTGCTGACGGAGTTTGCGTCGACATAGTTGCTGGTGAAAATAAAAAAGCCGCGACAAACCATCAGGTCTGTCGCGGCTTTTTTGCGGCATAGCCGCAAAGCTTACGTCGCTTGATCAGTCACGCGCCTTTGAAAACTTGGCCGCTTTCTTGGCGGCATCGCGGGGCACAAACACCTTGCCGGCTGGCTTGGCGAATGCTGGCTTGGCGAACGCAGGCTTGGGCGCAAAGCCCTCGCCGCGCGAAGCGAAGCCATCACCGCGTGGTGAGAATGAATCGTTGCGTGGCGCAAACGAACGCTCTTGGCGAGGCGCAAAGTTGCGGTCTTCGCGCGGCGCAAAATTGCCACCGTTGTCATCGCGGCGTGGGCCACGGTCATTGAAGCCGCTGCGGTCTGCGTAGCCGCCTTGCGGCGCTGGGCGCCCCTGGAAGTTACCGCCGCGATCGCCGCCAAAATTGCGATCACCACCACCGGCATTAAAACCGCCACCAGCAGGCTTGCGGCCAGCATAGCCGCCCCCACCAGAATTAGCGCCAAAGTTGCCGCGTGGGCCGCCCCGGTCATCACGGCCACCGAAGTTACCGCGTGGGCGATCAGAGGTGGGTGCAAAGCGCTGCTGCGGCTCGAGGCCAGCAATCACGCTGGCTTTGAGGTTTTGCTGCGAGTAGTGCTCAATGTCCTGAATCTTGCGACGGTCACGAAACTCTGCAATCGTGATGGCATTGCCCGCGCGACCGGCACGGCCTGTGCGTCCAATGCGGTGCACATAGTCCTCAGCCTTCATTGGCAAGCCGTAATTGATCACATGGGTAATCGTGGGCACATCCAAGCCACGAGCAGCAACGTCGGTTGCCACCAGCACCTGTACACGGCCATCGCGGAAAGCCATCAAGCGGCGGTTGCGCAGGCCCTGGCCCAGCGCACCGTGCAAGGCCACCGCGCTAAAGCCGTCTTGCACCAAATCATTGGCCAGGCCATCGCATTCAACCTGCGTGCAGGCAAACACAATCGCCTGATTGATCGTGGTGTCGCGCAGCAGGTGGTCGAGCAGCTTGCGCTTGTGCGTCATGTTGTCAGCCCAGTGCAGTGACTGGGTGATGGACGCATGTTTTTCATGTGGCGAGTCGATCTCAACGCGCTGCGGCTGGCGCATCACGCGCGTGGCCAGTTGCATGATGCGCGGCGCAAAGGTGGCGCTGAACATCATGGTCTGCTTGCGCTCGATCGTCAGCTGGTTGACTTCGGTCAGGTCATCGGCAAAGCCGAGGTCAAGCATGCGGTCAGCTTCGTCCACCACCAGGAACTGAACCTGGTCGAGTTTGATTTGCATGCTGCGCTGCAAATCAAGCAAACGGCCTGGCGTGGCAACCACCAGGTTGGCGTTTTGCAGCTTGGCAATTTGCAACTGGTAAGGAATGCCGCCGACCACGTTGGCAATGCGCAAGCCACGGCAATGGCGCACCAGGTCAATAGCGTCAGCACAAACTTGCTGAGCCAGCTCACGTGTGGGGCACAAAATCAGCGCGCCGGGGGTGGCGGCTTTGAAGTTGCGCATGTTGGTCGGGTCTTTGCGCTTTGGCTTTTTGGCCGGCGCTTCCCCGCGGGCAATCGCCTCGGCAGACAGGCGTTCAAACTCGGCACGCTCGTCACGCTCGGCCTGCTCTTGCTGTTTCAAAAGCGTGTGCAGCACGGGCAACAAAAACGCGGCGGTCTTGCCGCTTCCGGTCTGGCTGGACACCAGCAGGTCGGTGAACTTTGCTTTCTTGTCTGCATTCTCATCGTCCAGCGCCTGCATGGCCTTGGGGATGGTCGCCATTTGCACCGCCGTGGGCTGGGTAAAGCCCATGTCTGCGGCAGCTTGCAGCAGCTCTTTGGCCAAGCCCAATTTAACAAAGCCGTTGGGCTCAGGAGCGATGGCGTCCAGAGATGTTTCCAGCACGCCAGGCGCATCACTGAAGTCAGGCGCGTTTGAAAGGTCAGATGCGCCGGTGTTTTCAGCGTCAAAGTTTGCTTCGGCAAAAGAATCGCCGCGAGCCTCAAAAGAGTCAGTCATGTTTTTTCTCACTAATCATCCACGCCGCTGCCGTAAATAAAGGCATGACGCAGAAGAACTTGCACGCGCCGCTGTTGCGGCACGCTTCGTTCATGGTTAATAAAACATCAACCATCAAACGAATATGCGAGTCAGGTCAAAGAATTTGCCCGAGCCGGTGACCCTATCAAGATGGGTCCACAAGTGTGAGGTAGATGTACAAATGGATCGCACCTGTGTGCTGAACCAAGCCTTTGACTATAGCACAGCTTAAGGGTTTGTACTGGGAGTGTGCTTTTTTGAAACGTTGAGCGGCTGGATTTATACCCGCATCACTTCAAAAAGTGAGCCCGGTAATGCTCCAGCTCATCAATCGACTCATGCACATCGGCCAGTGCTGTGTGTTTTTGTTGCTTTTTAAACGAGTTGTACACCTCGGGACGCCAGCGTTTGGCAAGCTCCTTGAAGGTGCTGACGTCGATGTTGCGGTAATGCAGGTAGGCATCCAGCTTGGGCATGTACTTGACCAGAAAGCGCCGATCCTGGCTGATGGTGTTGCCGCAAAGGGGAGAAACGCCTTTGGGGACGTACTGTGCGATGAAAGCGAGGATTTGGGCTTCAGCATCCGCGTCTGTGATGGTGCTGGCCTTGACCTTGTCGATCAAGCCACTTCTGCCGTGCGTGCCTTTGTTCCACTTGTCCATCAGCTCAAGGACTTCATCAGACTGGTGGATCGCCAGCACAGGGCCTTCAATGCGCGGAGTGAGCTGGGGACCAGTGACAATGATCGCGATCTCGATCAGACGCTCTTTTTCGGGGTCCAGGCCGGTCATTTCGCAGTCTAGCCAGACGAGGTTTTGGTCGGATTTCTTGAGTTGTGTTTCTGTGTCTGTCATCACGCCATTCTCGCTGATGGCCTAAACTCACTTGATGCTCAATTATTCTTTCGTTTTTACGGTGGTATTTGCTGTCGCTCTTGTCGTGGGCTTGCTGGTGAGGTTTTATTTGGCGACACGGCAGATTCGCCATGTGGCGCAAAACCGCGGCGCAGTACCTGCTGCGTTTGCCGCCACCATTTCGCTGGAATCGCATCAAAAGGCCGCCAGCTACACCGTCACCAAGGCGCGTTTTGGCTTGCTAGAAATGGCCTTTGGTGCGGCCTTGCTGATGGGCTGGACGCTTCTGGGCGGGATTGATGTGCTGAATCAAGCCATCAATTCGAGCTTTTTGGCCAGCTACGGCAGCCTGGTCCCGCAGTTGGCGCTGCTGGCCGGGTTCGCGCTGATCAGCGGCCTGCTGGACTTGCCTTTCACGCTGTACAGCACTTTCAAGATTGAAGAGCGTTTTGGATTTAACAAAATGACGTTTGCTTTGTGGCTGTCAGACGCGGTCAAGGGCGTCGTGGTGGGTGCAGTGATCGGCTTGCCTATTGTGGCGTTGATCCTGTGGTTAATGAGCAGCGCGGGCAGCTTATGGTGGCTGTGGGCATGGTGCGCCTGGATGGGCTTTAACCTGCTGGTGCTGGTGCTCTACCCCACCGTGATCGCGCCGCTGTTCAACAAGTTCAAACCCCTTGAGGACGAAACCTTGAAAGCGCGCGTCACGACTCTGATGCAGCGCTGCGGTTTTGCCGCCAAGGGTTTGTTTGTGATGGACGGCAGCAAGCGTTCAGCCCACGCGAATGCTTACTTTACCGGCTTTGGTGCAGCCAAGCGCGTGGTGTTTTACGACACGCTGCTCAAGCAGCTCAGCCCGGCTGAAGTCGATGCCGTGCTGGCCCACGAATTGGGTCACTTCAAGCACAAGCACATCATCAAACGCATCATCGGCATGTTTGCAATGAGTCTGGTGGGCTTTGCGCTGCTGGGCTGGTTGTCATCGCAAGTCTGGTTTTATACCGGGCTGGGCGTCAGACCCAATTTGAACGGTGGCAATGATGCACTGGCACTGCTGCTGTTCATGCTGGTCGTGCCGCTGTTCAGTTTTTTTATATCGCCGATCTTTGCGCAATTTTCACGCAAGCATGAGTTTGAAGCCGATGCCTATGCCGTGGCGCAAACCGATGGCAAGGATTTACAAAGCGCCCTGCTCAAGCTCTACCAGGACAACGCCAGCACGCTGACACCCGACCCGGTGTTCGTGAAATTTTATTACTCGCACCCGCCTGCGTCTGAACGCCTGTCGCGGATGAACCCCGCCGGAGGCACAGCATGAGCAACCCGATTCACAACAACCGCAAAGCCCTGAGCGCCACTGAAATCGTGACGCAACTGAGCAAGCTCAATGGCGAGCAGGCCCTGGGCTGGCGGCTGATAGACGGTGCGCTAGAGAAAACCTACGCGTTTAAAAACTACCATGAGACGATTGGGTTTGTGAATGCCCTGGCCTTTATTGCCAATGCAGAAAACCACCACCCGGACCTGACCGTGAGCTTCAGCAAATGCACCGTGCGCTTTAACACCCACGATGTGAAGGGCATTTCAGTCAGCGACTTTTTTTGCGCATCAAAAGCTGACGCGCTGCTCACTTGAGTAAATTCCAACACCCGGCAAACACCTCCTCAGCGGGCATGCAGCCAGGTCTGGTCGTGGCAGGTTTTGGCCGGCATGTACTGGTTGAAACTGCTGACGGCCAACGCATCATTTGCCACCCGCGCGGTAAAAAAGGCCAGGCACTGGTCGGCGACAAGGTGCGCTGGCTGCCGAGCGAGGACGAGGGGACGATCGAAAAAATTGACGAGCGCAGCAACGTTTTTTATCGCCAGGACGAGCTGCGAACCAAGTCGTTTGCGGCCAATTTGGATCAGATACTGATACTGATTGCAGCGGACCCTGAATTTTCGGAAAGTCAACTGACGCGTGCGCTGATTGCCGCTGAAGCCGCTGGCATCACGCCCATCGTTGCGCTGAATAAAAGTGATTTGACTGAACCGTTTGCCAGAGCCTGGGCCAAGCTCTTACCCTACCGGGCGATGGGTTACCAGATGCTGGCACTGGCTATCAAGCCCGAGCTGGATAAGGCTGTAGATACCGCGCAAACCGATCAGTTGATGGCTTTGCTGGAAGGTAAAAAAACCTTGGTGCTGGGACCCTCAGGCTCGGGCAAAAGCAGTTTGACCAACCTGCTGGTACCGAAGGCCAAGGTGCTGACGGCAGAGATCTCGCGGGCCCTAAATTCTGGCAAGCACACCACCACCAGCACAACGCTGTATTGGATCGACGCTGCGCGCACCGCAGCGCTCATTGATTCGCCAGGCTTTCAGGAGTTTGGGCTGCACCACATTGAGCCAATGCAGCTTGCGCAATTGATGCCGGACTTCAAAGCGCATGCGCAAAACTGCAAGTTCTACAACTGCACGCACTTGCATGAACCGGGTTGTGGCGTGATTTCAGAGATCAAATCGGGCGTAGGCCCCATAAATATAAGCGTTAACCGCTATCGTTTATATAGCGAATTATTTGCAGAACTGTCGCAGACGCGGTACTGAAGACCTGCGTCAGCCCAGCAGTTTGGCCAGCGTCAGCAAGGCCAGCAACACCATCCACAACACAACGGAGCGCCACACCAGCCCCACAATGCTGCGCAGATGAGCGACTTCGGGTTCGCGGCCTGGCGTGGCCTGGGTGGCCGCATCAAGCGTGCTGACGTTGGCTGCCAAAAAACCAGCAGAGGCACCGGGATCAAGCTTGGATTGCAGCGCTGCCCCACCCAAACGCACATTGACCGCACCAGAAGTTGCCGCCAGAATAATTCCGTCGTTGTGATTTTCGAGCGTGAGTTCTTTGTGTTCACCAAGTTCATTGATCTGTTGCCCGCTCGAAAAACGTTGCGCATAGTTGCGCCAGGCGTCAATCGCATCTTCAAAACTGCCGACCACTGCAAACCCGAGTGCTGTCACACGGGCGGGCACGTAGTCAATCACACCCCAGGCGGTGCTGGCGGCCATCTGCAAAGCCGGACTCGCGCCTTCACCTGCTTGCAGCGACTTGCTTTTGTAGCGCCAATAGCGGGTCACAAATTCGCTCATGCGGTACAACACCGCGCCTGCTGGACCCAATCCCAGCGCAGCCAGAACTGAAAACCAGCCCAGCACGCCAAACACATGGCGGTGCGCCGCCAGAACTGAATATTCAATCACATGGCGAACAATTTCACTGCGCGGCAGTTCACTGGCATCAACCTGCCGCCAATCGGCCAACAGTTCGCGGGCAGACACTTCATCGCCATCATCGAGCGCATCGCGGATGTCGGTAAAGTAGTGACTGAACTGGCGAAAGCCCAGCGTGACGTACAAAATTCCCACGCTCCACGCAAATGCCAGTAGCGGCGTCACGTACCAAAGCGCCCAGTGAATCACCAGCGTCGCCAGGCTGGGCAGCATGACCACGACCGTCCAGGCGATCCATCCGTGCTGAGGTTTGCCTGCGTCGAGATTTCGGCTGGTCCAGCGTGCCCATGACCTGAAAGCGGCATGAATCCAGTTGCCCCGCGCCAGTGGTCGGGCTTGTTCAATCAGCAGAGCGAATAGAACCGAAAAAAAACTCATGCCAAATGATAACTGTCAAGCTGATAAAAATCGATACAAATTGCGCAGCATCCCTGCCGTAGCGCCCCAAATAAAACGCTCTGTCGACTGGCCGTCTTCCTGCGTGACGGCAGCATCAAGATACGGCATGGACAGCCATTCGCGCGTGATGCCGTCAAACTCCACAGCGTGTCGCCGGTGGTTGGCCGGGTTCATCAAATAGGCCAGCGGCACTTCAAAAACGTCAGCCACTTCAGCTGGGTTGGGCTGGAGCACAAAGCCGGGGGTCACCAGCGCCACCACAGGCGTGATGATGTAGGCAGTGCCCGTGACATAAACCGGTAATGTGCCCAGCACTTCGGTGTGGTTGCGCGGCAGGCCTATTTCTTCCGTCGCTTCGCGCAGGGCGGTGTCAGCCGCATCTGTATCTGTGTCGTCGGCACGGCCGCCCGGGAGTGCGATTTGACCTGAGTGAGTAGACAGGTTGGTCGTGCGTTGCGTCAAAAGCAGCATCAGTTCATCCCGCATCACCAGCGGCACCAGCACAGAAGCAGCAGCAGGTTCTCGGTTTTCAAACCGCTTCTCAACACTGTGCTCGGGTGTCCAGATCGGTGGGTTGGCAAAACGCCGTCTAAGCTCAGCAGGCGTGAGGCGATCAAACGCCACACATTCGAGGTGATCGTCAATGCCCTGGACCGGAATGCTGCGAGGGTCGAACTTGGGAAGAGGTTTACTGAATTGCATAAGTTATCCGCATAAAAAAAGCCACTCAAAAGAGTGGCCTCTATAAACTGCAGGTTGCAATCAAGCAGCCTTGGCGCCCAGTTTTTCCTTGATGCGCGCTGACTTGCCGCTGCGGCTGCGCAGGTAGTACAGCTTGGCGCGGCGCACGTCGCCACGGCGCTTGACTTCGATCTTGGCGATCAGTGGGCTGTAAACCTGAAAGGTACGCTCGACACCTTCGCCATTGGAGATCTTGCGAACGATGAAGCTGGAGTTCAGGCCGCGATTGCGCTTGGCAATCACCACACCTTCAAAAGCCTGCATACGTTTGCGGGTGCCCTCAACCACGTTAACGCTCACAATCACGGTGTCGCCGGGAGCGTAAACAGGGATGGTTTTGTTCAGGCGAGCAATTTCTTCCTGCTCAAGGGTTTGAATCAAATTCATAACAGTTCCAAAAATACTTTTTCGTTCATTCACGCGCTACGCTAAAGACCGCAATTCCTGCTTTTTTAAGGTCGGAGCCAAATAAATGGCCCCAATAGAGCAAGTTGCAGTGGCCGCCAGAGGACCGAAAAGCCTTTGATTATAGCAATTTATGGCTGATGGCCGGGATGACCAGCCGCAGACGCCAAAAAAGCTTCATCTTTCGCCGTCAACTGCCCAGCCACACGCGCTTTTTCAATCAGTTCTGGCCGCTGCAGAAGGGTCAACTGCAGCCGCTGTTCACGCCGCCAGCGCTCGATATGGGCATGGTTGCCTGATATCAGCACATCTGGCACGGTTTGGCCATGCCAGTCTTCTGGCCGGGTGTAATGCGGGCAGTCCAGCAGGCCATCAAGCGCAGGGTTAAAGCTGTCCATCTGGTGGCTGCCCTCGTCATTGAGTACACCAGGCTGCAGCCGTGCCAACGCATCGAGCAAAGCCATGGCGGCAATTTCACCGCCCGACAGCACAAAGTCGCCCAGACTGATTTGGTGCGTGACGTGCTTGTCAACAAAGCGCTGGTCTATGCCCTCGTAGCGGCCACAGATCAACACCGCGCCTTCGCTGGCAGACCAGCCTTCAACACTGCTGTGCGTCAAGGTTTTACCAATCGGGGAAAAAAGGACAACCGGGTCGTTGCCAGATGTCCGCTCAGCGCGAATGGCGGCCAGGCACAGCGCCAGCGGTTCGGCCTGCATGACCATGCCGGGACCACCGCCAAACGGCCTGTCATCAACCCTTTTGTAATTGCCGTCCGCAAAGTCGCGCGGGTTCCAGAGCCTGACCTCGACCAGCCCGGATTCGTAAGCACGCCGCGTGACGCCACTCGTTAAAAATGGCGCGAATAGTTCAGGAAAAAGAGTGATGACATCAAATCGCATGGTTTATGTCAATGAAAAGCAACTCAGTAATCCGGCTGCCAGTCAACCGTGACCAGCTTGGCAGCAATATCGACCGTATCAACATAAGCCGACACAAACGGAATCATCCGTTCCTCAGCCTTGCTGCTGCCATCTTCTTGCATGGCTTGATACTCAACGCACAGCACTGAGTTGGGACCGGTCGCCATCAGGTCACGCACACAACCCAGCGCGATGCCTTCGCGGTTAACAACCTTCAGGCCAATCAGGTCGACCCAGTAATACTCGTCTTTCGCAGCTTTGGGGAAAGCACTGCGCGATAAAAAGATGCGGCAGCCCCGCAGCGATTCGGCGTCGTCGCGGTCGTCCAGGCCGTCAATTTTGGCGACCACTGAATCAGAATGGGTTTTTGCCTCGTCCACCGCGATCGATACGGTGCCGGTGAAGGCGTCAAAACCCGGACGGAACTTGGCATCGGGTGCCTGCAAAAACCAGGATTTCGCTGAGAACAAGGCCTCAGGATCAGAGCTGTGGGGCAGGATTTTGAGCCATCCCTTGACGCCCCACGCATCCAAGATGCGACCAACTTCTACAGAATCATCCGGCAATACGGATGGCTTCAAGTTAATCATTTGAGCCCCCGCGCTTTTGACTGCGTGTAAGGCACTGCCCCCCATGGGCACTCATTTCCCTTGGGGCGGCCCAGCGGGAAATTGCCATTTTTGAAGTTAAGCGACCTTGGCGGCAGCTGTTGCGCCTTGCTTGATCAGGCGCTCAACGGTTGGGGACGCTTGTGCGCCAACGCCAACCCAGTGGGTCAGACGGTCTTGCATGATGCGCAAGCCTTCTTCGCCGCCCTTGGCAATCGGGTTGTAAAAGCCGATGCGCTCGATAAAGCGACCGTCGCGGCGAACGCGCTTGTCAGCCACAACGATGTTAAAAAATGGACGGTGCTTAGAACCGCCGCGTGCAAGCCGGATGACGACCATGATGTATTCCCAGGGTGGAGGGCATACCAACCAGAAGTTGTGCATGCCCAAAAAGTTCTTGCAGCGGTTGAGACACTCGACATGACCACCCGGCCAGCGAACTGCTGCAAAGCCTTTGATTATAGCCCGTCAGTCGGTATCATTGAAATTTTCTTAGCCGCTCAAGCACCATGACCATCATCCGCGCCAGCCTGGACGCCGACATTGCGGCTATCACCACCATTTACGCCCACCATGTGCTGAACAGCACCGGCACGTTTGAAACCGAAGCCCCCAGCGTGCAGGACATGACAAGCAGGCGAGCCGATGTACTTGGTAAAGGCCTGCCGTATCTGGTGGCCGTGGATCGCAACCAAGTCGTCGGCTTTGCCTATGGCAACTGGTTCAAGCCCCGGCCTGCCTACCGCTATTCGGTGGAAGACTCCATTTATCTGGCACCAGGTCGTCCCGGCAAGGGCCTGGGCCGCGCGCTGCTGGCCGAGCTGATGGCGCGTTGCGAGGCAGTGGGGATTCGCAAAATGATGGCCATTGTGGGCGATTCAGCCAATGCGGCATCGGTTGGCGTGCATCTGGCGCTGGGCTTTGAGCAGGTCGGCAAAATTGATGCCTGCGGCTGGAAGTTTGGCGCCTGGCGTGACATTGTCATCATGCAGAAATCCTTGGGATTAGGTGACACGCAACCGCCTGTTGATGTGCCGCGCTGATAATCGTGACATGCTTGCCTCCATCAAAAACAAAACCATAGCCACTTGGCTGGCTTTCATCTTCGGTCAGCTCGGCCTGCATCGTTTTTATCTGTTTGGCTTCAGAGACAAGCTGGCTTGGCTTCACCCATTGATATCGAGCATTGGCTGGTATGGCGTGTACCGCGTCCGCACATTGGGACAAGACGATCAACTGGCCTGGTTGCTTGTGCCTTTGCTGGGTTTTACGCTGGCAGCCACGGCGATCACAGCCATTTATTACGGTCTGTCGTCGCAAGAAAAATGGAATGACCGGCATAACCCTGGGCAGCCCGAGGCAACCGCTGGGCAAACCAATTGGCTGGTGATAGGCGCCGTGGTTTTTTCATTGCTGATCGGCGCCACTGCCCTGATGTCAAGTATTGCCTTCAGCTTTCAGCGTTACTTTGAATATCAGATTGAAGAAGCACGCAAAATTTCGCAGTAGCAAGCCAACAGGCGTCTTTTAAAAGCTCGCCTGCAAACCCAGCTTCAAACTCCGCCCCGGCAACGGCGGCGCATTCGGGAAGGCTGTTGTGGTCAGTACCGATGTCGAGCTGTAAGCCAGTTTGTTGGTGATGTTGTCCAGACGCGCAAACCACAGCAAACTGGCGGGGCCGGTTTTCATTCGGTAAGACGCGCCGGCGTTCCAGCGGGTATTGGCGGCCGTTGCCTGGTCGCCTGTGGGCACCGGCTTTTGCGCTGCTGAATAGTCAACGCCCAGATTGGCACCAAACGGGCCGCTGGCATATTTCAAGGTCGCGCCCAGCCGCATCGGCGGAATGCGCGACAAGGGCTGCCCGGTATTCACGTTGCTTGCCTTCACGACGTCAGCGCGCAAGGCCAGGTCAATGGGCGCAGCACCATCTGTCAGACGAATATTCCCACTGGTCTCAAACCCGGTAAATCTGGCCCGCGTTTGCAGATAACGAAATTCATTCAGCGGGCTGAAAGTTGCCCCTGTTGCCTGCGAAAAGCCTGGATTTGCAGGGTCGTCTACCGGGTTGAATTCACCGTCTGACTGGTTACGCCTGACACCAGCTGACTGGACCAGACCAATGTAGTTTTTAAAGTTGCTTTGGTAAGCGTTGAAGGCGAAGGTATTGAAGGCAGACTTCCAGGCCAGGCCAACATCAAACTGAGTTGCTTTTTCCATGGCCAATGTGTTGTCACCAAGCTCGTAGGCGCGGGTGGCAATGTGCGGCCCATTGGCAAACAGTTCGTAGTCCTTGGGTGCGCGCTCGGTGTAGGCTGCATTGCCTGTCAGTTGCCACGCTGGAGCCACATTCCACAAGCTGCCCAGCGCGTAGCTTGACGGCCTGAAATGGCGTTGGCCGGGTACAAACTTGGCCAGCGCCGGATTGGGGTTGCCGAGTGACTCCACCTTGACAGATTCGGTTCGTCCGCCAAAGGTCAGCTTGCCCCAGGATGTTTTGTATTCCTCATAAGCAAACAGCGCGTTTTGAAGCGTGCGGCTGTATGGCGAAAAAGCCTCATCGCCAGCGGCTGAGAACTGAGCCTCATCCATTTGGACACCGACCAGCCCCTCAAAATTGCCTAGCCTGGCGTGCCTCGCTTCCAGTCCCACATCACTGCCCCTGTTTTTAAACACGGTGCCTGGAACGGTATTGGTGAATTCTGTGTGGGTGTAATCGGTCTTGCTGTATTGACCTTTGACGCTTTGAATCAGGCCAGTCAGGTTTTTGACTTCGCCTTCGAGCGCAAAGCGGTCAGACTTCATGCCAATGTTGACATTGGGCTCTGCCACGGTGCCGTAGTTGCTGCGGTAGCCACTGACAGAAGCGCCCAGATACCCATGGTCAAAAAAGACAGCGCCACCCACTGCCGTGCCGCTGATCTTGCTGGCGGAATTGCAAATACTCCGGGCCGTGTAAGTACCAGCGGTCCGGTTGCACACGATGTTGATCGGCACGCTCACATCTTTGGTGTCCCGATTCATCGCATCAACATGGATGGCGTAGCGGTTGTTACCTGCCTCCAGCAAAACACCCGCGCTTTTTTCTTTGTTGCCGCTGGCGATGGCCAGGTCTGTTTTGCCGCCCACGCCGCCCTTTTCATCGAACAGCGCTTCGCGCGGGATGCGGTTGTCAATCACATTGACCACGCCACCCACGGCGCTGCCGCCGTATTGCAAAGCGCCTGGCCCACGCAGCACTTCGATGCGTTCGATGCTCAGTGGGTCGGCGGCAACCGAATGGTCGTAGCTCAGGTTGGACGCATCCTGCAGTGCACCGCCGTTGTTCAAAATGCGGATGCGGTCACCGTCTTGCCCGCGAATAATCGGGCGACTGGCGTTGGGCCCAAAGTAGGTGCTGCTGACTCCGGGCGTGCCGTCCAGCGTTTCCCCCAATGTCGTTTTGGAGCGTAACAACAGTCCCTCGCCCGAGTATTGTGCTGCTGGCGCTACAAGATCGGTAGCGCCCAGCGGGTTGCCGGTGATGGTGATTTCTTTGAGTGCAGCGCTTGGCGCAGAACTGGATGCTTGGGCCAGCAGACCGGTGTGCTGCGCAGCAATAAACGACAGCAAAGCCAGCCGAATGGCTGTGTTTGAAAAACGAAAGAACATGGATTGCCTTTTTGAATCTGAAAAAGTGCCACGCCAACCCGTGAAGGCCAGCGCAGCGCAAGAGGGGGCGATTCAAAAAGTCAAAGGCGGGCCACGTGCGTCAAACAGCGCGGCCCAGCGGGCGAGTGCATCGCCTGCAAAAATAGCCACCGGCAGCGATGGCAACACGGCTGGCAGCTGCAGCAAAGCCACGGCGGGCAAGGCGTAGCCGTTGCCCAACTGGTCATACAGGCGGCAGTCAGTGCTGCTGCCGTGGGACGAAAACAGCTGCTTCAAAAAACCACCATCAAGATGGTTTTTAGAGGCTTCCTGCGCTCCCATGGCATGCGCGGCAGATGCCAAGCTGCCGTGCTTGACGGCATGCAACTGACCTAATGATTGCGACAGTACCAGTGCAAGCGCCAGCACCGACACCAGCAACCGCACCCACAGCCGAAACCGGCTTGGGGCTGTAGGCAGGGGCAGCAGGCAGGTCATATTGTTTTATTTTAGGCGACTGGCACCTGCTGCGGTATAAACAAAGCATGAGCTCCGAAACCAGTACCCCCACCCACTTGCGAACCCACACCTTTCACGGCCTGGCGCCCGGCCCGGCGCTGCTGGTGCTGGGCGCCGTGCATGGCAACGAGATTTGCGGCACGCAGGCCATCATGCAGCTGTTGAGCGATGTGGATAGCGGCCGTTTGACGATTGAACGCGGCTCGGTCACGTTTGTGCCCATCGCCAACCCGCTGGCGTACCAGCTCAAGCGGCGCTTTGGTGATCGCAACCTGAACCGCAACATGGCCCCCAGTGCCATTCCGCAAGACTTTGAAGACCGGCTGGCGAACGTGCTGTGCCCGCTGCTCGATACGCATGATGTGCTGCTCGATTTGCATTCGTTTCACACCGGTGGCGCGCCATTCGTGATGATCGGCCCGCAGAACAACACAGGCACCCTGGAGCCTTTTGCACTGGCCGCAGAGGAAATGCAGTTGGCCTTGCACACCGGTGCGCCGCGCATTGTTGAGGGCTGGCTGGACACCTACGCACGCGGTGTGCAGCGGCGCGCTGCCGCAGCTGCCGACAACATCAGTGCACGCTCGCAAACACTGGTGACCAACCCCAACTACGGCGTCGGTACCACCGAGTACATGCGCTCACGTGGCGGCTATGCCGTGACACTGGAATGCGGCCAGCACGACGACCCGGCAGGCATCAGCGTCGCGCGGCACGCGATTTTGCAGGCACTGGGTCTGCTGGGCATCACCCATGTCAAACCCTCAGCCCCGATTGCCACACCAGAAATATTGCGGCTGATCGACGTGACCGACAAAGCGCATGCGGGCGACACCTTCGCTAAAGAATGGCGCAGCTTTGACGCAGTGAGAGCCGGCGACGTGATTGGCGTGCGGCATGACGGTGCCGAGGTGAAAGCACAGGGCGATGGCTTTGTTGTCTTTCCTAATCCACGCGGTGAAGTGGGCCAGGAATGGTTTTATTTCGCACAACGGCGGGTTTGAAGCGGGTCTGAGCGTTTTTGGGCAACAAGGCCAGGAGCAGCACTTTAGGGTGCCAAATATGCCCCAGGGCCAATAAATATCTGGGCATGCAGCTCCTAACTAAATAGCAAAAGGAAACAATACATGGGCGCACAATGGAAAGCCAAGGGCAAGGAACTGGCCGCCAACGCTCGGGGCCGGGTGTTTGGCAAACTGGCCAAGGAGATCATGGTGGCGGCGCGCGGTGGCGCTGACCCAGCTGGCAACGCCAGGTTGCGGCTGCTGGTCGAGCAGGCCCGAAAGGTCAGCATGCCCAAAGACACGCTGGACCGGGCGATTAAAAAAGGCTCGGGCACCGGCAGCGAAGCCGTCCATTTTGAACACGTCATCTACGAAGGCTTTGCACCGCACCGCGTGCCATTGATGGTCGAATGCCTGACCGACAACCACAACCGCACGGCGTCTGAAGTACGGGTGCTGTTCCGCAAGGGGCAGTTGGGAACGTCGGGCTCGGTGTCCTGGGACTTTGACCACGTCGGCATGATTGAAGCCGAACCCACAGCGCCAGGGTCAGATGCGGAGACTGCCGCCATTGAAGCGGGTGCGCAAGACTTTGAGCCCGGCGAAGAGGAAGGCCACACCCTGTTTTTGACCGACCCCACCGACCTGGATCTGGTCAGCCGCGCCCTGCCCGCCCAGGGTTTTACCGTGCTGTCGGCCAAGCTGGGCTACAAAGCCAAAAACCCGTTGGACCCGGCCACACTCAGCGCCGCAGACATGGAGGAAGTCGAAGCATTTTTGGCGGCGATTGATGCCAACGACGATGTGCAAACCGTCTACGCCGGACTGGCAGGCTAACTCAATACGAACTCAACACCAAGTCAACATGGAGCAAGCACTGCCAGCATCATGAACAAATTACTCATCGGCCTTCTGCTCAGTGTTTCAACTTTCCACGTGTTGGCACAAGAGGCATTGACCACGGTTGCCAGCGTCAACGTGCCGCGCTACATGGGCACCTGGTACGAGATCGCCAAATACCCCAACTGGTTTCAAAGAAAGTGCGTCAGCAACACCAGCGCCCAATATTCAACCCAGTCAGACGGAACAGTTCGGGTACAAAACCGCTGCACACAAGAAGACGGCAAGGTCAGCGAAGCCATCGGTCAGGCCCGCCAGATTGGCGAAAGCACCTCCCCAAAGCTTCAGGTCCGCTTTGCGCCGCAATGGCTGTCGTTTCTGCCCTTTGTGTGGGGCAACTACTGGGTCATTGACCTGGACACCGACTACCAGCTGGTGGCAGTCAGTGAACCCAAACGCGAGTACCTGTGGGTGTTGTCCAGAACGCCCGAGGTGCCAGCCAAGGCCTATGACGAGCTGTTAGCGCGACTGGAGAAAAAAGGCTTTGACTTGAAGAAGCTTGAGAAGTCCAAGCGCACCCAGCCTTGAATGGCAGCCAAAAAACACTTTTCAGCTTTTTGGGGATCAAATCAGCCCCTAGGCCAATAAAAACCTAGGCAAGCAGCTCCTGAATCAGGAGCAACCGCTTTTATGCCTTAGCCTTTCCTGCCTTGCCAAAACTGAACACCCCGGGGTCGTGAATCGGATCGACATCGACCGGAATGATGCTCTTGGGTGGGAACTTGCCTTCCAGCAGCAGCTTGGACAGGGGGTTTTCAATCCGCTGCTGAATCGCGCGCTTGAGCGGCCTGGCGCCGAACACCGGATCGAATCCCACCTTGGCCAGCTCGCCAATCGCAGCTTCTGACACCTGCATGGTCAGCTCCATTTTCTCCAGCCTGGCCATCAGCACCTTGAGCTGGATACGCGCGATCGACTCGATGTTTTTGGCATCAAGCGCATGAAAGACAACCGTCTCGTCAATCCGGTTCAAAAACTCGGGGCGGAAGTAGTTTTTCAACTCGTCCGTCACGGCGTCCTTGATCTCCTCGTAGGGCTTACCGACCATGCTTTGAATGATCGGCGAGCCGATGTTGCTGGTCATCACGATCACCGTGTTTTTAAAGTCCACGGTGCGGCCCTGGCCGTCGGTCAGGCGGCCATCGTCGAGCACTTGCAGCAACACGTTGAACACGTCAGGGTGGGCTTTTTCAACCTCGTCGAGCAGCAACACGCTGTAGGGCTTGCGGCGCACGGCTTCGGTCAAATACCCGCCCTCTTCGTAGCCCACATAGCCGGGCGGCGCGCCAATCAGGCGGGCGACGCTGTGCTTTTCCATGAACTCGCTCATGTCCACCCGAATCAGATGGTCTTCGCTGTCGAACAAAAAGCCAGCGAGGGCTTTGCAAAGCTCTGTTTTACCCACGCCGGTGGGGCCAAGAAAAAGGAACGAACCGGTGGGGCGATTCGGGTCAGACAAGCCGGAGCGTGACCGTCGAATGGCGTTGGCCACCGCACCGATCGCCTCGTTTTGCCCCACGACGCGCTCATGCAGTTTGCCCTCCATCAGCAGCAGTTTGTCGCGCTCGCCCTGCATGAGTTTGCTGACCGGGATTCCGGTAGAGCGTGCCACGACCTCAGCGATTTCTTCCGCGCCGACTTGCGTCCGCAAGAGTTTGGGCGCAGCGTTGGCATTGGGTGCCGCCTCGCTGTCTTGTGCCGCTTTCAGACGTTTTTCCAAATCGGGCAGCTTGCCGTATTGCAGCTCGGCCACTTTGTTGAAGTCGCCTTTGCGGGTTTGCTCCTCAATCTGAAACCTGATCCGGTCAATCTCTTCCATCACGTCTTTGCTGCCCAGCGCTTGGGCTTTTTCAGCCTGCCAGATGGCGTCAAGGTCAGAAATTTCTTTTTGCAGCTTGGTGATCTCGTCTTCAATCAAACCAAAACGTTTTTGGGAGGCTTCGTCTTTCTCGCGGCGCACGGCTTCACGCTCGATCTGCAACTGAATCAGCCGGCGGTCCAGCTTGTCCATCACCTCGGGCTTGCTGTCGCGCTCGATGCTGATTTTGCTGGCTGCTTCGTCAATCAAATCAATCGCCTTGTCAGGCAAAAAACGGTCGGTGATGTAGCGGTGGCTCAATTCTGCCGCCGCCACAATGGCCGGGTCGGTGATCTGCACGCCGTGGTGCAACTCGTACTTTTCTTTGAGGCCGCGCAAAATGGCAATCGTGGCTTCGACCGTTGGCTCGCCCACCAGAATCTTTTGAAAGCGGCGCTCCAGCGCGGCGTCTTTTTCAATGTATTTGCGATATTCGTCGAGTGTGGTGGCGCCGACGCAATGCAGCTCGCCACGCGCCAAGGCGGGTTTGAGCATATTGCCCGCATCCATGGCGCCTTCGGCCTTGCCCGCGCCCACCATGGTGTGCAGCTCGTCAATAAAAACAATCGTCTGGCCTTCGTCCTGCGCGAGTTCTTTCAGCACGGTTTTCAGGCGCTCTTCAAACTCGCCCCTGAACTTGGCACCTGCCAGCAGCGCGGCCATGTCCAGGCTCAGCACACGCTTGTTTTTCAACGAGTCAGGCACCTCGCCCGCCACAATGCGCTGGGCCAAGCCTTCCACAATCGCGGTTTTGCCCACCCCTGGTTCCCCAATCAACACCGGGTTATTTTTGGTACGCCGCTGCAGCACCTGAATGGCGCGGCGGATCTCGTCGTCGCGGCCAATCACCGGGTCCAGCTTGCCCATGCGGGCGCGCTCGGTCAGATCCATGCAGTATTTTTTCAAGGCCTCACGCTGGCCTTCGGCGTCGGCGCTGTCAACCGCTTGCCCTCCGCGCACGGCGTTGATAGCGGCCTCCAGCGACTTGCGGGTAAGACCGTTTTCTTTCGCGATTTTTCCAATATCGGCCTTGCTGTCTGCCACGGCCAGTAAATACAGCTCGCCTGCGATGAACTGGTCATTGCGCTTGATGCCTTCTTTTTCGGTGGCTTGCAGCAGCTTGGCCAGCTCGGATGAGACCGATATCTGATCCTGGCCCTGTACCTGAGCGAGCTTTTTGACAGCCGCCTGCGTGGCCAGCTCCAGGCCTGCGACGTTGACGCCGGCCTTTTCGAGCATGGCGCGTGGGCCACCGTCCTGCTTGATCATGGCGGCCAGCAAGTGCACCGGCTCGATATAGCCGTTGTCGTTGGCCAGAGCCAGCGACTGCGCGTCGCTTAAGGCTTCCTGAAATTTGGTGGTGAGTTTGTCTTGGCGCATGGGTGATGACTTCCAGCTGTTCTAACTGATGCCTAGCTCGGGATATTCCCTTTATTTTCAAGGGGACGAGGACAAGCATCCTTGAGCCAGCGCAAACTGCCGGCAATTAACCGCGCAGGACAGCTTCGCAAAGTCCGGCACCAGGAGCAGACCCGCCAGCCATGATTGGCAACGCCACTTGGCCGATCAGGTGGTCGAGGAGTGTGTGGCTTGCCGCCCGTAAGTTCGCCGGCCCCAGGTATTCAGTTGACACATGCCTGAACAACTTGCAGCACTTCCCGAATCTCTGCGTCACTGATGTCGGGCGTGTTGCCGACCCAGGCCACAAACTCATCGGGCCGGACCAGAACGAGCGCGGCCCGATAGCGCAAGACTTCGCCTTCAGGCGGGGCCGTGCAAATGGTCAAAGGCAGGTTCTGTTCGGCCGCAAAACTCCGGAAACGGTCGACTGTGGGCTGTGGTACGCCGATTGCCAGCAGGGTAAAATCGGCTCCCAGCGCCTCAAAAATATTTTCTCCGGAGAGAAGTTTCGCGGGCGCCAGATGGTGACCGGGTCGCGCGTCGAAAAGGTGCGAGCCCTTGGCGCTGCACGCGCCCTTGGTCGCGGTATGGGACAACACCCCCGGCGAGCCCTCATAGTTCGGCTCAAACGCATGGACCTCGCCAACGGCACCTACCGCCCGTTCGCGCCATGCTTTCTCGAACGCATCTCGATCACGTTCAGGATCGTGAGAATCCAGAAAGCTGCGGTCGTTCTCTATCGACTTGGCAATAAAGTCGTCGATGGTCGACCTGAACACCGGGCGGCGCTCGGCGTCGTATGAATCCAGCAGTCCTTCGCTGCCCCAGCCCTGCAAGCTGGCTGCGAGTTTCCATCCCAGGTTTCTGGCGTCCTCCAGCCCCGAGTTGATCCCATAGCCGCCGTAGGGTGGGTGACTGTGGGCGGCGTCGCCTGCGATGAACATCCGGCCGTTTCTGTAAGCGTCCGCGAGCATGAACCTGAGATCCCAGAAACCAACGTGCTGCAGCTCAATGTCAATCGGCGCACCGACAGCTTCTTCAAGATAAGCGTGAAAGTCAAAGTTATCCGCAGTCGTTCCAATTGGAACCGGTGCGTGAAAGAACCAGGTGCTGCCAAGGTCGACACGGCCGAAGAACTTCCAGTACCCCTTGAGCCCCGGATGCAAGACGTTGTAGAAAGCCTTGTCCGGATAACGCTCCAGCAACTTGTGAAGTCCTGTCGACCGAAAGACCAACAGCACCATCAGCCGGTCATCGCTGGTACGGGACTGGGAGATGCCGGCTTGTTCCCGCACCCGAGACCGAGCGCCATCAGAACCCACGACATAGGCTGCGCGCAAAACGCGCTTGTTTTGGTTGGCGCGTTCCGTGATCGAGACCGAAACACCCGCCTCATCCTGGGCCACCATGTCAGCCTCCCATCCGTACATCGTCTGCACATTGGGAAGTTCGGATACGCGTTGACGCAGCACCGCTTCGGTTGCGTACTGCGGCAAACGCTCATTCGACTGGGAATAGTAGGGCTTGACCAGTTCGCGCTGGAGCCAGTCGTAGTAATAGGGACTGAGCAAGGTGCCATAAGTCGTCAGACCGCCAATGCCGTATCCAGGAGGAATGGTTCGGGCCGCGCGCAGCTGCTTTTCGGCACCCCAGGCATGAAAATGCTCCATCGTGCGGGTGGTCAGATTCTGTCCTTTGGGGATAGGCTGCGGCTTGTCGTATCGCTCCACCACAATGCAGCGCACGCCACGCTGTCCCAACTCGATGGCTAAGCCCATGCCAACGGGGCCACCGCCGGCGATGATCACGTCGGCATCGTGCGGATTCTGGCTTGTGGTCGAGAGCGGGCGACTGGTTTGCATATCTGTCCTTGAAATCATTTTCTGATGGTGATGGTGATGGGCTTGGGCGAGGCCTTGCAGCCAGTTCATCCCTGCTCACGCAAATAGGAAGGTCGATATCAGCCCGCCACGATGAATGCTAGCCAGGATAAATCTGGCCGCAGGCCGATCGCGTGGCCCGCTGTGCATGTATTGGCCAAAGCGGCTGTGGCGGGTGCTTGCGGGTGCTAGGGGGAGAAAAGCGCCTTTCAGGCTCGCGATGTCCAGGATAAGCTCCGGTTTAAAACCGTTAGCATACACACAATCTGCCGGATTTCTCCAGCAGAAGGATCAAAAAATGTGATTTTGACTATTCAGCCGTGATGCCATTGCGTTTGATGACCGCGCCCCAGCGCTGGTAGTCCTGCTTGACGGTCGTCGTTAACTCCCCCGTGCTTGATGAGGCGGCATCGAGTCCGGCTTTGCTCAGAACCGTGCGCACTTCAGGCAGTTTCATGATGGCAGCGATCTCGGTGTTGAGGCGGTTCACCACAGGCGCGGGGGTTTTGTTGGGCGCGAAAAAGGCGTACCACATGTCTACATTGACATCTTTCACACCTAACTCCTGAAAGGTCGCGACGCTGGGAGCCACCGGGTGACGCGCGTTGCCGCCAACCGCCAGCGCGGTCAATTTGCCGGACGCCACAAAGCCCTGTGCCACATGAACCGGCAAAAAACCCACCATCAATTCGCCCGCCAGCAAGTCGGTGACGTAACCCGCAGTACCTTTGTAGGGCACATGCAACATGAAAAGTTGGGTTTTACTTTTGAAGAGCTCCATCGCCATGTGGTGGGGCGTACCAATGCCTGGTGAGCCGTAAACGACAGAACCGGGTTTGGCCTTGGCCTGGTCAATCAAGTCTTGCATCGACTTGATGCCGGTCTTGGGGTTGGCCACCAGCATGAGGGTACCGAAAGCGGCCATCGACACCGATGAAAAATCATCCACCGGGTTAAAAGGTACGTTTTTATAAAGCTGCGATGCCATCAGCATGGTGTTGGCACCCATCAAAAGCGTGTAGCCATCGGGCGTGGCCTTGGCAACGTTGTCGGCTCCAATGTTGCCACTGGCACCCGGCGTGTTTTGCACCACCACCGGCTGACCCAGGCGCTCGCTGAGCTTGGGCGACACGGTTCGGGCAATGGTGTCCATGCCTGTGCCAGGCGTGAATGGCACGATGATTTTGATGGTTTGGCCGGGCCAGGTCTGGGCCTGTGCAAGCATGCTGACGGCCAGCAAAGCGCTGGTCGCAAAGGCACGGATGGTTGTGTATTTCATGGGGTTTCCTGTCTCATCATCAAAAGGGGCAGCGCCAGCCGATAGACCGTCAAGCTGCCAAACAGTTCAAAAGCGTTTTTCAAAAACGTTTATTTGATTTTAAAAACTGTTTCAGCATTGGTTTGGAAAAATTTCTTTTTGTCCTCGGCACTCATGGTCATGTTGTCCATGGCGATGACTTCATCGAGCTGATGCTGGTAAGGGTAATCCATGGCGTACAGCACCCGGTCCACACCCAGCACCTGTTGTGCAAACTTGATGGCGGGTTCCCACGCCACACCGCTGTTGGTGATGTAGAAGTTTTCCTTCAGGTACTCACCCGGCGTCTTCTTGATCGGCTTCATGCTGTCGTAACGCTTGGAAGCCACGGTGGCGCGGTGCATGTAGTTCAGGCGGTACATCCAGTAGGGCAACGCCTCGCCCATATGGCCAATGATCATCTTGAGCTTTGGAAAGCGGTCAAACGCGCCTGACGTGATGATGCGCATCGCATGCAGGCCGGTCTCGACACCAAAGCCGTAAATCGCACCGTCCAGTCCAGCCTCCTGAAATGGCTCAATCATGTTTTTGGGCAGCGAGTTGGGGTGCAGATAAATCGGCGCGTCATGGGCTTCAGCGGCCGCAAAAATATCCCAGAATTTCTGGTCTGACAAATACTCGCCTTGGGTGTGGGAGTTGATGACAATCGCGTTCATGCCCAGTTGCGTCACCCCGCGCTCAATCTCCTTGGCGGCAGCAGCGGGGTCTTGCGGTGCGACTGAAATCATGCCGGTGTAGCGTGTGGGGTGGCGCCGAACAGCGTCGGCCAGAAAATCATTGCCGGTGATGGCAAAGGCAACGGCTGTTTCCTTGTCCATCACTTGTACGCCCGGTGATGTCATGGCCAGCACTTGGCGGTCAATACCGCATTCGTCCATGTGCTGGATGCGCAGATCGTCCATGTCGGTCAGGCAGCGCATGATGTGCTGGGCGCGCTCGCTGGGGCTGGTCATATAAAAACCCATCAGACCATTAAAGCCAGGGTCGACATTGCCTTTGGCGATGATTTTGCGATAAATCGCAAGCAGTTCGGGTGGCGCAAAGGCCTCTTCGGTAGCGATGCGCTGGTAGTCTTTTGATTTGGGGTGCATGGGTCGTTTCTCTGGTGACGGGATGGATAAATGAAAATAAACCGGGACTAGTTGGCTTTGATGTTGTTGTCGATCGCCAGCTGCTTCCAGACGGGAATTTCTGCGGCGATGATTTTGGCAAACTCATCAGACGTGTTGCTCATGGGGATGACTGACATGGTGCTGATCTTCTTTTGCACATCTGGCATGGCAACCACTTTGGCAACACCGTCTTGGAGCACCTTGACAATATCGGCAGGCGTGCCGGCAGGGGCCAACAGGCCAATCCAAAGCGACACCTTCAGGTCGATGCCAAGCTCCGTCAGTGTCGGAACGTTGGGGTAGTCTTTCATGCGTGTGGCTGATGTCACCGCCAGCGCTTTGACACGCCCACTTTGCATCCCGACAAAGGCCGGACCCGCATCGGCCAGCGTCATCGTCACATCGCCCGCCATCACTGCCGTCACTGAGTCATTGGCCCCCTTGTAGGGAATGTGCATAAACTTGGCACCGGTTTTTTTGTTCAGCAATTCAGTGATCAGCTGAAACGATGCAGAACTCGCGCCGTAGTTGGCTTTGTCAGGGTTCTGTTTGGACTGATTGACCAGTTCCTGCACGGTTTTGGCCGGGTTGTTGACATTGACCAGCAGCACCAACGGCGAATCGCTGACAAACGAAATCGGGGTGAAGTCTTGCGGGCCATAGGGCAGCTTCGCATAGACCGCGTGGTTAAAAATCATCGGCCCGGGCGCGCCCATCATCAGCGTGTAGCCGTCAGGCTTGGACTTGGCCACGTAGGTACTGCCGACAATGGCACCCACGCTGGGACGATTTTCGACAATCACGGGCTGGCCAATCACGGCAGGCAGCTTTTCTGCCAAGATGCGCGCCATGGCGTCCACACCGCCGCCGGCGGAGTACCCGACCACGATGGTGACGGGCTTGGTGGGGTAGTCGGCCGCCAAACCTGCCAGCGGCAAGCATGACAGTGCTGCCAGCAGCCAATGAACAAGACGGAAATTGTGATTTGTCAGCATGTTTGTCTCCTGCTTTCTGGTGAATAAAAAACGCCTGTCATCGTCAAAAGTTCTTATTGCAATCCAATCTGGACATTGAGCACCGCCGCCTGACCAGAATCCACCGCAGCCAGGCAACGCGCGATGGCCGCTTCGACATCGTCTGGCTCGCGCACGCATTCACCGTAGGCGCCAAAGGCAGCGGCTACTTTTTCAAACTGCCGGTCCTGGCTTTGCAGCCGCGCCTGAAACTCGTCCGTGCTGGCTGCTGCGCCCGCAGGATAGACGCGGAGCACAGCCTCTTTCACAGCCTGCCAGCCACCGTTGTCCAGCACAATGGTCAAGATCGGCAAACCGTAACGCTGCGCAGTCGCATAGACCGACGTGGGTGTCGAAAAATGAAAACCTCCGTCACCAACAATTTGCACGACCCGTACCTTGGGGTTGGCCAATTGAGCGCCCAGCGCCATGCCGCCGCTGTAACCCAGGCCCCCGCCTGCGCCGCAGAACAGGGTCAGCGGCTTGGAACGCGGTATCTGGTTCAGCACCGCGAAGGTGTTGCGTATGGCTTCATTGATGACGATGTCATCGGCTGAGATGGCAGCGCCCACAGCACTGCAAAGCCAGGCTGCGGTGATGGCGCCTGGCTTGCCATGGTCTTGCGCTGCGCGAGAAACGCCGTCTTTGCGCTGAGTCGACGCAGCCAGCCAGCCCGCCATACGCCCTGAGACTTTGTGATGAAAAGCTTCGTCTGCTTTGGCACGCACGATTGTCGCGACCTGACGCAGCACGGTGGCGCAGTCGGCTTGCACCCGCATGTCGGTGGCAAAGCCCCACATGGGAAAGTCTTTTTTGATCGGATCGACATCAATGTGCATCCAGCGCGTCTGGCTGCTGAGCTCTGCATACTTGGGCAACCAGGGCACATCGACATCCAGCAGCAGGCCGACATCTGCTTTACCCGCCTCCTTGCCGGGCTCAAAACCAGCAAAGCACGGCGATGATCGGTTGATGTTCAGGTGACTGGGGCTGAACTCGAAGACGCGAATCCCGCACAACAAGGCCAAGGCTTCCAGCGCAGCCACTGCCTCGGCCTTGCGACCCAGGTACGACGTCACGACGATGGGGTTGTCGGCCGCCATCAGCTGCGCGGCGATCGCCTGGGCACGCTCGTCGTCAATGCCGCCAGCCAGCACCGCACCGTAACGCTCGCTGCTGAACGACTGCACGGTCTCACTGGCAATCGTCTCGGCCAGCATTTCGCGCGGCAGAGTCAGGTAGACCGGGCCTTGTGGATCGCTTTGCATCACAGAATGGCCGCGCCGCAAAACCTCCTTGGCGATCACACCGCTGGGCAGCGAGTAGTCCCACTTCACATAGGGCCTGACCAGGCTGGCCATGTCAAACGGGTCTTGCACAAAATGCACATAGTTGTCGCGCGAGCCGGGCAGCTCGCCGCGCAAGGTGTAAGGGGCTTTGCCCGCAATCAGCATCACAGGCAGACGACCGCGAAACATGTTGTGCATGCCCATCGCCGCATTGGCTGTACCCGCATCCACGTGGACCATCACCGCCTGGCCACGACCGGTGACGGCTGCAAAACCAGCAGCCATGTGAATGGCCACATTCTCATGCGGCACCAGCATCATCTCGGGGTGCGGTTTGCCCTCCTGGTCCCAGCGCGCCAGCTCTTCAATGATCGAAACATGGTCAGTGCCAAGATTTGAAAAAACGTAACCGATGCCGAGCTCGGTCAGGCCTTCCAGGAAGTAATGCGCGCCGCTGCGCCGTTCGGGCTGGCTCATGTGTTGATATCAGCCCGACCTGGCCGAGCTTTGATGCAGCCATGATTGGAGCGCTGGTCTTGGATATCTTGTTTTGCAACTTGCATGTTTGACTCTGTCGTTTGCGCGGCCAAGCTGTTGTGAAGGCAAGCGAATCTGAGCATTGTAATTAACCTGAAATAAGCCACAATCGTCTGTTTTTAAGCTACACCTTTTCCAAATCGCGATGAATCATGGGCGGGCTCGATGGACACTCTGGCAAATTTGAAGGCTTTTGTCGCCACAGCAGATGCGGGCAGCTTCTCGGGTGCGGCCCGACAACTCGGGCTGGTGCCATCGGTGATCTCCAAGCGCATTGACCAACTCGAGTGGCGTATTCGCGCGCCCTTGTTTGCACGCACCACCCGCAAACTGACCCTGACCGATGTCGGTGAGCGCTACCTGCGCACGGTCAAAGAAGCCGTGCGGCAGGTCGACGATGCCCTGGCGGGCATGGCCCGTGCCAGCGGTGAACTGGAGGGACACATACGCCTCAAGGTGCCGACCACGCTGGGCATTTTGTACCTGTCAAATCTTTTAACCCAGTTTTTGCAGGGCCAGCCCATGATCAGCATGGACATCGTGCTGGCAGACCGTTCGGTCAACCCGATAGAAGAAGGCTTTGACATTGCGATAGGTGCCAGACCTGAGCTTTATGGCGGCGTACAAGACATCCCGCTGTACCCACTCGGGCGGCGCCTGTGTAGCTCGCCCGCTTATCTGGCACGCAGAGGAGCACCGCAACACCCTGCTGATTTGGAAAGTCATGACTGCTTGGTGTTTACCACCTCGGGGCCGCGTTGGGAGTTTGAAAGCGCGCAGGGTTTGATGGGGATCGACGTGCATTCCAAACTGCGCACCAATGACGGCGGCGCCATTTACAAGGCAGCGCTGGCCGGCAGCGGGATCGCCGTGCTGCCTGATTACCTGACAGAAAAGGCCCTGCGAAAGGGTGAACTGGTTGAAGTTCTTGAAGATTTCAAGATCCCTGACATTTGGCTCAAGGCCCTGGTTCCTGCCAGCCGGATTGAGTTGCCCCGAATACGCATGTTGCTGGACTGGCTGGAAAACAAGCTCAAACCCCTGCCGCCGTGGAAGACAATGGGAGATGGTAAGAATTTGTTATGAATGAACCCTTCACACACGCCTCAAAAGATCTGGCCCGCTTGTATACGCGTCCAGGCTTTTTGCTGCGGCGCGCGCATCAGATATCTGCTGCCATGTTCGAAGACGAGTGCAGGAGCGTGGGCCTGACACCGGCCCAGTTTGGTGTACTGACCGTTTTGGCCAGCGCGCCGGGGCTGGACCAGTCCAGCCTGGCACGCGCTTTGGGTTTTGACAAGGTGACGGTGCTGCGTGTGCTGCGCGGACTGGAGGGGCGCGGATTGGTGCAACGCGCGGCGGCCCTGACCAGCAAACGCAGCATGGCTGTCATGCTCTCGCCTGAGGGCGAGGCACTTTTGCAACTGGCCGAAAAACCCGCAGACCGGGCTTATGAAAGGCTCATGGCGCCCCTGTCTGAAGAGCAGCAAACGCAGCTGATGGTGTTACTGATGGCACTGACACAGGGCCTGGAAGACCGGGCACGGGCTGCCTTCGTGCCACCCAGTCAAAGCTGAGGCCTGACACCTGAGCCGCGCTGCTTCAACTGTTTTTCAGTTCAATGCCCCACTTGGCCAGAGCCGCATCGTCGGTGACCCGAGCGTCTACCCAACGTGCACCCTCAGGGGTTTGCTCTTTCTTCCAGAACGGTGCCTGGGTTTTGAGGTAATCCATCAAAAACTCGCAGGCCTGGAAGCTCTCAGCCCGATGCGCTGAGGTCACTGCCACCATCACGACCTGGTCCAGCGGCTGCAGAACGCCCACACGGTGCACAACACGCGCGCCAAAGATATCAAAGCGATTCAGTGCCTCGTCAATCATCGCTTCAATGGCTTTTTCAGTCATGCCGGGGTAGTGTTCCAGTTCCATGCTGCTGACACTGAGACCATCGTTGCGGTCCCGTACTGTGCCTGTGAAGGTACACACGGCACCCACGCGCTTGTCACCTTTTTTGAGCGCGTCCACCTCCATGGCCAGGTTGAAGTCTTCTGCTTGAATGGACACGCGAGCGATCATGTCAGCCACCGGTAACAGGGGGGAAAAATGCAACTTCGCAGCCGGGTGTCAACAAGGCAGCTTCGTCGCTCATCATTTGACCCAGCGCCATGCGCACTGCCCTTTCGCGGCTGAGGCAGGCGTAAGCCGGGCCAGCAGCCAGCAGTTCGTCGCGCAGGCCAGCCAGGCTGGTGGCTGCCGTTTCACGCTGTTCGCTAGCGTGCCCAATCGCTTCACGAACAGAGGCAAAGTATTTGATGGTCACCAGCATCGTCGGCCTTTCAGGACATCAGTGATGACAGCGGTATGAACTGAACCATGTCGCCACGCGCAATGGTTCTGCCAGCCGGGTTGTCGACCAGACCATCGGCCCAGACGGCCGAGGTCAAAACACCGGAGCTTTGGTTGTCAAACAAGTCCAGGCCACCTGCCGAATTGCGCCTTGCGCGCAAAAATTCCCTGCGTTTATCGGCTTTAGGCCAATCAAAATCTGCTCTGGCAGCTATGGATTCAGGAGCAAGCCGGGTAACACCCTGAAGCTGTCGAATGAACGGTCTGACAAGCAGCAAAAAGGTCACGTAGCTCGATACCGGGTTGCCGGGCAAGCCGATAAAGTGCGCGCTCTGGATGGTCCCGTAGGCAAACGGCTTGCCTGGCTTGATAGCGATTTGCCACAGATTGAGCTGACCAAGTGCCTGAACAGCAGGTTTGATGTGGTCTTCTTCACCCACAGACACGCCACCACTGGTCAGCACCAAATCGTGCGTGCTGCTTGCGCTTAACAAGGCCGCTTTTGTCGCATCAAGTTTGTCTGGCACGATGCCCATGTCGGTCACGATGCAGCCCAGTCGTTGCAGCAAGGCGCGCAGAAAAAACCGGTTGGAGTTGTAAATCGCACCCGGTAACATGTCCTGGGGTGCGACATCGCCGGGCATCACCAGCTCGTCACCGGTCGAAAACAGCGCCACCCGAACAGGAGCCACCACACGCAGCGCTGAATAACCAATACTGGCTGCCAGGCCAATCGATTCGGGGGCTAGAAGCTCCCCTTTTGGGAGCACGGTGCGACCAGATGTCACGTCTTCACCGCGCCGTCTGATCCACTGCCCAACTTGGGGTTGGGTGGCAACACACACCTGCTCAGGCCCGGGCGTGGAGCAGTCTTCCTGCATCACCACCGCGTCAGCGCCATCGGGAATCGGCGCACCCGTGAAGATGCGCGCAGCAGACATGGGCCCGAGCACGCTACCGATGCTGCCCGCGGCAATGCGCTGGTTGACATGTAGCACTGTTTGAGCATTTAGCCAATCTGCGCTGCGTACGGCGTATCCGTCCATGGAACTGTTGTCGTGCGCAGGCACATCCAATGCAGCCACAAGGTCTTCAGCCAGTACGCGGCCGTCGGCATCAAAAGTTGAGACTGTTTCTGTTTTGTCAGTGGGCGCAGCATGCCCCAGCAGTTCGACCAATGCTTCATCAAGCGGCTTCAAGGGCTGGCGGGGTGTGATCGGCGACATCAATCAAAGCTGTAAGTAAAACGATCTTGTGCACTGAGCAAATAGTCAGCCACCGCTTCTGGGTCATTGAGGTTGAGCACAGGACGCTGTGTCGCTTGGGGCAAGGCCTCAGGCGCATCCGTGGCGATCGCCACAATGAAATCATCATCGATATAGCGGACGGGTTTACCGGCGCAGTCTGCCAGGGGCGCGCGCCAGACTTCTATCTTGAGCAGGTCGCTGTCCTTGAAGCCCTCTACCAGCACCCAGTCCACGCCATCGTAGAGCTCCGCGATCAGCTGATGCACGGTCATGGCCGATGGTTTTTCGAATTCGCGCATCAGCGCAAATCTGTGGCTGGATGCGACCACCACCTCAAACGCACCGGCCTCGCGGTGGCGATGCGTGTCTTTGCCGGGACGATCGATGTCAAAACTGTGATGTGCATGCTTGACAACCGACACCCGCAAACCGCGCTTTTTCAACACAGGAATCAGTTGCTCGACCAATGTGGTTTTGCCAGCACCGGAGTAACCGGCAAATCCAACCACATTCATGGCTTGACACCGTTGACAGAGTCGGCAATATAGGACTTGATCTGCCCCGCATCGGCGGGCATCTGTTTGACGCGTTTGGGCAGGGCTTCAATGCCTTCAAACTTCGCTGGACGCGGCGGCAGTCTGCCAAGTGCCTCTTCAATCGTTTCGGCAAATTTGATCGGCAAGGCAGTCTCCATCACGATCATTGGCACGCCAGGCTGCATATGTTCGCGCGCAACTTTCACGCCGTCAGCGGTATGGGTGTCGATGATGTCATTGAACTGCGCATACACGCCTTGAATGGTGGCCAAGCGGTTGACATGGGTGCTTTTGCCGCTCAGAAAACCATACGTTTTAGCCGCCGATTGAAAGGCCTCGTTGCCACTCAAATCAAAGCTGCCTTTGGCATGGAGCTGGTCATGAAACAGTGCTTTGGTTTGCGCGCCGTCACGGCCGAGCATGTCAAACACAAAGCGTTCAAAGTTCGATGCTTTGGAAATGTCCATGGACGGACTGGAAGTCTCCACCGTGTCAATGCTGGTTCTGACGCGGTAAATGCCTGTCCGGAAAAACTCGTCCAGCACATCGTTCTCGTTGGTCGCGACGACCAGTTTGTCAATTGGCAAACCCATCATGCGGGCGACATGACCCGCGCAGACATTACCGAAATTACCGGAGGGTACCGTAAAGCTGACCTTAGGCAATTCCCCTGAACTCCTCAAGCCGGGGCCGCGGATCTGGCTTTGCCAGTCCCCAGGCACAGCGGCCCCACCGGGGGGCAGCGCAGTACGCGAAGCGACAAGCGTGGGGGCTTGTAAGTAGCCTGCAAAGTAGTACACAACTTGCGCCATGAGCCGAGCCCAATTGATCGAGTTGACGGTACCAATTTTGTACTGCCGCTTGAAGTCAAGGTCATTCGACACGGCCTTGACGATGTCCTGGCAATCGTCAAACACACCCTCAACAGCGATGTTATGGATGTTCGCGTCTTGCAAACTGAACATCTGCGCCTGCTGAAAAGGACTCATGCGGCCCTGCGGGGAGGTCATGAATACCCGCACGCCGCGCTTGCCGCGCATGGCGTACTCAGCGGCGCTGCCGGTGTCGCCACTGGTGGCGCCCAAGATGTTCAGCTCTTCACCACGTCGCGCCAATTCGTATTCAAACAAATTGCCCAGCAGTTGCATGGCCATGTCTTTAAATGCCAGCGTGGGGCCGTTTGACAAAGCCTGCAAATACAAGCCTTTTTCAAGCGGGCGAAGCGGCACGATGGCGGCGGTACCAAACACATCCTGCGTATAGGTTTTTCGGCAAATGGCTTTTAAATCAGCCGCTGGAATGTCGTCGATATAAAGCGACAACACTTCAAACGCCAAATCCGCATAAGGCAAATGACGCCAGGCATCGAGCATGGCGGGCGTGACTTGCGGGTAATACTCCGGCAAATACAGACCGCCATCAGGCGCCAGGCCTTCGAGCAGAATGTCGCAAAATTTTCGCGGGGCCTCATTGGCAGCAGACTCGCCACGGGTCGAAAGGTAGTGCATCAAGCCAACTCTTCCTTGCGAATCCGAACAATCGTTCCCAGTACGGTTTTAAGCACCTGCATCTGGCTAAGGGCTTCGTTCATCTTGGCTTCGACACAATCGTGGGTCAGGATGATCAGGTCGGTCTGCGTGGCGCCTTCACCGCCTACTTCATCGGCCTCCCGCTGCAGCACAGCGTCGATGCTGATGCCGGCCTTGGCCAGGATGCTGGTGACGTTGGCCAGCACGCCAGCCTCGTCGGCCACCTTCAAGCGCAGGTAGTAGCTGGTCACAACCTCGCCCATGCTGAGTACGGGCGCGTTGCTCATGGCGTCTGGCTGAAAAGCCAGATGCGGCACGCGCTGGGCCGGGTCGGCGTTGTGCAGACGCACAATGTCAATCAGGTCGGCAATCACGGCGCTGGCGGTGGGCTCGCTGCCGGCGCCTTTGCCATAGTAAAGCGTGGTGCCCACGGCATCGCCATGCACCATCACCGCGTTCATCGCGCCTTCGACATTGGCAATCAGGCGCTTGTTGGGTACCAGGGTGGGATGAACGCGCAGCTCAATGCCCTTGTCAGTCTTTTTGGTGATGCCAAGCAACTTGATGCGGTAGCCAAGCAGCTCGGCGTACTTGATGTCTTGCGCACCCAGTTGGGTGATGCCTTCTACATAGGCTTTGTCAAACTGCACCGGCACACCAAAGGCCATGGCCGACATCAGTGCGGCTTTGTGCGCTGCGTCGACGCCTTCGATGTCAAACGTCGGATCGGCCTCGGCATATCCCAAGGCCTGAGCCTGCTTGAGCACCACATCAAAGTCCAGGCCCTTGTCACGCATCTCGCTCAGGATGAAATTGGTCGTACCGTTGATGATGCCGGCTATCCACTGAATGCGGTTGGCGCTCAAGCCCTCGCGCAGTGACTTGATGATGGGTATGCCGCCCGCTACAGCGGCTTCAAACCCGACCATGACACCCTTGCGACTGGCTGCAGCAAATATCTCGGAGCCATGTACCGCCAACAGCGCCTTGTTGGCCGTGACCACATGCTTGCCCGCTTCAATCGCCTCGAGCACCAGTTGCTTGGCAATGCCATAGCCACCGATCAGCTCAATGACGATGTCAATGTCAGGGTTGGCAATCACGGCACGCGCATCGCTGACCACCTTGACTGCTGGCCCGACAGCGGCATGGGCGCGTGCTGTATCCAGGTCTGCAACCACCGCGATTTCAATGCCGCGCCCTGCGCGGCGAACAATTTCACTTTGGTTGCGTTGCAGCACACTGAACACGCCACTGCCGACAGTGCCAACGCCCAGAAGACCTACTTGAATCGATTTCATATGTTTTTAACTACGGAATAGGCCTATAGGCCAATAAATTCATGCTCTAGCAGCTACTAATTTAATAGCGTTCGTTTTTGTGGGGGATGTGCTTGCACGATTGCGGTACGACTCCAAAAACTTGGCGATGCGTCCAATCGCCTCGCGCAGGTCGTCCTCGTGCGGCAAAAACACGATGCGAAAATGGTCCGGGTCAGGCCAGTTAAAACCTGTGCCCTGCACCAGCATGACGCGCGTCTCGCGCAGCAGCTCCAGAAAAAACTGGCGGTCGTCCTTGATCGGATACATCAGCGGATCCAGCCTGGGGAACATGTATAGAGCAGCCACCGGCTTGACGCAGCTCACACCAGGAATGGCGGTGATCAGCTCATAAGCCAGGTCACGCTGGCGGCGCAGCCTGCCACCTTCACACGTCAAATCGTTGATGCTCTGGTAGCCCCCGAGTGCGGTTTGAATGGCCCACTGGCCCGGCACGTTGGAGCACAGCTTCATGTTGCTGAGCATGTTCAGGCCTTCGATGTAGTCAACAGCTGCGCGCTTGTCGCCCGACACCACCATCCAGCCGGCGCGGTAACCGCAGCTGCGGTAGCTTTTGCTCAATGAGTTGAAGGTCAGCGTCAGCACGTCGGTTGACAGACAAGCCATGGCCGTGTGCCGGCCATCTTCGTAGAGCACCTTGTCGTAGACCTCGTCAGCCAGGATAACGAGGCCATGCTCGCGTGCTATGGCCACGATGCCCATCAGCAACTCGTCCGAGTAAAGAACTCCCGTTGGGTTATTCGGATTAATCACAACAATCGCCTTGGTACGCGGCGTGATTTTGGCGCGTATGTCAGCCAAATTGGGCATCCAGCCGTTGGCCTCGTCGCACAGGTAATGCACGGGGGTGCCGCCCGACAGGCTGGTTGCAGCCGTCCAAAGCGGGTAATCGGGCATCGGCAGCAGAAGCTCGTCACCGTTGTCGAGCAGCGCGTTGGTCGCCATGGTGATGAGTTCGCTCGCGCCATTGCCCAGGTAAATGTCGTCCAGTGTCACGCCTTTGATGCCCTGCTTTTGCGTCTCGTGCATCACAGCCTTGCGTGCCGCAAAAATACCTTTGCTATCAGAGTAGCCTGCCGAGTTGGGCAGGTTGCGAATCATGTCCTGCTGGATCTCTTCAGGTGCATCAAAGCCAAATACCGCCAGGTTGCCAAGATTGAGCTTGATGATCTTTTGGCCTTCGTCTTCCATCTGGCGAGCAGCGTCCATGATGGGCCCACGAATGTCATAAAGCACGTTGGCCAGCTTGGCAGATTTGGTGACAGGTTTCATTGGAGAATTCCTTAAAACGGAACCCATAATTTGACCACACAAAAGCTGGCTCGCAGCATCTGCCATAAACTTGCCATCCATGAAGCTTCAACCTGACAGGCTAGATGTTCAATCCATTTTGGGTTACGGGCCCGGCTGGGTGGGTTTGGGCCGCCACGGTGTGGCTGAAAAAATCGAACGCAGCATCGTGATTGGCTCGCGCGGCGAAAAGTTTGACTGGGACTGCACTCGCTTTGAAGACCTGACTGAGAACCACTTCGCCCTGTTGGCTCAAACCAAGCCCGAACTGGTGATTTTTGGCAGCGGCACACGCCTGAGGTTTGTCCCCGCGGCCTTCATGCGTGCGCTTATGAGCAGCCGGATTGGCATAGAAACCATGGATACACTCGCCGCCTGCCGCACGTACAACGTTCTGGCAGGCGAGGGGCGTCAGGTGATTGCAGCATTGCTGATCGAAACAGGTGACTGAGCCGGCTTGGCTTTCAGGGTAAAATCTAGGGTTGCGCAAATCGGGGCAGCCCGCTTTGCCTAGAGGTTCATCACCATCACTACTCCCAGGATCCCACCAGTATGGCAGTCGTCGTCAATAAGCTCCTCCCCGAATTTGAAGCGAACGCCACCGGTGGCGTGAAGGTTTCCAACACATCGCATATTGGGAAAGTGGTTGTTTTGTACTTTTACCCCAAAGACAATACCCCCGGCTGCACCACTGAAGCCATGCAGTTTCGCGACCACTACAAAAGCTTTGTCAAAGCCGGAGCCACAGTTTTTGGCGTGTCTCGGGACAACATGAAGTCACACGACGAGTTCAAAGCCAAGCTTGAACTGCCTTTTGAGCTGATTGCCGACACCGAAGAAAAAATGTGCCACATGTTTGGGGTGGTCAAAAACAAAATCATGTACGGCAAGAAAGTCAAAGGCATCGAACGCAGCACATTTTTGTTGGCGGCTGACGGCACGCTGGCCCAAGAATGGCGCGGCCTGAAAGTAGTGGGCCATGTAGACGAGGTTTTGAAGGCTGTCAAAGCACTGAAAAAGACCGCCTGAAGCATTTCTGGAGGTTCACAGGATTTGTGCATAATGGTCGCATCTTGATGATCGCGCCAATCACTTCACCCGCGAAAACCGCCAGAAAGCCGCCACTTAAACTTGGCGGCTTTTTTGTTTTTAACGCATCTTAAAGAGCCCGTAGCACATGCCCTTGCCCCCACCCCCTGCCAAGCGCGCAGCGCTGATCTCCCTGGATAGCCTGGACACGCCTGAGCGCCAGAGCACTAAATCTCCGAAAGCCAGCGCAAAGCCGGCGGCGGCGCCTAAAACCAATCATCCAGAGGCTTTTTTAGAAACGAAAAAGGCTTTAAATCCTGTAAATTCGGGCGCAAGAAGCTATAAAAAAGAGAGCACTCAGCAACTCAGCACGCAGCCCGATGACACCGCTGGTGTGCGCTCTCATCGGCCTGCCCAGCCAAAGCCCGTTAAAAAGCCAAAACACACTGGGCCCACCAAGCTGTTTGTGCTTGATACCAACGTGCTGATGCACGACCCGATGTGCCTGTTCAGATTTGAAGAACACGACATTTTCCTGCCCATGATCGTTCTGGAAGAACTGGATGGTCATAAAAAAGGCATGACCGAAGTCGCCCGCAATGCTCGCCAAACCAGCCGCTCGCTGGACGCGCTGGCAGGCGCGCAGGGCGCAGAGATCACCAAAGGCCTGAAGCTGGACACAACCGGCCACCGCGAAGCCAAGGGTAATCTGCTGTTTCAAACCCAAGCTCTGGACTACTCGCTGCCCACCAGCCTGCCACAAGGCAAGGCGGACAACCAGATTCTGGGGGTCGTGGAGGCCCTGCGCAAAGAATATGCCCCGCGCGAGGTCGTGCTGGTATCCAAAGACATCAACATGCGCGTCAAGGCCCGGGCACTGGGCTTGGCCACTGACGATTACCAGAACGACAAGACACTGGACGACGGCGATCTGCTGTATTCCGGCGTTCTGGCGCTGCCCAACGACTTCTGGACACGGCAAAGCAAAACCATTGAAAGCTGGCAGCAAGGCAGCTATAACTTCTACCGCATCACCGGGCCGATCGTGACCAGTCTGCTGATCAATCAATTTGTATTTTTTGAAGCGCCTGGCGAGCCGCCACTTTATGCACGTGTCACCGAAATACGTGCCAAAACAGCGGTATTGAAAACCCTGAAGGATTTCAATCACCTGAAGAACGCGGTATGGGGCGTGACCACTCGAAATCGCGAGCAAAACTTTGCCATGAATTTGCTGATGGACCCGGAAGTTGACTTTGTCACGCTGGCCGGCACGGCGGGCAGTGGCAAGACGCTGATGGCGCTGGCCAGCGGCCTGACGCAGGTGCTTGACGACCGCCGCTACACCGAGATCATCATGACCCGCGCCACGGTATCGGTCGGCGAAGACATCGGTTTTCTACCAGGTACCGAAGAGGAAAAAATGGGCCCATGGATGGGCGCGCTCGACGACAACCTTGAAGTGCTCGGCAAGACCGAAAACGGTTCAGGTGAATGGGGCCGTGCGGCCACCAACGAGCTGATTCGCTCACGGATCAAGGTCAAGAGCATGAACTTCATGCGCGGCCGGACGTTTTTAAACAAATACGTCATCATTGATGAGGCGCAAAACCTGACACCCAAGCAGATGAAAACGCTGATCACACGCGCCGGGCCTGGCACCAAAATCATTTGCATGGGCAATCTGGCGCAGATCGACACGCCGTATTTGACCGAAGGCTCGTCGGGCATGACCTACGCCGTTGACCGGTTCAAGGGCTGGCCGCATGGCGGACACATCACTTTGGCGCGCGGTGAGCGTTCAAGGCTGGCGGACTTTGCCAGCGAAGTGCTGTGACGTTTTTTGAAGCTTGCTGAAGCCTTTGCGCTAGACGCTAGAAAGACTCGCGCCACAAGTCCAGCGCTTGCTGGACTGGACGATCTGAAAAACTGAACAGCACGGCCTGGGTTTCTGCCGCCAGCGTGTAGGGCATCCATGACGGACAGACAAAAACGTCCTTGGGGCCAAAACCGAAGACTTGTCCGTTGATGGTACAAGTGCCGCGGCCCTCCACCACCGTGTAGATGGTGGAGTCGGTTGACCGGTAAGCCTTGCCCTTGAAGCCGGCAGGCAGCAACTGCATGAAAGTACCCATGGTGGGTATGGCCCAGTCCCCCGTCACCGGGTTGGTGTACTGCAATTTGTGTCCCCAGCATGGATGCGGATCTTCGTGAGCGCTCAGGACGGTCAGTGCCTCCAGAGTGCGGTCATACGGATACCAGAACAGCGGCGAGGTTTTGGAACGTGCCTTGTACTGCACGGGTTTCATGGTGTTGCCAAACCGCGCCAGATTGACATTGGCAGCACTGGCAATATGCTGCATGTCGTCAGCACCGTCTTGCCGAAACTGCGCATCCAGCAGTTCGACAATGGGAAGGTCCAGCCCGTCAAGCCACACCATGGGTTCACTGGACTCGTTGCCATGGTCATGGTAAGTCCATGACGGCGTGATCACAAAATCGCCTGGGTGCATCACCACCTTTTCACCATCGACAGCAGTGTACGCACCGTCGCCATGCATGATGAAACGCAGGGCTGACTGGGAATGCCGGTGCGCTGCAGCCACCTCACCGGGCAAGATCAGCTGCAAGCCCGCGTAGAGGCTGTGGGTGATGCGCGTGCGACCGCGCAAACCCGGGTTCTCCAGCACCAGCACTCGTCGCTCTGCTTCTTTGGCTGTGATGAGCTGTCCGGCTTCTTGTAACCAGGGCCAGACCGTCGACCAATTCCACAAGTAGGGCAAGCAAGGCGTGTTGGGCACGACCGTGACCAGACTGTGAAGGACTTCCCACAAAGGTGTGCAGTTGGCATTACCAATCTTGTCGTAGAACACCTTGCGCCCGGCATCAACTTCTTGTTGTGTGCTGTTCATCATTCGATCTCCAGTCATGGTTCTTCACCTCAGGCTAACGTTACTGCAACATGCATGCGGCCAATGCCTTCAAAATCGGTCACGATGGTATCGCCCGGCAGCACCGGACCCACACCTTCCGGGGTACCGGTGTAAATCAGGTCACCGGGCAGCAAGCTATAAAAAGAAGAGGCAAACTCAATCAGCTCGCCGATGCTCAAAATCAGATCTCGCGTGTTGGCCTGTTGCTTGACTACACCATTGACGGCAAGGGAAAAGCTCAAGTTAGCAGGGTCCGTGATGTCGTCGGCCGTGACAAAGCAGGGTCCTAGTACGCTGTAGGTATCAATCGATTTGCGCAAGCTGCGCTCCTCCGGGCCACGGGTGGTCATGTCCAGACCACTGCTGTAACCCGCTATGTGCAGGTGCGCGTTGGCCCTGGTGATGTTGCGACCGGCCTTGCCAATCACCACCACCAATTCAGCCTCGTGATCATTGCGGCGATCGGCGTGCTGTAGCGCAACACCGTGGCTTGCGCCCACCAGAGAACTGGTGGCTTTCAGAAAAAGACCGATCTTTTGAATTTCAGCAACTTGGTTGTTGTGATGAATTTGCGCATCATCACGCGCCTCCTGAAGGTGCTTTTTGTAGTTGACGGGTGCCGCCACAATTTTGCCGGGGTTGGCCACAGGCGCGAGCCACTTGCGCCCCGTCAAAGACAATACCGGCGCAGCAGGGGCCAGCTTTTTGATGCGGTCAACCACTGCATCGAGGTTCGCGATCAATGGGTCAAGCTGGGGCAAGGGGTAACCGTAGCTTGGCAACACGTCAAGTGCGGCGGTCACATCACGCAGGACATTGCCTTCAACAAGGCCCAGACGGTTATCGTCAAATCGGCAAATCTTCAAGCGATCTCTCCAGATGGGCCATGGTATCAGCTAAGTGTACTTATCAAATCAAGACCGGGCCTGCCCTTGAAACAGCCGCAACATGCTCAATTGTAAAAAACACTTTTCCAGAATCGGTCAAGGCATTTAACACCGCCTTGGTGCTCGCCCGATTGCAAATTTTTCCCGACTACGGTTCAATCATCAAACCTCTCAATCCCCAGGTAAAAGGAAATCATGAAGTACTTGAAAACCTTGCAGTCGGCAGTTGCAGCTCTTGCAATTGCAGTATTTGCCAGCAGTGCAGTTGCACAGGCCTTTCCTTCGCGGCCGGTGAAAATCATCACCCCATTCCCGCCAGGCAGCGGCCCTGATGTTGTGCTGCGCCTCATGGGTGAACAGTTGTCCCGCACCTGGGGGCAGCCGGTACTGATCGACAACAGGCCGGGCGGCGGCGGCGTCATTGCCTTTCAGGCGGCCAAGAACTCGCCTGCCGATGGCTACACCTTTTTGCAGGCCGACAACTTGCAACTGACAGCCTTGCCGCATCTGATGCCCAAGCTGCCCTATGACGTTGTGAAAGACTTTGACCCCGTGGCCGTGCAATACAGGCTGTTCTTTTTTGTCGCCGTTCCAAGCACCTCCAAATGGAACAATATGACAGACCTGATCGCGGCCGCGAAAGCAAAAAACGGCGAGCTGACCTACGGCTCTTGGAACGTCGGCAGTCCAGCCCATCTGGGCGCGGCTTTGCTCGAGGGTGCCACCGGCACACAAATGCGCCACATCCCCTTCAAGGAAACCAGCCAGCTTTACAGCGCGGTTGCAAACGGCGAGCCTGACTGGGCTTTTGGCAGCGCGGTATCAGCCGGTGCCATGTACAAGGCAGGCAAACTCAAATTCATCGCTGTTGCCGGGCCCAAACGCATTCCCGGTTATGAAAACATACCCACGATGGCTGAGGCGGGTGGACCTCCCGGTCTGGAGGTCGGTGGCTGGGTCGCCATGATGGCCCCACGCGGGACGCCGGCAGCCATCGTCAGCCGCGTCAACGATGACATGGCGAAAGTCCTGCAGGACCCGGCTATCCGGGAGCGCTTTGCCAGCTTTGGCTTTGAAACCATGAATGCCAAGCCCGCAGAAATTGTCAAAATGATGGAAACAGACTCACGCAAACAGGCCGAGGTCATCAAGCGCGCCAAAATTTCGCTTGAATGACTGTTTTTGTCGTGCTGCGCAAATCAATGCAAAGAACTTAATGGCTGGGGAAAAAGGATATCTATGACGTCGCGACAAAAATCAGTTCAGCCAGTCATGGCGTTGGCACTGCTGGCTTTCCTGGCCATCTTCGTGCCGGCAAACGCACAAGACAACTGGCCTAGCAAGCCTGTGAAGGTCATCGTACCGTCGTCGCCTGGTGGCGGTACGGACATCTTCGGGCGGCTGCTCGCGCAAGCTTTGACCGACGAACTGCGTCAACCTTTTGTGGTGGACAACCGGGCGGGTGCCAGTGGCAATATCGGCGCGGCCGCAACAGCCAAATCTGCACCTGACGGCTATACCTTCATGGTTACCGCGAATGCATCGATTGCCATTGCCCCTGGCCTGTATCCTTCGCTGCCTTTTGATGCCGAACGTGATTTCACGCCGATTGCGCAGGGCGTCTTCGCGCCGATGGTGATTGTGGCGCACGCCGGTTCGGGCATCCGTACCTTGGCTCAGTTGATTGAACGGGGAAAGCAAAAACCAGGGGAGTCGTTTTACGGGTCTGCTGGCGTTGCGACGTCGCCTTTTATGGGCGTCAAGATGCTGGAAAGCCTGAGCGGAGCGAAGTTTGAACATGTGCCCTACAAGGGTGTCGCACCCGCCTACCAAGACTTGATCAGCGGTCGCCTGCAATTCATGTACCCCGACCTGGCATCCATCCAGCCATTTATCCGCTCCGGTCAGGTGGTGGCGCTGGCTATCAACCGTGAAACAGATTTGCTGCCCAACGTGCCCTCGTTTGAAAAAGCCGGCGTTAACGGCATGACCGCCCGCACGACCTTCAGCATCATGGGCCCTGCAGGCCTACCAGCACCAATCGTAGCCAAACTGAGCGCCACAATCAACACTGTCATGAAATCACCCGCCATTGCCGCAAGGCTCAGAGAACTGGCACTCATACCGATATTTGACACACCCGCAGAGTTTGCCACCAGCCTAAAAAAAGAGCGTGATTACTGGGCAGTTTTCATCAACCGAAACGGTATCAAACCAGACTGATAGACGGCCCGTAGGAAAGAACTGCGCGATGATTCGTCAGTTTTTTCGGTCGGCCCAAGACCTACAAACATCTCCAAACCAAGAGCATCAGCGCAGACAAATACCGGGTAGCCCGTGTGCGGTCTGAAGCGGGCATTGAGGCGCTACAAAACAAGCGCTTTCGTTCCAGTGCGAGGCACCATAAAACGCCTGCAACCGTCCCTGACGTGGTCATCGGGCATGTACCGCAACAGTTCGTATCGGGCGATGATGGGCCATGACTGAAAGCTTCTTCTAGAACCTGACAAACGAGTTGCGCCAAGACTGTGACTTTGCAAACCACCAAGAAGCAATGACGGCTATCTTTGACGACTTAGCGCGGTTCTACAACCGCCACAGGATTCATCACTCACTGAACTACCATTGACCTGTGAAATTTGAGCGGATGCATGACGGTACTTTATTTGGCTGCCTGGGAAATCCGGGTCACCCGACATAAACATTCATTTTTACGAAAGGTGCTTTGTGAGTTCCCAATTGCTTTGTGTTTTGAAATGGATCATCGACACTGATTTGGACAAAGAATCCCAAGTTCTTAACCATGCCAAGTGGCTTGTACTCGACACGATGGGATGCGTCATGGCCGGTATCAGGGCCAAGCCTGTGTCAACTTTTATTACCAATGCATCCTTGGCGGACACTGGAAATTTCAAATTTCTTCCCACGCAAGAACTTGGCCTGTCAGCCTCCAATGCTGCCATGGCATTGGCTTTGGCAGCATGTTGGGATGAAGCATGCGAAGGCCATGCGGGGGCACATGGTCGCCCTGGCGTTGCCGTCCTGGCGGCCCTCATTCCGTTGTCATCCAAGCTCACCTACAAAGAGTTTCTCAAATCATTTTTACTGGGCTACGAAATCGGTGCTCGTATGGGTGCGAGTTTGCGAATCAACAAAGGCATGCACGTTGATGGCAACTGGCCAGCCTTGGGCGCCGCGGCTGCTGTGGCGCACGCCATGGGACTGCCCATCCATCAGATCGCAGCAGCAATCGAATTGGCGGCCTGCCAAATGCCAATGAGCCTTTATCTCCCCATTGTTTCTGGCAGCACCGCCCGAAATACCTACTTAGGTCACGCTGCCCAACTGGGTCAAACAGCAGCCATGTCGGTTGCAAGTGGAATTACCGCGCCAACAGGGGCGGTGCAGGAATATGCCCATATAGGTCTTGGCAAAGAAGCTTTGCCATTCAACACGGCGCCCCCATTTCAAATTCTGCAAGCTTATTTCAAACCTTACGCAGCCGTGCGACACGTGCACTATGGCGCCTTGGCTGCACACGCATTGCGCCACAGCCTTGAGGTGGAAAATATTCAGGCAATCGTTCTCAAGGTTTACGAAGAAGCCACTGTTTACTGCGGCAATCGTGCGCCTCAAACCCCCTTGCAAGCTCAGTTCTCTTTAAGCTTTGGGGTCGCTGCCATGTTGAAATGGGGCCGCCTCGATCCATGGGTTTACCGCGAACCGCAATTTCACGACCCTCAACTCAAAAGGCTGGAGGCCATGGTTGAAGTGGAAGTCAATCCGGTCTGGACAACTCAGCTTATTCGCGCGGCTCACCTCAGCGTTCAATTAAAAGATGGTAAAAAACATGCAAAAGAAATTTTTTCTGTTCCTGGCGACGTGCAAATGCCGTTTACAAGAGAAGCCTTGTTGACAAAATTTTTGGACTATTGCCAAGGCAGCTTGTCTCACGAGCAAGCTCAAACTTGGTCGCATCAACTGCTTGATGCCCCTACCCGTCAATCCGTGTTCCATTTCTGGAATTAACCCCTTGGAGTTTTAAGCATGAGTCAAAATTTATGGATGTCGGTGTTCAGTCTGAGCCTGAGCATGTTTGCATTCACGGCACAGTCGCAGCCTACAGATTTCCCCAACAAAGCCGTGCGCATCGTCGTACCTTTCCCTGCCGGTGGGGCCACCGACATCACAGCCCGCGTCGTCGCAGAAAAACTCAGCAGCAAATGGGGCCAACCTGTGGTGATTGACAACAAGGCCGGCGCAGGCGGCAACGTCGGCTCAGACTGGGTGGCCAAATCTGCGCCCGACGGCTACAACATTGTTTTGGGCGTGACGGGCTCGCACGCCATCAATTTATCTCTTTACAAAAAGATGCCCTACCACCCCATCAATGACTTTGAGCCACTGTCGCAAGCCACCATTTATCCCAATGCCATTGTGGTCAACCCACAGGTGCCTGCCAACAACTTGGCGGAGCTCATTGCGCTACTCAAAAAAGAGCCCGGAAAATTATCTTATGGCTCGGATGGCAACGGCACCGCATCGCATCTTGGCATGGAAGTTTTGAAGTACAAGGCGAATTTTCAACTCACGCATATTCCGTACCGAGGCAGTGCGCCCATGATCACCGACCTGCTCGGTGGCACCCTCATGGTTGGCATCACTGGCTTGCCCGCAGTGCAGCCTCACTTGAAAGCAGGCAAACTCAAAATGATTGCTATCACCACCGCACAAAGAGCCCCCGGCACACCCGACTACAAAACAGTTGCCGAGCAAGGTGTTGCCAATTTCAATGCAGCGCCGTGGGCTGGCTTCTTTGCACCCAAAGGCACACCAAGGCCCGTTGTCGACAAGTTGGCCAAAGACATTGCAGAGGCGCTCAAACAACCTGACGTGGTCCAAAAAATGAATGAGCTTGGCAGTACCGTTGTGGGCAATCGACCCGATGAATTCAGAGCATTTTTGAATCAGCAAATTGAAATGTGGGCAGAAGGCGTCAGAATTTCCGGCGCTACCGTAGACTGACATATGGCTAAATTAGGAAACTTTCCACCCAGTGGCGACTACTCCTTCCCCTACCGTGACTTAGTAGGGGCCCAAGTCGTGGTGACAGGAGGCAGAGGTACGCTGGGCAGTGCTTTGTGCCGAGGGTTTGCAAGTTTGGGAGCGCAGGTATGGTCATTGGACATGTCGGCTGTCAAGCCAGCGCACCAGACGAATCCAAAAATCCAGCAGCGCGTCGCCGATGTTCGTGTTCGTGACACTTTGGTAGATGTTCAAAAAGAAATCGCTCGCACAGATGGGCTGGACGTTTTGGTCAACGCTCATGGTCTTCAAATTCGTTCAGATTTTGCAGGCTGCGATGAAGACACCTGGATGACCCTCACCGACATCAATCTCAATGGCGTCTACAGGTCTTGCCAAGTTTTTGGCGAGCCCATGAGAACCCGGGGCGGCGCCATTGTGAACATTGGCAGCGTGAATGGCGTTGTGGTTTCTGGAAAGGGAACGCCTTATGGCGTGCAAAAGGCTGCGGTCTCTCATATGACCAAAATCATGGCTGTTGAGTGGGCGCCATTGGTCAGAGTCAACGCCATTGCACCCACCGCCATTCCGTCCGGCATGACCCGCGATTTGTTTGCAAATCCGGATTATGTCAACACTAAAACGCAAAGCATACCGCTGAAAAGAACAGGCACCGAAGAAGACATCGTTCACGCAGTGATGTTCCTGGCGTCTTCAGCTTCTGGACTGGTCACTGGACACACGCTGATGATGGATGGCGGCCTTTCACTGATTTAATCCAACTGGCATAGCGATGGTTACCCAAACGCTGCCATCAACAGCAAACGCACGATGGTGTAGACCGGCTCAAACAAGGCAACGCCTCGCGCTTTGGCTGCCGAGTAAAACCCATCAACCTCATTTTTTGAAAACGCATGAGACCTTTATCGATTTGGCAAATCAGACGGGTCAAATCAGCGCTAGCGTCGAGACTTTTACACAAAAGCTAGGACACGTCCGTCCCTGAATGCTTGAAACACGCACGGCACAAAGGCCAAGTCAAGGCCATGACGACAAGGCCACTCACCGCACAGGCCAGCGCGGCGGTTGGGGCCCCGAGGTGCACGGCCAGCCAGCCAATCGCCAGAAACCCCAGCGGCGCGACGCCAATACACATGGTCATCAGGCCCATCGCGTCCAAACGTTGATCTGCCTGAACGCTGCTGTACACAAGCGTTGGTTGCATCACCGCAAAACCAGCCTGAGCTACGCCCATGACGAATAAAACGGCGCCGGTCAGCAGCACGTGATAGCTCAAGGCGAAAGCCAGCTGCAGCAAAAGAAATAGCAGCACTGCCCCAAGGTAAACCGGCCCGTGGCGCAGCCGCCTTGCGAGACAGCTCAGCGTCAATGCACCCAGCAGCGAGCCAATACCGTCCAGACTGGCCAGCAAGCCGATACCTCGCGCGTCCAACTGAAGCTGGTCGCGGCCGATCACAGGAATCATGCTGAGCACCGGCCAGGCGAACAGGTTGAAAAGTATCGTGATCCACAGGATGGACTGAAGAGGCCGGGATTCGCGCGCTGCGTGCAGACCGCGCTGCAAAAGTTTGCGGGTCGTGGGTTTGGTGGCTGCAGTATGCGCTGGCGGGGAGTCGGTCAGGCCGCCGAGCGCCACCAACACTGGCAGGTAAAGCAGTGTGGCACATAACAACACGGCCTGAAGGCCACCTTGCGCCAACAGAAGACCACCCAGTATCGGCCCGATCAAGCGGCAGGCGTTTGAGGCCACGGCATCCAGGGACATTGCCTGCATCATGCGTCCTTGACCTGCAAGATCTCCCATCAGGGCACGACGCAGGGGCATATCGCCCGCCCAGACGATACCGTTGATGAAGCTGGCGACAGCCAAATGCCAGACCTCGATGGCACCCAATGCGGATACGCTTAGTAAAAGAAAGCAGGTCGCGAAAAGACCGGCATGCGTGACGATCAATAGCCAGCGACGCGACATGTGCGAGGCCAGTGCGCCGAGCGCCAAGCCAAACAGCGACAGCGGCATCAGGCGAAGCATCATCAGACTGGCTACCCACAGCGCAGATTTGGTTTGATCGTAGGTAAACACCGCAAACGCCAGGATCTCTAGCCAACGGATCAACGACATCAACATGCCAACGGCCCATAGGCGCTGTAGTTGCTGGTCGCGGTGGATCGGCGGTGGATCGGTTGGCGGCGGGATAGAGTGTGTCAGGAAAGACAATGGTGAATGTCTGGTACCGGCTCGTGATTTTGCCGTAGCAAGATTATCGACCTGTTTCCCGGACAGACCCAAAAATCAGATACTGCTGATTTCTGAGCAGTACGCTCAAGCAAATTCGACAAATTCTGCCCAGTCAAAAAATCATGCCTGATCTGGGCAGACTAATTTCACCGCATTCAGAGAAATAGCTTGCTCGCGTAGCGTGATCATCTGCGGTTATGTCACTTGGTTCGATCCGCCTTGTCGCGATGTGTGAAGCAGGAAGTTTTAGCTTTTTGACACACAAAAAAAATGCTTCCTAGTGAAGCATATTGAGAGCTCTTAAAACGTAAATCCAGGTTCTCGCCTAAGCGATTGACATCTTTATGGATTGTCAAAATGGTGGGAGATACAAGTTTCGAACTTGTGACCCCTGCAGTGTGAAGACTAAAGCACTTTGCCATTTTCCCGTTTAAAATCAACAAGTTAGCTCATCACGCCGGGGCTAAAGTAGTATAGTTGTAGTATAGTGATGAATTATAAGGT
>CANFOS010000025.1 GCA_947448735.1 Comamonadaceae bacterium | reverse complement strand
CCTGCTCGGAGGCCGTGTTGATTTGTTTTTTGACCTGGCGCCCACCGCTCGCGTTCAGGTCGATGCAGGCACGGTGAAGGCGCTAGCCACTTCAGGCGGCACGCGCAACACCATGCACCCAGATGTACCCACCATTGCCGAGACTGGTGCCGCGGCACTGGAGCTGGAGTCATGGTTTGGCTATTTTGCGCCCAGCAAAACCCCGCCCGACATCGTGGCCCGCCTGCGCACAGAGCTGGCCCGCGTGATTGCCGCGCCCGACGTTGTGGATACGTTCCGCAAAGCGGGTGGCAAACCCATGAGTCTGAATCCGGACCAGACACGGGCACTGGTGCAGCGCGACGTGGAACGCTGGACCAAACTGATTCGTGATGCCGATATCAAGGCTGAATAAACTATTTTTTCCTTTAGAAAGTAACCCATGACAACCCATACAAAAATTAATCAGGCCTGCCTGGATCAGCTCTTTTTCAAGGCCCGTACGGCCAATGGCTTCATCGACAAAGCTGTGCCGCTGGCGCTGCTGCAGGAGGTGTATGACATCGCCAGAATGGGGGCGACCTCCATGAACACGCAGCCGACCCGTTATGTGTTCTTGAACAGCCCGGAGTCGCGCGCCCGGCTGATTCCTGCGCTGTCGCCGGGGAACGTGGAAAAGACCAAAGTTGCGCCTGTGACAGTTATCGTCGCAACCGATAGCCAGTTTTTTGAACACATGCCGCAAGTCTGGCATGTGCCCACCGCCAAAGACATGTTTGCGGGCAATGCCCCACTGGCACAAGCCACTGCCACACGCAACAGCACGCTGGGTGGCGCTTACTTCATGATCGCTGCGCGCGCTGTCGGTCTGGACTGCGGCCCCATGAGTGGGGTGGACCTGGCCAAGGTCAATGCAGAGTTTTTCCCGGATGGCCGCTTTACCGCCAACTTCCTGATCAACCTGGGTTACGGCGACGACAGCAAGCTGTTTGACCGCAATCCACGCTTGTCGTTTGATCAGGCCTGCACGGTTTTGTAGAAGGTTTTTATCAATTTTTTGGACCGGTTCAGACAGTGCGCAAGCTAAAAAAAGGAGACAAGTTATGACGTTTTTCAAAAGGTTGTTGTCAGCGCTGGTCGCTGCAAGCACAGTGGCGATGGTTGCACTGCCTGCCAGCGCGCAGGCACCGTCGGCAGCGCCGGTCAAGGTGGGCAGCACGCTGGCGCTGACCGGGCCGCTGGCCAGCACGGCGCTGACCCACAAGCTGGTGGGCGAGATTTATGTCGAACAGCTCAATGCGCGGGGCGGTCTGTTAGGCCGCAAGGTGGAATGGCTGCTCAAAGACGACCAGTCCAAGCCAGAACTGGCCCGCACCTTGTATGAGCAGCTGATCACCTCTGACAAGGTGGACCTGCTGATGGGCCCCTACGCCACTGGTGCGATTTTGTCGGCCATGGGCGTAGCTGAACGCTACAACAAGGTGTTGATACACCACACCTTCGGCATTCCTTCACTGTCAAAGTATGACTACGCCTTCCCGGCCTGGTCGATTGGTTCAGACCCTGGAACCACCGTGCCGAACACGGTGTTTGACGCGCTGGCCGCGTCGCCCAAGCCACCCAAAACGATCGCGATTGTGACCAGCAAATTCCCGTCGATTTACTTTCTGTCGCAAGGTGCCCGCGAGGTGGCCAAAAAGCGCGGCTTGCAGGAGGTGCTGTATCTCGAGTGGGACTTCGGCAACCGCGACTTTGGACCGATTGCCGCACGCATCAAGGACGCCAAGCCCGACCTGGTCTGGATGGGTGACATCGCGCTGGAAGGCAACATGCTGCTGGATGCCATGAAGAAGATTGACTACATGCCGCCGCTGCACTTTCACACCTATCCCGCGCCTGGCCCGATGACGCAGTCGCCCGAGGGCAACCGTGCGCTGTCGCTGACAATTTTTGAAGAGCACGCACCGTTTATCACCTATCCCGGCGCAGCAGCTTTCCTCAAAGTGTTCAAAGAGCGCGCCACCAAGCTGGCCATGCCCTACACCAGCGTGGAGGTGCAGGCTGCGGCTTCTTACACCGCTTGGCAGATTCTGGAAGCCGGCGTGCGCGGTGCCAACAGCTTTGACGACAGAAAAATTGGCATCTGGCTGAAGAAAAACAAGGTGCAAACCATCCACGGTAATCTGCGTTTTGACGGTATCGGCAACTATGGTGATGACCTGATGAAGGTCAAACAGGTACAAAACGGCAACTGGGTCGTTGTCTGGCCCAAACAGTTTGCGCCCGCCAACACGAAATTGTTGATCCAATAAGCGGGTCATGCCCAGCTTCAATCTGTTGGCCCAGTCCATCCTGTCCGGGATGTTCATTGGCGGCCTGTATGGCCTGATCGGTTTGGGGCTGGGTTTGACCTGGGGTTTGCTGCGGCAAATCAATCTGGCCCATTTTGGGCTGGTTTTTTTGGCAGCGTACGGCAGTTACCACATGGCAACTGTCTGGAAGATAGATCCGCTGCTGACCTTGCTGATGTTGCCGCCGCTGTTTTTTGTATTTGGGGTCGGCATGCAGTGGCTGCTGGCCAAGTTTGAAATATCGCCTTTCAATTCCTTGCTGGTGACCTTCGGCATCACGGTGGTGATGGAAAGCCTGGTGCAAGCCATCTGGACGGCAGACTTCCGGCGACTGGAAACACATTACAACGACATGAAGTTCACCATTGGCCCGCTGTACGTGCCAGTGCCTGAACTGATCACACTGGTGTTGTCCGTGCTTTTCTCACTGCTCATATGGGCCGCCATGCGCTACACCGACCTGGGCAAAGCATTGCGAGCCATGGCTGAAGACGGTCCTATCGCCTCGGCTTTTGGCATCAACCAAAAAGGCATGTCGTTGATGCTGGCAGGTGTTTGTGCTGCGCTGGCAGCTGTGGCGGGTGTTTGCCTGGCCTTGACCTTCACGCTCACACCGTCACAAATTTTTGCCTGGGTAGGCGTGGTGTTTGCGGCTGTCATGCTGGGCGGCCTGGGCAGCGCGCTGGGGCCACTGGTAGCGGGCATCATCATTGGCGTCAGCGAGGCCGTCACCATGGCCGTGGCTGCGCCGTCTTGGGCGCCCATTGTGTCGTTTTCGCTGCTGATTGTGATGCTGCTATTGCGCCCGGGCAAGCTATGAGGCTTGATAAAACCATTGTCGGCATTCTGGGTGCAGGTGTGCTGCTGGCCAGCATTCCGTGGCTGGGCGTACCCGCTTTTTATGAATCATTTTTATACCTGATTTGCCACTGGATGATTCTGGCTTTGTCATGGAACATGCTGTCGGGTTACTCGGGTTATTTTTCTTTTGGACATGGCGCCTTTTTCGGCATCGGCATGTACACCTCGGCCGGGCTGGCCGCCAACCTGAAGTGGCCTTTCTTATGGACTTTGCCTGCTGCGGCCTTGATGGCGGCGGTGTTTGGCATGGCACTGGGTTTTGTGGTGTTTCGTGTCAAGTCTGTGCGGGGCGAGCTGTTTGCACTGCTGACACTGGCCATCACCTTTGTGGTGGGCACGGTGGTGCTGAACACACCAATCGATGGTGGGCCTGGGATTTATCTCAATGCCGTCAAGGTGCCTGCTATTGGCCCCACCGCATCGTCATCCATTTACCTGATGGCCCTCATGGGTGCAGTGGCAACCCTGATCATTTCGTACCGCATTCAATCGTCCAAGCTGGGGCTCGGTTTGTTCGCCATTCATGACGACGAAGACGCCGCCGAAGTCATGGGGGTACCCACGTTTAACTACAAGCTGCTGGCGTTTGGCGTTTCGTGCGCGCTGGCGGGTCTGGCTGGCGGTATTCATGCGCTGTTTGTGTCGTACGTGACTGCCGGCGAGACCTTCACCATCGTGGTGCCGCTGACGGTGGTGTTGATGAGCGTGCTGGGGGGCACGCGCCACTGGGCAGGCCCGGCCGTGGGCGCGACCGTCATCACGTGCTTGCTGTATTTTTTCACGGCTGGCAACAATCCGATTGCGGGCAAAGCTGCGGTGGGTGTGATCTTGGTGGTGGTGATTCTGTTCATGCCCAACGGGATTTTGGGCTACTTTTTAAGACGCACTGCCCGCAAAAACGCGACGCGTACCGTGCCGCTGTCTGCGAGCCCTGTGTCTGCGGAGCTTGAAGCTCAAACCACAGCTCGCTCGGCACCCCTCATCACGCTGGAGACAAAACCACTGTTGGAAGTGCGCAGACTGTCCAAGGCATTCAAAGGTGTTCAGGCCCTCGATGGCCTTGATTTGAAGGTCTACCCCGGTGAAATCCTGGGCCTGCTCGGGCCCAATGGTTCGGGCAAATCCACGTTCATCAATGTCGTCAGCGGCCATTACGTGGCTAGCGCCGGCGAGGTGTTTCTTGAAGGCCGGCAGCTCGCCGGCTTGCCAGCCCACCGCATCGCGCAGGCCGGTATTGCCCGCACTTATCAGATTCCCCGGCCTTTTGCGCACTTGACGGTACTGCAAAACGTGTCTTTGGTGGCGATGTTTGGCGGCGCTGCGCTCGACAACAAGCAAGCCACACAAGAGGCCTGGAAGTGGCTTGAATTTACCGGCCTGCATGACAAAGCGTTTGCGCTGCCGGACGATTTGAATTTGCACCAGCGCAAGTTTCTGGAACTGGCACGCGCACTGGCCTCGCGCCCCCGCCTGGTGTTGCTCGATGAGGTGCTGTCTGGCTTGACGCCCGCTGAAATCAACGAAGCCATTGAGCTGATTCGCAAAATACGCGACCGTGGGGCCACCATTGTTTTTGTGGAACACGTGATGCGCGCCGTGATGGCGCTGGCTGACCGGGTGGCGGTGCTGAACTACGGCAAATTGATTGCTGTGGGCCCAGCGCAAGAGGTGATGCAAAACAAGGAAGTAGTCAGTGCCTATCTGGGAAACCCCCATGCTTGAAGTCAACAACATCTCTGTCAATTACGGCGCCGCACCTGCGCTGTGGGATGTTTCGCTCAGCGTCAAACCAGGCGAACTGGTGTGCGTGGTCGGCCCCAATGGCGCTGGCAAAACAACGCTGATCAATGCGATTGCTGGCCTGCACCGCGTCAAGGGCGGCAGTCTGCGTTTTAACGGCCAGGACATCACCCATTTGGCCAGTCACAAGTTTTGTGACGCAGGCATTGCCATCGTGCCGGAAGGCCGCAGGCTGTTCACACAAATGACCGTCTATGACAACCTGGAACTGGGCAGTTTCATTGCCAAAGCCAAGGTGCACCGCAAAGCCTCCCTCGAGCTCGTGCTGTCGCTTTTCCCGGCGCTCAAAGTCAAACTGCAAAGTCCGGCAGGCGCGCTGTCGGGTGGCCAGCAGCAAATGGTCGCTATTGGCCGCGCGCTGATGGCCCGGCCTGGCTTGCTGTTGCTGGACGAGCCGTCTCTGGGCCTGGCGCCCAGCATCGTGTTGGACATGTTCAGCGCCATTCGCCAGATCAATGCGCAAGGTACATCGGTGCTGCTGGTCGAGCAAAACGTGGCCATGGCCATGGCGCTGGCCAGCCGCGCCTATGTGGTTGAGGAAGGGCGTATTGTGGCCGAGGGGCAAGCCAGCGAGTTGCTCACACGGCCAGAGATCCAGAAAGCCTATCTGGGTGTCTAACCGGCAGCGGTAGACTTGCTGGCGCTGCTTGCCCTTCACACTTTGTCTTGATCTTTCCCGTCATCACCGACCCGCTTTTTTACGCTCTGGCCATTCCGGCCGTGCTGCTGCTCGGCATCAGCAAAAGCGGCTTTGGCACCGGATTTGGCTCCATGGCGGTGCCCATGATGGCCATGACCGTCAGTGTGCCGCAGGCCGCCGCCATACTGATGCCCGTGCTGCTCCTGATGGACACACTGAGCCTGGCGGCCTTTCGCAAAGACTTTGACAAGCAACTGCTCAAGTTTTTGGTGCCGTTTGCTTTGCTGGGTACGGTCATCGGTGCCCTGCTTTTCAAGCTGCTGGACACGCACATTGTGGCGGGGCTGGTGGGTGCGTTCACGCTGCTGTTTCTGGCGCAGCGCCTGCTGTTCCCTCCCCGGCCCAACAGCCCTCCCCCAGCGCGCTGGCTGGGCGCTTTGCTGACCATCACATCAGGCTTTACCAGCTTTGTGGCGCATGCAGGTGGCCCACCCATCAACGCCTATGTCATTCCGCTGCGCCTGTCGCCTGTCAAATTCACTGCCACCATGGCGTTCTTGTTTTTTGTCGTCAATTTGTCCAAATGGATTCCCTACGCCTGGCTGGGTCTGCTGGACACGCGCAACATGGCCACGTCTGTGGTGCTGCTGCCGTTCGCACCCCTCGGTGTGTGGGTTGGCGTGCGGCTGGCACGGCGTATCAGCGAGATTCTTTTTTACCGCTTGCTGTACGCCGGCATGTTTTTAACGGGCTGCAAGCTGCTGTGGGATGGATTTGCCTGACAGCTCTGGCCAGACAGAGTCAGGCCAGGGGGCTCGCGTTTTGATGCAAGCGCAGCAGCATGGCGCGCAGTGTCTTAACCTCCACAGCGGTGAAGTCTGACAGCGCCACGGACTCGTAATGCCGAGCCATGGGCGTGATTTTGCGCGTCAAGGCCTGGCCGCGGGTACTCAAGGTGATGCGCACCGCGCGACCATCGGCATCGCACTTTTCTCGCGCCACAAGGCCCTGCGCCACCAGCCTGTCAACGATGCGCGAGAGTGCCGACAAATCCGTCCCAATGTGCGTTGCCAGCTCAGACAGCGCTTGCCTGGGTGTGTGCTGCAGCGACGCGCACACCCGCCATTCGCTCAGGCTCAGGCCATACGGTTTGAGCGCTTTCGAAAAAGCATTGCCCATGCGCGCGCCGGCACGGGCCAGAAGGAAGGGAATCGCCTTTTCAAGATCGTGCTTGGAAACTAGGGTTTTCATGGACTGGCGCTTGATTGATCAAGGATATAGTTTTCTATATTACTTGATTAATCAAGTAACTTGTCATTTTTATCCTGCCAGAAAAGTTCGTTTTTCAACCTCCCGGAGACAAACTAATGACCCATTTTTTGACCCCCATGCTCAGCCGACGCGCGGCCGTGAACCTGACAGTGGCCCTGGTTGCAGCAACCGCCCTGCCAACCGCACAGGCTCAAACGCCTGCGGCCAAATGGCCTGCGCAGCCAGTGCGTTTTGTGGTGCCATTTCCTGCCGGCTCTGCGCCTGATGTGTTGATACGGCTGGTGGGTGTCAAACTGACTGAAAAGTGGGGCCAAGCCATCATTGTGGACAACAAGCCGGGCGGCAGCGGCGTGATTGGCATGAACGCCATCCTCAACTCTGCAGCTGACGGCAACACCTTTGGCTTTGTCCAGGGTTCAGCCATTTCGGTTGCGCCAAGCACCATCAAGGGTGTGACCTATGACTTTGCCCGTGACTTTGTACCCGTCACACTGGTCGCGGTTGCGCCATTTATTCTGGCAGTGCCCGCTGATTCTCCCTACAAAACGCTGGCCGACATCATGGCTGCAGCCAAGGCCAAGCCACTGGGAATTGAGGTAGCAGACAACGGACGGGGCACCTTGCCGCATCTGGCATCCGCTTTGTTGGGGCTGCAGTACGGGGCACAGTTTCTGGAGGTGCACTACCCGGGCGGCGCGCAGGCCATGCAGGCCATGCTGGGCGGGCAAACCAAAATGATGATTGAAACTTACAACGTGGTGGCAGGCAATGTGCAGGGCGGCAAACTGCGCGTGCTGGCATCGATGGGGGACAGGGTAGAGCCTGGGCTTGACTCGTTCCCGCTGGCCAACAAAACCGTACCTGGTGCGGTGGCCTACGGCTGGTTTGCCGTGGTTGCCAAAAAAGGAGTTGACGCAGCCATGATCGCCAAAATGAACAAAGATATGGGCGATGTGCTGCTGATGCCTGAAATCGTGGCCAAGTCGCGCGAGCTGGGCACCTACCCGCGTCCAGGCACACCCGAGCAGCTCACGCAGTACATCAACGAAGACCGTAAAACCTGGCAGAACGTGCTCGACAAACTCAATATCAAGCCGGAATAATGCTGCGAAAACCATGAAAAATAAAATTGCGCTTGAAGAGCACTTTGCGATTGACCTGACGATTGGTGACTCACAGGTTTACGCCAGGCCTGAGGTGTGGGCTGGCCTGAAAAGCAATTTGCTCGACTTTGAGCAACAGCGGCTGGACCAGATGGACGAATGGGGTACCGCCTTTTCAATTCTGTCGCTCAACTCCCCGGCGGTGCAGGCCATACCCGATGCAAAGCGTGCGATTGACGTCGCACGGCGCGCCAACGACGTCCTGGCCGAGCAAATCAAACGCCACCCCACGCGCTTTGGCGGCTTTGCCGCGCTGCCCATGCAAGACCCAGAGGCCGCAGCGCGTGAACTGGAGCGCTGTGTCAAGCACTTGGGATTTCATGGTTTTCTGGTCAATGGGTTTTCACAGGTGGGCGACGAAAACACCGTGGTGTACTACGACGCGCCACAGTTCACTGATTTTTGGGCTGCAGCCGCGACCTTGGGCAAGCCTTTTTACATGCACCCGCGTGACCCGCTGGCCAGCCGAGAACCGATTTATGACGGTGCGCACTGGCTGACCGGACCGACCTGGGCGTTTGCTGTGGAAACCAGCATTCACGCTTTGCGATTGATGTCCAGCGGCATGTTTGACCGGCATCCAGAACTGCAAATGATTCTTGGACACTTCGGCGAAGGTCTTCCGTTCAACATCTGGCGGGTCGACCATATTTTGCGCAAGGGTCGCAGAGGCATGCCGTGCGAAAAAGAAATTGGCGACTACTTGCGCAGCAACGTGCACATCACCACCAGCGGCAACTTTCGTACCCCGACGCTGCTGTCCACCATGCTCGAGGTGGGCAGTGACCGCATCATGTATTCGGTTGACTATCCGTTTGAAAAGCACGAGCACGCTGCCAGCTGGTTTGACCGCTGCGAGATCAGCGACAACGACCGCCAAAAAATTGGCCGAGACAACGCACGCAAGCTGTTTGGCTTGGCGTGACGGCCATGGCAAGCCGTCAAGAGACCTCGGTGAGCTGAGGTGAGGTAAGGTGAGGTGCGGCGCGCCGTTACCATATCGCCAGGTAACTGTTCATTTCTCATAAGGAGTTCACCATGCCAGTCGTCGTGATTGCCAATCCTAAAGGCGGCGTCGGTAAATCGACGCTTGCTACCCATGTTGCGGGCTACTTTGCAGCGCAAGGCCATGCGGTGATGCTGGGTGACGTCGACAGGCAGCAGTCGTCCAGGCTATGGCTGGGGCTGCGCCCGCCGGCCGCCCGGCCCATTGCCACCTGGGACGTGAACTCTGATCTGATCGTCAAGCCGCCCAAGGGCACGACCCATGTGGTTCTGGATACGCCAGGCGGTCTGCACGGCTGGCGCTTTAACGACGTCATCAAACTGGCCGACAAAATCATCGTACCGCTGCAGCCCAGCGTGTTCGACATTTTTGCCACCCGGGCTTTTTTGGACCAGCTGGCTGAGCACCGCCACGCTGGCAAGGTGCAGGTGGGTATTGTGGGCATGCGGGTGGATTCGCGCACGATTGCCGCCGACAAGTTGCGCGGGTTTGTTGACAGCCTGGGGCTGCCGGTGCTGGGCATGGTGCGCGACACGCAAAACTACATTCACCTGGCTGCACGCGGGCTCACGCTGTTTGATGTGGCCCCTGGCCGGGTTGAAAAAGACCTGGAGCAGTGGAAAAGTATTTGCCAGTGGCTTGATCAACCGCTAAGTTCATGAAGACTTTTCAAACCATTGCAGACCTGGCCAAATGTGTGGGGCAAGAAGTTGCGATCAGTGACTGGATGACCATTAGCCAGCAGCAGGTTAACCTGTTTGCCGAGGCCACAGGCGACCACCAGTGGATTCATGTGGACCCTGCAAAAGCCGCGAACGGCCCTTTTGGTGGGCCCATCGCGCACGGATTTTTAACCTTGTCCTTGATACCGACATTTTTTGAATCGTCGCTTCATATTGTCGGCTCGCATATGGCCGTGAACTACGGGCTGAACAAGGTGCGATTTACATCACCCGTGCCGGTGGGCAGCCGCCTGCGCGCCCACATGAAGCTGCTGGCAACACTGCCAATTGACAACAACGGCGTACAGATGACCTGGGAAGTCACGGTCGAGCGCGAGGGTTCTGCCAAACCCGTGTGTGTGGCTGAATCGCTGATGCGGCGCTACCCTTGACTGACTGGTGTGCTTCGGTCCGCTGTGACGAAGCCGTTTTGCCGCCAAGCCTCAAACACCGTCACAGCCACAGCGTTAGACAGGTTCAGACTGCGCTGGTCGGGCTGCATGGGCAGCTTCAGGCGCTGGCTGGCTGCAAACGAGTCGCGCAAGGCAGCATCCAAGCCCTTGGTTTCTGACCCAAACACCAGCCAGTCGCCCGTCGCAAAAGCCACATCAAACAGGTTGCGCGAACCGCGTGTGGTCATCGCAAACAGCCGTGCCGGATCGGGGTTTTCATGATCCATAAAGACCTGCCAGCTGGCGTGCCGCTTCAGCTCGGCATACTCGTGGTAGTCAAGCCCGGCGCGCCGCATGTGCTTGTCGTCCATTGAAAAACCCAAGGGCTCAATCAAGTGCAAGCGGCAGCCCGTGTTGGCCGCCAGGCGAATGACATTGCCTGTATTGGGTGGAATTTCGGGTTCGACAAGAACAATATTGAACATGATGAGGCCTAAAGTGGCGTGCGGGCCAGCACGATGCCGGTGATGCGCGCCGCACCCGCCGTACGCATGGCCTCGGCCGCGGTAAAAAGCGATGCGCCGCTGGTCATCACGTCATCCACCAGCACGACGCACCGGCCTTTGACAGTGGCCGCGCGCAGCGGGTCGATTTGAAAAGCGCCTTTGACATTGGCCAGCCTCGCCTCACGCTTCAGCTCGGTCTGGGGACGGGTGTTTTTAAGCCGCAGCAGCAAGCTGCTGTCTGCGTGGGCGCTGCTGCCTGCCTGCCCGGCCAGCTCCTTGGTCAACAACCAGGCCTGGTTAAAGCCGCGCGTTTGCAAGCGCTCTTTTGACAGCGGAACGGGCAGGATCAGGTCCGCTGGCTGCAGGTTTTCAAGCGCCTGACGAACGCCCGGTGCTTTGAGCAACAGGTCGGCAAAAAAGGGCGCCCAGCCAGGTTGCTCGCCAAATTTGTAAGCGCTGATAAGCGCAGACCAGGGGTAGGCGTAGTCGACTGCAACCAGGGTTGCGTCGATCGGTGGCGGCTGGCTGAGGCAGTCTAAGCAGACATCTGATGCTGCGTGCAAACCGGCTGACAAGCCATCGGCCAGGGCCATTGCGCAGCAGCGGCAGCGCGGCCGGTGAAGGGCAAATCGTTGCATGCAGGCTCGGCATACCGGCGCTGCGGGCCAGCTACGACAGACGGCGCACTGGCTGGGTAACCGGTTCGCCGACTTTAAAAAAGGGGTTTGCAAAAGACGTTTGAGCACCCGGTCAATATACTCGGGGCGCACATCACGAAGAACACATGAAGACAGAGCGCCCGCCCACACTTGACCCAACCGCTGTTGCCCGCTGGCAGCGCATGGCGCCTCCGGTATCGCCTTGGCTGCATGAGGAAGTGGCCAGCAGGATGCTCGACAGGTTGCAATGGATCAAGTTACAACCAAAAGCATGGGCGCACTGGGGTGCGGTGCGCGGCGGCTTGCAAAACCACCAAAAACTCGCCACAAAATACTCAAATTCAGAGTGTTTTGTGATTGAGAGTCAATCACAACTTAGGCAAGCAGCTATTAACAATATAGCAATTCCGTGGTGGCAACCAGCTCGCTGGCTTGGTAAAACAGCACGTTTTGAGATACCGACTCCGGGCAGCGTCGACATGCTGTGGGCCAACATGGCGCTGCATGAGGCCGCCGACCCGCAGGCGCTACTGGCCAGTTGGCACCGCGCTTTGACCGTCGGCGGTTTTTTGATGTTTTCATGTCTGGGGCCCGACACATCGATCGAACTGCGCGAGGTCTACCGGCAACTGTCCTGGCCAGTCGCCGGGCATGACCTGACCGACATGCACGACTGGGGCGACATGCTGGTGGCTGGTGGGTTTGCCGAACCCGTGATGGACATGGAGCGCATCACGCTGACCTATGACTCCCCAGCGCGGCTGATAAAAGAGCTCAGAGAGCTGGGGCGAAACTTTCACCCAGCACGGTTTGCTGGCCTGCGCGGTCGGGCATGGCGAACCCGACTGGAAAACGAACTGGCCGAGCACCTGAAAACCGGGCCTGATGACAGATTGTCGTTGACGTTTGAAGTGATTTACGGCCATGCGATGAAGGCGCAGCCCAAGGTCAAGGTCAGCGCCTTGAGCTCCATGTCCATACAGGACATGCGCAGCATGCTGGGTGCGGGCAAGCCGCCACGGCTGTAAGCCGGACTCTGCGGGCCTGAACAAAGGCCTATGGTATGACCGGGTTTGCACAGGTTTACCGGCCGACTTTCGGGTAAACCCCGTTATACTAATTTCAATTATTCGGGCATGTTCCCGTGTCTTAGACAGCCCGCCCGGCAGGCTGTTATTTTTTGAGTGTCGCCCTGTGTCGCACCCCTTCGACTCACCTGAACCTTCAGCATTGCGCTTTGCCTCCTTGCCGCAAAGCAATGACCTCGGTCACCAAGGCGTTCAGTGGCTGCTCAAACGCAATTGTTCTGTGACTCCCGGGCAACTGCTGGGCTTGTTCGCATCTCTGAGCGTGGTATCGCTTGGCATCGCCACTTTTTTCTGGATACAGGGCGCAACGCTTGTCATGCCCTTTGCATGGGCAGAGCTGATCGCTGTTGGCACCGCTTTCATTTTGTATGCGCGGCATGCAAGAGACGGTGAAAAAATATCTTTGCAAGGCAGCCAACTGGTGGTGGAGCTCGAAACCGCAGGCCGCCTGCACCGCGCAGAATTCAACCGTGAATGGGTTCGCGTCGAACCTAAAAACGGTGACGGGTCGCTGATTGAAGTGTCTGGCCAAGGGCGTTCAGTGCGCGTGGGGCGCCATGTGCGGCCAGAATTGCGGCCCGCGTTGGCCAGAGAAATACGCTTTGCACTGCGCGGATGCTGAAACTGCACTGCGACTAACTTTATAATCAATGGTTTCGTTGAATTGGCAAATCCACTAGGTCTGTGGGCCGGTAATTTTGAGGCATTAAAAGTGATCACGATGAATGTACGTAAAACCATGAGCCACCTGACGCAGCAAGCAACGCAGCGTGCAGCAACACTGCTGGTGTTCTCGGCAGCATGGGCCTGCACAGCCGCCCACGCCGTCAACGACCTGCCCGGTGGCCCGGCGGTGCGACAGCTCAATATGCACCCGGCCGTCACCCAAATTGCACAAGAGCAACACTGGCTTCACTGGTTTATGATGATCATCTGCTTGGTGATCTTTGTAGCGGTCTTTGGCGTGATGTTTTATTCCATCTGGAAGCACCGCAAGTCAGTAGGCCACAAGGCAGCCAATTTCCACGAATCTGCCGCGGTTGAGATCGCCTGGACCATCGTTCCTTTCCTGATCGTGATTGGCATGGCGTTGCCAGCTACCAAAGTGCTGGTGGCACAAAAAGACACCACCGCAGCCGACCTGACCATTAAAACGACGGGCATGCAGTGGAAATGGGGCTATGACTACGTCAAGGGCGAAGGCGAAGGCATTGCTTTTGTCTCAACGCTGGACAACACCCACCGCGTGATGTCCAACAACGGTGGTCCCAAAGCAGGCGAAGCACCGGATGACTACCTGTTCAAGGTCGACAATCCAATGGTGGTGCCGGTCAATAAAAAGATCCGCATCATCACCACCGCCAACGACGTGATTCACGCGTTTGCCGTGCCTGCCTTCGGTATCAAGCAAGACGCCATTCCAGGCTTCGTGCGGGACACCTGGTTCCGGGCAGAAAAAATCGGCGATTACCACGGCCAGTGCCAAGAGCTGTGCGGCAAAGAGCACGCCTACATGCCAATTCACGTCAAAGTCGTCTCTGCGGCAGACTACAGCGCATGGGTTGCGGGTAAAAACAAGGAAATGGCGGCCAAGGCAGATGACCCATCGAAAGTCTGGGCACTGGCAGACCTGAAAGCACGTGGCGAAAAAGTCTATGCAGCCAATTGCGCGGCCTGCCACCAGGCAACTGGCAAGGGCGGTGGTGCCATCAAGGCACTCGACGGTTCAGCTGTTGTGCTCGACGCGGACCATGGCAAACAAATTGCGATCTTGTTGAACGGGGCCAACAACGGTGCCATGCCGTCATGGAAAGCTCTGAGTGATACCGATCTGGCTGCAGTCATCAGTTACACCAAAAATAATTGGTCCAATCAGACAGGCCAACTGGTGCAGCCCGCTGAATTACAAGCCGCACGCAAATAGCCAAACTGACAGCAATAAAAAGCTTCGAATCGAAATCACATCAAAAGCGTCAGGCCATCCCGCCTGATGCCCGGAAAAGGAAGTAAAGATGAGTGCAGTACTTGACCCCAAAGGCCACGCTGGTGACCACGCACATGACGATCACCATGACCACGGTGCCCCCGCAGGTTGGCGTCGCTGGGTATTTGCGACCAACCATAAAGACATTGGTACGCTGTATCTCCTGTTCGCTTTTTTCAACCTGATGTTTGGTGGCGTTCTGGCGCTTGGCATTCGTGCTGAGCTGTTTCAGCCTGGCTTGCAACTGGTCAACCCAGAGCTCTTCAACCAATTGACAACCATGCACGGCCTGATCATGGTGTTTGGCGCCATCATGCCGGCCTTTGTGGGTTTTGCAAACTGGATGATTCCGCTGCAAATCGGCGCTGCTGACATGGCTTTTGCGCGACTGAACAACTTCAGTTTCTGGCTGATGATTCCTGCAGCTTTGATGCTGGCCACTTCCTTCTTCCTGCCTGGCGGCGCCCCGGCTGCCGGATGGACTCTGTACGCACCGTTGACGCTGCAGATGGGTCCTTCCATGGACTCAGGTATTTTTGCCCTGCATCTGTTGGGTGCATCTTCCATCATGGGCTCGATCAACATCATCGTGACCATTTTGAACATGCGCGCTCCCGGCATGACGCTGATGAAAATGCCCATGTTCTGCTGGACCTGGCTGATCACAGCTTACCTGCTGATTGCCGTGATGCCAGTGCTCGCTGGGGCCATCACCATGACGCTGACAGACCGCCACTTTGGCACCAGCTTTTTTAATCCGGCTGGCGGCGGTGACCCAGTGATGTATCAGCACATCTTCTGGTTCTTCGGCCATCCAGAGGTGTACATCATGATTTTGCCGGCCTTCGGCATCATCAGTCACATCATTCCAGCGTTTTCGCGCAAACGCCTGTTTGGCTATGCATCCATGGTGTATGCCACTGGTTCGATTGCCATTTTGAGCTTCGTCGTTTGGGCGCACCACATGTTTACCACGGGCATGCCTGTGACGGGTCAGCTTTTCTTCATGTATTCGACCATGTTGATTGCGGTGCCAACGGGCGTAAAAGTGTTCAACTGGATTGCGACTATGTGGAAGGGGTCAATGACGTTTGAAACTCCCATGTTGTTTGCGGTCGGCTTTATTTTCGTGTTCACGATTGGCGGCTTGACTGGCGTGATTTTGTCGGTCGCACCGATCGACACCCAACTGCAGGACACTTACTACGTGGTGGCCCACTTCCACTACGTGCTGGTGGCAGGCTCACTCTATGCGATGTTCGCCGGCTACTACTTCTGGGCTCCCAAGTGGACGGGCGTGATGTACAACGAGACACGCGGCAAGATCCACTTCTGGTGGTCATTGATTTCGTTCAACGTCACCTTCTTCCCTATGCACTTTTTGGGTCTGGCCGGCATGCCGCGCCGCTACGCTGACTATCCGATGCAGTTTGCTGACTTCAACGCCATTGCTTCGGTTGGCGCGTTCTTCTTTGGTTTTGCACAGGTTTACTTCTTTGTATTCGTGGTGCTGCCCACGATGCGCGGACAGGGCGCGCCCGCGAAGGCCAACCCATGGGTTGACGAAGGCGGCAAGGGCGCTGAAGGGCTGGAGTGGGAAGTCCCCTCGCCAGCACCCTTCCACACCTTTGAAACACCACCCAAGCTGGACGCCACGGCAACCCGCGTGATCGGCTGATTTTCATCACGCACACACCATGTCAACACCTGACCAAAAGAAAAGTAACCTGCGGCTTGGCTTGATCCTGGCCTCAGTAGCGCTTGTGTTCTTTGCTGGCTTCATGGCAAAAATGGTTTTCTTCGGCCGCTGAAAGCGAACGACAAATGGTTATCAAGAGCGAAAACCTCAAAATGGTCAGCAAGCTGGGGGTGATCGTCCTGGCCATGTTTGGCTTTGGTTATGCGCTGGTGCCGATTTACAAAGCCATTTGCGAAATGACGGGCATCAATGTGCTGGCTTTGGGGGACAAACAGATCCCGGGAGCAACGCCCAAAATGCCGGCGAATACGCAGGTTGATTTAACGCGCAGCATCACCATTGAGTTTGACAGCAATGCACGTGGTCCCTGGCATTTCAAGCCGGCCCAAAACACGCTGAAAGTTCACCCCGGTGAATTGACCACGGTGATGTACGAATTCCAAAATACGCAAAACCGTACCATGTCAGCGCAAGCCATTCCGAGCTACGCGCCGGCACAAGCTGGTGCGCACTTCAACAAGCTGGAGTGTTTTTGCTTTCAGCAGTACACCTTGGCACCCGGCGAAAAAAAGCAGTGGCCTGTGGCCTTTGTGATTGACCCCAAGCTGTCCAAAGATGTGAACACCATTACCTTGTCGTACACGTTTTTTGAAGTGGGTGGCCGCACACCTGCAGTCCCGCAAGCGGCCAACGCCACTGACAACAAGGCCCCTGGCGCATGAACAAGCCAGACGATCTGCCTGTGCATCAGCGCAAAGGCTCCATTTTTCGGACGGTCAAGGCCGTGATGTGGTCATTTGTCGGGTTGCGCGCCCGCGATGACTACGAGCGAGATGTGGCTCAGCTCAATCCGCTGCACATCATCGTCGTTGGCCTGGTCAGCGTGTTTGTTTTTGTAGGTAGCCTGATATTGCTGGCTACCTGGGTTGTGGGCAAGTAAGCCGATTGCCGAAGTTGAGAAATTCAAGAAATCATTGAGATCAGAAAGAGCAGGAGTTTGAATATGTCGTCAGCCACCACAACCGGTACCCCGCACTACTTTGTGCCCGCACCCTCCAGCCATCCTGTGATGGCCTCAATCGGGCTGCTTTTTGTCGTTCTGGGCGCCAGCCAGTGGGTCAATGGCTCCAGCTGGGGTGTGTACGCGCTGGCACTGGGCATGGTGGTGTGGTTGTTCACTTTGTTTCGCTGGTTCAGTGAGTCCGTGCGGGAAAGCGAAGGCGGCTTGTATGGTCACAAAATTGATCTGTCTTTTCGCTGGTCCATGAGTTGGTTCATCTTTTCTGAAGTCATGTTTTTTGGCGCGTTTTTTACCGCGCTGTGGTGGGCGCGTATGCACTCGGTACCGGCATTGGGCGGACTTGAAAACGCACTGCTGTGGCCAGACTTCAAAGCTGTTTGGCCAAGCGTCGCCGCCGGGGCTACTGCATCACCTGCTGACATTGTCGAGCCCTTTCAAACTGTTGGGCCTTTCTGGTTGCCTACCATCAACACGGCTTTGCTGCTGACCTCAGGCGTGACCATGACCATTGCCCATCACGCTCTGCGCGAAGGCCACCGCGGTAAAACCATCGCTTTCATGTGGACCACGGTGCTGCTGGGTCTGGTCTTCTTGTTCGTCCAAGGCTATGAGTACGCGCACTTGTATTCTGATTTGAACCTCAAGCTCAATTCTGGGGTCTATGGTTCTACCTTCTACATGTTGACCGGTTTTCATGGCTTTCACGTGTTTGTCGGCATGTTGATGCTGCTCTTCATCACCTTGCGACTGCAAAAAGGCCATTTCACGGCTGACAAGCACTTTGGGTTTGAAGGTGCGGCTTGGTATTGGCACTTTGTGGACGTGGTGTGGCTGGGCCTGTATATCCTGGTTTACTGGCTCTAAGCTGATTGGCGCAAGCCAGCAAAAAGGCCGCACTGTGCGGCCTTTGTTGTTTTGCAGAATCAAGTTTTACCGAGTTTTATTTGCCGACAGGCAAGCCCGTTGGCTGAATGTAGCCCATCTTCCACGCTATCAAAATGCAGACAAACAGCAGTACCGAAAACCCGATGCGAAAAGCCAGTGCTTTGGCCATGTTGCTGGTTTTCGCCTTTCCGTTGGCACCATCTTTCATCATGAAAAACAAGGCAGTGGCCAGGCTGGCGAGAATGGCTAAAAAGGCGATGGCTACAAGATATGTCATGCCGGAGATTATCGGCTGATGGCCAAACTCTCGCCGCCGTTGTCGAAAACTCCAAGGTTTTGGCTGCTCACCCTTGCAGCATTGCTGGTGGCTGCGCTGACCTTCTCACTGGGCCAGTGGCAACTGCGACGGGCTGCGCAAAAGCAGGCGCTGATGGTTGCCATTGAAGGGCAAGGCAACGAATCGATTCTGAAGGCAGCAGATCTGGCAACTTTTAAGAACCTGCAGGAGGCGGTGCATAGGCGTGCCACCGTCAAAGGCGTTTGGCGTGCAGATCACACGGTGTTTCTGGACAATCGTCAGATGAATGGCAAAACCGGCCTGGTGGCAGTCACGCCCTTGGTCCTGGACGGCAGCGGACAAGTCATTTTGGTACAGCGTGGCTGGGTCATGCGCAATTTTGAAGACCGTGCCAAGTTGCCCGATATTCAAACACCAGCTGGAGCCGTCACCGTCCATGGCCGCATCGCCCCACCCCCTTCCAAGTTATATGAGTTCAAGGGCGTCGATATGTCACGCATACGGCAGAATATTGATATTGTTGATTTCAGCCGCGAGACCGGCCTGCCCTTGATGTCAGTGTCGATGGTTCAAATTGGCTCAGCCGATGAGGGGTTGCTGCGTGAGTGGGCTGCGCCCAATGTGGGCATTGACAAGCACTACGGCTATGCATTTCAGTGGTTTGCTTTGTGCGGCCTTGTCGCAGGTCTTTATGCCTGGTTCCAGATTATTTACCCCTGGCGCGTCAAGCGCAAACAAGCACTTCATGCCTGATACAAGTTCTGCCTCCAACCCGCCGCAAGACCAGCCACTGAGCATGACGGTTCACACCGTGCCGGTGCTCGGTGAGGAGAGCCCAAACACCAAGGCAGGTCGCTGGAAGATGATTGCCGTGCTGCTGGTGTGTGCCGCACCCGTCATCGCGTCATACGTTACCTACTATGTGATTCGACCTGAAGGCCGGCGCAATTATGGTGAACTGATCATCCCGCAGCGCCCTTTGCCAGCCATCGCCACGCTGGATTTGAATGGCAAGCCAGGCGAGTTGCCGGCATTGAAAAATCAATGGTTGCTGATCAGTGTGGCCAGCGCGAACTGCGACACCGCTTGCCAGAATCGCCTGTATTTCCAGCGGCAGCTGCGTGAGTCACTGGGCAAGGAAAAAGTGCGTGTCGACTGGGTCTGGCTGGTGACCGATGCGGCCGAGATTGATGCACGCCTGAAACCTGCGCTGACTGAGGCGACTACATTGCGCGTGCCATCGGACAAACTGGCACAGTGGCTGCCACCGGCAACCGGCCAGCGTCTTGAAGACCACTTGTATGTCGCGGACCCGCTGGGTAATCTGATGATGCGTTTTCCGGCCAACATGGACGCCGCGGGCGCCGCCAAAGCCAAACGTGACCTGGACCGCTTGCTGCGCGCCTCAGGCAGTTGGGACAAAGAGGGGCGCTGACCGTATGGATACGACCGAACTCTACAACCTGAGCCCCGCGCTGCAGCTGATGATCATGGGCATGATTGTCGCTATCGGTCCACTGGTCTGGGTCTGGCTCAAGAGCCGCCATGCACCCACAGCCAAGCGCCTGAAGGTTCTCACGCTGGTCACCTTGTTTCTCACCTTTGACCTGGTCGTCTTTGGCGCCTTTACCCGCCTGACAGACTCTGGCCTGGGTTGCCCTGACTGGCCAGGCTGCTATGGCCATGCCAGCCCGGTGGGTGCCCAGTTGCACATCGATGCAGCGCAAACCGCCATGCCCACCGGCCCGGTCACCCACCCCAAGGCCTGGGTTGAAATGATCCATCGCTACCTGGCCACCGGTGTCGGCGTGCTGATATTGACTCTGGCCGTCATCGCCTGGCGTGAGCGTCGAAAGCGATCGCCCGGCGACGCAGGGCCAACCCTCAGACCAGCAGAGACGGTGCGCGGCAGCGAGCTGAACGAGCTTGAAATGAACCAGAGCAACATCTCGCCTTGGTGGCCCAGCTTCACATTGCTGTGGGTGTGCCTGCAAGGCGCATTCGGCGCGCTGACCGTCACCATGAAGCTGTTCCCGGCCATCGTCACCATGCACCTGCTCGGCGGCATGGTGCTGCTTGCGCTGCTCAAGGTTCAAAGTGTTCGTTATGCCATCGCACAAGGCGAACTCTCGCCCCTGCCCTTGCAAGGCGCCACACGGCTTTTTATCGTGGCGACCTTTGCCCTGCTGTGGCTACAAATCGCCCTGGGCGGATGGGTCAGTACCAACTATGCGGTACTGGCGTGTACCGATTTTCCGGCGTGCCAAAACTCAATGTGGCCTGCCATGAACTTCAGCGAAGGCTTTACCTTGTGGCGTGAGCTTGGTGCAGGCCTGAACGGTGAAAACATCAGTTTTCAGGCACTGACCGCCATCCATTACGTGCATCGTCTGAGCGCTTATCTGGTGTTTGCCGCCATGATTGGCCTGGCCGTCAAGCTTTACAAAATACAAGCCCTGCGCAACGCTGCCAGGTGGTTGCTGGGGCTGGCTGTCTTGCAGGCTGCGACCGGCCTTGGCAATGTGCTGCTGGGTTGGCCGCTGGCAGCCGCTGTGATGCACACCGGCGGCGCGGCGGCGCTGGTGATGGTGCTCACCGGTATCGTCTGCGTCAGCCGCAGCGCAAAGCAAACCGTCAGTGCGTCAAAATTCAGCTCATCCCGATTGTTTGCATGAGCACCACCAATACCCTTTTACCTGCGCACGTGCCGTCCAAATTCCGGCAGTTTTATGTGCTGACCAAGCCACGAGTGGTGCAACTGATTGTGTTTTGCGCACTGATTGGCATGGTGCTGGCTGTTCCCGGGGTTCCCCGCTGGGCTGACCTGCAACGGGGGCTGATTGCCTGCGTCGGCATCTGGCTGGTCGCAGGCGCAGCCGCTGCCTTCAATTGCCTGGTTGAGCAGGGCATCGACGCGCGCATGAAGCGCACCGCCATGCGGGCCACCGCACAGGGCCAGATCAGCAACTGGCTGACGCTGACTTTTTCAGCCGTCCTGTGCACCATTGGCTCGGTCATTTTGTATCGCTGGGTCAATCCGCTGACGATGTGGCTGACCTTCGCCACCTTTGTCGGTTACGCCGTTGTTTACACCGTGATTTTGAAGCCCCTGACGCCGCAAAACATTGTGATTGGTGGCGCCTCAGGCGCGATGCCGCCGGTGCTGGGCTGGGCCGCCATGACCGGCTCTGTCGGCCCCGAGGCGCTGATTTTGTTTCTCATCATCTTTTTATGGACACCGCCGCACTTCTGGGCGCTGGCGCTCTACAGGGTCGAGGACTATCGCAAGGCTGGCCTGCCCATGCTGCCAGTGACCCATGGGAACGAATTCACCCGTCTGCAGGTGTTTCTTTATACGCTTGTGCTTTTCCCGGCCTGCCTGATGCCGTTTGTGTTTCAAATGAGCGGCTGGCTGTATTTGATCGCGGCAACCGGTTTGAGTTTTGGCTTCAGCTGGTATGGTTTCAAGCTGTGGCGAAATTATTCAGAAGCGCTGGCTCGAAAGACATTTCGCTTTTCCCTGATTCACCTGTCGGCCCTCTTTGCGGCGCTGCTGATAGACCACTACCTCATTTAGGTTTTATGCTGATGAACGCTATTCATTCAGGAGCTGCACGCCCATATATTTCGGGGGCAAAAGCCATTTTCATGTCTCTTTTTGCGTTTTTTTTGGTGGCCTGCGCCCCAGACAAGCCGCCATTCAAGAGCATCGACCTGACCGGCGCTGACTATGCCAAAGACTTCGCGCTCCCCGACCAAAACGGCAAAACCCGAAGCATCAAGGACTTTGCGGGCAAGGTGGTGGTGGTGTTTTTTGGTTTTACCCAGTGCCCCGATGTCTGCCCGACGTCGATGACCGAACTGGCAGGCATCAAAAAGTCACTCGGTGCAGATGGCGACAAGCTGCAAGGCGTGTTCATCTCGGTGGACCCCGAGCGCGACACGCCAGAGATTCTCAAAGCCTACATGGGCAACTTTGACCCGAGCTTTCTGGCCTTGCGCCCCAGCGCCGAGCAACTGCCGCTGGTCGCCAAAGACTTCAAGATCTACTACAAAAAAGTGGAAGGCCGCACCGCCAGCAGTTACAGCATGGACCATTCAGCCGGCAACTACATTTACGACACACAGGGCCGTCTGCGCCTGTACAACCGCTATGGCAGCGGGGCCGAAGGTTTGACCGCCGACATCCGCTTGCTGCTCAAAGGCAAGTAAGTTTCGGTCACAAAAAAAGCCATTGCTGCTGTTGCGGCAATGGCTTTTGAGGTCAGTCGATGCATGATTTAGGCGTATTCAACCAATACTTTTTTCATCTTCTTCATGGCCGCTACCTCAATCTGGCGAATCCGTTCCGCGCTCACGCCATACACCGCGGCCAAGTCATGAAGCGTCATGCCGCCTGAGCCGTCGTCGTTGACCTTCAGCCAGCGCTCTTCGACAATTTTGCGTGAGCGTTCGTCCAGGCCTTGCAAAGCGGTCTCAATGCCACCCGTGGCCAAGTTGTCGCGCGCATGGGCTTCCATCAGCGCAGTGGGCTCTTGCGCGCTGTCCGCCAGATAGGCAATCGGGCCAAACGCCTCTTCGCCGTCGTCGCTGGGGCTCGGGTCCAGCAGCACGTCGCCACCGGACATCCGCTGCTCCATTTCAATGACCTCTTCACGCTTGACGTTCAGCGATTTGGCCATCTGACTGATCTGGTCGTCACTCAGCGTGTCGCGGTGGGTCGCCACGTCCGCATCGTCCTTGTAACCCTGTTTCATCGAGCGCAGGTTAAAGAACAGCTTGCGCTGCGCCTTGGTGGTGGCCACTTTCACCATGCGCCAGTTTTTCAAAATGTATTCATGCATCTCGGCCTTGATCCAGTGCAGCGCATAGCTCACCAGGCGCACACCCTGGTCCGGGTCAAAGCGCTTGACGGCTTTCATCAGGCCGATGTTGCCTTCCTGGATCAAGTCACCATGGGGCAAACCATAACCCAGGTACTTGCGCGAGGTAGAGACGACCAAGCGCAAGTGAGAGAGCACTAACTTCTCCGCCGAGGCCATGTCGTTAGCGTCGCGCAGTTGGCGGGCAAAGGTTTGCTCCTGCTCCAGTGTGAGCATGGGCAGCCGGTTGACAGCCGAAATGTAGGCGTCCAGGTTACCCAGAGGCGGCAGCAGCGACCAAGGATTGGCGCTGGCAACACCGGTGGTACCAGGCAGAACTGGGACCGCCATGGCAGACGAAACAAGCGGATATGAGGCAGAGGACACAGTAGAACTCCTTTGGGAAACTGAATTCAGACTAAATGTTAGCACTCTGTTAGTGCGAGTGCCAAACAATAGCTTCAATCGCATTCATAGGGTGTCGCTAATTGGTAAAAACCCTAGGAATTAGTCAGAGATTGAAATCTAGCCTGCTTTAAGGCCGGTCCAGGCAAGGAGACAGCGACGATGCTTGTAGGCCTCAAGAGCGGAACACATCGCCCCCAAGCTGGGCTGGCTGTTGGCCCGGCATACGCCACCCGGCGTATTTCGCAATCCGTCTGAAGTCACCAAAATCCAACCATCGCTGTGCAAATTCCGGATCAGGTTTGCGCACAGCGACACGCCACACAACACCCACTGGAGAAGCACTTATGCAAAACCTGAACTCACGCCGCTTTACCCTCAAAGCGCTCACCGCCGCCGTGGCCCTGACGGGCCTGTCTGCCCTGCCGTCACATGCCCAGACGGGCGGCACCATCAAGGTCGGCATTTTGCACAGCCTGTCTGGCACCATGGCCATTTCTGAAACCGTGCTGAAAGACACGGTTTTAATGGCGATTGACGAGATCAATGCCAAGGGTGGCGTGCTCGGCAAAAAGCTGGAGCCAGTGATTGTGGATCCAGCCTCCAACTGGCCATTGTTTGCTGAAAAAACCAAGCAGTTGCTTGGCCAGGACAAGGTCTCTGTCATCTTCGGCTGCTGGACGTCTGTGTCACGCAAGTCAGTGTTGCCAGTGGTTGAAGAAATGAATGGCCTGCTGTTCTACCCCGTGCAATACGAAGGTGAAGAGCTCAGCAAGAACGTGTTCTACACCGGCGCAGCACCTAACCAGCAGGCGATTCCGGCGGTTGATTACCTGATGAGCAAAGCTGGCGGCGGTGCTAAGCGCTGGGTATTGCTGGGCACAGACTATGTGTACCCACGCACCACCAACAAGATCTTGCGCGCTTACCTGAAAAGCAAAGGCGTTGCCGACAAGGACATCGACGAAAAATACACCCCGTTCGGCCACAGCGACTATCAAACCATCGTTGCTGACGTCAAAAAATTCTCGCAAGGCGGTAAAACCGCGGTTGTGTCCACCATCAACGGTGACTCCAACGTGCCGTTTTACAAAGAGCTGGGCAATGCTGGTCTGAAGGCCAAAGATGTGCCCGTGGTTGCTTTCTCTGTCGGGGAAGAAGAACTGCGCGGCGTGGATACCAAGCCCCTGGTCGGCCACCTGGCTGCGTGGAACTACTTCCAGTCGATCAAGAGCCCGGCGAACACCGACTTCATCAAAAAGTGGTCAGCCTATGCCAAAGCCAAGAAGATTCCTGGCCACATGGACAAGCCCTTGACCAACGACCCGATGGAAGCGACTTACATCGGCATCAACATGTGGAAACAGGCGGTTGAAAAAGCCAAGTCCACTGACACCGACAAAGTGATTGCCGCGATGGCTGGCCAGACGTTCACCGCACCGAGCGGCATCACCAGCAAGATGGATGAAAAAAACCACCACCTGCACAAGTCAGTGTTCATTGGCGAGATCAAGGCTGACGGTCAGTTCAATGTGGTGTGGAAGACGCCTGGCCCGGTCAAAGCCAAGCCATGGAGCCCGTTCATTGAAGGCAATGACAAGAAGCCCGACGAGCCGGTCAAGAAGTAAGCACGTTCATCCCGGACTTGGTTCGGGATGACTGCACGATGTTCTGGGCCTAAGCTGATTTTGGCCCGGGACTTGTAGAGTGCGCATGGCCATGCCGTGCGCACTCTACAGGTTTTTTTCAATGCTTCGACATCTACTCACACTTGCTCTCTTATTGATCGCTACTCACGCCCATGCCTTGACCGCAGAAGACGTCAAGGGCATGACATTGGGCGAGACCGAGGCGCGAATTGAAGCGCTGGGCAAGGCAGCTGCCAATGCCGATGACAAAACCGCTGCATTCATCCAGGCACTGGCTGACGATGCCGTCAAAACCAAAGGCGACAAGGTTTTTGTGGTCAGGGATGACAAGGCTTTTGATGCTGTAACGGGCGCGGCTTTGAGCCTGCCACCCGATGCTGAAGACGTGATCAACCCCAACCTGATGCGGTCTGAGCTGGACAACGCGCTGGCCGCGCTCAAACTGTTCAGCAAGGACGACAAGGTAAGGGCGGCGGCGATCAAGACACTGTCGGCTGACAACGACGAAGCGCGCTTGCCATTGATTGAAAAAGCCTATGCGGCAGAAGGCGTGCCGGCCCTGAAAAGCCAGCTGGAACTGGTTCGCGCCGCCATTTTGTTGGGCAGCAGCGACAAAGCCAAACGGCTGGCCGCCGCGGCTCAACTTTCGGTCAGCAAAGACCCCAACACCAAAACCATCCTGCTGGAGCGCATCGGCAAAGAGACCGACTCTGACGTCAAAGTCGCCTTGCAGGCCGCACTGGCAAAGGTAGATGCCTCACTGGAATGGGGCAACAGGCTGGGTGCGATTTTCAGCGGCATCAGCCTGGGCAGCATTCTGCTGTTGGTCGCGCTCGGTCTGGCCATCACCTACGGCCTGATGGGTGTCATCAACATGGCGCATGGCGAGCTGATGATGATTGGTGCCTATGCCACCTACGTGGTTCAAGTCCTGTTTCAAAAATACCTGCCCGCTGCCTTTGACTGGTATTTGCTGGCCGCTGTGCCGGTGGCCTTCATGGCATCGGCCCTGACCGGTGCTGCGCTGGAGCGCAGCGTGATCCGCTTTTTGTACGGCCGCCCGCTGGAGACACTGCTGGCCACCTGGGGCATCAGTTTGATGTTGCAGCAAGGGGTACGGTCGATCTTTGGCGCGCAAAACGTGGGCGTCGAAAACCCGGTCTGGATGAGCGGCGGCGTGCAGGTTCTGGGTAACCTGTCACTGCCCTACAACCGCCTGGTCATCATTGGCTTTGCGATTGCCGTGTTGCTCGGCATGGCCTGGCTGATCAGCAAAACAAGGCTGGGCCTGTTTGTACGCGGCGTGACGCAAAACCGCCCGATTGCATCCTGCATGGGCGTCAACACCGCCCGTGTTGACACGTACGCATTTGCGCTGGGTTCAGGCATTGCCGGCTTGGCCGGTTGCGCCTTGAGCCAGGTCGGCAATGTGGGGCCAGACCTGGGACAAGGCTACATTGTGGACGCTTTCATGGTGGTGGTGCTGGGCGGTGTAGGCCAGTTGGCCGGTACCGTTTACGCAGCCATGGGACTGGGTATTCTGAATAAATTTCTCGAGGGCTGGACAGGCGCTGTACTGGCCAAGATAGCCGTCCTGGTCTTCATCATCATCTTCATTCAAAAGCGTCCCCAGGGTATTTTTGCGATGAAGGGCCGAGAAGTATGAACACCCCCATGGCTTGGCCACTTCGTGTGGCGTCCTCCCCCCTCAAGGGGGCAACGCTGGCAGCCCGGCAAAGCCGGTTCTGCGGCGTTCGCAGCATGGCGTCACAGGTTCAATTCGCTGTCTAACATGCAAGCACTTCTGTTACCAAGTCCAAAGCCACTGCTGACCCGCACCGGCTGGAGCGCCTTCATGATGGCGCTGATCGCCGTGTGCGCTGTGGCGCCTGTCCTCAACCTCTGGGTACCTGAAGGCAGCTTGTTTCACATGAGCACCTATGCCGTGGCGCTGCTGGGAAAAATCATGTGCTACGCCATAGCCGCACTGGCCATGGACTTGATTTGGGGCTACACGGGCATCTTGTCGCTGGGGCACGGCGTATTTTTTGCCCTCGGCGGCTACATGATGGGCATGTATTTGATGCGCCAGATCGGCCGCGATGGCAACTACAAAAGCGAGCTGCCAGATTTCATGGTGTTTCTGGACTGGAAGACCTTGCCCTGGCACTGGACCTTCAGCGACAGCTTCATTGCCACCCTCCTTCTGATTGTCCTGGTGCCTGGCGTGGTGGCTTTTGTGTTTGGTTTTTTTGCCTTCCGCTCGCGCATCAAGGGCGTGTACTTTTCCATCATCACCCAAGCCATGACCTTTGCTGCCATGTTGCTGTTTTTCCGCAACGAAACCGGCTTTGGTGGCAACAACGGCTTTACTGATTTCAAGCGCATTTTGAACATCCCGGTGGCGACACCCTCGATGCGCATGACGCTGTTTGTCGTGACCGGCCTGACCCTGCTGGGTTTCTTTTTGTTCGCCAAATGGCTGGTCGGCAGCAAGTTTGGCCGCGTGCTGCAGGCCATCCGCGATGCGGAGACACGCGTCATGTTTTCGGGTTACAACCCGCTCGGTTACAAGCTCACCATCTGGGTCATCTCAGCCGTGATGTGCGGTGTGGCGGGTGCGCTCTATGTGCCGCAGGTGGGCATCATCAATCCCGGTGAAATGAGCCCGGCCAACTCGATTGAAATCGCCATCTGGGCGGCAGTTGGGGGGCGCGCAACTTTGATCGGTCCGATTGTCGGCGCGTTTATCGTCAACGGTGCCAAGAGCTGGCTGACGGTGGCCTACCCTGAGTATTGGCTGTACTTTTTGGGCTTGCTGTTTATAGGGGTCACGCTGTTTTTGCCGAACGGTGTGGTGGGCTTGGTCAAAAAGCTGCGCAGGAGTGACAAATGACACCCGATCTGCTTGAGCAGGGCGCTCGCCGTATTCAAGAGCGCATGGCCGCGCTCAGTGAAAACAAAACCAACACCGAGTCCGGGGGCCGCAGCGCCAGCGGCAGTCGCGTGGTGACCTCCGGTGAGGTGGACATCACCCACGGCCGCATTTTGTACCTTGAAGATGTGAGCGTCAGCTTCGATGGCTTCAAAGCGATCAACAAGCTGAGCCTGGACATTGCACCGGGTGAATTGCGCTGCATCATCGGTCCCAATGGTGCCGGTAAAACGACCATGATGGACATCATCACTGGCAAAACACGGCCCGATGAAGGCACGGTGTTTTTCGGCAGCACCATCGATTTACTGCGTCACAAGGAAGCCGACATCGCCCAGCTGGGCATTGGCCGAAAGTTTCAAAAGCCCACCGTGTTTGAACATCTCACCGTGTTTGAAAATCTGGAGCTGGCCCTGAAAACCAACAAGGGCGTGAGGGCGTCGATGTTTTTCAGGCTCGACTCTTTGCAGAGCGACAAGCTGGCGGACATACTGGTCACGATTCATCTGGCCGACAGCGTCAACCGAATGGCAGGCAACCTCAGCCACGGGCAAAAGCAGTGGTTAGAAATTGGCATGCTGCTTATGCAAGACCCCAAACTCTTGCTGCTCGATGAGCCGGTAGCGGGCATGACCGACGACGAAACGGCCCGCACCGCAGAGCTTTTTTTGACGCTCAAGGGCAAGCATTCACTGATGGTGGTGGAGCACGACATGGGCTTTATCCGCACCATTTCAGACATCGTGACCGTGCTGTGTGATGGCGCCGTGCTGGCGCAGGGAACGCTTGATGAAGTTCAAAATAATGAGCGAGTGATCGAGGTTTACTTAGGCCGCTGAACATGCTGCAAGTCAAAAACGTCAACCAATACTATGGCGGCTCGCACATCCTGCGCGACGTCAGCTTGCAATCCCAGCTTGGCAAAGTCACGGTCTTGCTGGGCCGTAACGGTGTGGGCAAAACAACCTTGCTCAAATCGCTGATGGGCTTGGTGCCGATCAAGACCGGCACCATTGAATTTGATGGCCAGCAGATTCAAACGGCGACGCCATATGAGCGGGCCAGAGCCGGCATTGGCTTCGTTCCGCAGGGGCGCGAAATCTTTGCCCGGCTGACAGTTGAGGAAAACCTGCGTATGGGCCTGGCCTACAAAAGCGCGAGCACGCCCATTCCTGCGGAGTTGTATGACCTGTTTCCGGTGCTCAAACAGATGCTGAACCGGCGTGGCGGTGACTTGTCGGGCGGGCAGCAGCAGCAGCTGGCGATTGCACGCGCGCTTGCCGCCAAACCCAAAATGCTGATCCTGGACGAGCCCACCGAGGGCATTCAACCCAGCATCATCAAGGACATCGGCCGCGTCATCCGGATGCTGGCCGACCGTGGCGACATGGCCATCTTGCTGGTCGAGCAGTACTACGACTTTGCCTCAGAACTGGCCGACGATTATTTGGTCATGGAGCGCGGGGAATTTATCGCACGCGGCCTGGGCAAGGACATGCAAGCCAACGGCGTACGCCAACTGATGGCCATTTAGTCGGCCCCAAGTGACCGCTGCTTATCGGGCAGCTGGTATCACGATGATGGCGTCACTGCTGGTTTGCGGCTGGATGTTGAACACTTCTGGTGTGTTGGGAACCACCACGGTTTCTATCTGGGTGATCACACCTCCGCCCGCCACACTGCCCTGAGCGTTGCCATAACCATTGACCCGTGCTGCACAGGCGATTTTGTCCTCGCCTTTCAGCACGTTGCAGCGCTGCAGTGCATTCGCCTCAAATTGGCCGCCAGCGTTGTCCACCTTGCCTGCTCGCTTGGCAGCATTGGCATTGCGAACTTCCGTGATGCATGTCTGTCGGCTTTGCTGACTTGTGCCGTTGTTGCAGGCTGCCATTTCGCTGGCCGCGTTGCCAGTTGCGTCAATGCCAGTGGTTCCAGAGGCAATCTGTGCTGTGGCCGTGATTGCCAGCATTGCCGTGAAAGAAAAACCGCACAGGCACTTCACCAAATGGCTCAAGCGGCTTGCGTTGGGGGTCGTGATGTTCATTGTCGATCTCCTGATGGCGTCCATGATGGACGGGTCAGAACAGCTTAAGGTGGCCGCCGAGCATCACGAAGTGGGTAACAGCCAGATCCCCGCATCAGCAAGGCGTATAAGGCTGTAGGACATCAGGTCGTCCAGATGCGCGGGCTGCCTTTGTCCAGTTGCCAAAGCGCACGGCGCCAGGCCAGATACACGCTGCGCAACAATGCCATGGCGGGCTCCACGACAGGCGCCAGCACCCTGACCAGCACCACCTGCCCATCGGGACTGGTGGCACCTGCTGTGGCGCATAGGGGGTGCGACTGAATCACGCTGCGTGCAGCGTCCAGCGCGTCCTGCCGGCGCTGTCGGTCCAGCTTGCTGCCGGCGACAAAAAACAGGGTGGCAAAGCAGCGATGGCCTGCCAGCCCCAGCGGGCTGTTGAGCAGCAGGGCGTCGAGTGCCTGGATGTTGGCACGCTCCAGCCACACGCCGGGGACTTCAAGGTGCTGGCAAAAGTTGCCGGACGCAAACGGCTGGCTGGCCGCTGGCAAGCCCAGTGCCGTGACGTCCCAGCCGAGCAGCTCAGCGCCGGGCTCCATCAACACACTCAGACGGTTTTCTGCCCGGCAGCCGCTGTAAGCGATGCTCTCCAGCGGCAACCATTCCATGCGGGCACGGTCTGCCACGGTGATGCGGGTGCGCTGCAAGGCCAGCTCGCCGTCAGAGCGGTAAAACCGGGTGGCTCCTGGCGTGGTGACCAGACCATGCGCACCTGTTGCCACTGAAATGTTCAGGTCCAGCGTGTCGCCGCCCACCAGGCCACCGGGCGGATGCACCAGCACGTTATGGCAGGTCGCATCGCCCTCGGGGTACAGGCTTTGCAAAATACGCAGTGGCCCGCTGTGCACATAACGGGCCACCGTGCGGCCCGCCTCCAGCTGGTAGTCAAGATCGAGTTGCGCGTGCCATGCCATGCGTCAAGTTTAAGCGGCGGGACTGCCCGCGGCATCTGGGGTTTTGTGGGCTGCCTTGACGGGCGCGGGGCGAGATTGTGTAGGGGCCTGTGGACTGTCAATCGCAGTTGATCCCTTGGTCAGGCCACCATTGTTTCGCTGAACAAGCGCTGCAAAACCGGTGCTTTGATGGATCGTTTTGCCAGGCAGCTGCATCACCTAAAAATGCAATATAAAGTTGCAACAATTGCGAACTTTAGTATGATTGCCAATTTTTTTGAAAGGCTATAAAAATGATGCCAATTGTCCATTTCTTTCAATCTTTATCGTTTAACCAATGCACCATTATTGTGCCTGCAGGATTGGCCTTTTTGGTCTTCATCTTGCCCGGCATACGAAAGGCCTTAAAAATTGAGGTGGATGCCGAAATGAGTGATGGTGCCGTTGAGGCATTTGGTGCTATCGCGCTTTTCTTTGTATTTATCGCTGCTGCCTCATTGAGTACCTTGCAAGGCTTTCAAAAAGATGGCCAAAAAGTCACCGAAACTGAGGTTGCCCACATCGTCAACCTCGACCGGGAATTGGTGCGGATCGGCGGCGACAAAACCGAAGCGGCCCGAGTAAAACTTCAAAAATACATGTCGGCGATCGTGACCGATGAATGGAAGACCATGGCAGAAGGCCATGAGTCACCAACAGTTGATGATGCTTTTGGCGAGTTGACCGCTGCCGTCCACAAAATGGACGGTGACAGCAAGTTTTCTGAAAAGACGCTTGAAAGCATCCACGCCCACATCGAAAAAGTATCGGATATCCGGGAAGAGCGCATTCAGGTCTCCAATGAACGGCTTTCCTTCATCTACTGGGACATGCTGATGGCCTTCATCGGCATCATGCTGGCGATCAGCTTTTTCAATGTCACCAAAGTATCCAAACGAATTTCGATGGCCGGCAAGATGGTCGCGCTGTCGTTTACTTTGGTCTTGATTTTGCAAACAGAAGGCGTGTTCGTTGGCGACATCGCGGTCAAGCCAACCCACCATGCGAAAGCGCTTGAAAAAATGAAGGTGAGAACGGCTGACACCAATTAATAGTTTTGTGACGCAGTCGAAGGCAGTCGTGCTGGTCAGACGAGCGATTGATGTCAATCGCTTGAAGCCGCCAGGACGTCGGCCTCTGTTACGACCAAGCTGTGTTGTTGGTAAAGCAGCGCCAGGTTTGGGCGTGTCGGACTGCTGTCATCAACACGCCGAACCCGTCATATCCGTTTTTATTCAGAAGGTGTTTTCATGAGCAAATCAGTACGAAGCAAGATGAGGTTCGGCGTGCTTGCCATCCCGTTGTGCTTGGCGGCCTTCACCACAACACCGGTATTTGCTGAAGATGACGATTTTGACCCCCCGCCGACAGAACGCGATGCGGGTTGCACGATCGAGGAAGAAACTGACGGCGACTGCGGCGCGCCCGTCAAAGGCGCTAACCCCAAAGCGCCTCCCAAAGCCAAAGTGCATTCAAAAATGTTGACAACTTACAGCGCCAGGGAAGCCTTGCGTTATAAATTTAACAAAGATGCTTTTATCGACGCCTACAGCGATCAAACGATTGGCACACAAAGTGTTCCTATTGCCGCTTCAAGCTCCAAGCTTTCAGGCGGTCTGAATGTTAATTTTCTGGTCAGTGGCTTCACACTGACCGCTGGCATTGACCGCTTGCGCAATTACACCGGCACCTATGCCAACTGGAATAACCAGACAGACAACACGTATAGTTTTGGCGCTTCCCGCAAAATCAATTTATCGCCGCAATGGACCTTAACGCCCAGCGTGAAGCAAACCAGGTTGGTCAGTGACACGGCAACGAAAGAATTCAGCAAGACCGACCTGTCCCTGCCCTTGAGCTATGCATTGAACAAGCTCTGGACGATCAAGGCCTTGACGTTTGCCTTTTCAAAACAAGACTTCGCCAACCGAGAGTTTGATCAAACCGATAGAACCTGGACCTTGTCCACCGGCGTGGCATACAAATGGTCTGCAAAATCAACCGTTGAGATTGCGGTCAACCGCCAAGTACGGCGTTCGGATCTGACCTCGGCGGAATTCTTAAAGACAACAATATTGCCTAAATACGAATACAAATTCACGCCCACATCGACGGTCAGCATGGGCATTGGCTACGAGAGACACGCCAACAGCGTGGAGCAGTTTGGTCGCTGGATATTGGCACCCAAGGTGCAGCTGCGCTGGGATCTTTAAAGAGCCGATCCGCTTCACTTCCATGAAACATAAAACATGACAGGCAAGCTTCCTTGATAAGTCAGTACACCTAGCCTTCGCAGGCAGCACGCTTGCGACAACTCAAGACGATCTGCTTTTTACTCGTTGTTCGAGCTGCGGTGCGCCCACTGGGTGGTGTTTTTCTCGATGTAGCTGAACAGCTCATACATCACCATCGCCATCGCGCCGACCACGACCAGGCCGCTGAAGGCCAGGCCCATCTGCATGGCTGAGCCAGCCGATATCAGCAGGTAGCCAATGCCTTCGTTGGCGGCGGTCATCTCGCTGACGGTGGTGCCGACGAAAGCCAGCGTGATGGCGACTTTCAGCGAACCATAAAAATACGGCATGGAACGCGGCAGGCCAACTTTGATCAGCACGTCCCAGCGCTTGGCACCGAGCACGCGCAGCACGTCTTCCAGCTCGGGCTCCAGTGTGGCCAGGCCGGTGGCAATGTTGACCATGATGGGGAAAAACGAGATCAGGAAGGCGGTCAGAATAGCCGGGCCGATGCCGATGCCAAACCACACCACCAAAATTGGCACAAAGGCCGCTTTGGGCAGCGCGTTAAATGCTGTCATCAGCGGGTAGACCGCTGCGTAAGCCAGACGCGACGAGCCCACCACAAAGCCCAACAGCACGCCCACCACAATGGCAAGGCCAAACCCGGCCATCGTGACCCAGTAAGTGCGCCAGGCGTGGCCCAGAATGACCTCTTTGAATTCCCAGGTCTGGGTGGCAATGCGCAGCGGGCTGGGAAAGATGAATTCGGACACGTTGAACACGGTGCAAATGAATTGCCACAAGGCAATCGTGAAGACCAGCAAGGCCCAAGGCGCCCAGAATTGAAGTTGTTTGTTATTCATGTTTTTTGAAGGCGCTTCAGGCTGCAACGGCGCTGGTCTGACGGATGGCACCAATGTGCCCACGCAGCTCGTGCACGATGTCGGAGAACTCTTTGGTGTAGGTCACTTCCAGGTCGCGCGGGCGCGGCAGGTCGATTTCTTTTTTCACCACAAAGCGGCCCGGGCTTTTGCTCATCACGTACACGGTGTCAGCCAGAAAGACCGATTCGCGCAGGTCGTGCGTGACCAGAATCACGTTGAATTTTTGCACCGCCCACAGGTCACGCAAGATGCACCACAGCTCTTCACGGGTGAAAGCGTCAAGCGCGCCAAAGGGCTCGTCAAGCAGCAGCATTTTGGGTTCATGCACCAGCGCCCGGCAGATGCTGGCCCGCTGCTGCATGCCGCCTGACAGTTGCCACGGAAACTTGTCGCCATAGCCTCCCAGCCCCACGCTTTCCAGCAGCTTGAGCGCGCGCTCCTCGTATTCTTTGCGCTTGGCTTTGAAGTTGCTGCGAAACGGCTCGACGATCTCCAGCGGCAGCAGCACGTTGTCCAGCGTGGTGCGCCAGGGCAGCAGCGACGGGGCCTGAAACGCCATGCCGGAGATTTTGAGCGGCCCGGTCACGGGCTGGCCGTCAATCAGGATTTTGCCGATCGACGGCATTTTCAAACCTGTGGCCAGCTTCATGAAGGTTGACTTGCCACAACCCGATGGCCCGACGATGGCAATGAATTCGCCCTGCCGCACCTTCAGGTCGATGGCTTCGACCGCAAATTGCTTTTTGGCCAAAAACTCTTCGTTGTAGGCCAGCCAGACGTTGGAAAAGCCTACAAAGTTGTTGTCAGAAGCAGTTTGGATCATTTTCAGCAATAAAAAGTGGCTCTAGCCCAATAAAAACCTATGCTAGCAGCTATCAAATACGTAGCATTCGGGTTGTCCGGCTTATTTCTTTGGAAAGACGTTCAGCTCTGCTGCGGCGGGCAAAAACGAGCCATTCCAGACCGCGTCAGGGTTCACCCGTGACTTGGTGGCAAACGCATCAGAGACCTGCGAGGCCATCAGCGACAGGCGCGGGCCCTTGATCTGGCCAAAGCCTTCGGCGCGTGCGTCCGGGCTGTTGATGACGGTGTCAATGGCGAGCTGCAGGCGGCGGGTTTCCAGCGGCACATTGATGATGCCGTCACGCGCTTTCACGTCGTTGATGGCGGCTGCCGGGTTGGCCATCACGTCTTTGGCACCTTTGGCAAAGGCCTGCAAAAACGCCTTGACGGCTGCCGGGTTCTCCTTGATCAGCTTGGGCGAGGCAATGATGACGTTGCCGTAAAGCTTCACGCCGTTATCGGCATAGGGGATCACCACCACGTCTTCGGCTTTTACGCCGCGCGCTTCCAGATTCAACAAGGAGGTGAAGGTAAAACCAGTGATGGCATCGACGTCGCCGCGCGCCAGCATGGTCTCACGCAGTGGCGGATCCATGGCGGTCCACTGCACGCCAGTCACGTTGTTGGCTTTGGCAAAAATCGGGAAGGCGCGGCGACCTGCGTCAAACACCGGTGCGCCAAGTTTTTTACCGTTCAGGTCGGCACTGGTTTTGATGCCGGATTTTTTCAGCGCCATGACCGAGGAAGGCGTGTTGTTGTAGACCATCATCACCGCCACAGGCTTGTTGGGCGCGTCAGGGTTGTTGGCGTGGAACTCCATCAGTGCCGCCAGGTCAGCAAAGCCCATGTCATAGGTGCCCGACGCCACGCGCGTGACCGCACCACCCGAGCCGTTGCCAGCGTCTACTGTGACGTCCAGCTTGGCGTCCTTGAAGTAGCCTTTGGCTGTTGGGGTTAAAAACAGGGCGGCCGGGCCTTCAAAACGCCAGTCCAGCTGAAACTTGATCGGGGTGGTTTGCGCTTGGGCAACACCAAAGGCGGCAACAAGCGCCAAGGCGGCGGTGGTTTGGATGAAAGCGCGTTTGATCATGGGAAAGCTCCAGATAGAAAGATAAAAATTTAAACCGGTACACAAATCGACTGCAGGGGTATCGACAAGCAAAATTGGTGCCCGTGAGTGCAAAAGTCCCGTTAGAGTGCACCGTTCAGGTTTGTATTTTCGGGCAATATTGGTGCGTCATGAGTACAAGGGTCCAGCAATCGCCTCGGGGAATACCCCCGGACCTACCCCATTTGGTGCATCACGCTTGCGCCGTCAGGCCAGCAAATCCAGCAAGGTGCGCGCTACCACTTTGGTCGCGCGACGCAGGTCCTCCAGGTCCAGCCGCTCATCGGCGCGTTTGGCATGCGATTCCAGCACGGTGCGCGGGCCCGCGCCATAAATCACACCCGGAATTCCCGCCTCACAAAACAGCCGCACATCGGTGTAAAGCGGTGTGCCCAGCGCGGGAATCGCCTCGCCAAACACCGCCAGACCGTGCTTTTGAATCGCCTCGACCAGCGGCTTGTTGCCCGCCAGCGGCTGCATGGCCCGGGCCAGCAAGATGCGTTTGATGTCCACCGACACGCCCGGTATCTGCGCTGCCGTTTCACTGATGATTTGGCGCAGCGTGGCCTCGACTTCCGCCGGGTTTTCCTCCGGAATCATCCGGCGGTCCAGCTTGAAGCTGACGCGGCCTGGCACCACATTGGTATTGGTACCGCCTTCGATCGTGCCAATGTTCAGATACGGGTGCGTGATGCCCTCGACCTTTGACGTGACTTGTTTGTACAGCGCGTTTTGGCCGTACAGCACCGTCAAGATTTTGTTGGCCGCCTGCAGCGCGTCAACGCCTGATTCAGGAATCGCGGCATGCGCCATCTTGCCGTGCACGGTCACTTCCATTTGCAGGCAACCGTTGTGCGCCGTGATGACCTGGTAGCTAAAGCCTGCGGCGATCATCAAATCAGGCTTGATGATCTGGTGCTTGAGCAACCAGGCCGGGCCCACTTCACCGCCAAACTCTTCGTCGTAAGTAAACAGCAACTCGACACTGCCTTTGGTGGGCTTGGCCACAGCCTCAAGCGCGCGCACAGCAAACGCGAAGGTTGAAAAATCGCATTTGCTGACGGCAGCGGCGCGGCCATAAATTTTGCCGTTTTCTATCGCGCCGCCGTAGGGGTCGTGGGTCCAGCCTTCACCGGGCGGCACCACATCGCCATGCGCGTTGAGCAGCACGGTTGTGCCGTCGCTGTCTTGGCCGCCATATTTTCGGCGCACGATCAGGTTGGTGATCGATTCAAGGCCTGCCGCATGAACCTCGGCAGCAGGCACGGGGTGTTTTTCAGCGTCCAGGCCCATGGCATGCAACAACTCTGCGGTTCGATCTGCATGCGGTGCGTTGTTGCCGGGTGGGGTGTCGGTCGGCACGCGAATCAGCGCCTGAAGAAATGCCACCTGCTCGTCAAAGTGGGCATCTACCCAGTCGTCCATCTTTTGGAATGTGGCGTGGTCGAGGGTCATGGTGTTTCTAGTGCCAGATTGGCGATCAATGTTGAAAAAGCATCCACCGACAACTGAATGTCATCACTGGTGGTGCTTTCCAGCGGGTTGTGGCTGATGCCTGAATTTTGGCCGCGCACAAACAGCATCGCTTGCGGCATGATTTTGTGCAGCTTCATCGCGTCATGGCCCGCGCCGCTGGGCATCGTGTAGAGCGGCAAGCCAAGCGATCCGACCGCCTTTTCCCAGCGCGCCTGCCAGTCCGGTGCGCTCGGGGCGGCGGCGGCGCGTTCGGTCAGGTCGACCGTGTAGTCAAGCCCGCGCCGCTGGCAAATGGCGGCCAGTTCTGCCAGCACATCGGCCTCCACGGCATTGCGCTGTGCATCACGGGGTGCACGCATGTCCAGTGAAAAAAGGCAGCGCCCCGGCACCACATTGATCGAGCCGCCCGGCACCTGCAGCATGCCGACCGTGCCAACAGAATCGGCATCTTGCGCCGCACGGTTTTCAACGTACAGCAGCAGTTCGGCAGCACCTGCGGCAGCGTCTTGCCGATTGGGCATGGGCGTGGTGCCTGCATGGCAGGCCATGCCCACTGTCTCGCACAAGTAACGCACATTGCCATTGATGGAGGTGACGACGCCAAGCGGCAAGTCAAGCGCGTTTAGCACCGGGCCCTGCTCGATATGAATCTCGACAAAGCCCAGATAGCGCGACGGGTCACGCTGGATGGCCGGTATGCCTTCGGGCTTGAGCCCGGCATTGGCCATGGCTTGGCGCATTGACACGCCGTCCACATCTTTTTGGTCCAGCCATTCGCGCTTGAAGTCGCCCACCAGTGCGCCTGAGCCTAAAAAAGTGGCCTTGTAGCGCTGGCCTTCTTCTTCAGCAAAGCCCACCACTTCGATGTTAAAGGGCAGACGTTTGCCCGCACGGTGCAGCTCGCGCACACAGGCCATGGGCGCAAAAATACCGAGGCGACCGTCGTACTTGCCGGCATTGCGTACGGTGTCGTAGTGGCTGCCGGTAAGCAATGTTTTGGCATCGGCACGGCTCGCTTGGTAGATGCCCACCACGTTGCCCACCGCATCAATTTCAACGGAATCAAATCCGCAGTCGCGCATTTTGCTGCTGATGTAGGCGGCGCAGCTGCGGTGCGCGTCGGTCAGATACGTCACCGTGAGCTGGTTTTTTTCCTTGAAGCCTGGGTCGCTGTACTGGGCCAGCTCTTCATGCCAGTCCCACAGATCATTGCCCAGTACCGGGTGGCTGGCAAACTTGTCGTTGATGCGCAGCTCGACCACGCGATGAACATTGCGCAGCGCTTCTTTCAATTCAAACGCTGGCTGGTTGTGAAGCCTGCGGAAAAAGGTGTCGATGATCTGCTGTTTGGTCAAGCCGTGGCCGCGCGGGCCGCGGACCGCGAGGATAAAAGGAAAGCCGAATTTGGTGCGGTATTGCTGGTTCAATTCGGCCAAGGTGGCCATCTCTTGCGGGGTGCAGTTGGTCAAGCCCGCCCTGCTCTGCTCGTTGGCCGACTCCGCCGTCAGCGCATCGTCCCGCATGGCTTTGCCTGCCAGTTCAGGGTGAGCGCACAGCAGTTTGACCTGGTCGGCTTCGGGAACGGCATTGACCGCCTGCGTCAGCGCGTGCTTGAGGTGGCCCAAGGATTTGTAGGGGCGTGCAGTGAGTGCTTTTTCAGCGACCCAGGGCGAATGTTCATACAAACCATCGAGCAGGGCCAGGGCTTTATCAGCGCTGGCCTGATTGACGTGGTCAAGAGTGATGGTCATGTGGACGCTTCAAAGGGATAAGTTTGTTGCCAGTGTTGGGCCAGGTCGATGCGGCGACAAACCCAGACATGATCGCGGGCAGCCATGTGATCTAAAAACTTTTGCAGCGCCACGATGCGCCCTGGCCGGCCCAGCAGGCGGCAGTGCATGCCGACGCTCATTATCTTGGGGCGGTCCAGTCCAGCGGGGTCGCCTTCGGCGTACAGCGCATCAAAAGTGTCGCGCAAGTAGATGAAAAAATCGTCGCCTTGGCCAAAGCCCTGCGGCGATGAAAAGCGCATGTCGTTGGCGTCGAGCGTGTACGGCACCACCAGCCGCGGCACCAGTGTGCCGTCGGTGCGCGCGACCTGCGTCCACAAAGGCAGGTCATCGCCGTAGTAGTCGCTGTCGTAGGCGGTGCTGCCTTCGTCGGCCAGCAGGCGACGCGTGTTGGGACTGTCGCGGCCGGTGTACCAGCCGAGCGGCCGGTGTCCGGTCATTTTTTCAATCGCGTCAAGGCCCAGGCGCATGTGCTCGCGCTCAGTGGCCTCGTCAATTTGCTGGTAGTTGATCCAGCGCCAGCCGTGGCAAGCAATCTCATGGCCAAGCGCAACAAAGGCTGCTGTCACGTCTGGCGCGCGCTGCAAAGCCATGCCCACACCAAACACCGTCAGGGGCAACTGGCGCTTTTCAAACTCACGCAAAATGCGCCACACACCTGCGCGCGAGCCGTATTCGTAAATGCTTTCCATGCTCAGATGCCGGTCCGCAAAGGCTGCCGGGTTGAACATCTCAGACAAAAACTGCTCTGAGCCCGCATCGCCGTGCAGCACCGAGTTTTCGCCGCCCTCCTCGTAATTGAGCACAAACTGCACGGCAATCCGTGCCTTGCCCGGCCAGCGCGCATGCGGCGGGTTGCGGCCGTAGCCTGCAAGGTCACGAGGGTACTGAATTGGGGGAGCTATCATGGTTTTAATTATCGGTGAATCTGCGCACCGGTTTGCCTTTCAATCTGTTGCAACCCTGATTTGAATCAACTGGAAAACCACCATGGGCTTGAGCACACATGTACTGGACACCATGCATGGCGCACCTGCCAGCGGCATGGTCGTTTGGCTTTACACCACGCAAGGGCAGGACGCCACCCTCGTCAAAACGTTCACCTTAAACAGTGACGGCCGCAACCCGGACGGGCCGTTGTACGACAACGCATCGCTGAAAGCCGGCACCTACCGGCTGGTGTTTGATGTGGCAGCCTACTTCAAAGCGCGCGGCGTGGCGTTGCCAGAGCCTGCATTTTTAAATCGGGTGTCGATTGACTTTGGCGTGGCCGACAGCAGCGCGCATTACCACGTGCCGTTGCTGGTCAGCCCCTGGAGCTATTCCACCTATCGGGGAAGCTAGTTTTTGCCGACACCTCAGTTTTGACCTTCGGTCAGCGTGTCAAGCTGGAACTTGCCGCTTTGATGCCACAGCCAGGTGTCGGTGTACACCACCCTGCCCATGCGCTCAGGTGCCGGAAAAGGCGAAGCGCTGCGCACCGTGCGTTCGATTTCAGCGACCACTTCTGGCGCATGGCTGGGTGCACGCATCCAGTCGAGCTTGGTCACGCGACCTGCCTGGTCAATTTCAACATTCAGCACGCCAATCGCATACAGCAAGGGCGGCATTTTTCCTTTGTAAATCCGGTCAGCATTCAAGCCATACAGGTGCGATGCGCCGTCGGCACGGTAGGCACGCGGCGTGGTGGCGGCAGAACTGCGGGCCGAGCCTTGCGCGGCTGGAATCGGTCCCACCACAGGCGATGAAGGCGCTGTCGCTGGCGCGGGGACTTCGGGTGACGTCGCGATCGGCATCGGTGTCTTGCACGCGTTGAGAAGGGCAACTGCGGCGCAGCATGCCAACGCCAACATCCAGAATCTGCGCGGTTCGGTGCTCAGGTTTTTGTGTCTCATGATGCTTGTATCGTGACAGTTTCGCGGGCATTGATGGCTGACGTGGTCTATTTTGCCCAAATTTTTTAAAGCTGCCCTGACAATCAGCCATGGATTCACAATCGCCGCATCATCACCTTGACAACTTTTTGGCCCTGCTGGCGCAGCAGCCGGCCGTGCTGGTGCAAGTCGAGACCGCGCAGGGTTCGGTTCCACGCGACGCCGGCACCTGGATGGCGGTGTTTGCCAGCAAGCTGGTGGGCACGATTGGCGGTGGGCAGCTGGAGCATGAGGCGATGGCCAAATCGCGCACGCTGTTGGAAAAGCAGCCTTTACCCACTACGCCTGAGGTCATGCGTTTTGCGCTGGGCCCGTCACTGGGCCAATGCTGCGGCGGTGTGGCGTCTCTGCGCTTTGAGCGGGTCCAAGCGCAAAACGTTGCAACTTTACGCGCCAGGCTGCAGTCTGCCTTCACCCCGGTGGTCTTGTTTGGGGGCGGTCATGTCGGCCATGCGCTGGTGCGGGTGTTGTCGCCCCTGCCGTTTGCCGTGATGTGGATCGACAGCCGCGACGGCGTCTTTCCCGCTGATGTGCCGGGTCATGTGTATTGCGAACAGTCAGAACCGGTTGAGGCCGCTGTTCACACGCTGCCGCCACAGTCTCGTGTGCTCATCATGAGCTTTAGCCACGCCGAAGACCTGCAAGTGTTGGCGATGTGCCTGCTTCGTCAGCGTTCAAAGGCAGATTTGCCCTACATTGGCCTGATTGGCAGCCGCACCAAATGGGCCACATTTCAGCGTCGTCTGCTGGCGCGCGGCTTCACGCCTGGCGAGCTGGCGCATGTCACCAGCCCGATTGGGGTGCCCGGCATTTCTGGCAAAGAGCCCGACGTGATCGCTATCGCCGTTGCGGCACAGCTGTTGCAAAGCCTGCCTGCCCAACCGTGATTCATCGTTAAAATCACAGCTTCAGGTCGCAGCGGAGCCGGGAAACCACACCATCAGCCTTTGGTTTCTTTAGTTCGCGGCCGAGTTACTGTTCAGAGCGCCCGCAGTGGTGAACAGGTTTGCATCACGGTCAACCGTGTTGCTAAATAAGGCGCACACCATGGAAAGCTATCTTCTCGACTGGGCCAATCTGCTGCTGCGCTGGGTGCATGTCATCACAGCCATCGCCTGGGTCGGCTCGTCGTTCTACTTTGTCTTTTTAGACTCCAGCCTGACACCACCGGTCGATGAGGACCTGAAAAAACAGGGCGTCAGCGGCGAGCTCTGGGCGCTGCACGGCGGCGGGTTTTATCACCCGGTCAAATTTGCCAGCAAGCCGCCCCAGATGCCTGAGCACCTGCACTGGTTTTACTGGGAAAGCTACAGCACATGGCTGACTGGCTTTGCGCTGTTTACCGTGTCATACCTCTGGAACGCCAGCGTCTACCTGATCGACAAATCACTGATGAACTGGTCAGCCGGCGCCGCCATCGGCGTGGCCCTGTCTTTCTTTGTGGTGTTCTGGCTGCTGTACGACGCGATTTGCCGGGCATTTGGCAAAGGCAAACATGGCGAGGCCATCGTTGGCGCGGGCGTGGCGGTGCTGGTTTGCGTGGCATCGTGGCTGGCCTGCCACTGGTTTGCCGGACGTGCCGCATTTTTACTGGTGGGTGCCATGATGGCCACCGCCATGAGCGCGAATGTGTTCTTCTGGATCATTCCTGGCCAGCGCACCATGGTGGCCGACATCAAGGCTGGCAGACCGGTGGACCCCATTCACGGCCAGCGCGGCAAGCAGCGCAGCGTGCACAACACCTACTTCACCCTGCCTGTGCTGTTTGCCATGCTGAGCAACCACTACAGCTTTACCTGGAGCCATCCGCAAAACTGGCTGGTGCTGATCCTGATGATGTTTGCCGGTGCGGCCATACGCCAGTTTTTTGTGCTGCGCCACGGCTTCAAGCTGGGCCGCAACCGCCACCCCATCGCCTATGCGCTGATCGGCGTCGCCGTCATCGTCGCGGTGGTGGTGTGGCTCAAACCCGCACTGCCAGCAGCCCCTGCCACCGCTCTTGATTCAGGAGCATCTCGCCCACAGATTCAGGACGCTACTGGCCAAAATGACTTTCTGAAAGTGGCAGAAATCATGGAAAACCGCTGTTACCAGTGCCACGGCGCGCAGTTGCAGATGAAAAACGTCCGGCTCGACTCCGCCGCACTCGTCAAGCAGCATGCGCAGTCGGTTTACCAGCAAGTGGTGGTCACCAAAATCATGCCCATGAACAACGCGACAGGCATCACCGACGATGAACGCGCGCAGATCAAACAGTGGTTTGAGGCGGGTGCAAAAACGCCGTAGTCAGAGCTTCAAGTCCCAGGTCTCGCCCACCAGGTCTTGACCGAATCCCTGATAAGGTTCAGCCTTGACCCGCGTAAAGCCGCGCTTGGCGTAAATCGCCCGCGCCGCCAGCAGGCAGGAATTGGTCCACAGCGTCATTTTTTTGTAGCCGGTGGCGCGCGCAAAGGCAATGCATTCGTCACACAGTTGGCCACCCAAGCCCAGCCCCCGCGCCTCGGGCGTGAGGATCAGCATGCGCAGTTGCGCCGTGGTTTTTGACTTGCGCACCACAAAAGCAGACCCGGCCCGCACACCATCGATCTCGGCGATCCAGCACTTTTCAAAGTCGCTTTGATACTTGGTGACATAGCCAGACACGATGCCGGCCACCAGAGCCTCAAAGCGCATGTCCCAGCCGTATTCACGCCAGTAAATCTCCCCGTGCTGCTGCACCACCCAGCCCATGTCGCCGGGTTGTGGGGGGCGCAGAGTGATGGTGGATTTATTCATAGGCGTGATGTTGATATGCGGGCAACTGAAGTGAAGTGACGACAAAAATTGTAGGGAGCAACGTATTCAAATGGGACAAGCTGTGACGCAAGTTATTCTGGATGGACATGCCGCGTTTTATCGCAGTTACCCGCAGCCTCAATCACGCCAAGTTTTAAAAATGCGTCCCGTCACTTGGAATACACCCGGCGACAATTTTGTTCGCACATCGGTCCTCATTGACCATCTTCAAGCGGATGTCGCTGTTATACCGGAGATTGTGGCTCCATAAAACGAATTTGCGCAGGTGCTCTGGCTTGCAAACCATCCGAAGCATGGAGCGGTCGCCTTTCCCCTCAGCAAAAACACCTTCGCACGCCCTGAAGCCGGCTGGCGCTGCGGGTACACCCCATGGGTGTTTGCTGTCGGTGTTTGGTAATCTTTGTGGTCAGAGTTTTGAAACCCTTCATCACCGGATCACAACTCACACCAAACTCACACCAAACTCACCCGCAAACGACTCGGACACCCATGAAGACCTACAAAATAGCCTGCATTCCCGGTGATGGCATCGGCAAAGAAGTCGTGCCTGCCGGCCAGGCGGCGCTTGAAGCGCTGGCCACGGCCGGCGGCAGCTTTGCGTTTGATTTTAAAAATTTTGGCTGGGGCGGTGACTGGTACCGCGCTCACGGTGAAATGATGCCCCCGCACGGGCTGGACGAACTGCGCGGTATGGATGCGATTTTGTTTGGGTCGGCGGGTGACCCGCACATCCCAGACCACATCACACTCTGGGGGCTGCGGTTAAAAATTTGCCAGGGCTTTGACCAATACGCCAACGTGCGGCCAACGCGTATTTTGCCGGGCATTGACGGCCCGCTTAAACGCTGCAAACCAGAAGACCTCAACTGGATCATCGTGCGCGAAAACTCTGAAGGCGAATACGCAGGCGTCGGCGGTCGTGCGCACCAAGGCCAGCCGATTGAAGTGGCCACCGATTTGTCGGTGATGACGCGGGCCGGTGTCGAGCGCATCATGCGCTACGCCTTCAAGCTGGCGCAGTCGCGCCCCCGCAAACTGCTGACTGTGGTGACCAAGTCCAACGCGCAGCGCCATGCCATGGTGATGTGGGACGAGATAGCGCGGGAGGTCAGCCATGAGTTCCCGGACGTGACCTGGGACAAAGAGCTGGTCGATGCCTGCACGGCCCGTATGGTGATGCGCCCGGCCACGCTGGACACGGTGGTCGCCACCAACCTGCATGCCGATATTTTGAGCGACCTGGCTGCCGCACTGGCAGGCAGCTTGGGCATTGCGCCAACTGCCAACATTGACCCAGAGCGCCGTTATCCCAGCATGTTTGAGCCCATTCACGGGTCCGCTTTTGACATCATGGGTCAAGGGCTGGCCAACCCGGTGGGCACTTTCTGGAGCTGCGTCATGCTGCTGGAGCATTTGGGCGAGCAGGCCGCGGCCCGGGCATTGATGGCTGCCATTGAGCGTGTGACAGCCAACACGACATTGCACACCCGCGATTTAGGCGGTAACGCAACGACAGTCCAAGTCACGCAAGCTGTCTGCGCGCAGTTCTTGCCTGTGCCTGCATAGCCTGTGCCGGTATCAAAAGGCTGAAGGAAAAGACGACCCGGCATATCAACCTGTTATCACCACAAGGAGACATCGTATGAAAATCGCTATCGGCCACTGGTTACTGATGGCCAGCGTTTGCATGACACCCAGCGTTTGGGCGCAAGCCGTCAGTTGTTTTGATAAAAATGTGCTGTACTGGCAGGCGTTTCCGCCCGGCGGTGAGTCTGATCTGTCTGCTCGGCATCAGCAAGTGGTCTTGAAGAAAAAATGCCCCGCGATTGACACCATCATTCAGTACAAGGCTGGCGCTGGTGGCGGCTTGATGTGGTCGCAAATGAACAGCCTGCCCGGCGATGGTGTCAATGTGGTGGGGGTGAATCTGCCGCACATCGTGTTTCAGCCGATTGAAGGCGAAGTCCAGTACAAAACCGCAGATGTCACGCCGGTGTACTGGTTTCATTTCACGCCTGATGCGCTGGTGGTGCCCGAAAACAGTCCCTATAAAACCTTTGCGGAGTTCATCGCTGGGGCCAAAAAAGACCCAGGCAAGATGAACCTGGGCGGCTCTGGTTTGAACTCGGCCAACCATGCGTCGCATGAGCGGCTCAATGCTGCTTTCAACATCAAAAGCACCTACGTGCCCTACAAAGGTACTGGCGACATGGCGCTGGCGGTGGTTGGCAGCCAGATAGATGGGGCGGTGACCTACACGGCCTTTGCAGTCAATAACAAAAGCAAGGTCCGCGCTTTGGCGGTGGCCATGGAAAAGCGGCATCCGCTGCTGCCTGACGTGCCTACCTTTCGGGAGCTGGGTGTGGACTGGGTCGATGGAGCCTACCGCGGCATTGGCATGCCCAAATCGACGCCTCTCGATGCGCGCAAAAAAATGTCTGACATGTGGGCAGCGCTGAATGCCGAGCCCGAGATGAAAGAGCTCGCCGCCAAGAGCGGCTTTGAACTGGTCAATGTCGGTGTGCAGCAGATGGATGCATTCATGGCTGAGCGCACCAAGGTGTATGTTGAAAGTGCAAAACGGCTGGGGCTGGGTAAAAAGTAATCAATGCCCAGCAGATTTAGACAGCAGATTCAACACCGCCACCCCCGCCACAATCAGCGCCATGCCGACCATGCCCATCAGATCAATCTTTTGCCCATGAACAAAGTAACTGGCGACGGTGATGAGCACAATGCCCAGGCCTGACCAGATGGCGTAAGCCACGCCAGTGGGGATGGTCTCCATGGTGACCGTTAAAAAGTACAGCGCCACGCCGTAGCCGATGACGGTGATGATGGACGGCACCAGCCGGGTAAAGCTGTCGCTTGATTTCAAGGCGGTGGTGGCGATGACTTCGCCGACGATGGCGATGCCAAGGGCTAGGTAAGAATTCATTCGGTGTCCTCGTGAAGATCCTGAATTCTAGGGACGAGCCTTGCCAAATCATCCATTGCCCCTTCAAGGCGCGGCACAATTGCAGCAGGAGACCGCGAATGACCAGCACCAAGACCCGGGCCTTTGATCCCGCTCAGCAACCCAAGGCCTTCTTGCGCCACCTGTTTGACGTGGCGGTCAAACGCGCTTTGCCGCTTGAAAATACCGCCGCTTATTTGCCCGTTCCACCTCGGTCGGGTCGCACCATCGTCATTGGTGCGGGCAAGGCGGGCGGCTCCATGGCGCAGGCGGTTGAAGCGCTGTGGCCACAAGACGCGCCCCTGCAAGGTTTGGTGGTGACGCGCTATCACCACATTCCGCCGCTGCCGGATTCGCTTAAAGCCCAGTCGCTTAAAGGTTTCAAGCAGCGTATTGAGATCATTGAAGCCGCTCATCCGGTGCCAGATGCAGCGGGCCTGCAGGCCTCTGAGCGCATGCTGGCGATGGTGCAAGGCCTGACCGCCGACGACCTGGTGCTGTGCCTGATCTCTGGCGGTGGCTCGGCGCTGCTCACCTTGCCTGCCGACGGTTTGACGCTGGCTGACAAGCAGCGGATCAACAAGGCGCTCTTGCGAAGCGGTGCCAACATTTCAGAGATGAACTGCGTGCGCAAGCACTTGTCCCGTATCAAGGGGGGCCGCTTGGCCGCCGCCTGCGCGCCTGCACGTGTGGTGACGCTGACCATCAGCGATGTGCCGGGCGATGACCCGTCCATCATTGCCAGCGGCCCCACCGTGCCGGATGCCACCACTTGTGCTGACGCACTGGCGATATTGAAGCGCTACCGCATTGATTTGCCTGCTGCGGTGCTGGCGCAGCTGGCTAGCGGCGTGTTAGAGACGCCCAAGCCAGGCGATGCGCTGTTTAACGGTCACGAAGTTCAGATGACAGCCACCCCGCAGCAAAGCCTGGAAGCTGCAGCGCTAGAGGCGCGTGCTGCCGGACTGAAGGCCTACATCTTGAGCGACGAGATGGAAGGCGAGTCACGTGAAGTCGGCAAGGTACACGCAGCACTAGCCCGAGCTGCGGCGCGCGGCACAGGTGCCTTTGAAAAGCCCTGCGTGATATTGAGCGGTGGCGAAACCACGGTCAGCGTGAGGCCGCCACATGAAGGCGCAGCCCCAGGCCGGGGCGGACGTGCGGGTGAATTTTGCATGGGCCTGGCGCTGGCCCTGCAAGGCCAGGGCGGTGTGTATGCGCTGGCCGCTGACACGGATGGCATTGACGGCGTTGAAGACAACGCAGGTGCTTTTGTGGCGCCCGATACCTTGGCCAGAGCCGAGGCTGAAGGCCTGAAAGTTGACGACCATTTAGACCGCAACGACGCCTACGGTTACTTCAGCCCCTTGGGTGATCTGGTGGTCACAGGCCCCACGTACACCAACGTGAATGACTTTCGAGCGCTCCTTATTTTATAGCTTCTTGCGTAGATATCGATTGGCTGGGAGCCATTTTTGACACAGGTAAAAAGGCCTGGAACTGCGCCAAAGCATGGTTTTAGTCGCCCTTGATACCCCGCTCCTTGATGAGCGCGCCAAAACGGGTGCTGTCTGTCGATGCACGCAGATTGAAGTCTGACGGCGACATGGGTGCGGGTATCCCGCCAATGGCAGAGATTCGGTCTTTCACGGCTTGCGTGGCCAGAGCCTTGTTGATCTCGGTGTTCAGTCGGCTCACCACGGCCGGCGGCGTGCCGGCAGGTGCGTAAAAACCAAACCATGAATCGGCATCAAAGCCCGGCAGTCCTGCTTCGGCCAGGGTCGGCACCTCAGGAAAGAGCGGCGAACGCTTGGACGAGCCGACCGCCAGCAACTTGAGCTTGCCCGACTTGACCTGCTGCAGGCCAATGCCCGGGTCAAACATGAAGTCGAGCTGACCGCCCAGCAGGTCTTGCATGGCCGGTGCCGCGCCCCGGTAAGGCACGTGTACGGCATACATGCCAGTTTGCGCTTTCATCATTTCAGCGGCCAAATGCGGTGAGCTGCCATTGCCCGGCGAGCCAAACGACAGCTTGCCGGGGTTGGCCTTCATGTAGTCCAAAAACTCTTTGACATTGTTGACCGGCAGCGTGGGCTTGACCTCCAGAAACACCAGCACCCGCGCCGCGGCTGCCACAGGGATCAGGTCTTTGGTCGGGTCAAAAGCCATCTTGGGGTACAGGTGCGGGTTGATCGACACCATGCCGCCCGAACTCATGAGCAGCGTGTAGCCGTCGTTGGGCGCTTTGGCGACGACTTCACCGCCAATGTTGCCGTTGGCACCGGCGCGGTTTTCAATCACCACCGGCTGACCCAGCGCGTCTTGAAGCGGCTGGCCAATGGCGCGCGCCAGCTGGTCGGCGGCGCCACCAGGCGGGAAGTTGACGATGACACGAAGCGGCTTGTTGGGCCAGGCTTGCGCCTGAGCCAACGACAGGGCGCTGCAAGCGGCCATCACCAGTGCCACGATGGCGCTGCGCTTGGACAGCCTGAAAGGTTTGAAAGGGGTCATGGTTGTCTCTTTGCGTTATTTTTTGATTCAATTGACTTTTTGCGCACGCACGTTCATGTGCGGGTTTTTCATCCAGCGAATCGGCTGCGCCTTGACCGGCCGTGCCGGCGCGCCGTGAGCGGCCAGTGTCTGGTCGAGTGCCTTGCCAGCCTCGTCTTGCAGGGCGGCGCTGCGGGCGGCAGCAATCGCCGCAGCGCGCAAGCCGTGTGATGCAAAGCTGGCGCCCTGCCCCAGGTCGGCCAGATGGTCGAGCACATGCAGCAGGTTGTCCTTGCCGCGCTCGTTGGTGCTGCCGTAGCCTTTGATCAGCCGGCCGCACAGCGCGACTTCGTGCCCCAGTTGCCAGTTGGCCTGCGTGCTGCGCAGCACCACAGCCAGCCACTTGTCGATCAAGGTTTGCTCCAGCGCATAGCGGCTGCCGCGCACGCGCAGCCACTTCAGGCTGGCCAGCAGGCGCAATGACAGCATGCCCAGCACCGAATGGCTGCCAATTTTCAAGGCCATGGCCCACGGGGCCTTCCCGTTGGCGACGCGTCGCCTGTCCCAGCGGGTGACTTTGGCGGCCAGGCTGTTGGGCAGCAGGGCCGCAAATTCAGGCGCGCCTGGTTTGAAGTGGTCGAACACACGCAGCAAATCGTCTTGCCCGGGTTTGACCTCCCCGGCCACGCGCTGCCAGCGGCTGGCGCGACTTTTCAGGTCGGCCACCCGTACGATGTCGTCAAACGCCATCCACAAGGCCAGCCAGCGCGCCATCTCGATGGTGGTGGCGTAGCCCTGGTTGGCGGCCGGGTCGGCTTGTTGCTCCGCTGCCAACACCTGGCTCATGCGCCTGACGTACAGGTCGGCATAGGCCTGGCCCTGGTAATCGAGCATGCGTGCATGGCCCAAACCGAGCATGTGATGCACCGGAGACGGGAATTTAGCGGCCAAATCGGGCTTTAGCCCCATAGAAATATGCGCGGGCAGCTCCTCATTTAATAGCAAACTGGCGACCAGAGCGGCTTGGTCTTTTTGGCGGTTGACTTGCTCAAAGGCAGCTGCAAAGCCGCGCAGGCTGGCCTCAACGCCTATGCCGCCGTGCTTGATGACCGCCTCATAGGTTTCGCGTTTGAAGGGCAGCAAGCCACTGCCGGCAATCGAGCCCAGCATGACAGCGCTGACAACGGTCCCGCTGTCTTTGGCGATTTTCGCCATGTCAAACACGTGGTGTTCGCGGCTGTGGCTGCGCAGGGTTTGCAAAAGCGGCGCAGTGTCAGTGCGGCCGTCGCCCGGCACCATGCGTTCGGCCGTCGTCAGGCTGCGGCTGCTGGAGCTGATGACCAGCGTGCGCTGCGCCGTGGCCATGCCGTTGCCGATTTGGCGCGCGGTCTCGAGCAGCTCTGAGGAGACCAGCGCATCCAGCGCGCCGGGCACGGGATTGAGGCTCAACACGGGGCGCCGGCCCTTGAGCTCAGCCATCGGTACGGGGAAGACTTCGAGGTAATAGGTCGTGGCCCCCGTGCGCTGTGCCACGCCGGGGATGGATGTGCTTTGCGCCGCGTAGCCGCTGGCGCGCGCAATGTCGACCAGCCACTCGGTCAGCACACCGCCGCCTTCGCCGCCGAGTGCACAAATCAACAGGGTGATGGGTTGTTGTGTCATGTTCATGCTGGCTGTAATGCTTTGACGAATGCGCTGCGCAGGTGACCGATGAATCGTTCATGCCACTTGGGGTTTTGAATCACTTCAGCCCGGTAAAACGACGGACACAGCGTTGCTGCATGCGCGTTGGCACCGCAAAGCCCGCAGCCCACGCAGCCGTCAATCACGGTGGCCACCGGGTCCACCTTCAGCGGGTCGGGGTTGTCTTTCAATGTCAGCGTCGGGCAGCCTGACAGGCGAATGCAGGCGTGGTCGCCATTGCACACGTCTTCATCAACGCCATATTTCACACGCACAACGCGCTTGCCTTTTTTGAGCAGCCCGGCCAGCCAGGGCTTGATGCGGCGCTGGCGCTCGAGCTGGCATTCACCCTCGGCAATGATGACTTTCAGACCATGGAAGTCGGTCGTCAGCGCTTCGGTCAGGGTTTGCCGCATCTCGTCAACATGGTAGGTGTGCACCGTGCGCAGCCATTTGATGCCCAGGCCGGTCAGGGTGTTTTCAATCGTCTTGTTGCTGTCTGTCAGGCTTTGCAGTTTGTCGCTGGCATTGAACTTGGCGTCATCGCTGGGCGTTGAAATAATGTCCTGTGTGCCGGTGGCCGATGTGTAGCCATTTTTGAAGATCAGCAGCACCGCATCATCACCGTTGAACAGCGCCGACTGCACGCCGGTGAGCAGCCCGTTGTGCCAAAACCCGCCATCGCCCATGATGGACAGCGTGCGCCGCGCCAGCATCGGCGAGACGCCCGCCCGGCTGGCCAGGCTCATGCCGTAACCGAGGATGGAGTGGCCGAATGAAAACGGCGCAAACGTGCCCAGCGCATGGCAGCCAATGTCGGCCGCAATGTGGACCGGTCCCACGTCCTGTTGCGCCAGCTTCAGGGCTGAAAAAACCGGGCGCTCGGGGCAGCCGGTACAAAAATTGGGCGGGCGTGCAGGCAGCGGCTGGTGCAGGTGCTTTTCAATGTGCTGCGCCAGCTCGGTGCGACGCGCTGTGTTGTCCTGCAGCCAGGCTGTCGCAGATGCGGTGTTGACATCGGGCGCATAGCGCGCCACAAAGGCAGCCAGTCCGTTGGCCATCACTTCAACCGTGTATTCGCCGCCTGACGGCAGCATGTCTTTGCCGTGCAATGCCGTCTGCAAGTCCTTTCGGCGCAAAAAGCTGCCCATCTCGTGTTCGATGTATTCGGGTTGGCCTTCTTCCACCACCAGCACAGCACGTTTGCCCAGGGCAAAGCCAGCCAGCTGATCGGGCAGCAGCGGGTAAGTCACGTTCAGCACCAGAAGTGGAATGTCGCTTTGGCCAAACCCGTCACACAGGCCGAACTGCTGCAAGGCGCGCACCAGTGCGTTGTACAGACCGCCCTGCACCACAATGCCGATGTCTTGCCTGGGCCCCTCCATCAGTTCGTTGAGCTGTTGCTCCAAAATGTACTGGCGCGCCGCTGGCAGGCGCTGCTCGTTTTTGAGCTTTTCGTGACGGAAGGTGACCGGCGGGTGCGCCAGCTTGTTGTAGTCGAAGGCGGCAGGCTCGGCCATCAGTTGCTGCGTGGATATGGCCGGTGGCCGGTTGTCTTTGCATTCAAAACTGCCGCGCACATGGCAGGCGCGTATGCGCAGCTCCAGCATCACCGGCATGTTCGATGCCTCTGACAATCTGAAGCCGTGCTCCACCATGTCCACCATCTTGCCCAGGTCAGGCCGCGGGTCGAGCAGGCACATGGTGGACTTCAGGGCGTAGGCATGCGTGCGCTCCTGAATCACACTGGCGCCTTCGCCATAGTCTTCGCCCACCACAATCAGCGCGCCACCCACCACGCCGGGGGACGACAGGTTGCTCAGGGCATCGGCGGCCACATTGGTACCCACAATCGACTTCCAGGTCACCGCGCCGCGCAGCGGGTAATGAATGGACGCACCCAGCATGGCTGCGGCCGAGGCCTCGTTGGCACAGGCTTCAACATGCACGCCAAGCTCATCCATGTACGGCTTGGCCTGAACCATCACGTCGAGCAGGTGCGACACCGGTGCGCCCTGGTAGCCGCCCACATACGACACACCCGACTGGAGCAGGGCCTTGGTGATGGCCAAAATGCCTTCGCCATGAAAAGTGTCACCTGCGCCCATGCGCAGAGACTCGATTTCGGTACTGAATGAAACTTCCACAGTGCTGTCTCCGTTATTTTTGGGGCTGCTTTCGTCGCGTGTGAAGATTTTGATGGCTCGCCGACCATCCATCAATAAAATAATGCGACTAACTGGTATTCATTCAATGCATATAAAAGACATCGACTTAAATCTGTTGCGCTTGTTTGATGCGGTTTACCGGACACGCAGTGTCAGCCGCGCGGCCGAACTAATGGACCTGACGCAGCCGGCTGCCAGCCAGGGGTTAACGCGGCTGCGGCTGCTGATCAAAGACCCCTTGTTCGTGCGCGCCGGCGGCGGCGTGCAGCCCACGCCCAAAGCCAACCGCCTGGCCGATGCGGTGCGCAGTGCCCTGGGGACGCTGGAGCTGGCGCTGAATGAATCCGCTACTTTTGAGCCACTGACGTCGCGCAAAACGTTTCGCATTCACATGAGCGACATTGGCGAGGCCAGATTTCTGCCCGACCTGATGCTGGCCTTGCGCCAACTGGCCCCCGGCGTACGGGTTGAAACCTCGCCCGTTGCCAGCAGCGACATGGTCAGTGCGCTGGACAGTGGGCGAATTGACTTTGCGTTTGGCTTTTTGCCAACGGTGAAAGACACGCAGCGGGTGCAATTGCTCAAAGACCGCTACATCGTGCTGCTGCGGGCCGGCCATCCTTTCACGCAGGGGCGGCGCAGTGGCCAGGCACTGCTTTCGGCTCTCAAGCAGCTTGAGTTTGTGGCCGTGCGCACCCATTCAGACACACTGCGTATTTTGCAGATGGTGCAGCTTGAAGACCGCCTGCGCTTGACGACCGAACACTTCATGGTGCTGCCGTCTATTGTCAAAGCCACTGACCTGGCAGTGGTGATGCCGCGCAACATTGCACAACTGTTTGCCGAAGGCGGTGGTTACAGCATCATTGAGCCAGCATTCCCGCTGCGCGACTTTGACGTGTCGCTGCACTGGAGCAAGCGCTTTGAGGCAGACCCCGGCAACCGGTGGTTGCAGAAAACCATTGTGGCCATGTATCGCCGTTCGGGTGCCTGACTGCTTAACTGCTTAACTGCTTAATTGCTTAATTGCTTAATTGCTTAATTGCTTAATTGCTACGCAATTGATAGCTACTTCATCATGAATTGTTTGGGCCAAATGCATATTCAACACCATTGACAGGCCATGCTGTTGTGTTGCAGGCGTGTTAGGCTAGCCGATGATTAAAGATGCCCCCTCCTTCCTGCGCCACGTTGGCCCCGGCGTCATCACTGGCGCAGCCGACGACGACCCGTCAGGCATTGCCACCTATACCCAGGCGGGCGCGCAGTTTGGCACCGGGCTGCTGTGGACGGTGTTTTTGTCATTGCCTTTCATGATTGCGATTCAGCTGGTCAGCGCCCGCATTGGCCGCGTGACCGGCAAGGGCGTGGCCGCCAACCTGCGCCAGCACACACCGCGCTCTTTTCTGATGGCCATGGTGCTGCTGCTGGTGGTGGCCAACACAATCAATATCGCGGCTGATATTGCGGCCATGGGTGAGGCGCTGCAGTTGGTGGTGGGCGGTGGTGCGCATTTTCATGCGGTGGTGTTTGGTGTGGTCACCGTGCTGCTGCAGGTGTTTGTGCCTTACCGCAAACTCGCGCCGATTTTGAAATGGCTGACGATGTTTTTATTTGCTTACGTCATCGCCGTGTTTTTGGTTCATGTGCCTTGGGGCCAGGTGCTTCATGACCTGGTGCTTCCCCAGCTGCAATGGACATCGGCTTACTGGATGATGATTGTCGCGCTGCTCGGCACCACGATTTCACCCTATCTGTTTTTTTGGCAGGCCTCACAAGAAGTCGAGGAATTGCGGCTCAAGGGCAAAGGGCTGGGCACCGATCAGGCCGTGCGCCGCGACTTGGAACGTGTCAAGCGCGACACCTATGTAGGCATGGTTTTTTCAAATGCGGTGGCGTTTTTCATCATGTTGCTCGGCGGTGTGGTGCTGTATGGCGCGGGTATTCGCGACGTGACAACAGCTTCGCAAGCGGCCCAGGCCTTGCGCCCGCTGGCTGGGGACTTTGCCTTTGCCTTGTTTGCAGGCGGCATCATGGCCACCGGCATGCTGGCAGTGCCGGTGCTTGCTTCGTCGGCCGCGTACGCCGTGGCAGAAGCCTTTGGCTGGCCAGAAGGGCTGGAGCGCCGGTGGTTTGAGGCCAAACGCTTTTACGCCATCATTGCGATTGCCACCATCGTCGGCACAGGGCTTGACTTCACCGCCATTGACCCGATGAAGGCCCTGTACTGGAGCGCTGTCATCAACGGCGTGGTGGCAGTGCCCATCATGGCGGGCCTGATGATGCTGGCCAGCAAGAAGGAAGTGATGGGTACCTTCACCTCGGGCCCCAAAACCCGCTGGTTTGGCTGGGGTGGCGTGGGGGTGATGGGCTTTGCCGTGCTGATGATGTTCAGGGACGTGCTGGGTCAGTTTTTCTGACCTGCGGGCAACAAACTTATTCTGGCTTGATACCTGCAGCCTTGACGATGACGGCGTTTGCTGTCATTTCGTCCTTGATCAGCGCATCAAACTGCTCCGGACTCATGGGCATGGGTTCTGCACCCAGGCTCGCCAGACGGTCACGCACCTCTGCTGATTGCAGGGCCCGGGCGGTGGACTGGCTCAGCTTTTGCACAATGTCGCGCGGCGTTTTCGACGACACCAGCATGCCTATCCAGAACACATAGTCTGCCTTGGCCACACCGGCCTCTGCAATCGTGGGTACGTCGGGCAGTTGCGCCGACCGCTTGGGCGTGCTGACCGCCAGCGCTTGCAATTTGCCAGACTTGATCAGTGGCAGGGCCGACACCAGCGGTGCAAAAAAATAATCGACACGGCCAGCAATGGTTTCGGTGATGGCTTCGGGCGAGCCCTTGTAGGGCACATGCACCGCATCTATGCCGGTGGCACTGCGAAATTTTTCGGCGCTCATGTAGGTCGCACTGCCCACACCCACGGAGGCGTAGTTGAGTTGCCCCGGTTTGGCCTTGGCGGCATCCACCACGTCTTTTACAGTTTTGTAGCCTTTGGCAGTCGACACCACCATCACATTGGGCACCAGCGCCAGCGGGATGACGGCGGAAAAGTCGCGTATCGGGTCGTAAGCAACTTTGCTGATGAGCGGCAGCACGGTGTGCGCGCCTGTGTAAACGAAGATCGTGTGG
>CANFOS010000024.1 GCA_947448735.1 Comamonadaceae bacterium | reverse complement strand
GGGGCCGCCGCTGTCTTCACGCAGTCTGTGGTACTCAACGAGAAACGGATAGTGAATCTCCTGCAGCTCCACCGGCGTGTTGCGCACATCGCCCTGGCAGATAGAAACCGCGGCCGACTCGCCGTCGCCGTTGTGCCGCCCGCCCCAGCCACCGCCAAAAATATTCATCAGCACGTAACGTGCGCCGTTGTCTTTGCGCAGGCCATAAAAGGAGCAGCCTCCCATATCGCCCTTGTGCGCGGCAGGAATGACGCCGGGCAGGGCCGGCCCCAGAGCGCGCAGCAGCGTGTCTATCACGGTAGGCAATGCGATGCTCCACAGCCCTAGCGCGGCTGGCGGTCTGGCATTGAGCATGGTGCCAACCGGCGAGATCAGCGTCAGCGGACGAAAGCAGCCTTCATTGACCGGCGCATGCGGCATGGTCAAGATCTTGAAGGCCACCCGGGCCGCCGAGAGCCCGCCAGAAAAGCCTGAATTCAGCGGGCCCCGCACCTGTTCATTCATTTCTGAATAGTCAATGGTGAAGTCAGAACCCTTGATCACCACAGAGACCTTGATACGCAGCGGAACATCCAGGCTGCGCCCGTCGCTGTCCAGCCTGGACTCGGCCGTGTAGCGACCGTCTGGCATGGCCGCGACAACCGCGCGCGCTTCGACTTCTGCCTGGTCCCAAGACGCCTCGATGCAGTCGTTAACCGTTTGCAGTGAATACCGCGCATGCATTTCCGCCAGACGTCGTCCACCGAGCTGGCAGGCGGCAATCTGCGCGCGAAGATCGCCCAGCGACGCTTCTGGAAAGCGGATGTTGTCGGAGATCATTTGCCAGACGCCGTCGTTGCGTTTGCCGGCGTCATAAATCTTGATGGAGCGCATCTGTATGCCCTCGTGAAAGATCTCGTAGGTCTCAACATTGCCAAAGCCGGTGCGCAGCCCGCCAACGTCAACCCAGTGCGCGCGGTTGGCAGCAAACGCCACGACCTTGCCCTGGTGAAAGCAGGGCGTGTAGACCACGACATTGTTCAGGTGCTGCCCGCAGACGCCAGCGTGGTTCATGATGATGACGTCGCCGGGCGCAAAGCCGTCAAGTCCAAAGCGGTCAATGCCGTCCTTGACTGCTATGCCCAGATCGGCCAGAAAAATCGGCAAGCCGCCAGAGTTTTGGCAAATCATCCGGCCTTCGGTGTCTATCAGGCCGCAGCAAAAATCCCGCACCTCATAAATCATCATGTTGTAGGCGGATTTGCAAAGCGCCAGCGCCATTTCTTCCGCATAGGCAATCAGTGAGTTGGTCACCACTTCCAGCGTGATGGGATTGACCTTGCGGTGCAGCGCGCCAGCAGGTTTGTGAAAAGTGTTGACCGCTGTCATTGCATGACTCCTTCAGGAAGCTTGATCGATATCATGATATGGCCATGTTCGGTGATAGTGGCCACGTCGCCAGGGAAAATCACCAGGGTTGAATTGGGCTCTTCGATCACCGCCGGGCCGGTCACAGTGAAACCGGGCGCCAGGCAAGGCCGCCAGAGAATGCGGGCGGCCAGGGGTTTTTCAGGATCGTCATAGATGACCTCGCGCACTTCTTCAGGTCGGGCCGCTTCTGGTTCAAAGCGTGCGGCCAGAAATTCGTCGACCGACGCGCCGCCGCGACCGACCGTCACTGTCAGCCGCAGGTTGACCACCTCAATCACCTCTCCGGCCGCCGCATGGCCGTAACGCAGGTCATGCAGTGCATCGAACTTGCTGCGCACGTCAGCATTGGCGGTGTAAAGCGCAGCCGGCTCGGACAGCGGCACGCTGATGCTGTGCTCCTGGCCCCGGTACCTAAGATCTGCGCCGTAGTCGAACACGGCCCGCTGGTGGTCGAGCTCGTCTTTGATGATTTGTGCAGACGCGCCATTGGCCAGTTCTTCAAACGCGGCCTTGACCCAGTCGGGGTCCAGCTTTCCGAGCACACCGATCATGGTGCGGACAAAGTCATGTCGCCACGGCGCCAGCAGCATGCCCAGCGCAGAAAAGTTGCCTGGCATCTTTGGAATCACCAGTCGCGGGATATTGATCTCCTTGCACAGCGCTGCAGCGTGTACCGGCCCGGCACCGCCGAAGGCAATCATGGTGGCGTCGCGCGGGTCTACGCCTTTTCGTACCGATACGGCGCGCACCGCCAATGCCATCGCCGAATCGGCAATACGCACGACGCCGAGCGCCGCTTCTTCGGTTGACAGGCCGATGGCGTCACCGATTTCGGAGCTGATGGCGGTTGCAGCGCCGCTTTCCTGAAGCGTCATGTTGCCGCCCAGAAAGCGACGCGCGTTGAGCCGGCCCAGCACCAGGTTGGCATCCGTCACAGTGGGTTGGGTACCGCCGTTGCCGTAACAGACCGGGCCTGGGTCAGCGCCGGCGCTTTGCGGCCCCACATGCAGGCCGCCTGCGCCGTCGCGCCATGCAATGCTGCCGCCGCCTGCGCCGACTTCGATGATCGCCACCACCGGCAATTGCATGGGCTGGCCGGTGGAATAGCCGCCGATGTAATAACCCTCTTCGATGGCAGGCACACCGTCAACAATCAGCGTCGCCTTGGCGGTTGTGCCGCCCATGTCAAAGCCGATGGCCTGCTTTATACCCAGCAGACGCGCCACGTGACCGGCGCCTATCATCCCGGCGACCGGGCCGGACTCCATCATCGAGACCGGCTCAATCGTTGCGTGTGCCAGCGACATGCTGCCGCCGTTCGAGCGCATGATGTGTATGCCGCCGACAAAGCCGCGGTCATGCAGGTGTGATTCAAGCGTATGCAGATAGCGCTTGACGCGCGGCCCGACATAGGCATTGAGCACTGTGGTGGACGTGCGCTCGTACTCGCGGAATTCGCGCAGGATTTCATGCGACAGCGTCACAAACAGCTCTGGGCAGGCAGCGCGCAAAATTTTCCCGGCTGCGATCTCGTGCGCAGGATTGGCATAGGAGTGCAGAAAGCAGACGGCAACAGACTCAATGCCCTCGGCCACAAGTTGTTGACCCAGTGCGAGCACCTGCGCCTCGTCAATCGGCCTGACAACGGCGCCCCGGGCATCCAGCCGCTCGCTCACTTCATGGCGCAGGTGGCGGGGCACCAGTGGCTGGGGCCGCTTAAAGTTGATGTCAAACGCGTCCGGCCTGTTGCCGCGACCGATTTCATAAACGTCGCGAAAGCCCTCGGTTGTCAGCAAGGCGGTCTTGGCGCCTTTGCGCTCCAGCACGGTGTTGATCGCCATGGTGGAACCGTGCAGGAACTCGTCAAGTTCTGCCAGTTGTGTCTTGGCCGATTCCAGCGCCGTCACCACTCCTGCTGTGGGGTTGGCTGGCGTCGTGAGGGTTTTGGCCAGCACCAGTTCGCCGTTACGGTAACCGACCAGGTCGGTAAATGTGCCGCCAATATCTACACCTATCAAATTCATAAGACTGTCTTTTCTTTTTGTTGATCGCTTGAGTCAGTTATTGGTCAAGCTTGATCGCGTTGCGCTCTATCAAGGTCTTGTAGCGGGTGCTTTCAGTACGAATGAAGGCCGCCGTCTCTGCTGGCCCAAGGTTGTAGGCAACGTGACCAATCTCGCCGAGCTTGGCGCGCGTGGCGGGGTCAGCCAGCGCCGCACGGATTTCGCTGGCGAATTTCTCGACAATTTTGGGGTCCACGCCCTTGGGGCCGGCCAACACCCACCAGTTGCCAAACACCAGTTCTGGAAATCCGGCTTCTACAGTGGTGGGCACGTTTGGCAGTTCAGGCATGCGCTGATTGCTCATCACGGCGATGGCTTTGAGCCGGTTTGATTTGAGCTGGGTTCCCACCGGTGTCAGCGTCGGAAAGGCCAGCTGAACATCGCCGCTCAGCATGGCCAGCACCAGCGGTGGCGTTCCGCGGTAGGCGATGTGCTGCATCGTGTTTCCGGCTATTTGTGAGAAGGACACACCGGCCAGATGGGTGGGAGATCCCGCGCCTGGCGATCCAAAATTGAATTTTTGGGGGTTGCTGCGCGCCTGGCTTGCAAACTCTTTCAGCGTGGCGGGTCCTGTGGGCCCGGTCACCGCAATCAGCGGTGCCTCTGCCACCGTGTAAACCACGTCCAGTTGCGTGACCGGGTTGAAACCTAAACTGGGAAACAGATGCTGGTTGACGGCGAAATTTGCCGTGGGGGCGAACAAAAAGGTGTAGCCGTCAGGCTTTGAATTCACGACCTCGGCCGTTCCTATATTGCCCGCCGCCCCGGTTTTGTTGTCAATGACAAAGCGCTGGCCCAGTTTGGCTTCCATGGCTGGTGCAATCAGCCGGAATATCGTGTCACCGACGCCGCCGGCCGCATAGGGGGAGACGATGCGTATCGGTTTCGTCGGCCAATCCTGGGCGCTGGCCTGCAGTGCAGCCATAGTGATAAGCAAGCCCGAAAGCGCGCCAACTGCGGTGCGCAGATAAACCTTCTTTTTCATGGTTCTGTCTCCTTTGATGATCAACGTCTTGAATGATGATTGGACGCTTTTCCCCGGTATGAAACTACTGTCTGGGTGGTTATGGGTATATAGTCTTATGGCTATGAGTTCTGACTTGACCCCGCTTCGAAAGGCCCAATGCTTCCGATAACCCTGCGCCGGCTAGAGGTTTTTGTGGCTGTCGTCGAGGCTAAAGGCTTTGGCGTAGCCGCTTCGTTGCTGGATATCAGCCAACCTTCCGTGAGTGTGCATATCCGAACACTCGAGGCAACCGTTGGAACGCCGCTGTTTGAGCGTAAACCCGGTGTTTCACCCCTGTTGACCGAAGCCGGCCAGACCCTGTACGCCTACGCGCAGGACACGCTTGCCCGGGCCAGCGCCATGGCCATAGAGTTGGGCCAGGGCCGCCGGCAGTTGCGCTTTGCGGCGCAGCGCTTCGTGACGACCTCCCTGCTGCCCAAAACATTTGAAGCCGTGTCGGCAACCTTCCCGGATATTGAGGTGATTGCGCGCACCGGAACCTTCGAAGAGGTACACGCCTTGTTTCAGGCGGGGTCGGTCGATCTGGCTTTTATGCTCAGCGCAGCCTACAACCTGCCAGACTGGCACACCGGCATCATGGGCCGCTACCGCCTTGCATTCATTGCTGCGCCAGGCCATCCCTTGGCCTTGCAGCAGCGAATTTCAAGTGCCACGCTGGCCACCTACCCATTTATTTCTGCCTACCGGGGGTCTTACTTTGAGCGCACGATCACCGGCCTCATGAAAATGGCTGGCGTGTCGCCGCCGACCATTGCCGCGCAGGCGGTGGAAGCCAGCACCGTGCGCGACATGGTCATCGCGGAAATGGGCATTGCGTGCACCTTGATGCGCAGCGTACAAAAAGAACTGTCTGAAGGACACATCGTAGAACTGGATGTTGATATTGATCCCATGTATCTCGTTTTAAGCTACGCACGCAATAAAAAAGCCAACATCAGCGAGATTGACCAGCTCATAGAACTGGTTCACAAGTCAGAAAATCTGCTGTACGAGTATAAAAATTAGGACGCAGAATCGGTTGTCGTGCCCATCAGAGTATGCTTTCGCAGTCCCGTTTGGGACGTTACACAACACCTTTGAGATAAACCAAGCCCCTATGACATCTCCTGGCAGCACCTCCTCTTCGGATCCGGCAAAGCGCTGGAATGACCGGTTTGCAAAAGAAGGCTACGTTTTTGGCACCGAGCCCAACGAATGGTTGCGGCAAAAAGCATCCGTCTGGACCAAGGGGGCCAAAATTCTTTGCGTGGCTGATGGCGAGGGCCGCAACAGCGTCTGGCTGGCAAAGCAGGGCCACGATGTGGATGCGTTTGATCTATCCGAGGTGGGCATCGCCAAGGCCAGGCGGCTGGCAGATGACAACCAGGTCAACGTGAACTACACGCTCGCCGATTGCGACAGCTTTTCTTGGCAAAAGGAACATTACGATGGCATTGCAGCGGTATTTGTACAGTTTGCCGATCCGGCGCTTCGCGAAAAGCTGTTCAAAAACATGATTCATTGTCTGAAGCCGGGCGGCCATTTGCTGTTACTCGGCTACACGCCTAAGCAGCTCGAGTACGGCACCGGTGGGCCCTCGGTGCTGTCGCATCTGTATACGCCGCAATTGCTGCAAGACGCGTTTGGCGCTCTGACCATTCATACACTTGAAGCGTACGAGACGGAACTGGCCGAGGGTGACGGCCATAAGGGAAGATCTGCGGTGATTGGGCTTGTCGCAAGCCGCAGCTCAAGCTAGCAACAGCCCCAGCGTTTCAGATGAAGCATATAGCGCTACATGCGGACTTCTCAGAGCGGTGTGTCGTCGATAGCCTGTCGCTGCCTTGGCAGCCATCGCCCTCGCCCATGGTTCACCGCAGACTGCTGGAACGTGATGGCGGCGAAATCGCGCGGGCTACTTCCATCGTTCGCTACGATGCTGGCGCGAGGTTTGACGCCCATTTGCACGAACTTGGGGAAGAAATTCTGGTGCTCGACGGGACCTTGGGTGACGACTTTGGAAGCTACGGGCCTGGCACTTACTTGAAGAACCCGCCGGGCTCCACCCATGCGCCATTTTCGGAGGAAGGGTGTACCTTGTTCGTCAAGCTGCGGCATCTTGACCCTGCGGACACCGACAGGATTGTGGTGAACACGGCACAGACGCCGTGGCACCGCGGAATGGTCGACGGCCTGACTGTCATGCCTTTGTCTGAATTTCAGACGACGCACACCGCGCTGGTGCGGTGGGCGCCGGGCACCTATTTCAATCCCCACCGACATTTCGGCGGCGAGGAAATATTCGTCGTCGAAGGAGTCTTTTCCGATGAGCATGGAAGCTACCGTCAAGGAAGCTGGATTCGCAGTCCCCACCTGAGCCAGCACCAGCCGTTCAGTGTCCAGGGGTGTTTAATCCTTGTCAAAACGGGACACTTGCTTGACTGATCCTTGATGGGCGCCTCGTTGAAGCTGGCCCCTGAAGCTTCAACAGGAAACCGAGCCATCGCCCCTTTTTTCGTTTTGCCAACGCTTCGGCATCACCCGACTGAGAACCTCGCTGCTTGAACTGGATCGGGGATGAGATTCGCGCCAAACGCGAGCCCTGCGGTCGAATGTTTTCCTCAAGAACCTGATCGAGCCGACAACGCGGCAGAGGCCTACATGCCCTCTGCGCTATCCCGTACCGCCGCGACGTATTCACGGCAGTAGATTGGGTGCTCGCCGCAAATCCTGCAGACATCCGGTCCCGCAGGGCACCCCGCAAATGGGGCGCGGTCTCCCCTCACCTGAAGGAAAACTTGATGAATACCCTGATCGATGTTGCCGTTGCCGACGGCCATTTCAAAACGCTGGCCAAAGCTCTGACGGCAGCAGGCCTTGTGGATACCCTCAAAGGAGCCGGTCCGTTTACTGTCTTTGCCCCCACCGACGACGCGTTCGCCAAGTTGCCCGTCGGGACGCTCGACGGTCTTCTGAAGGACATACCGAAATTGACCGCGATTCTCAAGTACCACGTGGTAGCAGGCAAGGTCGCCGCGGCAGACGTGATGAAGCTTGACGGCAAGACCGCGGCGACGCTAAACGGCGCTGGCTTGAAGGTCAGCACGGCGGGCGGTGTCAAGCTCAACGGTGAAGTCAATGTCACCAAGACAGACATCGCTGCCTCCAACGGGCTGATCCACGTCATCGACGCGGTGCTGCTGCCTTCGGCTTGATGCACTCGTACCCGGCAACCCAACCCCTTCAAAGAAAGTCATAACCAAAATGAATGCAAAAAAACTGCTTATCGCCGCGACACTTGTCGGCGCAGCCCTTGCCGCACAGGCCAAGGACATCGTGGACACGGCCGTGGCCGCCGGCAACTTCAAGACGCTGGTTGTCGCGCTCAAGGCTGCCGACCTCGTGCCCACGCTCAAAGGCAAGGGACCCTTCACGGTCTTTGCGCCCACCGACGAGGCCTTCGCAAAGATACCCAAAGCCGACCTGGACGCCCTGCTGAAGGACAAGGCCAAGTTGAAGGCTGTGCTGACCTACCACGTGGTGTCGGGCAAGGTCATGTCCACAGACCTGAAGGCCGGCAATGTGAAGACCGTGCAGGGCAGCGAAGTCATGGTCACCACCATGGGTGGCGCGATGGTGAACGACGCCAAAGTGGTGGCCGCCGATGTGGCTGCAGATAACGGTGTGATCCATGCCATCGACACGGTGTTGATGCCGAAATAAGCATGGCTAGGCGCGGCGCGGTGAGCGACACAAACAAAACAGTCTGGACCGATTGCCGCGCCCCTTATTCAATCAGAATCATCCCGCCAGCGGCGGCGAAAAGCAAAACGGTGTTTCTCAGAGGCGACGAAATTCGAGTGACCAAAAAGGCATGATCGGCACAAGACAAGAAGCGATGTACACACCCACTTGTCGACAAATTGCAGCGCGTGAAGCTTGGCGTCGCACGAGTTGGCAACGGCTCGCTAATTGAGTGAAATGTTCGCCGCTTTGATGACCGGCGACCACAGGTTAATTTCGGACTGTATAAAGTCCAAAAACCGATCTGAACCCATAGGCGTCAAGGTCATGCCAAGTGCAGGGTCGGACAACTTGTTGCGCATCTCCGGGCTTTGCAAAATCGTCAGTATTTCTTTTTCGAGACGCTGCGTGATGGCGGCAGGCGTTTGCGCTGGGGCCGATATGCCAACCCATGAAACAGCTTGGACCTTGGGGGCGATCTCGGACAATGCCGGCACATCAGGGTATGCGGTGAGCCGCTTGTCGCTTGTCACGGCCAAAACACGCACATTGCCAGATGAAACCAATGCGGCCGCACTGGATGTGAACACCGCATCCAGGCGGCCACCCAGCAGATCAGTGATGGCAGGCGCTGATCCCTTGTAGGGTACGTGAACCATGTCCAAATTCAGCGCTTGTTTGAGCATCTCAGCCGCTAAAAAGCCTGAGGTGCCGACACCGGCCGAAGAGTAGTTCACAGCCCCGGGCTTAGCCCGAACCATCGCGACGAAGTCTTGTACGGTCTTGGCCGGATGATCGGCTCGCACCAGCATGAACTGAGGGAATACGCCAATCAACGCGATGTGTTTGAAATCCTTGACGGGGTCATAACCGAGCTTGTTGTAGAGCAGGGCACCAGGCGCGATCGAGCTGTTGTAAGAGGCAAGCAAGGTGTAGCCATTTGGCGCGGACTTCGCCGCTTGGTCGGTACCCAAAGTTGACCCAGCGCCGGGACGGTTATCCAAGACGATGGGCTGCTTGAGCGTTTGACTGAGTCGATCCATCACCAAGCGCACGGCGTTCTCGGAGGCCGTGCCAGGCAAGAAAGGCATGATCAACTTGATCGGTTGGCTTGCGTAGGTTTGACTCCACACACTGATTTGCACACAAAAAATTCCGATGAAAAAGAATAAATGTTTAAACAGTTTCACAGTCAATCCTTTTCCAACTTCTTTGAAGAAACACTGGAGATGGGCCCAGCTTTAGCTTGAAGCCATTTGTTGAGCCAGATGGGTGTGCACCCAATGTGCGGCCAACAGCGTTCGGGCATCATCGTCTATGCGGCCAACCACTTGCATGGCAAGCGGCAAGCCGTTCGGTCCCAACCCGGCTGTCACCGATACACAAGGGCCGTGCATCAGCGTCCAAACCTGGTTCATGGAGGTGTCGCCAGAGTACTCTTGGCCCAAGGGCGCCTCGCCTGTTGCGGCGGGCACGAACAAAACATCGCAAGCACCCAAAACATCGTCAAAAGACTGCCTGCATTGACGCGCAAGTGCTTGAGCGGCTTGATACTCTTCGCCTGTCACCTCCAAACCTGCCAAGCTACGCTCGAGCAATGCAGGCCGCATCCGTTGTGCATGGCGCGCCAGGATGTCGGCAAAGCCGCGGCTCATCTCAAAATGCACGATCGTGGTGTGCGCTTTGAGCATTTGGGAAAACGGTGCAGGAAGATTTATCTCGATCACCTTGGCGCCAGCGTTTCGCAGGACCTGTGCGCTGCGAGCAAACGCATTTTGAACATGCGAATCAGTTCGGTCCCATTCAAAAGTTTTGCAAAAACCAATCGTCGGTTGATGGTCCATGGCAATGGCCTGATCCCTGATCAACAGCGCGGGATAGCGCACGATCTCCGATGCGAAAAATGCAACATCACGCACATCCCGGGCCACCAGGCCAATCGTGTCACACGAATCCGCATTGGCCCACACGCCACGTTTGGGTATCAAGTTATAGCTGGGTTTGTAGCCGGTCACGCCGCAATATCCGCAGGGCCGAATGGTAGAACCCATGGTTTGTGTGCCTGTGGCAAAACTCACCATGCGAGATGCTACCGCGGCCGCAGAACCAGATGAGGACCCGCCTGGTGTGTGGTTCAGATTGAGGGGATTTCGCGTCCCGTTGGTCGGAAAGGTTGCCAGCTCGGTCGTGATTGTTTTACCAAGCATGACGCCACCAGCGCTTCGCAAGGTGGCGATGCAGGCCGCATCCTGGACTGGCTGATATCCCTCAAATACCCGCGACCCACCCTGCGTCGGCATGTCGTGGGTGTCGAAGACATCTTTGATACCAACGGTCAAGCCATGCATGCCGCCCTGGATGGCCTGGCTATCTAGCCACTTGGCACGGACCAGTGCAGCGTCACGTGCAACATGAGCGAAGGCGTGTACTTCTGGTTCTTGATCGTCGATTCGATCCAAACAGGCGACCACATAATTTGTAGCCGTTAACGTGCGATTTTGTAGGGCTTTTGCGACTTCAAATGCGGGTTTTTCAACCCAGGAGGGTGTCGTCATTGGGACTGAGCCTTTGATTTGAAAAGATGTCCCAACTGATTCTAGTACGGCGTTTTCATGAGCATGAATTTTTTCCAATGACTCACTTTGCATGGATTCATCGCTGCTTACCCCGCGCACCCGTTTGATGCGCAACACACCCTAAAGCACGGGCCGTTGAAACAAGCGCTGCACCAGCGCCCGCATCCACTGGTGGGCGCTGTCGTTGTCAGTGCTGCTATGCCAGACCATGCGCACCTCATAGGTCGGGGCGTCTGGAATTTTCCAGACTCTGAAGTCATAGCGCTGGCGCAGGTTGTTGGCGTACATCGCCGGCACGATGGACAGCAAGTCCGAGCCCATGGCCAGTTCTGGCAGGCCACCAAAATGTCGTGCTCGCAGCACAATGCGGTGCTGCAGTTTCATACGGGTCAGCATTTGCTCAACGCTGCCGTGGAAGGTAGCGGTTGGCGAAGCGACCACAAAAGCGGCTTCGGCCAGTTGCTGGGCCGTCAGGGTGGAGCCAATGCGCCCTTTGGTGGGCCGCCAGCTTGGAGAGGCCACCGCGACATACTGCTCGTGAAACAGCAGCTCGGTGCGTATACCCCGGTGTTTGGGCTGCAAAATGCCGACGGCCAGGTCAATTTCGCGTGCCTCCAGCGCAGCGGCCACCTGGTTGGCAGCCACTGAAATATTGGCCAGCCTTGCATCAGGAGCCTGCTTGCGCAGTTCGCCCGCCAGTTCTGGCAAAAACAGCATTTCCCCCAAGTCTGACAGCGACAGTTGCCAGTGCATCTTGCTGCCCGCTGGATCAAACTCCTCATGCCCGGTGACCAGACTTTCCATGCTCGAAAGCTGAGCCATGACAGCGGGTGCCAGCTGCTCGCAAAGGCGTGTAGGTTTGAGGCCTGCTGGCGCGCGCACAAACAGCTCGTCTTCAAAAAAATCCCGCAGCCGAGCCAGGGCGTTGCTGGTCGCGGGCTGCGACAGGGCCAGTGCCTTGCCTGCCAGCGTGACAGAGCCGGTGCGGTGGATGGCCACCAGCACCCTGAGCAAGTTCAAATCAAGCTGGCGAAAGTTCATGTTCAATATATTAAAAAAGCATCAGGGTTGGTGCTAATTATTCACCAAACCAATAGGGTGCATCCAATCTTTCCATTAGACGTAGGCAGACAGTCTGAGTAAATTGCTCGGATGGCTGAAAGATCATTTACCAAAGAAGTTCAAACCCTGCGCCTGGGTGATGGTGACGAGTTTCGGGGTGAGGGCATCCTGGCGGTCACCAAAGCACTGTTGCAGTCGGGCGTGTCGTACGTGGCGGGCTACCAAGGCGCGCCTATCTCGCATCTGATGGATGTGCTCACCGATGCCAACGACATCTTGCAAGAACTTGGCGTGCATTTTGAGCACAGCGCCTCTGAGGCCACTGCTGCTGCCACGCTAGCTGCGTCGGTCAACTACCCGCTGCGTGGTGCGGTGACCTTCAAGGCGACGGTGGGCACCAATGTTGCGTCTGATGCATTGGCCAACCTGGCCTCTGGTGGTGTGATCGGCGGCGCGATGCTGATTGTGGGTGAAGATTACGGCGAGGGTTCCAGCATCATGCAAGAGCGCTCGCATGCGTTTGCCATGAAGTCGCAGGTCTGGCTGATTGACCCGCGCCCGAACTTGGAGAGCATTGTTGCTGCTGTTGAAATGGGTTTTGAGCTGTCTGAAGCCAGCCGCACACCGGTCATGCTGGAGCTGCGTATCCGTGCCTGCCACGTGCATGGTCGCTTTGCCACCAAGGCCAACAAGCGACCCACGTTCACCCTGAAAGACGCAATCAATAACCCGCAACGCGACACCGGTCGCATCGTGCTGCCGCCCGCCAGCTACGCGCAAGAGCAAGAAAAAATCACCGAGCGCTGGCCAGCGGCGGTCAAATTTATTCAAGACCATCAGATCAACGAGTTTTTTGCCGAGGGTGCGCAAGACTTTGGCATCGTCATGCAAGGCGGTCTGTACAACAGCGTGCTGCGTTCGCTGGAGCTGTTGGGCCTGGCCGATGCTTTTGGTAACTCACGCGTGCCGCTGTATGTGCTCAACATCACCTACCCGTTGATTGACGACGAGTTCACCCGCTTTTGCGCGGGCAAGCGCGGCATTTTGCTGGTGGAAGAAGGGCAGCCCGACTTTATCGAGCAAAACGTCAACACGATTTTGCGCCGTGCCGATCTGCAAACCCGCATTCACGGCAAAGACATGCTGCCGATGGCCGGGGAATACACCGGCGGGGTGGTGCTCAAGGGTGTGGCGCGGTTTATTGAAAAGTACGCACCAGCCCTGCTGCAAGGGCGTGACTTGCCCAAAGGCGCTCAGCCTGCATCGACTGGCCTTGCGACGCTCGAAGGCAATCCAAAAGCCTTTGCCATCAACGCGGCTGTGTCTGAAGTGCAGGGCAGGCCACCGTCGTTTTGCACCGGCTGCCCCGAGCGCCCGATCTTTACCGCTGTGAAGCTGATCGAACGCGAGTTGGGCAAGCATCACATCAGCTGCGACATTGGCTGCCATTTGTTCTCCATCTTGCCGCCTTTCAACATTGGTGCGACCACCATGGGTTATGGTTTGGGTTGGGCCGGTGCATCTGCTTTCAACACCACCGACACATCCAAACGCACGATTGCCATGATGGGCGACGGCGGCTTTTGGCATAACGGCTTGACCAGTGGCGTGGGCAATGCCGTGTTTAATCAGACGGACAACGTGCTGATGGTGATTGACAACGGTTACTCGGCGGCTACGGGCGGGCAGGACGTGATGTCATCGAAAGCGGCAAACGCCATTCGCAGCACCAACAACCCGATTGAAAAAGCGGTACGCGGTGTGGGTGTGAACTGGGCCAAAACGGTGACCAACACTTACAGCCTGACCCAGATGCGTGATGTGCTGCGTGAAGCGCTAACGACAAAGGAAAAAGGCCCCAAGGTGATCGTCGCGCAAAGCGAATGCCAGCTCAATCGACAGCGCCGCATCAAGCCGCAAATCAAAAAGCGCATTGCCAGCGGCGAACGTGTGGTGCGCGAGCGCTTTGGCATTGACCCGGACACCTGTACCGGAGACCATTCGTGCATCCGCCTGTCCGGCTGCCCCTCGCTCACCATCAAACCCAACCCGGACCCCCTGAGACGCGACCCGATCGCGACAGTCATAGACAGTTGTGTCGGCTGCGGCCTGTGTGGTGAGGTGGCGCATGCCGCCGTGCTATGCCCTTCGTTTTACAGGGCCGAAATCATCAACAACCCGACGCGTTGGGATCGCTTTAAATTGCGCTTGCGCAGCGCCGTGATTGGCTGGCTGCAAGACCGGATTGAGCGGCGGCTGGAAGGCATTGCGGCATGACCCTAGCTAGCGAACGCAGCGCAGGGCCGCCCCAAGCAAGTGCAGCCGGTGCATTACACGAAGCGTCCTCGAAGAGCGGCGAAGCCAAAAGCGTGAGGGCTCCACATGCCATCACCATTGCCATTCTCGCCATGGGCGGAGAGGGCGGCGGCGTGCTGGCGGACTGGCTGGTGGACTTGGCCGAGCATAACGGCTACTTTGCGCAGACCACGTCGGTGCCCGGTGTCGCGCAGCGCACCGGTGCCACCGTGTATTACCTGGAGATGTTTCCTGAAGCGGCCACGCCCGCGGGCAGCATGCCGGTGATGGCGCTCAGCCCGGTTCCAGGCGAGGTCGATGTGGTGCTGGCCTCCGAGCTGATGGAGGCCGGGCGCGCCTTGCAGCGCGGCCTGGTCAGCCCTGCCCGCACCACGCTGATTGCATCAACCCACCGCGTATATTCGATGACAGAACGCACGGCCATGGGTGATGGCCGTGTGGACGCAGACAAATTAATGGCAGGCGCTGCGGCTGCAGCCAAAAAATGGATTCATGCCGATTTTGCGCAAGTTGCTGACCAGACGGGCAGCCTGATTGCACCCGCGCTTTACGGCGCGATGGCAGCCAGCGGCAGCTTGCCGTTCAGCCGCGCGCAGTTTGAAGACACCATCACCCGCGGTGGTGTGGGTGTGAGCGCCAGCCTGAAGGCATTTGCAGCCGGATTTGCGGCTGCGCTTGCCGGGCAGACCTCTGCTGTCAATACGCGCGAAGTCCGCGCCATGCCCAAAGCAGGTGCCAGATTGACAGGTCTGGTAGAAAGCATTCGTGCAAACTTTCCGCCGGGCAACCAAGGCACACTGGTGGCTGGTATCACCCGGACGGCTGACTACCAGGACCTGGCTTACGCCGCCCGCTATCTTGACCGGTTGATGCCGCTTGTCCATGCCTTGCCAAAAGATGGCGCAGCAGCGCATGAACTGATGGACGAGACAGCGCGCCACTTGGCCTTGTGGATGTCGTATGAGGACACGGTGCGGGTGGCTGACCTGAAAACCCGTCGCTCACGCTTTGGCCGTGTGGGCGATGAAGTCAAGCTCAACAAAAAGCAGCACTTGGGCATCAACGAGTTTTTGCATCCCCGCATTGAAGAGATCGCCGACACGCTGCCTGCGGCCTGGGGGCGGTGGTTACTCCGTTCAAACTGGGCGCAATCCTTACTCAAGCCATTGATTAACAAGGGCCGTGTGGTGCAAACCAGCTCGATTCGCGGCTACCTGCTGCTGTACGCCATTGCCGCCTTGCGCCCACTGCGCCCCAAGTCGCTGCGCTTTGGCATTGAGCAACAGCGCATCAGCGACTGGCTGAAAAACATTGTTGAACTGGCACCCACACAGCCCGCGCTGGCGCTTGAAGTGGCCCGTACCCAGCGATTGGTCAAAGGCTACGGCGACACCCACGCGCGCGGCTGGGGCAACTACCAGCGCATCATGGCCAAACTGCCGCAGCTTCAAACCATGCCGCAAGGGGCGGCACAGCTGCAGGCTTTAAGCCAGGCTGCTTTGGCCGATGACGGTGGTCAAGCGCTCGACAAGCTGCTGGCTTTTGTGTGACTCATATCGGAGACTGAATCATGGATGTAGGAAAACTTGTTGAAGCCGATCGTGTGCATAAAGACGTGTACACCGATCAGGCTATTTTTGATGCCGAGATGGAGAAAATCTGGGAACGCACCTGGGTTTACTGCGGGCATGAATCACAGGTCAAATCAACCGGTGACTATTACGCAGTCACCATAGGCCGCCAGCCAATGATCATGGTCCGTCAGGGCGATGGCGGCGTTCAGGTACTGTACAACCGCTGCCCGCACCGTGGTGTGCAACTGGTGGGCAACCAGCATGGCAATACCGGCACGTCGTTCGTGTGCTCGTACCACGCCTGGAGTTTTCATTTGAACGGCACCGTGCGCGCCATTCCTCTGGCCAAAGGCTATGAAGGGACGCGCATGACCAAGGACAACCCGGACTGCGGCATGAAGCGCGCTGCGCGTGTCGAAAGCTATCGGGGTTTTGTGTTTGCCAGTTTGGTTGATGAGGGGCCATCGCTGACAGAATTTCTAGGTGAAGCGCGCATCGCTTTTGACGATATGTGTGACCGCTCACCGGTTGGTGAGGTCGAGGTCGTACCGGTATGCCACCGCGTCATGCAGCACTCCAACTGGAAGTTCTTCATGGAAAATCAGCTCGATGCATTGCATCCTTCGGTGACGCACCAATCAACCGGCATATCAGCTGGGCGGGTTGAAAAACGCGTGAAGGCCGAACAGGGCGCCGCGCCGCTGTACTACCACTATTTGTCCACTTTTGCATCCAGTTTTGAGCAATGGGATGCCGTGCAGACCATCAACTTTCCGCATGGTCATGGCATTCTCAAGGCCTACATGGGCTTGCGGCCACAAGACCCTGACACGCTGGAACACGAGGCATTGCTGGTCAAGGCTTACGGCCCAGAGCGGGCTGAAGAATACCTGTCCCGCAGCATTCACCATGTGCTGGTCTATCCCTACCTGTCAGTTCAATCGCCACTTCAGCAACTTCGCTGCTTGCGGCCGATTGGGCCGAATAAAACGCAGTCTGAAATATGGCACTTCCGTTTGAAGGGCGCGCCCGAGGCAACTTACCGTCGCAGCCTGTGGTACTACAACTTGGTCAATTCACCCGCCACAATGATCAACGCCGATGATCTTGAAAACTGGACCAAAGGCCAATGGGGCTTGCAGTCCAACGGCGGCGACTGGGTCAGTTTTCACCGCTGGTACGGTGATGACCGGGTAGAAAAAGGCGTCACCTATTCCAACCATGGCACGTCCGAGGCCGTGATGCGCAACCAGTTCAGCGCCTGGTCCAAGTACATGTCTGCGTGACGGGAAACACCATGACCACAAAAACACCCAACCCGACCAGCGCCATTGCCAATGCAGGCCCCGACTTTGAACGCTTGCTGGGGCAAGAAGTCGTGATTGAAGCCAAGCAAGACGACGCGCGTACTGGCGCACAATCCATTGAGCCTGACCATTCACCACGTGCCGCGCAGGTCGGCAGCACATCAACAGCGCGTCCCTTGCCGCGTGCAAGCGTGGCCATTCGCACGGCGCAAGATGCTGATCTGCTGCGTGAGGTGGAGCAGTTGCTCTATATGCAGGCTGAGCTGCTGGATGGCAAACACTGGCAAGCATGGATGGATTTGTTTGACGACCAGGGCGTTTACTGGATGCCTGTTACTCCCGAGCAAACAGAATGGGAAGGGTCGCCGTCAATTTTTGCAGAAGACAAATTGATGATGGAAATCCGTATGGGCCGTGTCTCCCACCCTAACGCCTGGTCGCAAGCGCCGATGTGGGAGACCAACCACATGGTGAGCCACGTCACGCTGGAATCGGTCAGCGACACAGAAATCTGCGTGCGTTCGCGCTTTCATATGATGGAGTTGCGCCGCGACGCGGTACGTCATTTTGGTGGCCGATACCAGCACACCTTGGTGCGCGGCGCTGATGGTGTGCTTCGCATACGCCTGCAACGGGTCGATCTGTTCAACGGCCAAGCATCTTTTGACTACGTTTTGCAGATCTGGGTCTAAACTGTCAAGTCATCCAACCTAGGAGCCTACCGTGAATGCTAGCAACTGTCTTCTTCACAATGCCTTGAAAAAAACCTTTTGGGGATTGGCGTTGATCGCGCTGGCAAGTGCCGGCTTTTCAACTTTTGCCGCCGACAAAGTGAAGGTCGGTTTTGTCAGCACCTTGTCCGGACCGTCGTCTGCGCTGGGCGTTGATATTCGCGACGGCTTTCAGTTGGCCGTCAAACTCAATGGCGGAAAACTGGGCGGCCTGCCAGCCGAGGTGCTCATCGGCGATGACCAGTTCAAGCCTGACGTGGCGCGCCAATTGTTTGAGCGCAATGTCAAGCGCGACAAGGTTGACTTCATGACGGGTGTGGTGTTTTCAAACATCATGCTGGCGGCTTTGCCAGAAGCTCTAGATAACAAGGTGATCTACATCAGCCCCAACGCTGCACCATCGTCCATGGCGGGCAAGGAGTGCAATCCGCTGTTTTTTGCCGTGTCATGGCCCAACGATGCGTATCACGAAGCAGCCGGCGCGCTTGCTAATCAGCGCTCCTTAAAGAGTGTGTATTTGCTCGCACCCAACTACCAGGCAGGCAAAGATTCTCTGGCTGGTTTTAAGCGTATCTTCAAAGGCCAAATCGTTGGCGAAAACTACACCAAACTTGGCCAGCTCGACTACGCTGCTGAGCTGGCTGAAATCCGCGCTGCCAAGCCGCAAGCTTTGTACATCTTTTTACCCGGAGGCATGGGCATTAACTTCATCAAACAATTTGTGAGTGCTGGCCTGGGTAAAGAAACCCAGTTGCTGCTACCGGGCTTCAGCGCTGACCAAGATGTGATTGGCCCCGTTGGGCCGTCGATGGCAGGGCTTTTTAACACGGCGCACTGGTCGCCGGACTTTACCAACCCGGCCAATATCAAGTTTATGGCCGAGTTTCGCAAGGAGTACAAGCGAACCCCCACGCTGTATGCATCGCAGGGCTATGACGCAGCCTTGTTGATCAACGCCGCAGTGCGCGACGTCAAAGGCAATCTGGACGACAAAGAAGCTGTACGCAAGGCCCTTCGCAGCGCGCGTTTTGACTCGGTTCGCGGACCCTTCAAGTTCAACAACAACCAATACCCGGTTCAAAACTATTTTGTGCGGGTGGTGGGCAGCGACGGGCAAGGCGGCTTGATCAACAAATCGTTTGCTGAACCCATTTTGCGCAACCATGGCGATGCATACGCTGAGCAGTGCGCCATGCGCTGATGCAGTCGACGCAGCCCCTGACTGAATGAGCGGCCTTTTTCTTATTGAGCAGGCCTTGAACGGCTTGCAGCTTGGGCTGATGCTGTTCTTGCTGGCTGCGGGGTTAACGCTGGTTTTCGGCGTGATGGACATGATCAACCTGGCGCATGGCTCGCTGTATATGGTCGGCGCTTTTTTGGCTGCCTGGCTGGTCAATTGGAGCGGCTCTTTTTTGCTGGGCGTACTGGGAGCGGTTGTGCTGACTGCGCTGTTTGGCATGCTGCTGGAGGCAACTGTCCTGCGCACTTTGTACGCACGCGATCATTTGTCCCAGGTGCTGGCGACTTTCGCATTGATTTTGATCATCAACGATGGCACCAAAATGATTTTTGGCAATGACTTGCCGCTGTCTACACCGCAAGCCCTGAGCGGGCCAGTTGAAATATTGCCTGGTTTGATGTACTCGTCATGGCGATTGCTCCTGATCGCTGTGGGTTTGTTGGTGGCGCTGCTGATGTATGTGCTGGTACAAAAAACGCGTATGGGCGCTCTGGTGCGTGCGGGTGCATCGAACCGCGAAATGAGCACCGTCATGGGTATCAATGTCACGCAGCTTTTCACCCTGGTGTTTGGCATGGGGGCAGCGCTGTGCGCAGTGGCGGGCAGTTTGCTGGGCCCCTTGCTGGCGGTGCAGGTGGGCATGGGCGAAAACATCCTGATTCTTGCTTTTGTCGTGATTGTGATTGGCGGCATTGGCTCCATCAGGGGCGCGCTTGTAGGCGCGTTGCTGGTGGGTGTTGTAGACACACTGGGGCGTACGTTGTTGCAGCAAGCCTTGCGCGAGGCATTACCGCTGCAATGGGCCAGTGCCGCCGGGCCAGCTCTGGCTTCAATTTCAGTTTATGTGCTGATGGCGGTGATGCTGGTTTTTCGTCCACAGGGCCTGTTTCCGGTGCGCAGTTAATGAGGCTCAAACACATCGCAGCTTTTGCATGTTTGGTCATGGCGCTGACCCTGCCTTGGGCTTTGCAAGCGGCAGGCGTTGATTTTTATTTAAGCGTTGTCACCCGCATGGTGGTGTACGCCATCGCTGCTACCAGTTTGAATTTGTTGATCGGCTATGGTGGCATGATTTCATTGGGGCATGCGGCGTTTTTTGGCTTGGGTGCTTACAGCACAGGTATTTTGCTAAGTGAAGGTGTGCAATCTGCGGGCTTGCATTTGCTGGTCATTGGGTTGGTGACTGGTGTCATGGCTTTGCTGATCGGTGCCATTTCTTTGCGTACGCGCGGCGTGTACTTCATCATGATCACGCTGGCATTTGCGCAAATGCTGTTTTATCTGGCCAATTCCGTCAAAGGCTATGGCGGCGACGAGGGCTTGACAGTCAAGGTTCGTTCGCTTTTGCCGGGCGGGCTGAGCTTACACGAGCCCGCTACCCTTTACTACGTGGCACTGGCGCTGCTTGCAGGGATGCTGTTTTTTCTGCATCGCTTTACAGGTTCGCGTTTTGGACGAGCGGTGCAAGCATTGCGCGACGACGAGGTTCGCGCTGAAGCACTGGGCTTGCCTACATTTGTCTGCAAGCTGGTTATTTTTGTGATCGCAGGTGTCGTCTGCGGCATCGCTGGTGGCCTAAGCGTCAACCTGCAAGGCTATGTCAGCCCGAACGAGCTTTACTGGACACAGTCAGCCACATTGATGGTGATGGTGATTTTGGGTGGTGTGGGCACCTTGTGGGGCGGTGTTTTAGGTGCCGTTGCCTTGCTGTTGTTGCAAGAGGTGCTGTCGGCTTACACGCCGTACTTTGAGTTTTGGATGGGCTGGGCATTGCTGGCTGTGGTGCTGTTTGCGCGGCATGGGCTGGCCGGGATGGCGGCATCGTTGACGCAGTGGCGGGCTCGGCCATGAGCAGCGCTGTGTTGCTTGACGTTCGCGGGCTGAACAAACGTTTTGGCGGTGTGGTCGCCACCGACCAAATTGACTTGCAAATTGCGCAAGGTGAAATTCACGCGCTCATTGGCCCTAATGGTGCGGGAAAAACAACGCTGGTGGCGCAACTGGCCGGGCAAGTGCCAAGTGACAGTGGCTCGGTGCATTTTGACGGCACAGACATCACCCGCATGGCCACGCATCTGCGGGCGAGGCGTGGGCTGGTTCGGTCGTTTCAAATCACCCGTTTGTTCAAAAGCATGTCTGTCTTGGACAACTTGGCGCTGGCCATACAGGCGTCCTTGGGACACGTGTTTTCAGCTTGGCGGCCGGTCAAGCAGGATGTCGATTTGCAGGACCGCGCCATGGCTATTTTGGTACGTTTGGGTTTGGCCGACAAACCCCATTGGCGTATTGAACAGCTCTCGCACGGTGAGCAGCGCGCCCTGGAAGTCGGCATGTCTTTGGCGGGTAAGCCCAAGCTGGTGCTGCTGGACGAACCCCTGGCGGGCATGGGCCTTCAAGAGTCTGAAGCGATGACGCAGCTGATTGACAGCCTGCGGCGCGACTTTTCAGTGTTGTTGATCGAGCACGATGTAGAAGCTGTTTTTCGTTTGGCCGATACCGTTTCGGTGCTGGTCAGTGGCCGTATTGTTGCCAGCGGCAAGCCAGCCGACGTGAGGGCAAACCCAGCTGTCACAGCGGCCTATTTGGGCGCGGCGCAATGACTGATTCACAAAACCATACGCAACTGCTGGGTGTGCAGGGTTTGCATTCAGGTTATGGCTTGAGTCAGGTTCTGTTTGGTGTTGACCTGCAGATCAAGCCAGGCGAAATATTGGGCGTGTTGGGTCGAAATGGCATGGGTAAAACCACGCTGGTGCGCTCTGTCATGGGACTGATCAAGCCGACCCAGGGACAGGTTCAGTTTTGCGGCGTCCCCATCACCGGTCTGCCGCCCAACCGCATCGCGCTTCAGGGCATTGCGCTGGTACCCGAAGGGCGGCAAGTGTTTGGCAATCTGAGCGTGCAGGAGCACTTGAGCACTTTTTGCCGCCCGGGCAAAGACGGCCTGAAAACCTGGACCCCGCAGCGTGTGCTGGATCTGTTCCCTCGCCTGGCAGAACGCCGTACCCACATGGGTAATCAGCTTTCTGGCGGGGAGCAGCAAATGCTGGCGATTGCCCGAGCACTGGTCACCAACCCGCAATTGCTGATTTTGGATGAAGCCACAGAGGGCTTGGCACCTCTGGTGCGCGAAGAGGTTTGGGGCGTGCTGCGCACATTGCAAAACGCGGGCCATGCCATGCTGGTGATCGACAAGTACGTGCATCGCCTGATTGACATTGCTGATCGTCACGTCATTATTGAAAAAGGGCGGGCGGTTTGGACCGGGACATCTAAAGAGCTGGACGCTGACCGCAGCCTGTGGACGCGGTATTTAGGCTTGTGATTGGGTTGTGCATTTCAGCAGTTTTATTTTTTTGTAATTTTTTCGTTAACTGAATTTTTAAGGAACCAAGATGATGAAGCCACGTGTTTATAAATTGCTTGCGGCGCTATTGCTTGGCGCAAGCTTCGCCGCCACAGTGGGTGCGCAAGAAGTCACACTGCGCATGGTCAGCGCTTTTCCTGAAAACGGTATTTATGTGCAGCGCATCCTGCCCTGGATTCAAAAGTTCAACACCGAAGGCAAGGGCGTTTTGCAAATCAATTTTCTGGGTGGGCCCAGAGCGATCCCAACCTTTGAAGCTGGCAATGCCGTTAAAACCGGCGTGGTGGACATGTCGCTCAATACTGGCGCTTTCTACACCAACGTCATGCCCGAGGCCGATTTTTTAAAGTTAACGCAAATCACCGTTGCCGAGCAGCGCAAAAACGGCGCGTTTGATGCCATCAACAAGGTGTGGAACGAAAAAGGCAACATGCAGTACCTGGCCCGCATGGTGGAGAACCAACCGTTTCACGTCTATACCAACAAGAAAGTCGACAAGCCTGATTTAACCGGGCAAAAAATCCGCATCAGCCCGGTGTACCGCGACTTCTTTCAGGCGCTCAACGCCAGCGTGGTGACCACTCCACCGGGTGAGGTCTACACCGCACTGGAACGCGGCGTGGTTGACGGCTACGGCTGGCCGATTGGCGGCATTTTTGACCTGAACTGGCACGAGAAAACCAAGTACCGCATTGACCCCGGGTTTTATGATGCCGAGGTGTCCCTCATCATGAACCTGCCTGCCTACAAGAAGCTCACTGACGCACAGCGGCAGTACCTGCAAAAGCAGTTGCTGGCACTCGAAGCAGAAAACACTTTCTGGACCCGTTATGGCAACGAGGAGACTGCGCGTCAAAAAACATTCGGCATCGAGACCATCAGCTTTGACGCAGCAACGACCAAAGCCTTCCGCGACCAGGCCTACAGTGTGGGTTGGGCCGGTGCGGCCAAGCAAAGCCCAGAGGTTGCTGCACGCTTCAAAGCACTTTTTTCAAAGTGATATCCAGTGACGGGCCCAGTCGATAGTCTGTCTAATGCCTATGGCCGCTTCTTGTCAGCGTTGTCGCTGCTGGGTTGCGCCATTTTGATGGCCATGATGCTGGTCATTGTGGGCGATGTTTTCTTGCGCAACGTGCCACTTCCTGGCACGCCGCGCGGGCTGGCCTGGAGCACCGAGGTGTCTGAACTGATGCTCTATCTCATCACCATGTGTGTGGCACCCTGGCTGCTGCGGCAGGGTCAGCACATCCGGGTTGACATTGTGTTGCAAGCGATACCGCCACGTCTGGCCTGGGCACTTGAGTGGCTGGGCGACCTGATCGGGCTGGTGTGTTGCGTGGTGATTGCGTGGTACGGCACGCAAGCCGCATGGTCCAGCTACCAGTCCGGTGCGGTCAATATCAAAACGCTGGTGACACCCGAGTGGTGGGCGCTGGCGCCGCTACCGGTCGTGTTTGTCTTGCTGTCGATCGAAATGCTGTTTCGCATGCACCGCCTGCAAACTGGTGTGCGTGGCCCGCGTAACGATGCTGTGAGCGCAGCATGAGTGAGTGGATGAGCGGTTGGGCCCTTGCCGCCTGGCTGATGCTGGGCGGCTCGACGGTGCTGCTGTTTATTGGCATGCCGGTGGCGCTGACATTCATTACCATCAATATCCTGGGTGCGTGGCTTTACATGGGCGGAGAGCCCGGCCTGATGCAGCTGACGCGCAGCAGTGTGTCGTCAGTCACTGCGTTTTCGCTCACGCCGATTCCACTATTTGTGTTGATGGGTGAAGTTCTATTTCATACGGGCTTGGCACTCAAGGTGATTGAAGGTGTCGAGCGACTGATCCACCGTATACCCGGCAGGCTTGCGGTTGTGGCCGTGGTGGCGGGCACGGTGTTTTCAGCCATATCAGGCTCCACCATTGCCACTACCGCCATGCTGGGTTCGCTGATGCTACCCATCATGCTGGCACGCGGCTACCACCCTACGCTGGCGACGGGCCCCATCATGGCGATTGGCGCAGTTGACATGCTGATTCCGCCCTCGGCACTGACGGTATTGCTCGGTTCGCTGTCAGGTATTTCGATTTCTAAATTACTCATTGGTGGTGTGGTGCCAGGCGTTATTTTGTCGGTCGCCTTTGTTTTGTGGATTGTGATTCGCGTCAGCATCAGCCCGCAACTTGCGCCGATCGAAAAAGACGATGCCCTGCAATACAAAGGCTGGGCGCGCTGGAGCCTGTTCTTTGGCTACGTGCTTCCAACGCTGTCGATTTTTGGTGTGGTGGTGGGTGCGCTGGCCGCAGGCTGGGCCACACCAACTGAATGTGCGGCACTGGGCGCTTTTGCCACCATGCTGCTGGCCCTTGCTTATCGGGTGTTGACGGTGGAGGCCACCGTCAAGGCGCTCAAGGGCACAGCGGGCATCTCGGGCATGATTTTGTTCATCATTCTGGGTGCCACCACCTTCGCCCAAATCTTGTCTTTTTCCGGGGCCAGCAATGGGCTGGTTCAGCTCATCACCGGGCAAGGCTGGTCAACCGCCATGATTGTGGTGGGCATGATGCTGATACTTATTTTTCTGGGTATTTTTGTCGATCAGGTCAGCATGATGATGATCACATTGCCCATTTTCATGCCGATCGTTCAGGCGCTGGGAATTGACCCGGTCTGGTTTGGCGTCATGTTTTTGATTTGCATGCAACTCGGTTTGCTGCTGCCACCGCACGGTTTGCTCTTGATGACCATGCGAGGCGTGGCACCACCGTCTGTCACCATGGCCCACATCTTTGTAGCGGTCGTGCCCTATGTTGTGATGAGTTTGATACTGCTCGCGGCGGTGTTCTGGATTCCTGCCATTGCCACCTGGTTGCCGAAGTTGATCGGGTAGTTTGTTTGGGGGCTATTTTTACTATAGCAACTAGACCTTAAATTTATTAGGCTGCAGCGGTTTTTATGGGCAGATTCAGAAATCTGCCTGAGTGATGATGGTGTTAAAGGCGACACGGTAAAACGTGGCGTCCATCCTCGTCAGCAATCTGCTCCAGCCGCCCCTGATAACAGCAAGCGTCACGGGGTAAATCTTTAGTTCGGCCATCAGTGGATCTCATTCAATTCTGATGTTGCTGGTTTTGATCACGGGGGACCATTTGCGGTTTTCATGGTTGATAAATCCCAGATATTCAACCGAGCCATACGCCAGCGGTGTCATGCCCAGATCCGTCAAACGGGTTTGCATGTCGGGTGATTGCACGACCGCTTGCACTTCAGCTTGAAGTCGTTCAACGATAGCGGCTGGCGTTTTGGCCGGGGCTGAAATGCCAAACCAAGCTGCCCCCGACACGCCAGGCACCACTTCACTGAGCGTGGGCGCATCAGGAAACGATTTCACTCGGCGCTCACTGGTGACGGCCAGCAGGCGCAGCTTGCCGCTTTTGGCGTAACCGGTGGCGGTCACCAGCCCTTCAAACAAGGCGTCCAGCTGACCGCCGAGCAAGTCGGTGATCGCTGGGCCAGAGCCTTTGTAGGGGATGTGCACCATGTTGATTTGTGCAGTTTGCTTGAGCAGCTCACCGCTTAAAAAGCCAGACGTGCCGATACCAGCGGACGCGTAATTGATGCTGCCCGGTTTCGCTCTGGCCAGCGCCAAAAACTCTTGCATGGTTTTGGCCGGGTGGTCAGCGCGCACCATGAAGCCGTTCGGAAAACTGCCCACCAAGGCAATGTGCACAAAGTCTTTGATCGGGTCATAGGGCATGCTGCTGCGCATCAGCGGCCCGGGCGCAATGGACGAATTGGCCGCCATGACCAGTGTGTAGCCGTCAGGTGCAGCCTTGGCCACAAAGTCAGTGCCCAGCACCGAGCCGACGCCGGGTTTGTTTTCAACCACGACTGGCTGCTTGAGCGCATCGCCCAGGCGCTGCGCCAGCAGACGCGACACCACGTCGGTCGAACCGCCTGGCGGAAAAGGCACGATCAGTTTGATGCTGCGCGCCGGATAGGTTTGGGCCAGACTTGCCGTTAACGCTGTCATGCCTGAGGCAGGCAAGCACTGCAACAATTGCCGGCGCGTAAACTGTTTAACCATGACAAAACCTCTCAAATTTTCTGCCCAGGTATTGATAGCTGGTGCTGGCCCGGTAGGGTTGGTGGCGGCACTGGCGCTGGCCGATGCAGGCATCAGCGTGCATGTGTTTGAGGCAGCTGACGGCATTGCCGAAGACCTGCGCGCGTCGACTTTTCACCCCCCGACGCTTGACATGCTGGACAAGTACGGCATCACGCCCACTCTGGTCGCGCAGGGGCTGGTGTGCCCGCACTGGCAGGTGCGCATGCACCCGAGTGGCGAGCATGCGCGGTTTGATCTGTCGGTGTTGGCCGATGCAACGGCTCACCCCTATCGGCTGCAATGCGAGCAGTACAAACTGTCGCGCGCCTTGCTGGCGCGGCTGGCCGACTACCCGCATGCGCAAATCAGCTTCGACAGCAGCATTGAAGCGGTGACGCAAAGCGATGATGCCGTGACCCTTCAAGTCAATACGGCTGAGGGCGCAAGTACGGTGCGGGGTGGCTGGCTGATAGGGGCTGACGGCGCGCGTAGCGCGGTGCGCAAATCGCTCGGGATTGCTTTTGATGGCGATACCTATCCCGAGACCACCATCCTTGCGACCACCGACTTCCCGTTTCACGAGCACTTGCCCGACTTGTCGAATGTCACTTACTGCTGGCAGGCGGGCGCGGGTAATTTCAGTTTGCTCAAGGTGCCGGGCCGCTGGCGCGTGTCGATTTACCCGGATGAGGCCAGGTCGATTGAAGAATCGCTCCAACCTGAAGCCATTGAAGCTGCGCTGCAAGCCATCGTGCCTAGCCCTGAGGCGTACCGCGTGTTTGAAGTGCGCCCCTACCGCGTGCACCAGCGCATGGCCGCCAGCTACGGCGCTGGCCGCGTCTGGCTGGCCGGCGATGCGGCGCACCTGAACAGCCCGGCTGGCGGCATGGGCATGAATGGCGGAGTGCATGACGCGCTCAATCTGGCCGCCAAGCTGGTACGCGTTGTCAACGGCGAGTCTGCCGACTTGCTCAGGCTCTACGAGCGCCAGCGCCGCCCAATTGCGCTCGACCAAATCCTCAAGCAGGCCGATGCCAACCGCAGCCGCATGCGCGAGCGTGACCCCACGCTGCGACTGGCTGCATTGCGCAAGCTGCAAGCCATCGCGCAAGACCCCGCCGCCCTGCGTGCGCATTTGCTGCGCACCTCGATGATCGAGGGCTTGCGGCAAGCAGCCAGCGTGGCGTGATGTCATAGGCTGCGTCGCCAATCGGCAGTCGGTGCCAACATCTCGCTCAGCAAAGCCGAGGCAGAACGGTCGGGATGCACGGCACATTGCATGGCCCAGGCCAGACACAGATTGGACGACACCACGGGCATGCGCAAACGGTGCTCAGCCATTGTGCGCAAGCTGGGCATACCGGTGCCGCTCATCAGCACTGCATCGCAGCCGGTGGTGTCCAGCGCGGCAAGCAGGCTTTGCACAGCAGGAGTCGTCAGCTTGTAAATGTTGCGTGTGTCCAGCAACTCGCTGGGCAAATTCGCTTTGGCTGTCACGGTCAGCCCTGCTGCTTTCCAGTAAGCCAAACCTGCTTCAGACAACCAGCTTGGGTAGGGCGACAGCAGAGCGATGCGGCGTGCGCCCAGGGCGTGCAAGGCTTGCAAGATGGACTGCGCTGCCGACAGCACCGGATAGCCGCGTGCTGTGGTCAACGCGGCCAGGCGCTCGGCCTCGTCAGCTGCGCCCACCAAGTAGCTGGAGCCGGTACAGGCAAAGCCCAGCGCCTGTAACGGGGCAACATCAAACTGTGCGGCAGTCGCACCGAGCGTGTCAAGGTAGCGCAGCAGACGCTCACGGGAATCAGCGGATTGGCAAACCATGCGCGCCGTCAGCAGCGTATGGTGGGCACCCAGCAGTGCCTGCATTTCAGGCTCAACCGTGGTGTTGGCTTGCGGCACCGTCACGCCCAGCACGGGACCGTACTCAGAGCGGTGTGGCGCCTCAGTCAATTAGTGGCCTGAACTTCCGTCGTATTTTTTGCCAAGCGCTAACAAGGCCGGGGTTTCAATCACTTCATTGAGCTGATCGAAGTCCAACATGTTGTCGCGCCATGGTGCCGTGGTTTGGTGGGTGTGGAGGCTGGCGTAATAAGCCTGAAGCGTGTGCGACACAGCACGCGCGGTGCCACCCGGAAAAATCACAATTCGAAAGCCCACATCCCCCAATTCTGCAGCGCTCAAGATCGGCGTTTTGCCGCCTTCCACCATGTTGGCCAGCAAGGGAATGCGGTGCGCAAATTGAGCGCAAGCCACTTTCATTTGCTCCGGTGAGCGCAAGGCTTCAATGAACAAGGCGTCGACGCCACATTCCAGATATTTTTCGGCACGCTCCAAAGCGGCTTCCAAACCTTCAACCGCCAGCGCGTCTGTGCGGGCCAGGATCAAGGTGTTGGTGCTGCGCCTTGCATCAAGTGCTGCTTTGATTTTGCCTTGCATCTCTTGTGCAGGCACCACCCCTTTGCCATCCAAATGGCCGCAGCGCTTGGGGAAGGTTTGGTCTTCAATTTGGATCATGGCAGCACCCGCACGTTCAAAGTCGCGCACAGTACGCTGCATGTTCAGGGCATTTCCAAAGCCCGTATCGGCATCCACAATGACCGGCACGCTGACGCGGTCGGTGATGTTGGCCAGCGTGTTGGCCACCTCGCTGGCTGTGGTCAGGCCAATGTCAGAGCGGCCCAGGCGGGTATAGGCAATGGACGCGCCTGATAAATAGAGCGCTTCAAAACCCGCTTGCTCGGCAATGAGTGCCGTCAGAGCGTCGTAGATACCTGGGGCCAATAAAGCCTTGGGCTGTTGCAATCGAAGAGCGAGTGACATGAATGTGCTTTCCTGGAAATATCAATAATCGGTGGGGCCTGTCAATCAGGCAACTGGGTGTCAATGGGTTCAGGCTACTTTCAGCTGCTGCGCAATGTCTTGGGCTACCAACCAGCCCCCACCCACGGCGCTGAGCAAACCGTTACCTGCCAAATAACCATCGGCACCGCGCCCCGATACACCGCGAGCGGCCCCGCCGGCCGCATACAAATTGTGCATAGGTTGACCGTCTGCTTTCAAGACGTGGCAGACAGCATCAACCTCCAACCCCCCCTGCGTGTGAAACAGCGCACCGGTGACCTTCATAGCGTGGTACGGTGCCAGCAAAGCACGCGAAAATGTTCTGCCCATGGCATCTGTGTGGCCCTCTTGTACGTCATGGAGCGTGGCCTGCAGCGTGTCGGCATCGCAACCAATCAGCGCTGCCAAAGCAGGGACATCTTCGGCGGTGCGCAGAGCCCCTGCGGCCTCAGCGTCCCTAAAGTCTGGAAAGGTTCTGAGCAATGTAAGGAGGGGTGCATCGAACACATTCCAAGCAATGCTGCCGGGTTGGTTCAGCACATGCATGGCCGCTTCAGAGTAGCCGCCAGTTTCATCGTTGAAGCGTTTGCCCAAGGCATTGACCTGAATCCCACCTTCCATGATGAAAGCCCAAGTCATGAGCGCACCCTGCGGCGTGACCCACGATCCGTGACCTTGGTAAGCATCCAAATCGCCCATCTGCAAGCCCAATTGCCGGCCCCACTGAATGGCAGTGCCGTCGTTGCCTTGATGACCCGCAAACACAGCGTTGGCCATTTCCGGCAATAGCTCTTTAACCATTTCGGTGTTGCCACCAAAACCATTGCAAGCCATCAATACAAACTGGCTAGCGACATGTTCTATGGTGCCATCGGGCCTGACATAACCTACGCCCAAAACCTTGTCTTTCGAGTTGACCCACAGCTCACAGACCCTGGCCTCACCCAAGACATCGGCGCCTAAATCTTGGGCCACTTGGGCCAGGCGGGTCATGAAGGTGGCCCCCGTTTTTTCGGGCATGGTATGCATGCGTCTCACGCTGTGGCCAGGGTATAAAAACCCATCGACTATTTCAAATGGCAGGCCCATTTTTTCAAGGGCATCGATGGCCGGTGTAACGGCTGCCACATAGGCTCTGACCAAATGCAAAGGCGCCTGCCCATGGGCTTTGTTCATCACATCGTCTATCAGGCTTTGCTGCGAATCTTCAATGCCCAATGCCTTCTGCAAACGCGTTTGTGCAGCCGGAATAAAACCAGATGACAAAGCGGTGGAGCCTGTACCCGAGGCATCTCGCTCCAATACCAACACATCGCACCCGCTGGACCGCAAGGCAATGGCGGCGGTCAGGCCGCATGCGCCGCCACCCACAATGCACACGGGTACTTCAGGTGTGCCAGCTGGCATGTCTTGTGCCCGAACAATTTGGGGAACTGTAGAGGTCTTCATGGTTATGCCCTTTCCTGCTGCAAACGTAATTTGAGTTGCGGCAAGAGGCCGCCTGCTTGCACCATGGCCAACAGAAAATCAGGAATCGGATCACAGGCAAGCCTTTGGCCATTGGCGCGTACCACGGCCGATTGCGAAATATCCAGAGCCACCTGCTCGCCTTCTTCAATGAGTGCTGCGTCTTTGCAAGTGAGCAACAAGAGGCCTAAATTGAACGCATTGCGAAAATACAAGCCGCCATAAGACGGCGCTATCACAGCTTTCACACCCAGCTTGACCAAGGCATCTGCGGCCTGCTCTCTGGATGAACCGATACCAAAATTGGGGCCTGCCACCAAGACATCGCCAGCTTGTACTTGCGCTGCAAACTCAGGCCGAACACCTTCCAGGCAATGCTTGGCAATGTCCAAAATGCCCAATTTCATGTACGCCCCGGGGGCGAGTTGATCGGTGTCGATATCGGCACCGATTTTCCAAACTTTGTGAAGTGCGCTCATGGCAACACCTCCCTCGGATCAGAAATACTGCCGCGCAGCGCTGAAGCGGCCACCGTGTAGGGTGAAGCCAAATACACCTGCGCAGTGGCAGAGCCCATGCGGCCTTTGAAGTTGCGCGCGGTAGACGCAATGACATTGGCGCCATCTGGAATGCTACCGCCATAGCCCGAACAGGCGCCGCAGGACGTGGGCAAGATCTCGGCGCCGGCATCACGTAAAGAGCGCATCACGCCTTCGGTTTCAGCTTGCGCCTGATCCAGCAAACTGGCGGGCGCCACCATCAAGCGAACGCCAGCAGGCAAGTGCTGACCTTTTAATACCTGGGCCGCTGCGCGCAAATCATCCAACTTGGCGCCCGTGCAAGCACCAATGTAGGCTACCTGAATGGATGTATTTGAAAACTCACCCACCGCTTTGGTGTTGGCGGGGCTGTGAGGCGCGGCCACTTGCGGCACCAGTGCCGATGCATCAAACTCGTGCACGATGGCCGCTGCGCCTTCATCGGTATGCCAGCCTTCAATCTGCACGTCTTTGGCGCCGGTGTTGGCCAGCCAATCGCGGGTGACCTGGTCGGGGGCAATCAGCCCCACTTGCGAGCCCATCTCGGCGCTCATGTTGGACATGGTCATGCGCTCTTGCATGGAAAGCGCTTGCACCGCTTCGCCAGCAAACTCAACGGCTTGGTAGTTGCCACCATTCATGCCAAATTTACCGATCATGTGCAGCATCATGTCTTTGGCGGTCACGCCGGATTGCAATCGTTTGTGCCACTTCATCAGATAAGTTTGCGGCACACGCACCCACAATTGGCCGGTCACCACTACGCCCAACATTTCGGTGCTGCCCACGCCGAACATGTAAGTGCCCAGTGCACCGCCGGTAGGCGAATGCGAGTCGCCGCCGACACAAAACATACCGGGCTTCAGATGTCCTTTTTGGGGCAGTACCACGTGGCAAATGCCCATGCTGTCGTAGACATGTGGCAACTGTTGTTCGGCCGCCCAATCGCGGGCAATGCGAACAATACGGCGCGAGTCATCGTCTTGCTCTGGCACGTAATGGTCCATGACCAAGACCACCTTGGTCTTATCCCAAATTTGAGCCCCCAGCTCTTCCAGCATGGGCTTCAGACGCCTTGGGCCAGAGGAGTCGTGGAACATGGCTAAATCGACTTGGCAATTGACAATGTCACCCACGGCGACATTCGATTTTCCTGCAGCTTTGGCAATGAGCTTTTGTGCAAGGGTTTGGGGTGCCGCAACTAGCGTACTCATGATGACATTTCCAAGAAATTAAATTGTTTTGATTTCACGACTTTGTCTCTTTGTCTTTCATCGACACGCGGGCATCCACATTGCCGATTTTGGATACTTCCAACTGATATTCATATCGGTCCGGGCGATACAGACCTTCTAACCACTGCACGGGTTTGTCGTCCTCATCAAACACACGGCGACGTACCGCCAAAAGCGCGCTGCCAATTTGAAGATCCAAAGCCTCAGCCACGCGGGCATCGGCTTGACGCGCAGAGATGGTTTGCTGCGCGCGCCCTAACACCACGCCTGCCTCGCTCATGAGCTGCAGCATGGGCTTGACTGCCAGATCGCGGCGCACAATGCCGGCAGCCAAATCCAAAGGCATGTAGGTGGTGATGTATGACAGCGGGCCTTCTTTGGAACTGCGCAATCGAATGGCTTTTTTAACGGGGGATCGCACGGGAATTTGGAGTGCATGGGCCACATCGTCAGGCGCTTCAATAGTGCGCCAATCGAGTACCTTGGCTGTGGTGGTTAAGCTGGCACTCACAATGTTTTCCATCAAACCGGCCAAGCTTGTAGGTTGGGTCTGAGCTGAGGTGCCCAACACGGGCAATGAATTGGCTGCTGGCTTTGGAAAAGTACCACGCCCAGCCACACGCACAATCAAGCCTTCAGCCACCAGTTTTTCCATGGCGTGACGCACGGTCACGCGCCCGACGTTGAACTGCTTGGCCAGCTCAATTTCAGCTGGCATGGCTTTGACAAAACGACCCTCTATCAACTGCTCGCGTAGCACCAAATAAATTTGGTGGTATTTGGTCAAAGGCAAACGGGGCGTCATGCCATCACCTCTTCAAAATTCCAGGTTTGCACGTCAATGCGAAAGACATCCTCTGGCTTCACACCCAGCAGCAAGTGATACAGCACAAATCGGTAGCAGTCGTTGGCGTCGATTTCACTGGGTGTAAATGCAAAGGCCAAATTGCCACCAGTGGTAAGGCGCCCATGGAAACCAAAATGCAACAAGTTCTGCTTGAAAACAGCGGCCACTGTTTTAGCCGTGGACGCATCGGGCGCCAAAAATTCAATCACCAAACCCATTTCATACTGACTTTTTTGATGCGCAGGCAAGGGCCGCACTGCGCCTTGGCCATACAAGTGAGGCACCATCGTCCATGCGCCAGGCACCAAACTGCGCACACGTTCACACACCTCGTCCAAAGCGCGGGGCATGAGGCTGATCATGGTGGGGTCGGCCACACCCGCCAATAACACGGCACGCGCGCCCTCATAGGCTGCGCCCTCCACTTTCAAAGTGGGGCAGGCTCTTGCGACAAATTGCGCGCCCGATACTTGGGTTCGGTGTTCGTCCAAAGCCACATACCTTGCCAGGTGCAGGTCTAGCGTGCCTTCGGGTTCTTCCACCAGCCATGGATCGGCCTGCTCATAAAGTGCATGCGCCGCCACCGACGACGGTGTGGCGTGAGCCTTTGGGTTCATGCTTTCCAAGATGAAATCTCTTGGCCCCAGTTCGGCCAGTATGGCATCGCGGCCACCTGGCTCACAGCACAGCGAAGTGCACTCAATGATCTTGGCCATGTGCAGTGCAAGGCCCGCGTCATAGCCGAGCATCTGCGGCAGTGCTGCAAAAATCGCGGTATCACACGACCTACCCGCAATGAGCACATCGGGCATTTTTTCCAACGCGCGAATGAAAGTATCTGTGCCGCATTGCGCCACCACATGGCTGGCAGATAAGAGTTGGCCTTCGTCGGGCACAGGCAATGTCAGTGCTGCACCCGAATGGTCTAATGCCTGAAGGCGGCCCTCTTGCGCGGCGCTCACCAGGAAGTGACGCGGCACATCACTGGCCACGGTGGCCACTCGAAACGACAGTGCATGCTTGTTTGCAATATCGCGCAGCAAGTCCAGCGTGGCTTCTAGGTGGGGCTTGGCACCGGCAGTGCCGGCACTGCCAATGATCAAGGGCACATTGAGTTGGCGCGCTGCCAATAAAACCAATTCTAGGTCGCGCCTGACCATGGCTTGGGGTGCCGCCATTTGGCCTGAGCCCAAGTAGTAGGGCCCGGGATCAATGGAGCCCATGTCGCAACCAATGAAATGCGGACGCCTTTGAATGCCAAGCGCAAAAGAAGCTTGCACAATGCCAAAGCCCAGCTGACCCGCTGCCGATAAAACACGCAGACGCTCAGTGCCAGGCCGATGACTGGCTAAAAGTTGTGAGACTGCTGAAGCTTTTATATCGGCGATCACGGCATTAATCGGATCAGACCATCAATGACAGCAGCGGCGCATGCTGCTGTGCGCCATACAAATCACCATCGCCAGGATTGCCAGCACAGACAGATCGAGGCATCGACAATTTAATCGCCCAAATATCTGGCAACTCAAAACGCCTCACCTGAGATGCCAACAGGCCATAGCAATCGGCCACAGAATGGTGTTGCAGGGCCTCGCTATTGGCTGCCCGTTCGTAAGCGGCTGCATCGCGAAAAAATAAATCGACGGTGAAGCACAAGGGACCCGCATTCTTGCTACGAATAACGCTGGCCAATTGGGTGATGGGCAATGCAAATTGGGTCATCGCAAGACGCGTTGAACGTTCTTTAACGTGCAGTAAAGCCGCCATCGGCACACAAGATTTGGCCGGTGATGAAGGAGGCTCTTTGCGACAGCAAAAAGCTCACCACTTCGCCAATTTCTTCTGGTTGCCCCAATCGTGCCATGGGAATGCTGGCCTGCATTGCAGCCAGTGCAACCGGATCGGCCATGGTGGTTGCAACCATGGGGGTTGCAATGGGGCCTGGGCCCACCGCATTGATTCGAACCCCTTCAGCAGCCCACTCCAAAGCCAACGACCTCACCATGCCGTTCAAGCCTGCTTTGGAAGCGGCATAAGCCGCGCCTCGCGCATGGCCTACCAAACCAATTTGACTGCTGATGACCACCACACTGGCATCGCCAGTTCGTGCTGCGCGCATGTGGGCAATGGCCGCACGGGTGAGTACAAATGTGGCGTCCAAATTGAGCGCCAAGGTTTGACGCCATTCATCCAATGAAATCTCGTCTGACAGTCTTTTGAAGAAAATGCCCGCGCAGCACGCCAGCGCATCCAGGCCGCCCAGTGCTGCCGCAGCCTGGGCCGGCAAGGCTGCACAAGCTTGGTCGTCCAGCAGGTCTTGCACCAACACCACCGCTTGCGGGAGTACCTGCTTCAATGCCTCAACCTGACTTTGGTTTTGCACAACGGCAGCTACTTTTGCGCCTTGCCTTGCCAATGCACAAGCTGTGGCCAGACCAATGCCCGAACCTGCGCCCGTCACGAGGGCATGACGTCCAACCAGTTCCAAAGCTGCCGTTGGCATTTTCAGAGTCCCAAGTAGTTTTTGCGAAGTTCAGGATCTCGCGCCATGTCAGAGGCTCGCCCTTGCATGGCCACCTGACCGTTTTCAATGATGTAAGCCCGATGCGCAATGGCAAGTGTTTGCACTGCGTTTTGCTCCATGAGCAAAATCGGCATGCCCTCTTTATTGATCTTGGTAATCAATTCAAACATTTGCTCGACCAGCAAAGGCGAAAGACCTAAGGAGGGCTCATCCATGATCAGCAAGGCTGGCTCCGACATCAGACCACGACCGATGGCCAACATTTGTTGTTCACCGCCAGAAAGCGTGCCAGCGAGTTGTGAAAATCGCTCTTTCAAACGCGGAAAAATATCGACAATGCGTTCCAAGTTTTGGGCGCGCCTGGCCTTGCCGCGTACCTGACTGCCCAGCAACAGATTGTCCTGAACATTGAGGTTGGGGAAAATACGGCGGCCTTCGGGCACATGAATCAAACCGCGCTGCACCACCTCACTGGAGGTCATGCCTGTCATGTCCTCCCCCTGAAAACGAATGCTTCCGCTGAAGGGTTTGTAGAGCGCTGAAATGTTGTTGTTGAGGGTCGACTTGCCCACCCCGTTGCTTCCCAGCACCGCCACAATTTCGCCAGCGCCTACATCCAGGTTGATGCCGCGCAAGATTTCGATTTGGCCATAGCCCGCATGCAAATTGCGAATCTCAAGCATGCGCTTCTCCTTGCACTTGAGTGGCCATTTGATCGGCTGCACCCCGGCCCAGGTAGGCTTCAATCACTTCGCGGTTGTTGACCACCTCTTCAGGCTGACCTTGTGCAATGACCTTGCCATACGACAGCACATAAATATACTCAGACAAACTCATGACGGCGTGCATCACGTGCTCAATGAGCAAGATGGTGACGCCCGAGTCCCGAATGCTGCGGATAAGCGCAATGATCTCGACAATTTCTTGCGGATTCAAACCCGCCATCACCTCGTCCAGCAACAACAATTTTGGTCCTGTAGCCAAAGCCCTGGCCAATTCAAGCCGCTTGCGACCAGCCACCGTCAAGTCAGACGCGGGCTGATCCAACATGCCAGACATGCCTACTTTTTCGGCGATCAAACGTGCATGGGCATGGGCCTCGTTTTTAGAGCTGAATTGCTGAAAGGCGCCTACCGCAATGTTTTCCAGCACCGTGAGTTTGGCAAAAGGCTGCGTGATTTGAAACGTGCGGACCATGCCCAACCGGGCAATTTCATGCACTTGTAAACCCACAATGCTCTGGCCTAAAAACTCTACTCGGCCTTCATTGATTTTGTGAAAGCCTGCAATCGATGCAAACAGCGTTGTTTTCCCCGCACCATTGGGGCCAATGAGGGAAACAATTTGACCCTGTGCAACTTCCAAAGACGCGTTGTCAACGGCTCGCAAGCCGCCAAATATTTTGCTTAAACCTTTGACTTTCAGCATCAGGCGTCCCCTGCTTTGGAAGATGTTGCCGATGTCAAACGCCCGGCTTCTTTGCGCTTTTTGCGTTTGAACAAGTCAATCAGGCCATTGGGCAAGAAAGCAATGATGATGACCAGCAAGGTGCCGTAGAGCACCAGGGACAATCCTTGGAAGCTGAACATGGAGCGTGTGAGTTCACTCGCGACCGCCAACAGCACAGCGCCAATGAGTGGCCCATAAACGGAACCGGCCCCGCCAATCATGCTCACCAGCAACATCTCCACAGACTTGTCAACGCCAAACACAATGGCAGGATCGATGTACAAAAAGTACTGCGCAAAGAAACATCCACCGGCACCGGCAATGGCCCCAGAGATGGTCATGATTTTGATTTTTTCTACAAAGACATTGATGCCCAAAGCGCGTGCAGAGTCTTCGTTTTCGCGAATCGCCGCCAACCGTGCGCCAAAACGCGAAGCCTTCAGCCACAAGGCCACTGCAATTGACAGGACCGTCAAGGTCAAAATAATGAAGTAGAAGTAGCGTCGGTCACCAAATTGAAAATTGGCCACGGTTTGCTTCATGGGTATGAGCATGCCCAAACCACCACCAGTGATGTCCACAGAGTTGGCAACGATGCGAAACACTTCGGCAAAGGCCAGTGTGATCAGTGCAAAGTACGACCCTTTCAAACCGGCTCTAAAAGAAATAACGCCGATCAAGCACCCTGCGACTGCACCCGCCAAAGCAGAAGCTGGCAGACCCCACCATGGGTTGAAGCCAAAACGCATTTGCACAATGGTGGAAGCATAAGCACCCACACCAAAAAAAGCGACATGACCAAATGACAGCTGGCCGGCAAAGCCTCCCGCGATGTTCCAAGATTGGCCAATGAAAGCGTAGAACAGCGCCAGCACGCCAAAGTTAATGACAAATGCTGACTTGGAAAGAAACGGAAAAACAAGGGCAGCGGCCAGCAACAAGGCATGCAGCGCCCAAGGGTAACGGTTGAAGTTCATCGCTTGTCTCCAAAAAGGCCAGACGGTCTGAACAACAAAATCAGAATAAAAATCAGGGAAATGCCAATTTGTCCGAGGCTTTCACCCAAGTAAAGGCCACCGAACGATTCGGTCAATCCAACAATGAGACCGCCCACGACTGCGCCCAAAAAACTGCCCATGCCACCCAGCACCACCACCGTGAAGGCCACCATCACAAAGACATGGCCGGTGGTGGGAGACACATAAAAGATGGGCATGAGCAATGAGGCCGCAGCGCCCAAGGTGGCCATCCCTAAACCAAATGAAATGGCAAAGACCTTGTCGACATCAATGCCTACCAAGCGGGCGCCCATGCGCTCTTTGGCAACTGCCCGAATGGCACGACCGGTGTCGGTGCGTGACATGAAAACGCCCAGCAAGGCGCACATGATCATGGCCGCGACAAATGAAATAACTTTGGGCAAACCAACCAACAGCGGGCCAACTTCAAACATCTTGTCGCTGTAAGACATCGAGATGGTGCGGGAGTCACCTGAAAAAAACATCAAGGCCAAGTTTTCGATGACGATGGACAAACCCAGGGTGATGAGCAAGATGTTTTCATCTTTGCCATAAGAGAGTTTGCCAATCAAATAGCGGTACATCACGTAGCCCAGCGCAAACATGGCGGGCATGGTTACGATGAGCGATAGATAAGGGTCGATCCCCAACTTGGTGACCAAGTAGAAGACACCAAACATGGCCACCATCAACAGGCTGCCATGGGCGAAATTGATGATGTGCAACACACCATAGATCAATGTGAGGCCAGAGGCGACGAGGGTGTAAATACCCCCCATGAGGATGCCATTGATGACAGCTGCTCCGATGATGGTCAGATCCAAGACGAGTTCCTTGAGGTGGGGTCAGTGAAAGAGGCAGGAAAGACCTAAGGACAGGAAAGGCTTTGCTCGCAATCAACTTAAAACTTCTTTGCGAAGGCCTAAGTTGTTGCGTTCAAGCTGCCAGCACACGCTGTGTGCTGGCAATATCTGGCTTCAAGTGTTTGCAGGGCGTGGAAAAATAGGTTTCACAGCCCCAAATTCATTTGGCCAAACCACATTGATGTCGGTTTTTGAAGCCTGCAACAAGACCGCGCGGCCACCTTGATTTTGTCCATTGACAAACTTGGTAGGGCCATAGGGCATGAAGTGGTCGGACCAGGTGCTGGTTTCCAGCGCTGCAATGACTTTTTCTTTGTCTGAACTGGCCGCACGCTGCACAGCATCGGCAAACAACTTGACAGAGTTGTAAGCGCAGTAAACCTCGAAAGTAAACAAGGTGTTTTTTGCTTCCACACGCTTTCGCATTTCCAGTGCCTTTGGATTGCGGGGGTTGTACCAGTGGTTAAAGTCCATCATGTACTGCGCCACTTCAGGTTGCTCTTGCACCAGTTTGTAGTTAAAGCCACCGCCCAACACGCTGAACATGCCGGCCACATCTACTTTTTGCTGATGCAAGGTGCGCGCGATCAAAACGTATTCGTTTTGATAGTTACTCATGATGACGATATCGGGTTTGATGGCCTTGATGCGCAACACCAAGTTGGTGAAATCGCGTGTAGGCGTGGCGTGCTTGAGTGTTTCTTTCACCTCAATACCAATGGCTGCCAATTTGCCTTGGAGCATTTTGGCCGTGCCCGTACCAAACTCGGAATCTTCGTGCACCAAAACGGCTGTTTTGGCAATGCCGCCCGCTGCTTTGTTCACTTGGTTCAAGCCGTCGAAGGCGTCGTCAACGCATTTGCCGTTTCCTGGGGCAAGGCGGAAAACGTTTTTCAAACCACGACTTACGAGGGCATCTGAGACACCCACATCAATGATGAAGGGGGTGTTGTATTTGGCGGCAGCCTGGGTGGCAGGCAATGCGATACCGCTGGACATACAACCAATATAAGCAGACACACCTTCTTGGTTCAAGCGCTCGACTTCTGACACACCCACTTCAGGGCGTGATTGAGAATCAGCCAGAGCCGCTTCAAGCTTGACACCGCCCAAAGCTTTGATACCACCTGCTGCGTTGATGTCGTCAATGGCCAGCAAAGCGCCAGCACGGCACTGTGCGCCGCTGTAAGCCAATCCACCGCTGATGGGATTGATCAAACCGATCTTCAAGGGTTTGGGTTGTGCCAACAGCAGGCCGGGTGCACCGAGTACAGTGGTTGCTGCACCAGCTTGCAAAATCAAACGACGGGTTACGCGGACATCAGACGTCATGCTAGATCCTCAATGAAGAAGTGGGGGGGTGAATGAAATTGTTCCATTCATAGAACAATTGGAGTGACTGTGCAACAATCTTTTTGCGAAGTCAAGCGGTTAACTCCCAATGTTTGGAAATTAATCTTGTTGCGCCAGCACCGCAGGCAAAGTGGTCTGTGGATGCACCAATAAGCCCCAGATCACAAGCAAGGCGCTAACATTTGCACCACGATGGACCATTCTCTTTACAGCTACAGCGCACTGCCTGAGCGAACGCATCTGCCATTGGCGCCCCGACTGCATGTGTACACCGTGCTCTATCTGGAACATTGGGACTGTGAAGCACCCGAAGGTAGCCTGCGCGACCCCCGTTTTGTGGGTGAATTTGGCAGCTTCAACCCTGATTACCGAAGCTGGACACAACGCGAATATGGCCTGCGCATTGGCGTTTTCAGACTGATAGACGCCCTGCGCGAAGCCGGCATTCAACCCGTCGTGGCGGCCAACAGCATGGTGCTGCCGCGCGTGCCCCAGGTGATGGATGCCTTGAAGCTATCGCAGGCTCAGTGGATTGCGCATGGTGTGGCTGCCACCCGCCTGATGCACGCCAATATGTCGTTGGCAGAACAAAGGGATCACATCGACAGTTCTTTAAAGGCCGTCAAAGCCCACACCGGGCAAACTGCACAAGCCTGGCTCAGCCAAGACTGGGGTACCTCTACGCACACTTTTGGCTTGCTGGCCGATGCGGGTATTCGTTACACGCTGGATTGGGGCAATGACGATCAGGCTTATTGGATGACACCCAGTGGGGCGTCACAACAACAGTTGTTGGCCATTCCTTTGTCAAGCGAATGGGACGATGTGCAAGGCCAATGGTTCAGGCCGATAGAGCCCTCACAACATGCACAGCAAATATTTCAGGCGGCTCAACGCATGCGCGATGAATGCCGAACGCATCAGCGCAGCGCCATCATGGGCTTAGGGCTTCACCCTTGGGTTTGGGGCATGCCCAGCCGCATCAAATATTTACGAGCGCTATTGGCGCAGTTGAACCAATTGGAGGGTGTGATGTTGAGCACCCCTCAGCAAATATATGAACAGTGCGCTGGCAGCGCACCCGATTGAACCTCACGAAAGAACTTTCAAATGGACTATCTAGACACCCTCAGTGACTTTGCCTCTGGCCTGGACTATGCCAAGCTGGATCCTGAAGTCAAAGACCAGGTGGGCTGGATCTTGGCAGACACATTGGCCGCGATCGTGGCTGGTTCGGCAGAGCCAGAGCTGCGGGCTATTGCGTCGCGTCAATCTGCAGGGCCTCACCACGCAGCCCAGCTCATCGGTTTGGCTCAACACAGCACAGCCGAAGCCGCCGCCTTCATCAACGGCAGCGCTGGCACTTTTTTAGAAATGGACGAAGGCAATCGTTTTTCTCGGGGCCATCCAGCGATTCACGTCATCCCCGCCGCACTGGCCCTCAGCCAGGAGCGGCAGGCAGATGCCGCACAATTTATGGCTGCGGTCGTGGTGGGCTATGAAGTGGGCTCACGCTTTGGTGCCGCATCCCAATTGCGGGGTGCCATGCACCCGCACGGTACTTGGGGCACATTGGGTGCCGGCGCAGCCTGCGCGCGCACTGCTGAAATGGATAGCAAGGGCATGCGCCAGACCATCAACATTTCAGCTTCTTTGACCACCGCCACGTCCAAGCAAACCATGCTGCAAGGCGGCCTGGTGCGCAACGTCTACGCGGGCTTGAGCAATCGACATGGCCTGTTGGCTTTGAACTTGGCGGAGTGCGGATTCACGGGAGAGCACGATGGCCCATCCTCCTTGCTGGGCAACATCATTTCAGAAAGTTTTCGAGCTGATGCTGTCGTGGATGGCTTGGGTCAAGACTGGCATGTGATGCATAACTATTTCAAAATGCACTCTTGCTGCCGCTACAACCATGGCACGCTGGATGCCATTGATCACATGAGTGCGGTCGAAAAATTGCCCGCCATAGATGACATCGATCGCATTGAGGTCGACACTTATCACTTGGCGGCCGAGTTAAACGACCCTGCGCCCCAAAACACTTTGGCAGCCAAATTCTCCGTGCCTTTTGCAGTGGCCACCAGGCTGGTGACCAACTCCAGTGCTTTGTCCAGCTTTACTTGGGAGGCTGTGCGCAACCCAGCCATCTTGGCGCTGGCCCAAAAAGTGAGTGTGTCGCACGATCCGGCCATGAGCGCCAGATTGCCCATGGAAAGACCGGCCAAGGTCACCATTCATCTCAAGGATGGCCGTCAACGAGTGGGCCAAGCGGGCGTCAATCGGGGTGACGATGCATCGCCCTACACCCGCGCTGAACTGCGCGACAAGTTCATGGACCTCACAGGCCGGATATGGCCCAAATCGCACTGCGAAAAGTTACTTCAAGTGAGCCTGGATTTGGCCCACTTGAAAACGCCCTTTGAAGTCTGGACGTCGTTACTGTCGCATCCAGCGCATTGAACAAATGGCGGATGTGAACTTCAAACGATCAAAATTCAGCTAAGGGAATTTTCGCCTGTCATGTAAACATAAACCGCGGTGAACAAGCCGTCCCGCACTTCAAAAAAGTTGCAGTTGTTCTTGACCAATTTCTCGCCTTGATGCGTGATGTTTTCGACCCGAAAGCGACTGGCAATGCGCTGCGCTGCGACATCCACCGTGTGCGTGAAATCACCGTGCCACACGTTTGCATAGCGCCCATTTAGCCGCTCGTACATGCCGCGTATTTGAAGCTCACGGCCCTCATAAAAAACACCATGATTGGCAATAGCAAATCGTGCGGTGGGGGCAAAACAGGCCAGCGTGCCGTCAACATCTTTTCGGTCGACTGCTGAGAAATAGGTTTCGACCAGCGTGACGAGTTGCGCTTCTTCCAGCTTGACTGAGTTCATATGGTCTCCTTAAAACCGGCATCTTGCAAAGCACGAAAGCTTGCCAGGGCCTGAGCGTGGGCCTTGAAAGATTCGTCCGACAAAGGACGCTGCATTCGCTGCTCCTCTAAAAAGTTGCCATGGCTTTGGCCCCGCACGCACAACGCAGATGGTTTGACGGCACCCACCGGTTTGACATGTGCAGGTATGTAGCTGATGGCAAATCCAATTCGACGGTCAGAGCTTGTGTTGGCGCCCGAGGCATGCACCAAATCAGTGTGATGAAGTGACATCTGCCCAGGGCCCACAGGAATGAAGGTGCCCTGTGCATCATCGAATCTATCGCTGATGCCTTGTCCTCGTCGGATCATGTTCGTGGGCTCGGGTTTGTCATCGTGATCAAAGGCGCCCCACTGATGGCTGCCAGGCAAGACTTGCATGCAGCCCGCAGCGATGCTGGCATCACTGAGGGCGACCCATGCGGTGATGTGCAAATGCGGCGACAAATAAAAATAAGTGCTGTCTTGGTGCCACCTCACATAGGCTGAGGTGTTGGCTTCTTTCAGAAACAGTGTGGAGTGGTACACCAATATATCGGAGCCGATCACATCTTCAACCGCATCCAAAATGCGGGGATGATGAACCAACTGATCAGCCCAGTTAAACAACAGATAGCTTTTCGACTTTTCAGGAAAATCAATCGCTTGGCCGCGATCTTTTTCCCAGTCTTGCAATTCTTGTCGAAAACGATTGACTTCATCCAAACTCAGCACATCAATATGAGACACAAACCCATCACGCGCATAGGCTTCAACTTGCGATGCACTCAATAATTTAGGCATGTTTTCAATCTTCCCTTGACTTTGAATCGATGAAAGATCTCAATGTCGATCAGCAGATTGCTGCGCAGCCGTCATCATGTCTTGCAACATCTCTAGGCGCGGGTGCATGGGCCTGGGATACGCTTGACGGCTCTGCGACAAACCCAAACCCAAAGCGGCCTCTGCCATTTTGTAACTGAGCGGGCCCGGATTGATCACGGGTACCGGCAAACGCTGACTTAACCAAACATGCGCTTGGTGCATGGTGGTCGAGCCCAAAATCAAGACTTCAGCGCCATCTTGTTCAATGGCTTGGTAGGCGGCTTTTTCTAGCAAAGGAAACACATCCTCTTCTTTGCCAGACAACAAAGCCTGATTGTCCGTGGCCATTTCAATGGACCGTACCGATGCGCATTTGTGGTGCAAGCCCAGTTCGTCCAAAGCTTTTTTGTAAAGCGGCTTCCAGCGATTGGCCATGGTCAGCACGGAAAACTTGTCGCCCAGCATCAAGGCCGTCAACATGGACACTTTGCCAGGTCCAAACACGGGAATGTCAAGCACCGAGCGCAGGGCCGCCACACCCGAATCGCTCATGGTGTCAATGCACACTGCCGCAAAACCTTCGTCTTGCGCTTTGCAGCCGGCTTCAAAATTGGCGGTATCGGCCAAGACAAAATCGTGGTGGCTCGAATAGTTCACAGGTCCGGCCTTGACGGTGCGAAATTCAAACGCCAATTCAGGCGACAAATCAATGCCTTGAAGCTGCGCCTGTCGCAAGGCCAAATTGTCTGCCGACATGGCAAAGGGCACCACCACCAGAATTTTCTTCTTGGGAGTTGTCATGCAGTCACCTTCAATTCGGCCACTGCCTGCTCGGTGGAAGTGACGCGGCCAAACAGGCGCTGAAAATTGCGAATGGTGACCTGGTGCAATTCTTCAAAGGTGGTGCCACATGCGTCTTCGACCAAGGTGACTTGGTAGCCCCTGTCAGCGGCCTCGCGAGCCGTACTCTCCACGCACATGTTGGTGGACACGCCAGCCATGTAAATTTGATCGACATGCAAGGCGCGAAGCAAACTGTCAATGGACGTTGAAGAAAATGCTCCCACCGTGGTTTTACGAACCACATGTTCACCGGCAACTGGTTTGAGCGCGTCCAGAATTTGGTGGTCTGGGCTACCCACATAGTTGTTGCAACTGGACAAGAGTTTGCGCATATGACGCGGTGCATCGGTGGCGTCTGGCAAGGCGGCGCCTAAAGTGACATGAATGACGGGCTGGCCAATGCGGTGGAAATGCGCACGCAAGTCAAGGGTGCGCGGCAGCACCGATTGCTCAATGCGCGCAAACCGATAGTCGCCTACATTGGAGCCCTGCGCCTTCAAGGTGCGGCCCAAGGCGCCCTCACGCGAGCCCGTAGCATATTGCATGTCAATGATCACCAAGGCCGAGCTCTTGGCCATGATGACGGGCTCGCTCATGAAATCACGGATGTAGTCTTTGGGTGCGCTCATTGATTTTCCTTGGTGGTTTGTTGTCTATACCAGTCAACGATTTGAGAGCCCGTGGCGCACCAAACGCCCTCGTGGCTGCGAATGTATTGGAGCGCTTTGGCCAGTGCGCCAATGCGATGCGGCTGACCCATGATGAAAGGATGCACCGCCACGTTCATCACGCGACCGTGCACAGCGCCTTCTGCGTAAAGCACCTCAAACTCGTCGATCATTTTTTGAGCAAACGCATCGGCTTCTTGGCCGCGTCGCCACGCAATGCTGTCATTGATTTCCATGGAATACGGCAAAGAGGTCAAAGACCCCTGGCGCACATTGACGGGCGTGGGCTGATCGTCATGGTACAGATCGCACAGGTATTGAATACCCGTTTCCGCCACCAAATCGGGGGTACGCAAAGTGTTGGACGCCGCAGGCGAGAACCACCCCTTCAAACGCTGCCCCGTGTGACGCACATGGATGGCTTGGCAGACTTCAATGGCAGCGCGCTCATCGTCTTCGCTCATGTTCCAGTGATAGCGCGTGTTGTACAAGCCGTGCGACATGAACTCCCACTGCCGCTTCATCATGGCCTCGGCAATCTCGGGGTACATGTCGAGCACCGACATCGACAGTGACACCGTGATGGGCAGTTCTAATTCGTCAAACACTTCCATGAGGCGCCACACGCCCACCCGGTTGCCATAGTCGCGCAGACCATAGCCCAAAATGTCGGGGTGCGGCACCCGTGGCCATGGATTTCGAACCCTGATTTGCTCTGGCAAATATTCGTAATGTTCAATGTTGGGAGCCACCCACAAGGCCACCCGCGCGCCGCCTGGCCAATGCAAGGGCGCACGCTCTGGCAGCGCGGAATAGGCAATGCGCTCGTGACCTTCCATAGACAAGCGTTGGTCTGACGGTCAGGTGGCCTGTGCTTGCCAGGCATCCAGGATTTGCGACCCCGTAGCCGCCCACACACCAGGGTGGCTCATGATGTGCGCCAAGGCTTCTTCTAAAGCCTTGATTCGATAAGGCTGACCAATGACCCAGGGGTGCAAAGAGATCGGCATGATGCGCCCACCTTCTGTGGCCGACTCTTTGTACAACACATCAAAGTGATCAATCAGTTGATCGCGGAAGTCGTTTTCGGTGTGATGGTTGTTGACCAAGATGGTGTAATCATCGATGTCGGCAGAATGCGGCATGGCCACCAGCGGTTTGCTGGCCGTCTTCATGAGGTAGGGCATGTCGTCGTTGATCCAGTCGCACACATAGTCCAGGCCCGCATCAGCCAAGATGTCCAAGGTGTTGAACGATTCAGATTTGGCCGGCGACAACCAGCCGCGCACGGCTTGGCCGCTGACTTGACGCAAGATGCTCAATGTTTGCGCCACCCATTGCTGCTCGTCTTCTTTGGACAAACCACCGTGGTGCAAATGGTCCATGTCCAAGCCGTTGGCCATGATTTCCCAGCCGGCCGCATGGCACTGCGCCATAAGGGAAGGATGACGCACCGCCACGGCCGCATTGACCGCCACTGTGGCGGGAATGTTGTGCCGCGCCAGCGCCTTCATGATGCGAAAGATGCCCACACGGTTGCCGTAATCGCGCAAGGTGTAATGACGCAAATCGGGGTACGCCGTTTGCATGGCGCCTGGCGGCTTGAACGGCAGACCGGCCATGTTCAAAGGAAACCACTCGAGAGCGGGCGACACCCACAAAGCAATGCGTGCTTTGTGAGGCCAAGCCACTTGCTTGCGCTGCGGCAACATGGACCATTCGTAGCGGTCGTGGTCCATGCCATAACGGCGCAGCGGGTACTCGAGGTAATCGTCCGGCAGGGATTTAGGGGCAGAAGCAGGCGTGCTCATGGTGCCTCTCCCACGGTTTGACCTGCGGCAGTAAACGCTGCGTGATAGTTCTGGTTGTAGTACTGCGCTATTTCGCGGCCGGTGGCCAGCCACACTTTTTCATGGCCCGTGATGTAGGCCAAGGCTTCTTCAAAAGCAGCCAAGCGGTAGGGTTGCCCAATCAGATACGGGTGCAACGGAATGCACATGACTGTGCCCGAGTGCTCGCCCTCTTCATACAAACGATCGAACTGGCGTTTGATGATGTCGCCATATCGGCGCGGCGACACCAAGTTGACGTTGTACACGATGGTGTCGTTCATTTCCAAAGAGTAAGGCAAGCTGGTGAGCCTGCCTTTTTTTACTTTTACGGGGCCAGGCTGGTCATCGTGAAACAAGTCACACACATAGGTCAGGCCCATGTCGGCCACCAGGTCCATGGTGTTGGGCGTGTAGGTGAGCGCCGGGGCCAACCAACCGTCCAGTTTTTGGCCCGTGTGTTTGTAAATGGTGTCGATAGAGTCTTGAATCACTTGGCGCTCTTGCGCTTCGTTCATGCCCATGAGATAGCGCGTGTTGTAGGTTCCATGGGAATAAAACTCCCATCCCTCATCGGCACAGGCCTTGATCACTTCAGGGTGATGCTCACACATGGCTACATTGAGCGAGACACTGCCGCGCATGTTGCAGCGCTTCATGACATCGAGCATGCGCCAAAAACCAGTGCGATTGCCATAGTCGCGGTAGGAATAATTGAGCACGTCGGGTGCGGGTCGCGCCCACGGGGCGCGTGCTGGATTGCGCGGCGGGTTGAGTTCGTAAAACTCCACATTGGGGGCCACCCAAAATGCCACTCTGGCACCATTGGGCCACTGAATGACGGGCCTGTCGTTGTACGGGAGGTAGTCGTAAAACCCAGGGTCGCGCTGGGTGGGGGGCGCCATGGCATTGATGGTCATGAGGCCGCGCCTTTAGCCTGCACATGGCTGAGCTGGTCCAAAGTTTCTGCAATGCTGAGCACGTCGGCATACTTCAGCATCATGTCGTAAAGATTGGCAAAGTGCGGCGACTCATGTTTGTCGGCCACGCACTCAATCGGCACAATGGTTCTGAAGCTGCGCTGCAAACTGTCCACCACGGTGGCGCGAACGCATCCCGAGGTAGAGCCACCCGTGATCACGCAAGTGTCCACGCCATGGTGCGTGAAGACAGAGCCCAAGTTGGTCTCAAAAAATGTAGACGCCATGCGCTTGTTGATGATGATGTCGCGCTTGCGGTCAATCACCAAGCGGTCGTCAAACTCGGCGCGGCGACTGCCCACCTTGATGTTTTGCAATGAATCGGGGGTGTTGGTCCGAGTGCCCCACACGCCACAGTCTTCACCTGACTCCATGTAGGCCACATAGGTCCAAACCACCGGGAAGCCTTTGCTGCGAAACAGCTCAGCCAACTGGTTGACATAGTCAAGCTGCTTTGGATCTGTTTCATAAGCAGTGGCAAACTCACCCACACAGGTATAGGCTTTTTGCAAATCGATGTTGATCAGCGCTGGCACCTTGCCAAAACCAAAACGCCTGCGAGTGGGGTTGGCCTGCACATGTTCAAACAATTGGCGGGCGGTTTTATCGGACTGTTCCATAGCGGCTTTGTAAGTTCAAAAGAGTGACGGGGATATTCTCACGGGGGATTTGTCCTGTCAATAGAACAAATAGTGAACCTGCCCCTGATGGATGTACCCCTTAGCGGATCAATGATGCGGCCTTCAACAGCTGTTCCGCGTGCCCGCAGTTCACACTTCAGGGACAAGGTCTGCGAACGTGGAGGCTCTACTTTTCGGCGAAAGCCCGTTCAATCACAAAGTCGCCAGGCTTGGAGGTTGTGCCCTCGTTGAAGCCGCGCTCTTCCAACATCGCTTTGAGGTCTTTCAGCATGCCAGGGCTGCCGCAAATCATCACGCGGTCAGTGGCTGCGTCCAGCGCGGGGAGTTTCAGGTCGTCAAACATCTTGCCGCTGGCCATCAGGTCTGTGACGCGGCCCATGGTGCGGTAGGACTCGCGCGTGACGGTGGGGTAGTACAGCAGCTGTTTGCCGATCATCTCGCCCAAAAACTCGTGCTGCGGCAAGTGCTCGGTCACCAGGTCGTGGTAGGCCAGCTCGTCTTTTTCGCGCACGCCGTGCACCAGCACGACTTGCTCAAACGCTGCGTAGGTTTCAGGGTCGCGGATGATGCTCATGAAGGGCGCCAGGCCAGTGCCAGTCGAGAGCAGATACAAGCGTTTGCCGGGCAGCAGGTAGTCAATCAGAAGCGTGCCGGTGGGCTTTTTGCCAACAATGACGGTGTCGCCAACCTGGATGTGCTGCAGGCGTGACGTGAGAGGGCCGTCGGGCACCTTGATGCTTAAAAACTCCAGATGGTCTTCATAGTTGGCGCTGACAATGCTGTACGCGCGCAGCAGGGGCTTGTCATTGACCTTCAGGCCAATCATGGTGAAGTGGCCATTACTAAAACGCATGGACTCGTCGCGTGTGGTGGTAAAGGTAAACAGTTTGTCAGTCCAGTGATGGACGGACAGCACGCGTTCTTCGTTAAAAGCGCTCATGGGGATGGAAATCTCAAGGGGGAAACCCTGATTTTAACGTTCTGCGCTTCTCATCGAGCGAAGTGGTCAAACGAGGTGAATCTGGCCGGGATGAGCTGACCCTGCGCATCCACCAAGCGCAAGCCCAGCTCGCTTTCGATCACCCCGATGCGTGTGACCGGTGTTTGTGTGCTGACGGCTGCAGCCTGAACTGAGCCTCTGGCAGTTGGCGGGGCTGTGAAGGCCAGTTCGTAGTCGTCACCTCCCGAAAACGCGATATTGAGTAGCTCTTGTCGTTCAAAAAGAGCTTTTGGCCAATCAATATATGCACAAGCAGCTATTAAATGAATAGCTGCTTCACTGTCGACCTGAGCCCCCACGCCGGATGCTTTCAGGATGTGGCCCAAGTCGCCTGCCAGGCCGTCGCTGATGTCGATGGCTGACGTGGCGATGCCGCGCAGAGCTGTGCCCAGCGCGACTCTAGGCGTGGGTTGTTCCAGTCGCAGCCTGGCATGCGCCAACACGTCAGCGGGCAGTTCAAATTTGCCTTGCAGCGCGTCCAGCGCCAAGCGCGCATCACCCAGCGTGCCGCTGACGTAAATATCGTCCCCCACCTGTGCGCTAGAGCGCAGCAAGGCGCACCCGCGCTGCACTTCGCCAAACACGGTGATGCAAATGTTCAGGGGGCCTTGTGTGGTGTCACCGCCAATCAGCTCACAGCTGTGGCGGTCTGCCAATGCCCACAGGCCGCGAGAGAACTCTTGCAGCCAGACCTCGTCAATGGACGGCAAAGCCAGCGCGAGTGTGAAGCCTACCGGTGTGGCGCCACAAGCCGCCAAGTCGCTCAAATTTACCGCCAGTGCTTTGTAACCGAGTGAGTATGGGCTCACATCACTGAAAAAATGGCGGCCTTCGACCAGCATGTCGCTCGATATCGCCAACTGCATGCCGGGTGCCGGGTTGATGAGTGCGCAGTCGTCGCCCACGCCCAAGGCCGCGCGCCTGGCGGGGCGGGTGAAGTAGCGGGCAATCAGGTCAAACTCGGTCATGGTGGCTAAGGATACAGCCAGTTAAAACCAGCCTTAACCCTGCCCATAAGCCGGGTCCCCCCTTGAAGCGCTGTGCAGCAGGCCAAGGAAGACGGTGACTATCGCGGCACAAAAAAGCTGCCAGGCGCAGCGCGCCAGCGGGCCCAGATGGCGCGGCTGATGCGCGCGCGGTCAACGCCGCTGACGTTGTGGGCTTGCAGCGCCAGCCAAAACGCACAGTAAAAACTGACCGACAAATTCAGCGCACCGATCAGCGGAATTGAGGCGATGCACCACCAGATCTGTGGTTGCCGAAACGCCTCCAGCCCCAAAGATGCGCCAGCCGCCGCGAGCTGCCCGGCAGACAGTGTGACGTGGCGTGCTTCCAGCTCCAGACCAAAAAAGCCAGTGATGGCCGGGATCAAGCCGAGCATGAAGCCAAGTGAAATGTTTGATGCAAAGCCCGAAATATTCTCACGCATGAAGCTTGACCAGCGCGCCGCACGGGCCGGGCCCAGAGCGGCGGTAATACGCGGGTTGTAGCGGATGGCTGAACTCAGGCGATGCAGTACAAACCAGTTTTCAAACCAGCCCGCCATCAGGCTGGAGGCAAATAAAATCATGCCGGTAAACGCCGCCCATATCAGCGTGGGCCCCAGCAGGGTCAGCGTGTGCAGCACATGCAGTGCCTCTTTGGTGCTGATCATGGGGCGGCCAGTAGCCAGCAGCACCAGCACGTTGACCAGCAGCACGCTGGGCACCACCATCAGTACATTGCCAAACACGGCGGCAACCTGCGAGCGTACCCGGTGCGTGACTTCGTCAACAAAATCTTCGATGGCCTGCCCGCCTTCACTGTCCTTGACACCAATACCCTTAATTTTGGAAGCCATGGCCGGGGCTGTCATGGCCGGCTGCTTGGTGGCCAGTGTCAGGTGCAGCAGCTGGATCAAAATAAAGCTGGCCGCATACATCAGGCCCGCGCCAAAGCCGCCCCAGAACGCCGACAAACCCAGGCCGACGATGGCGAACTTCAGGCCTGTGGTGAGCGCCGTCACAGCACCACCGCCCATGGCCTTGCCCAGCATCTGGCGGTATTCGTTTTTGTCGCGGGTGATATAACTTTCACCCGTTTCGGCGCTGCGTTCGGCCATCTTGGCCGACAGCAGGCTGGAGTTGGTGCTGATCAATGCGCTGATGCTTTTGCTGCCCAGCCCAATCGTGACGCGGCGCGCCAGCAGCCTGGCAGCGGCTTGCGCCGGATGGCCAGACGTCAGCGCATCGAGCAGCTCGCGCACCCGCACAATGCGTTCGCGCAGTTGCCGCAGCAGGAACACCATGCCCACCGATATGCCGTTGTCTTCAAAGTGGGTGTAAACGCCGTTCATAGCCTGGCGGCAGGTCTCTAGTCTGGCCCGCAGTTGGGCAATGGCCGCTTTGAGTTCGTCTTGACCCTGCGCGGGGTCAAAAAAGACAAGCCGCAGCTCGGCCAAGTCGCTAGACAGCGGGTGAAACGCACGGTCATCGTCGTTGCCCCGATCCATCCGCAGGCGCAGCTCGGGCGCAAAGCCGGTGGCGCGGATTTGCGCTGTGCAGTAGGTCAGTGCGTCCATCAGGGCGTGTTGCCAAGCCAGTGTATCGGTGGGCACATTGCTGGAGAGCAGGGCCGTTATCTGCTCCATTTGCGTGTCAGGAATGGCCGCCAGCCACTGAGCGTCAAAGCGTGTGGATGCCACCAGCGGAAACAGCTCAGCTGCATCCATTGTTTCTGGCGTGCCCGGCAGTATCTTGCGGCGCAGGCGCTCGGCCAGCTCGCTGACAAAAGCGGTGCGCGGCGCGAAGCCAAAATCCGCCAGCAGGGTGGTCACATCTACCGTTCTTAACAATACTTGCCACCAGGCCTTCAGCCGCACCTCCAGTTCGGGCTGGGACCGCACCGCGTCCATAAAGGCCTGCAGTCGCGCCAGTGTGCCTTCTACCGAACTTTCATCGCCGCGCAGCCAGTCAAACAGCGAAATCAGCCAGATGTGGCGCGCGGCCAGATGGGCTTGCGGGTCCAGGGCTGCGAGCAGCGAACGTAGGTCCTTCACCCTTAGTGAAGCGTGCGGCTCGTGGGTGTGTTGTTGCCATCGCTGCCTGTGGCTTCGAGCACAAACATGGGAATCAGCGCCTCAAAGCGTTCGCCATCTTCAGCCACGCAAAAGTAAGTGCCATGCATCGCGCCCGAAGGCGTGCGCAGCCGTGAGCCACTGCTGTACTGGAACGATTCACCCGGTTTGAGAAGCGGCTGGTGGCCCACCACGCCCAGACCCTTGACTTCTTCAATATGGCCATTGGCGTCCACGATCTCCCAGTGGCGTGAGATCAATTGCGCGGTGACTTGCCCAGTGTTGGTGATGGTCACCGTGTAGGCAAAACCATAAACGCTGTCCTCGGGAGACGATTGCTCGGGAATGTATTGCGGCACGACGGCGCAACTGAACTGGTACTTGGGATTTTGCGGCATGACGTTTAAGTGGAACAGATATTCAAAAATCCATGAACAGCGACCATGTTAAACGCCACCGGCGTCAGGGGTGACATCCTGCGACAATCTCCTCATGCCAACATCTACGCCTACTTACCGCATCGCCCCTTCGATTTTGTCTGCCGACTTTGCCCGACTGGGCGAAGAGGTTCAAGCCGTGATTGCGGCTGGCGCGGACTGGATTCACTTTGACGTGATGGACAACCATTACGTGCCCAACCTCACCTTTGGCCCCATGATTTGCCAGGCGCTTAGACCGCACGCCAAACAAGCAGACGGCAGCGCAGTCCCCATCGACGTGCATCTGATGGTGCAGCCGGTCGATGCTCTGGCCGCCGCCTTTGCAGACGCAGGCGCAGACCTCATCAGCTTTCACCCTGACGCGTCCGGCCACGTGCACCGCAGCATTCAGGCCATCAAGTCCAAAGGCTGCAAGGCCGGTCTGGTGTTCAACCCCGCTGCACCGATGGATGTGCTTGACTGGGTGATTGATGACATTGACCTGATTTTGATCATGAGCGTCAACCCCGGCTTTGGCGGACAGTCCTTCATCGACAGCGCCCTGCGCAAGATTGAAGACGCCCGCAAACGAATTGACGCGTGCGGCAAAGACATCCGGCTGGAGGTCGATGGCGGTATCAAGTTAGAGAATATTGCGCGCGTGGCCGCCGCAGGCGCAGACACCTTTGTGGCGGGCAGCGCCATTTTTGGCAAGCCAGATTACAAAGGCGTGATTGATGCCATGCGTGTGGCGCTGGCGAAGTAAACGAGAGTGCGTGAGCCGTGAAACTTGACTCAGCCATCATTGACCTTGACGGCACGATGGTCGACACCATGGGTGATTTTGTAGTGGCCATCAATTTAATGCTGCGAGATTTGGGATATCCGCCAGTTGACCGGTCTGTGGTGGCGCTGCGGGTCGGCAAGGGTTCTGAAAACCTCGTCAATTCAGTGATAAATTACCTCCAAGACCAACTGATGCTTGTGCGGGCAGCTCCTGAAAAAGTAGCAACGTTTGAACATGCCTTGAGCTTGTACCAGCAGCATTACAGCGCCATCAATGGCCAGCATGCTCAGGTGTATCCAGGCGTGGTTGAAGGCTTGCAAACTTTGCAAAAAGCCGGTGTGACGCTGGCCTGCCTGACCAACAAGCCGGCCGGCTTTGCGCGTGAACTGCTCAGGCTCAAGGGACTAGACCGGTTTTTTGGTCAGGTTTTTGGTGGTGATTCCTTTGCCACCAAAAAGCCCGACGCGCTTCCTGTGCTTAAAACCTGCGAGGCTTTGGGCACGCTGCCGGGCCAAACCCTGATGGTGGGGGACTCAAGCAACGATGCTTTGGCCGCGCGTGCAGCGGGTTGCCCCGTGGTGTTGGTGACCTATGGTTACAACCACGGCGTCCCCATTACACAGGTCGACGCTGATGGGTACGTTGACACCCTGCAAACTATATTGGGTGTTTGCCGGACAGGAAGCACTTAACAGGAAGCACTTCACAGGAAGCAATTAACCCGCCTGAAACGACGCGCCGTCAAGCGACCCCGTGGCCCTTGATGAATGTCTCCAGTTGCTTGATCTGATCGCCTTGCTGGCGGATGATGTCTTTGACAATGTCGCCAACCGACACCATTCCCATCACCTTGCCTGCTTCTACAACCGGTAAGTGCCTCAGATTGCGCGATGCCATGGTGTTCATGCAGGTATCCAGCTGATCTGCCAGCCCGACCGTGACCGGGTTTTTCGTCATGATGGTGGCGAGCAAGGTTTGCTTTGCATTCCAGCCAGGCAACAGCACTTTGATGGCGCAGTCTCCTTGAGTGACGATGCCCTTCAGAACGCCGCCTTCGATGATCATGATCGAACGAACTTTGTTGTTTTTCATCAACTCCAAAGCGTCGAACACAGAATCGGTTGATGTCAGCGAAATGATGTTGGCTGACTTTTGATCAATACAGTTCTTAACGGTTGCCACAGCGACCTCGTTTCAAAAGGCTATCAAGATGGATAAATTTCACTATAGCATCGCCCGTTGGGTTGACGGGCAAAGTCAGTTAAAACCCAGCCCGCCTTACCCGGCAACGCCACGTTTGAGAAAAGCCATTTTTCTCCATGTGGTCATTGACACCATAGAAAAGCCGGGCTACCTCAGGGCCTGAGTCTGAAGGTTCGCCATCAAAGCTGCGCCAGAGTTTGCGCAGGGCAGGGCTGCAAAGGTGTGTTTGATACACTTCACCTCATGCCAATGCATCGCATCATTCGCAACAGCCAGCCAGGTCTTTCAGACCGGGGAGCCTGGCTATGGCGAGGCTCAAGCTTTAACAGTTGAGTCGCCGCGCCCAGCCTATGACTGGCTTCAGGCGTATTGAATGAACCGGGGTCACACCCAAGCACCTGTGGCTCCCTTGCGAAGGACGCCATCGTGATCACCGAACTTGAATTTAAAAGCCTGGCTGCCCAGGGCTACAACCGCATTCCCTTGATGGTTGAGGCGTTTGCAGACCTGGAAACGCCGCTGTCTTTGTACTTGAAGCTGGCGTTTGCCAAAGACCAGGGCAAATACAGCTTTTTGCTGGAGTCTGTGGTGGGCGGCGAGCGCTTTGGCCGCTATAGCTTTATCGGCTTGCCTGCCCGAACGCTGGTTCGCGCTTCGGGTTTTGGTGCGGATGCGGTCACGCAGGTCGTGACCGACGGCAACGTGGTTGAAACCACCAAACAAAATCCGCTGGATTTCATCAGCAACTATCAAAAGCGTTTCAAGGTGGCTCTGCGCCCCGGCCTGCCGCGCTTTTGCGGCGGCCTGGCGGGTTATTTTGGCTACGACGCGGTGCGCTACATCGAAAAAAAGCTTGAAAAATCATGCCCGCCTGACTCGCTGGGCTGCCCTGACATTTTGCTGCTGCAATGCGAAGAACTGGCGGTGATCGACAACCTGTCAGGCAAGCTTTACATGATTGTGTATGCCGACCCCCAGCAGCCTGAGGCTTACGCCAACGCCAAAAAGCGCTTGCGCGAGTTGAAAGAACAGCTCAAGTATTCGGTCAGCGCGCCCGTGGTCAAGCCGAGTCAAGGCTACCCCGCAGAGCGCGACTTTGCCAAGGCTGACTACATCGCCGCAGTCGAAAAAGCCAAGCGCATGATTGAAGCGGGCGACTTCATGCAGGTGCAAGTCGGCCAGCGCATCAAAAAGCGCTATACCGAATCACCGCTCAGCCTGTACCGCGCACTGCGCTCGCTGAACCCATCGCCCTACATGTATTACTACCACTTTGGGGACTTTCATGTGGTGGGGGCATCGCCTGAGATATTGGTGCGGCAGGAGTTGGTGTCTGCAAGTGAAGGTGGCGGGCAGAAAGTGACGATTCGACCACTGGCAGGCACGCGGCCACGCGCTTCGTCTGCGCAAGCCGACAAAGCCGTCGAGCAAGAACTCGTCAACGACCCGAAAGAGCGCGCCGAGCATGTCATGCTGATCGATCTGGCGCGTAACGACATCGGCCGGATTGCCAAAATCGGCACTGTCAAAGTCACCGAAGCCTTTGCGGTTGAGCGCTACAGCCACGTGATGCACATCGTCAGCAACGTCGAAGGCGCGCTGCTGGACGGCATGTCTGGCATGGACGTGCTCAAGGCGACTTTTCCTGCAGGCACGCTGAGCGGCGCGCCCAAGGTGCACGCCATGGAAGTGATTGACCAGCTGGAGCCGACCAAGCGCGGGCTTTACGGCGGCGCCTGCGGCTACCTCAGCTATTCAGGCGACATGGACGTGGCCATCACCATCCGCACCGGCATCATCAAAGATCAAGTGTTGTACGTGCAGGCAGCTGCCGGTGTGGTGGCTGATTCTGTGCCCGAGATGGAATGGAAGGAAACCGAGGCCAAGGCCCGCGCGCTACTCAGGGCATCAGAACTGGTTGAGGAGGGATTGGAATGAAAACCGCGATATGTCATCTGGTCAGTTTGGACAGGCCATTTTTCGACGGGCCGCCCCAAGAAAAATCAGCCCCCTCGGGGGGCAGCGCAGTACACGTCGTGACAAGCGTGGGGGTCATATGCTCAAACTCCTGATGATCGACAACTACGACAGCTTCACCTACAACATCGTCCAGTATTTCGGCGAGCTGGGTGCCGATGTCGAGGTCTTCCGTAATGACGACATCACCCTGGAGCAAATCGCCGCCAGGAAGCCAGACCGTCTGGTGGTCTCGCCAGGCCCGTGTTCGCCGCTTGAAGCGGGCATTTCAGTTGCTGCCATCCAGCACTTTGCCGGCAAGCTGCCGATACTCGGCGTCTGCCTGGGCCACCAGTCCATCGGCGCAGCCTTCGGCGGCAGGATCGTTCGAGCGCAGCAGCTGATGCACGGAAAAACCAGCGTCATCACCACATCATCCCAAGCCACCCAGCGCGGCGTGTTTGCCGGTTTGCCGCATCAGTTCACGGTTAACCGCTACCATTCTTTGGCCATTGAAAAAGCGTCTTGCCCTGACGTGCTGGAAGTCACAGCCTGGACCGACGATGGCGAGATCATGGGCGTGCGTCACAAGACGCTGCCAATTGAGGGCGTGCAGTTTCACCCTGAATCGATACTGACCGAGCACGGTCATGCCATGCTGAAGAACTTCTTGGTCGGTCCCGTCTGAATCAAGTCATGAGAATACTATGATTTCAGTAGCTGCTCAACTATATATTCATTGGGCTAGCGCCATATTTGATACCTAAAACGGCCTTTTTGGAGCACTTTTATGCCACATCCCCACAAAATCACCGCCAGCCAAGCGCTGCAGCGCACCATCGAGCACCGCGAGATTTTTCACGACGAAATGCTGCACCTGATGCGCCTGATCATGGGCGGCGAGATGTCGCCCGTCATGATGGCGGCACTGATCACCGGCTTGCGGGTCAAAAAGGAAACCATTGGCGAGATCACCGCCGCCGCGCAGGTGATGCGCGAGTTTTCAACCAAGGTTCATGTGGTGGACAAAACGCATCTGGTGGACATTGTGGGCACGGGCGGTGACGGCTCGCACACCTTCAACATCTCGACGTGTTCAATGTTTGTGGCGGCGGCGGCGGGGGCTAAAGTCAGCAAGCATGGCGGCAGAAGCGTCAGCAGCAAGTCGGGCAGCGCCGATGTGATGGAGGCGCTGGGCGTCAACATCAATTTGTCGCCCGAGGCGATTGCGCGGTGTATTGATGAGGTGGGGATCGGCTTTATGTTCGCGCCCAGCCACCACCCGGCGATGAAGGCCGTGGCGCCGATTCGCAAAGAGCTTGGCGTGCGCACCATCTTCAACATCCTGGGGCCGCTGACCAACCCGGCCAGTGCGCCTCATATTTTGATGGGCGTGTTTCACTCTGACCTGGTGGGCATACAAATCCGCGCCTTGCAGCGCCTGGGTGCGGAGCATGCACTGGTGGTGTACGGCAAGGACGGGCTGGATGAGATCAGCCTGGGCGCAGCCACGGTGGTGGGTGAGCTCAAGAACGGCGAAATCACCGAATACGAAATTCATCCGGAAGACTTTGGCTTCACCATGGCCAGCAGCCGCGCCCTGAGGGTTGACGAGCCGGAGCAGTCCAAGGCCATGTTGCTCGGCGTCCTGGGCAACGAGGCGGGCCCCGCGCGCGACATCGTGATTTTGAACGCCGGGGCTGCGCTGTATGCCGCCAACGTGGCGGACACCATGAAAGAAGGCATTGACAAGGCCCGGGCAGTGCTGGCATCCGGGGCGGCAAAAGCGCGCCTTCAACAACTGATTTCCATGACTCAACAACTGGCGAATTGAACACCATGTCCGATATCCTCGACAAAATCATCACCGTCAAGCGGGAAGAAGTCGCCGCTTTGATCCAGCAAAAACCACTGTCCGCCATGCGGCTTGACGCGGAATCGCGGGTTTTGACGCGCGACTTTGTGGGGGCGCTGCGCAGCAAAATCGCTGCTGGCAAGCCAGCCGTGATTGCGGAGGTCAAAAAGGCCAGCCCTTCCAAAGGCGTGCTGCGCTCCGACTTTATTCCGGCTGATATTGCCCAAAGCTATGCTGAGTTTGGCGCGGCCTGTTTGTCAGTGCTTACTGACAAGAATTTTTTTCAGGGCAGTATCGACTATTTCAAGCAGGCGCGTGCCTCGTGCAGCCTGCCTGCGCTGCGCAAAGATTTCATGGTTGACCCGTACCAGATTTACGAGTCCCGCGTGATGGGCGCAGACTGCATTTTGCTGATTGCGGCCTGCTTGGATGACGCGCAAATGAAGGACATGGAGGCCGTGGCAATGTCGCTCGACATGGCGGTTCTGGTGGAGGTGCATGACGCCGCGGAGCTTGAACGTGGTTTGAAGCTGAAAACGCCGCTGATCGGGATCAACAACCGCAACCTCAAAACCTTTGAGGTCTCGCTGGATACGACGCTGGGGTTGCTGAGCCAGGTACCGGATGGCCGCATCATCGTCACGGAGTCCGGCATTTCGACGGCAGAGGACGTCAAACGCATGCGCGATGCCAAAGTCCACGCATTTTTGGTGGGCGAGGCCTTCATGCGGGCCGAAGACCCGGGGGTGGCTCTGGAAGCTCTTTTCGGGGGGTGAGCGTGAGTGATGCCAGTCAATTGCTCTGTATCGACCCGTCGGCGTGGCCCGTCGCAACTGGCTGGCGCGGGCTGAAAGACGATTTTTTTGCCAGCCAAGCGGGCGCTGGTCTGCTGGCCTTTTTGCGCCAGCGGCTGGAGGCCCAAGCGGTGATTTTTCCGCCGCAGCCCCTTCGTGCGCTGGCGCTGACGCCACCTGAATCGGTGCGCGTGGTGATTTTGGGGCAAGACCCTTACCATGGTCGGGGTCAAGCCGAAGGGCTGGCGTTCTCGGTCGCGCCGGGCGTTGCTTTGCCGCCGTCTTTGCGCAATATCTTCAAGGAAATCCAGCGCGACCTCGGCACGCCGCTGCCTGCTTTTCCGGTGCCGGGCGGGAGTCTGGTCAAGTGGGCTGAAAACGGGGTGCTGCTGCTCAATACCTGCCTGACGGTGGAAGAAGGTCAGCCAGCCAGCCACGCCAAGCGCGGCTGGGAGCAACTGACAGATGCGGTTATCCGGCACGTGTCAGAACATCAGCAAAACGTCGTTTTTATGCTGTGGGGCGCGCATGCCCAAGGCAAGCGTGACCTGATTGATGCTGAACGCCACAAAATATTGCTGGCCAATCACCCCTCGCCCTTGTCGGCATTGCGTCCACCCCTGCCGTTTATCGGTTGTGGTCATTTTTCAGTGGCGCGTGGGTGGCGGCAAGCGCATCCCTGCTCCTAAGGGCAAGTCAGTAGCTGTCTCAAAGACATAAAACCATGGCATAATCCGTGGTTCTCTTGAATGGATGGGTGTCCGAGTGGCTAAAGGAGGCAGACTGTAAATCTGCTCGCTAACGCGTACGCTGGTTCGAATCCAGCCTCATCCACCAGTAAGTTGATTTCAAGTGAAGTGGCAAAGCTGCGAGAAACGTGCACAAGCGCGCTGCAATACGCGGGAGTAGTTCAATGGTAGAACCCTAGCCTTCCAAGCTAATGACGCGGGTTCGATTCCCGTCTCCCGCTCCACCTGGTGTGGGGTGGACTGCAGGTGCCGTGTACGTGAAGACGTGGTCGAAGTGCAAGAATTTTGAAGCGGTTTTGAGAAGAATTTGGCCCATTTGGCTCAGTGGCAGAGCACTCCCTTGGTAAGGGAGAGGTCCCGGGTCCGATTCCCGGAATGGGCACCAGTTTTAAAGCAATGCGTCATCGTGTTGCGTCGGTTATTTGATGTTTAACTCTCTATAAATTTCTGGAGTTTGGAAAATGGCAAAAGGCAAATTTGAGCGGACCAAACCGCACGTCAACGTCGGCACGATTGGCCACGTCGACCACGGCAAGACCACCTTGACCGCAGCAATCACCACCGTGTTGGCAGCCAAGTTCGGCAGCGAAGCCAAAGGCTACGACCAGATCGACGCAGCCCCGGAAGAAAAAGCACGCGGCATCACGATCAACACCGCCCACGTTGAATACGAGACCGCCAACCGCCACTACGCCCACGTCGAT
>CANFOS010000023.1 GCA_947448735.1 Comamonadaceae bacterium | reverse complement strand
TACCACCAGGGAATCCCATTTTGCATGGTCACCACGCGGGTGGCGCTGTGCATCAATTGCGGTAAATCAGCGGCAACGTCAGCCACCTGGTGTGCCTTCAGCCCCAGAATCACCACGTCTTGCAGGCCCGCTTCCCGAATACTGGAAGTGGCCTTGACGGGTTTGGCCAGCAGCTCGTTGCCATTTTCTTCAATCAGCATCAAACCGTTTTGTTTGACAGCCTCCAGATTCGCGCCGCGCAGAATCAGCGTGACCTCGTGACCACTGAGTGCCAGCTTGACCCCCAACATGCCGCCTATGGCACCTGCACCAACAATACAAATTTTCATTTCAAGCTTCTACATTATTTGAATTCGACCCGTAAGTGTTTTTCAAAACACCAATGCCATCAATGGCCACCTCCACCACTGTACCCGGCTTGATGGGCAAGACGCCGAGCGACGTGCCGCAGGCAATCACATCGCCAGGCACAAGCGTCATCTCGCGTGACAGGCAGGAGACGATCTGCGCAGGTGAAAAAATCATGTCGCTACAGGGGTAATTTTGCCGCTCACGTCCATTGACCAGCGTGCGCACTGTCAGCGCGTTCCAGTCGAGTCCGCTGGCAATGACGGGGCCAAAAATGCCGAAGGTATCAAAGCTCTTGGCGCGCGTCCATTGTGCGAATGATGCGTCCCGCGTGAGCAAGTCCAGTGCCGTCACATCGTTCACGCAGGTCACACCAAAAATCGCATCCGCAGCCTCATCAACACCAATGTTTTTGCACGTTTTACCAATCACCAGACCCAGTTCACCCTCGTACACCACACGGCCGTCATAGTGAGCTGGCGCGTTAAAGGGCTGTTCATGCGCGCAATAGCTGCTTGCCGCCTTGATGAACCATAACGGTTCGGCGGGCAGACTCAAACCCTGCTTGGCAGCTTGTGCGTGGTAGTTGTTCCACAGGCCAATAAATTTACTGGGCACGCATGGCAGCGCAACAACAACATCAGCCAATGCAATGGATGGCCCCGTTCGCTCAAAGTCGCCAAACATATCGCCCTGGCAGACTTCAATCGTGTCACCGTGAAGCAAACCAAACCCGGCTTGGCCAGCCGTCTCATAGCGTATCCATCGGTTGATAGCCATCATCCATGATCTTTCAAACGCTTGATCAACGCGCCAATCAAGGGCCAAAACAACATGACCAGGGCCAGCGTGGTGATGCTCGCGACCAGCGGGTTAGACACAAACACCAGCAGGCTGCCGCTGGACCCCAGCAAAGATTGCCTGAAGGCATTTTCAGCCATGTCCCCGAGCACCAGCGCCAACACCAGCGGTGCCAGCGGATAGTCCAACTTTTTAAACACATAACCCATCACACCAAACCCCATCATCAGCCACACATCAAACATCGAGCTGTGCACCGTGTAAGCGCCGACAGCACAGATCACCAAAATCACCGGGGCAATAATAGAAAACGGAATCCGCAAAATCGCGGCAAACCAAGGCACAGTCAGCAACACCACAATCAGCCCGGCAATGTTGCCCAGGTACATGCTGGCAATCAGACCCCAGACAAAATCTTTTTGCTCCACAAACAGCAGCGGCCCAGGCTGCAGACCCCACACGAGCAGGCCACCGAGCAGCACGGCTGCCGTTGGGGAGCCAGGAATGCCTAGCGTCAACATCGGCAGCAGTGCGGCAGTACCGGCGGCGTGCGCGGCGGTTTCAGGGGCGATAACGCCCTCAATATCGCCCTTGCCAAAGTCGCCTGGAGTTTTTGAAAATCGCTTGGCAAGACCGTAACCCATGAAGGACGCAGGAGTCGCACCGCCAGGGGTGATACCCATCCAGCAGCCAACTGCTGAGCTGCGAATATAGCTGAGCCAATAACGGGGTAATTTTTTCCAGGTTTCCAACACCACTTTAGCGTTGATCTTGCCGTCTTTTCCCTTGAAGGCCAGGCCCTCTTCCATCGTTAGCAAAATCTCGCCGATGCCAAACAGGCCGATCACAGCAATCAAAAAATCAAAGCCCTTCATCATCGGCTCAAAACCAAACGTCAGCCTTAACTGGCCGGTGACGTTGTCCATTCATGTCTTTCCAGTTGAAAGGCACACCTGTGGCCAATGGCGTGGTGAACATATTTGACAGCGTGATCACGATTTTGTGCGGATCACCCTTGGCGTTTTTGATCTCCAAAAAGCCTTCTGCGCCTGCACCGCCCCCTTTGTTGACGACCACCATTGAAGTCTTCATCAACTTGTTTTTGGTGATGATGCCCTGAATCAACCGAGCCATCTGGTCGGCGCCGCCGCCAGTTCCTGCCGGCACCACAAACTCCACATTCTTCGTTGGCTGCCAAGGCGCCGCATGCGCTGCAAAGCTGCCAGCTAAAGCTACACTAGCCACTGTTTTTGTCGAACGTTTAAAAAGTGAGACAAAGCGCATAGTCAGAATCCTGTGAATGGTTAACGACTGGACAAGGTGCACCCATGTCCAGTTTAACTGCGCAGTTTATAAAAATTCCCATTCACTGAGGGCTGAAAACCCCGATCCGCCTCCTCTCAAATATGCTGCTTGAACCTCTTCTCATCGTTGAACTCGCCGTGCTCGGCGTGGCAATAGGCTTTCTGGCTGGTCTATTGGGCATAGGCGGCGGAATGCTGATGGTGCCGTTCCTGACCATCAGCATGTCCAACCGCGGCGTAGCGCCTGATCTGGCAGTCAAGATGGCGATCGCGACGTCCATGGCGACCATTATTTTTACCTCTATTTCCAGCGTTTGGGCACACCACAAGCGAGGGGCCGTACGTTGGGACGTCGTCAAACGGTTGGCCCCTGGCATTGTGGTGGGCAGTCTTGCGGGTAGCGTGGGTGTTTTCGCCCTACTGAAGGGTTCTTACTTGGCGATCTTCTTTGGTCTGTTTGTGGGTTTTTCAGCCACACAGATGTTCATCGACAAAAAACCCAAGCCCGCACGACAGTTGCCAGGCACAGGCGGGCTGCTAACGGCCGGCGGCTTCATTGGGTTTTTATCCGGCCTGGTAGGCGCAGGCGGTGCCTTCATCAGCGTGCCCTTCATGACCTGGTGCAATGTGCCCATTCGCAATGCGGTAGCCACATCAGCGGCGCTGGGTTTTCCAATTGCCCTGGCCAATGTGATCGGCTACGTCATCAGCGGCCAGAGCGTACAAAACTTGCCAGCTGGCGCGTTTGGCTACATCTGGCTGCCCGCATTGGGGGTGATTGCAGTGTGCAGCTTTCTGGTCGCACCGCAAGGAGCAAAAGCCGCGCACACGCTGCCGGTGGGCAAGCTCAAGCGCATCTTCGCCAGCGTGCTTTATCTGCTGGCCGCGTACATGCTTTACAAAGGCATAGCAGCTTAATCAAGCACCGGTACAGGCATGATCACCATGCCATCCTCGTGGGGGTAAAGCCAATTGCCCAGGGCAACCCACACACGCCGACGCCTTTGAACAAAGCCGGCAGAACCCTGAAGTTGACTGACGCATCATTGTGATGCGCATCGCACCGGTCACAAGTGACAAATTTCACGGTGTTTGCAGGGACCATGGGTGCTTCTTTGAGATGCATCGACACGGCGTTTTCTCCTCTGAAAAGCGACTGAACGATGTTGTTTTTGATTTTCAGAAGCAAATTAGCGCCACAAAACATCAAAAAAAGTACTTTTCCCCTATGAAAACTGCTCTTTCTCCAGTAGCATCCGCAGTGCTGTCGGGGAGTAGTTATCTCTGGCAGTGATTTATCAACTTCTAGAAGGAAAATCAATCATGGCAACTGCAAAAAAAGCACCGGCTAAAAAAGCACCCGCAAAAAAGGCTGCTCCGGCAAAAAAAGTAGCTGCGAAGAAAGCAGCCCCAGCGAAAAAAGTAGCCGCTAAAAAAGCAGCACCCGCCAAGAAAGTAGCCGCCAAGAAAGCAGCACCGGCCAAAAAGCCAGCTGCTAAAAAAGCGCCTGCCAAAAAGCGGACCCCTAACGCTGCGTTCATGAAGGCATTGACACTGAGCCCGGCATTGGCCGCAGTGTTGGGCGACAAGCCGCTGCCACGCACCGAGATCGTCAGCAAGCTGTGGGTCTACATCAAGGCCCACAAACTGCAAGACAGCGTCAACAAACGCATGATCAACGCCGACGCCAAGCTGAAAGCCGTTTTCGGCAAAGCCCAGGTATCGATGTTTGAGATGGCTGGCCTGATCGGTAAGCACGTCAAATAATCTGCCCTAGGGTAGACATTAAAAAGCCGGTGAAAACCGGCTTTTTTTATGCTTTTCAGTGAATGAATAGGGTTCCAGGACAATAAATACCTAGGCTAGAAGCTCTCATTTTAAGAGCATCTGTTAGCTCAAGTTCGCTTCATCGCCTGCTCAGTAATCGCCGAAAGCGTGACCCTCGTGGTGATGACCTCTGGGTCCAGCATCACTTCAATCAGGGTGCCTTCAGGGCGGGTCAGCGCGGCCAGCAGTTCGGCTTCAAACTCTGCAGTTTTGGTAATGCGTACCCCCGCATAGCCATAGGCGCGACCAAGTGCTGCGAAGTCGGGGTTTTGCAAATACGAGCCACTGCAGTGGTTGGGGTATTCGCGCTCCTGGTGCATGCGGATGGTGCCGTACATGCCGTTGTTCAGCAGCACGATGATGGTTTTGGCGCCGTGCTGCGCGGCGGTGGCCAGTTCTTGGCCGTTCATTAAGAAGTCACCGTCGCCGGCCATCGTCAGCACAACACGCCCGGTTGTGATGGCAGCCGCAATGCCCGCGGGTACCCCGTAGCCCATGGCGCCGACCGTGGGTGCGAGTTGCGTTTTGTGGCCCTTGACCAAACCGTGGTGTTTGTAAAAACGGTGTACCCAGCTGGCAAAGTTGCCTGCGCCGTTGGTTAACACCGCATCAGGCGGCAAATGCTGCTGCAGCACGCCAACGATGGCGGGCATGTCGATATCGCCTGGCAGTTTGTTGGGCTGAAGGTTGGCAATGTAGTCGGCATTGGCATCCAGTGCCCACTGTTCCCACGCTACGCTGACGGGGGCCGTTAATACCTCTAACGATCTGGCAGCGGCATTCATGGTGGCGTTGATGGCCAAGTCCGCTTGGTAGACGCGGTTCAGCTCTTCTGCGCTGCTATGGATATGCACCAGCTTTTGCTTTGGGCAAGGAGCTTCAAGGAGCGTGTAGTTGTTGGTCGTCATTTCACCCAGGCGCGGGCCAATGGCGATGATCAGATCAGCTGCTTTAATGCGCGCGGCCAGCTTGGGGTTCAGGCCAATGCCGACGTCGCCCGCATACAGCGGGTGGTGGTTGTCAAAGGTATCCTGAAACCTGAAAGCATTGCCCACCGGCAAGCGCCAGTTTTCAGCAAAGCGTTGCAGCGCCTGCGCGGCTTGTGGCGTCCAGCCGCCACCGCCTGCAATGACGAAGGGACGCTCGGATTGCAGCAGCATTTCCCGCAGCGTGCGCAGCGCGCCAGGGTCGCTCCAGGCTTGAACGGCCTCCACACGGGCCAGTGGCTGGGCAGTTGTCATGCGGGTCAGCATGTCTTCAGGCAGCACCAGCACCACGGGGCCCGGCCTGCCGTTCATGGCAGTGGCAAAGGCGCGTGCGACATATTCAGGAATTCGGTTGGCATCATCGATGCGCTCGACCCTCTTGGCAAAGCCCCGGGTGGAAGGGCCAAAAAAGGCCTGGTAATCGACTTCCTGAAACGCCTCGCGGTCCCGGCAGTCACTGGCGACGTCGCCGACCAGCAGCACCATGGGTGTCGAGTCTTGAAACGCCGTGTGCACACCGATTGATGCGTTGGTCGCACCCGGTCCGCGCGTCACCATGCACACGCCAGGCCGGCCTGTCAGCTTGCCATGCGCTTCTGCCATGTAGGCAGCGCCACCCTCTTGCCTGCAGGTGATGAAACGAATGGCGTCTTGCCGCGCATGCAGGCCATCAAGTACGGCCAGGTAACTTTCACCCGGCACGCCAAAGGCGTGAGTCACCCCCTGGGCGATCAGGCAATCAACTAAAAGGTGTCCAGCGATTTGTTCTGTCATGTGCGTCGTTATCAATCGTTATTGAGGTATTGTGCTTTCGCCGTCGGCACCACCAGCTTCATACGCCTGTCTGGCCAACTCTTCGTTACTCAAGGCAGGCACTTGCTCAAGTGCGGCCAGATCGTCCAAAAACTCCTGGGTTGGCGCTTCGTGCGCCAACAATACTTCTTCAAGTTTTTGAGCACTTGTCTCCACATGCACGGATGGTGACTGCAGGACGGTCGGCGGCACAGGGAATTTGTCGCCCAGCTCAAATTTCAGCACCCCTGAACGACCTTCAACCCAATTGGCAAAATCGCCGTCTCTTGGTGTGTTTGAATCGTTCATGGGGGTCTCCTTGTATTTGGCAGAGGTTGCGCGAAGAGCCAAACCTGCCTTACACCCGGATTATGGTGGCAGGCACAAAACGCTGGGGCAAATGCTTAATGCACGACCGTCAGGAAGCCTGTCTGGGACGATGGTGTCGGTTATTTAAACCGGTACGACAAGCCCATATAAGCGGTATCGTTGGTCTTGCGTACGACCAGCGGGCTGTTTGTCACGGCGGAATCCTGCCACTTTCGGCGCAACTGCAGGTTAACGATCCAGTTCTCGGTCAATGAATAGTCAGCCGCCAAGCCCAGCACGGGCGTGGTCGATGCACCCGCGCTATAAGCCGCGTAACCACTGGCTATTGACTCGGTGGGCGTCACGCCGTACAGGTAATTGGCGTACTTGGCGCTGCGGCGCTCCACGCCCAGCTGTGGGTAAAGGGACAAGCTGCCAAGCTTGACTTCTGCCGCGTAGGTGGCTTCCAGCAGGCTGCCACCCGAGCTGCCTGCATCAACGAATGCGTTGGCAATAAAAGCGCCGTAAGGCGTTTGCTGAAAGGTGCCAATGCCGACCGGCAACGGTCTTTTGCGGTCGGTCAGCCCACCCAGTGGCGCAATATTGGCACGCCAGCCTTCCTGGCTAACACGGCCTACCAGCTCAAGGTAGCCGTTACCGATGGGCAGCGTTTTGATGCCGAAGGTGTCAACCCGCGCAAAAAATCGGCCGTAGTCTGCAAACAAATACGGCAACGCAGTCGCCTCATTGTTTTTACCGCGAATCAGGCTTTGCGTGCCATACACCGCGGCACCCACGTCCCCCGTGAGTTGATAACTGATGGGAGCCGGCTGTGCAGCAACGCTAGCCGCTATCAAAACAGAAGCTGCAAGAACTGAAAAAGCTGAAAAACAGAGCTTGGTGCGCACGATGTGTCCCATGAGAGCGTTACCGGCAAGTATATGACTGCCTCTGCTTGCCGATTGGCTCACGCTGGCGCGAGCGCGTTACGCCGGACTTTTTTGACATTGAATGCACAGGCCACCAGCACACCTTGCAACACCACCAAGCCCAGCCACACGCTGCGGTACTGGCCATGGTCCATCAGCACGCCAAAAACCAGCGGCGTCACCGCCTGGCCAATGTCCAGCCCTCCGTAGACCACACCATAGACGCGGCCCGAGGCGTTGTCTGGCGTGGAGGCCTTGACCAGCAAGTCACGCGACGGCCCGGACATGCCGGACGCAAAACCCATGACGCCAAACAGCACCGGCACCACCCAGACCGGGTAGTCGCCCAGCGCCAGCAGCAATGCCGCCGAAGCGGCAATACCAAAGGCAGCCCCCACAATGCGCTCGCAGCGGGCCGCATTTGCTGCCAAAAAACCGCCCAGCACCATGCCGCAGGCACTGCTCAGCATGTAAATCGTCAGGCAGATGGCCACCAGCGGCAAGGGCACGTCATGCAACTGGCGCGCGGCCTCGGGGGCAAAGGTTTGGATCACACTGAGCACACCGGCGTACCAAAAGAAAAATACGAAGCACATCCATACCGCCGGGATTTTTAAAAAAGCCAGGCCTTGGTCTTGCTCTGCCGTAATTTTGCTGACGGGTGCTGCCGGCAGTACCAGCTTGTCTCGGTTCAGCAGCTGTATGGCCAACACCACAAAGGCCAGCGTGCCAGCCGCCATCAAGGCCACCCGCCATGAGTAAGCCAGCGTCAACGGCACCAGCATCGCGGGGGCCAGCGCCCAGCCCAGGCTGCCGGTGATGCCATGCATGCTGTAGGCATGACCCAAGCGCGGCGCACTGACTTTGCGGTTCAAGAGCGTGTAGTCCACCGGATGAAACACGCCATTGCCGATGCCGCCAATCACTGCTGCACCCGCCAGCATCCAGTAACTGGTGCTCAGGGCATAGCCAAAGGCTGACACGCCTATCAGCGCCAGACCGGCAAACAAAACCGGGCGAGGGCCGAATCGGTCGACCACAAAACCCGAAGCCGCCTGCGCTGCGCATGACACCACAAAAAAGACGGTCATCACGAAACCGAGCTCGGTATAGCTGACGTTGAACTCGGTCTTCAACCACGGGAAAAGCGGCGCCAAAAGCAACTGGCTGTAGTGGCTGATGAGATGGGCCAAACCGACCAGGCCAATCACGCCGGCGTCTTGCCTGAGGGGAACGGCGGCGGGCAGGTCCAAGGTGCTTGAATTGTTCATGCCGCTATCGTAGTATCAAGCCGATATGTTGAAATGCGACAAATAGCCAATATTCAGCGAATTTCAGACAAAGCCAGCCCGATCAATACTGCATGGTCAAAATTCCACCCCTCAAGCCAACCCCGCTGGGCGACCTTGACAGCTACACCCCCAGCAAACAGCGTCCGGTACGCGTGCGCGCCCGTAGCATGCCGGTTGACACCCACTTCGAGCCGCACGACCACCCGTGGGCGCAGCTGGCGTACTGCGCTTCGGGCATTGTGCAGGTCACGACGGCACCGGCCAACCAGAGCATGGTGACCTACATCGTGCCGCCCTCGCGCGCGGTGTGGATAGAGCCAGGCGCGCAGCACCATATCACCGTGCTGGAGGCGGCAGAGTTTCGCACCCTGTACATTCACAAAAGCCGGACACCCAAAGGGTGGACGGGTTGCCGGGTCATCGTTGTGTCACCCTTGCTGCGAGAGGCTATTCATGCACTGGACACCAGCCCCCACGCTTTGCTACCCCCCGAGGAGGCGCGTGTTGCCGTGGGACGGCCCGGCCGCAAAACATTGAGCAGGCTGCGCGAACAGTGGTTGGCCAATTTGACACTCGACGAAATCACCCACGCCGATACGCAGGCACTCGGCGTACCGTTGCCACACCCGCAAACTGGCGACAAGCGTCTGCGCGCCTTGTGCGAAGCCGTGATGCGAGCCCCAGGCGGTCGGGCCACCCTGGCCGAATGGGCGACGGATGTCGGTGCCAGCGAACGCACCGCAGCACGCCTTTTCAGGGACGAACTGGGCCTGAGCTACCAGCAATGGCGCCAGCAAGCCATCCTCGCCCACGCCCTGCCCCTGCTGACGCGAGGCCAGTCGATCAGCGCTGTGGCAGCCGCCAGCGGTTACGCCAGTGACAGCGCGTTTTCAGCCATGTTCAAGGCTGCCATGGGGCAGTCGCCCAGCCATTTTCATCACAAGAGCGCGGCCTGATCACCTCATCATCAACATCAAATTTTCTCTACAAAAAAAGGACCCTGACCATGCGCGGTATCTGGATGTGTTGCCTATGGGCAGCGTGCGTTTTATGTCATGTGCCCTTACATGCGGCAAAACTGGCTCCAAAATGCCTGACGGACTGCTCGCCGCGCATTGGCGTGGTGTCGGCTTTTGGGGCCGAGGCTGACCTGCTGGTGGCGCAAACGCGGCAGCGCAAAACGCATGTCATCAACGGCAACCGGTTCACAACTGGCATCTTGCGCGGTAACCGGGTGGTGATTGTGCTCAGCGGGGTGAGCATGATCAACAGTGTCATGGTGACACAGCTGATGCTGGACCACTTCCGCATTGACCGACTCATCATGAGCGGCATTGCCGGTGGGCTGAACCCGCAGTTGCAGGTGGGGGATGTGACCATTCCTGACCGCTGGGTGATGTCGATGGAGGTTTATTGGAGTCACAACGCTCAGCTGCCGTCGCCATGCGGCAAACCGGCAGACATGTCTTGTATGGGGCTGAAACTGGCAACCGGCAAAGATGGCCTGCCTCTGGCGCCATTTCATCTGCCTACGCCGCAAGGCCAGGTGCCCACCGGTCTTTTCATGCGCGAAAACTTTGTCATGACGGCCAAAAACAGCCAAAACAAACCAGCAGGCGAGTTTGTGTTTGCCTACCCGGTAGACAAAGACATGCTGGCCGTAGCAAGCGAGCTCAAGCCCCAGCCGTCGCAGTGCGGTCCGGCATTTAAACCAGGCCAGCCGCTGGACCCCAAGCAGTGTGTTCGCCAGCAGCCCAAGGTGCTTGTGGGAGGCGCAGGTGTCACCGGCAGCGCCTTTCTGGCCAACCCCGACTACCGAAAATACCTGTTTGAAAACCTGCACGCCAACAGCTTTGAAATGGAAACCGCCGGGCTGGCCCACGTGGCTTATGCCAACAAGGTTCCCTACATCGCCTTCCGAAGCCTGAGCGACCTGGCCGGTGGCGAGACATTTGATCCAGATGTCGTTGCGCTGTTTTCGAGCGGGCTGGCTGAAGCCAATGAGTCTGCGGTGACACTGGCTTTTCTTGAAGGCTGGCGCCTGAAGCATCCGAAGTCTGTGACCCACGCACGCCTGAACAGATGACGCTCTTCTTTTAGGAGCTGCTGGCCCATTTATTTATTGGGCTAGAGGCACTTTCGCACTCTACAACGGTTTTTTTTAAGTCCGTTTCAGGCGTTGTTCAGGCAATTTTCAGCCCTTGACCGCCTTGAAAAGCCGCTGGGCGCAAGCTTCGGCCTGCGCCGCATCACGCGCCTCGACCATCAGGCGCAGCAGCGGCTCGGTTCCACTGGCGCGTATCAGCACGCGGCCGGTCTGGCCAAGCTCTGCTTCAATCGCGGCGGTCTCGGTTTTCAGCAGGTCGTTGCTCTTCCAGTCCTGGCCGGATGTCAGGCGCACGTTGATCAGGGTCTGCGGGAACAAGGTCACGTCGGCAAGCAACTCGGCCAGTGATTTGCCGCTGCGCACGCAGGCTTGCAGCACTTGTAGCGCACTGACGAGGCCGTCGCCTGTGGTGTGTTTGTCCAGCGCCAGCAAGTGGCCAGAGCCCTCCCCACCGAGCAGCCAGCGGCGTTTTTCGAGCTCCTCGAGCACGTATCGGTCACCCACCTTGGCGCGCACGAACTCAACGTCTTTGCCTCGCAGGGCGACTTCAACGGCCATGTTGGTCATCAGTGTGCCGACGACACCTGGGACTTTTTCACCGCGCGCCAATCGTTCACTGACCATCAAGTACAGCACTTCGTCGCCATTGAACAAACGCCCGCTGCTGTCAACCAGTTGCAGACGGTCAGCATCGCCGTCGAGTGCAATGCCATAGTCGGCGCGGTGTGCGCGAACGGCTTCAATCAATGCTTGGGGGTGTGTGGCACCGACACCGTCGTTGATGTTCATGCCGTCGGGGGCACAGCCAATCGCCACCACTTCAGCCCCCAGTTCATGAAACACCTTGGGTGCAATGTGATACGCCGCCCCGTGCGCGCCATCGACCACAATGCGCAAGCCCTTGAGCGTCAAATCGTGGGCAAAGGTGCTTTTGCAAAACTCGATGTAGCGGCCCGCTGCGTCGTCAAGGCGCCGGGTTTTACCCAGGGCCGCAGAGTCGGCCCAGACCGGCGGCTCTTCAAGCGCAGCTTCAACCGCCAGCTCCCACGCATCGTCCAGCTTGGCGCCCTGGGCACTGAAAAACTTGATGCCATTGTCAGGAAATGCGTTGTGGCTGGCGCTGATGACCACGCCCAGACTGGCGCGCTGGGCGCGTGTCAGGTAGGCCACGCCGGGGGTGGGCAGCGGGCCGAGCAGCACCACGTCCACACCTGCTGAGTTGAAACCAGACTCGAGCGCACTCTCCAACATGTAGCCTGATATGCGGGTGTCTTTGCCAATCAGCACCGTGGGGCGCGCTTCTGTGCGCTTGAGCACCCGGCCCACAGCATGGGCGAGCCGGAGCACAAAGTCCGGCGTGATCGGCGGCTTCCCCACTGTGCCGCGAATGCCGTCGGTGCCGAAATATTGTCTGGTCATGTTGTCCGTCTTTTGGTTAATGGCTTATTTTAGAAGCCGCCTGGACGCGGCTCCACACTTTGAGTGCCTGCACCGTTTGACGCACGTCGTGCGCCCGCACCACGCTCGCACCGCGCTCAACGGCCAGCACAGCGGCCGTCACACTGGGCACCATGCGGTCGGTCATGTCCAGTGTCGCAACCTGTTCAAGCGACGTGCTGCTGACCGCTGCCAGCGACGACTTGCGCGACCAGCCTGCGAGCAGCGGGTACCCTCCAGCCAGCAGCTCAGTTTGCCTGGCAAGCAGTGCAAAGTTCTGTTCAACCGTCTTGCCAAAACCAATGCCGTAGTCGAGCACGATGCGATGGCGGTTGACGCCAATGCCCTCGAGCGTGATCGCCTGATGGTTCAAGAACGCGGCGACCTGCGCCACCACATCGCCCTGCATGGGCTCTGCCTGCATGGTTTGCGGCTCACCATGCATGTGCATCAGGCACACGCCGCAACCCGGGTGTGCAGCCACCACCTGGCGCGCGCCGGCATGACGCAAAGCCCAGATGTCATTGATGATGTCGGCACCCAAATCCAGCACCACTTGCATCACTTCTGGTTTGTAAGTGTCCACCGACACCGCCACGCCCAGCGTGACCGCGTGCCGCACCACAGGCACCACACGTGCCAGTTCCTCCGCCAGCGGCAGCGGTTGCGCACCGGGGCGGCTGGACTCACCGCCAATGTCCAGAATATCTGCTCCGTCTTTGACCAGTTGTTCGCAATGCGCCAGCGCGCTGGCCATGCCGCTGCCGGGCGAGAAAAACTGCCCACCATCAGAAAACGAATCAGGCGTGACATTCACGATGCCCATCACCCGGGGCTGACCCAGATCGATTTGAAAGCGTGTGGTGTGCCACACCAACGGTTGCACGGAACTCATAAATTTAACCAACTGACTCAAAATAAAACAGGATTGAAATAAGTCAGTATGCCAGCCAGAAAAACGGATTTGCACGGTTTCAACGTCCATTTGTCTCTTGAACGTGTCATCTTTTTGCCCGTCGTTCTGTCCGGTATGCCTTCGATTGACTGAAACTCGCGACGCCGACGCAAAAAAACCGGGAAGAACCCGGTTTTTCATGAGGTCAGACGCTTTGCCGAATCAGGCCGCGTTCGGTGCCGGGTCGGTCGCCACAGCCGGCGTGCCACCGCTGGAACCGCCCGTCCCGCCGACGGACGGGTTGCGCGGCGTCCAGTCTTTAGGCGGCCGAGGTTCTTTTCCGGCAATGATGTCGTCGATCTGGTCTGAATCAATGGTTTCCCATTCAATCAGCGCCTTGGCCATGGCGTGCATTTTGTCTTTGTTGTCCTCGATCAGCTTGCGCGCCACGTCGTACTGCTGGTCAATGATGCGACGCACCTCGGCATCGACTTTTTGCATGGTGGTCTCGGACACATTGTTGGTCTTGGTGACCGAACGGCCCAAGAACACTTCGCCTTCGTTTTCAGCATAGACCATGGGGCCCAGCGCCTCGGTCATGCCGTAGCGGGTCACCATGTCTCGGGCCAAAGCCGTTGCACGCTCGAAGTCATTGCTGGCGCCGGTGGTCATCTGGTTCATAAAGACTTCTTCGGCGATGCGACCACCAAACAGCATGCTGATCTGGCTGAGCATGAACTCTTTGTCGTAGCTGTAGCGGTCTGCAGCGGGCAAGCTCATCGTCACGCCCAGGGCGCGGCCGCGCGGGATGATGGTGACTTTGTGGACTGGGTCACATTTGGGCAACATCTTGCCAATCAGCGCGTGGCCTGACTCGTGGTACGCAGTGTTGCGGCGCTCTTCTTCCGGCATGACCATGCTCTTGCGCTCCGGTCCCATCAGGATTTTGTCTTTGGCCTTTTCAAAGTCGACCATTTCAACCGTGCGGGCGTTCCGGCGTGCAGCCATCAAAGCGGCTTCGTTGCACAAGTTGGCCAAATCGGCACCACTCATGCCGGGCGTTCCGCGTGCAATCACGCCGGGGCTCACGTCCTGGCCCAAAGGCACTTTACGCATGTGCACGTTCAAAATCTGCTCGCGGCCACGAATGTCTGGCAGCGTCACATACACCTGGCGGTCGAAACGGCCAGGGCGCAGCAAAGCAGCGTCCAGGATGTCGGGGCGGTTGGTGGCAGCCACCACAATCACGCCGACATTGGTTTCAAAGCCGTCCATCTCGACCAGCATCTGGTTCAGGGTTTGCTCGCGCTCGTCGTTGCCGCCACCCAGGCCGGCACCGCGCTGACGGCCAACCGCGTCAATCTCATCGATGAAGATGATGCAGGGTGCATTTTTCTTGGCGTTGTCGAACATGTCGCGCACACGCGACGCGCCCACGCCGACAAACATTTCGACGAAGTCTGAACCCGAGATCGAGAAAAAAGGCACCTTGGCTTCGCCGGCAATGCTCTTGGCCAGCAGGGTTTTACCCGTGCCCGGTGGGCCCACCAGCAACAAGCCGCGTGGGATGCGTCCGCCTAATTTTTGAAACTTGGACGGGTCTTTCAGAAAGTCAACCACCTCCTTGACTTCTTCTTTGGCCTCGTCGCATCCAGCCACATCTGCAAAGGTGACCGGGTTGGTGGACTCATCCAGCAAACGCGCTTTGGACTTGCCGAAACTGAAAGCCCCACCCTTGCCGCCACCCTGCATTTGCCGCATGAAGTACACCCAGACGCCAATCAACAGCAGCATCGGGCCCCAGCTGACCAGCAAGGTCATCAGCAACGAGCTTTCTTCGCGTGCTTTGACATCAAATTTCACGTCGTTGGCAATCAAGTCACCGACCAGGCCACGGTCTAAATAGGTTGCTGTGGTTCGGACTTTGCGGTCATCTGTGGTGGTGGCCACAATTTCAGTGCCGCCCTGACCTTCGGCGATTGTTGCAGTCTTGATGCGTTTTCCTCGAACTTCTTCAAGAAAGTCGGAGTAGCCCAAGTAATTGGCGCCAACGCCGCCACGCGTGTCAAATTGCTTGAAAACGGTGAACAGAACCATGCCGATCACCAGCCAGATTGCAACTTTTGAAAACCACTGATTGTTCAAGGAGGACTCCGATCAAAAAACCCAGATGCACCGAGTGCGTCATTGAAAGGGCAGATGCGTCGCATTTTAGGCCTTTCAAGGGCAAAAACGGGATAATTTCAAGCGTACACCCCTTGGAGGCACGCGGGTTTAGGGTTTTTGCCCGGTCTGTATGCCATTTAAGACCGGTTTTTCAGCCCCAGCCCCACCAAAAATGTTTCGGACGACCCGGGTCTGGATGCCTTGGGTTTAAACCGCTTGACGACACTGAAGGTGTCTTTGAAGAGCTTGACCATCGGGTCATATGCCCCGCCGTGGAACAACTTGACGACCAGTGCACCCTCTGGCTTGAGGTGCTGGCTTGCAAAGTCAACCGCCAGCTCAACCAGGTCACTGATACGCGCGGCGTCAGCTGATTCAATGCCCGACAAATTCGGTGCCATGTCTGACATGACCAGGTCCAGCTTCTTGCCCGCCCCGTGCTCATGCAAAGTTTGCTCTAAAACCTGTAGCACTTCGGCATCACGAAAATCCCCCTGGATAAACACCACGCCCTCAATCGGCTCCATCGCCAGCAAGTCCAGCGCGACAATCTGACCATTCAACTCGCCCGTCGCTGCGCCCCTGGGTGACATTTTGCGGCGTGCATACTGGCTCCACGCGCCCGGTGTGCTGCCCAAGTCCACCACCAGGCTGCCAGGCTTGATAAGGCTCAGACTTTCGTCAATTTCCTTGAGCTTGTAAGCAGCGCGCGCCCGATAGCCCTCGCGTTGCGCCAGCTTGACATACGGGTCGTTGATGTGGTCGTGCAGCCAGGCCTTGTTGACCTTGCTGCCCCGTTTGGCGCTGTCGGCATCGGTTTTTTTGGCTTTCTCGGTACTGGGCTTGACGTTTGACTTCATGTGCCAATTGTCTACCGAAGGCCGGGTCACCGATAATCAGGCCATGGCCCAAATAATACTTACCCCTGCCCAGCGCAAAGACCACCGCGCCGATGCCCATCATTTGAATGCCGTCGTCATGATTGGCTCTGGCGGCTTGACCCCTGCCGTCAAGAAAGAAGTTGACGCCGCACTCAATGCTCACGGGCTCATCAAAGTGCGTGCACAGATGGATGACCGTGTCGCCCGCGAGGCAGTTTTTCAGCAGTTGTCGAACGAGCTGAGCGCTGCGCCCATCCAGCATATTGGCAAGCTGCTGGTGCTGTGGCGGCCCATGCCAGAAAAAGAAAAGAAGGTCAGCGAAGACCGGATGGCCGGCCCGCGCGAGGTCAAAGTCTTGAAAAACAGTTCACGCTACGGCCAGCGGCCTGAAGTCAAGGTCTTGCGCGTGCTGGGCAACCAGCGGTTGACACCGGGCGGCACGGTCAAGCGCGCCAAAAAACCTCAGCTAAAAAGCCTGAAAAAACGCTCGCAAGATTAGTTTGAAATTGGCAGATTTGACCCTAGTTGTTGACCATGACAAACCAAAATCCCCTTCTGGACTTTTCTGATCTGCCGCTGTTTGACCGGATCCAGCCCGAGCACGTGAGCCCTGCAGTCGATGCGCTGTTGGTCGAATCTCAAGCGGCGCTTGAAAAAGTCACTGCCAGCGACTTCCCTGCAAACTGGAACAGCATCTCTGCGGTGCTCGATGTCGCCACCGAAAAGCTGAGCCGCTCCTGGGGAGCCGTGAGCCACCTGAACGCTGTGGCCGATACGCCCGAGCTGCGCGCCGCCTACAACGCGGCTTTGCCCGTCATCACCGAGTTTTATACCCGGCTGGGCGCAGACGAGCGGCTTTATGCCAAATACAAAGCCATTGACGTGAGCACCTTGAACGCTGAACAAAAGCAGGCGCACAAAAACGCGATGCGCAATTTTGTGTTGTCGGGCGCTGAGCTGGTGGGTGCCGCCAAAGACCGCTTTGCCAAAATTCAGGAGCGGCAAGCTGAACTGAGCCAGAAATTCAGCGAAAACGCGCTCGACGCTACCGATGCCTTTGCCTATTTCGCTAGCGAATCTGAATTGGCAGGCGTGCCGCAAGACGTGGTCGAAACAGCACGCGAGCTCGCAAAAGCCGAAGGCAAAGACGGCTACAAACTGACGCTGAAAATGCCGAGCTATTTGCCGGTGATGCAGTTTGCCACCAGCAGCGCGCTGCGCGAAGTTTTATACCGGGCCTACAGCACTCGGGCGAGCGACCAGGCACCGGCGGAATTCAGCAAGTTTGACAACAGCGCAGTGATCAGCGAGATATTGGCCTTGCGGCTTGAAGAGTCCAAGCTGTTGGGCTACAACAATTTTGGTGAAGTCTCTGTGGTGGCCAAAATGGCCAAGTCGCCCAATGAAGTGATCACCTTTTTACGTGACTTGGCACGCCGCGCACGGCCTTATGCTGAAAAAGACGTGGCCGACTTGCGTGCCTTCGCTGCCGAACACCTGAGCTTGTCAGACCCGCAGCCTTGGGACTTTCCGTACATTGCTGAAAAGCTCAAGGAAGCACGGTATTCGTTTAGCGAGCAGGAAGTCAAACAGTATTTCACTGCGCCCAAGGTGCTGGCGGGCTTGTTCAAAATCATTGAAACACTCTTTGAAGTGGCGATTCGCGAGGACGAAGCGCCAGTCTGGAAGCCGGGCGTACAATTTTTCCGCATTGAACGTGCGGGTCAGCTGGTCGGTCAGTTTTACCTGGATCAGCCCGCCCGTACCGGCAAACGCGGCGGTGCGTGGATGGACGACGTGCGGGCCCGCTGGTTGCGGCCTGATACCTGCCTGCTACAAACCCCGGTAGCGCATCTGGTATGCAATTTTGCCGATGGCGTAGGAGGTAAACCTGCGCTGCTCACGCACGACGATGTGACCACCCTGTTCCATGAATTTGGCCATGGGCTGCACCACATGCTGACGCAAATCAACGAGCGCGACGTGTCGGGCATCAGCGGGGTTGAGTGGGACGCCGTCGAATTGCCGAGCCAGTTCATGGAGAACTTCTGCTGGGAATGGGATGTGCTCAAGCACATGACAGCCCATGTCGAAACGGGTGAACCGCTGCCCCGCGCTTTATTTGACAAAATGCTGGCCGCCAAAAATTTCCAAAGTGGCATGCAAACGCTGCGGCAGGTGGAGTTTTCCTTGTTTGACATGCTGCTGCACACGTCGCACCACCCAAGCACAGACGTGATGAACTTGCTCAACGAGGTGCGCCAGGAAGTTGCCGTGATCAAAGCACCGCCCTACAGCCGCACCGCGCATACATTCAGTCATATTTTTTCTGGTGGCTATGCGGCGGGTTACTACAGTTATAAATGGGCTGAGGTGCTGTCGGCCGATGCCTATGCAGCTTTTGAAGAAGCGCTCAAGCAGGGCAAACCGCAAGTTGAAACGGGCCGAAAGTATCGCGAAGCGATTCTTGAAGCCGGTGGAAGCCGCCCTGCCATGGAATCGTTCAAGGCCTTCAGGGGTCGGGAACCATCGATAGATGCGCTGCTGCGTCATCAAGGGATGGCTTGAGAAGATTGAAGCAGGCGCATTGCAGGTGATCCGTTGGAGAAAACCACATGACCTCAAAAGTAATTCAGATGTTGGCCTTCAGCGCTTTGCTTGCTGGCGCGAGCGCCGCATCAAACGCACAGCAGGTGTACCGAATCGTCGGGCCAGACGGCAAAGTCACCTTTTCAGACAGGCCGCCCTCTGAAACCAATGCCAAGGTCACTGCTGCCGCTGGCTCACCACGTGGCAGCGTGTCAACAGCATCCTTGCCCTTTGAGCTGCGCCAAGTGGTTCAAAGATACCCGGTGATACTTTACACGGGCGACAATTGCGGCCCCTGCCAGTCAGCCCGCTCGATGCTCATCACGCGTGGCGTGCCGTTCACTGAAAAGTCTGTCACAACGCCAGAGGACAGCCAGGCCCTGCAGCGCCTGAGCGGCGAGAACGCCCTGCCCTTCGCCACCATTGGCGGCCAGCAACTCAAGGGCTTTTCAGACGCGGAATGGACTCCGTTTTTAAACGCAGCGGGCTACCCGGCCAGCTCTGTTTTACCTTCAAGCTACAGGCAGGCCGCAGCCACACCACTGGTAGCAGTGTCTGCTGCGCCCGCAACAGCTGCCCGGGCAGCGCCTGAGCGCGCCGCCGTACCAGCAGCCCAGCCGGCGCCCGCAGCTGCCAGCCCGTCCGGTATCCGTTTTTGAACGGGCTGTTCAAAATGTGAGCGTTTTAACGCCAGCACCGGTTGCCAGCAGGCAAACACTGGCTTTTTGGAATGCAAAGACGCCGACACATACGACGCCAGGCCAGTTGTTCACGGTCGCCTCAAACGCCAGCGGGTCAACAATCTTCAAGCCCGTCACATCCAGAATATGCTGGCCGTTGTCGGTGACCAGCGGCACGCCGCTTTTCAATCGCAAGGCAGCCACACCACCGAGTTCTGCAAACTGCCGCGCTATGCGTTTGGCCGCCATCGGAATGACCTCGACCGGCAAGGGGAAAGCGCCGAGCGCAGTCACCAGTTTGGACTCGTCAGCAATGCACACAAACTGCCTGGCCTGAGCCGCCACAATTTTCTCCCGCGTCAGCGCAGCGCCACCGCCTTTGATCATGTAACCGGCATGGTCAATCTCATCAGCGCCGTCGATATACACCGCCAGCTCGTCCACTTCGGTAGCGTCAAAAACAGTGATGCCCAATGCCTGCAGGCGCTCGGTTGAAACGATGGAGCTGGACACGGCACCTTTGATTTGCCCCGCCATGGTGCCCAAGGCATCAATGAATTTGTTGACCGTGGAGCCGGTGCCCACGCCCACAATACTGCCCGGCTGGACATATTGCAAAGCAGCCTGGCCCACCAGGGTTTTGAGTTCATCTTGAGTCATGCGTGCCTGACGGGTTGAGTTTGCGACAATGCGGATTGAATTTAACAAAGCAAATTATCCAATGGCTCTGCTCCCCTACGCCCTCGCTCGCCCCTTTTTATTTGGCCTCGACGCCGAAACCGCCCATGAGTTGACGATGGGCTCGCTGGCACGCACGCAACACACACCTTTGTCGCTGGCGTATCGCGCTGCGCGGGTTGACGACCCGATTGAACTGGCAGGACTGAAGTTTCCCAACCGCGTGGGCCTGGCTGCTGGACTGGATAAAAACGCACGCTGTATTGATGGATTGGCGGCCATGGGGTTCGGGTTTGTTGAAGTCGGCACCGTCACGCCAAAACCGCAGGCTGGAAATCCGAAGCCACGCCTATTTCGCCTGCCCAAGGCCAATGCGCTTATCAACCGGCTCGGGCTGAACAATGACGGGCTCGACACATTTACTGCCAATGTGCGGCGCGCCACCTTTCGAAATGGCCAAAATTTGGGAGAAAAACCGCCCATGCTTTTGGGCTTGAACATCGGGAAAAACGCAAATACGCCGATGGCCAGTGCGACTGATGACTATCTGACGTGCCTCGACGGCGTCTACGCCCACGCTGATTACGTCACCATCAATATATCGAGCCCCAATACCAAAAATCTTCGTGACTTGCAGGCCGATGAGGCACTTGATTCACTTTTAGGCGCGATGGCTGAAAGACGCGAATTGCTTGCTCAAAAACATGGCCGACGTGTGCCCTTTTTCGTCAAAATTGCGCCCGACCTGGACGATGCGCAAATCGGTGTCATTGCCGACACCATGCAGCGTTACGCTGCCATGGACGCGGCCGCAAGCAGTCTGGGCTGGGGCCTGTTGGCAACGAACACCACCATCAGTCGAGAAGCGGTCACAGGGCTACCCCATGCCACTGAAACTGGCGGGCTTTCTGGTACACCCGTTTTAAGTGCCAGCAACCGCGTCATCACGCAACTGCGCAAAGCGCTGGGCAAGCAATTTCCAATTATCGGCGTGGGCGGGATTCTCAGTGCTGAAGATGCTGTCAGCAAAATCGTCGCGGGCGCAGACGTTGTCCAGATCTACACCGGTCTGATTTACAAAGGGCCAAACCTTGTGAGCCAGGCGGCCCTGGCCATCAAAAAACAATTTGCCTGACGGAAAACCGAGTACCCGTCTTGTTTCGGCTTCAATGGCTTGACAACTCGAAAACAACGTCTTGCGCACCTTCCCACAAGACCTTTTTGCCAAGCGTCATCAGTTGGTCACGGCCTTCGGTGATGGTCAGAAAATGGTTACCTGCCAGAGGCCCCATCTTGCTGGAAAAACTACAGCCTCCATAGGCCAGGATAATTTCTGTCTCGCTGTAGCCACCAGGATAAAAAAGAATGTCCCCCGCCGAAGGATGGCTGGTGTGGTTCTCAAAGCTGACGCCGAGCTTGAAGTCACCCAGCGGCACCCAACAGCCCTCACCACTCCAGCGCACGTGGATCAATTTTTGACGATAAGGCAGCAGCTTTAAAAAGGCGGCTACGGTTAATGGTGCGTGCGGATTGGTTTCTGCAACGAAATGCAGGCCACCAGCGGTAATCTTGATACGACTCATGACAGCTTTCCTTGGGTTCTGTAATTTGTTGAGGGGTTTGACATCACGCCATCACCATTTCAGTCTTGCGTTGTGCCCACCCGGTCATGCGATGTTCAATCAACGAGGACAACGCGTAGAGCGCGACGCCCATGCCTGCTAGCAGAAAAAGACCGGCAAAAACAAGGGGGACATCAAAATTCCCGCTTGCAATCATCATGACCGTGCCAATGCCTTTGTTGGCGGCGACGGTTTCACTCAAAACAGTGCCGACAAAAGCCAGCGTGATGGCGATTTTGAGAGACGCGAACAAGTAAGGCAGCGCGCGCGGCAAGCCGACGTTCCACAGTACGTCACGCTTGCTCGCACCCAAAACCTTCAAGACGTCCTCAAGCTCCGGCTCAGTGCTGGCAAGCCCCGTGGCCACGTTGACCACGACCGGAAAAATACTGATGACCATGGACGTCAAAATGGCGGGCACAGTACCGGACCCAAACCACACCACGAAAAGCGGAACCACAGCTACTTTTGGAATGCTGGAAAAACCTACCAGTAAAGGATAAGCCACGTCGTAGGCCAGCTTTGATGATCCAATCACCACCCCGATAAAAATGCCGGCAAGCACGCCCATGGCGAAACCCGCAAGGGTGGTGTAGAGGGTCTGAACCGTGTGCGGCCAGAGCAGCGGCATTTTGGCAAACAGAACCCGTGCGATCTGGCTCGGGCGCGGCAGGATCAGATCAGAAACGCCAGTTGCAAAGCAGGCAAACTCCCAAAGTGCGAAAAATGCGATCAGCGCAAAGGCAGACAGCAGGCGCTGGCGCATCTGTGGTGTGACGGTGCTCATGCTGCCACCGCCTGCTCTGGGGCCACAGCCTCGACGTTGCGGCGTGCATCAGCAATACGCATACGCAGTTGCTGCACAAGCGCAGCAAATTCCGGCGAGTAGCTGCTTTCTAGCGTACGCGGCCTGTCAAACGGAACCGCTCGTGTCTCCAGAATGCGTCCCGGGCGTGAACTCATCACGCAAATGCGATTGGCCAGATACGCTGACTCGCGCAAATCATGGGTCACCAGCAACACCGTCGGCTTTTTCGCCATCCAGAGAGCCTGCATGATGTCCCACAACTCCTCCCGGGTGAACTGGTCAAGCGCACCAAACGGCTCATCGAGCAATAGCAGTTCGGGATCGTGCACAAGCGCCCGACAAAGCGAGGCACGCTGCAGCATGCCGCCAGAAAGTTGCCAGGGCCGCTTGTCACCAAAACCCGCCAGGCCCACTTGAGCCAACAATGACTCCGCGCGATCTTTGTATTCACCCCGTTTTTTGCGTGCGAATTCCGCGCGAAAGGGTTCCACAATTTTCAGTGGAATCATCACGTTCTCAAGTATCGTCAGCCAAGGCAACATCGTCGGATTCTGGAAAGCCAGTCCAATCCGCAGTCGAGGTGTGGCACTGGCATGGTTTCCGCCTGAGTTCCCAGAGGAAACTGCACCCACTTCTCGCCCGCCTGCGATGACGGCGCCAGAACTGGGTTGAAGCAGCCCCGCCACCAACTTGAGAATGGTGGACTTGCCGCAGCCACTCGGGCCAACCAGCGCCACAAAGTCTCCCTCGTCGATGCCCAGCGTGGTGTGATCCAGCGCCAGCGTTCCCCCGCCGTAGCGCAGCATCACATCTGACAGTTGAATGAATGAATTAGCCATGGTGTCTTTCAAAAAATGGAGGCGACTGACGTGCGCACAACGCTCTAGGTGTTAGCCATGCGAATGATGGCCGCTACAGGGCCACCACCTGCTGGGCCTTGATGTTCAGCACCACCCGATACGTACAATTCGCAGTGGCCAATGACCGATGCCAATACCCCGCCAACCACGGCCCTGGCATGCCGCGTCGAGTGAATGTCCGAATCGTTCAGCATGGTGTGGCGGGATTGCCGCACCCGCCCGTCCGGGCTTGCTTCGGCCTTGGCCAACAAGCTGACAACACGCTGCGCAAGCAAGGTTGAATCGTCTTGTGAGTTCAGGCCCGACACTGCGTTTAGCAGCTTTCTCACGCTCGCAGCATCAATGGCATCTTTCATCACTGTGTGAGCAATTCGCAGTGTGGACTGACTGGTCACAGCTTCACCCAGCACAATGACCACATTGCATTCCAGTTCAATGCCAGCAGAAACCGATGCCAGCGACGAATAAAGACCCCAGTCCGACAAGATCGCTGAGTCATTGACCTGCGCACGCTGAAGCTCTCCAAGCGCCACAGCCACGCCCAGCGCAGACGCGCCACGCGAATAGCCCATGGACTCATAGCTGTCACGCGTGACAGGCAAAGCACCCCGCGACAGTGCATCGTTGACTTTTGCAGACGTCAGAAGTGGGCATTTGACCTGGACAAAATGAACATCAGCAGCATCGCTGATGCCCGCATCGCGCATCGCCGCCAAGGTCGCGCGAGCCGTCGCATCGACCTGAGCGACCCGACCCATTTCTTCAGGTAAAAAATCTTGCGTTTTTGCGATACCGACCACCAGGCGCTTTGAACTTTGCGGTTCATCGGGAGCAGCCGGGAGCCATCGCCGGGTGAACACCGTGAAGTGGGGAGACAAAACGCCTTCCGTGCCGCCCGACATGACCAATGCCACCCTGGCGTGAACCTGCTCCGGGGCGCAGCCCAGCGCTGGCGCCAACAACTGGCACCAAGCGGCGCTGGCGTACTCGCGCGTGAAGTCGTTGACGCAGCCATTACCCTCTGTTTTTCCCATCACCGCAACCACCTCGGCGGGTACCAGATCGCCAGCATCTATCAGCGCCTGAACGCCTGAAAGATCAGCGGGACTCCGGCAAGGAACACGCCAGACATCGACTTTTTGATGCCGTTGTGCGCTCATGCGTCGTCTTTCACTGGCTCGCCCACTGGCAACGCATTGACGGGCACGCCTTGGGGCGTCTGAAGGATGGCGCTGCTGTAGTGCTCTGTGTTGCGCGGCTTGGGGGTTGGCATTTTTTGCACGCTTTTGACGGAACGGCCCCAGCCCGCTGCTTCTGTCACAAGCTTGCCGTCACGCATCACGAAACGGCCGCGAACCAATGTATGCAGCGGATAGCCCTGCACGGCACGACCATGCCACGGCGAAATTTTGCTGATGCTCTGGAGCCGGTTTTGAGACAGCACGCCAGCACGATGCATGTCGATCAGTGTGATGTCAGCATCCGCACCCGGCGCGATGACGCCTTTCGTCCCATAAAGACCCCAGGCCTTGGCTGGGGCAACAGCGCTCCAGCGGACATAGTCCATCAAAGTGGCACGGTTTCGATTGATTTCGGTCAGCATCAGCGGCATTTGCGTTTCCACTCCCGGAAACCCGCAATCGCAATTCCAGATGCTCTCGCGCATCTTTTCGTCTGGCGCATGTGGCGCATGGTCAGTCGCGATCATGTCAATGGTGCCATCCATCAACGCGTCCCAGAGCGGTTGGTTGTGGCGAGCCTCGCGGATGGGTGGATTGACCCGCATGATGCCGCCAAGCTTGAGCATGTGCTCAGTGTTGAGCAGCAAATATTGCGGACAGGTCTCGGCTGTCACATCAACCCCGCGGCGTTTGGCCTCGCGCAGCAGATACAAAGAATCGGCTGCGCTGTGGTGAGCAATGTGCACGCGCGCGCCGGTCCACTCGGCAAGGGTGAGCACCCGGCCAATGGCCTCAATTTCAGCCACAGCAGGTCGCGCGGTCAGATGCGCCAGTGCGTCAATGCGCCCGGCCAGCTGCATGTGTTGCTGGCGTCTGCTCAGGATGGATGAGTTTTCTGCGTGCACCACGGTGCGAATACCCAGCGGGGCAAGTTTTTCAAAGCCCTCCAGTAAGGCACCATCGGTCGGTGCCGGCAAATTACCAAAGGTGTTGCCGACAAACGCTTTAAAACTCGTCACCCCCGCATCCAGCAGCGCTTCAAGGTGGTCTACCGTGTCGTCGCCTAACAGCCCATGGATGCCAAAATCCACATAAGACGACTCGGCAGCCTTCTGCTTGAGCCGCAAGGCTTCCAGCGTTGCCGTTGGCGGATTGGTGTTGGGCATTTCAAACACCGTGGTGACACCGCCACAGGCCGCTGCGGCCGAGCCAGTCTTCCAGGTTTCCTTGTTTGGATAGCCTGGATCACGAAAGTGCACATGGCTGTCGATCGCCCCAGGCAAAAGAAACAGGCCGTCAGCGCGCATCTCTTCACGTGCAACTGGCATCAGGTCATCATGGCCCACTGCGACAATCTTTTCACCCGCAATGGCAACGCTGGCTTGGATGATCTGATCGGCAGACACCACACGGGCACCCCGTATGACCAGGTCCACTTCTTTCATGTGGTTTCCTTTCACAGCATGGCCCAGCCGCCGTCGACGGGCAGGTCGACACCCGTGATCTGACGCGACACATCACTGGCCATAAAAAGGCACGCATTGGCAACATCGTCGTCATTCGTGACACGCTTTAGCGCGTAATCGGCAGCATGCCTTGTCATGGCTTCTTCAAGCGTGATGCCCAGCTTTTCGGCCATGTTTGCACAAACCTTCTCACGAAAGCGTGGTCCATCGACCATGCCGGGCGCCACACAATTCACGTTGATGCCGTAAGGGCCGGCTTCCAGTGCAAAACTTTTGGTGATTCCGCGCAGACCCCACTTCGATGCCGAATAAGCCATGCGCCCCGCGCGCCCACGCATGCCAAAGGTGCCGCCCACATTCACCACCTTGCCGCTTTTTCGTGCAATCATTTCTGGTATCACCGCATGCATGGTGTTAAAGCAGCCCGTCATGTTGAGCTGCACAATTTCATTGAATTCTTCGGTGCTGGTTTCCCAGCCTGTCTTGCCAATGGGGCCGGAGCCGCCCGCCACATTGACCAGCACATCAATGCGCCCGAATGCTCGCATTGCATCGGCTGCCAGCGCCTCGGTTTGTGCCGGCACCGTCATGTCACAAGATACGACGAGCGCATCCACGCCCAGGGCACGCGCCTCAGCAGCAACAGGCTCGATGGCGGCAATATCGCGGCCAGCCAGCACCAGGGTCGCGCCCTCACGCGCGAATGCCAAAGTGACAGCCCGGCCCATGCCTTTGGCCGGTCCAGTGATCACGGTTACCTTGCCTTTGAGTTGGAGATCCATGGGAATGTTGTCTTTCTGAAAAACTTTAAAATTTCGAGAGCCGCTCGGCGCGCGCAGGCAAAAAGCTGCGATTGAACACTTCACCCGTGGTGGGGGTGCGGGGCAGTTGATTGGCCTCCACCACGATACCGATGGCCTTTTTCAGGCGTTCATCATCAACGTCACCCAGACCGATACGCGCAATCTCAGGATGGCTCATGTCGTTACGAATCGTCGCCAGCAGCTTTTCTTTTTCCACGTCGCGCTTGAGCAATGGCTCGCGCTTCATGGCGAAATCAACACCGGCATCAGGGTTGGCGGCCACTTCCTTGATGGCCCGGTTAAGCGCCTTCACAAAGCCTTGAACCGCTTTTGGATTTTCAGCAACAAAGTTTTTTGAGAAGAACACGGCGTTTGAATACAAATCCATACCCGAGTCGCCGTAGCGGATAAACCGCAGGTCTTTGGCTGGGTCCAGCCCCATCGCCTTGGCACTGAAAGTGACAGTGGTGACATAGCCAAACACCGCATCGACCTGACCGCGCGCCAGCATTTGCTCACGCAGGTTAGGCGCCATATTGGTCACATTGACTTTGCTCGCGTCGATTTTTGCCAGCTTGGCGTAGGCCGGGAACAGCTTGAGCGCAGCATCGTTGGCCGGCCCACCGATGGTTTTTCCTTCCAGGTCTTTGGGCGTCTTGATCGGACTGTCCTGTTTGACCACCACCGTGAACGGGGGGGTGTTGTACATCATGTAAACCGCCACTGGCGCGTCGGCTGGCCGCTTTGAAGCCAGATCAATCAAGGCGTTGAGGTCACCAAAGCCAGCTTGGTATGCGCCCGATGCCACCTTGGGGATGGATGCGGCCGAACCTTCGCCCTGGTCAAACTCGACGTCCAGCCCCTCGGCCTTGAAATAACCTTTGTCCTGGGCCAGGAAAAACCACGACTGGGCGCCTTCGTATTTCCAGTTCAGAACCATCTTGATTTTGGTCTGCGCTAAAACGGCAGCAGGTGAAAGCGCTGCGCACAGGGCTAACAAGGCAAAGCGGCGGGATAGTTTCATGGTTTTCTTTCGGTTGGTTGATGAATCAATACGCTGAGTCAATACGCAGCGGGGGCAATCTGCACCGGCCCGGATACCTGAACCCCGCGCTTGACCACAGCGAGCCTGGTGGACTGCTGCAAAATAGCGTCAGGAACGGATGGGGCATCCAGCACGATCAGGTCAGCCAGGCAGCCTGGCGCCAACCCGTAGCTTTCAAGCCGCAGCATTCGCGCGGCGTTGCTGGTCATGGTCTGCCACACCTTTTCGAGCCCAGCGTTATGCAGTTGCTTGGTCAGCTGCGCCAGTAAAAGCATGGCTTTGAGCGGGTCGGCATCACCAAAGCGGACAAAAGGATCGCGCATGTTGTCAGTGCCGCACGAGACATTGACGCCGGCTTCCATCAGCTCCAAAGTCCTGGTCAGGCGAATGCGCGTTGGCAGAACGCAGACCTGCAGATCAGCTTTTTTCATCAGGTCAATCGTGTCGATCGCCACAGCATGGCTGACACAGGCCAGCGATGCGATATGGGACACGGCCACACGGCCCTGCCAGCCCTGCTCTATCGTTTTTTTAGCGACATAGGGCAGCGTGAAAGCCAATTCTGCGTCCCAGTTATCGAGGTGGTAGTCAATGTCGCAGTCATGCAGTTTGGCCAGCGCGAAAGTTTCGTCTACCTGCCGCTCTGGGTCAGAGGGCCAAATGGCACGGTTGACGTTTCCGCCAACGATCCTGACCCCTTTTTCCACCGCCTCCGTGATGAAGGGGCCAGCGCCGTCTTCAAGGCTTCCAGCGGTGTTGAACCAGCCCTCCTGCGGGAAGGCGGTGACCTGTACGTCCACCTTGCCAGCCATGGCACGGGCAGCCCTGTTGATGCCTTCCACAGCCCGCTGACCCACGTAGCGGTCTACTTCGCAATTGGTGCGCACTGTTGTGGTGCCATGGGCTAAGCCCATATTGAGCGACTGCCTCGCCCGTGCAGCCACATCTTCAACCGTGAAATCCGCCTTGAGCAGGCGCACGGCGCGAATCGCCTCGCTCAAGCCTGCAACGTCTGCACCGTCGGCAACCCTGTCACTGATCAGCGCTTTGTCGATGTGAACATGCGGGTCAACGAAGGCTGACGAAACCAGTCGCCCGCCAGCGTTCCAGGCTCGCCCATCGACATCTGCGCGATCGCCCGAGGTATCTGGCTCAACACTGATGATGCGATCAGCGTGAATGCTGACGCGCCAACGCCCATCACGTCCAGGTAAGGTGGCGTTACAAATGGTCCAGGGACTTGTCATTTGAAAGCAGGTCTTAAACGTGCGACGTTCAAAGCGCAGACTTCACCAGACGCTCCTGCTTGGGCGGCAGAAAACTGCGGTTGAAAATCTCAACAGGAGCAGGCGTGCGGGCAAGTTCATAGCTGTCAACGATTTGCGCGATCGCACGCGTCATGCGGGCATCGCTCACATCGCCCAAACCCAACTCGTTCGACTCAGGCGTCAACACATTGCTTTTCAGGACGTAAACCATCCTGCGCTTTTCGATGTCTTTGTTGATCAGTGGCTCGTTCTTGGCGAGATTGTCAATGCAAGCGTCCGGCTGGGTGATGCAGTCCTTCATGGCGCGATTGATGGCCTTGACCAAGCCCGTCACGGCTTGAGGCCTTTCCTTAGCAAGCTTGGCCGTCACCAAGACGCCATTGCTGTAAAGGTCCAAACCCAGATCGTTGTAGAAAATCCAGCGAATATCTTTCTCGGGATCAATCCCCATCGACACAAAATTCATGTAGCTGGTGGCGGAAAACACGGCAGATGCCTCGACCTGGCCGCGCATCAACATTTGCTCTTGCAGGCTGGGCGCCATGTTGGTCCATGTCACCTTCTTTTCATCGATGTTGTTTTTCTTGGCAAGCGCAGCAAATACCTTCAGCGCCGCACTGCCAGCGGGAGAGCCCAGCGTTTTGCCTTCAACATCCTTGAGCGTTTTGATCGTGCTGCCAGCCTTGGTGACGAGCGCAAACGGTGCGCGGTTGTAGATCATGTACACCATCACCGGGGCTTCGCCTGGTTTGGTCGAAGCGCCCTGAATAATGGCATTGATATCACCTACCCCGGCCTGGTAGGTGCCCGACATCACGCGGGAAACGGCGGCAGCAGAGCCCTCCCCCTGATCGATCGTGATATCCAGATTTTCTGCCTTGAAGTAACCTTTGTCCTGCGCCCAGTAAAACCAAGCGTGCACGCCCTGAATTTTCCAATCGAGTGTGAACTTGATTTTGGTAACTTCTTGCGCTACTGCTGGCATGGAACAGGCAAGTGCTGCAGCGCCCAGAGCGAGGCACAGGCGGTTGAGTAATTTCATTTGGCGTCCTTCAGGTTGGTGGTGGTAGATACAGCGGTGCCACGCTGCTTGCCCATGCGGCGGGCAACAGTCAGCTCGGCCAAGGCGGGCAGCAGCGATGAGGCGGTCGCCACAAAGCCTTGCGACTGCTTGACCATGAAATCAACGGCTCTGGTGCCGTCAGCAGGAGATGGCATACCGCATGCCTCAGGCAAAAGCACGCAGTCATCGCCCAACAAACTGGCATCCCGCGAGCTTGAAAAGCCCCCTCTGTCCGTCACCGTCAAGGCGCGTCGGACCAAGTCCATTCCTGGCGGCTGTGGCTGTGCATCGAAACGCACGGAGATGGCAGTTTTGACTTGTCGCACCAAACTGACGCATTGATCCTTGAGCGCCCAGTCGCTATCAGCGGATGGGCCAAATGTGGCCTGAATCACTGCTTTGGTGCGTATTGGCGAATCGGTGCGCGTCATGTCCCGGTATCGCAAGCAGCGTGCCTGACACCGCTCTTTATATAGAACTTTTTGAGATCTATGTGTTGCCGATACGGCAACGGCTTAACATATGAATCAGCAAATCACTTCACAGAAAGAACCCTTGTGAACCATCTACGATTTTTGAATTATGTGGACGAGGTTGCCCGTGCCGGCTCAATCCGGCAGGCAGCAGACAGGCTGCACGTTGCTGCATCAGCCGTTAACCGCCGGGTACTTGATCTGGAAGCGGAGCTGGGTACAGCCATTTTTGAGCGCCTGCCCAGAGGCGTGCGCCTGACCGCCGCGGGTGAGCTTTTCGTGGCTTACATCCGCAGCCGTTCAGCCCAGTTAGAACAGGTTCGCACAGAAATTGAAGACCTGAAAGGCCTGCGTCGCGGGATGGTCAAGGTGATTGCAAGCCAGGCCTTAGCACCGGCCTTTTTACCCCGAGCCATCGCGGCCTTCAGGTCTACCCACCCCATGGTGGGTGTGGATGTGCATATTGGTGACCACCTGCATGCACTCAAGTCGCTCAGGAATTTTGAAGCGGATCTGGCGCTCATATTCAACCTTGCGCCTGACGCAGACATAGATCGAATCGCTGAAATCGAGCAGAAGCTGGTGGCGGTGATGCACCGCAGCCATCCGCTTGCCCATCAGCCTGACTTGCGGCTGCGCGACTGCATTGAATACCCACTCATTTTGCCGAATCAGGACTTGGGCGGACGCCAACTGCTGGAGAATTTTTTAGTCCGCAGCTCGGTCAAGTTACGCCCCGCCGTTGAAAGCAACAGCTTTGAGTTCATGAGAAGCTACTTGGTGCATGAACAGGGAATATCTTTTCAAATTGCCATCGGTGCGGTCATTGAAGGAGACGAGCTGGTGGCGCGTGAAATAGCCGATCGCGGATTCCCGCGCGGCCAGCTGGTACTGGCTTGTCTGCGTGGCAGGCAACTGCCCGTGATAGCCCATGCGTTTGCCGATGACCTCATCACTGCCCTGCACAAGCACCAAGACCCCATCCCGAGCGGTCGTACCAGCGCAAACCTGGCGCGATAAGATGATTCGGGGAAAACTCTCAAGACATCCAAGTTGAAAACACCATGCAACGATTTACGATCTCACTGAACGACGCACTGGCCGAAAAATTCGACACCCTGATTTCGACCAAGGGCTACAGCAACCGGTCCGAGGCCGTACGGGACCTGATCCGTGCACAGATTGACGATGTGTCGATGGCACCATCGGCCGAGGTGTGGTGCGTAGCGACTGTGAACTATGTTTATGACCACCATGACAAAACAGTCGTAGAGCGCGTCTTGTCATTGCAGCATGAGTACCATGACCTGGTCATCACCAGTTTGCACACGCATCTCGATCACCACGATTGCCTTGAAACCGTGGTGATGCGCGGGCCTGCAAAAGCAGTCCGGAGTTTTTCACAGATGCTGATCGCGCTGCGTGGTGTACGCCATGGCGGTGTCCACGTCGTGCCCCTGGCCGTGGAACACCGCAAACTTGCCCACAGCCACGGCCACAGTGGCCAGCACGTTCACCTTAAACCACTGAGTTAGCAGACCCAAGCGCCAGTCTGCGTTTGTCAGGCCTTAAAAGTTCGCCACCAGCGTCAGCCTGAACGAGCGCGTCTCAATCGGGTGGAAATGAATATCGGCAACCGGTGCTGTTTCGCCTCTTAACTGTGAGGTGTAATAGTAGTCAATGGCCGAGTCGCGGCGGTTGGTCAGGTTAAAACCTTCGAGCTCCAGCTTCAGCTTGGGACTGAACTTGTAGCCAATCCGCCCGTTCATGGTTGCCGTGCTTTTGGAGCGTACCGAGTTGTTTTCAAGCAGCGGGCGCGGGCCAAAATAGCGCAACTGCAGGGCGCCAAAATAAGGGCCCAGACCATCTACAGCCAACGCCACAGAGGCCACGCCTTCGACCGCGCCAGGAACACGATCGCCAACCGGGTCGTTATTGCGAAACCGCGCTTTGGCAAACGAAATGTCTGCATCGACCGTCAGCCAGCGATACGGTTTGTAGTAGTTGGAGAACTCAAACCCAGTGCGTCGGCTGGCGCGGCCCGCGCGGGTGGTGCCTGCATCGCCCTGGAAAATCAGCTCGGAATCGAAATCCAGCTGATAAACCGACAGCGCGCTTTGCAACCCCTTAACGGCTTCTGTGCGCACGCCCAGCTCCAGGCCCTTTGACCGCACCAGAGGCGGCACCTTGTCGGCCGGATTTCCAGTCTTGGGGTCTTGCGTCAGGGTCGTCCCGCGCGCGTCGTTGCTGTGAAAACCCAAGCCGTTGCTGGCATAAAACTCGGTGCTGTTCCAGGGGCCAAAAATCAGATTGAGTTTGGGGCTGGCTTTACTGGCAGAAACGTTGCCAGAATTGGCCGAAATATTGCTGTTGACCTTGAAGTTGAAGTTGTCAACCCGCGCACCAGCGACGGAGCGAAACTTTTCAGCCCACTGGGTCGTGTTCTCAACATACAGTCCCAGACTACGCTCGACAATACGGTCAGCTCGGGTGGTGGAAATGATTTGCCTGGCAACGCTGCTGTAAAGGCCGTTGCTGATGTTGTCGTTTTGGAACTGCACACCCACAGTATTTTCAGATGTTCTGCCCAACAAGCTTGATGACCACGAGTGGCTGGCATGAACACCTGCCGTCATGCGCCTGTCTGGCTGCGCAAACTGGTCGCCGTTGGCAGGCGAATCCAGAAAATAAGTGAAGTTTGAAAACAGATCCAGACGGCTGCGAACCAGATACGCGTTGACCTGACTGGCGCTGCTGCCCGTCGACTGGCGCCAGGCGCCTGAGACGCTGTAACGGCTGGACTCGCCGCCGCTGGTTTGGTCCACCGAATCAAATCGGCCCAAGGTGCCGGCTTGCACCGCTCGCAAAGGGATTTGATCGGTAGCGTGCCACTTGGCGCTGTAGCCCATCAGCGTCACGTTAAAGCCATTGCCCTCACTGCCTTCGCTGTAGCGCAGCACGCCATTGCGTTTTCGGTAGTTGTCGCCTACGGTAAACGGACCATCGTTGTGCATCCATTCGAGCGCGTAAAGCAGCTTGCCGTCACGCCATGTGGGCGAGTCAGCCAGCAGGGTGCGCTTGTAGCCGTTTTGACCCACACCCAAGCTGGCAATGCCCTGCTCCAGTGAGTTGGCGTATTTCACATTCACGGCACCGGCGGTTGAAAAATCTCCTTCTGCCGCGTAAAACGGGCCTTTGCGGTAGTCCAGCAAGCTCGCCAGTTCAGGAATCAAAAAGTTGACATCGGTCCAGCCCTGTCCGTGCGAATGGCTGCGCTGGTTGACCAGCATGCCGTCGATGGTGGTGCGCAAATCGGTACCGTGGTCCAGATTGAAGCCGCGCAGATAAAACTGGTTGGCCTTACCTTCACCGCTGTGCTGGCTGACGATCAGGCCTGGAACGGCTTCGAGCAGTTCACCTGGACGATAGACGGTACGGGCATCCAGCTGCTGCTGCGTCACCACGCCTTCGCTGGCGGTTCCGGCCTCACCCAACACGCTGTTGCGCGAGCTTTGAACCTGAACCGGCGCCAAAGTCGCGTCCGTGTTTTGGGCCCAAACTGCGCTCTGCAACGCAAAGCAGCCAGAAATCAGCATCGCCAGGCGATTTTTGGTCAGAACAAAAGGGGTTTGATGGGTGGGGCAAAGCATGAAAATTCGGATGACGATCTAAAGGGTAAACACAAGCTTCGCGGCACGCATCAAAGCGCGGCACGTATGCTGAAATTGATTTTTTTCTTACATTGTAATGAGCACATGGCGTTGAATTGAGCCGCGTCGGCTTTCAGCCGCTACCATGCAGGCACATCGTTAAAGAAGCCATGACTTGACCACCATCGCACCCACTTCCCCTTATCCACACCTGCTTGCCCCACTCGACCTGGGATTCACCAGCCTTAAAAACCGGGTCCTCATGGGCAGCATGCACACCGGCCTGGAAGATGGGCGCAAGCACTTCCCGGCGATGGCGGCTTACTTTGCCGAGCGGGCGCGTGGCGGTGTGGGGCTGATGGTCACCGGCGGCTTTGCGCCCAATATTGCAGGCTGGGCCAAACCGTTTGCGGGCATGTTGGCCAGCAGCAGCGCCGCCAAACGCCACCAGCAAGTCACCCGTGCGGTGCATGCCGAAGGCGGCAAAATCGCCCTGCAAATTTTGCACACGGGCCGCTACGGTTACCACCCGCTGTGCGTGGCACCCTCACGCATTCAAAGCCCGATATCGCCGTTTACCCCGTTTGAACTCAGCGCTGCGGGCATCGAGCGGCAAATTCGTGCCTTTGTCCGCTGCGCAAGCCTGGCGCGCGAAGCCGGTTACGACGGCGTGGAGATCATGGGCAGCGAAGGCTATCTGATCAACCAGTTTCTGGTCAGCCACACCAACCAGCGCACAGACGACTGGGGTGGCAGCTACGCCAACCGGATGCGGCTGGCCGTTGAGATCGTGCGCCGCACGCGCGAGGCGCTGGGCGCTGACTTCATCATCATTTACCGCCTGTCCATCATCGACCTGATTCCCGGCGGCAGCAGCTGGGACGAGGTGGTGGCGCTGGCAAAGGCGATTGAAAAGGCAGGCGCAACACTGATCAACAGCGGCATCGGCTGGCACGAGTCGCGGGTGCCGACGATTGCCACATCGGTACCGCGCGGTGCGTTTACCTGGGTGACCCACAAGCTGCGCACAGAGCTACGGGCGGCTGGCATCAACATTCCCGTCATCACCGGCAACCGCGTCAACATGCCGGAGGTGGCCGAACAGGTGCTGGCAGACGGCTGCGCCGACATGATCAGCATGGCCCGGCCATTTTTGGCCGACCCGGAATTCGTCAACAAAGCGGCGCAGGGCCGCAGCCGCGACATCAACACCTGCATCGCCTGTAACCAGGCCTGCCTGGACCACACCTTTCAAAACAAGCTGGCCAGTTGTCTGGTCAACCCACGCGCTGGACATGAGCTGGATCTGGTCATCACGATGGCACCCGCCAAAAAACGCATCGCCGTCATCGGCGCTGGCCCGGCTGGCTTGGCCGCGGCCACCACGCTTGCAGAGCGTGGGCACAGCGTTGATCTGTTTGATTCTGCGGACAGGATAGGCGGCCAGTTCAACATGGCCAAACGCATACCGGGCAAAGAAGAATTTGAAGAAACGCTGCGCTACTTTGGCCAGCGCACAACACTGACTGGCGTGCAACTGCACTTGAACAAACGGGTCGACGCGGCGTACCTGATCGCCCAAAAATACGATGACGTGGTGCTGGCCACTGGGGTCAAGCCGCGCAACCCGCGCATCCCTGGACAGGACTTGCCCGGCGTGCTGAGCTACATCGATGTGCTGCACGGCCAACAAGCCGTCGGCCAGCGTGTGGCACTGATTGGCGCAGGTGGTATTGGTTTTGACGTGGCAGAATTTTTGGTCACGCCTGCCGGACATTCCAGCGCCATGGACCTGACCGAATGGCTGGCCGAATGGGGCGTGGCAGACCCGGCCACCGTGCGCGGCGGCGTGGTGCGGCCCGTGCCGACCCCCGCAGCTCGGCAAGTCACGCTGCTGCAGCGCAAACCCGGCAAACTGGGCAGCAACCTGGGCAAAACCACGGGCTGGATTCATCGCGCAGCGCTGAAGATGAAAAACGTCGAGATGCTCTCAGGCGTGAACTACGAACGCATCACCCAGCAAGCCGGCGGCCTGGGCCTGTTCATCACCTATGGCGAAAAACGAACGGACGCAACAGTGCTGGAAGTCGACACCATCGTGCTGTGCGCCGGACAAGAACCGCTGCAAGAGCTACTGGTGCCTTTGAATGCTGCGGGTGTCAAAACGCACCTGATAGGCGGCGCACAAGAAGCCGGCGAGCTGGACGCCAAACGCGCGATTGACCAGGGAACGCGGCTCGGCGCCAGGCTTTGACAAAAGCCAAGATTAAACATACTTTTATCTAAAAAATAGGCCTAAAGCCCAATTAAATAAAGGAGTAGTAGCTATTTTTTTAATAGCATTTGACTGACGACCTCACCCATCGCGAGCGAGCCCGTCAAGCCGGGTGACTCGATACCGAACAGGTTGACCAGCCTTGGCACACCGTGAACCGCCTCGCCCTGAATCACAAAATCTGCCGACACCCAACCCGATCCATCCGGCCCTTGTAACTTGGGACGCATGCCCGCATAGCCAGCTTGCAGGGCACCATCTGGCAAAGCTGGCCAGTACTTTCGCACGTCTGCATAAAAGGCCGCGCCCCGGCTCGGGTCCACCCGCAAATCGTCTTGCGAATCGACCCACTGCACATCGGGGCCAAACTTGGCTTGGCCGCCCATGTCAATCGTCAGGTGCACACCCAGACCCGCGGCATCGGGGAGGGGGTAAACCAGGCGACTAAACGGTGACTTGCCGCTCAATGTGAAGTAGTTGCCTTTGGCCCAGAAGGTCGGCGGCACATGCCTGGCGTCAAGCCCTTTGATGCGACTGGCAAGCAGCGGCGCGTTCAAACCAGCCGCGTTGATGACGGTCTTGGCAGCCAGCTCTGTCCCGTCAGATGCTATGACTTCAATAGCTTCTAGCCCGCATATCATATGGTCTACCGCAGTATTGAACACTGTCATGCCGCCTGCATTTTCAATATCCCCTTGCAGCGACAGCATCAGCGCGTGGCTGTCGACAATGCCGGTGCTGGGGCTGTGCGCGGCTGCCACGCATTCGAGTTGCGGCTCCATCGCCAGCGCCTGCTCGCGGCTTAGCAACACAAGATCGTTGACCCCGTTGCCGGCTGCTTTGGCAATGATGCCCTGCAGCTGGGCGACTTGCGCTTGGCTGGTCGCCACAAGCAGTTTGCCGCAGCGGCTGTGGCCGATGCCGCGCTGAGCGCAGTAGTCGTACAGCAGCTGTTTGCCGCGCACACACAGCTGGGCTTTGAGTGAACCCTTTGGGTAATAAATGCCAGCGTGTATGACCTCGCTATTGCGTGAGCTGGTGCCCGTGCCAATAGCGTTGGCAGCTTCCAGCACCATCACTTCCCTGCCCTGCAAGGCCAGCGCCCGCGCGACCGCCAGCCCCACCACACCTGCGCCTATGACGATGCAATCGATTTTGTCCAATTTCAATCCCTCAAGTTGACGCAGATCGGTTTCGAGCAACCGCCCAGGCAGTGACAGCACCTGTCAATTTGACAGCTCACATGGCATTTTGAGCCTTACTCATACACAATGCGCGCCAGCCCCTTGTCGGCCTGCGCCATCCAGCTGGCCAGCGCCGCATCGCTTGGGAAAAACGTGGCCTGTTCGCCCAAGGCAACTTCGGCTGCCACATCACCAAAGTCGGCCCGCCGCCTGACCTGCAAACGCACGGCCAGGCCGCGCAGCAGCTCGCCCTGCTCGGTCATCTCTTTGCGCGGCGGAAAGTCTTTGACCAGGCGAGAAATATCGGGCGCTGCGCCGTTCACAGCCACTTTCAAATACTTGCCAAACTTGCATCGCGCGGCCTCCAGATCCCACACCTGTGAGACCTTGAAGCGGCGGCCAAAACGCTCTGACGCGCCTTGCAGCGTGCCCTGCACAATCACCAATTCGTCGACCTTGAGCAGATGGCGGTTGGCGTTATAGGTGGCCTCGTCCACCGAGGCCTCCAGCGTGTCGGTTTTGTCGTCAAGCTTGAAGACGATGAGCTTGCCTCTGGTGCCATTGATGACGCGCAGGTCGGTGACGATGGCAGCCAGCACGCGTGTGTCGCGTGAATCAATCAGGTCCTCGATTTTCAGTTTGGCAAACTGGCGCACTTCAGCCTCCACCTCATCAAAAAGATGGCCTGACAGGTAAAACCCAATCGCTGTTTTTTCAGCCACCAGTCGGGCCTTGACGCCGAACGGCATGGCCTCGACCAGCGCTGGCTCCTGCGTGCTGGCAGCGTGCGAGTCAGACATGTCAAACAGCCCACCCTGATTGGCATTGGCCTCGGCTGCCAGTGCAAATTCAAAGGCCTGGTCCACCGATGCGAGCAGCGACGCGCGGTTCAATTGCAGGCTGTCAAACGCGCCCGCCTTGATGAGCGCTTCCACCGTGCGCTTGTTGATTTTGGTGCGCTCCACGCGCACGCAAAAGTCATACAGCGACGTGAACAGGCCAGCCTTGCGCGCCTCAACAATGGCCGCAATGGCCTGCTCACCCGTGCCCTTGATGGCACCCAGGCCATAGCGCACGGCGCTGTTGCTGGTCGGCTCAAAGCGGTAGTCACCCCGGTTCACGTCGGGCGATTCAAAGGTGATGCCCATGGTCAGCGCGTCACCGTGCAAGATTTTCAGCTTGTCGGTGTCGCCCATTTCCACCGTCATGTTGGCGGCGAAAAACTCCGCCGTGTAATGCACCTTCAGCCAGGCGGTGTGATAGGCCAGCAGCGCGTACGCCGCAGAGTGCGACTTGTTAAAGCCATAGCCCGCAAACTTCTCCATCAGGTCAAAAACCTCGTCGGCTTTTTCCTGCGTCAAACCGTTTTCGCCTGCACCCTTGCGAAACACCTCGCGCTGGGAGGCCATTTCTTTTTCGTCTTTTTTACCCATGGCGCGGCGCAGCATGTCTGCACCGCCAAGTGAATAGCCACCCAGGATCTGGGCGGTCTGCATCACCTGCTCCTGGTAGACCATGATGCCGTAGGTTTCCTCCAGCATCGGCTTGACGCGCGGATCCGGGTAGTCAGGCACTTCCTTGCCCTGCTTGCGGGCGATGTAGCTCGGGATCAAATCCATCGGGCCAGGCCGGTACAGCGCGTTCATCGCGATCAGGTCTTCCAGCCTGTCGGGTTTTGCGTCTTTGAGCATGCGCTGCATGCCGGTACTTTCAAACTGGAACACGGCTTCGGTCTGGCCGTCCGCAAACAGCTTGTAAACCCGCGCATCGTCCAGCGGCAGGTTCTCAAAAGCGAAGTCCTTTTGCGAGGGATGGCGGGCGGTGATGAAGTCTTTGGCAATCTCCAGAATCGTCAGTGTGGCCAGCCCCAAAAAGTCAAACTTGACCAGGCCAATCGCCTCCACGTCATTTTTGTCAAACTGACTGACGGCTGAAGTGCTGCCGGGCTGCAAGTACAGTGGGCAAAAGTCTGTCAGCTTGCCGGGCGCAATCAGCACGCCACCTGCATGCATGCCGACGTTGCGCGTCAGGCCTTCGAGCTTGCGGGCAAGTTCAAGCAAGGTGTGAACGTCTTCTTCCTTGCGTTCACGCTCGGCCAAAATCGGCTCGGCCTCCAAGGCATACACCAGCTTGTCGTTTTTCTTGCGCTCGGCGGGCAGCAATTGCAGGGTGACGGCCTGACCGGGCTTGTTCGGTATCAGTTTTGAAATACCGTCGCAAAAGCCATACGGAAAGTCGAGCACGCGGCCCACGTCGCGAATCGCCGCGCGCGCCGCCATGGTGCCAAAAGTGACAATCTGGCTGACGGCATTGTGGCCGTATTTGTCTTTCACGTAGTCAATCACGCGGTCGCGGTTGCTTTGGCAAAAGTCAATGTCAAAGTCGGGCATCGACACCCGCTCGGGGTTCAAAAACCGCTCGAACAGCAGGTTGTAGCGCAGTGGGTCCAGGTCGGTGATCTTCAGTGAATAAGCCACCAGCGAGCCCGCGCCAGAGCCCCGCCCCGGCCCCACCGGGCAGCCATTGTTTTTGGCCCAGTTGATGAAGTCGCCCACAATCAAAAAGTAGCCAGGAAAACCCATTTTCAGGATGGTGTTGATCTCAAACTCCAGGCGCTCCACATAAGCTGGCCGTTGTTTGTCGCGCACCTCTGCTTTCGGGTACAGGTGGGCCAGGCGCTCTTCAAGACCTTCGAACGACGTTTGGCGAAAGTAGTCGTCAGCCGCCATGCGCACGCCATTGACTTCTGGCGTCGGGTAGTCGGGCAGCATCGGTTTACCGAGCTCAAGCCTTAAGTTGCAGCGCTTGGCGATCTCCAGTGTGTTGGTGATGGCCGAGGGAATGTCGGCAAACAGCGCTTTCATTTGCGCGGCTGACTTGAAGTATTGCTCCCGCGTGAACTTGCGCACACGGCGCGCATTGCCCAGAATTTCACCTTCAGCAATACATACCCGCGCCTCGTGTGCCTCGTAGTCGTCGTAGGTCAAAAACTGCACCGGGTGGGTGGCCACCACGGGGAGCTTTAAACGCGCTGCCAGCTGAACGGCAGCCGTGACGTGGCGCGCATCGTCGGCCTGGTCGGCGCGCTGCAGTTCGATGTAAAAGCGGTGAATAAAAATGCCTGAAAAATGCAGCGCGCTATCGATGGCACGCGCATCATCGCCTTGCACCAGCGCCTGGCCTACTGCGCCACGCTGCGCACCTGACAGCGCAATCAAGCCCTCATTGAGCTCGCTGAGCCAGTCCAGGCTGATGATGGCTTGGCCCGCCACCACGCCGCGCGTCCAGGCACGCGTCAGCAGCTCCGACAAATTGAGATACCCACGCTGGTTTTGCGCAATCAGCAGCAGGCGCGCGGGTGGTGCGGCGGCGTCTTTGCCGGGTACTTGCACCCAGACATCGGCGGCGACCAAGGGCTTGACGCCATGGCCGCGTGCAGCCTTGTAAAACTTGACGGTGCCAAACAGGTTACTCAGGTCACTGATGGCGAGTGCCGGTTGCTGGTCTGCTGCGGCGGCAGCGGTGATTTCATCAATGCGGTTCGTGCCGTCAACGACTGAAAATTCGGTGTGGATACGTAAATGGACAAACATCAGGTCATTTTAGGGCGATGCTCGGCGTGACATCGACATGGCCATCCCTAAATCGGCCTGTGCACCTACAACGGGCATCCTTTTAGCTCAAGCGAGCTAAATTAAATTGGGCAAATGTCCAGTGATTGTGCCCGTTTCAACCCAAGACTATCCACGCATCTGGAGCGAATTCCTTGAATGGTTTCCCTCTTAGGTGGCTTGCCTGTCTTACCTGGAGCGCTTGCGCTGGCCGCACCGCTTTACCTACCCTGATTGCGCCGGCATCACAGCGACTTACCGCGCCAGCCGCACACGTTTCATACGCCAGGACCACTGCTTCTCTGGAAATGAGTTTATGCTTGCCAAGGTAATCTTTGTGATTGGCCTTGAACTGGCTCAATATCCCGGCGGAAGAACCGGTCCGATATAGACGCTGCCAGCGGCGGCAACCAGCACGATGGAAGTCCCTGTCGGCGCGGCAAGAGTGATGCCCGCGCCGTTGTAATAGCCGGCGGTTATGTTGATAGTAGCGCTTGAATCCTGGCTTTGGTCATTGCCAGCAAATTGGGCGATGGCGTCTTCGATGGCGCGCGCAGGGGCTGTGGCGGTGGAGGCTGGCGTCAACCAGAAGGGGAGTCCGACGTCGGCATAGTAAACGTAGGATGTGCCTGGATATATGACCAGGTTGTCAATGGCCTTGCTGATATCGGGATTGGCAAACGTCGTGCCGACATTGCACTGGGTGACGCCCGTGCCGCAGTTTATGGTGGGATCGCCGCCGCCGGAGTGGATACCAACGCTGATCATGGTCTTGAGGAGTTCATAGGGCCCGCCGGATGCGCCGCCCAAGGAGTCGCCGAAGTAGGCGACCCAGGTTTGGGTGGTCGTGGTTGCGGTCATGGGGCCGAGCTTGCCGGTGCTAAATTGTTCAGTGAAGTTGAAGGCGTTTGTAGTTCCCTCGCTGCCGGCAGGAGAATTATCTTTGCCATAGCCGGTTAATGCGGCATAGGGGCTGGATGTTCCTGACGAAGCTACGGGGATGGATGCTGCAATCCTGAAAAATTGTCCTTGGGCTGAGAAAGCGGAGACGCCTGCATTTGGGTCAATCTTGAATACGGCGTAATCTTCTCCAATAACGCTAGTGCCTTTCAAGAGGGTGCCAATGTTGTATTGGTTGGCCGCAGGGGGGTCTTGCCTTTCCCCGTTTGCGCTGGAGGCGGGCACATTGAATTGCAGCGTGCCGCTTACATATTTGGAACCATCAGATTGATCTTCGAAACAGTGTGCTGCCGAGATGACGACGCCAGCGGCTTGCAGCCATCCTGTGCAAACGTACTGCTCCGTGTTGGAGTAAGTCAATATCATGCGGCCGACGGCTTTGTTGTCGGAAAAATTCCGATCGTCCGTATCGCCGAGGATAATCCCCACACCGGACGCGCGCGGGGCCGCATGGCTTAAGAGCGAGGCGAGCAGAAGAAGCGCGGCGACACAAAGTTTGCATGAGTGTGTCAAACTGAATTTCCTTTCAATGCGGTGGGGTGCGGCGTTGCGCTGATGCAGGTTCAGCCGCAACTGATGGAGACGATGACCATCTGATTGCCCCATTTCGGTTTCGTACATTGGCCAGCCTCGCTTGTGGTAGAGCAATCGGCGTCCCCCACCGTACAGGCTTTGGTGCTCAGGCCGCACCAACCACCTGTCGGCGAGTCATCAACTAAGTAGGTGGCCCATCCGCTTTTGACGGTCGTTCCGGCAGGGCATGTAGCCGTCGCCTTGCAGGATTGGCTTGAATCTTGGCATGAAGCGAAAACCGGCTGCATAACGACTGAGCCGTTGACGGACAAGCTCTTTGCTGAGACCGCGCCGGTGGTGACCAGACTGTCCGCGGTTGCCTGGCCTGAAACAGCCAGGCTGCCGACGTTAGCTGCGTTGGTGACGGACAAGCTATTTGCTGAGACCGCGCCGGTGGTGACCAGACTGCCCGCGGTTGCCTGGCCTGTAACAGCCAGGCTTTTACTTGCAGTGACGGTGCCCATTAACGTCACATTGCCTTGATCGTCTATTTTCACCTGGGCCATTGAGGCTCCAACCATGCATACGATCAGCACGCTTGCTAGAAAAAATCGGTTTGTAATGCCATTCATTGTTAATCCTTCTTTTGTGAACAAGGGCCATTCCACACTCGTTACAAAATGTATCAACAAATAAGCAAAAGACCAAGGATTAAATCTTTATGTAGTGGCGCTAAGGAGACACCCCATGCAGCTAAACAGCCCTTTGATCGCCTGCCAGACGATTTGTGTGATACCGCCAAACTTTTACTTTTGCCCCGCCAGTGGCTGCGCACTGGTCAGGGCAAGGGGCGACGGTTCAGACGTGCGATCAGCCGCGCAGCTTGGTCGCCACTTCAGCCACGCGTTTGCCGTAGGCTGCTGCGGTGTCCAGGTCGCCCTGGGGAATGGCACTGGCCGGGTCTTGTGGGCCGACTTGCGCCATCACGCCAGAGTTGGAGCCAATGCGGTTGATCACGCCATTGTTCATCGCAGGCTGGCCCACCCAGATCATGCCCTGCTGCATCGCCAGAGTGATGAAGTACTGAATGGTCGACAACTTGTCGCCGCTTGGGCTGGCGCTGCACGTAAAGCCGCCGGCGACCTTGTCTTTCCAGGCGCTGGTGAACCACTTTTTGCTGGTCGCATCGGCAAACTTTTTAAACTGCCAGCTTGCCATGCCCATGTACGTGGGGCTGCCCATGATGATGGCGTCAGCAGCGTCCAGGCTGGCCCACTGCGCTTCGGTCAGGTTGCCTTCGGCATCAATGGCGATCAATTCGGCAGCCGCGCCATCAGACACAAACTGCGCCACGCGCTGGGTATGGCCATAACCGGAGTGATAAACAACAACAACTTTCGACATAAAAATCCTCATGAAGTGAAAAGAAAAAAACTAACCAAGCAAATTGATGCAGCTTGACGACGGCGCTTGCGACGGATCAACCAACGCGTGGGCGCAAACAATCAACCAGGATGTCCGCAGGCCAGAGCGACAGCGTCAAGCGGCCAGGTCAAAAACCAGCACTTCGGCGCCCTGCCCTTTGGCCAGTTGCAGCTGGGTTTCGTGCTGCAACAGGGCAGCATCGCCCTTGGCCAGCAATTGGCCATTGACCTCCAGGCCGCCGCTGATCAGTTGCACATACGTTTTACGTGCCGGGTTCAGCGCCAGCGTGGCAGCTTCGTCGCCGTCGAGAAGACCCGCATAAATTTTGGCGTCGGCATGCACCGTCACTGAGCCGTCCGCACCATCGTTGGATGCCACCAGCCGCAGCTTGCCGCGCTTTTCATCGGGGCTGAAGGTTTTTTGTTCGTAGCCAGGTGCAATGCCTTTGACGTTCGGCTCAATCCAGATTTGCAGAAAGTGCGTGGTCTGGCCTTCAGCATGGTTGAATTCGCTGTGCTGCACGCCCGTGCCGGCGCTCATGCGCTGCACGTCACCGGGCGGAATGCCTTTGACATTGCCCATGTTGTCTTTGTGCGCCAGCTCGCCCGACATCACATAGCTGATGATTTCCATGTCCCGGTGGCCGTGTGTGCCAAAACCGGTGCCGGGTGCAATGCGGTCTTCATTGATGACGCGCAAATTGCCAAAACCCATGTGCTTTTCGTCGTAATAGCCGGCAAATGAAAATGAATGGTAGGACTTGAGCCAACCGTGGTCGGCGTAGCCGCGCTCCGTGGATTTGCGTAAGGTGATCATGTCCAGTAGCCTTTCAGAAAAATTTCCTTGTTCGTACTTTAATCGGCATCGTCAGGCTCACGATTGTTCGCATTTGATGGCATCATTCGAATTATTTGAATGAAAAAACAAGCAATGACCAAAGCATCCATACGTGATGTGCTGACCCCCGAAGCCTTGGGTATGTTGGATGCCATCCACCGCACCGGCAGCATGGCAGCCGCTGCGCGTGAGCTGGGCCTGGTGCCCAGCGCCGTCACCTACCGCGTGCGGCAGGTTGAAGATGCGCTCGATGTGCTGCTGTTTGACCGTTCATCGCGGCGGGCCCAACTGACACAAGCCGGTAAAGAACTGCTGCGCGAAGGCAATCGTTTGCTCAACGAGCTGGACGCGGTTGCCAACCGGGTCAAGCGGGTGGCGACAGGCTGGGAGCCGCAACTGACCCTGTCGGTAGACAGCATCATCTCGCGCGACACCATCATGGAGTTGTGTGAGGCGTTTTTTGCCCTCAAGCCGCCCACCCGGCTGAAAATCAGAGAGGAAGCCCTGTCGGGCACCTTGCAGGCACTGACATCGGGACAAGCGGACCTGGCCATAGGCGTCGCCCTGGAGCCGGGTGCCAACAGCGATCTGCATAGCAAGGCGCTGGGCACGATCAAATTTGTCTACGCTGTGGCCCCCCACCACGCGCTGGCCCATGCCGCCGAGCCGATCACCAACGACATGATGCTGGCGCACCGGGTGGTGGCCGTGGCTGACTCGGTACAACGCGGCGGCGGTGTGAGCATCGGACTGCTGGGTGGCCAGGATGTGTTTACCGTGCCGGGCATGCTGACAAAACTCGATGCACAGATGCGCGGCCTGGGCGCCGGTTTTTTGCCCGAATATTTGGCCCAGCCTTTTATTGATGCAGGCCGGTTGGTCGAGAAGAAGGTCATGCAGCCGCCCCGGGTCGTTCGCGTCAGTTATGCCTGGCGCCAAGCGGAGGGCAAGGCCTTACAGTGGTGGCTCAAGCAACTGGAAAGCGCCAAGACGCGTAACGCTTTGCTTGAAAGATAAACACTGCCCGGTTTAGAGTACATTGACACGACATCGTTGACCAACATAAGAACACAACATGACAAACAAGTCTTCCCCCGCCCCCACCCATGGGTCTTCGCATTCATCGAGCAAGCAGATCGCCGTGATTGGCGCAGGCATCGCCGGCATGGCCTGCGCACGCACGCTGGCTCAAGCCGGGCACACTGTCACGGTGTTTGAAAAAAGCCGCGGCGCGGGCGGCCGCATGTCCACCCGCAGCAGCGAGTTTGGCAGTTTTGACCATGGCGCACAGTACTTCACCGTGCGCGACAAGCGGTTTGAAACCGCACTGAGCATCAACCCCGAGCTGGTGCGCCGCTGGAGCGCCAACACCGTGCGTATTCTGGATGAAGCCGGTCGGGTGGTGGCCTCCAGCCTGCCGCCCAAAGAGGCCCATTGGGTCGCCACACCCGGTATGAACGCGCTGGTCAGGCAATGGGCCCAGCCGCTTGTAGCCAAGGGTCAACTGCATTTTGAAACCCAGGTCACACGGATACAAAACGACTTGTTGTCGCCCAAGCGCTGGCAGCTGCAAACCGAGGGGCCAGGGGCCACGACCAGCGTGCATTCGGGCTTTGACGGGGTCATTCTGGCCGTGCCATCGGTACAAGCCCAGGCGCTGCTGCTGTCGTCGCAAATTGCCAAAAACTTGATGGGCGAGATTTCCAAAGTCAGCGTTGCACCGTGCTGGACCTTGATGCTGGCTTTTCCGCAAGCGGCGCAGCCGACACTGGCTTATTTGGGTCCGCAATGGAACGCCGCCCGCAGCACGCATCACCGAATTGCCTGGTTGGCACGTGAGTCATCCAAGCCGGGGCGTGGCCCGATTGAACGCTGGACTGTACAAGCCAGCCCGGACTGGTCAGAACGCCATCTGGAAGACGATGCCGAGCGCGTCAAAGCCAAGCTGCTCAAAGCCTTTACCGAAATCACCGGCATTCGCGCTGAGCCGCCGTTTGCTGAGGTCCACCGCTGGCGCTATGCGCAAACCACCAAGCCACTGGGCAAGAGCCATTTGTGGGACGCCAAACTGGGCATAGGCGCCTGCGGTGACTGGTGCCTTGGCCATCGGCTTGAAGACGGCTTTGTGTCGGGTCTTGAACTGGCTTTGGCCGTGCACTGACCCAGACGCTTTTGGCGTCGTGTCACACGCTGCCCCTCGGGGGAGCGTTATTACGGGGGCGGCGCGTCGAAAAAACAGAGCGATGGTTAAAAAAATCAGGTCCAGCTACATCGGAAGATTCGCACCCTCACCCACCGGGCCTTTGCATGCCGGTTCGCTGGTGGCGGCGCTGGCCAGCTGGCTGGACGCCAAAGCCCATGATGGCCAATGGCTGGTGCGCATTGAAGATGTCGACACACCCCGCTGCGTGCCGGGCGCAGACCACATCATCTTGCAGCAGCTGGCCGTCTGCGGTTTGCATCCTGACGCGCCGCCGATTTACCAGTCACAACGCGGCCACCTCTACCAACAGGCCTTGAACCAGCTCGTTGCGCAGGCGCAGGCCTACCCCTGCAGTTGCTCCCGGCTGGACATTGAGCAGGCCATCGCTGCAGCAGGCCAGCAGCGCGCGCGACACGCTGAGCTGGTGTACCCTGGCACCTGCAGAGGCGGCCTCAATGGCAAACAAGCCCGCTCATGGCGCTTTTTGAGCACTTTCCAACCATCCAACGGGCCTTCAGGCCAACAAATACGTCGGCGAGCAGATCCTGAATTGATAGCACATGAGATTCATTGGGTGGACCGCCTGTCAGGCCAACAACATCAAAACGTGAGCCGCGAGGTGGGTGACTTCGTGCTCCAACGCGCAGACGGCCTGTGGGCTTATCAGCTGGCCGTGGTGGTGGACGACGCGGCGCAAGGCGTCACGCATATCGTTCGGGGCGCAGACCTGGCGCACAACACGGCCCGACAAATTCTGTTGCAGCGCGCCCTGGGTTTGCCGCAAGCGCACTACCTGCACACGCCTGTGGTGTTGGGGGCCGATGGTGACAAGCTGTCCAAGCAAAACGGGGCGCAGGCGGTGGATTTGCAAGACCCGCTTGAAGCGTTGGCGCAAGCAGGCCAACATTTGGGGATCACCTGCTTTGCCTCCAACCCCGCTGACTGGTTGCAGCAAGCCGTCGCCCAATGGATGGTACGGCTAGTTGCGCGTTCAGGCGCTTTAAAATTGCACTGTGACTGAACAAACCACCCCCCAGGCCTTCCCGCTCCGCACCATCCGCAGCTTTGTCCTTCGCACCGGTCGCACCACGGCAGGCCAAGCCAAGGCATTCGAAACCCAAGGCCCACAGTATCTGTTGCCGTACACGCCCGAGTTGTGCCGTTTCGACACGATCTTCCAGCGTACCGCGCCCACTGTGTTGGAAATCGGGTTTGGTATGGGTGAAGCCACGGCGCAGATTGCAGCCGGCAAGCCGGATACCAACTTTTTATGCTGCGAAGTCCACACCCCCGGCGTGGGCGCCCTGCTCAAGCGGATTGAAGAACAACATCTGACCAACATCCGGATCTTGCAGCACGACGCGGTGGAGGTGATTGACCACATGCTGGCCCTGGGCAGTCTGGACGGTATCCATATCTTTTTCCCCGACCCGTGGCACAAGAAAAAGCACAACAAGCGCCGCTTGATTCAAACCCCGCTGATCGCCAATCTGGCAGCCCGCTTGAAACCCGGCGGCTATCTGCATTGCGCCACCGACTGGCAGCCCTACGCCGAGCAAATACTTCAAGTGCTGGGCACAGAGCCAATGCTGCAAAACACATCGCCCGATGCCTACGCCCCCAAGCCCGACTACCGCCCCCTGACCAAGTTTGAAAACCGCGGCATCAAGCTGGGGCACGGCGTGTGGGATCTGGTCTACAAGCGACTGTGACGGACCTGCACGGCCTGCCCACAAAAAATGGCGTCGGCCCGAGCTGCGTCGGCCTGACCGCAGGCAAGTGGCGCACCATCACAGATTTTCTGGTTGAGCGCTTTCCCGCCATCACCCGTGAGGTCTGGCTTGAGCGTATGGCTCACCAACTGGTGGTTGACGAATTCGGGGGGCAGGTCACCCCAGAGCGACCCTTCCCCGGCCCGATGCGCATTTACTACTATCGCGCCGTCGATGTGGAGGCGCGCATTCCGTTTGACGAAACGGTGCTGTACCAGGACGACCGTCTGGTCGTGGCCGACAAACCGCACTTTCTGCCCGTCACACCGTCCGGCCATTACCTGCAAGAAACGCTGCTGGTGCGGCTCAAAAAGCGGCTGGGCATTGACACCTTGATTCCGATTCACCGCATTGACCGCGAGACCGCCGGGCTGGTGCTGTTCTGCATACAGCCGGACGAGCGCAATGCGTACCAGGCGCTGTTCAGAGACCATGCGGTGACCAAGCACTATGAAGCCATCGCACCCTGGCGGCCAGATTTGACCTGGCCTGTCACCCGCAAAAGCCGAATTGTTGAAGACGAACCGTTCTTCAGGCAGCGCGAGGTGCCGGGCCAGCCGAACAGCGAAACCCACATGGATGTGATTGAAAAAAATGGCGATATGGCCAGGTACGCACTGAGCCCGGTCACGGGCAAAAAACACCAGCTGCGCGTCCACATGAACGCACTGGGCTTGCCGATTTTGAACGACCGGATGTACCCGCCAGTGGCTGACACGCCGGAGGATGACTACAGCTTACCGCTGCAGTTGCTGGCCAAGTCGATTGCGTTTAAAGACCCGGTGACAGGGGCGTCAAGGCGGTTTGAAAGCCGCCTGACTTTGACCTTCAGGCTTTGATTTCTTTGGCTGTGATCTGGTACTTGAAATCATCCGGCGCATAGGGGTCAAACCGGCCGGCGGCATTTTCAGCCATCGGGTACATGAAAAAGCCCAGCACCTCACCCTTTGACTTGGGCAGTGCAATGTCATGCGCGGTGTTGTAGGCCATCCAGTTGCCTTCCCATCCGCCAAACAAAGCCTTGTTGACCGGCGAGACCACCGGGTTGATGGTGGTCTTGATCCAGTCGGCCGTCTCCAGCCGCATGACTTTGGCCACGTCGGCCGGGTCCATCGCGACCCAGCCGTAGCCCTTCAAATACGCTTCAGAGCGGCAATGCTGCGCGCCCTTCAAACTGGCCGGGTTGCCCGACAGTTCCTTGTAGCCAAAAGCGGATGGCACCAGGCGAATGCCGTAGACATCACGCGCTGGCACACCCACCGAGCGGCACAAGCCGACAAACAGCGCATTCAAGTCAGCGCACTTGCCGCCCAGATCGCCGGTTTCCAGCATGGTCTTGATGTCGCCCACACCGCAGCCGCGCACCTTGGGCTCGCGGTAGGTATTGGCCACAATCCAGTCGTAAATTTTTTGCGTTTTTTCTACGTCGGATTTAGCGCCTTGGGTCGCGGCCAAGGCGGTTTTGCGCACAATGCCATCGGTCGGGATCAGCGTGGTGGCGCGGGTGAAGTATTTCAGGGTGTCGGCATCATCAGGCGCGGCGTTTTTTTGTGACCAGTCGACAGCGCGGCTCTGGGTCTGCACGCGGCTGGTCAGCTCAACGTAGGGCGTGGCTTGACTGCCTGCAAACTCGACGTACAGCATCTTGGCGCCATCTTTGCCGTCGCTTTTCATCTGGCCCGTACCGTTGGTTGAAAAGCTGTTGTCAAGCGAGCGCTGGTAGTCGCTGTTGACCGAAGGAATAGGCAGCCAGACTTGGGTTGCACCCTGGGGCTTGATGATGTCAACCCGTGTCGTCACATCGAAGGTGCGCCAGGCGCCGCTTTGAGGGGTAAAGCTGCGGTTGGCCAGTGTTTGCGCAAAAGGCATGCCAGGCACGGCGCCGAGCGCAGCGGCAGCTGCGGCTGTTTTTTTCAAAAAAGTGCGGCGGGGTGTGGTCATGAGCGAAAGTCCTTTTAAAGTCCTGAAATTATCACTGCATCATGCAGCCTGTGTTTTCAGCTCTTCAAAAGCCCGTCAATCATCTTGGCAGACGCAGGGCCGGTCCAGTCCACCTCGCCCTTGACGCGCTGTTGCGGCTGTCCCCGGCTGTTGATGGTCAGCGTGGTGGGAAACACCTTGACACCCCATTGCGCGGCGGTTTTTCCCTGCATGTCGAGCAGCACGGGCATGGTGACACCGGTTGTGTTGGCAAACTGCAATGCGCGCTGGGCCGTCTCTTTGAAATTGATCGCCAGCACCAGCAGCTTGTCCGGCCCGTACAAGTCAGCCACCTGCTGCAAGGTCGGCATTTCAGCGCGACACGGCTCGCACCAACTGGCCCAAAAGTTCAGCAGCACGGCGCGGCCTTTGAGATGTGACGGTTGCCAGGTTTTGCCTGTGGTGTCGACCAATGAAAAATGACTCACGGGACCCGTCCAGGGGGTGACTTCGTGATTGTTCTGCGCAAAGGCGGCATGCAGGGGCAGCAAGGCGGCGCCAGCTGTTTGGAGGAAGTGGCGTCGGCTAAAAAACATGGCGCTATGCTATCAGGGCACCTTTGACGCGGTGCTGCGCTTGTCTTCATTCACCCATCCATGCCCCTAACACCACAATTTCTCACCCAGAGCCCAGCGCTTTCAGCGTCATCTGCCGTGGCAGTCGACGAGCTGGCTCAAGGGCTGTTGATGCCTGCTGCCAACATCGCGCCAAAGTACTTTTACAACCTGCTGGGCTCCAAGCTGTTTGAAGCCATCACCCTGCTGGACGACTACTACCCCACCCGTACTGAAGCTAGCATTTTTGAAGCGCATAACGCCCATATAGCGAGGGCTGTAGCTGATTCAGGCATTAAAACCGCCTGCCTGATTGACCTGGGTGCCGGCAATTGCGCCAAAGCCGCCGCGCTGATGCCGTTTTTGTCACCGCGCCAGTACGTGCCGGTTGATATTTCTGTGGACTTTCTGCGCGAAGCGGCTGACAAACTGCAAGCCCGCTTTACTGCGCTGGACATCGTGGGCGTGGCTATGGATTTTTCAAGCGCGCTGACGCTGCCCGATGCTGTGCAGAGCCACGACCGCGTTTTCTTCTACCCAGGCTCCAGCCTGGGCAACTTCTCGCCGCCAGATGCGCGGCGGTTTTTACAGCAGATAGCGGACACCCAACAGGGCAAGGCCAGTGGCTTGCTGTTGGGCATTGATCTGGTCAAAGACGCTGCGGTGCTGCAAGCGGCTTACGACGACGCAGCGGGCGTGACGGCTGCATTCAACAAAAACGTGCTGCTCCATGTCAACGCCTTGCTGGACTCTGACTTTGATCTGCGGCAATGGCGGCACGTTGCGCTGTTCAACCTGCAAGACTCGCGAATTGAAATGCATCTGGAAGCCATCACAAACACCACGGTGCGCTGGGTCGGTCACGAAAGAAGCTTCGCCGCCGGAGAGCGCATCCATACCGAGAACTCCTACAAATACACGCTCGATGGCATGAGCACGCTGCTCAAACAAGCTGGTTTCAGCCATGTGCAGCACTGGACGGATGCGCAAGGCTGGTTTGGTGTGTTTTGGGCTTCAAAATGACTGTTTTGCGTCATTTTTAGCCACTTTAAGGCATAAAAGTGCCTGTAGCCCAACAAAAATAAGGGCGAGCAGCTACTGAATAAATAGCAACTGCCAACGCGTATTCAAACCCGCTCGGTCACCCACGCCAGCACTGACTTGAGCGCATCCGGCAGTTTTGCCGCATCGGTGCCGCCAGCCATCGCCATGTCGGCCTTGCCGCCGCCCTTGCCGCCGACCTGCTGGGCGACAAAGTTCACCAGCTCGCCGGCTTTGACCTTGCCAATGCTGTCAGCAGTCACGCCGGCAGCGATTTGCACCTTGTCGCCGTCAGCTGCAGCCAGCACGATGACAGCGGTTTTCAGCTTGTCTTTGAGCTTGTCCATGGTGTCGCGCAGGGTTTTCGCATCTGCTCCTTCGAGCTTGGCAGCCAGCACCTTGATGCCATTGACATCCACGGCTTGCAGCATCAGCTCATCGCCTTGCGACGAGGCGAGCTTGCCTTTGAGGGCAGCGACTTCTTTTTCCAGCGTCTTGACGTGGTCGAGCACCTGATCGATGCGGTTTTGCAGCTCAGCCGGATTGGCTTTGAGCGAACCGGCCGCCGCTTCAACCGTCGCTTCAAGCGACTGCAAATACGCCAGCGCATTACCACCAGTAATAGCCTCGACGCGCCGCACACCCGCCGCTACGCCGCTTTCACCCACAATTTTGAACAGGCCAATATCCCCGGTGCGGCCCACGTGGGTGCCGCCGCAGAGTTCTTTGCTTGAACCAATCGTCAGCACGCGCACCTTGTCACCGTACTTTTCGCCAAACAGCATCGTGGCACCGGTCTTTTGCGCAGCGTCCATGTCCATCTCGCTCGCATCGGTGGCCGCGTTCGCCAAAATTTCGGCATTGACGGCGGCTTCAATCTCGCGGATTTGCGCATCGGTGACCGGCGCGTTGTGGGTGAAGTCAAACCGTGTTTTGTCAGCGTCAACCAGACTGCCCTTTTGCTGCACATGGCTGCCCAACACCTCGCGCAAGGCCTTGTGCATCAGGTGGGTGGCGCTGTGGTTGCGGACGGTGGCGGCCCGCGTGGCGGTGCTGACCTGGGCAGTCACAGCATCACCCGCCGTGAGCGTGCCGTGGCTCACGCTGCCGTGATGGCCAAACACATCGGCCTTGATTTTTTGGGTGTCATCAACTGCAAACACCGCGCTGCTGGAAGCTATGGCGCCCTGATCCCCCACCTGCCCACCGCTCTCGGCATAAAACGGCGTGGTGTTCAGCACCACAATGCCGTTTTGCCCAGCAGCCAAAGACGGCACGGCCACGCCATCAAGATACAGCGCCACAACTTTGGCGGGCTCTTCAAGCCTTGTGTAACCAGTGAAGGCATGGCCTGCGCCGGAGTAATCCAGCGCCTTGTCCATCTTGAATTTGCCTGCGGCTCTGGCTTGGGCTTTTTGTTTGTCCATGGCCAGATGAAAGCCGGCTTCATCCACACTCAGCCCGCGCTCGCGGCAGACGTCGGCAGACAAATCGAGCGGAAAGCCGTACGTGTCGTGCAGCTTGAAGGCCACATCCCCAGGCAAGACTTGGGTGTCAGCAAGCGCGGCATCCAGAATCGTCATGCCAATTTCAAGCGTCTCAAAAAACCGCTCTTCCTCAACCCGCAGCACATCCATCACCCGCGCGCCGTCGGCCTTCAAACGGGGATACGCATCGCCCATCAGCGCCACCAGGTCTGGCACCAGCTTGTGAAAAAACGGCGTCTTTTTGCCCAGCTTGTAGCCATGGCGAATGGCGCGGCGAATGATGCGGCGCTGCACGTAGCCGCGCCCTTCATTCGACGGGTTCACGCCGTCGCTGACCAAAAACGCGGTGGCGCGAATATGGTCGGCAATCACACGCAGGCTCTTGTTGTCCAGGTCGGTACACCCGGTCTCGCGCGAGGCGGCCTTGATCAGCTTGTCGAAAATATCGATCTCGTAGTTGCTGTGCACATGTTGCAAGATGGCGGCCAGGCGCTCCAGCCCCATGCCGGTGTCGACACACGGTGCGGGCAGCTTGACGAGTGAGCCGTCGGCCTGCATGTCAAACTGCATGAACACGTGGTTCCAGATTTCAATGAAGCGGTCGCCGTCTTCACCCGGGCTGCCCGGTGGCCCGCCGGGGATATGCTCACCATGGTCGTAAAAAATCTCGCTGCACGGGCCACAGGGCCCGGTATCGGCCATCATCCAGAAGTTGTCTGACGCGTATTTTTTGCCCTTGTTGTCGCCAATGCGCACAATGCGGTCAGCCGGCAAACCAATCTCGTTGAGCCAGATGTCGTAGGCCTCCTGATCGTCGATATACACCGTGGCCAGCAGCTTTTCAGGCGGCAACTTGTAGACTTTCGTCAGCAACTCCCAGCCCCACAAAAGCGAGTCACGCTTGAAGTAATCGCCAAAGCTCCAGTTGCCCAGCATTTCAAAAAAGGTGTGGTGGCGGGCGGTGTAGCCGACGTTTTCCAGGTCGTTGTGTTTGCCGCCTGCTCTCAAGCACGCTTGTACCGAAGCCGCACGCACATAGCTGCGCTTGTCGGTGCCCAAAAACACATCCTTGAACTGCACCATGCCCGAGTTGGTGAACATCAGCGTTGGGTCATTGCCCGGCACCAGCGATGACGACGGCACCACGGTGTGGCCCTTGGCCGCGTAAAAGTCTAGGAAAGTTTTGCGGATGTCAGCGACAGAAGTCAGGGCCGTGCCCGCAGAAGAAGTAGAGGTGGGATTGCTCATGGTGTGCCAGTGTGGGCGCAAGTTGCTCTCAAAAAAGAGCACAGGTCGGCCAGTGAATACTTGATTTGACGAAACCGCTGATTATAAGTTTGAGCTATGCCGCGCTTGACAGCGCAACAGCCACGAACAGGCTATGCTTAAAAGCTGCCAAAAGTGCTTGCCCGGCACGCTCAATGAAAGAACCCGCCATGGACATGAAGACCGCCCCACTCTCCCTGCTCAATGACCCCAGCCTGCTTAAAACCGACGCGCTGATCAACGGCCAATGGGTCTCAAGCAGTGCCCGCTTTGACGTGAACGACCCGTCTAACGGCCGCAAGTTGGCCGATGTGGCCAACTTGGGCCCGCAGGATGCGGAAGCCGCCATTGCCGCCGCCAACGCCGCCTGGCCCGCCTGGCGCAAGAAAACCGGCAAAGAACGGCACGCGATTTTGCTGAAGTGGTTTCAACTTCTGATGGCCAACGCCGACGATCTGGGCCGCATCCTGACAGCCGAGCAAGGCAAACCCTTTGCCGAGGCCAAGGGCGAAATTGTTTACGGTGCCAGCTTTGTGGAATGGTTTGCTGAAGAAGCCAAGCGCGTGAACGGTGAGACGCTGCCCCAATTTGACAACAACCGCCGCCTGATGGTGATCAAGGAACCGATTGGCGTGTGCGCCGCCATCACGCCATGGAATTTTCCGCTGGCCATGATCACCCGCAAGGTTGCGCCCGCGCTGGCAGCCGGTTGCCCAGTGGTCATCAAACCCGCAGAACTAACGCCGCTGACAGCGCTGGCGGCAGCAGAGTTGGCCATACGTGCAGGTATTCCTGCCGGGGTACTTAATGTCCTGACGGCTGACGCCAACAATTCGATTGCGATCGGAAAAGTCATCTGCGCCAGCCCGGTGGTTCGGCATTTAAGCTTTACCGGCTCCACCGAAGTGGGCCGTCTGTTGATGGCACAAAGCGCGCCGACCATCAAAAAACTGTCGTTGGAACTCGGTGGCAATGCGCCCTTCATTGTGTTTGACGATGCCGATATTGACTCCGCCGTTGAAGGTGCGATGGCCAGCAAATACCGCAATGCAGGACAGACCTGCGTGTGCGCCAACCGCCTTTACGTGCAAGACGGCGTCTATGACGAGTTTGTGGAAAAGTTCACGGCCAAAGTTAAAACGCTCAAAGTAGGCAACGGTTTTTCGGAAGGCATCACGACCGGCCCGCTGATCGAGGACGCGGCGGTCGACAAGGTCGCCCGTCACATCGCGGATGCGCTGGCCAAAGGCGGCAAGCTGCTGGTCGGCGGCAAGAAGCTGGAGGGTCAGTTTTTTGAACCTACGCTGATTGGCGACGCCACCGCCGACATGCTGTGCGCCAGAGAAGAAACCTTCGGCCCCTTCGCCCCGGTGTTCAGGTTCACGAACGAGCAAGACGCCATTGACGCGGCCAACAACACCGAGTTTGGCCTGGCCAGCTACTTTTACAGCCGCGACGTTGGCCGCATCTTTCGCGTGGCCGAAGCGCTGGAATACGGCATGGTCGGCATCAACGTCGGGATCTTGGCGACCGAGCATGTGCCGTTCGGTGGCGTCAAGCAGTCCGGCCTGGGCCGCGAAGGGTCGAGTCACGGCATGGACGAATACATTGAGATGAAATACCTGTGCCTGGGCGATATTCAGAAGTGAGCAAAAAATGAACCGCAGATTGAACCGCAGACACTTTATTCAAGCTGGTGCTGTAACTTCAGCGCTTTTGGTCACTCCTTTTTTTATAGCTGCTCACGCACAGAATCAGGGGGCTACAGCCCTGAAAAGCCCGCAGAAACGACACAAAATCGTGATTCAGGTCAGTGACAACGACCCGGTCAAGTGGAACCTGGCACTGAACAATGCCAAAAACCTGCAAGACGACGTGGGCGTGACCAATGTGGACATCGAGATCGTGGTCTACGGCCCCGGTATTGGCATGCTGAAACTGGAGTCACCCACAGCATCGCGCGTGGCTGATGCCATGAAAGCCAATGTCAAGGTACTGGCCTGCGAAAACACCATGCGCGGCCAGAAGCTGACCCGTGACGACATGCTGCCCGCGCTCAGTTATGTCCCAGCCGGCGTGACCGAAATCATGACCAAACAAAGCGAAGGCTGGGCTTACTTGCGACCCTGACTTCTATAATCTGCCCATCAGCGGGTGTAGTTCAATGGCAGAACGGAGCCGCAAAATGGAAATTCTGTTTTTTACCTAGGAACCTGCGCTAAAACCTACGACAGAAAGACCGAGCTTCTGACTCCGACCGAGGTCAATACTGAATTGGCGTGGACACCAAGAGGGTGGTCTTGGCAACACACGAACCGACACTTGGTATCGAGCATCTGTGCCGACTGCACCTGCCACCACCAACCGGCGCGTTGCTGCCAGGTACAAATGCCTGGCGCTATCGCACAACCAGGCGGAAATCGAGATTCGGCAAATTGACTGCTCAGACACCTTGCAGAGCAATCAGTGGGGCGGCGAACCGGTGGATTGCGCCAAGTTGCCCAGACGAAGCCGAGAGCCGGCTAAGAACGCCAAGGAGGCGTCGTCGATCTGATCCAGCGCTACGGATCTGCCGCCAACCTTGACCTCATGATGGGCTCAAGGTCACTCGCGGTCAGACCATGTTGTTCAACTCAAAATTTTGTGGCCTCAACGGGTTTTTGCCGATCTGCTTGATCAGTCCTGTAGAACAGCCCACCGCGCTGCGGCACTAAGTGCTTGCGCCGCCTGTGGCAGCTGTTGGCCAAACGACACGAAGCCGTGGATCACGCCAAGTAGCTCATTGACATCCACTGACACGTCGGCAATTTGTAATTTCTCGACAAGCGCATATGATTGGTCGCGCAGGATGTCGAGTTCAGCGATGGTCAGGTGAATGCGTGGCAGGCCGCGCAAATCAACGGTGTCATGCAGGGCAAAGGCATTGCTGCGCGATTCGGCTCGCTCTGGACCAAAGCACGCATTCAGATAGCGTTCATGTGCTGCGATCGACAGGCCGTAGCGACCGTCCCCGTGGGCGCGCATGCTGGCATCGTCGCAGGCATCGGTGTAAACGCCATAGAAGAGCAGCAGGCTGTCTATGATCTCGGCGTTCTTTTCATGCAACTGCAACGCCGCAGACAGCGCGAGATGGGCGCCTGCCGAATCGCCGGCCACTACTAGGCGCAGGCCAGGGTGCTGTTGCGCTGCCAGTCGGATGGCAGCGATGCAGTCGAGCAGGCCAGCGGGGTGCGGCGCTTCGGGTGCGAGGGCATAGTCTATTGACCACGCTACGCAACGCATTTCTGTAGCGAGACGGCGTACGATGTTGTCGTGCGTGGCTAATGAGCCAACGCACCAGCCACCACCATGCAAGTAGAGCAGCAGGTGTCTGTCATTCACTACCGGCGGTATGACGAGGCGACGTCCAAAGCTGCGGTCGTCGTGGTTCACCATCCCATCCGCGGTGTGGCACAGGGGGCCATCGGAAAGCCATGGCGTACGCTCAAACAAAAGTTGTGCGCGCGCCTCAGGAAATTCCAGCGTGTAGCGGTTCGGCAAGCCTCGGCGCAACTCGGCCATGCGCTGCATGACCGCATGCATGTCAGGGTGCAGGGCAGCCGACATGCCGATAGTCAGGCGCGCCAGGCGACCGCTTCAACCTCGAACAGCCAATCGGGTTTGGCAAGTGCTTGTGCCAAGATAAGTGTTGATGCGGGGCGCGCATCGCCAAGATGCTTGCTGCGCACCGGGTTATATTCCTTCAGGTCATCGGGGCGCACCAGATAGTGGGTGACCTTGACAAGATGCTTTGTTGACATGCCGGCATCGGCCAAGATGGCTATCACGTTGGTCCACGCTGCCTCTGCCTGCTCGACGAAAGTGGTTGCCATGCTGCCATCCAGGCGCACGCCAACTTGCCCGGCTATGTAGAGCCAGCGACCGCCACCGGGAGCGGAGACGCCGTTGGAGTATGCGCCGAGCGGGGCCGCGATGGTGGATGGGTTGTGTTGTTGCCTATCCATGTCAGTCCTTTGGGGGAGGAAGCATAGCCCACGCGGCCTGAAACAGCGCCGCATCGGGGTCTGCGAGGTCATCGAGAACGTCAAAGTGAGTACGATTCAGCACCTCGAGGTAGTCCGCCACGCAACCGCGCGAACAAAGCATCGAAGCGTAGTTGGCCGACTGTTGCCGAAAGCCATCTGTCTCGGCGCCTCCCACGGCACACAAATAGCGCAATCGCGGATCGACGTGGCGCCATTGTGGACTCAAGGCGTGCGCTTCAGCGTCATCGAGATGCAAGTCGTGATTAACACTAGTCCTTAGCAAAGGGGGAAGGTCATACACGCCGCTGATGCCGACAAAGCCAATTGCCGACCAATCGGTCATGTCGCTGATCGACAACGCGCCGAGGTGCGCTCCGGCAGAATGGCCACCTATGACGAGACGCGACGTGTCCAGATTCAATTCCGCGGACCGGGTCATCATCCACTCGATGGCATTACGCGCCTGGTTGGCGATTTCGCGCAAAGTCTGCGTCGGAACCAAGTCGTAGCCTGGTAGGGCCACATGCACGCCGCGCGCCAGCCAGGGCCGCGCGAGGAACGAGAAGATCCGGCGATCCAACGCACGCCAATAACCGCCATGCAGAAACACAAACACGGGCGCAGGCATGCTGGTGACGGCCGGGAAAAAGTCGATCAAGCTGTTTGGCGAATCTCCATAGCGCAACGTTTTAAACCCAGGATGAGTTTGCCGCAGAATGGCACTGTCGGCGGCGAAGCGGTGGTAGACGGATTCGCGCTCGGGATGGCGGACGCGCAGGTTGTACTCGCACTCGATCGTTGGATCGACAGATGACAAGCGGTCCATCAAGTTCGGATCAGATCCCAAGATAAGCCTCCCGGACCTTGTCATTACCATGAAGGTTGGCTGCTGTATCAGCCAGCACTATGCGCCCGCTTTCGATCACGTACCCGTGGTCGGCATGGGCCAGCGCAACGCTGGCATTTTGCTCGGAGACCAGCACGGTCAGGCCAGAGTTTTGCAACTTCCGCAATACGTCAAACACTTGAAGCACGATCAACGGGGCAAGGCCCATCGAAGGCTCGTCGAGCAGCAGCATGTGCGGAGTGCTCATCAGAGCCCGACCGATCGCCAACATTTGTTGCTCGCCACCCGATAGGGTTGCAGCCTGCTGTGCCAAGCGCTCCTTTAGACGTGGAAAAGTTTCGAGTACGAAGGCGAGTCGCATTTCCACCTCCCGTCCACCTTGGACGGCGCGAGGAAACAGGCGAGTGAACGCACCCATCTGCAAGTTTTCGCGCACCGACATTGGTCCAAATACGCGACGCCCCTCAGGTACCAAAGCGATGCCACGCGTCACGATTTGGGCAGCCGGCAGATGTCCAATCGGTTTTCCTTCGAATTCGATGCTACCTTGAACCGGCCGTACCAACCCGGCAATCGCCTTCATAGTGGTTGACTTGCCGGCCCCGTTGGCTCCGATCAAGGTACAAAAGGAACCTTTTGGAACGCTCAATGAAAGGCCATGAAGCACATTGGAATTGCCATATCCAGCCTGCAGTGCCTTGACTTCAAGCATGGGCAGTCTCCGGCCCGAGATAAGCGGCGATCACCTCCTGATTGCGAGCCACGCTCTCTGGTGTTCCCTCTGCCAGACGGGCACCATAATTCATGACCAAAATATCGGAGCATAGTTTCATTACGACACGCATGTTGTGTTCAACCAGAACCACTGTCACCCCTGAGGCGTTGACCTGCCGGATGACCTCGACGAGCCGCTCTTGGTCTGCCGGCGGTACGCCCGCGATGGGTTCATCGAGCAAAAGAACAGTCGGCTCGGAAGCCAGCGCTCGGGCGATTTCGAGGAGTTTTGCATCAGCAAAGCCGAGATCGCCGGCCAGGTCGGAGGCACGTTTGTCGAGCCCTAACATCGCTAATTTTTGGAACGCTGTGGCCTCTGCTTTTCTTTCTTCAGCACGTGTGAAGCCGCCCAGCGCAGCGAACCAGCTTGATTTCAGGCGCGTATGCGCCCCCACCATCACGTTCTCCAACACGCTCATATCGGCAAAGATCTGAAGGTTCTGAAAGGTTCGCGAAAGCCCCAGTGCGGCGCGCTGGTGGGGTCGTAGTGCTGTGACATCCCCCCCACCCAGTAGGACTCGACCTGACTGCGGCGTAGTGATGCCCGAAATGGCGTTGAACAAGGTGGTCTTGCCTGCACCATTCGGGCCAATGATTCCCTTGATGCTGCCGGCCGGCACTGCAAAAGAAAGGTCAACGACCGCGCGCAGCCCACCGAAAGTCACCGAAATGCCGGATAGTTCAAGGGTTGTCATCAGGTGTTCTGCGCAGTTCCGCGCCCAGTGCGCCAGTTTCTCCACAACTTACCCAGCCCGGCAATGCCGGAGGGCAGGAAAAGCAGTACGACGATCATGCCGGCACCGAATACGAGTAATTCGGCATCATGCAACTTTCGAAGTAACTCGGGCACTGCCGTGAAGACAATGGCACCGAACAGTGGCCCCCAATAATAGCCCCACCCGCCAAGGGCGACCATGACAACCAGCAAAACAGAGGTCGCAAAGCTGAAGGTCTCTGGGGACGCGTACTGGTTGAAGTGAGCGTATAGGGCACCACCCAATCCAGCGAAGGCGGCAGACAACATGAAGGCGCGATGCTTGACGCGAAACGGGTCGACCCCCATGCTCCCGGCAGCAATTTCGCTGCCTGCCACTGCGCGCAGCGCCCGCCCAGCGCGGCTTGCCAATAGCAGGGCGAGCATCACCATCATGGCACCGCCGAAAATCCATGAGAGCCAGAAAAAGCGGCTTGCGTTATCGAATTTGAATCCGCCAATGGATATTGGCGGAATATTGGCGAGCCCATTTGGTCCACCGGTCAATGGCGCCAGTTCATTAAACAGCACGGTCAGAATTGCATTAAATCCAAGTGTCGCCATTGCCAGATAGTCTCCGCGCAACCTGAGTGCGGGCAGGCCAATGATGAACGCAGACAAGGCTGCCCCAGCAGTGCCGATGGCCACGCCAGCGATCGGCGGCACACCATACTTAACCGACAAAACGCCAGAGACATAGGCACCAACACCGTAAAAGCCAGCTTGACACAATGAAATCTGGCCACCAAAGCCCATCACCAGATTGAGACCGCCAATGAGCAGCAGATTGATAAAAAAGAATACCCCCAGGCTCAAGATGTAATCATTACCCGCAATGAATGGCCATGCTGCAAACAGCAGCCACACGACTCCAACAACGCGGATCCTTTTACGGGCCTGCGCAGACGGTGAATAGACGGTCGTGCTGCTCATACTTTTTCCACGGTGCCGCGCCCTAGCAAGCCGGTTGGTCGAAGAAACAGCGTCAGGAGTAGAGCGACAAATGCCACTGCATCCTTGAAGTGGGAGGAGATCAATCCGCCCGCGAGCGCCTCTAGGGTGCCAAGTACAACTCCGCCAACGAGAGCACCTGGCAAGCTACCAAGGCCACCGAGCATGGCAGCCGAGAAGCCCTTGAAGCCAAGCACGGTTCCGTGGTCGAATGAGGTCAGCGTCATCGGAGTGATGATGGTGCCGGCAAGCGCGCCAACGCCAGCCGCAAGACCGAACGAAAGCGCGAGTGCCAGTTTGGGATCAATTCCGCACAGTGCAGCGGCCTCAGGTTGTGCAGCCGCCGCGCGCATTGCACGACCCAAGATGGTGCGCTCAAAGAACCAATGTGTGGCGAGCATGACAGCACAGGTGATTCCGACGATCCAGAATGTTTGCGGATGGATACGCAGGTTCAAAAGCAAAACCGGCGAACTGCCGGAGAACCCGGGTAGGCTAGCTGGGTTCTTCCCCAGCACGAGCATCACCAGGCTTTTGCTACAAATGGCGATGGCAATCATCATCAGGGTGACCGCCAGGGCGGTTGGCTTGCCGATGCGCCGCACGATCAGGCGCTCCGAGAGAAGAGCAGTAGCGACGACCACGAGGATCGCGCACATCACAGCAAGCCCAAGTGGCCAATGCGCAGCATAGGCGGTCGCCGCGACCATGCCGCCCATCATGACCCATTCCCCCTGTGCGAAATTGATCGCACCGGTACTCTTGAAGATCACGTTGAAGCCTAGCGCGACGAGCGCGTACACGCTACCCGACGACAACCCCGAAAGAAGTAAATTGGCAACTTGTTCCACTACATGCTGCCGAGAAGTTTGTGCGTGATGGGTGGCAGGGTGATGCCCATGTCTGCAAAGCGTTCGCGACTCAGGGACACGCACCGCCGGAAGATCGCTATCTCGTCGGCGGCACTGACCGCACCGAGTCCCGCGCGGGCTACGATCTCGAGGTCATCAGCTTCTGGTGCTGCATCGATAGCAGTGGAAAGACTGGAGCAGTGGTAGCCGGCAAATTCGGCGTCTTCAATGTGGCGCTGTAGTGAGAGAGAAACACGTTCGCGCAAGGCCGTATCCATGCCAATGACACGTCGCTCCGCATACAACCAGCCGAATGCCGCATGCCGCTCGTAATCACGAGCGCAGCGCTCCAGCATGGCGTGGGCCAGCGGTTCCTGGGCGTTCTTCAACCAGGCCTTGGCGAGTTCAAATTCGAGGTTATCGACAAATGCACAATGTGTGACCACATAGGCATCAATCGATGTTTCGGCGTTCAGCGCATCCCGATACATGGTGCGGTTGAAGACCGATTGCCACGCTGGATTTGCAGGCGCTTCGACATAAGCACAGCAAGCTTCAGCGTAACGATGAAAAGACTCGACGTGCAAAGCCTCTTCAGTGTTCCGTACCGTGAGGAAATATTTCGGATCAGATTCGCGGTTGAGCTCCAGGCAGAAACGAATCAGCAGCGCCGGAGTTTCCGTCATGCCGGTGTATTCGACCCAGGCGCGACGACTCCAAACCCGAGCAGCTGCGGATCGCGCCTCGGGTGAAGCTGCGGCGAGGTCGTGCTGATCCCATGGCAAATCAGCCTCCGGATTCCAGCGTGCCTGTTTGGCCGTTTCATACAGCCTGCGGATGTTGTCATCGGTCTTGTGCAGATCAAGTGGGAACCTTCGCTCGACATGCATTCGAGTGGGTTGGACGGCAGCGTTCATGATGGCTAGTTTGACTTGGTCAAAATGGCTGAGAGAACTTGTAGTGGGTGAACTTGGGAATGTCGATGTCCCATGCATCCTTCATGCGCTGGCGCATGACCGCGATTGACTTCAGGAAGATTGGCATTTCCAGCTCTTCGGTAGTGGCACCCAGCCCCGCTTCCCAGGTGATGCGATCCACTTCCGTTTCAGCACGCGAAGACGGACTGTCGGGCGCAAGCCAAGAGCTGTGATAGCCGTTCAGCTCAACCTTTTCAATCATGGTGATGACCGCCTGACGAACTCCTTCACGCTCTTGCGGCGTTAGCTGCGGCATGCGCTGCTCGAGAAAGGCCCAGCCGAAAGCGCAGTGGCGGACTTCGTCGCGCAAAATCATTTTGGAAACCTGCCTTGCTACCGGGTTCACAGTGATCTCAATGAGATGACGAAACACATCGAATGCGATTTCCTCTGCAGCGCATACCAGCGCAGCAATCGTGCCTTCAAGCGAAATGGTCGGGTCTAGCGCCATCTTGCGTATGCCATGTGTGGCTACCGACCCTTGGAACACTGCGGCCGCCGGCTCCTCGAAGTAGCCTCCGAGAGCTTCGGCCATGCGGTAGCAGACCTCGGCATGGCGCGACTCTTCTTGCGAACGAATCGTGAAAAAGAGTGCCATGTCCGGGACACATTTCTCCTGACAGAATCGAATTTGCAGGGCTGGGCTTTCAGAAATGGCACCGTATTCACCCCATGCCCGCCGGCTCCAGTACATTCGCGCCGCGCGCCGCTGCTCCTCGCTGTATTGCTCAGGTTGCACCGCAGCCCAGTCAATGTCAGTGGCTGGATCCCACTGCTGTCGGGTCGCATTGTGAAATAGATCGCGGATACGCTTGTTCTCGACGCCCAGGCGCAACGGAAAGCGCGACTCAGGTAAATCAAGGATTGTCGAGGTGGGGTGTGTCAGCACGGCGCTCATAGGGAACTCCTTGGCAAAATGACGATCTCACTTGTAGTCGGCAAGACGAAACGCGCCATCGCGATAGTTGACCAACACCAGATCTTCTTTCGAAAGGCCTGAGTGACGCTCTTTGCTGAAGTTGAAGACACCACCGACGCCTGGCCAATTATTAATAGTGCGGAGAGCATCTCTGACCTTGGCACGATCGGTTCCACCGGCCTTTTCGATGGCTGCGCTCACCAAGTAAATCGCGTCGTAGGTTTGGGCTGCAAACTGGTTCGGCTTGCGCTTGAACTTGGCTTCGAAATTGCGAGTCAATGAGGCTATGCGGGCCTTTTGTGGGTCCGAATCAGGCAGATCAGCGCCAACCGGAAACTTCACGGAAACCAGCAGTAGATTACGGGCAGCATCCCCAGCGAGTTGCATGTAGCGCTGGTCAACGAAACCATAACTGTGGATCAGGTTGAGCTTGTCCAGCCCGAGTTGCTGAGCCTGCTTGAGAAACACGACACCAGCTGGAGTGACCGTCCAACAGATAATTGACTGAACATTAGCCTCTTTTATCTTACCAAGCTGCGGAGTCATATCGGTGTCCGAGGGATTGAAGGTTTCGTATATCACGTCGAGGCCGCGACGCGCGGCCACCTTCTTAAGTTGCCCCACTGCGCTTTGTCCAAAACCACTGGAATCGGCCAGAAAGGCGACTTTCTTGATGCCCTTCTTGACGAAATAGTCAGCCAAGCGCTCCATCACTTGCTCGTCGTCAGCCGTGCTCTTGAAGGTCCACTGACGCTCTGCCACCGGCACGACGATATCCATGGCGCCCTCGGTTGACATAAACGGCAGCGCCGCCTTTTCGGTCAGGCCCAGCATGGCGATCGCCATGCCGCTCATATTGCCGCCGCCGACAATCATGTCGACCTTGTCCTGGTCAAGCAAACGTCGAGTTGCCGTCAGCCCCTTCTGGGTCTGGCTTTCCGCGTCATAGAAAGTCCAATCAATCTTGCGGCCCGCGACGCCACCCTTGGCATTGATCTCTTCGACTGCCAACTCCATGCCAGCCTTCATGTCCTCACCTAGGAATGCGGCTGGTCCAGTGACGGACAAGATCGAGCCAATCTTGATGGTCGGCTGGGCGGCGACTGGCTGCAACGTGGTCGCGAACGCAACAGCGGACAGCAACGCAGCACGAAAAAATAGTTTGGCATTCATGGGGTTCTCCTTGAAAAGGGTAGAGCAAGAAAGGACGGACAAGAAAATCTAAGTTGCGAAATGGCCCATGCGAATTTCGGTTTGCAAATTGGCATCGAGGTTGCGCATTGGCGCACTCAACTTATAGCGGACCTGATCAGCGCGATAAACCGATACGCCCGCCAATACCGGACGACCATCGGTAGCAAAGTAGTTGAGGTGACGAATCAGCACCGGATCTTGCGGCATAAGTTCCAGCCT
>CANFOS010000022.1 GCA_947448735.1 Comamonadaceae bacterium | reverse complement strand
GACGATTATTGCGGCGACCCGCGTGGAAGTCGCTGCCCTCAATTTGATGGCGCGGCAAAGGTTGATATCCAAAGGGTTGATCAATGACAGCCAAGGCGTGGATGTTGACATCATCCACCGCGACGAGACCACCGACAGGAAGAGGTTTGCGCCTGGCGACCGGATTGTTTTTACAAAGAACGATCGGGACCTGGGCGTGGTCAACGGCGCGGTCGGCGCAATCCGAAAAGTTAGACGTGTCGGCGGCGCCATGACATTCGAGGTCGAGCTCGATGATGCCAATGAGATTGGCGAGAGGGTAGTTCTGATTCCCGCCTCGTTTGGCCGATTCGACACCTCGCTGTGCTTAACCAATCACAAAAGCCAAGGTCGAACCTATGACTCCGCCTATGTCCTTGCGAATCCGTCGATGGCCGACCGCGAGTGGACCTATGTGGCCGCAAGCCGTTCGCGTTTCGCCACGAACCTCTTCGTGAATGCGTCTGCCCTTGGGCTGGTCGATCCAGAGTCTCATCAAGACGAAGATCGCGTCCCAAAGGAAAGGTCGGCAGCGCTGGATGCTTTGGCGTCACGCATGAAGAAAAGCCGCGCGAAAGGAACTTCCCTCGACTACGACGCTCCCGATATTCGCCCTGCGGACAAATCCGAGTCATGGCGATTGCCAAGTTTGATGATGATGGCGCATCGGTTCGCGAACATCTTTGCCCCAACCCAATCACTAACCCATCACTGATATCCAAACAGGGAGAAGACCATGAAAGAGCCGGACAATGCGAAGGACAGCGAAGAGAGCAGTGGAATGTGGGAAAGAGGTTCGGCGACCGTCCGGTTGACCAAGGCTCGCAAGGACTGCCTAATGTCAGTCGCGCAGGCATTGCCGAAATCCTCTCCTGTCGATGCCATCGACTACTGCATCGCCGTAGCGATGGCTGACCAGCGTGTGGCTGAAAGCATGGGCGACCAGCTCGATCGGTTGGCAACCTTGGTCGAGCATCTCTCGGCCGCTACCAAGCAGGGATTTACCGAAACCACCGAGTCAACCAGAAAACTTCAAAACGATATCAGCCATGTCGTTGATCTGATGTCAGCAATGGCGGGGGCGCAAAATGGATATCAGTCATCGGACGGCGATGATCAAGCAATTTCAATCACGGAATGGCTTGATGGCCAAGCCGCCGAGCTTGGCGCTTCCACCATCTTGGCCAAGGCCAAGTGGCAAAGCAGTGAGAGGGAGGCCGCAAGGCATGCCAACATGATCATGTTGGTCGAGCGCGTCGCCGCAGCCGGAACAAAAACGTCGATCAAGGCATCGCTGCCCATGATGGTCAGGCTCGGCAATCTCGATGTGGAGCAACCCCTGTTCAGGGCGATGGCCTGCGAAAATTTCTACTTGGCCTGCCAGCGTTCGGAGCTCAAGGGCTGGACCCTGTCAGCCCACGTCATCAATCCGGACAAGTCCATTGGCCTGGCGATTTCCTCGTTGAAGGCGTAACAGCCGAAAACACAAGGCGAAGTTCGGAGCTCAATCGGGCTCCAACACGCCCGATTCGAGGCGAAAGCCTCGAGCTCCAATGGAGCCCACTTTAGTGCGTCGGGTGTATACATATTCAATCCTTCCCTCCAAACGACCAGAGTGCTCGCCACCTCCGCCAGTCGTCACAATCGATTGCGTCTTTGAGTGGACGCTGCATCTGGTTGCCCAGTCGCCTTCGAGGGCCGTCGAATCTCTCTGCCTATTTCGGATCGCTCCATCCGAGCCGCCTTCGCCTTCTTGTTCTGCTCCTCTCTGTCCTTCTTGATCTGGCGAATCTTCTGGCCTGATGGAGCGATAAATCGCAACGTGGGATTCTTCCGCCCACGTCCCAGCTTTTCAGATATCCAATAGACACTCTCATCCGCTTGAAGATTGTCGGTAGGCTCCGCTCTTCCATATCCCAGAATGATCGATTGGTTGTCCATGATCACGCCTCTCAAAATCCAAGGGTCAAGGGTTGGTCCGACAGGTCCACCAAGAGCCATGGCCTGAATGCATCTGGAATGCTCGATCATGATGCCCACGATCCATCCGGTTTTTTGCATGGTGCGATCCTCAAACCCGGACTGCATTGCGTTTGGCGGTCTGGCCAGACTTGACGACTATTGAAATCTCCAAACCTTCGCTGACGGCCAACAGCTCGTCGATCAAGTTGATGTCAGCCTTCTTCATGGCCTTGTATTTGCGAAGATGCTTGTTGATATCAACCATACCCTTGGCGACGCCTTTCAATGCATCTGCCACCTTCGACGATTGCAACAGTTCCGGATGCTTGAATAGTGCGTTGGCCAATAGAACAGAACAAACGCCTCCCGCCCGCAAATGCGACCAGTCGTATTCGTCCCATCCATCATCGTCGGCGATCGCCACGCGGTCGATCAAAACAAGGGCAGCGTCTATATCCGCCTCGCTCGATAGCTGGACCGCAGCCATCGCGGAGCGGAGACCAATGTCAGCCTTCCATTGCTCCACCACGCGGAACGAGCCCTTTTCGAAGAACTGCAACTGTCCCTCACAGCATCCGTCGGTGCAGCCGACATAGGCCCACACCTTCATCGCGCTTCCACGTGTGAGGCTCGCAAACTTGCGATCGAACGGCTGCAAATCAAACTTGCCGCAACCGCTCCACGCCAAGCTGCCGTCCTTGCCGATGACGGGCTCATATTCCAAGCCCTCCCAGTCTTCGTATTCGGCTCGGATGTCAGCGATGACGCTACGCGCGAATGCGATGTCGGCTGGCTTGCCTTCGAAGCGATATGAAAAGTCAACGTATGTGCTCATGAAAAACTCCTTGAAATGAATGTGTTGGTTGTCTGGTGAATGGCTCACATGGATGAAGATTTCCGCTTGGCTTGGTTGGCAGGCAGCGTGGGGATGGCTGCCAAGAGAGCTTCGCGCTCCGCTTCGAAGTGAACCCGCACGACAACTTTTTCAGCCATAGCCCTTGAAGTTCCGATCGCCGCCTGGAAGTGCCGCGAGCCCAAGATCGTCAGCAGAACCCCGCGTTCCCGCGATTCATTGGCGAACGACAGCACGATGGCCGCGAGGCCCGCTGCGACTTGGTCTTCTTCCCCCGGAGAAAGCCCCATGCCAGCATGGGGAAGGTTGCCCGAGAGCTGGCTGAGAAAATATTGAATGAAGCCATTGGCTTGATCCAAATCGCGGCGGCCCGCGATGTGTTCGAAAATTGGCGACGAGCATGCAAGACGCTTCATGCCGACGCACGACATCAACAAAAGATGCAGCTCCATGAATTCCGTTCCGCTTTCCAGAATCCACGGAAGGGCGTCAAGCTCGGCCAAGCAGTCGGCCAGCTCGCCAGGGCTGTTGTCCGCGAGGCAGCGGTCGGCCTGCCGGAGCCAGTAAGCCCGTTTCATGCGGGAGTTCGATCCTGGGCCAGGCACGGGAGAATGCTCCGCGTGGATTCGGGCCACGGCTTGCGAGGCCAACGGGTATTCAAAGGCGAACGACGCGACGCCATAATCCCCATTGGAAGCTTGGGCCTTGAACAAGCCGCGAGCCAGGGCGGCAAACGACAAGTCGAATGCCGGGCTCTTACGTATATCGGGCGTGTGTTCATAGGCCTCCATGAGCGGCTCGGCGGCCGCGTCCACCTCGGCCATGCGGTCATCATCGTGCCAACGCATGGACAGGGCTTCCAAGCATCCATACGATTTGGCAACCAGGGCCATTTCAAGAAGGCTTGCGGTGTCTGGCTCGCCCTCCCCACCACAATGGATCGTGAATGGCTTTCCGAAAACAGGATGCTTCCGGTCGTCGAGAAGGCGGACCAATGCGGGAACACGGTCGGCTTGGATTGCCTTCATCGCCTTGCAGGCCCAAGCCCCGTGCTTGCGGTCCAGCGAGGGATTGAGGCCCACCTGCACCATCAGGGGCGTGAGTTGTTGGCCGCCAGAAGTCGCGGCGGAATTCATGTTTGTGTTCGTATTCATGGCTATCTCTTTCAAAATCAAAGTTTTTGGACATGCAGCGGCGGAACCCGGTCCTTCGGGCTCTTCAAACTGCGTTTAACGAGGGTGGTTGGCTAGACGGTGTTCAGAGCCTCACCGCCTTTGGCGTGCAAGCATCGCCAGCCGGTTCGGTCAGTCCATCTGCCAATATCTTGGCTTCAACAGCAGCCAACAGGCGACGGACGCGGTTGGGGTCCATTTCGTCGTCGTTATTGGCCCGTTCGCTCATGAGGTCGCTGGCTTCGATTTGGCCTTTGATATTCATGACCCGCTTCCATATGGATTCGTTCGACGCCAAGCTTGGGTGGCGGTCCAACGCAGTCAACAGCATCTCCGCCAGCACGGCGGACAAGCGGCCCGGATGTTTGCACGCCCACTCCAATTCCTTCAATAGGTCCAACGCATCATCTACGCTCGCGAACTTCTCCAATTTAATCGCAGCCATGGCTGCGTTGAATCCCACATCCGCATCCCAATAACCGCCGTCGGTGCAGCCGCCCTTTTCCATGACCGACAAATAGCCGTTGATGTAGTCATCTCCTGTCTCGCCGTGGTAGGCCCAAATCTTGGTGGCATTTCGCTTGGTCAATCCCGGGAGGTCATCGTCCAAATCCGACATGAGCGAGTCTTCCATGCCGGACCAGCTCAAAGTGCCATCGCTATTTTTGACGATGGGTTTGCTATGGCGACCCCGTTCCGGATCGCAATATTCGCTTCGGAATTTATTGATTTCCAGCTTAACCTTCGTCAACACGCGCGGTGCACCTTTGATGAGATATTCGTGATTCATATCAGACATTTTTTGCTCCTTTTTCAATCATTTTTAGGCCTCTTTCGCGACCCGATGGATGCGAGTTTGCGCGCAATCGCGGTTCTCGTGATTGGCAAAAATATGCACTGACGGCAAATGACGGCGCTTGCGCGCGCTTGAGGTAAAACAACTAATTCGGTTTTCTAGAATTCGCCACATCTGTGGCTTTTGGGAGGCAAAAAACCATAAAAAAAGGCCGCACATGGCGGCCGGTTTGGAGAGCAAAGGGATCAACCTTTCAGCGACTCGGCGATATCTGTGGCTTCGACGGAGTTGGTGATTCCAAATTGAATGTCGGATAGGACCTTTTGAACTTGGGCTGAAAGCTCCTTGTGTGCAGCAAGGCTTGACCATCGTCGAGAGCAGGCTTCGGTTGCGGGCATCCACACCACTTCCCAACTTTGTCCAACCCGTTCGACCACGGTCCCGAGCGTGTTGTTCTCCACCATCGACTCGACATCGCCATTCGGATTCAAGTAGTAGGGCAAGGTCTCGGCTAGGTCGAAAATCGTCGAGAACGTTTGACCCTTGCGGACTGCTGCCGCAAGCGATCCCGTGACTGTGTTCCGCTTCTGCCATGTGATCAGTGCAGATTTGAGGTAGTAACAGGATTGATTCGTCCCCATGGCTCCTGCCGCGCCGGGTTGTATGTATTCCGGCCCAACGCCGTCTTGCTTGCGCCACCGCTCCATCGTCGTGACAGAAACGCGCAGAAATATTGCCGCCTCAGTCGTCGTCAGCATCACCTCGTCATTTAAAGCATTGAGGCAGTTGAGCACATCCACAATCGACATTTTTTCGCCGTTGTAGTTCACTTGGCCCATCAAGCTCTTCGCTGGATTCGACATGGGGTCTCCGTTTCTTTTGTTTGTTTACGCAAATTTAAAAGAATACGCTATTAACTCGCGTCAGTGGGTTTTGCATCAACCTGTTTTTTCGCTTTGCTCGGCCGCCCCGTCCTTGGTTTTGGAGGACGGCAGACATGGGGCGTTGGGGCAGCGATCGCAGGCCAATCAGCAGGCTTCAATGCGTTGTAGACATTGGGCGCCGTGAGCAAGATGCCCTGCTCGATCCGGTTCATTTCCGTGCGCAGCAAAGCCCATTCGGCCTGCGTGTAGGTGTCTGTGACTTTGGCATGGGCGTGGTTCAAGAAACGGCTCTTGATCACCTCGTCAACCCCCAAGGTAGTCATCACAGCACCGAACGAACGGCGCAGGTCATGCCGAGTGAGTTTGGCCAAGCCAATCTCTTCGCGCAGATCATCCAACAAATCAGTAGCGTCGCTGTAATGCCCACTCCTTGAAAACTTGCTGCGGGCGGGAAAGACGAATTGACGCGACTTGGCCTCGAAGCCCCTGCGCAGAGCCTCTTCGGCTGCCGCTTTCTGGCGGCGGCGCAGAAGTTCCAAGGTCATATTGCCGATTGGCATGCGGTGGCTGCGGCCGTTCTTGGTCTTGTAAAAAAAGACGTAAGGCCCCCAATCCGGATCATCTTTGAGGCAGACATGGCTTGTGGAGCGGCGCCCAATGCCCACCCCGCCAATCTCCTGCAAGAGTTCGCCCCATACTAACCCCGCGTGTTCACTCTTGCGGCAGCCCCAAAGCAACATCAACATGATGTAGTGGATGCCTGTCAGGTTGTCGTTCATCTCTTTCTTCGACCAACAAGCTTCAAGGAACGGGCCAAGATCGGCGCTTGGCCGCATAGGGTTGCGCTTGCCCTTCTCCTTGCGCTCCTCCTCGATCTGATCCTTGGTGCGGTATTCGTTGTTGATTGCCAATGTGATAAAGGGATTGCCCTTGAGCGTGGGTTCTCGATTTTGCGCTGCCGCCCTGATTTTTTCGTTCTCCATGAACCAATTGATGGCCCGGCTCGGCCAGCGAAACGCCTGCTCCGTCGCCGTTGGCGTCGCCTCGTGGGTTTCCTTGAACTTCTTGAGGATATCGTCCGGATCGATCTCGCGCACCTTCTTGTCGGCCCACTTCCATTCGGCATACCTGCGCATCACCCGGTCGTAGACCTTTAAAGATTCCGGCTTTGCAGGACGCTGCGTCCGATTGACCCAATGCTCTCGGTAGGCCAACATCACTTCCTTCAACGTCACTTCGCTCGCGTTTTTCTCACGAGCCAAAACGTTGGGATTTTGACCGGTTGCGATCATCGTGAGTGCGATTTCTGCCGCTTTTGCCCTCGCATCCTGTATCTTGGCGAAATCGGTGAAATTCCCGACTTTCGAGAGCATCGACTTGCCCATAACCTTTCGGCGCAAGATGTATGTCTTTTTGCCAGCCACCTTCAAGCCGAAGCCTGGCGGGGCGTCGCGGCTGATGTCCCATACGATATAGGCTTCGGGATTGGGGACTGGATCGCTGGCGAATTTTAGTTTGCCATCGGGGCCGTAGCCCACAGGGGGCAGCTCAAGCTTTCTAAGCTTGCAGTAATTGTCATTGAGCTCGGCGCGCCATGCAGGCGCGCGCTTGGCGGCAGAGCCCTCATCACTGGGGGCGGGCGTTTGGTTCGTGTCGTTCAATGGCATGGCCATCCTCTCCGAATGAACACGTGAAAAAGGCACAGGGGGACTTTTTCACGCCTGTAAACCCTTGTCAGCATTGGATTTTATGCTTAAAGGGGAGTAAAATGGAGGATACCAGAATTTGAGGCAGTTGAGTCCCCCCAGAGTCCCCATAGATGGGGTAGACAAATGATGGAAGAAGGCGGCGACTGACGGCGCAAGACACCCTAAAAAGAGGCTAAGTTATTGATGAATAAGGAAAAAATAGAAAACATCAAGATGAATTCTGTTCGTCAGAATGAGGGTTTAGATGCGTCAAAACACACCCCCATGATGCAGCAATACCTGGCCATCAAGGCCGAGTACCCCGACACGCTGGTGCTGTACCGGATGGGGGACTTTTACGAGGTGTTTTTTGATGATGCGCTGAAGGCGTCGCGGCTGCTGGGCATCACGCTGACCAAACGCGGTGCCACCAATGGCGAGCCGATTCAGATGGCGGGCGTGCCGTTTCATTCGCTGGAAGGCTATTTGGCCAAGCTGATCAAGCTGGGCGAGTCCGTCGCCATTTGTGAGCAGGTCGGCGATGTGGCCACCAGCAAGGGGCCGGTAGAGCGCAAGGTGGTGCGGGTTGTGACACCCGGTACCTTGACGGACACCGAGCTGCTGGGCGACAAAACCGAATCGGTGCTGCTGGCCGTGCACCAGGGGGCGCGCAACACCTGCGGCCTGGCCTGGCTGAGCGTGACGCAGGGCCAGATCAGCCTGGCCGAATGCGCCAACGACGAGCTAGAGGCCTGGCTGGCGCGCGTTGCGCCCAGCGAGCTGATTTACAACGTCGATGTGACGCCGGCTTTTGAAGCGCGGCTCAAAAGCCTGCGCTGCGCCACTGCGGCACGGGCTGCCTGGCAGTTTGATGCTGCGCTGGGCGCGCGGCGCTTGGCTGAGCAGCTCAAGGTCGCGTCGCTTGCCTCATGGCATGCTGACCAGTTGCACCAGGCGCACGCCGCCGCTGCGGCCTTGTTGGGCTATGCCGAGCACACCCAGGGCCGCACGCTGCCCCACGTGCAGGCCTTGCAGGTGGTGCGCTCGGGCGAGCTGATCGACCTGCCCCTGACCACCCGGCGCAACCTGGAACTGACGCAAACCCTGCGCGGTGAAGATTCGCCCACCCTGTTTTCATTGCTGGACACCTGCGTGACGGGCATGGGCAGCCGCACTTTGAAAAGCTGGCTGCTCACGCCGCGCCGGGACCGTGCTGAGGCGGCTGCCAGACTGGAGGCCATCACGCACCTGCGCGGCGGTTTGCAGCAAACGCTGCGCGCCCAGCTCAAAGGGTCCAGCGATGTCGAACGCATCACCGCCCGCATCGCGCTGCGCCAGGTGCGGCCACGTGAGCTGGTGGCCCTGACTCAAACGCTATTAAAAACAGAGCTATCAACCCAAGTAAATATTGGCCTGCCGGCGCTTTTGGCAGGTATTTTTAGCGATTTGCAGCCGCCCGACGGCTGCGCGGCGCTGCTCAAACGTTTTTTGCTGGACGAGCCCGCCGCCTTGGTGCGCGATGGCGGCGTGATCAACCACGGCTGCGATGCTGACCTCGATGAGCTGCGTGCCATTCAAACCAACTGCGATGCGTTTTTGCTCGACCTGGAAGGCCGCGAAAAAGCGCGTACCGGCATCAGCAACCTGCGCGTGCAGTTCAACAAGGTGCATGGCTTTTACATTGAAGTCACGCAAGGCCAGGCCAGCAAAGTGCCCGACGACTACCGGCGTCGCCAGACCCTGAAAAACGCCGAACGCTTCATCACGCCCGAGCTGAAAGCCTTTGAAGACAAAGCCCTGTCGGCGCAAGAAAGGGCTTTGGCGCGGGAGAAATTTTTATACGAGCAACTGCAGGACGAACTGCAAACCTTTATCCCAGCACTCAGCAAGCTGGCGCGGGCGCTGGCCTGCCTGGATGCGCTGTGCGCCCTGGCTGAACGGTCGTTGACCCTGAACTGGGCTGCGCCAGTCTTTGTGAACCAGCCCTGCATCGACATCAGCCAGGGCCGCCATCCGGTCGTCGAAGCGCGGCTGGCTGAAACCACGGCGGGCACCTTCATTGCGAACGACTGCGCCTTGACTGCCAAGCAGCGCATGCAGGTCATCACCGGCCCCAACATGGGTGGCAAATCCACCTACATGCGGCAAGTCGCGCTGATTGTGCTGCTGGCCAGCGTGGGCAGCTATGTGCCTGCAACCGCCTGCCGGCTGGGGCCCATCGATGCGATTCACACCCGTATCGGCGCAGCCGACGACGTGGCCAATGCGCAATCGACCTTCATGCTGGAGATGACCGAGGCCGCGCAAATTTTGCACACCGCCACGCCGCACAGCCTGGTGCTGATGGACGAGATCGGACGCGGCACCTCCACCTTTGACGGGCTGGCACTGGCTGGCGGCATTGCCGCGTATTTGCACAACAAGACGCAGGCCTTCACGCTGTTTGCCACGCATTACTTTGAGCTGACTGAATTTCCCGCGCAGCACCACGGGGCGATCAATGTGCATGTGTCGGCGGTCGAGTCTGGCAACAGCATTGTGTTTTTGCACCACATTGAGCCGGGTCCGGCCAGCAAAAGCTACGGCATTGCGGTGGCCAAGCTGGCCGGCGTGCCGGGCGCTGTGGTAACCCACGCACGCCATGCACTTCAGGCGCTTGAAGCCCAGCAAACCGACGCACGTGCCCAGGTGGACCTGTTTGCAGCACCGCCCGATATCGTCACTGAACAAAGTGCCGTCGACAAAGCATTGGGTACGATAGACCCTGACGCGCTCAGCCCGCGTGAAGCACTCGATGCCCTGTACCAATTGAAGAAATTACTCACCCAAACATCCCCATGACTTATTGCGTTGCCATCAAACTCAATGCCGGGCTGGTTTTTTTGTCGGACTCGCGCACCAACGCGGGCCTGGACCAGATCAGCACCTTCCGCAAAATGATCATTTATGAAAAGCCCAACGACCGCTTCATGGTGCTGTTGTCGGCGGGTAATTTGTCCGTCTCACAGTCGGTGCGCGAGATCTTGCAGGTTGAACAACTGAAAGACCCCGATGGCGGCCCGCCCATCACCATCTGGAACGCCAAAAGCATGTTTGATGCAGCCCGCGTGCTTGGCTCGGCGATTCGCCGGGTGCATGAGCGCGATGCCGATGACCTGAAAAACTCCGGCGTGGACTTCAATGTGTCGCTGCTGTTTGGCGGGCAAATCAAGGGTGAAGGCATGCGCCTGTTTCAGGTCTATTCAGCCGGCAACTTTATTGAAGCGACGAGTGAAACGCCCTACTTTCAGGTCGGCGAGTCCAAATACGGCAAGCCCGTGCTGGACCGCGTCATCACCCCCGAAACCCCGCTCGACGAGGCCGCCAAATGCGCGCTGGTGTCGATGGACTCGACCCTCAAGTCCAACCTGTCAGTCGGCCTGCCGCTGGACATGGTGGTGTATGAGGTGGATACCTTTGAAAGCCACAAGGTGGTGTGCATTGACCACGAAAACCCGTACTTTCGGATGCTGCATGACAACTGGGGCAAAAAGCTGCGCGAGGTGTTTGACAGCATCGAAGACCCGATGTGGACGGGCGGCGCCACCCAGGTGCCGCTGCTCACGCCCCTGACGCGCAACCAGCCGCTGCGCAAAATATCGTCACCCGAAGAAAAACTGATTTGACACGTTCATCCACGGCATCTTCTGCGCTGCCAGCACCCAAACCGCTGGTCATTTTTTCTCATGGCAACAGCTTTCCAGCCAGCACCTATGGGGTGATGTTTCGCCAGCTTGAAACGCGTGGCTACATGGTCAAGGCGGTTGAAAAGTTTGGCCACGACCCGGCCTACCCGGTGACCAGCAACTGGCCGCATCTGGTGCAGCAGCTGGCAGACTTCAGCACCCAGCAAGTCAAACAATCAGGTCAGCCGGTGTTTTTGGTCGGCCACTCGCTGGGTGGGTTTTTAAGCCTGATGTGCGCAGCTCGCCACCCTGAGCTGGGTGGCAAAGCGGTACGCGGCGTGGTGCTGCTTGACGCACCCCTGATTGGCGGCTGGCGCGCCACGGGCTTGAGCCTGGCCAAGCGCACCAGCCTGGTGGGTTCGGTGTCGCCGGGCGTGGTCAGCCGCAACCGCAAACATGAGTGGCCCGATGTGGACGACGTGTTCACCCATTTCCGCAGCAAGAAAGTCTTTGCCAGCTGGAACGACGACGTGCTGCGTGACTACATCGAGCACGGCACGCATGATGCTGGAGGCCAGCGCGCTTTGAGCTTTGACCGCGGCGTAGAAACCGCCATCTACAACACCCTGCCGCACAACCTGGACACGCTTATCAAGCGGCATCCGCTCAAATGCCCGGTCGCTTTTATTGGCGGGCGTCAGTCGCGTGAAATGAAACAGGCGGGCATGGCGCTGACCGAGAAAGTCACCAAGGGCCGCATCATGATGCTGGACGGCAGCCATCTTTTCCCAATGGAAAAACCGGTGGCGGCAGCCGCCGCGATTGAAGCCGCGCTGCTGAACATGATCAGCTGAACACGATCAGCCAAGAGTTCAGGCTAAGCCGCCCAGGTCACCACGCCGCTCCAGGCGGTAGCCAGCACCACCAGCCCAAACGCAATGCGGTACCAGGCAAACGGCACAAAGCTGTGGCTGGAGATGTAGCGCAGCAGCCAGCGGATGCACAGCCAGGCACTGATGAACGAAAACAGCAAGCCCACGGCAAACATCGGCACATCGCCCAGGCTGAGCAAGGCGCGTTCTTTGTACAGGCTGTAAGCGCCCGCGCCTATCAGCGTCGGCATGGCCAGAAAGAACGAGAAGTCAGTCGCAGCTTTCCTCGACAAGCCCAGCAGCATGCCGCCAATGATGGTGGCGCCGCTGCGGCTGGTGCCAGGCACCATGGCCAGCGTTTGCACCAGGCCCACCTTCAGCGCGTCCATCCAGGTCATGGCGTCTACGCTGTCGATGCGGGCTAAGGCCGGGTTGCCCGCGTGCCGCTTTTCAGCCCACAAAATCACAAAGCCGCCGATGATGAAAGTGCTGGCCACCACCACCGGGGTGAACAAATGCGCCTTGATGGCCTTGCCAAACAGCAGCCCCAAGATCACCGCAGGCACAAACGCAATCAGCACATTCAATGCAAACTGCCGAGCTTGCCTGTCGGTCGGCAGCGCAAGCAGCGTGTCACGAATCTTTTGCCAGTACACCAGAATCACGGCAAAAATCGCCCCGGTCTGAATGGCAATGTCAAACACCTTGGCCTTGTCGTCGTCAAAACCCAGCAGCGCACCCGCCAGAATCAAATGCCCGGTGGACGAGATGGGCAAAAACTCGGTGAGGCCTTCAACGATGCCCATGATGGCGGCTTTGACTAGCAGGGTGATGTCCACAAACGCTCCTGAGATGAAGCGCTGATTATCGCTGTCCAGCGCTGCCGACTGAGCAAAACCGCAGCCCTTGACCGGTATGGCACATCAGCCTGCCCAACCCAGCGGGCTATGTTTTCTGCAAGGCCATGTCAAGCATGGTTCCAGCCAACAAAAAAGCCTGCCTTGTGCAAACAGGGCAGGCTTTTTGACGTTAAGTGCGCTTGGTCAGCCTAGCGCTGGAAGTGCACAGGCGCATAACCTGGGCCATAACCTGGGCCATAACCGGAACTAAAGCCCCTGAGCTCGCCATGCTCCCGATACTCGCGATGCCCATGCCAGCCATGCGGCCGGCCATAGTACACAGGCTGCGGCTGCACATAAACAGGGGGGGCGCTGTAATAAACCGGCGCTTGCTGGTAAACAACCGGAGCCGGCTGCACATACACAGGCTGGGGTTGCACATACACCGGCCTTTGCTGGGTGTACACAGGGTAGGCATTGGTCACGCCAACCTGCACACCGGGTGCGCCAGGCACAGCGATACCTACAGAAAAAATCACGTTGTCGCGCGCATGCGCACTACCCGCAAAGCCCATGGCGGCCAGCGCCAATAGCGCGGCAGAACCGACGATGAACAGGCGCTGGTCAGGCCGGGTGAGTGTCTTGAACAATGGTTTCATCAATGTCTCCTTGTACAGGGCGTGAAGTACCCATGTGTAGATTTAACGCAGCTGGCAGCTACCGGCTTACCGGGCTGTCCGTAAAGATCGTGTAAAAACGTAACAGCCAGAAGGCGGTATGCCGGGTGCGCGGCCCTAAAATCAAAGGATGAACGCACCTCACTCCCCCGCATCAGACAACGACAACGCCCCAACGCCAGGTTTTTCCAGCAACTTTTTGCGCCAGATCATCGAAAAAGATCTGGCCGCCGGTACTTACCAAGACCGCCATTGGGGCGGCAGCCCCGGCGATGCGGCTCACCATGCGGCTGGGCCGATCGACGTGCAAAGAGTACGCCTGCGCTTTCCGCCCGAGCCAAACGGCTACCTGCATGTGGGCCATGCCAAAAGCATTTGCCTGAACTTTGGCCTGGCACGCGACTACGGCGGCGTGTGCCACCTGCGCTTTGACGACACCAACCCTGAAAAAGAAGAGATCGAATACGTCAACAGTATCATTGATGCCGTCAAGTGGCTGGGCTTTGACTGGACCCAGCCAGGCAACGATGCGCCCTACCAGGCCAGCGACTACTTTGACTTCATGTACCGCGCGGCGGAGTATTTGATTGAGGCTGGCCTGGCCTATGTGGACGAGCAAACGCCCGACGAGATGAAGCGCAACCGGGGCGACTTTGGCAAGCCGGGCGTTGACAGTCCGTTCCGCAGCCGCAGCGTGGCCGAGAACCTGGCACGCTTCAGGCAAATGAAGGGCGGCCAGCTGGACGACGGCGCCGCCGTGCTGCGCGCCAAAATCGACATGGCCAGCCCCAACATCAACATGCGCGACCCGGCTATCTACCGCATTCGCCGCGCGCACCACCACAACACCGGCGACAAGTGGTGCATCTACCCCATGTACACCTTTGCGCACCCGATTGAAGACGCGCTGGAACAAATCACCCACAGCATTTGCACCTTGGAGTTTGAAGACCAGCGCCCGTTTTATGACTGGCTGCTAGACAGGCTATGTGAAGGCGGCCTGATCGCCACGCCCCACCCCCGCCAATACGAATTTGCCAGGCTGAACCTGACCTATGTGCTGACCAGCAAACGCAAGCTCGCGCAATTGGTGAACGAAGGCAAAGTATCAGGCTGGGACGACCCCCGCATGCCCACCATCGTCGGCCTGCGCCGCCGTGGCTACACGCCCGAGGCGCTACAACTGTTTGCCGAGCGCATCGGCGTGACCAAAAGCGACAGCTGGATTGACTACAGCACACTCGAAGGCTGCCTGCGCGAAACGCTGGACGGCACAGCCCCCCGCGCCATGGCCGTGCTGGACCCGATCAAACTGGTGTTGACGAATTGGGATGAGGTGATGGGTGCGGGCAAGCTGGACGATTGCAGCGCACCCGTTCACCCACACCACCCTGACCTGGGCAAGCGCCACTTCAAAATCGGCAAAGAAGTATGGATAGAACGTACAGACTTTGAAGAAACGCCGCCCAAAGGCTTTTTCCGTCTGTTCCCTGGCAATAAAGTGCGTCTGAAATATGGCCACGTCATCGAATGCACAGGCTGTACCAAAGACGCATCAGGCCTGGTCACTGAAGTGCAAGCGCTGCTGATACCCGACACCAAAAGCGGCACCCCCGGCTCAGACGCCGTCAAAGTCAAAGGCGTGATCACTTGGGTGGCCGTGGCCGACGCCCTGCCAGCCGAAGTGCGGCTGTACGACCGCTTGTTCAAAGAAGCCCACCCTGAAGCAGGCGGCGTTGACTTCTTGCAAAACCTGAACGCCAACAGCTTGACGGTGATGCACGCAGTGGTTGAACCATCATTGGCAACAGCCAAAGCCGACGACAAGTTTCAGTTTGAGCGGCATGGTTACTTTGCGGCTGATCGGGTGGACCATGCGGCGGGGAAGCTGGTTTTTAATTTGGCTGTGGGGTTGAAGGATGGCTGGGGTAAATAAATACCACCAATACGGCAAAGCCGTATAATCTAGCTTCGAGCCATGACCTCAACAATGCTGACCATCGCAGAAACACCAACCTTTCAGCGGACGTGGCCAGACTATTGGACAGAGGACGAAAGAGGCGAGTTCGCAAGCTATTTGGCACTGACACCTGATGCAGGCGATGTAGTTCCAGGGACTGGCGGCGTACGCAAAGTAAGGTGGTCGCGCCCCGGTGCTGGTAAGCGCGGTGGCGTCAGGGTTGTGTATTTCAATAGATTAAATGATGGCGAAGTTTGGCTCCTTTTGATATACAGCAAGAGTGTGCGAGACAACGTCCCGGCTGAACTTCTTAAGTTGATGAAACAGGAGATTAACGATGCCCATGACTGACAAACAATTGCGCGAACGCGATGCAAAGCGTGATTTAGGCGCAGAGCTGCTTCAATCCATTCGCGAGATGAAAGCGGGCAAAGGCCAAGTGGTCGCCAAGATCGAGGTGCCGCCTGTTGTGATGGCGCGTATGAAGTCCGGCTTGTCGCAATCTGAATTCGCTGGCCTCCTTGGCGTGTCAGTGCGCACCCTGCAAGACTGGGAACAAGGCCGCAGACAGCCTTCGGGTGCAGCCCGTACGTTGATCACCATTGCGCAGCAGCAGCCCAAGGTGTTGAAGCAAGTGTTCAAAAATCTTGCGGCTGTCTGAGCCACAGCCATGAAAAGCATTTACTTCGAGAACGACGACATCTTGCAAATCCGCGTGTCTGAAAAGCAGATCGTGCGCGAGGTTTCACAAGACTGGCACACCAACATCAGCTATGCCGAAGATGGCTCGATTGTTGAGATTGTTTTGCTGGATACGAAGAAAGAGGGGTTACTGCCTTTGGAATATAGAAAAGCAGCATGATCGATTGCGGGGTTGACTTTGATGGATTTTTAATTGGAGTCTGACCCCGATTTACCTTGACAAATGGCTCAATCTAAAACAACTCGCCTAACAAAAAGTGATTTGCCAACTCGCCCGTCAACAGCGCATGACAAGGTTACACAGGCATTGATTGAAGCATCACTTCAGGCAAAAAAACAGCTCGCTGCTCAAGGATTAAAGCTCCCAACGCAGAACTGGTCAGGCTCGTCAGTCCGACACCCTGCGGTTTGAGTGGGGAAAATTTGGAAAATTGGAATCTACCCTCAATTAAACTGGCTTTCCGAAATAAAAAAATAGGAGCTGTACATGCGATTTATATTAGTTCTCTGCCTAGGGTTCTTCCAACTCGCCTGGGGCCAAGAAGCCATCTCCATACCCTACCTGGACCCTGTTTCGCGCAGTGAAATAAAGCTAGAAGCCTTCGTCTACGAGCCCAAACAATCCAATGGCAAAACCATTGTCTTTTCCCATGGCTCTACCGGGGGAAACAAAGCTGTCATTGCTGAAACGATCAAATTTTTGCGGATCGGGAAGATCGCATCGGACAGAGGCTACCGAATGGTCAGTTTCATGCGAAAAGGAAGGGGCAAGTCGGAGGGCGTTTTTGTCGAAGAATCGAATAAATGCGACCAGAATGCTTTGAACCAAGAGGTCGGCGATGCATATCCTCAACTGCTTCAAGTTACCACCTGGGTCGCGAACAAATATGGGGCGGACAAACTAATTTTCATGGGCCATTCGCGCGGTGGCTTTTTGTCTTCCTATTTTGCGGGACGTCACCCTGAGCGCACGTTGGCGGCAATCAGTTTGGCCGGTGTTTGGAGTGCCTTTTGTGAAAAAAGCAACGGCGGATTTTCTCGCAATATGTTCAGTAACTCTTCCCAGGTTTTCAAAAACCAGTTCTGGGCTTATTTCGAAAATGACAGTTACTTCGCGCCTGACCGATTTAATGATCCTCAATATGATTGGTTTTCGGCTACGGCAAAAACGAATGGCGTGGTCTTTAATAAATATCCCCAATTGGACAGAAAAGACGGCCACGAAACGGGGACTTGGCGACCAGATGTTTGGGCAAGCGATGTTTTTTCCTGGCTCGATGGCATGAAGTAAACCAAGTTGAGACCGATGAAATTTCAACTGCCACGAGCCGCCACTGTCAAAGATATTTTTACCAGCTTGCTGGCGGGTACTTCTGCTTTGGTGGTGGCCATTGGGGTGGCCAAGTCAGGAATGGATGACTCCTTTGGCATTGAGCCCTTGCTGATACCCACTGGATTTTCAGACCGAGGGTATTCTCCCCAAATCGCGACCGCACGGCTGGTGGATGAACTAAAGATCATCAATGCGATGGCGACAACAACCAAAAAGCGCAGCACGGTCACGGGCAAAGCCCCTGGCGAAGAACTTTCAAAAGTCAGTTCCTTTCCCATGGCAGGCGGCATTGACGTTCACGCCATCCAAATGGCCGTGCGTGACTTCATGGGGGTCACAAACCAGTCCATTGGCGGTGACATAACGTTTATCGGAAAGCCAGACGAAAGCAGATATCACGTCCGTATCAGGAAATCACCCGAAAATCTGCTTCTGGTCGACGGTGTTTTCGTCGGTGAACCAGATGCTGTGCTGAAGGAGGTGGCATTAAAGATCATCGAAAAAGTTGATCCGGTTGTAGCCGCTTCTTATTTCAGAAACAATAAAAATCTAAGAGATGCCTTGCGGTGTATCGATTACGCCCTGACAAACGATAACCCTGCTGACGATGTATTTGCGCTCAGCCAGCGTGCGCAGATTTACCTGCAACAAAAGCAGTTTGAACTCGCCAAGCGCGACTTAGATGACCTCCTACGCATTGATCCTCAGTCACCTCAAGGTTTAGGGGTGCTGTCCTTTTGGTACAACGAGCAGAAAATGTTCCCCAAAGGTCTGGAGTTCGCAGAAAAACAAATGAAAGCGAATCCCGATATGTGGCAGGCCTACTTTAATAAAGCGGATGCGCTGATGGGCATGGGGATGGATGCTGAAGCGGTGATGCTCCAGGGTATAAAACTTAAACCCAACAAGGCATTTGCTTACATCGATGCCGCAGATTACTTCACCAAAGCTGGCAAGGCGTCTCATGCAATGGACATCCTCAAAGCTGGCGCAGGCCGTTTCCCAGCATCTTTTGAGATGAACCTTACCTATGGCGAGCGCCTGCTCAAGGATGGGCATAAAGACTTGGCTTTGAATTACTTGGCCAAAGCCCAAGAGCTGCAGCCCCAGAACCCCAACGTTCTCAAAAGTCTGGCTGAGGCCAAAGCGCAGGAAATGGCCAAGCTGAAATTGAAGTCCAATTAATCTTTAAAAGCTATCAATACAGGAATTACTCGCTCAGGTACTGATTGGCTTATAGCTACTTTTGAAGGTTTAAACAGCCAGTTTTTAACGTCAAAAGACCGAGGTGCGGCAGCGTCAGCCTCGAAAAGGCCCAAAAATGCCGTTTTGACCTGTTTTACCGATGTTTTAGGCCTCCAGTCCAATAAAAACATGCACGAGCAGCTATAAAAAAATGAGCATACTCACCAAAATCTGACACCAATCAACCCACGAGACCATCCTCGACCGCTTTGGCCGTTAGCCCACCGCAACGCGATTCTGAGGCGCAGCTACACAGCGGAGGATCTGGCTTTTCTGGCCGCGCAGGGGTCTTCGTTTTAAGCTCGGGCATCCTGGCAAGCCTTGCATTCCCGCCCACCAGCCACAAGCTAGTCCACATGACTGAATCCCTGCACATCGTCTGCCCCCATTGCCAAACCACCAACCGCGTGCGGGCCGACCAGCTTGCCAGCGCGCCTGACTGCGGGCAGTGCAAGCAGCCGCTGTTTGATGGCAAGCCGGTTGACCTGGCTGAAGCTGCGTTTGACAAGCACTTGCAGCGCAACCAAATCCCGCTGCTGGTGGACTTTTGGGCGCCGTGGTGCGGGCCGTGCCGGCAGATGGCGCCTGGCTATGTGCAGGCTGCCGCCCAGCTGGAACCTAACGTGCGCGTGGCCAAGGTTGACACCGAGGCCCAGCAGGCGCTGGGGTCGCGCTATCAGATCCGCAGCATTCCGACGCTGGCGCTGTTTGTCAATGGCCGCGAGCTGGCCCGCCAGGCCGGCGCCATGAGCGCCAGCGACATCGTGCGCTGGACGAGGCAGAACATACCGGGCTGACGGTTTGCTGCGTTTTTTGCAGCTCCATCGCCATATGCCCTGAGCCAAATGCTTATTTGGTGCTCAAAGACGGGGGTTACCTCTAGAATTGGATCAGACTCCAGTTGATTTTCTGTACAGAAAACTTTGGCTTGTTGATGATCTGTTTTACGTAGATCATTCAGGGGAATATGAATATATGACTGATGCAAACGTCACCACCAACACATTAACTGCCACGCGCGCATTCGCAAAGCGCGTAGCGCACGCCTACCCAACGCAAAAAGCAATCTTGTTCGGTAGCCGCGCGCGGGGCACCGAACATGACGAGAGCGATGCAGACGTGGCCATCATCCTCAAAGGTGCTGTTGGGTCATTCATTAAAACCAAAATGGCGATGAATGACATTGCCTACGACATTCTGCTGGACACGGGCATCCGCATTCAACCGCTGCCCGTTTGGGAAGCTGAATGGGCACATCCGGAAAGTTACAGCAACCCGCACTTGCTGCACAACATTACGCGTGACGGCATCACTTTATGAACGCGCAAGAATTGATGACCAAAGCCCGACGCGCACTGGCAAGTGCCGACAAGCTTTTGCAAGACGGTGACAACGATGGCGCATGCAACCGCGCCTAATACGCCATGTTTGATGCGGCTCGGGCTTCTTTGATTGCTTCAAAAGCGCCTGTACCGCCTGAGATTGCCAAAACACACAGTGGTTTGATTGCCGCTTTTTCATTGCATTTGGTGAAACCGGGTTTGTTCCCAGTGGAGCTTGGCAGAGCGTTCAACCGAGCTGAAGACTTGCGACTGGTGGCAGACTACAAAGGTGACCCGATCACTGAAGAAGAAGCGCTCTGGGCATTGCAGCACGCGAAGACTTTTTTAGAAGAAGTTGAAAAGAGATTTACGAGTGACTGGCTCTTATGAGCAAAGCTCCAACAGCGAACAATACCGGCTTTAAATCCGATGCATTTGAAACCATTCACTCTTCGGCCAGTGCGCTGTACAAAATTAGCGCGATTGACCAAACCACTATGCGCGGCTTTGATGCGACCACAATGACGAAACCACCTCATGAAAACCGCCTGATACCTTCACCGGAGGAACTAGACGCGGCGCTCACACTGTCTGCTGAACGTGCTCGCCGCATGGCCGACGCTTTTGGATTGAAAGTACCAGGAACTGCGCCAAAGCCCGCAAAACCCAAAAGTACCGGCACGTGAATTGTGGATGGCCTTCTGTCGAGGGTTGACACAGGCCAAGCCTTGCAACCCAAACCAACCCTCCCCCGCCTGATCTGCTTTAACAAGCCCTACGGCGTCCTGAGCCAGTTCACGGCTGAAGGGCGCTGGCGCGGGCTGAAGGACTTGATTGACGTGCCGGATGTGTATGTGGCGGGCCGCCTAGACGCCGACAGTGAAGGCCTGCTGCTGCTGACCAGCGACGGTCAGTTACAGGCGCGGATTGCTGACCCGCGCTTCAAGATGGAAAAGACCTATTGGGTGCAGGTCGAAGGCGTGCCAGACGATGCTGCACTGGCAGCCTTGCGCGCGGGCGTGCAACTCAATGACGGCATCACGCTGCCAGCGCGCGCCGAGCGCATGCAAGAGCCGCCCGCGCTGTGGCCGCGCGACCCACCTATCCGGGTGCGGCAGACGCAACCGGCCTCTTGGCTGGCGCTGGTGATTCGTGAGGGGCGCAACCGGCAGGTGCGGCGCATGACGGCTGCGGTGGGGTTTCCGACGCTGCGGCTGATTCGCGCGGCAGTGGGGCCGTTTTCAATCGACGGTTTGGCACCCGGCACCTGGCTTGATGCCAGCAACAAGGCAAGTAGCATTGGCTGATGCACATTCAAGCCGCCTGCAGCCGGTGGTATCTTATTGGTCAGCGCAGCACGCCTAACCCTTCACAACCTAAGCAACATACCTTCACCACTATGCCAGCCTGTTACAGCCACCTCACATCATTGCCATCACTGTTGATCATCTGGCTTGCACTCGCCGCTGGCCACAGCCGCGCCCAGCTGAGCGACGAAGTGCCCTTCATCACCTCGCCAGACAATGTCACGCTGGAAATGCTGAACGCTGCAGGCGTCAAGCGGGGTGACCATGTGATTGACCTGGGCTCAGGTGATGGGCGCATCGTGATTCTGGCTGCCAAGCGGTTTGAGGCGACCGGGCTGGGCGTCGAGATTGACCCGCGCCTGGTTGAAGCCAGCAAAACCAATGCGCGCACTGCGGGCGTGGCGGACAAGACTGAATTTCGGGAACAGGATCTGTTCAAGACTGACTTGGCACTCGCCACGGTGGTCACGATGTATTTGCTGCCCGAGTTCAATTTGAAATTGCGCCCTTCCCTGTTGGGCCTCAAGCCGGGCACACGCATCGTCTCGCATGACTGGGACATGGGCGACTGGAAGCCTGACCGCACAACCGTGGTGCCTGTTCCCAACAAGGCGGTGGGGCTTGAAAAGTCAAGCAAGATCCATTTGTGGACGGTACCGGCGCGGGTCGATGGCCTGTGGTGTGCGGGGGGCTTGCTGCGCGGGGCCAGCATTCGCCTGAAGCAAAAGTACCAGACCTTTGAAGGCACGCTGGGCTGGCGTGATCGCACGCGCGACCTGGCGGGCACGATCAACGGTACCGAACTGCGCGTACCGGCTGGCAGCAGCGGCGAGCTGGTGTTGCAAGCGACTGAGAACGCCCTGCGCCTGACCACGGCGCAAGGCAATCTGGCGCTAGCGCAAGGCCAAAGCTTTACCCGTGCCACGGGCGCGGCATGCAACTGAGCGGAAACACCCATACAAGCCAGGGACATCCTCCACTTCTGGCTTGATGAGCTCATTTCCTCGCTTTGTACTGCTACCGTTGCGCCGCTGCTGGCTGTGAGCTGTTTGCCAGGCGTCGCGCACCCTGGCTAAAACATTGTGCTAGACCAATTGGCGCGCAAGCTTGCCACCGATCCTTCCTGGCTACGCTGTCGCCGGAAACAAGAGTCGATCGAAGCTCAGGGCGTCGGCTTGGCCGCTGCCTCGGCTTCCTCCTTGAAGACTTCCTTTGCAATCTTGAAGCTATCGAGCGCTGCAGGCACGCCGCAGTAGACAGCGCTTTGCAAGAAGATTTCCATGATCTCGTCTTTGCTCAGACCGTTATTGAGTGCACCGCGCACATGCAGTTTGATTTCTTGCGGGCGGTTCAGCGCTGTCAGCATAGACAGATTGATGATGCTTCGCGTCTTGCGGTCTAAGCCGGGTCTGGTCCAGACTTCGCCCCAGCACCACTCGGTTACCAGCTTTTGCATCGGCTCCATGAATGGGTCTGGGTCGCCCAGTGACTTATTCACATAGGCGTCACCCAGCACCGCGCGACGCACTGCCAGACCTTGGTTAAATTTTTCGGAACGTTTTGGGTTTGTATCAGACATGTGTTTTTCTCCTGAGAGGGGTCGTGGCCTTTTCAAGCCGCTCAAGTTCGGGGACGAGGTAGGCCAACAATGCGCCCGGGTTTTCGGTCATGGGAAAGTGACCTAGCTCGGGCATTTCAACAACGCGCGAATGCGCAATCCACCCGGCCAGTGCCTTTGCATCGGCCACCGTGGCCGAAAAGTCGTAGTGGCCAGTCATCAACACGACAGGCGTGTGTCTGCCGTCGATCGCTTTGGCAATGGCTTCGCCATCAAATTCATCGGAGTAAAACTGCAGGTCACCGTCATAAACGCCCGGGCCGCCCTGAGCGTAGATCCAGGCGGCCCGCCGCCGGTAGGCTAGTGGACTGAGCGGGCTCATCAGGCCGCGCACATAGGCCGACGTGTGCCAGCCAGCGTTAACCTGCCCGTGCGTGAGGTAAGCATTGCGCCTGCCCCGAGGTCTTACCGGCGCTTCCAAGGCTATCACTGCCGTCACAAGATCGGGGTGCTGGGCGGCAATCGCAAGCGCGATGGCGGCGCCCATTGAGCAGCCCAGCAGCGTTACTGGTTGGCAGATCACCTGTTTGATCACTTCTACGCACCACGCCACATAGCTGGCCTGATCCAGCCTGTAGTCTTCGCCATCCCAGTCATCGGTTGGCATGGATCGGCCATGCGCAGGCATATCAAAGGCGATGGTCTTGTAGCTGCTAACCGTCGCGAGGCCACTCATCACGCCGTGGTACTGGCGAGAATCTGCTCCGGCGGTATGCAGACACAGCAGTGGCTGACCCTGGCCCGCCGTTTCAACAAAGATATCGGCGTTTCGGCCCTGTGGTCCGGCAACACGGTGGTAGCGACCTGTGATGCTTTCCAGCGAAAGGCTTTTGGCATCGGCCGTTGATGCCTTGATGTGCCAGCGTTCGATCAGGCATTCAAGGAAGGCGCGGCACTGCGCAATCGCCAGCGGCTCACCGGTGATCGTGAACGCCGGGTTGCGAATCTGCCAGGCCGAGAACGACTGGAACAGCGGTGGCGGGACGATGGCCAGCGCTTGATCCCAAGTGCCTTGACTGGCAAAAATGCTGACGGTCGCCGGCTCACGCCAAGCCGGTTCAATCGATACTTCGCCGTTGAGAATACAGATGTCTATTGCAGCACTGTGTAAGGGTGGCGCGTCATCGACAACGCCCATGCGTATCCTCACGTCTAGGCCGTGTGCGACTGCCAGGACGCTTGGGTGTGCACTGGCGGCTCTCAACGCGGCATCCAGGCGTGCAGCCATACGTGATACTGCGCCGCTCGCAGCCCCAGAACTGTTGTGTGGCATCAGGGCGCCTTGATATTGCGTTCGCGGATCATCTTGCCGTACATGTCGTAGGCAGACTGGACCTCGGCGGCGATGTTGAAGTTGGCTGGGTCCGTGCTTGGCCGGGCGCGCAGGTTGAACATGAACTCGGCAGTTTCAGGCTGTTTCGAAATCGCAGCCAGCTCGGTGGCCAGGCGCGTCACGATGGCAGGAGGCAGGCCGGCCGGACCTTCCAGCAAATACCAGGTAGGCGGAATCTTGTAGCCAGGCATGACCTCGCTGATGGCCGGAACTTTAGGAAAATCGGACACCCGCTTGTCGTCGAGCACTGCGAGCAGCTTGACTTTGTCGGCCTTGCCCAGACTCGCACCAAGGGTGCCATCCGCAAAGGTGTGTATGCGGCCTGACAGCAGGTCGGCCACGTAGGCAGTGCCTCCTTTGTAAGGCACATGCTCGAGCTGGACGCCGGTTTCAGCTATCAGAGCTTCAAAACGGAACTGTGGCGCGCTGCCGATACCTGCCGAGCCATACGCGATCTTGCCTGGCTCCTTTTTGGCGGCGGCAACCAGTTCCTGCACCGTGTTGATGCCCATGTCCTTGTTGACACCCAGAAGGGTAACGGGATAACCAATGCGTGCGATTGGCGTCAGGTCTTTCAAACTGTCGTACTGAAGCTTTTGCATGTGCGGCAAGGCGGCAATCCCCGTGATAAGCGTGCCGAGTAGCGTGTATCCGTCAGCCGGTGCACGCGCCACCTTTTGTGTGCCGATTGCACCGCCAGCGCCACCGAGGTTTTCGATGATGATCTGCTGGCCCAGGACTTTAGAAAGTTTTTGTGCATAAAAACGGTGAATGGCATCCGTGCCGGCGCCGGCGTCAAAGGGAACGATCAGCCGGATAGGCTGCTTGGTCGGCCATTCTTCCGAGGCCCATACGCCTGCGCACATGGAGAGCAACGAGGCGATGATGGTGCTGCTCATGATCAGTGATTTGAATTTCATTGGTGTGTTCCCAAAAATATTGATGAAAGAAGGTCTCAGAAAATCACGGTTTGACACCCCGATCGCGCAGCATCTTTGCGTACAGGTCATAAGCGCTTTGCAGCTCGGCCGCCACATTGAAGTTGGACTGGTCAGTGCTGGGGCGTGTCATTTGCTTGGCCAGAAATTCGGCCGTCTCGGGTGACCTCGAGATATTGGCGAGTTCGGTGGCGATGCGCTTGGCGATAGCGGGGGGCAGGTTGGCCGGGCCTTCCATCAGGTACCAGGTCGGCGGGTTTTTAAAGCCCGGCAGGATCTCGTTGATGGTCGGTACGTTTGGGAAGTCCGCCACCCGTTTGTCATCCATCACCGCGAGCAGCTTGACCTTGTCCGCCTTGCCAAGCTGCGAGCCAAGGATCGAATCGACAAAGATCTGGATGCGGCCAGAAAGCAGGTCGGTCACATAGGCGGTACCGCCTTTGTAGGGCACATGCTCGAGCTGGATGCCGGTCTCCGCCTGCAGTACCTCAAAGCGCAGCGCGGGCGCGCTGCCGATGCCGGCGGAACCGTAGGCAAACTTGCCTGGCTCTTTTTTGGCCAACGCAATGAGTTCGGGCAAGGTGTTGATACCCAATTCCTTGTTCACGCCCAGCAGACTTATTGGGTAGGCCACCCGCGCAATCGGCGTGAGGTCCTTCAGACCGTCGTACTGCAGTTTCTGCAGGTGCGGTAGCGCGGCGATACCGGTGACCATGGTGCCCAGCAGCGTGTAACCGTCGGCACTGGCGCGCGCCACCTTCATGGTGCCGATCGCGCCGCCCGCCCCGCCCACGTTCTCGACGATCACCTGCTGGCCCAGCGCTTTGGACAACTGCTGCGCATAAAAGCGGTACACGGTATCGGTGCCAGCGCCCGCGTCAAAGGGCACCACCAGCTTGATGGGCTGGCGCGTTGGCCATTCATCTGCCGCGAAAGTTCCTCCCACTACCGCCAGCATGAAGGCGGCGGCTGAGCACGCGATCCAGTTTCTCTTTTTCATCTCCTGTCTCCTTGCGATTGAGAAGGGGTGCAGACCTTTTTTGGCTGTGACCGTGGTTCTGCGACACCTGTGAAAAACTTACATCTGCTCTTCGCGCCCAATCCAGTCGCGTGAAGTTTCGGGATGGGTCGGCGTTGGGGCGGGCTTGGCCGCATCGAACGGGTTCTCCGCAGCCAGGCGGGTGCGGTAGTTGTAGGTGATGCGGCGTTCAATGATCTTCCACTCGCCCGACTTCTTGCTCAGCTTGTCAGCGTAGGTGCCACCGACCATGGCGACCGAGCCAGACGGGTAAATACCGATGGAGTTGTAAAAGGCGGTCATGACCGCATCGCCGTCGTCCAAGAAGCGCACGGCCACATTGGTAGCGGCGTGAAACGAGAACTTGCGCGTGCTGATCAGGTGCTTGTAGTTGGCGCGGATCGCTTCCTTGCCGAAGTAGCTACCACGTGGGTTGACGAGTTTGCACTCGTCGTCAAACACGCTCATGGTGCCGTCGAGGTCGTTGCCGTCATAGAAGTAGGTGTAGCGCACCAACAGGTCGCGCACTGCCATCTCGTCCTCAAGTCGTTGCAGCCGCGCTTCGGCTTCTTTTGCGCGTGTAACCGGCAGGCGGACCAGCCCCTGCAGCAGGCCCCACATAGATTTTTGAAGGATAGTAAATGTTGAATCTGCCATGATGTCTCCGGTCTGGTTTTTAGTGGTTGATGGACTGTATCTGCCCGTTGCTGCGGCTAGATGCATATGCGGAATCGACGACTTGCATCGCCCTGTGAAGGCTCCGCAGGTCCGCGATGGGGGCCTGGCCACGCTCGAAGCGCGACAAGGTCTGTTCTACAAACTCGGGGTACCAGTAGGCATTGCCGAGTGATGGGGTGGACAGCTCCTGCAGGCTTGCGTCTGCGTTGCGGTAAACCTCGATCTGCCCGCTGCGGCTGCCTATGATGTAGTGGGCACGGGTACGCACAGAGAACAACAGGTCGTAAGGCTTGCTCGGGGTGGATGGAAAGCTGTAACCCGTTTCAACCGTGCAGACGGCGCGCTCTGAGCGCAGCGATACGCTTGAATAGTCTTCAACCGGCATGCCCCAAGTTTGGTTACCCATCAGCGCCGAAATCTCTGTGGGCTGGCTTCCCGTGAATTCACAAAACATGTCAAAAAAATGAACCGCGAGATTGATGGTCGAACCGCCTCCGGCCTTCGACGGGTCCAACATCCAGCTGTTTCCGGTTTCGGTGTATCGCGACGGAAAACCGGCAATGAAACGAAAGGAAGCCCAACTTACCTGTTCATCCCGGGTAAGAGCGATAACCTGCCTGTAGAAATCGCTGACGCGGAAGTTGAAACCCGTGCCGACGTGGAGGTTCTTTTTAGCTGCGGCCTTTTCCAGGTCCGCAATCTCGGCGCTGTTCATGCCACCGGGCTTTTCAACCATGCATGCAATGCCTTGGTCAATGACGTAAGCGGTGACTTCGGCCATGGCAAAGTGCGGCGCAAAGATGAAGACAAAGTCCGGTTGCTGCTCGTCAATCAACGCGCGGTAGTCTGTGTAAGTTGCGGTGCCTAGCTCGGCGCCCAAACGCGCCAGCAGAGCTGTGTCGGGATCGGAAACTCCGACAAGCGTACGGCCTGGCAGTCTGGACACAGCAGCGTAGTAGTGTTTTGCGTGCCAATGGCTGACGCCTAAAAGTGCGACTCGCATGAATGCTCAGGCTGCCTTTTTTGCGCCCGCAGGCGCCGTGCTTTTACCGGGATCGGAAATTTCAACCGCCGCAGACTGGGAAGCGAGAATTTTGTGGGCAACCTGCGCTGCGCTGTGGACATGGGACAGGCATGCATGCCAGACAGCATCTGAATCATTGGCCTCTACAGCATCCAAGATGGCCCGTATCTCTTGAAGGCTTTGCGGGGCGCGGCCTGGGTACACGACGGTCATCGCACGAAGGGCGCTGATGCGGTCACGAAGCCCTGAAAGAATGCCGACCACGGTCGCGTTCCTGGCACCGGCAAACAAGATCTCGTAGAACTCACGCTTTCCTTCAAGTAGCACGTGTGGATCTGCCACAGGCATCTTGGCGCTTTGCTCCACTTTTCCGAAGGCCAAGCGCAACGCGGCGCGCTCGGCCAGCGTGGCCCTTTCTACAAAATTGCGACCAGCAAGACCCTCCAGCACGGCGCGGGTTTCGTACAGACCCCGGGCCTCTTCAAGCTCCACCTGGGGCGCGACACTCGGCCCCTTACCGGGAATGACATTGACCAGGCCTTCAGCTTCCAGCGCTCGAAGCGCCTCGCGAATGACCGTGCGGCTCACGCCGGTTAACTCGCACAGTTCGCGCTCAAGAAGCCGCTGCCCTGGCTTGAACCGCATGCCCACGATTTCCGCTCGCAGGACATCTCTGACCTGCTTCCTGAGAGGCGCCGACTCCCGCACCAGTTTGAAGGCTTGGTTTTGCATATTTTGATATTATCGTAATACGCGATTACGAGTCAAGAAAAGTTTCTCAGGACCTCGCGTTGGCCACTTTCCGCACCGCAATGCCGTGCTGGGCCGCGCATCCAGCGCCGAGAAAACGGCATTTTTAAACCACCCAGGCTCGTCGTTTTAGCCTGGCCACCGCGCTTGCTGGGCTGATTTTTTCTCACATTGACGCAAATTGCCGGTGTTGGCTGACACGCTGGGCGTTGGCAAGCTGCCTTAATGGAGCTTTCAGGAGAATTGCATGAGCCCCTCAACAACACCGCCAGCATCAGCGCCAAGCGCGCAAGCCGGAATGATTGCAGGCTGCGTCACCTACCGGCCCGGCGAAGGCGCGCCGATTGAAATACCGATGGGCCCCATCGAGGTCACCCTGGCGCCTGACAGCGCCACGCTAAGCTGGGATGCGGGCGACGGCGTTGCAGGGCTGACGGCCATGCCGAAGATCCAGTTTGATGACTACTTGGACAAAGGGCTGATCACGCTGGAGGCCGCAAACGCCCAAGGCAATCAAGGGCTGTGAGCAAAAGCTTCTTGCCAATATGTTCAGATTGACCGGTCAACCTTCACAATTCAAACCATGACAAAAAACGCCACAACACAGTACCCCACGAAGCACCACACATGGGTCTTGGCACAACGCTCGGCCTTGCTGACCACCGCCGTCGCCCTCATCACACTCATTTTTCTCATGCCTAAAACCGCCCACGCCATCGACGAACCCAGCTACACCGTGCTGCAAACCAACGACGTGTTTGAGGTGCGCCAATACGCGCCCTACCTGGTGGCTGAGGTGGCGGTGCCGGGCCCGGTCGATGAGGCGGGCAGCCAGGGGTTTAAGTTGCTGGGCGGCTACATCTTTGGCAAAAACAAGGGCGAGCGCAAGCTTGACATGACCGCGCCGGTGACTCAGCAAGCCGCTCCCCCGGTCAAACTTGAGATGACCGCACCCGTCACCCAGGCCGCCACGTCCGGCGGTTTTTTGGTGCAGTTTGTCATGCCCAAAGGCTACACCCTGGCCACCCTGCCCGAGCCACTGGACGCACGCGTCAAGCTGCGCGAGGTGCCCGGCAGCCGCGTGGCAGTGATTCGCTTTTCAGGCAGCTGGTCGCAAAGCACCTATGAAGAGTATTTGCAAAAGCTGCGCAGCGCTTTGGCGGCAGCCGGCATGGCGACCACAGGCGAGCCGGTATCGTCGCGCTACAACAGCCCGTTTTCATTGCCGTTTTTGCGCCGTAATGAGATTTGGCTGAACTTGGTTTGAGCCAGCTTTGCGCGCCCTGCTCTTCGTTTAAATAAAAGGCCGGGCCGCCGGGGACCCATTTGGCAATGAAGGCTTGTGGTTCATGGCTCAATACCCGCGCAACATGAATTCAACCGACGCCTCTGCTAGTGCCTGGCCTGCCGTGCCCAAGCGATCCACCGGGCTTCGCAGCAGCGCGTTGGGTACCGCCAGCAGGTTGGGCGTGTCCATCAGGCAGTTGACACCTTGCACCGGAACCTGCGCTTGTGCACGGCTGACCACGGGCTGGCCGAGCTTGGCGATGCGAAGCGGAATACACCATCTGGTGGCGGTGGTGACCAGGTCGCTTTGTATGTCCAGGTAAAAGGCATGCGCGCCTTTCGGGTTGGGGTTCTTGTAGATGTCAAAGCGCGGCATTGAGGGCTTTTAGGTGGACTGCTCTGGGCGCGACTGCTGCGACAGGTAGCGTTCCAGTTGCTCAGCAGCAGTGCCCTCTTCTTCAATTTGCGCCGCATAAGCCGTCAGGGCTTCGCGGTTGTCTAGCGCCCATTGCGTGCATTGTGTGTAGCCGCCTGGCGGAACCCAGCCCCCAGGTGTACTGACGGGCTGTATGCGCTGGGTGGCCAACGGTCGGCTCTGCGGGACCACCTTCATGGGCAACAGCTCAAAGCGATCGTCGTCGTGAATGACGACTTCATACAGCCGCCCGGCGTATTTTTTACCCAGCGATATCTGGCCGCTGGCACCAACTTCCTTGAGCATGTAAAACTCCTTGAACCTGCATGAACGTGAATTCATGCCATCATGCGGCATGAATTCACGGGCGTCAAGAGCGCAAACCTGATCGAGGGGCGCTCGGCACTCAACGCTTGAGCAGCACCTTGAGCACCGTTTGCACGCGCCGGGCCGTGGCGGCGTCAAAGTCTGCAGCCAGCACTTTGGCGGTGTCTTCGCCCCAGGTCTCGGCAGGGGTGGCGGCGTTGCGCTTGGTCAGCAGCGTCAGTTGCAGCATGCGCCGGGCGCTGATGTGTTCGGCGGGCGTCGGCACTTCGGCGGCCATCTCCAGGCGCAGCAGCGACTCGGCGGCATCTTTGCCTGACGGCGTGGTGATGGCTTTTGACCAGCTGCCAAGCACGGCGGGTGTCACCACCTTGCCCAGGTCTTGCACGGTGGGCAGCAGGGCTGCATCGCGCTTTTCCCAGGCGCTGATCACATGGGTGAGCACCTCGCCATGGGCCTGAACGTGCAGCTTTTTGAGGGCTTGGTTGGCCGCTTCAAACGCCTCGCGCTGAGCGCGGAAGGCAGCGTCGCCCAAGCGAGGGCCGCGCTCTTCAAAGGCGGGGCGCTGCTCACGGTCAGCAAAACGGGGGCGGCCACCACCCAGTTCATCCCGTTCTGGGCGATACGGCTCGAACTTGTTGTCGGTGCTTTGGCGTGGACCGCCGGGCTTGCTGCCTGGCTTGCCGCCCGGTTTGCCGGAGTCCTTGCGGTCGCCAAACTTGCCGCCACGACCAGCAGGTGCTGGCTCGGTGCGGCGTGCACCGGGGCGGTCGTCGCCGCGCATGGCGACGATGGGTTTGACAGGCTTGGGCGGCGCTGCGGGTGCGGGTGCGGCAGCTGGTTCAGCGCTGTCAGTTGCTGGAGCGGCAGATTCGTCCGCTATCGTTTCCGGAGCTGCTAGCGCTTGTATATCTTGGCCCACAGCCTCGTTTGATGGGATAGATTCGGCACTTTCAGAGGCTTTTTCAGAGGCTTTTTCAGGTTCTGGCGCTGCTACGGGTGCGGGTGCGGGTGCGGGTGCGGGTGCGGGTGCAGCAGCAGGCACAGGCACCTTGCCGCTCACAATCGCCTCAAGCGCCTTGGCGGCCGCATGAATCTGCTGCGCGTCGCCGGTGGCAGTGGCGGCTTCAACGGCTTTGGCGGCATCGAGCACCATGCGGTCGTATTCACCCAAGGCTGAAGCCGCTTTTTCACGCTCGGCCGTCTTGCGCTGGAAGGCGTCGTCGATGGGTTTTCTGAAAGCATCCCACATTTTTTGTTCTTGCTTGCGCTCAATCGGCACGCCTTGCGCCTCTTGCTGCCAGCGCTGCTGCAGGTGCTTGACAGCATCAAAGCGCAGCATCGGTTCGGCACCCAGCACCTGGGCTTCGTCGATCATGGCTTTGCGGCGGGCAATGCTCTGGGCGCGCGCGGTTTTCAGCGGTGTGTCGGCGGCGTCCATGGCGGCCTTCCAGATTGGCTGGATTTCTGCAAACACTTTTTCGCTCAAATGCCCGGCGTTCTGCCATTTTTCAACGAAGCCGTTCAGGCTGCGGATGTGCATTTTCCAGTCGGTACTGGCTTTGTTGGCATCGGCCCAGGCCGTGACTTCGTCGATCAGCACCTGGCGCTGGGCTTTGACCGCTTCGGTTTGCTCCTTGACGGTTTCCAGCCAGGCCTCGACCACCTTGTAGGCTTCGTTGCAGGCATCGTCAAAGCGCTTCCACAGCGCATGGTTGGGGGTGCCGCCCTGGTCAGATGTTTTCCACAAGTCGCGCATGTGGCGCAGCGCGTCTTGCTGTTTGCGGCCACCCAGCGGCTTGACCAGCAGCGCCTCGGCCTTGCCGACCAGTTCTTCGCGAATCTGGTCTGCACGCCAGCGCTGCCAGCCTTCCAGTTCGCCAGCAGCGGTAAGCGCGGCGTGGGCGGCGGCCTCTAACTTGGTGTCAATGTTGCGAATGTTTTGTTTCAGTGCGTCGCGCAGCTCGGCGGCCACTTTGGGGGTGGCTTTGCCGTGGCCTTCGCCGACTTCATGCTCCAGCTTGGCGATGGCCGCTTGCACGATGGCAGCGGCTTTGTCGCGCATGTCTTTGAGCACGGCAGGGTCGATTTTGGCCTTCGCGGGTCGTCCGTCGGGGCGGGCTTCTGGCGATGCCACCGGCACGCCGCGCGCTGCGCGCAGCTCATCGGCCCACACCGGCACAGCCGGCAGGGGGGCGGCGTTGTCTTCAGACGCCTTGACCGCGACCGCAATCGCGGCACCAAAAGCCTCCCACACCGCCAGCAACTGACCGCGCGAGGCATCGAGCAGCAGCGGAAACTTGGCATCCACACTGGCCCAATTGCCGTCGTTGGCAATGTCGTTGGCCTGGCCTTGCCAATGCGCCACATCCGGTGCAAGCGACTCCAGCGCCGCTTGCGCATCGCGCCATGGCTTGATGGACAGCACCTCAATGCGCTGGGCAATCAGCACAGCGGCTTCGCGCTGCACCTGGGTGCGGTGTTGCAGGTCTTCGATGGTTTTCACCCGCTCGGCCAGCTTGACCTTGACTGTCGCCAGCGGCTCCTTGGACAGCGGCGCGCCGGCTTTGGCGGCATCACGCTGCCAGGCCAGAGCATCGGCCAGGTTCAGCTTGCCGACTGCCAGCAGCGTATTTGCCTTGTCGGCCCATTCAGCGGCAATCGCTTCTTGCCCCTTGCTGCGTTTGAGCTCATCGAGCTTTTCTTTGAGTGGTTTGGCCGCGCCTTTGTCGCGGTTGGCCAGGTCTTTGTACACATCAGCCATCTGCTCGGCGCTGGGCTCGGTTGCCAGCCAAGTGCGAATGCGTGATGTGCGTTCGCCAGACGTGGGGGCAGAAAAAGCACCGCCCGTCAGGCCGTCCAGCGGATGCGCGTCTGACTTGGGCGTTGTCTTGGCGACGTTGACAGGGGCTGGGGCGGGTTTGGATGATTTGAACATGTTGGGCGCCAGCCGTTGGTTTGAAAACGGCGGGGCGTGTAGGTGAAAAAAGAAAGTGCGTTTAAAAACGCGAAGCGCGTATTTTCGCTGATTTAGCAGCGGTTTATCCGACGGGACTGAATCAAGTCACGCATGGCGATCTTCAGGTCTGCGCGGCGCCGATGGTGTATCGGCTCCGGCTCCAGCTTCGCGTTGGCCTCGGCACCCGTCTTGTCCCGACGGTTGGCGCTCAAAAACAGCCCGCTTGGCAGTGGGCAAGGCCCAAGGAGCAGAGCAACCGAAATGCATTTCAAGTCCATGAGCATTGCAATCACCGCCAAACGCCACGCGTTCGACGAGACTCAGTGCAGCCATTGGCCCGCAAACCAGAAAGATACAAGCGGCCATAAAAAACCCCGGCGGGCTGAACCCGCCGGGGCTGGCAGCTAGCATCAAGGCTCATGCTGCCGCTTGTCGCATGCCGGGGATGAATCGCCCGTCAAGCGTAGAAAGCAAGTGATTGCCTTCAGTGTTTGCCAGGGTTGGTTACCCGGCGATGCCCAATTGACTTGGACACTTGCAGCTTACGCCGGGGCTTGATGACTCACAAGACAAAAAATGCAATCACAGCAGACGCTGTGATTGCACGAAAACATGTGTTTTTCGACAGCTGCAACATTTCCAAAATCAGGCACCCAGCAGGGTCACGCTGAGTTTCGTCACGAGAAAAGCCTGTAAGCGCTTGATTTATGGTCTTTTCGTGAAGATGATCGCCACAAACGACTTAAACATGCATATCAAACTAATTCTTTATTCTTGACAGGTTATTAAAGGGTCTTTTAGAATTCGCGCAGCCCCAAAAGACACGGGGTAACCCGAATATCTTGACCGTAGCCCGCCTTGTGCCGGTGAGGTTAAAACGGGTCAACATCCAACTACGCCACCTGCCCCTTGCGGTCAGGTCTGCCGGGATGGCGACTCAAATCTACGCCAGCGGCTTGAAACCCGCGGGCGTTCGACAAGGAGTGCTATGACAACAGCAGTATTTTCAAGGTTCAGGCTGGCTGCCCGAAAGCGTTTGCTCGAGACGCGCAGCAGTGCCGCCAACGTGGTGCATGACATCGCCCAGGGGTTTTTTGACATCACGCACAACGGCTTTGCCTTGCTGGGCCTGGGCTTGGTGTTTGCCATCATCACCCTGACCGCGCGGCCCGATCTGCGTCAGGCAGGTGAATCCCAACTCATGACGTGGCTGCAAGACAGGCGCGATGCAGCGGCCGGCTTCACCGAACCCGATGCCATCGAACGCGCCACCGCAGCCGAACCCAAAGACCTGCCCAAACAACAGGCCGCACTGGCCTTCTGGCTGGCCCGAAAGTATGGCGTGGCGCCTGAGCCCCTGAGCGTGCTGGTGTCTGAAGCTTTCGAGATTGGCGCCAAAGCCAAACTCGACCCCACACTGATCCTGGCCATCATGGCGATTGAGTCAGGTTTCAACCCGTTTGCCCAAAGCCCGGTGGGTGCGCAGGGCCTGATGCAGGTAATGACCAAGGTTCATCACGACAAATATGAGAATTTTGGCGGCAAGTTTGCGGCGTTCGACCCGGTCACCAATCTGAGGGTTGGCGTCAAGGTCTTGCAGGAATGCATCAGCAAAGCCGGTTCGGTTGAAGGCGGCCTGAAGTTTTATGTAGGCGCTGGCAACAACACAGAAGACGGCGGCTACGCCGGCAAGGTGATGGCCGAGCACGCCCGACTGCTGTCAGTGGTGCAAGGCAAAAACGTGCCCCCGCCCGCACGCAGCGTGCCTGTGAAGTTGCAGCCTGCCGATACCGACAGCAAAAGCACCGACAAAGTGGCAGCATTGGTGTCCTGAACACTGGGCCACGGCAAGGCTGCGGTACACTTGAAACGTACGCGACTGGCGATAGGCCAAACGACCCTGAGGTCAAGCTGGCTGACGTGGGACACCACTGGGAAGCGTACCGCCAACAACGGTTGAAAATCGGTTTTTGGTGTTCAGCCGTTCGCCTGGGCAGCCCTTGCATCATCTCCAAGGTGACAGGGATCTCGTCTTTTAAGACTGCCTGAGAAAGTGTTTTATGTACCTCCGCAATAGTCTGGTCGAACAGACCGATCCCGAAATTTTTGCCGCTATCCAGGCAGAAAACGCCCGGCAAGAGCAACACATCGAGCTGATCGCCAGCGAAAACTACGCCTCCCCGGCCGTCATGGCGGCCCAAGGCAGCCAGCTCACCAACAAATACGCCGAAGGCTACCCCGGCAAGCGCTACTACGGCGGGTGCGAGTTTGTCGACATTGCCGAGCAACTGGCAATTGACCGCCTGAAAAAGCTGTACGGCGCGGACGCCGCCAACGTGCAGCCCCATTGCGGCGCGTCTGCCAACCAGGCTGTGTTTTTGGCCTTTTTGAAGCCGGGCGACACCATCATGGGCATGAGCCTGGCCGAAGGCGGCCACCTGACCCATGGCATGCCGTTGAACCTGAGCGGCAAGTGGTTCAATGTGGTGTCCTATGGCCTGAACGCCAAAGAAGAGATTGACTACGACGAGATGGAGCGCAAAGCCCACGAGAGCAAGCCCAAACTGATCATTGCGGGCGCATCGGCCTACAGCCTGCATATCGACTTTGCGCGATTTGCCAAAGTGGCCAAGGACATTGGCGCGATTTTCATGGTGGACATGGCGCATTACTCAGGGCTGATTGCCGGCGGCGTCTACCCTAACCCCGTGCCGCACGCAGACGTGGTGACGTCCACCACCCACAAAAGCCTGCGCGGCCCACGCGGCGGCATCATTTTGATGAAAGCCGAGCACGAAAAAGCCATCAACAGCGCGGTGTTTCCCGGCCTGCAAGGTGGCCCGCTGATGCATGTGATTGCCGCCAAGGCCATTGCTTTTAAAGAAGCACTCGAGCCCAGCTTCAAGGACTACCAAAGCCAGATCCTGAAAAACGCGGTGGTCGTGGCAGAAACGCTGGTGCAGCGCGGCTTGCGCATTGTCAGCGGCCGCACCGAAAGCCATGTGATGCTGGTGGATTTACGGAGCAAAAACATCACTGGCAAGGAAGCCGAGGCCGTGCTGGGCAGCGCCCACATGACCATCAACAAAAACGCCATTCCCAAAGATCCTGAAAAGCCGATGGTGACCAGCGGCGTGCGCATCGGCACCCCGGCCATGACGACGCGTGGCTTCAAAGAGGAAGAAGCACGCATGACGGCGCACCTGATAGCCGACGTGCTGGACAACCCGCGTGACGCCGCCAACATCGAAGCCGTCAAGGCCAAGGTGCATGCGCTGACAAGCCGGTTCCCGGTTTACCGCTAAGCCAGGCAAGGTGGCCTTGTGAAGTGTCCGTTTTGCAGCAACCTCGAGACGCAGGTGGTCGAAACGCGCATCTCAGAAGAGGCAGACTTCATACGCCGGCGCCGCCAGTGCGGCGCGTGTGAAAAGCGCTTCACCACCTACGAGCGCCCCGACGTCACCTTCCCGGCCATTGTCAAAAAAGATGGCCGGCGAATCGAGTACAAGCGCCCCAATATCCTGGGCTCCATGAACCTGGCCCTGCGCAAGCGCCCGGTCAGCACAGAGCAGATCGACTCGGCCATCGAGCGGATAGAAGAAAAACTGCTCAGCCTCGGCCTGAAGGAAGTCGCGTCCACCCGCCTGGGCGAGCTGGTGATGCGCGAACTGAAAAAGCTCGACAAGGTGGCTTACGTCCGTTTTGCCAGCGTCTACCGCAGCTTTGAAGATATCGACGAGTTTCGGGCGCTGGTCGACGAGGTCAGGCGGTAGAAAGTCCAGACGGATTTTCATCGTGACAAGAGGTGCGCTTGGGCGGATAGGCGGCATGACCGCAGCAAGCAAGTTGCCATAACATTTGCTGATGGATCTGCTGCACAGAACCCCCATCGAACATCAAGAGGCCAAGCGCAAGAAATTGGCTGGCGGTCGTGCGGCGCAGCACGGCTTTTCTCTTTTGGAAGTTTTGATTTCCATCATCATCCTGTCATTTGGATTGTTGGGAATGGTGGGTCTTCAAGCCGCAGCCCTTCAGGCCAATCGGGACGCGCGCTTGCAGTCCACCGCACTTGGCCTGGCGCGCGAGTTGGCGGAAATGATGCGCGGCAACAAAGACATCGCCCTTCTGACGTCAGGCAACCCTTATTTGGGCGATTTCACATCTCCTTTGACGGCAGCGAGTCCCTCTTATTGCCTGAATGTGGCATCAGGGACCACGCGTTGCGACAACGATCCTTCAGCCACCACCACAGCCATCGCGAATGCCCAAATAACAGAATGGTTGGCTCGGGTGGACGCAGAGTTACCCGGCGCCCGGGTGAAAGTTTGTGTTGATTCACAACCCTTCGTCAATGGCATGCCAACCTGGACTTGCACCACAACTGGCACCGGCGTGACAACCGTGATCAAAATCGGCTGGACACGCGGCTCAACCGACCGCTCCAAAACGGGTGACAGCGCATTTGACCGTGCCACCGTCCCCTCCATCGTGATTCCAGTCACGCCGGGAATCACCAGCTGACCCAAGAGGCGAGATTTCCCAGCATGTTCAAAAACCCGGCAGCAAGATCCCATTCGCGCAAACAAAGCTTGGGTTTGACGCTGGTCGAATTGTTGGTCGCCTTGGCGATCAGTGCGGTCATCGCCATTGCAGCCGTTTCTGCACTCATTGTCAGCAGGCAAGGTTTCACGACGGTTGATGCGGCCTCACAACTGCGCGACAACGCCCGATTTGCGACCGATTTGATACAGCGCCTGGGCGTTCAAGCAGGCTACAGCAGTATCGACTTTGCAGCGAGCACCAGAACAGCGAGCGATGACACCAACCCTGCGCCACAAATTTTCGGATTCAATAACTCGACCCCCAGCGCATCGGACCCGCTCAATTCAGCATCCACGCGAACAAGTCCCAGCACGGTAGGTTATGGCAGCGATGTGCTTATTTTGCGATACCAGACCTCTGCGCCCTACGCTGGAGCATTGACGTCTGACAAGTCAATGATTGACTGTTTTGGCAACGCGACTGATAGCCTGCCCATGAACCGTGACGATCGCTTTGCGAACATCCTGTATGTTGGTCTTGATAATAATTCTGAGCCTTCCTTGATGTGCAGGACTGACAACCTCAACGCCAGCGCGCAACCAATTGTGAGAGGCGTCGAAAACTTTCAGGTGCTGTATGGAGTCGATGGCGTCATAGCCAACACGCTGGTCACAGCCAGCCCCACCGGCGTTGCCACCAACTATTTGCGGGCAGACCAGTTTGCAGTGCCGGGCGACTCAGATGGCAGCAAAACCAACACGAACTGGCGGCGGGTCAGAAGCATCCGGATTGGCATGGTGATTCGCGGCGCCCTTGGTTCCGCGCAGGAGACACTGGCACAAACCTATTACCCATTCGGTCGCGCTGTTGGTGCGTCGGGCGGCGCTGCCGGCTCGGCCCTGTCGTCAAGCGATGACCCTGGCACGGTATTTACCCCAGCCGCAGATTCAAGACTGCGCCAAGTGGTCACATTCACCATTCATTTGCGCAATGAGCAAGGACTCTAAATTGAGCAGCCCCTTTTTTGCAGCAAGTGTCGATGTGCATGCGCGGCGTCAGCAAGCGGGCGCGTCCCTCATCATGGTCATGATCATTTTGACCGTCGTTTCCATGCTGGGCATCGCGGGTATTCAGATTTCTGCCATGGGTGAGCGCGGCGCGCGCAATGACAGGGACTACCAGATCGCATGGCAATCAGCCGAAGCAGGCTTGATCGATGCTGAAATGGACCTCTACGGCCCCGGAACATCCACCAGGCGCAGCGTGTTCACCCCGCAAACCAGTTTGAGTTACTTTGTAGATGGATGCGGGACCTCAGGAAACAGTCAAGGCCTTTGCAACATGGCCGTCAGCGGCAAAGCGGCCTGGCTGCTGCCCGACTTCACACTGACCGGCACCAGCGCCCCCACCACCGAATATGGCACGTTTACCGGCCAAACGTTTCAGGCAGGCCCTTCCGGGTTTCAACCGTCTAAAAAGCCGCGCTATGTCATCGAAGCCATTCCAGATTCGTTTGGTGCTGGCTCTGCCAGCAGGGATCAAAGCGATCCATCACCAAAATATGTTTTCCGGGTAACCGCCATGGGCTTCGGTCCAAGGGATGACATTCAAGCGCTTGTCCAGATGGTTTACCGAAATTAAAGACATGGGAAATCAATGAACCGTCTTTTAAAACCCATCCGCGCTGCCATGCGCTCGCCTTTTTTGAACAAATTCTGGTTGGCTTCGCTCATCGTCTTGCTTGCGGGCACAGGCACCTTCGTGGCCTTCAGTCAGTCTGCGCCGAACATCAAGGTGATATCGCTGGCCCAAGACCCCCTCTATGGCGCCGTCGTCGTAGACAAGCCGACATTGACCTTGGCATTGTCTGTTGAGACGCCAACAGTGGGTGCTCTGCATCGTGATACGGTGTATGACGTTAACAAAGAGTATTTGGGGTATTGGGATGCGACGAGTTGCTACAGATACAACAACTCGCCAACTGAAGGCGGCACTGACTACAAACGTTTTGACCGAATAGGCCCCGCCGCATTGCGAAAATGTACCGGCAGCTCGGATGGTTTCAGCGGCAATTTCTTGAATTTCGCCTCAAGTTCGGCCATCGATATGCTTCGCCTGGCGTTGTCAGGCGGCGATCGACTGATTGACACGGACAACGGCTTAACCATCTTACAGCGCGCCGTGTTACCCAGCGGCGGCCCATATTTCAACGGCAATGACCCAGAATTTCCTGGAGTTTCAATCCCATGTTTTTTCAACCACGCGGACAATTTTCCCGCAAAAAGTATTCCTTATGACGATGGAAACTATTCAGGTGCAGTGCCCACAGCCATGCGAAGCAAGGCAACCGGGTTGGGATCTGGCAGCAAGGCCATCGTGATTAACAACACCTTGAATCAAATATTTTTTGGGGTCATGGGTCAAAGTGGGGTGAGCGACACGAGTCCAAAGACCAACAATAACAATTGCGGCAGCGCCATCACTGGCAATTACAAACTTTCCACACAAAGTGGCTTGAGCACCGAAAGTTTTTTTTATGCACGCGTGCAGGTATGCAATGTCGATGCCTCAAAAGTGCTTCTAGACGTTCGCGACTACAGCTTTTGCGCCCGGCAGCCCAATGACTATTACAAGCCAACTGGCAGCATCCAAAAATACGGTGACCAAATGCGTTTGGCTGCATTTGGATATCTGATGGATCGAACAAAGGACCCACTGCACAACTACTCTGAACGCTACGGCGGTGTTCTTCGCGCACCGATGAAATATGTGGGGTGGAAAACGTTTGACACCAAAGGCATCGACAACACCCCCAGCGGGGGCAATCCAAATACAGAGTGGGATGCCACCACCGGCGTCTTCAAAGCCAATCCGGATGACGACACCACACAAGCCACGCCGATCAGTGGGGTGATCAATTACTTGAACAAGTTTGGACGCACCGGGTCTATTCAGGGTCGTTACAAGTCCTACGACCCGGTTGGTGAACTTTATGGCGAGGCACTGCGCTACCTGCAAGGCTTGGGGCCAACGTCTGATGCCGTGAGCAATGTGACACCTTCAATGTACGACGGATTTCCTGGATTTACCACCTGGACAGATCCCTACGGTGGCGACCGCCCCAGTACGAACGACTATTCCTGTTTAAAAGCCAATATTGTGGTGGTCGGCGATGTCAACACATATGACAGCCAACGTTTATTGACCCGCACATCCAGCAATGCTGGCAACCTGCCTAATTTCACTAGCTGGAACAACGTTGTCAACAGTTTCGAGGCCAACGCTAACGGTTCTTACACAGACGGTCAGGGCGTGACGCAAAACGTCAGCAACCCCAACACCCCCAACACGTTAGCCCTGAGCGCTAAAGGAGGAGGCAACTTCGTCCTCGTAGGCCCGACTTACTGGGCACACAGTCACGATATTCGCGGCACAGCGTGGACACAACAACCGACTTTGCAACGGCCTGGTTTGCGGGTCAAGTCGCTGTTTTTTGATGTGAACCAGCTCGGCTCGTCAACAAAAGCGGACGGCGGCGACAGCGCAACCACAAACTCCTATCGCAAATACCAAAACCAATTTTTCAGGGCATCCAAATACGGCGGGTACGAGGCGGATCCCAATAATCCTCTTGGGAAGCCTTACAACACCTTTGGCAATCCATTCAAGCGACAAGACACCACAAACGACAACAATGTGTGGCAGGACCCTGCGAATCCTGGCGAGGCGAGCACCTACTACTTGGCCAGCGACGCCAGGGCTACCCTCACTGCTTTTGACAGCATTTTCAGTCGCGCCATCACAGCCTCACGCAACATTGCCAAGAATGCGGTTGACAACAAAACCTTGAGTCTCTCCGGTAGCGTTATTTATCAAGGCGCATTTGACGGCTTCAGCTGGAGCGGCGACGTCTTGGCCATCCCTGTAAATTCGACGGGCACCGTCAGTCCCACCCCATTGTGGACAGCTGCCACGCAGCTTTCTGCAAGATCTGCAGCTTCTCGCAATATTGTGATCGGCCGAACGGGTTCAACCGCTACGCCTGTCGCCAGCAATTTCACCTGGGAGAGCCTAGATGCGGGTATGCAGGCCCATCTCAGCAAAATAACGCCCAGTTCGACAGCTGACTCCCTGGGGCCAGATCGGGTCAATTACCTGCGGGGCGACAAGTCGAAAGAGGGCGCACCTTTCAGAGCCCGGGCACAGGTGTTGGGCGACATCGTTAACTCTGGCATTGTTTATTCTGGTACGCCGACTTTGAACATCACGCCCAGCACCAACGCGTATCAGTCTTTTTACAGCAGCAACAGTGGCAGAACCGCCGCCATTTTTGTGGGCGCGAACGATGGCATGTTGCACGCTTTCAATGCGAGCAATGGCAACGAATTGTTTGGCTACATTCCGAGCTGGATGGGCCCCAGATTAGCGGCGCTCACCGACGCGTCTTACAACACCAATCACCAAGCTTATGTGGACGCAACACCGGCAGTCGCCGAAGCGCAACTTGGCACGGCTGGTACCGCGGCAGACTGGAAAACAGTTTTGGTGGGCGGCACCGGCGCGGGTGGGCCGGGTGTTTATGCACTTGATGTGACAAACCCTGCAGCATTTTCAGCTTCAAGTGTGCTGTGGGAATTCACTAAAGGTGATGACCCTGACATGGGTTATGTGGTGGGTAGCCCCAAAATTATCAAAGTACGTACTAGCGCGGCAGGCACCTTGCCAGCGACTTACAGGTGGTTTGCGGTGGTGGCCAGCGGGGTCAATAACTACCTGCCCTACCCCGATTCATCAGGCCCTTACAGCGCCAACGGCAATCCGGCCTTGTTTTTCTTGGCCCTGGACAAACCTGCCGGCACCGCCTGGACATCGGCAGGCGCTTCGCCCAACTATTACAAGCTGACGGTTCCGGTCGATACCACCCTGAATGCTACCAACGCGACTGGCTTGATCAACTTTCAAACTGTTCTGGGGCCGGTCAAGGAGTTGGCGCAAATTTATATGGGCGACTTGCACGGCAAGGTGTGGAAACTTGATTTCACCGTGCTGGGTACCGCTTCATGGACATTTGACGCGCTGTCTTATTACCGGTACAACGCAGCTGCTTACCCCATGTACATCGCGAAAACGGCTACTGGAGCGGTACAGCCCATCACGATGGCACCCATGGTCGCATCTGCCGCGCCCAGTGGCGGCCTGCGTACGTCTTATGTAGCTTTCGGTACCGGCAAATATCTGGAAGCATCTGACAAGACATCCACTGCTCAAAATTCTTTTTACACCCTGTATGACGATGGCACCACCAGCGCGACCGCTGGGGGCGCGTCGATTCCAGGCCGTGGCCGATTGATCGCAGGTACGGTCACGGCAGGAGGTGAAACATCAACCGTTTCTGTGCCCTCTTTTAAGTGGGGACGCCCGACAACCGACTCAGACACCAGCAAACGCTCCGGGTGGTATTTTGATTACACCAGTACGGGCGAAAAAAGCATTTCAGGCGTCAGCATCACGGGTGACCAGCTTATTTGGGGCAGCTTGGTACCAGCAGCCGCAAACAATGCCGGTTCTTGCACGGCCAGCGGCGGGGGCGGTAACAAATATAAAGTGAATATTGATACTGGAAATGGCAGCTTCAGTGTGTCTGCTGTTGGCCTCTTTGGAGAGATACTCACCTTTGACATTCCCAGTGCTAAAGTGAGCAGCACCAGCAGCGGTACCGGGCGACGTGTGACGACCGTCACGACAACAACGGTGGACGTTGGTAGCAAGGCGGCACAAAGCAGCAGTTCCCCCACATTGACAACTTTTGTGTCCGGGCGCCTGAGCTGGCGGCAGATCAACAACTACCAAGACTTGAAGAACGCACCATGACAAGGACTCGTCAAAAAGGTTTTACCCTGATTGAGGTCATGATGGTGGTGGCCATTGTGGGCATCCTGGCCGCAGTGGCTTACCCTGCTTACAAGCAGTCCATCCTCAAAGGCCAACGGGCGCAAGGCCGAACGGCACTGGCTGAACTGCTGCAACAGCAAGAGCGGTTCATGACACAAAGAAACTGCTACCTGGCCTTCACCACCAATTCGGCGACGGGCGCTGCAACGGCTGCCCTTTCGACTGATTGCGGTTTTACAACGTCGACTACCGTTCCATTTAAAACCTTCTCCGGGGACAGCTTGACGAAAGCAGCCTATCTGTTGTCGGCCAATGCTTGCACCAACTCAGGCGGTGCGGCCGTTTCAATGAAAGACTGCGTGCAGCTGGTGGCGACCCCGAAAGGAAGCGACAGTGAAGTCGGCAATTTGAGAATGACCAGCACCGGTAGCAAAGACTGCACCGGCACCGCTGGCGGCACCACACCCACTTCTGCCCTGTGCTGGCCATGATGCGCCGACCAAGACCATCGCGCGGCTTCACCCTGATTGAGCTGATGATCACGCTGGTCATCGCTGCAGTCTTGCTGATGGTTGCCGTTCCCAGCTTTGTGCGGTACCAAAAAAATGCCCAGCTGACATCTGCTGCCAACACCTTGCTTGCCGCCACCAACGCAGCACGTGGCGAAGCCATGAAACGCGGCATGAGCGCCATGGTGGTGCCCACCAACAACGGCAGTGACTGGACGACTGGCTGGGTCGTCTTTGTCGACAAAAACAACAGCCGCACCTACACCGACACAGTGGACAACACCGTCTTGACGCAAGCCGCTGTACCCACCGGTATTTCAATCACGGGCAATAACACCGCCGCAGGAAGCACGCCCTACATCATGTTTGATGCTTCAGGTTATTCCAAGTCGAAAACAGGCGGCTTTGGCGCTTTGTCCATCAGCTTTGCACGCACAGACGTTGCCACCGCTGATCAATACAGCCAAACCAGAAGAATCATCATTGCATCGACGGGCAGGGTCAGAATGTGCACACCTGTCAGCGCTACGGACACCAATTGTCCGGCCACAGTCAGCCAGACGATGGGGCAATGATGAAACACGAGAAACAGCCTGACCATATCTCCCAGGCCTTGCGTCTGGCCGAGTCAGCCATGTCGACCACTTCGCCCAACCCCCGGGTTGGTTGCGTGTTGGTGAGTCCCTTATCAGGGGTGATCGGCCAAGGTCATACCCAGCAAGCAGGCGGGCCGCACGCAGAAATCATGGCGCTGCGCGATGCTGCGGCCAAGGGCCATGCCACGGCGGGTTGCACGGCCTATGTCACGCTGGAGCCGTGTTGTCACCATGGCCGCACCGGGCCGTGTTGCGATGCCTTGATCTCAGCGGGGGTCAAGAAAGTCGTGGCATCGACGGCTGACCCGAATCCTTTGGTCGCGGGTCAGGGCTTTGAACGCTTGCGGGCAGCGGGAATTGAGGTTCAAGTGGGTCCGGGTGCTGCCGAATCGCGCGAACTAAACATCGGGTTTTTCAGCCGCATGGTTCGCAAAACACCTTGGGTGCGCATGAAAGTGGCCGCCTCACTTGACGGCCAAACCGCCTTGCTCAATGGCCAAAGCCAATGGATCACCGGTGAGGCGGCGCGCGCTGATGGCCATGCCTGGCGGGCGCGCAGTTGCGCGGTGCTGACCGGCATAGGCACCATACTGGCAGACAACCCGCGGCTTGATGTGCGACTGCCAGATGTCATGCGCCAGCCACATGTGGTGATCATTGACAGCCAACTTGAAACCCCGCTGGATGCTCTTATTTTAGGAGCTGACCGCCCACGATTCATCTATTGTGCTGTGCAAAGTGACGCCAAAAAACAGGCGCTGGAAGCGCTCGGTGTGACCGTGATCCACTTACCCGGCAAGATGTCCGACAAAAGCCTGACAGGACAGGAAACCGCCAAAGTAGACCTGTCCGCCATGCTGCGTGACCTGGCGCAGCGTGAAGTCAATGAGTTGCACATCGAAGCGGGCAACAAGCTCAATGGGTCATTGATCCGTGAAGGGCTGGTCGATGAACTGCTGCTGTACGTCGCGCCCAAACTGCTGGGTGCAGGACAAGGCATGGCCAGCTTTGGGCCACTGCACACGCTGTCGCAAGCACCCGAACTGGCGTTTTTGTCCAGCGACATGATCGGCCAGGACCTGCGTTTACGAGCCCGCTTTGCGGGACGCGACCGCTTTTAATCGTCGTCTAATCGTCGTCTAATCGGGCTTGCGGTAACCACAGCCCGTCAAAGGGCTCGAATCCCTGCCAAAATAGCCGGATGTTTACCGGAATCATCACCGGCGTGGGGCGCATCGTCGCCATCCATCGCCTGGGCAGCACTTCAGACCACGGCAAGCGGCTCACCATCGAGACGCCCGTGGATTACCTCAACGATGTCGGTTTGGGCGACAGCATTGCGCTCAATGGGGCCTGCATGACCGCCGTCAGCATTGACGCAGCACAACATCGATTTTCAATTGACATCTCTGCCGAGTCGCTTGACAAAACCAGCGGGCTGGCAGAAATGGGCAGCGTCAATCTTGAAAAAGCCCTTCGTGCCAACGACAGGCTCGGTGGGCACATCGTGTCCGGCCATGTGGACGGGATTGGATCGGTGGCTTATTTTGCGGAGGTCGGCGAAAGCTGGGAGCTACGCATCACGGCGCCCCAAGCACTGGGCAAATACATGGCCTACAAAGGCTCGATCACCGTCAACGGTGTGAGTCTGACCGTCAACCGTGTGCGCGACCTGCCTGATGAACAAGGCTGCGAGATCAGCATCAACATCATTCCGCACACCATTGAAAACACCGCACTGGGCAGCCTGAAGGCGGGCAGCCAGGTAAATCTTGAAATTGACACCGTGGCCCGCTACGTCGAACGCATGCTGTCGTCTGAAACCCTGAAAAAATGACTCTTTCTACCGCTGACCTGCCAACCGTTGCAATTTCCCCTGTCGAAGACATCGTGGCAGAGATGAGCGCGGGCAATATCGTGATTTTGATAGACGAAGAAGACCGCGAGAACGAAGGCGATCTGGTGTTGGCCGCCGATCACGTGACGGCAGAGGCCATCAACTTCATGGCCCGCTTTGGCCGTGGCCTGATTTGCCTGACCCTCACGCGTGAGCGCTGCGAGCGACTCGAACTCCCGCCCATGGTCACGCGCAATGGTGGCAAGTATTCGACCGCATTTACCGTGTCGATTGAAGCCGCGGAGGGCGTCACAACCGGCATCTCGGCGGCTGACCGCGCGCGCACTGTGCAAGCTGCTGTGGCCAAAAATGCCACAGCCTCCGACCTGGTTCAGCCAGGTCATATCTTCCCCTTGCAGGCCGTCGATGGCGGCGTGCTGATGCGTGCCGGGCATACCGAGGCAGGTTGTGATCTGGCCGCGATGGCCGGTTGCTCGCCGGCTTCGGTGATTTGCGAGATCATGAAAGACGACGGCACCATGGCGCGGTTGCCTGACCTGCTGCTGTTTGCGGCCGAACACGGCCTGAAGATTGGCACCATTGCGGCGCTGATCGAACACCGCAGCCGGCACGAATCATTGATTGAAAAAGTCGGCAGTCGGCAGTTGAACACGGCATATGGTGAATTCACGGTTCACGCCTTCAAGGACAAGCCCAGCCAGGGCTTGCACCTGGCACTGAGCAAAGGCCAATGGGAGCCACAAGAAGCGGTTGCCGCACGCGTGCATGAACCCTTGTCAGTTCTTGACGCACTTGAAGTGGGCCGCGCCATGCATTCATGGAACCTGGACGAAAGCCTGAAGTACATTGCCAACGCCGGCAAAGGCGTGGTGGTTCTGCTCAATTGCGGCGAGAGCGCGGCGCAACTGTTGGCCCAGTTTGAAGGCACGGCGCGACCCAGCCAGGCCCCTGAACGTGGCCGCATGGACTTGCGCACTTATGGGATTGGCGCCCAAATATTGCGTGCTTGTGGCGTGCAAAAAATGAACCTGCTGGGCAACCCCAGGCGCATGCCCAGCATGACTGGCTATGGGCTGGAGACGGCCAGCTACATCACCAAATAATCAAAAGGAAATCATCATGTTTGGTGCAGACAAGGGAACCGCAGACAAGCTGGACGGCAAGAAGCTTTTTATTGGCATCGTGCAGGCCCGCTTCAATGCCAGTGTGACCGACGCGCTGGCCACAGCGTGCCTCCATGAGTTGTCTGCCCTGGGTGTGGACAGCAAACACATCACGCATGTGAAGGTGCCAGGCGCGCTGGAGGTCGCCAGCGCTTTGCAGGCCATGGCCGAAAGCAACAACTACGATGCACTGATCGCATTGGGCTGCATCATCCGCGGCGAAACCTATCACTTCGAACTGGTGGCCAATGAGAGTGGTGCCGCCGTGACGCGCGTGGCACTCGACTACCAGTTGCCAATAGCCAATGCCATTTTGACCACCGAAAACATGGCGCAAGCCCAGGCACGTCAAACTGAAAAAGGCCTGGATGCGGCACGCGTTGCTGTTGAAATGGCCAACCTGCTCAATGAGCTGGCTTGAAACCAACCCGACCCCATGACTGAACTAAAAACAACAACAAACCCGGTGAAGTCAAAACGGCCGCCACAAACCCGTACCGGTTTAACCGATACCGGCGTGAAAAAGGCGGCTGACAAATCAGCCCGCACACGCGCCCGTGAATTTGCCATGCAGGCGCTGTACCAGCACTTTGTCGGCCGCAATACAGCTGACTCGATTGACATGTTCACACGTGACCTGGTGGGGTTTCACAAGGCTGATTCAGCGCACTATGACGCGCTGCTGCACGGCTGTATCGAGCAAGCCGCGCAGCTCGATGCAGCCATCATCCCCCTGCTGGACCGCCCGATGGCGGAGATCTCACCGGTGGAGCATGCGGTGCTGTGGATAGGCGCTTATGAGTTTAAAAACTGCCTCGATGTCCCCTGGCGGGTGGTGCTCAATGAATGCATTGAACTGGCCAAAGCATTTGGCGGCACCGATGGCCACAAATATGTGAACGGCGTGCTGAACAAACTGGCCCCGAGCCTGCGCGCCAGTGAAGTGGCCAGCGACCGGCCACAACACCCTTGATGCCATGAGAATCGCACAGCGCGCCGAGCGCATCGAACCTTTTTACGTGATGGAAGTTGCCAAGGCCGCTGCCGCCATGGCACAGGAGCTTGCGAACACCGCCCGACCGATGATTTTTCTGAACATTGGCGAGCCGGACTTCACCGCGCCGCCTTTGGTACAGGCGGCTGCGGCCAGAGCCATTGCAAACGGCAAGACCCAGTACACGCAGGCTTTGGGCTTGCCCGAGCTGCGTGAAAAAATCAGCGCCTGGTATGCCTCGCGCTGGAACGTCAAGGTGGCGCCGGAGCGCATTGTGATCACAGCCGGCGCGTCTGCTGCCCTGCAGTTGGCTTGTTTGGCCTTGATTGAGGCGGGCGACGAGATACTGATGCCCGACCCGAGCTACCCCTGCAACCGCCACTTTGTCAGTGCGGCTGAAGGCAAAGCCGTGCTGCTACCGACCACGGCAGACGAGCGCTTTCAGCTGACGCGCGGCAAGGTAGAGGCCGCCTGGGGCGAACGTACGCGTGGCGTCCTGCTGGCGTCACCGTCGAACCCCACAGGCACATCGATAGCGCCGGATGAATTGCAAGGCATTGCCCAATACGTCGCCGGCCGGGGCGGCATCACGATGGTCGATGAAATTTACCTGGGCCTGAGCTACGACGCGCATTTTGGTCACACCGCTTTGGCCATGCCGGGTGAGCTGGGCCACAACGTGATCAGCATCAACAGCTTTAGCAAGTACTTCAACATGACAGGCTGGCGGCTGGGCTGGCTGGTCGTGCCCGAGGCCTTGGTGCCCGTGATCGAACGCATCGCGCAAAACCTGTTTATATGCGCCAGCACCATCGCCCAGCATGCGGCACTTGCCTGCTTTGAACCCGACAGCCTGGCCGAATACGAGCGCCGGCGCAGCGAGTTCAAGGCCCGGCGTGACTACTTTATTCCCGAGCTGAACCGGCTCGGTTTGACCGTGCCGGTCATGCCCGATGGCGCTTTTTACGCTTATGCCGACTGCTCGAAACTGGCGGCGAAATGGGGTCTCGCGGGAAGCTGGGAGTTTGCCTTTGAGCTGATGAAGCGTGCCCATGTGGCGGTCACCCCGGGGCGTGATTTTGGCCATGCTGAGCCGCAGCGGTACGTGCGCTTTTCAACCGCCAGCAGCATGGCGCAGTTAACTGCAGCGGTGGCGCGGCTGCAAGAAGTCGCGCGCTGAGCATGTTCCGTTGGCCTGTGCGCGTCTACTGGGAAGACACCGACGCCGGCGGTATTGTTTTTTATGCCAACTACCTGAAATTTTTTGAACGTGCCCGCACTGAATGGCTCAGGTCCATGGGTATCGGGCAGCAGGAACTCAAGGCGTCGACCGGCGGCATGTTTGTGGTGGCACAAACCAGCGTTCGTTATCTTCAGCCTGCCCGGCTTGATGATGAACTGATCGTGACGGCCAGCCTGCAGCAAAGTGGCCGCGCATCCATGACAATCGAGCAACAGGTGCTGAAAAAAAACACCTTGCTGTGCGAGGGCAGCATCCGCATTGGCTGGGTCGATACAAGCAGCATGCAGGCCGCGCGAATCCCGCTAACCATTATCGAAAGTTTGAGAGTCAAACCATGAACCAGGACCTGTCGATTGTTCACCTCATCCTTCATGCCAGCGGGGTTGTTCAGGGGGTGGTGGCGCTGCTGGTGTGCGTGTCTATTGCCAGCTTGACTGCCATTATTCGCAAAATCTGGGCCTTGAAAAAAGTGCAGCGACTCAATGATGCGTTTAACCGCGAGTTCAGTGAGGCGGCTGACCGCGAGTTCAGGTCAGGCACCAGTCTGAATGACCTGGCCTCGCGCGCTGCACAAAACGCCAGAAATGCGGGGTCGATGGAACGCATTTTTGACAGTGGCATGCGTGAATACCAAAAACTGCGCGAGCGCCGCATCACCGACCCGGGCACGCTGATGGACGGCGCGCGCCGCGCCATGCGGGCCCGCTGCCAGCGCGAGATGGATGTGATTGAAGCGAACCTGTCGTTTCTGGCAACGGTTGGCTCGGTGTCGCCTTATGTGGGTTTGTTTGGGACGGTGTGGGGCATCATGCATGCCTTTACCGGGCTGGCCGCGCTCGAGCAAGTCACCCTGTCGACGGTGGCACCCGGCATTGCCGAGGCCCTGGTGGCCACTGCCATTGGCCTGTTTGCAGCCATTCCGGCGGTGGTGGCCTACAACCGCTTTGCGCATGACATTGACAGCATTGCCAACAAATTGGAAACATTCATTGAAGAGTTTTCAAACATCTTGCAGCGCAATCTGGGCACGCAATCGCCTTCAAGGTACTGACCGTGGCCTCCGTCAATACCAGAGGCCGTGGCCGCCGCACCATCAGTGAAATCAACATGGTGCCCTTCATTGACGTGATGCTGGTGCTGCTGATTATTTTCATGGTCACTGCACCGCTGATCACCCCGAGCATGATTGCGCTGCCCAAAGTGGGCAAGGCTGCCGCGCAGCCCGCCAGCCCGGTGCAGATCATGATTGGCAAAGACGAGGCGATCCAGATCAAAATCAAAACCGACAGCGTGCCAAGCAACGTCGGCACCGTCGCGGCGGATATCGTCAAGCGGGAGCCCAAAGTCACCCTCGCCACTGCAGATGCTGTTCCGGTGGTCATCAGCGCCGACAAATCGATCCAATACGAAACCGTGGTCAAGGTGATGGACCAGTTGCAAAAGGCCGGCGTGTCGCGTGTGGGCTTGTCGGTTCAAACGGGCAAGTAAGGCAGCATGCCCAGCACAGCCGACCGGATTGACTTGGAGCCACCGCGAGATGCGGGTGCGATCAGCTCATTTGGCTTGGCCTTGCTGGTTCATGCAGCGCTGATAGCGGCGCTGACCTGGGGCGTGACCTGGAAGCGCAGTGACCGTTCGGTGGCCTTTGAAGCCTATTTGTTGTCAAACACGCCGCAGGAAGCGGCTCCCAAGCTGGTTGAGGCCCCACCACCACCACCACCACCACCACCGCCGCCTGAACCCGCACCCCGAGTGCAAGAGGTCAAGCCGCCCGAGCCCAAGGTGGACATGGCGCTGGAGCAGGACAAAAAACGCAAGCTTCAGGCTCAGAAGGCCCAGCAGGCGCGCGCCGAAAAGGAACTCAAGCTCAAACAGGAACAAGCCAAACTCAAAGCGGCTGAAGAAGCCAAACGACTGCAGGCCAAAAAGCAGCTGCTGCAAAGCCAGGCCAGCGCCGCAGCGCTTGAAGCGCAGCGCAAACAGAACATTGCCCGCGCCCTGGGCCTGGCCGATGCCAGCGGCAGCGAGACAGCCAAAGGGACAGCGCAAAAGTCAGCGGGGCCCTCCGCCAGTTACGGCGGCATGGTCCGGGCCAGAGTCAAACCCAACATCGCGTTTACCGACGACATCGCCGGCAATCCGAGCGCCGAGGTGGAAGTACGCACGGCCATTGACGGCACCATCATGAGCCAGCGACTGGTCAAGACCAGCGGTAACAAGGCCTGGGACGATGCGGTTGTCAAAGCCATCATCCGCACGGAAAAAATGCCGCGCGATACGGATGGCCGTGTCCCGACGCCGATGATTCTGGAATTCCGGCCAAAAGACTATCGCTATTAAATCAGGAGCGGATAGCTCAATCATTTGTTGGGCTTGCAGCCGATCTGATACATAAAGAGCTGGGTGGACGGTTGTCAGGCTTTGCCTGCCGTTTTAGCGCATCTTTACCGAACCACTGACACGGACCCACACTCTGGTCTTGCCCGCATCAACCGGCACGGCAGCTTCGGCCATATCGGCCTTGGCCTGCATCGCCACCATCGACAGGTTGTGCTGCACCTCTGCCGTGCCAAGGGCTGACAATTGGGCAACCTTCAAGGCAGCCGCTGGCGTTTGGGCAAGAGACAGGTGGTGTAAGCCAATAAAAAGCAAGCTGCTATTGATTTTGGAGGTGTGATGACGACTTTAAAGGTGACGTGAAAGAAATCTGAAAAAACCAGCATGCGCTTGAAACGTTCTGGCAAGTCGGCACACCCAGTCAGGCCAGATATGTAACAGTGTGTCATAGTGCTGTATTTTCGGATCAAATTTCGTTTTCAGCCCTCAAAATGACCCTGTTACAAATTATCGGACGACCATGACTCAAGCTGCCACCACCCCACGCGCCGACAAAATCATCATCGTTGATGACGATGCCAGAATTCGTGACCTGCTGCGTCGTTACCTGGCGCAGGAAGGGTTTGAAGTGATTCTGGCCGAAGACGGCAAGGCGCTCAGCCGCATTTTGCTGCGCGATGCCGTGGATCTGATTGTGCTGGACCTGATGATGCCCGGCGAGGACGGCCTGTCCATTTGTCGCAGGTTACGGGCCGCCAATGACAAAACCCCCATCATCATGCTGACCGCCAAAAGCGAGGACGTTGACCGTATCGTGGGGCTGGAGGTGGGCGCCGACGACTATTTGCCCAAGCCATTTAACCCGCGCGAGCTGCTGGCCCGAATCCACGCCGTGCTGCGCCGCCGACCGACCACTGAGGTACCCGGTGCACCATCGCAGGATCAGGAAGTGATCGCCTTTGGGCCGTTTTCGTTTGATCTGGGGCTGCGCATCCTGCAAAAAAATGGCGAGGAATTGCCTTTGACCACTGGCGAATTCGCGATGCTCAAAACCCTGGTGCGCCACCCGCGCCAGCCCCTGTCACGTGAAAAGCTTGCGCAGCTGGCGCGCGGCCGCGAGTTTGAACCGTTTGACCGCAGTCTGGATGTGCAGGTCTCGCGCCTGCGCAAACTCATTGAGGTCGACCCCGCCGCACCGCGCTACATCCAGACCGTGTGGGGAGTTGGTTACGTGTTTGTGCCAGACGGCACCAACTGACAGGCGTGGCTGAAAGATGCGCCTGGCCCTCCTGCAATCGGGCTAAAACTTGATGGAAGCGACAAGCCCCGTCCCCCTGGAAACCGCTCCCGCCCCCATGGAGTTGCAGGTTCGCCGGGGTTTCAGCCTGTTCTGGCGCACCTTTTTATTTTTGGCGCTGCTGCTGTTTGGCTCCATCGTGGCCTGGATACAAACCTTCCGCGCGCTGGAGTCTGAACCGCGCGCCGTCCAAAGCGCGCAGCAGCTGGCGTCTCTGGTTAATTTGAGCCGGGCAGCGCTGCGTTCTTCAGATGCGATCGCCAGCGTCTCACTCATCAAAATCCTGGCAGATGAAGGGGGTGTACGGATCAGCGCGCGCGAACCCAAAGATACATTTGTGCCGTTTGATGGCGACAATCTGGTCCGGCGTACCCAGGAAGAACTCAAAATCAGGCTGGGCGCAGACACCGTGATCGCCAGCAGCGTGAACAAGCAAAATGGTTTGTGGGTCGGCTTTTCCATCGACAAGAACCAGTATTGGCTGCAAACCGACAAATCGCGCATGGGTGCGGCAATAGGCAGTGCCTGGCTTGTCTGGCTCGTCACGGCGGCGGCTTTGTCGCTGGTCGGGGCGGCATTTATTGCCCGGCTGATCAATAGCCCCCTGAAGCAGTTATCGTTTGCAGCCAGTCGCATGCGCGGCGGTGATTTTGATGCCAGTCTGCTGGACGAAAGGGCAGCCACCAGCGAGATTCGCGAGGTCAACATCGGTTTTAACCGGATGGCCGAGCAGTTGTCAAAAATTGAACAGGACCGGGTCATCATGCTGGCGGGCATATCGCATGACCTGCGCACGCCGCTGGCACGCCTGCGGCTTGAAACCGAACTGAGCGTTGCCGACGAGGACGCGCGTGCGCACATGGCAGCCGATATTTCGCAGCTCGATGCCATCATTGACAAGTTTCTTGACTACGCCCGCGCTGACCCGGCCAAGTTAGAGAGCGTGTCACTCAATGCGGTGGTGAAGGCGGCGGTGTATGCGGTGGGTGAGGCAGATGACATGCGCATTACCGTCACGCTGCCTGACGACCTGCACGTACTGGCAGATGAAACCGAGTTGCTCAGGGTGATGTCCAACCTGATTGAAAACGCGCGGCGCTACGGCAAAACCCCCGAAACCGGCATCGCGCTGGTCGACATCACTGCCAAGACGCGCGAACAGTGGGTATTGATCAAGGTGCGTGACCACGGCATGGGCGTAGCGCCGGGCACGCTGCCCAAACTGACGCGGCCCTTTTTCAGGGGGGACGCCGCCCGCACATCCGCTACAGGGGCGGGCCTGGGGCTGGCGATTGTCGAAAAAACAATTCAGCGCATGGGCGGCATGTTTGGCCTGGCCAATACCAGTTCAGGCGGGCTGGCGGCGCACATCAAACTGCGCAGAAACTAAAACAGCAGCACCACGGCTCGCGCCTCCATGCTGAGCCCCTGACCGACCGGGCCCAGTCTTTCGGCTGTTTTGGCTTTGACATTCACCCGGCTGGGGTCCAAAGCGAGCGCATGGGCAATGCGGTTTTTCATGGCGGGAATGTGACTGGCCAGCTTGGGTGACTGGGCGATCACCGTGCTGTCGATGTTGCCGATCTGCCAGCCTTGCGCTGCCACGAGACGCGCGGTTTCAACCAGCAGCACCACGGAGTCCGCACCTTTGAAGCGGGCATCCTGATCAGAAAAATGCGCGCCAATGTCGCCCAGCCCGGCCGCGCCCAGCAGCGCGTCAATGATGGCGTGCAGCAGCACATCGGCGTCTGAATGGCCCAGCAAGCCGGTGCTGTGCGGTACCTCAACGCCACCAATGATGAGTTTGCGACCGGGCACCAGGGCGTGGCAGTCCCAGCCCTCGCCAATGCGAAATAACGGTGTGTTGGCAAGATCAGCACGCATGTTCAGCTTTCCATCGACCCTCAATTGGCCCTTGATCGGCCCTGAGCCGGTTTTTCAAAATCGCTTCAGCCAGCGCAAAGTCTTCCGGGTAGGTCACCTTGAAATTTTGCGCAGTACCGCGCACCAGCAATGGTTTCAAACCCTGCGCTTCCATGGCGCTGGACTCATCGGTCACCGCATCGCCAGCAGCAGCAAGCGCAGCCAACAGGGCGCCCACGCGGAACATCTGCGGCGTTTGCGCCAGCCACTTGTCGGCCCTTGAAACCGTTGCCGCGACCCGGCCTTCAAAACTGCTTTTGAGGGTGTCGGGCAGCGGCAGTCCCAGCAAGCCGCCCACCGCATCGTTTTGGCAAGCCTGCATCAAGGCGCGGATTTGCTCGGGCTTGATCAGGCAGCGGGCCGCGTCGTGCACCAGTACCCAGTCATCGGTTTTAGCCGTTTGCGCCAGCAAGGCCTCAAGCCCGTTGCGCACGCTCAGCGCACGGGTGGCACCACCCACAGCCACCAGCGTGTCATGCGGCTGCTTAAAGTCCGGGCAAGCCTGCTCAAAGCCCTCATCGCCGGGCGATGTCACCACCCAGATGCCCGTGATGGCTTTGACCTGCCTGAAGGCCTGCAGCGTGTGCCAGACCATCGCCTTGCCTGCCAGCAGCTGGTATTGCTTGGGGCTTGGGGTGTTTGCCCGGCTTCCCGCACCGGCGCAGGGAATCAAGGCGAAAAATCGGGGTTTGGCGGGCTCTGACGTCATGCGGTCATCATAAATTCTAAAATCAGACCATCGACCTGCCGCACCCCACTCTTTTTAGTTTGGGGTGCTTTGCGTTTTCTGCTGCTTTGAGACCACCCTTTTTTCACCGAATTCATGGATTTACCCAAACTCACCCCCGGCAAACGCTTTACCCTGCCCCAGCCTGTTGGCTCGGCAGATGCCCTGCTGATGGCGCAACTCGGCTTGAGAGAAAAAGCCGCTGGCAAGCTGGTCGCGATCGTCACATCCGATGCCACCACCGCACAACGGCTGATGCAGGAGCTGGCTTTTTTCGCCCCTGATTTGCGCTGTGCGCTCTTTCCTGATTGGGAAACGCTGCCGTACGACACGTTTTCGCCGCATCAGGACCTGATCAGCGAACGCCTGGCCACGCTGTGGCGCATTCAGCAAAAGAGCAAAGACTCCGGCGCTGATGTCGTCATCGTGCCCGCCACCACGGCGCTTTACCGTCTGGCACCACCCAGCTTTTTGGCCGGCTACACATTTGAATTCAAGGTCAAGCAAAAGCTCGACGACGCCAAGCTCAAGGCGCAGCTGACGCTGGCCGGGTACAGCCACGTCACCCAGGTGGTCAGCCCCGGTGAATACGCGGTGCGCGGCGGCTTGATTGATTTGTTCCCGATGGGCTCGCTGGTGCCGTTCAGGGTTGACTTGTTTGACGACGAGATTGACAGCATCCGCACCTTTGACCCGGACAGCCAGCGCTCTTTGTACCCGGTGCCTGAAGTGCGCCTGCTGCCAGGCCGGGAGTTCCCGATGGACGACGGCGCGCGGACGCGATTTCGCAATCGCTGGCGCGAACTGCTGGACGGCGACCCAACGAAAAGCCGTATTTACAAAGACATCGGCAACGGTGTGGCCACCGCAGGCATTGAATATTATTTGCCGCTGTTTTTTGAAGAAACCGCCACTGTTTTTGACTATCTGGGCGCCAACGCAACAGTGGTTTTGCATGGTGATCTGGAGCCCGCTTTCCAACGCTTTTGGCAAGACACCAAAGACCGCTACCGGCTGGTCAAGGACGCGCCAGACCGGCCGGCCTTGCCGCCCGAGTCGCTGTTTTTAAGTGCCGAGCAGTTTTATGCCCGCGCCAACGACTACGCGCAGCTGGCGCTGCGTGCGGGTGTGGACGATGTTGAACACAACGCCCACTTTCAAAAGCTCGAAGACATGGCCGTGGTGCGCGGCGCAGAAGACCCGCTGACCCAGCTCAAAAGTCACATCAAAAACACGCCCCTGCGCGTGCTGATCCTGGCCGAAAGCGACGGCCGCCGCGAGAGCCTGCTGGATTTTCTGCGCGCCAGCGGCGTCAGCCCGCCGGCCTTTGATTCGCTTGAAGACTTCCAGACCAGCCCGGAAAAGCTGGGTATTGCCACCGCCGCTTTGAACGTGGGTTTCAGCTGGCTGGATGGCGACATTGACTTCGTCACCGAGACCGAGCTTTTCGCGACGGGCATGGCGGTGCGCCGCCGCAATAAAAAACAGGAAAAAGTCAGCGACGTTGAAGCGCTGATCAAAGACCTGTCAGAGCTCAACGTCGGTGACCCGGTGGTGCACAGCGCCCACGGCATCGGCCGCTACAAGGGGCTGATCAACATGGACCTGGGACAAGGCCCGAGTGAGTTTTTGCACCTGCAATATGCCGACGATGCGACGCTGTATGTGCCCGTCAGCCAGTTGCAGCAAATCAGCCGCTACACCGGGGTGAGTGCCGACGAGGCACCGCTGCACAGGCTGGGCGGCGCAGCGTGGGAAAAAGCCAAACGCAAGGCCGCTGAACAGGTGCGCGACTCGGCTGCCGAGCTGCTCAACATCTACGCCCGGCGCGCTGCACGTGAAGGCCACGCCTTCAGATACTCGCCGAACGACTACGAAACCTTTGCCAACGACTTTGGCTTTGACGAAACCGCTGACCAAAGCGCCGCCATTCATGCGGTGATTCAGGACATGATCAGCCCACGCCCAATGGACCGGCTGGTCTGCGGCGATGTGGGCTTTGGCAAAACCGAAGTGGCCCTGCGCGCCGCCTTTATTGCGATCACGGGTGGCAAGCAAGTCGCCCTGCTGGCCCCCACCACGCTGCTGGCCGAGCAGCACTTTCAAACCCTGTCAGACCGCTTTGCCAAGTGGCCCGTCAAGGTCGCTGAAATGAGCCGCTTCAGGTCGGCCAAAGAAATCACCGCGGCCATCAAAGGCATTGCCGACGGCACGATAGACATTGTGGTGGGCACCCACAAGCTGCTGAGCAAGGACATCCACTTTCCGCGCCTGGGGCTGCTCATCATTGACGAAGAGCACCGCTTTGGCGTGCGCCACAAAGAGGCCATGAAGGCCATGCGCGCTGAAGTTGACGTGCTGACGCTGACCGCCACACCGATCCCCCGCACGCTGGGCATGGCGCTTGAAGGCTTGCGCGACTTGAGCGTGATTGCCACGGCCCCGCAACGGCGGCTTGCGATCAAGACCTTTGTGCGCAGCGAGAGCAATGGCGTGATTCGTGAAGCGGTACTGCGCGAGCTCAAGCGTGGCGGGCAGGTTTACTTCCTGCACAACGAAGTGGAGACGATTCAAAACCGCCGCGAAAAGCTGGAGGCGCTGCTGCCCGAAGCACGCATTGCGGTGGCCCACGGCCAGATGCCTGAGCGCGAACTCGAGCGCGTGATGAAAGACTTCATCGCCCAACGCTACAACCTGCTGCTGTGCTCCACCATCATTGAAACCGGCATTGACGTGCCGACCGCGAACACCATCGTCATGGCGCGCGCCGACAAGTTTGGCCTGGCGCAGCTGCACCAGTTGCGCGGCCGGGTGGGCCGCAGCCACCACCAGGCTTATGCGTATTTGATGGTGCCCGACATTGAGGGCCTGACCAAGCAAGCCGGCCAGCGGCTGGAAGCGATTCAGCAGATGGAAGAACTCGGCTCAGGCTTTTATTTGGCCATGCACGACCTGGAAATCAGGGGCACGGGCGAGGTGCTGGGCGAAAACCAGTCCGGCAACATGATGGAAATCGGCTTTCAGCTCTACAACGAAATGCTGACAGAAGCAGTGCGCTGCCTGAAAGCCGGCATTGAGCCCGACTTGCTGAACCCCTTGACAGTCACCACCGACATCAACCTGCACGCCCCGGCCCTGCTGCCCGACGACTATTGCGGCGACGTGCATTTGCGCCTGAGCTTTTACAAAAAGCTGGCAACAGCCAAAAATACTGACCAGATCGACGCCCTGCTGGAAGAAATCGTTGACCGCTTCGGCAAGCTGCCGCCGCAGGGCCAAACGCTGATCGACGTGCACCGCCTGCGTGTCATTGCCAGGCCCTACGGCGTGGTCAAAGTCGACGCCGCGCCAGGCGTCATCAACATCACCTTCAAAAAAGACCCGCCTATCGATTCCATGGCCATCATGCATCTGATTCAAAAAAACCGGCACATCAAGCTGGCCGGCAATGAAAAGCTGCGGATTGAAAAAGACCTGCCCTCGGCAGTAGACCGGGCGCAAATGGTGCGCGATGTGCTGCGTAGCCTGGGGCAGCCCACGTCCCTCAACGCGACATCGGTTTCAACGGCAGGCTAAGCAAAACCAATAACAGGCACGAGGCTTGCATACCTAAAAGCTGTTACCAGCGCTTGTATTCAACAACCACTTTTTGGTCAGGACACGTCACATGCCAACACGCCGCATCGCACTGCACACCGCTTGTGCCATCTGTTTACTGGGCCTCACGGCTTCAGCTTTTGCCCAAGCGCCCAAATATCCTGACCGGCCGGTCAAGGTCATCGTGGCGCTGGCTGCCGGTGGCAGCGTCGACATGATCGCCCGCACACTGGGTCAAAAACTCAACGCGTCCATGGGACAGCCCTTTGTGGTGGACAACCGCGCTGGCGCTTCCGGCCAGATCGGCATGCCCGCAGTCAAGCAATCGCCAGCAGACGGCTACACGCTGACCGTCTCGCCAGCTTCCTTTCTGACCACCAACAAAAGCGTTTTTAAAAGCCTGCCTTACGACCCGGAGGCTGACTTCAGCCCCGTGTCACTGCTGGTCAACCAGCCCATGGTGCTGGTGGTCAGCGACAAGCAAAAGTACCCCACGGTCGCCGCTTTCCTGGCGGCTGCCAGAGCCAACCCCGGCAAGATCACCTACGCAAGTTCGGGCGATGGCAGCCCTCAGCATCTGGCTGGCCTCATGTTTGAGACCCGCACCAAGGCGAGCATGCTGCATGTGCCCTACAAAGGTGGTGCCCTGGCTGTCAATGACGCGCTGGCTGGCACGGTCGATGCACTGTTTGCCGTGATGCCTGAGGCCCTGCCGCACATCAAGTCGGGCAAGCTCACCGCCCTGGGCGTGATGAGCCCGCAACGCTCTGGCATTTTGCCCAACGTTCCCACCATGGTCGAAAGCGGCTTTGCCGACATGAACCTGTCGGCCTGGATAGGCCTGCTGGCACCCGCCAAAACACCCAAGTCGATCATTGACCAACTCAATAAGGCCGTCGTCGCGGCGATGGACGCAGACTTCAAGGCCAAGCTGGCCGAAAGCGGCATGGAAGTCACCACGGGTTCACCAGAAGCGCTGCAGCAGCTGATTGCGAGAGACATCAGGGTGCACGCAGAGCTGGTCAAAGCTTCCGGACTGGTGCCGCAGTAAGCTGATTTGTGGGGATGGTGCGTCAGGGATGCTGGTGGCCGGAACATCTTTGGCATATGCTTTAGCATATGCTAAACTGGCGTCGCCTCGAATCTCAGGAGCGCACCATGAACCACGTCTCTGACATCATCCCCCCCTACTTGGTCAATACGCTCGCGGACACCCCTGTACGTCAGGTCAGCCTGTTCCGTAACGGTGCCAACCAGGCGGTACGCATACCTAAAGAATTTGAGTTGCCAGGCACCCAGGCCACCATGCGGCGCGTGGGCAAGCAGCTGATCATCGAAGCCGTCGCCGCCTTGCCAGCCAAAGGCACAGTGGCCGCTCTTGCAGCCGCCCTGGAAAGCATGAAAGACTGGCCGGCCATCACTGAACCGTTTCCCGACGTTGATGAAGGCTTGCTGCCTCTGGACGACATTGTTTTATGACCGGCCTGATGCTGGACACGAACATCATCTCTGACATGATGCGACATCTGCAAGGCCCAGCCGCCCAACGCGCAATCGCGATGAGCTCGACCGAATCAGGCGGCAAACGCGGACTTTGCACAAGTGTGATCGTTCAATGCGAGCTGGAGTTCGGTCTGGCACGCCAACCCAACCCACGACTGCAAACCGCCTACGATGCCGTGATGCAGACGGTCGATGTTCTGCCGCTGACGAAAGACATCGTTTCCCGATACGCCGCCTTGCGCTCACACCTTCAGGCTGCGGGCACGCCCATCGGCGCAAACGACTTGCTGATCGCGGCACACGCCTTGGCCCTGAACGCCACCTTGGTCAGCGCCGATGCCGATTTTTTGCGTGTGCCAGGCCTGCAGCTTGAAAACTGGCTGGCCGCCCAGGTTTGAGTCTGAAAAATTCAAAAATGGCTAAAAAACGATCAAATCAGCCTCTAGCCCAATAAAATACTATCCCAGTAGCTATCAAACAAATAGCATTCACAATTCATGAATCCCACAGAACTCTCGCCTGGTCTGGTCACTCAAGGCTTCACCCCGCCCTTGGCGCTGGCCCGCTTCAAGCTGATCGCCTTTGACATGGACTCGACCCTCATCAACATCGAGTGCATTGATGAAATAGCCGATGCGGTGGGCTTGAAAGCCGAAGTGGCTGCCATCACTGAGGCCACGATGCGCGGTGAGATTGCCGACTTCAAGACCAGCTTGCGCCGCCGCGTGGCCTTGCTCAGGGGCGTGAGTGTAGCGAGCATGGAACGCGTGTATGCCGAGCGCCTGCAACTGAACCCCGGAGCCACTGAGCTGGTGGCCGCTTGTAAAAAAGCCGGCATGAAGGTGTTGCTGGTGTCGGGCGGGTTCACGTTTTTTGCGGATCGTGTGGCGGCTCGGCTGGGCATTGACTACGCCAAGTCCAACCAGCTTGAAGCGCTAGACGGCGTGCTGACGGGCCGACTGCTTGACCAGCCTTGGGGCGATATTTGTGATGGCGAGGAAAAGCGCAAAACGCTGCTTGAAACCTGCGCGCTGCTGGGCATTGAGCCAAGCCAGGCGATAGCCGTGGGCGATGGCGCCAATGACTTGCCGATGATGGGTGCAGCAGGTTTGTCAGTGGCCTACCATGCCAAGCCCAAAGTGCGTGAGAAGGCGATGGTGGCCATCAATTCAGGCGGGCTGGACAGGCTGCTGGAAGTGCTGCAATAACAGACTTAGGCGATCAACGACTGCAACACGCCCGGCTCAAAGTGCTGCTCAATATAGTCAGCAAGCCCGTCAAACACGCTGCCCAACGTTGGTGCAGCGGCGCCAAACAATGCGTGCAGCACGGCTGGGTCTTCAAACAGGCCATGCAGGTAAACGCCCAGCACATTGCCTTGCGCGTTTTGCCAGGCCAGCTGGTGCGGCATGACCGCGTGCGTACCGTCTGCCATGTCGGCCCGTGATGCGGTTTGCCCATGGTGAATTTCATAGCCCGCCACCTGTACATGCGACAAGGCCGCCCAAGGGCCGGTGGTCTGGTTGAACCGGGCTTGCCTGTGCTGCACGGTTTTTGCCTCTTCAAACACGGTCACCACACCCAGCAAACCCAGGCCGGCGGCCTTGCCCTCATCCATGGGTTCTATGCCGTGCGGGTCCATCAGCGCGGCACCCAGCATTTGCAGGCCGCCGCAAATCCCCAGCACCGCCCCACCGGCCGCCGAATGGGCGTTCACAGCTTGGTCTAATCCCTGCGCGCGCAGCCATTCCAGATCACTGCTGGTGGCTTTGGAGCCGGGCAAAATAATCCAGTCATGGCGGCTCAAACCAGCGAGGTCAGCCGGGCTGCGCGCCCACAGCAAACGCACACCCGGCACGTTTTTAAGCGGCTGGAATTCATCCAGGTTGCTGATGCGGGGGTAGGCAATGACGGCAATGGTTGTAGTGACTTGCCCGCTGGACCGGGTTCTGTCATCGAAAACGCCATCTTCCTCGGGCAGACCGTGTTGCCACCACATCGGCAGCGTGGCAACCGTTGGCACGCCCGTCAGGTCTTGCAGCATTTGCGGGCCGGGAGCGAGCAGTTTGGCGTCACCCCGGAACTTGTTCAACACAAAACCCCTGATGCATTTTTGCTCTGTTGCGTCCAGCATCGCCCATGTGCCGTACAGGTGCGCAAACGCCCCACCCCGATCAATGTCTGTGACCAGCAGGCAAGCCGCGTTGGCGTGCAGGGCGACACGCATGTTGACAATGTCGCTGTGCTTCAAGTTGATTTCTGCGGGTGAGCCTGCGCCTTCTATCACCACCACATCGTTCTCGGCCATCAGCTCGTCAAGTGCGCGGGCCAGCACCGGCCACACATGCGCACTGCGACCACGCCAGTCGATTTTTGACAGCTCTGCGTTGACCTGCCCCATCAAAACCACCTGGCTTTGCGTGTCTTTTTCAGGTTTGAGCAATAACGGATTCATGCGAACTTCAGGTTTGGCGTTCGCAGCCAAGGCTTGAAAGTATTGGGCGCTACCGATTTCTCCGCCAGCAACAACACGCGCGTTGTTGCTCATGTTTTGCGCCTTGTAGGGCACAACCTTCAAGCCTTGCCTGGCGTAGTAGCGGCACAGCGCCGTCGTCAGCCAGCTCTTGCCGGCCCCGCTGGTGGTGCCTAAAACCATCACGGCTTTTGCAGTCATGCCCGTCCTTTGATGTGTTGCCATGCGTGGTGCAGGGCGTCTTGTGCCGCGGGCGCTTGCACGCTGATGCGCACATGGCCAGCCAGGCCAAACGAGGTGCAGTCGCGCAGCTTGATGCCGTGCTGGCGCAAAGCGGCTAAATCAATCGGCGCCCGGCAAACGAAAAAGTTCGCCAGACTGGGCAATACCGTCCAGCCCATAGCCGCACAAAGCGCGGTTTGCCGAGTTTTCCATTGCGCCAGCGTCATCAAGCTGTCTGCCAGCCAGGTTTGCGTGTCCGCTTGCGTCCAGGCGCTGAGCATGGCCACACCGTGCGCGCCGATGGGCCATGACGGGCAGAGCTGATTCATGGTTTCAACACCTTCATCGGCATCCAAAGGCGCAATGGCATAAGCTGCACGCACGCCTGTCAGGCCCAGCGCTTTGTTGGGTGAATACAGTTGCCAGCTTTTGTCAACGTTGCCTGCATAGGCCAAAGCACCCGGCAAGCGCAGCGGCTCGTAAGCCCGGTCAAGCACGCTGACCGCATGGCTGGCGCTATCCGCACCCACATGTGGCGCGCCAAGCGGACTCGATGGATCGCAAGCCCAGCACAGGTCGGCGACATCGGTGTTGACGACGTTCAAACCATGCGCTGCAGCCGCGTGGGCATAGTCGCCATAGCCATGCGCGGGCAACCCAACCGATTGCCCGCCCTGCCTGGCCACCATGGCCGTGATGCGGAAAATAAATTCACTGGCACTTGCCGCCAACACAACACGCTGCACATCCACACCATGAAAAGCGGCCAGTTGCCCACGCAGCGCTGTGTAGCTGGCGTCCGGGTACTGGCTTGCGTCTGCCTGCTGAATGGCCGCCAGCGCCGCCGGGCACGGCCCGCAGGCATTGCTGTTGGTTGAAAAGTCAAACGGCACCGCACCGAAAGCATCGGGGCCGCCGTGAATACGTGGAGATTGAACTGTCATGACTTGAAAGACGCTATCAATAAAATAGCTGCTTGGGCAAGTAAGATGACGACTACAACCACTTTTGATGCCTTTTTTTGAGCTGAAATGGTATCTCGTGGCTCGGGTGGCCTGCCTGGTGGGTTCAAAACATAAACGCCTGGCTTTTGCAAACGCACGCCAAGAGCCAAGGCCATCGCAGCCATCGGCCAGCCGCTGTTGGGCGATGGGGTTTTGTGGGCTTCCGCCCGAAGTCTGTTGTAGCCAACGCCCTGCACCAGCAACTTCAGCAGCAGCGCTGTGATGCGCGCAGGCACCCAGCTCAGCAGGTCGTCGGCGCGCGCGGCCCACTTGCCGGCCCATTCCCAGTTCACCCCGTTGCGCAGGCCCCGGTAGCCCCACATCGCATCCGCCGTGTTGGCAAAGCGGTACACCGCAGCGCCCGGCAAACCGAACAACACAAACCAAAAGACGGGTGCAACCACTGAGTCATTGAGGTTTTCAGCCAGCGACTCGATGGCGCTTTCACGCACCTCAGACTCACTGAGCGTGGTCGTGTCACGGCTGACCAGCATGGCCAGCCGCTGCCGACCCGCATCCAGCGATTGGCCGAGGGCCACCTCCACCGCCTGAACTTCAGAGCGCAGCATCGCCCAAGCCAGCATGGGTTTGAGGGCCAGCCCCAGCAGCAGCGCAGCCGCCAGCCACGGCAACTGAACAAGGCCCCATTGCAGGGCGCCAGAAACCATCAAAACCATAGCTGCTCCCGCAGACCAGAAGCCTGCTGCAAGCCAGAATGCCTTTAAATCACGAACAGCAGGAGAAGCTACAGGTCGAAGTCTCTTGGCTGCCCAGTTCAGGTAATGGCCCATCCAGACCACCGGGTGCAGGCGTGCAGGTGGCTCGCCGAGATACCGATCCACCACAAACGCGACCAGCAAAGCGCCAGACAGCATCCAGGCTGAATCAACCACAGCTGACGTGCCCCCACGTATCCTCAAACACCAAGTCCGACACATCTGCGCGGCGGGCCCACTTTTCGGCCTGCAGCATCGGCTGGTCGTCGAACGCATCCACCGGGCCGAGGCACAACATGGCGGTGGGCTGGCTGCCTTCGGGCATCTCAGGCAGCGTGCGGCGGCCAGCAACAGGCTGCATCAATCCTCAATTCCGCGCTGTGCGGGGATACCCGCCTTGAAGGCGTGCTTGACCATGGTCATTTCAGTCACGGTGTCGGCCAGCTCAATGATCTCTGGCGGGCAGCGGCGGCCGGTGATGACGACGTGGGTATGGGTGGGTCTGTCAAACAGGGTTTGCACCACTTCTTCAACGCCGCCCGCGGCCTCCATCCAGCCGTAGATCAGCGGGTAGGTAAATTCATCGAGTACCACCATGAAGTACTCACCGCTCTGGATAGCCGCCTTGGCTTTGAGCCAGCCGTCGCGCGCAAGCTGGCCAGAGCGCTCCAGGTCCTGGCTCTTCCAGCTGAAACCGTCACCCAAGCCTTCAATCGGAATACCAAGCTGTTCAAACATGCGGTGCTCGCCAAAGCGGGCAGTCGGCACTTTCATGAACTGGAAGATCTTGATTTTTTGGCCATGCACATGGGTGCGGCCAAAGGCGCGCAATGCCAGCCCAAATGCGGCAGTGCTTTTGCCTTTGCCGTCACCCGTGTTGACGATCAGCAGGCCGCGCCGCTCGCCCTCGGATTTTTCGTAGGGCTTGTCGGTGGGAGGTGTTTCGATTTGCATGGTTAATCTCCGAATGGGTCCCCGAATGGGGGTCACGAATTGGGGTCAGATTCCAATTAAGTTTTCAGATTGTCGATTTAAATAGTGGGTAAAGCCACCCACTGGCCTGCCAGTTGATGAATGGCAATCCGCTTGTCAAACACGGCCTCAATCGCCAGGTGGCTGGCTGCGTCGCTGCAAGCACCCTGATGCGTGACGCGGCCATGGGCCATGACCACCACGTCATCGGCTTGCAGCGCAAACGAAATTTCGTGCAGCACGCTGATGACAGTTTTGCCGCTGGCCACCAGTGCTTTGGCCAGCAGCAGCCAGTCGGTTTGATGCGGCGGGTCCAGGTTGGCCAGCGGCTCGTCCATCAGCAGCACCTCAGCCTCAACCGCCAGCGCACGCGCCAGCAAAACGCGCTGGCGTTCGCCACCAGACAGCTGCCCGAGCGCCCTGCCCCGCCAGTCCCAGGCGTGGGTGGAACGCAAAGCTTTTTCAACCGCGGCGTGGTCGACCGCACTGGCCGGTGCCAGCCAGGGCTGGTGCGGCAAGCGGCCCAGCATGGTGACGTCATAAGCGGTCAGGTCATCCGCCGATGCTTCGCTAAAACTCCCAGCACTTTGGCCTAGCCACGACAGCTGCTGGGCCCGCCGTTTGGCGGGCAGGCTTTGCAGAGGCTGACCCAGCAATTCGACCGACCCTGTCGATGGCGTCAAGCCCGCCAGCACCTTGAGCAGCGTCGATTTGCCGGCACCGTTGGGCCCGACGATGCTGGTCCAGCGGCGGCGCGGAAAATCAATCGAAATATCGCTCAAAACCTCGACATTTCCGAGTCTGGCCCTTATTTTATAAGCGCGAGCAGCTACTGAATCTATAGCGTCAGTCACAATCCAGCCCCTCGACCTGTATGCCTGTGCATCAACCACAAGAGGTAGCCACCGCCCAGCACAGCCGTCAGCACGCCGACCGGCAGCTCTTGTGGCGCCATCAGCCAGCGCGCCATCACGTCGGCCCCTGTCAAAAGCACCGCGCCCATCAGGCTGGACAAAACAATCAAGCGGCCGTGCGTGGTTTTAACCACCGACCGGACCAGATGCGGCGCGGCTAAACCCACAAATGCGATCAAGCCTGTCTGCGCCACGGCGGTGCCTGTGCTAAGCGCCAGCACCGCCACCAGCGCAGCGCGCATTTGCGGCAGTTGCAGCCCCAGGCTTTGGGCGGTCGCTTC
>CANFOS010000021.1 GCA_947448735.1 Comamonadaceae bacterium | reverse complement strand
TCGAGGAACCACATGCAGTCGATCGTGCAGCCGAGCATGGTGGTGGGGAAGATCAGCGGGTAGTAGGTGCCGCGTGCGGCCTTATCCTGCAGCCCGGGAATGCGCGGAAAACTCGCCTGTCCGTCGAGGATGGCGCGGCTGCCCTCGTGCTCCTTGTGCATGGCGACCCAGTTGCCCGCCGTCGAATCGAATGTGCGGTCGTTGGCAACGCTGCCGCGTTGCTTGTTGATGGTGCGCCTGTGCACGTGCGGCACATGGAAGGCTTCCATCGCATTCTCGACATAGATCTTCCAGTTGCATGGAACTTCATATTCGTAGCGCTTCGTGCACACCATCCGGTCCATCCGGTAGCTCGAAAACGTGCCATCAAGGTTGCCCAGAAAGTCCTGGAGGCTTCCGGAGTTGGGGTCGAAGTTGATGAAGATGAAGCCCGCCCAGAAATCGGTCTTGACGGGGTCGAGCGGATAGTCTTCCAGATTGAATCCCTTGGCCGACTGCATGCCAGGCGCCCCGGCGAGCTGCCCGTCGAGCTTGTAGATCCAGCCGTGGTACGGGCACTTGAGCGACTTGGCGCAGCCGGTACCATCCACCACTTTCGCGCCCCTGTGGCGGCACGAGTTCACCAGCGACCGGATCTTGCCGTCGGTGCCGCGCGTGATCACCAGTTCCACGCCGGCCAGGTTGGTCGTGAAGTACTCGCCGGGGTTCGGGATCTGGTCCTCGCGCCCAACGAAGAGCCACACCTTGCGAAAGATCGTCTCCATTTCCCGCGCGAAGAATTCGGGGGACGTGTAGCAGGCCGGATGAAGCGTTTCCGCTTCGAGCAGGGGTCGGCGAACGGGGGCGTGGAACTCGGGGTCGAGCAAGTTCATTCGGTAGGCTCCAAATTTGTGGGTAACTGGGACACACCACTTAGTATATTCAAGTGACTTGACTATGTTGCATTGCTTATATTGTGCTAAGGAAGGTCTGACCAAGCCGTGAATCGGTCGCCCGATACTTGGGCGATGCCACCATGGCCACCACCCTCCTGGACCGCCTCCTGGACCGCCTCATGCACCGCTGCGCGATGCTGGAGTTTGAGGGCAAGAGCTACCGGCTCAAGGAGACAGCCGCTCGAATTGCGGTTACCCCACAAACGCCATAATCCGTGCGGCCTGTCTGGGGGCACAGATCATCCACTAGCGTACACACTATTTCGAGCGGGCCCCACGCCCCCCAAGGGGCTGTCTGACTATCCAGAGATGATTCGCTCCCAGCACGGGAGCTGTGGATGCACAAGAACAGAGCACCGGGCGTGATAATGCAACAACGACAGGGGCAAGCGGTGGGTCATATTCTCCAAGCGTTGAGAAAGTCATTGGGTCCGTTGCCCGTGATTAATTAGAATCCGAGGTAACCCCGATTCCCCCTCTTCTTTAGCAACCGCTGTAACTACGAGGAAATACGGTCCACCCAGTAGTCCGGCGAACGGTGGTGATGCGAAACGGCGACCACCACTATCAAGTCACCGCGCACGGCATAGCGCAAGGTGTAGGGAAACTGGCTGAGGACGCAGCGCCGAATTTCGCCAATCTCCAGTGGGTACATCAACGGCATGTGTACCATGCGCCGCGTGGCGGTGCGTACCTCTGCAGGAAACGCGCGGCCCAACTCCGGGCGAATGTCACGGTACCAAGCCCGAGCCTCGTCAAATTCGACCTTGGCCAGCTCTGCAAATCGAACCCGCATCAGTCTTGCCCAAATACCTCGTCAGCTGAATAGGTCTGGCCGCGCCCCGCGTCCAGGGCGGCGAGGCGCCGCACAGCCTCTTCGCCCCAAATGCGTTCAATCTCTGGGTCTGGCTTGTCCAGGCTCTGCATCAACTGGTCGACGATCTCAAACCGTGCAGTCGCTGGCAAACGCAGTGCCTCTTGGATGATGTCGTTGATTTGCATGGTGACTCCTTGGTTGGTTGCGCGTTAGGACGAATTTACACCGTCCTGGCATAGGTCACTCAGCATCGGGTGTATCAGCATTCTTGAGCTCCGCAAACTTCGCCGCCATCGTCGGGTTTCCCCGTGTGAGCTTCTTGATCGTCAGATCGTCGGCCTTGTCGTTGGCCAGGCGCAAATTGTTGGCTGACTTGTGCAGGGCTTCCTTGGTTTTTTCCAAGTCCTTGATGGCGTCGTCGATGCGCTTGATGGCATCTTCAAAGCCCTCGGAGGCCAAGCGCCAATTGCGCCCAAACGAGGTCTTGAATTCGTCGAGCTGGGTTTCGAACTTGGTGATGTCCACGTTCTGCGAGCGCACCAGCGCCAGCTCAGACTTGTACTTCATCGCGTTCAAAGCGGCATTGCGCAGCAGCGTGATCAGGGGCACAAAAAACTGTGGCCGCACCACATACATCTTCTGGTAGCGGTGCGACACATCGACGATGCCGCTGTTGTACAACTCGCTGTCCGGCTCAATCAGGGACACCAGCACCGCGTACTCGCAACCCTTCTCAGTGCGGTCCTTGTCCAGCTCTTTCAGAAAATCGTCGTTCCTCTTCTTGGTCGCCGTTTCATCGCTCTCATTCTTCATCTCAAACATGATGGACACGATCTCGGCGCCCGACTCGTCCGAGTCACGAAAGATGTAGTCGCCCTTGCTGCCGGTGCGGGCGTCGTTGTCTTTTTCAAAATGCGCGCGCTGAAAGGCGGCAGCACGAATGCGGTTGAACTCGATTTCGCAGTGCTGCTCAAGCGTCTCACCCACCATCTTGGTGGACAGGCGCGCCTTCAAGTCACGCAGGCGCTCGATCTGGTCATCACGATCGTTGATCTGCGTTTGGTACTTGTCTTTGAGCGACTGCTCTGCGAGTTGCTTTTCAAGCTCCGCCCGCGCCAGGCCGTTCTTCAACTCGTCGCGTTCCCGCTCGACCCCATTCAAAGCCTCGGTGATCGCCAGCTTTTGTGCAAGCTCGGTGGCGTCTAGTTTGGCCTTCAGCCCTTGGATTTCTGCGTCTTTGGTTGCGGCGGCATTTTGTAGTCCGCTCGCAAGCTTTGCCTCGGCCAACTCAGAAGCTGCCAGCTTGTCGCGCTTGGCCTGCGCAAGTTCATTGGCCAGCGCGTCACGCTCTTTTTGCACATCACTCAGAGCCTCTGTCACGGCCAGCTTGCGCGCAACCTCACCCGCATCCAGCTTGGCCTTGAGTGCCTGGATTTCGGAATCCCTGGCGACCGCAGACTTCTGCATCTCGCTGGCAACCTTGGCCTGGGCAAGCTCGACCGCATTGCGCTTGTCTTGCTCGGCCAGTTCAAGGCGCTCATGCAACTGCTGCTCAAAAGCGCCGTCGCGAACTTGCTTCAGGATATCGGCATAGCCCGCCTCGTCGATTTTGAAGGCTTTGCTGCAGTGGGGGCAGATGATTTCGTGCATGTTGGTGCGTCCCGTTTTAATTTGTCGCCAACCTGCCGGCAATATCGTCAACTGAGTTCATTTGGTACATTGAGCCCGGCCCCTTTTTTTGTACCTTTTCGCTCCAAAGGAACAGCAACCTCTTTAAGCGGCAATTCTTAATTGAGGTATTTCGTCTTCAGGAACGACAAGCTTGCTGTGGAAAAACATAATCTCATTGCCGACGTAGCGCTTCTGCGCTGTGTAATTCAAATCGTAGGCAAAACCTTTGCGAAATTGGTACATCTCGCATATTTCGGCAGCATTGTCATAAGACACGACCCACGGCAATGTAAACCTGCTTGATTGCAGTGCTTTTGAAATCTTGAGGTGGTCGTCGTGTTTATAAAAGTTACGGTAAAGGCCCTGCCCCTTCACGTAGTACGGCGGGTCTAAGTAGATGAGCGACTTTTTCGGCAATAACTTCTTACAACGTTGCAGCAGTGACAAGGCATCTTCGCAATGAACCGTAATCTGGCCTGCGTGTTTGGCGATTTTTCTGACTCTGGAAGCCAGCACTTCTTTGTTGAACCTAGCATCTAACTTGTAGCTGCCGCTTTGCGCCAAGCCGCCGATGACACCCGCCTTCAAGATTCCTGAACGGTTTGTGCGGTTAACAAAAAGAGTTGCGAAGCCTTGTTCGACTAAGCTGGTCGTAACCTCTCCGCGAAGGATTGCCCTCCATTTGAACCATTGGTCCATAGTGACTGGTGTATCTTCCAATAGCTTCAGAATCTCATCTGGATGCCTTGTTACCGCAGCCCAGAAAGAGTGGATCGCGGGATCAAGATCGTTGATGTGTATATGACTGGCATGACCATGAAAAAGCAAATCGAGAGCAACGCCAGCACCACCAGCGTATGGCTCAAGGTAGTGCCCACCACTGAGATCGTTGACCGCCATTACCTTTGAAATGAATGGCGCGAATTGCGCTTTTCCGCCGGGATATCGTAATGGGGTGTAAAGTTTATTTGAATACATATTAGACCGAGTTAGATGATAGCAACTGGTTTAGTCAGCCCTGTTTGTTTATGCGCGTGACTACGGTGGCTATTGCTGCTTCTAGGTCCTGATGGAATGCTGCGACCTGTACTGGTCGGTCTAGTGCCCACTCTTTCAAAAGGCCCCAGTCGTTAATCAAATGGAGTCTGCTCTTCCACCAGCTTTTGGTTCGTTCTCGTTTTGAAAGAACACTCGTAGCTTCGTCAAGCATGTGCACGCGCAATTGATCGGTGGTGACATCCTTCTTCGCAAGCCGGGTCAATGTTGACCGATGGCCAGTAGGGTCGTTTACGACATCCGAAACATATTGCAACAAAGTGCGCTCGGGTGCCAGTGGTTTATTGATGATGTCTTTATTTTCCTGGCCAGTCTTTATTCCCGTATATCTGTCACCCGGAAGCTTTGCAATATGCGAGTGCTTTGGGTTTGTTCGATTGGTCGAAGCATCAGCATCAAGAACCATAACGACTTGTTTGAAATATGGGTCGTGCTCACCCAGTGCCGCTAGATTTTCGCAACCAACACCTAATGGCATAGGTTCAATTTTTACGTCGTATTTCTTGCCAATTTGGCGCTGCATGGTCGGCGATACAAGTGATTTGAATACGGCAGCGGCCTCATCGTCTTCAAAGTATATTTTTAGCTTTTTTCGTTTGACCTTTGGATCTGGGCTTGGTGGTACCAGCGCCATATCGTTCATGATCTTCTGTAATGTGGCCGCCTCAAGCAGCGTCGGATTAGTGGTGTCCCTAAGGTAAACAATGCCATCAAGCGGAGTAGTGTTTAGGGGCTCCGATTCTGGATGCACCGCCTCAATCAGTTTAGGGGAGTGGGTGGTAGCGATGATTTGTAGCTGCAGAGTCTGGGCAAGCGATTTGAGCGACTTCATCAAAGCACCAATTGCATGTGGATGCAGCCCGGCATCCAGCTCATCAATGATGAGTAACCCCCCAGGGTACTGGAGCCATTCGCGCTTTAGCTTCTGGAACGAGGCTAGCGCCAACGCGATACTGCCCAAACTATCTTGCCCAAGCGAGACGCACCTAGCGTCGAAGCCATGTGCTGGTTGGCCCGACATCTTGCCAGTGTTTTTTATTTTTTGAGCAGTGATAGTGGTTGCACTAGCATTGTTCCCGGAGATAACGCTGTTAACGAAATTGGCCACTAACAGGGCATCATCAGGATGCATGGCCTTGGCAAGGCTACTTGCCGTGCCCGGTTCGGCTTCCCCGACGGGTAGCACCCGAGTCATCCCAAGATAGATGGTTGGTAAGGGAACCTTTCCCGAAGAGCCGATTGAGACCGTGCCATCGTCACTCGTGAAAGTTTTAGTAGTTGGCTTGATGCTGCGTGCAACCATGCGCGCATCGGTAGACGATGGCCCGGGGCGCGGCCCAAGTCTGCAAGCCTTTACCGCGGTTTCTTTTAAATTGACTAGGTAAGAGACAGCGGGTTCGCAGAGAATTTTTGGTGGGCCTAGTTTTTGTTGATAGTCTCGAAGATGATCAATGTGAACAATCTCATTGAAGTTTGCTTGGAACGTCTTGTCAAAGTATGACGTGTTGTTTTCTGAGGTGTACGTCAAGTCCAATGAACCAGCAGGTCTGTTTGTTAACCCAGATGGGTGCGCAAGCAAAGCCAGGATGGTGGACTTTCCAACGCCATTGTGTCCCGCGATCACAGTTATTCGCGGCGCGATTGGTATCGCCAAGTTGCTGAGCTTTCTGAATTTATAAACGCCAAACTCCAATGAAATAACTTTAATGCTCGTCATGTTTGTCTCAAATCCCAATTTTGTGTTTAACTGTATTTGCCCCAAGCGTGGCTTCGGTTTGACTTTTATCTTTGCTGATTTGCGCGATTGAATGTCTCATTCGTCATTTCCCCAGCATCACCCCAAGACCACCAACCAACAAGCTCTTCGTCACCCGTCTCGCCGCCACATAAAACGCCCAAGCGGCTTCCTACTCGTCTTCGTCCTTCGCAGGCACGTACCCCATGCCAACCAGCGCCATCACGAGAAACTCTTGGCCTTCGCTGGCCTTGATGGTCATCACTCATCACCCAACTCCCCCAACAACACCCCACGCCGCGCCAGCCGTTCACGCGCCTCAAGCAAAGCCGCATGCAGCTTTTGCTCCAGCTCCGCTTTAGGTGGTAGTTCGGTCCAGTACTCGGCCACGGTGATGCCGTCTTTGTGCATTTGTAGCAGCTCCACCTGTTCGCGGCTGGACTCGGCGCACAAGATCAGGCCAATGGGCGCTTCCACGCCCGGCTGGCGCTCGTGTTTGTCCAGGCTGTTGAGGGGCATTAAGTTGACAAAGTCGCTCCAGCTCAATGGTCGTGACAGCGTCGCGACAAACTGGGTAAGCGGCAGGACAAGCTGCACCACGTAACGCATGTTGGTTGCCATTGGCATGACTGGCGGGCGTTTGAATGTCTTTGGTTGGACGCTCACAGTGTCTTCCGTCCTTTGGTCAAGGTGCTTGCCTTGGGTGTCTTTTTATCCTCATGCGTCACAAACCCAATGGGCCGCTTGGGCGGCTCCGTGCTCGGTAAACGCAAAGGCAAGGCCTTGGAAAATTTCAGATTTTGGAGGTGGTCGCAATTTGCGACCACCTCGGTTTTCTCATCAGCCGTACGGCGCAGGTTTTTGGCTTCAAAGCCTCGGCCAAACCCATGCGCCAACTGGTCGCCCACGCGCTTGATCAACTGGTCGCCAAACTTGGCACGGTCAGCGCCGCCCAGCACTTCGGTTCGCAACCTTTGCTCTACGGCCCAATACAAGCGCGTCAGCCCTGCATTCACCGCACCCGCCAGCCGTTGGCGGCTGCTGGCAATCAGCGCCCGCAGTTCGGTGTGCAGGGTATCGGCAGGTGCGGGTAATAGCTGGTGTGTTGTCTCGTTCATGTAGTCGCTACTTGTAACCCGGTAAATGTAAAAATTTGTGCTCGCATCATGCCGTGAAACCATAGCCGGGTCTACAGAAATATTCAGATTGCTGGCGCTGGCGGGGTGTGGCCCTGGTCGCGGCCATCGCGGCTGTGTCGGCCTGCCTTGGAGGCAGGAATGCTCAAAACGGCAATTTTGGGTGCTAAATTGGCCTCTAGCCTCTCAGAAATCAGCACAACCAGCTATCAATTAAATAGCGATACTCGAGTCGCAGGCCGGTACTCGCCGCCTAAGCTTCGAGCTTGACTCAAGCAGCAGGCAAATGACCACTTCGTGCACACTGCGTGTACACTACTTGTATGCGAAACATCACCTTATCAGCCGCTGACGAGCTCATCGACCAAGCCCGTGACAAGGCTCGCGCGCAGGGCGTGACGCTGAATGACGAGTTTCGTAAATGGCTGGCCAGCTATGTGCAGGCGGCCGATGGGCAAACCGCTGTCAACCGCTTTCGCGGCGTGATGCAGGCGCTGCCTCATGCAGACGCGGGCCGCAGCTTTAGCCGCGACGAGATGAATGAGCGCTAATGGCCGATACATCAACGCCAAGTCAGCGGTTCAGCCTGACAACTGACGGCACGGTGTTTTTAGATACCAACATTTTTGTCTGCGCCTTCCTGGCCAGCGAGCCGCGCAAACGTGCCATAGCCATTGAGCTGATTGAGGCCTGCCTGGGCACGGGGCGGGGCTGCGTCAGCTACCAGGTGGTGCAAGAGTTTGCCAATGTGGCGCGCAAGAAATTTGCCACCACCTTGAGCGCCAGCGACTGCAAGGCTTTCATTGACGCCGCTATGCAGCCTTTGAACCGGGTTGCCAGCAGCGCCGGCATTGTGCACACTGCGCTAGATTTACAAGACGAGCTGCGTTACAGCTTTTATGACTGCCTGATGCTTGCCGCCGCGTTGCAGTCAGGTGCTGGCACGCTGTACACCGAAAGCATTCAGAACTGGCAGCACGGGCAATTGGTACGCGGCACCTTGCGCATCGTTAACCCGTTTTTAGACGTGACGAGCTGACCTTAATGAACAGGTTGTTTGCGCTGCTGCAATGCAAGCCAGCCCAACAGCAGCCCGGTCAGGCCCAGCGGCAGCAATGAGCCCATGTTCAGCAGCGTCCAGCCTTGGGTGGTGACCAGCACGCCCGACGTGAGCGACGACAGCGCCAGCACCGAAAACACGCAAAAGTTCAAAGCGCCTTGGGCTTTGTCTTTTTCTTCCGGTTTGTAGGCGGTCAATGCCAGGGTGGTGGCGCCGGTGAATAAAAAGTTCCAGCCCAGGCCCAGTAAAAACAGCGCCGCCAAAAATTGGCTGAACGCAATGCCCGACAGCGCAATGATGACGCAGGCGATGCTCAATGCCAGGCCTGTCGCCATGATGGGCAGCGTGCCAAAGCGCTTGATCAGATGCCCGGTAAAAAAGCCTGGTGCAAACATGCCAATCACATGCCATTCCAGCACCCAAGCGGTGTCAGCAAATGACAGCCCGCAGATCTGCATGGCAATTGGCGTGGCGGCCATCAGCAGGTTCATCACGCCGTAACCCAGCGCGCCAGCAGCCGCGGCCACGATAAAGACCGGCTGGCGCATGATCTCGCCCAAGGGCCTGCCACTGTCGCTGCCGTTTTTAGCGGTGCTTTTAGCCGGCGCGGGCGCAAACTTGATGCCAGCCAGCAAGGCCATCGCCAGCAGCGCCACCCCGGCCAGCGCCAGGTAAGCCCCGGCAAACGGTACATCGGTCAAGCTGCGGGTTTTCGACGCAAGGTTGGGCCCCAGCGCCGCGCCGAGCAAGCCGCCGGCCATCACCAGTGAAATGGCTTTTTCTTTAAAGCCGGGCGCGGCCAGTTCAGCCGCCGCAAACCGATAAAGCTGCGCGTTGGCGTTGTAATAGCCCGCCACCACCGTTGCCGCCACCAGCAGCCAAAAGTTCTTGCTATAAGCGGCATAGCAGCACAGCAGCGCCGACAGTACCGCCACCAGCAGTCCCAATTGAAACGACACCTTGCGGCCGTAGCGGCTTTGGGTTTGTGTGACCAGCGCGGTAGACATGGCCCCGCCCACCACATAGGCCATCAGCGGCAGCGTGGCCATCCAGCCAAAGGGCGCCAGGTTCAGGCCGACCAGCCCATTGATGGCCATGAAGGTCACGTTGTTGGTCAAGAAAAGACCTTGGCAGATCGTGAGGAGCCACAGATTTCGGTTCATGAATGTCCAGTTAATGCGACCAAGGCCAGGCAGGCCAACGGTGCGGTTTCAGACCGTAACACCCGTGGGCCGAGTGTGACAGACGCAAAGCCCTTGGCGGTGACCAACGCTTCTTCGGCAGCGCTCAAGCCGCCTTCTGGGCCGCTTAAAAAGGTCATGGCGACGGCTGTGCCCGTGGCCTTAACCGTGGCTTTACCCACGACGTTAGCCAGCGGCTGCGAGCCGTCTTGCAGCGACAGCAGCAAGCGCATGTCTTCAGCTTGGGCCCGTGTTTTGAGCCAGTCGCTCAAGGCGGCGGGCGGGTGGATCAGCGGCACGCGGTTGCGGCCACATTGCTCGCAGGCCGCTACCGCTATGCCTTGCCAGTGCGCGCGCTTTTTGTCGGCCCGCTCACCGCTCAGGCGCAGCACGCTGCGTTCGGTCATCAGCGGCTGGATGCTGGCCACGCCAAGTTCGGTGGCTTTTTCAACCAGCCAGTCCATGCGCTCGTTGGCCGGCATGCCGATGGCCAGGTGCACGGCGTGCGCGGCTTCGCGCTGGGTGGGGCTAAACGCGCCTAGCGTGACCTGCACATCGCTGCGGCCCATGCTGTCAATCGTGGCGGTAAATTCGCCTTCATCAGGCCCCAAGCCATTGAACAAGATCACGGACTGGCCGGGTTGAAAGCGCAGCACCTGCACATGCCGGGCAGCCACGGGCGGCAGGCTGATGCGGATGCCGGGTACGAGCTGCTGGTCGGTGTAAATGCGGGCGGTCAAGGCAGGGTCTGGGGTGTCAGGGCAGAAGTGCAAAGCGACTAAGCTACAAAAAACATAGCTGCACGCCCAAATATTTGTTGGTATATTGACTGAGTTTATCGCTTAAATGAGCGCTTTCAGGCGAGCGCAACAAAGGGCCGCGCCGCGCTTATAGAACCTTTGCTCCATACTTAAACTACTTTTTCAGACTTCGCATCAAGGAACAGCCCATGTCATTTGTTTTTATCGGTCGTCGTCATCACCTGGCCTTGGCTGTAGCAGCCGGTCTGCTGGCCACTTGCGGCATGCTGACGGCCCAAGCCCAAACCTGGCCCAGCAAACCGCTGCGCATCGTGGTGCCTTACCCGGCGGGCGGCGGCGTTGACGTGATGTCGCGCCTGATTGGCCAGCAGCTCAGCCAGCGCCTGGGCCAAGCGGTGGTGATTGACAACCGGCCCGGCGCGGGCACGGTGTTGGCGGCAGAAATCGTGGCCAAGGCCCCGGCTGATGGCTACACGCTGATGGTGACCACCGACTCGACCGTCACCATCAACCAGCACCTGTATGCCAAGCTGCCGTATGACCCGGTCAAAGACTTTGCGCCGGTCACGCAGCTGGTGCTGCTCAACCAGTTGCTGCTGGCCAACCCTGCCCTGCCCGCCAACAACCTGAAAGAACTGGTGACGTATGCCAAGGCCAACCCCGGCAAGCTGAACTACGCGTCTTACGGCAGCGGCAGCCAGCCGCACCTGGCGATGGAAATGCTCAAAAGCCAGTCCGGGATCGACATCGTGCATGTGCCCTACAAAGGCATTCCGCAAGCCGTGCCAGCCGCATTGGCAGGCGAGGTGCAGCTGACGTTTTCTGGCGTGGCCTCGTCACAGGCCTTCCTGAAGGCCGGCAAGCTCAAAGCGCTGGCCGTGGGCGGCAAAACCCGTCTGGCCCTGTTGCCTGACGTACCTACCTTCACCGAATCAGGCTTTCCCGATGTGCCGTCAAACGCCTGGTTTGGCCTGTTTGTGCCCGCCGCCACGCCGCGTGACATCGTGCTGAAGCTGCATGCCGAAGTCACCCGCATTTTGAAAGACCCGGAGTTCCTGCAAAAAGAAATCACCGCCAAAGGCTACGAGCTGGTGGCCAGCACGCCTGAAGAGTTCGCCACGTTTTTAGCGGCCGACAGCGTGCGCAATGCACGCGCCGTGAAAATCTCTGGCGCTAAAGCTGAATAAGGTCGAACAGTTTTGAGCGATGCCCTGATCTGGCGCGGCTACACCCAGGCTGCATTAGACATTCAATACAACAGCCGCGGCACTGTGCCCGATGTGTCGGTGTACCTGGCCGACTACGCCGCCCGCACCCGCCAAGCCAAGGCGCAACTGCGCTGCCTTGAAAACCTGCGCTACGGCGATGGGGCGAACGAGTTGCTGGACATTTACCCCGCCACCCAGCCCAGCGCGCCGGTCATGGTTTACCTGCACGGCGGCGACTGGCGCGCGCTGAACAAAGAAGACAGCGGCTTTGCAGCGCCCGCCTTTGTGGCCAAGGGTGCGATGTTTGTCGTGCTCGACTTCAGCCTGGTGCCGCACACCACGCTGCCAGCCATGGGCGCGCAGGTGCTGCGTGCGCTGCTGTGGCTGCAAACCCATGTTGCAGCCCACGGCGGCGACCCGCAGCGCATCCACATCGCCGGGCATTCGTCGGGGGCCAACTTGGTTGGCCAGCTGTTGATGAATGCACCGGCAGGCCTGATCAAAAGCGCGGTGTTCATCAGCGGCCTGGGCGACCTGGAGCCGGTGCGCCTGTCGTTTCGCAATGAAAAACTGAACCTGTCCCCAGGCGTTGCCGCGCAGGTGTCCCTGCTCAAACACCAGCCCGGCCGCGTCTGCCCGCTGCTGGTGGCGGTGGGCCAAATGGAAACCGAAGACTACCGCCGCCAAAGCCGCGACGTGGCCGACCACTGGCGCGCCCAAGGCAACGAATGCGAGTTGTTTGAATTGCCGGGCCGGCATCACTTTGACGCGGTGCTCGAATGGGCAAACCCGCAAAGCGCGCTGTTCAGGGCCAGTTGTGGGCTGATGGGGCTGTAGAGAGCTGGAGCCGGCATGTAAGCCCTTTTGGTCGGTTTTAGGGCATCAAATCGGCCGCTAGACCAATCAATGTAAGCGCCAGCAGCTACTAAATACAGAGCAACTGACCAGCAGCCAGAGTCAGGACGCATCCCGGGCGCAGCGAAAGCCGATGTAAACCACCGAGGTGTTGGCAGGCTTGCTCTGGACATGGCTGTCGCGCATGGGGCCAGCGCCGTACCACCAGCTGCCGCCCCGGGTGCGCTTGTCGGGCGCTGGCCCGCTGTCTACCCATTCCCAGGCATTGCCGCCCATGTCATACAGGCCATTGACACCGGCCCGCGTGGTGCCGACCGGCGCATGGCCCCGGCCCCGGCTGGTGACCGCATGGGCCACTGTGGCCACGCTGCCGCAATCACCCAGGCAGTTTGCGCCCAACGGGCTGTCCCCGGTCGGGTAAGCGTAGGTCTGGCCGGTTGTGAGCCCTGCTGGCGGATGGGCGCGCCGCTCGGTATAGGCGGCCTCCCCCCACTCGGCATCGGTAGGCAAGCGCTTGCCGGCCCATCTGCAAAAAGCCTGCGCTTCAGCGTAGTTGATGTGAACCGCTGGCTCGCTGGGCATGCCGGGGCGGCCAAATGGCGCGCGCCAGTTCCAGCCTTTGCGTTGCTCCCAGCCGGCCTCAAAGGTACTGCCGCCGCCCGCACGTTCTGCGGCTGTGATGGTGTTGGTGGCCTCAACAAAACTTCGGTACTGGCCGATGCTGACTTCCGTGCGGTCCAGTTCGAACAGGCCGATCCGCTGCATGTCAGAGGCGCACACCAGGCTTGCCAATGGCAACAAGGCCGAGATGACCCATCGCTTGCAGTTCATCGCCCGTCCAGACTTGCAGCCTTAATGCTGATGCCCGTGCGCGCCATGCACATGCTGATGCGCAATTTCTTCTTCGCTGGCCTGTCGCACGTCCAGCACCTTGATGGCAAAGCGCAGCGCCTTGCCTGCCAGCGGGTGGTTGCCGTCCAGCAGCACGGTGTCGCCTTTGATCTTCATGACGTTGAAGATGGTCATCTGCCCGTCTTCGCCGCGCCCTTCGAGCTGGCCACCGACCTTCACGCCGGGCGGGAACTGTTTTTTTGGCAGCGTGCGCAGCAGGCTTTCGTCGCGCACGCCAAAGGCGTCCTGCGGCTGTAAGTCGAGCGTGACCTGGTAGCCCGGCTCCTGGCCGCTCAGGGCCTCTTCAATTTTCGGCAGGGTGTTGCCGTAGCCACCATGCAGGTACACGCTGGGTTCTTTGCCGTCTTCGATCAGCTTGCCTTGCAGGTCGGTGACCTTGAATTGCAGGGTCACGGCGGTGTCTTTGTCGATTTTCATGGTGTGGGGCTCAAAAAAGGATAGTTTAGAGTATGAAATTGGGCTGTAGACCAATGAAAGTATGCACAAAGCGCTCTGGATTTAATAGCGTTCTAGAGCTCAGGCGCCTGCTATGAACAGGGTTGAAGCGCCTTGCCAGCCAGTTGCGGCTTGATGGCGTCGAGCTGGGTGCGCAGGGCGGCATTGACCGTTGGCAGCTTGAGCTTTTGGCCGCGCTGCTCGGCCCGCTCCTGAATCACTCTGGCGGTTTTGACGCCTTTTTTGGCGATGCGGGCCAGTTCGGTGTCGGCCTCTGGCTGCGTCTTGAAGCTGCCCAGCGACAGGCCGGGCTCCAGCGCGGTGTTGTTCGGGGCGTCAAACGTCACCCCCAAGCCGCGCAGCTCGGCCTTCTTTTTTTCTACCGCATCAGCCGAACTGAACTTGCCCATGTAAACCAGCCAGCGGGCGGGGCTTGCGACGCTTTCCAGCACCCAGCTGCCAGCAGGCAGCGCGCTGACCAGGCGCTCGCGAAGCACCAAGCTTTGTTCTTCGTTAAACAGGCCTACTTGCAAGCATCCGGCAGCGTTTGATGCCAGGGCGGCGGATGCAGGCGCCTGCGGGTTTTCAAACTGACGCGCCTCTGTCGGGCTCAGGATGCGCATGGCCTCCGGATTGATCTGCTGGGCCAGGCGCTGCGGCTCGGTCTGGCTGGTGGGGGCCAAGCCGTAGGCTGCCAGCAGGCCGTGCGACCAGGCATAGTAGCCGGCGTTGGCCAGCACCAGCAGCAACACGATCAGTCTCAGCATGGCCGCAAGTCTGCGCCGGGCGCGCGGCCAGCCACTGGCCTCACAGAGACTTCAGAGCTGGTGATTTCTTTCATACCGCCAGCAGTATGCACCAGCAGCGCGCCAGACTCTGTGACGCCGTGGGCCTGGCCCTGGGTGCCATCTGACAGTTGAACCTCGCGTCCTGCCAGCACGTCGCGCCGGGCAAAGCGGGCTTGATAAGGCGCAAATCCGCACCGCTCAAAGGCCTGCACGGTTTGCACCAAGGGCGGCAGCACACTCAGCAGCGTGCTGGCCAGGTCGGCATCGGGCTGCAAATGTTGCAGGCAGTTGGCGGCAACGGCGGTTGACTCTTGCAGCGTCACATCAAACGCACGCACATTGATGCCCACCCCAATGACCAGGTAGCGCGCGCCTTCAAAGGTGGCGGTCTCCACCAAAATGCCACCCAGCTTGTGCTCGTCCATGGCATGAGGGTGTTTTGTCACCAGCCACAAGTCGTTGGGCCATTTCAGGCCGATGTGGTGTGCCGGTGCATTGGCGGCGTCCAGGCTTTCCGCCAAACTGACGCCGACTGCCAGCGACAGGCCCGACCAGTCGGCGGGGGCCAGCGGCATCCCCAATGAAAACATCAGGCTGTCACCACGCTGGCTATGCCACTGGCGGCCCAGCCTGCCACGCCCGGCGCTTTGCTGCTCGGCCACCAGCAGCGTGGGCTCGGGCTGCCCCGCCTTGAAGCGCCGCATCAGCTCGGTGTTGGTGGAGTCGATCGTCGGCAATGCCTCGCAGGTAAAGCCCGGTAGATGAGGCTCTACAGCCTGCCAGATGGCCTCCAAAGGCCAGCGGATGGGGGCAACGCTCAGCACGGGCAGCCTCTTTAGTCTTTTTTCTTGTCTTTCTTTTTCTTCTTCTTGTCGTCTTTGTCTTTGGGTGCGAGCAGCGTCCCGCGGCACTTCTTGGCCCCGCACCAGCACGGGTATTCGGCCAGCAGCTTTTTGGTGTACTTGGCGTCAATGATCAGGCCGTAGTCATAAAACAGCTCTTCACCGGCCTTGATGTTGCGCAGCGCCTTGATGAACACGCGGCCGCCATCCTCGTCGGCTTCGCAGTTGGGCTTGCAGGCGTGGTTGATCCAGCGCGACGAGTTGCCGCCATGTTTGGCGTCAATCACATGCTTTTCGTCCATGTGAAAGTAAAACGTGTGGTTGGGGTCTTTCGGGTCGTGCGGGTGGCGGCGCAGCGCTTCTTTCCAGCTGATGACCTCGCCCACATACTCAATGATGGTCTCGCCCTCGGCCAGATCTGTCAGGGCAAACACGCCCTTGCCGTGCACACCCGAGCGGCGGGTTTGAATGCGGCGGGCGTCGGGTGAAGAGCTTTTATCTGAAGTGGTGGAGGCGCTGGCGACTTGACTTTTTAGCACGGCAAAACACTTCCGAAAATTTTTGAGGTATGGTTAATTCATGCAGGTGCGCGCGTGTGCGCATGCGCCTGTCCGCGCCCGCACGTGTGTGCGTGCGCGACAAGCCCGTATTGTAGTGATGCGATTTTTCAAGGAGTCAGCCGTGAGCATTGCCCTAGCTAGCCGCAGAAACCTGCTCAAGATCAGTGCCCTGGCCTGGGTGACACCGGCCTGGGCCAAGACCCCGGAGACCCCCTTGCCCAAGCTGGGCAGCGTCGTGAGCCTGCCTGATGTGACGCTGCTCGGTGGTGATGTCTGGACGCCGCAAAATCAGTCGGTTAGCACGCTTGTGGTGTACTGGTGGGCCAGCTGGTGCCCTTTTTGTGCGGTGCAATCGCCCAACATCGAAGCACTGTGGCGCGCCCACAAAGCCAACGGCCTGGGCGTGCTGGCGCTATCGATTGACAAGCAGGAAAGCGCCGCCAGCGGCTATATGAAAAGCAAAGGCTACAGCTTCCCGGCGGCCATGCTGGTCGGCGATGTCGCTAAGATGCTGCCAAAACCCAAGGGCCTGCCGGTGGTGGTGGTGCTGAAGATGGACAAGGCCAAGGGCCGCGAAGGCAAAGTCGTTTTTGCCGAAGGCGGGGAGTTGTTCCCCGAGGATATTGAAGGTTTGAAGAAGTACATATGAATATGAAAACTCTCGTCATCGCAGAAAAGCCATCCGTCGCGCAAGACATCGTGCGCGCCATCACGCCTACCGCCGGCAAGTTTGAAAAGCACGACGAGTATTTTGAAAGTGACGAATGGCTGGTCACGTCTGCGGTTGGCCACCTGGTCGAGATTCAGGCGCCGGAAGAGTTTGACGTCAAGCGCGGCAAGTGGAGCTTTGCCAATCTGCCGGTGTTGCCGCCCTACTTTGACTTAAAGCCGATGGACAAAACCAAGACGCGGCTCAATGCCATCGTCAAGCTGACCAAGCGCAAGGACGTGGGCAACATCGTCAATGCCTGCGACGCGGGCCGCGAGGGCGAGCTGATTTTCAGGCTCATCCAGCAGTACGCCAAATCCAAACACCCGGTCAAACGCCTGTGGCTGCAGTCGATGACGCCGGCCGCGATTCGCGATGGTTTTGACAGTTTGCGCACCGAAAAGCAGATGCAGGGCCTGGCCGATGCGGCACGCTCACGGTCTGAGGCTGACTGGATGGTTGGCATCAATGGCACGCGCGCCATGACGGCCTTCAACTCGCGCGACGGCGGTTTCTTTTTAACCACCGTGGGCCGCGTGCAAACGCCCACGCTGAGCGTGGTGGTGGAGCGGGAAGAAAAAATCCGCAAGTTTGTGTCCCGGGATTACTGGGAAATTCACGCCTCATTTTTGGCCGAAGCAGGGCAATACCCAGCCAAGTGGTTTGACCCGAAGTGGAAGAAGGCGGTGGCCAACGCTGACAACGCCGAGCCCGATGCCGAGCTGAAAGCCGACCGCGTCTGGTCGCAGCGCGAGGCTCTGGCGATTGCCGAGGCCGTGCGCGGCAAGTCCGCCACCGTGACAGAAGAAAGCAGGCCCACCACCCAAGCCGCGGGACAGTTGTTTGACCTGACATCGCTGCAGCGCGAGGCCAATGGCAAGTTTGGCTTTTCAGCCAAAACCACGCTGCAAATTGCGCAAAGCCTGTACGAGCGCCACAAGGCGCTGACCTACCCGCGTACCGACTCGCGCGCGCTGCCGGAAGACTACTTGCCGGTCGTTAAAAAGACCTTTGAAATGCTGGCCGACTCTAGCATGAAGCACCTGGCGCCACATGCCCTGGTGGCGCTGAACGGCAACTACATCAAGCCCAACAAACGCATCTTTGACAACGCAAAAGTTAGCGATCACTTCGCCATCATCCCTACGCTGGAAGCGCCGAGTGGTTTGAGCGAGGCCGAGCAAAAGCTGTACGACCTGGTGGTCAAGCGCTTCATGGCGGTGTTTTATCCGTCGGCTGAATACCTGGTGACCACGCGCATCAGTACTGTGACCCCCACGCTCGCCGCTGCGGCAGCCGTCAGCCACAGCTTTAAAACCGAGGGCAAGGTGCTCGTCAAGCCGGGCTGGCTGGCCATTTACGGCAAGGAAGCCGAGGACGAAAACACCGACGAGAAAGACAGCAAAACGCTGGTGCCGGTCAAGCCGGGCGAAATGGTGCGCGCCGAAAGTGTCGACGCCAAAGGCCTGAAAACCCGGCCCCCGGCCCGCTACAGCGAGGCCACGCTGCTGGGCGCGATGGAAGGCGCGGGTAAAACCATCGACGACGACGAACTGCGCGAAGCCATGCAGGAAAAAGGCCTGGGCACCCCCGCCACCCGCGCCGCCACGATTGAAGGCTTGATCGCTGAAAAGTACATGCTGCGCGAAGGCCGCGAACTGATCCCAACCGCCAAGGCGTTTCAATTGATGACGCTGCTGCGCGGGCTGGATGTGCAGGAATTGTCCAAAGCCGAGCTGACCGGTGAGTGGGAGTTCAAGCTCGCGCAGATGGAGCACGGCAAACTGAGCCGCGAAACCTTCATGGCCGAGATTACCGCCATGACCGAGCGCATGGTGGCCAAAGCCAAAGGCTACGACAAAGACAGCATCCCCGGCGACTACGCCACACTGACCACGCCTTGCCCGAACTGCGGCGGTGTGGTCAAAGAAAACTACCGCCGCTACACCTGCAACGGTCTTGCTGGAGCTGAGGGGGCCGAATCTTCTGGCTGCGGCTTTTCATTCGGTAAAACGCCGGCTGGCCGCACCTTTGAAAACGCCGAAGTCGAACAGTTTTTGCGCGACAAAAAGATTGGTCCGCTCGACGGCTTCAGGTCTAAAGCGGGCTGGCCTTTCACGGCAGAAATGGTCATCAAGTTTGACGAAGAAACGAAAAACTACAAGCTCGAGTTTGATTTTGGTGATGACAAGAATGCCGAGACCGGCGAGATTGTGGACTTCAGCGCCCAGCAACCACTCGGCAAATGCCCCAAGTGCGGAACTGAGCATGGCGGCATGGTGTTTGAACATGGCAAGAACTACGTCTGCGACAAGTCGGTGCCAACACTTGAGCAGCCCACCCCGAGCTGCGACTTCAAAACCGGCCAGGTCATCTTGCAGCAGCCGATTGAGCGTGAGCAGATGGTCAAATTGCTGGACACCGGCAAAACGGATTTGCTCGACAAGTTCGTGTCGATGCGCACCCGCCGCGCCTTCAAGGCCATGCTGGCATGGGACGCCGCCGCGGGCAAAGTCAATTTTGAGTTTGCACCTTCAAAGTTCCCGCCACGCAAACCGGCTGCGGCAAAGACCGGTACGGCCACCATCAAAACACCGTTCGGCAAAACCGTGGCGGTGAAATCGGCAGCCAGTCCGGCCGCCAAAAAAGCTGCGGCCAAAAAAGTCGCGGCGAAAAAAGCGCCCGCTGTAAAAGTCGCCAAGCCGAAGGTGGCCCGAGTCGCCAAACCAGGCTCCGGATTGACGCCCAGCGACGCACTGGCCGCCGTTATCGGTGCCGAACCCGTTGTGCGGACCCAGGTGATCAAAAAACTGTGGGACTACATCAAGGCCGAAAACCTGCAAGATGCCAGTAACAAGCGCAACATCAATGCCGACGCCAAGCTGTTGGCCGTGTTTGGCAAACCGCAGGTGACGATGTTTGAGCTGGCGGGGATTGTGGGCAAGCATTTGAGTTGAGCGGCGTTGAAGCCAACCTTCTCACCGGGCTCTTTTTACACAAAAGCCTGAGAGCCAATAAAAGTTTGGGCAGGCTGCTACAAATTAAATAGCGCTTAGACTGTTAAGCAGCCTGCCAATCAGCAGCCCGTCTCAAAAAAATCCAGAATCTCGCGGCCGAGTGCGTCTTCGCCGCTGTTGAAATGCGCCACCACTGACATGTGGTTGTGGCCGCGCATCTGGCGATAACGCGGGGCTTGCCTGCGTGCCAGACTGATCTGGTGGGCCATCTCCAGGCCATACACATCGAGCAGCGGGTTTTCAAACTCTGCGGTGACGATGAAAACTGGCAGGCGGCTAGAGGCCGCGTGGCTGACCGGCGAGCGCTGCTCGTACAGCGCGGCGTCTTCGCCAAAATAAGCCCGCACCGCGTCGGCGTTGGGGTTATCTAGGGACACGTCGGCGCGCAGCCGGGCCGATATCAGCACCACGCCTGCTGTGTATTGACCGTGATACGCAAGACCCGGGTCAAACACATAACTGGCCACATGCGTGCCGCCTGCCGAGTGCCCGATCAAAAAAAGCCTGGCTGGGTTGCCGCCATGCCTTGCCACGTTCTGCGTCAGCCAGGCCATCGCCAAGGCAACATCGTCAGCCCCGCCAGGGAAGGTCGATTCCGGCGCCAGCCGGTATTCGACATTGATGCCCACATAGCCCTGTTTGGCAAACCAGAACATCAGGTTGTCGTAAATCTCCGGGCTGGCCCGCTTGTCACCGCGCACAAAAGCGCCGCCATGCACAAACACGACCACGCCCGCATGGTGGGCAGAAGATGGCTGAAAAATATCCAGCACCTGCCGCGGGTGAGGGCCGTAAGGCAGGTCCCGCTTCACGCTGATGCCACTGTTGTCGGCGGCAGCCAGCAGCGGCGCATAGGCGCCCATCACCGTCTGGGTGTGGCCACGGATGTCGGTGCCCCATATGGGGCCAAGACGAGCCATCAGTTGCTGCATAGGCTGGGGAAGCTGGGTCATGAGCGCTTTCAAAAGAGGGTTGACCTGCAAGGTCAAAGCGCTAGGATACCGCGCTAAAGATGCGCCGCCACGAGCCTCAGGCCGCCAAAGCGGCCGGTGCAAGCTGCTTCATGAAAACTTCCAGCTCGTCGATCGGCAGTGCCCGACAGAACAGGTGGCCTTGATAGGAATGGCAGCCAAAGCGGCTGAGCATGTCACGCTGGGCAACCGTTTCCACGCCTTCAGCCACCACACCTAAACCCAGGCTTTGCGCCAAACCAATGATGGTGCGGGCAATGGCTGCATCGTTGGGGTCTGACAGAATGTCCTTGACGAAAGCTCGGTCGATCTTGAGCTGGTTGAGCGGCAGATACTTCAGGTTCGACAAGGCCGAATAACCAATACCGAAATCGTCAATCGACAGGGTCACACCGGCATCGTGGAGCATGCCCATTTTGGCGATGGTGACTTCCATCCCCTTGGCCAAAAGGCTTTCGGTCAGCTCCAGTCCGAGCAGATTGGCATCAACGCCTGCATTTTTGATGGTCAACAACACGAGCTCAACAAATTCAGGGTGCTTGAACTGGCGCACGCTAACGTTAACGGCAACACGAAGGTGACGGGTCTCCGCCCGCAGCGCCCAGAGCGCCAGTTGCGCGCAGGCGGTCTCCAGCACCCATTGACCGAGCTGCAAAATCAAACCGCTTTCTTCTGCTTGTGCGATGAATTCGTCGGGATACACCAGCCCTCGCGTCGGGTGCTCCCAGCGAATGAGAGCCTCTGCACCAAGCATGCGGCCTTCGCGCCCGACCTGCGGCTGGTAATACAGCACAAAGTCGCCTTGGCGAAGGCTTTGGCGCAACTCCAGGTTCAAAGCCGCATTGGCCATAGCCACAGCCTGCATGGACGGATGAAAAACACATACAGCGTTGCGTCCTGACGCTTTAGCCTGGTACATCGCCAAGTCCGCCTGCTTGAGCAAATCACCCAGGTTCTGTTTGCGCTTGCTGAACATCGTCACACCGATGCTGCTCGTACTTTCGTGCTCAACCCCTGCAAGGTCGTACGGTACGCTCAATGCGAGCAAAATTCTTTGGGCCACGTCTCGGCTGTAGTCCGACGCTTCGAGTACGTCATTGGGCAGGCTCTCCAGCATCACCACAAACTCGTCACCCCCCAGCCGCGCTACCGTGTCGCTCGACCTGACGCAAGTGCCAAGGCGTAAAGCCACCTTGCGGAGCAAAAGGTCCCCCGTTGCGTGACCGAGCGTGTCGTTAAGGGCTTTGAAATTGTCCAGATCAATGAACATCAGCGCGCCATAGATGCTGGCGGGTTCGCGTCCAGTCCGGGCTTTGCTTTGCGTCAATGCGCGCTCCAGCCGATCCATCAAGGTCTGGCGATTGGGCAGTTGGGTCAAGGGGTCGTGAAAAGCAAGGTGCACAATTTTGTCTTCGGTACTCTTGCGCAGGGTAATGTCCCGTGCGACCGACACCCAGTGAGTTGCAACATCCTGCGCGTCTTTGATCGGCGTGATGTCCAGCTCTATCCAGAACAGCGTGCCGTCTTTTTTGTAATTGATCAGCTCGGCATGGACGGGTTTGGACTCGCGCAGCGCGGTGCTGATACGGCTCAATTCAGTGCGTTGACTGCCCTGCCCCTGCAACAAGCCAGGCGAGCGACCGATGACGTCGCGCCGGCTGTAACCCGTGTGCTTTTCAAAAGCTTCATTGACGTAAACGATCCTGTGTTTAGGCGTGTCTGCCGTGACAACCTCAGTGATCACGACCAAGTCATGGAGCTTGTCCAACCCCGCTTGGAAAACCTGGAGTGGTTGATTGCCTGTATCAATGGGGGGCGACCAAGAACAAAAAAAATGACGACCAAAAAGTGATATTTGCATTTTTATCACTTTACCGTCGCTAAAAGCGGGGGTTACCAAGGTATTTGCGCAAGTTTCTGTAGGTCACGTCCTACATCGAGCAGGGTCTTTGCCTGATGCAAGTCGAAACGAGCACCGTTTCAAATCAAGTCACTTCACAAATTCACACACATTCACAACATGCTCAACATTCTTTGTGTCTCTGGTACCCGCCCAGAAATCATCAAACTCGCACCGCTTTATCACGCGCTGCGTAATGCCCCGTGGGCCAATGTGCAATGGCTGCACACCGGCCAACATGCCGACATGGCAACCAGCATATTGGCCTGCTTTGACGTGGTGCCGGACATCGTGCTGACACGCTCGGGCAGCAGCCTGCTGGAGTTCAGCACCGGCTGCCGGCAGCAACTTGAGCGGGAGATGATCCAAAAGCAATGGGCACTGGTGATTGTGCAAGGGGACACCGAAAGCGCTTTTCAGGGCGCGCTGGCTGCGTTTTACAACCGCGTTCCCTTGGCCCACATTGAAGCCGGCCTGAGAACTTACAACTTAAACCGGCCGTTTCCTGAGGAAGGTTTGCGCCAAATGATCAGCAGGCTGACCCGCTTTCACTTTGCCCCCACCGAGCGTGCGCGTGCCGCCCTGCAAAGCGAAGGCATCGCTGATGAATTCATCCACATGACCGGTAACACGGTCATCGACGCGCAGCAATGGACCTGCGCGCATCGCGGTGTCAAACGCAGCGTCAGCGGCAAGGGGCATTTGCTGGTGACGGTACACCGCCGCGAAAACTGGGGCCATGATCTGGCCGAAATTTGCCATGCCATCGCCGGCATTGCTGCCCTGCAACCCGATTTGCAAATACTGTTTCCGGTTCACCTGAACCCGGTTGTTCAGGGCCCCGTCAACAGCATCCTCAAGGGCATCGCCAATGTCAAACTGACGGAGCCGCTGGATTACACCCAGATGCAGCAGGCCCTGGCCGATGCCTGGCTGGTGCTGACCGACTCTGGCGGCCTGCAGGAAGAAGCGCCCACATTTGGCGTGCCGGTACTGGTATTGCGCGATGAAACCGAACGCCCGGAAGCCGTAGAAGCCGGTTGTGCGCTGCTGATAGGGGCCGAGCGAAACACCATCGTCAATCAGGTCATGCGCCTGTCCAGCGACGAGATGGCGTACGCGCGCATGTCCCAAGCCGGCAATCCCTTTGGCGATGGGACGGCCTCTGCCCAAACAGTGGTGGCTTTGGCCAGTCATTTCAAAACCCAGCCAGACATGCTGGCCGAGGCGGCCTGATTTTCGACGAATAACACCAGATGGACATAGCCATGCCAGCCTCATTCAGCGCCTATCCAGTTGCCTCAGTCATGGCGTGGCTGCTGTTTTTGATCGTACTGGTCATGATGCTTTATGGTGTGAGGCATTTCCTGTTCACCATCAACCGCCTGACGGGCGTACAGCGCCATCCGTATATTGATATTTCAGTCGCGCGCTGGCCCATGATCACGGTGTTCATTGCGGCCCACAACGAAGAAAAAGTCGTTGCTGGCTGTATGGCGGCACTGCTCAATACAGACTACCCCGCAGACCGCCTGAAGATCATTCCGGTCAACGACCGCTCAAGTGACGCAACCCATTCCATCATTGATGACTTCATGCTTCGGTATCCAACCCGAATTTACCCGTTTCACCGCAGTGAAGGCAAAGCGGGCAAGTCAGCCGCGCTGAAGGACGCGCTGCAATTTGCAGTCGGCGACATCGCCATCATTTTTGATGCGGACTATGTCCCCGGCCGCGGTTTGCTCAAGCAGCTGGTGGCGCCGTTTTTTGACCCCGAGGTGGGCGCCGTGATGGGCCGGGTGGTGCCCATGAACAGCGGTGCCAATCTCTTGACGCGCCTGCTCGACCTGGAGCGCTCGGCCGGCTACCAGGTAGACCAGCAAGCCCGAATGAACATGAACTTGTTGCCGCAATATGGTGGCACTGTGGGCGGCGTGCGCCTGTCTGCTGTGCAAGCGGTGGGCGGCTGGCATGACGACACGCTGGCCGAGGACACCGACATCACTTTCCGGCTGATGTTCAATGGCTGGAAAACCGTCTATACCAACCGGTCAGAGTGCTATGAAGAAGTGCCCGAGGACTGGAAGGTGCGCATCAAGCAGGTCAGGCGCTGGGCCAAAGGACACAACCAGGTGATGGCCCGTTACTGGTGGGAGTTTGCGACCAGCGCTTATCTGACCGCGGGCCAGCGTGTGGACGGTTTGCTGCTTCTTTTTGTGTTTGTCATCCCGCTCCTGATGCTTGTGGGCTGGGGGCTGGCGCTGGGCTTGTATTTCCTCAATGCCGGTTCGCTGCTGTCCCAACTGATTCCGGTCTTTGCACTGATGGTGTATGGAACCCTGGGCAACTTTGCGGCTTTTTTTGAAATTGTGGTGGCTGTATTGTTGGACGGCAATCGCCGGCGACTGCGCTTGCTGCCGTTGAATATGCTGGGCTTTCTGGTCAGCCTGTTTGCCATTTCTGGCGCCGTTTGGAGCGGCTTGCTGGACCGTATTTTCAAACGTGAAATGGTCTGGGACAAAACCATTCGTTACCGCGCACCGGAACTTGCCGCAACGACACAAAAGGCTGCCGAATGATGGCTGATACTGCACTGACCCTTGCTTGCTTTGCGTTTGTCTGTCTGTTGCTGCTGACCTTGCCATTTCTCCCGGCCTACCGGGAGTGGCAGTACCCGAGTGACGTTGACGCGCTGCCTGTGTCAGCCAACTACAGCAACGACATTGACCACTTTGCAAGACGCTTTCAGGCCGACGCGATGGCCAAGTTGGGTTGGGGACCGTCCACCGGTTTTGAACAGTTTGATTTTGTGACCGAACCTGTGGCGGCGATGCACTGGGACGATGCCAGCACCCGGCTGATTGCCAGGCGGTCCATTGATGCCGAGACGGGCATCCAAAGCAAGCGCCAGCTTTACGTTCAAGGCGACATCCGCACCGGCGCTGATTCCTCGTTTTCTTCGCTTTACGCCAGCGGCAACATTGATCTGGGCCGCAGCAGCCAGATTCATGACTGGGCCCATGCAGACGGCACGCTTCGCCTGGGCGACAACGGCGTTGCCTTGCGCCGCGTTTCAGCGGGCAAGGCCATCGAGCTGGGCCATGAAGTCTGGTTTGAACGCCTGCAGGCACCGACGGTCAGTTTTGGCTTGACGTCAAACCATCTGAGTACGCCCATTGAGATCGCTCAAACCGCCGCCAGTTACGCTCAGCTGCCTCACGCGATTGAACAAACGCCCTTGCTTTTTTTGATTCGCGGTGACTGCATCTTGCCCGATGGTTGTCGCTACGTCGGCTCTTTGGTGGTGACCGGATTTCTGATCATTGGCAAAGACACCACTGTGGTCGGCGATATCAAGGCGCGCGAAGGTGTCAGCATCAGTCGGCGAGGCCGTGTCGAGGGAGCCATCACCTGCGAAAAGCGAATCTATATTTTTAAGGACGCCACTGCTTTTGGTCCGGTGGTCTCGGAAAGCGACATCCTGCTGGGCGCCCGTGCCGTGCTCGGGTTGCCTGATGCTTTGACCACCGTGACGGCAAGCAACATCATTGTTGAAGAAGGCGCGACTGTACACGGTGAAGTCTGGGCTCACGAGATTGGCATGGTGAAGTCCGAATGAGCTACAAATATTTTTTGCGCAGCCTGCTGATGCTTGGGCTGATGTTGCAAGGCACCCTGGTGGCCGCTCGACCAGCGCTTGAGCTGGAGGGCTTCATGAGTGACAGCGGTGCCATCACGATTTTGCACAAGGGCGACACCAGCGACCCCTACTTTGCCCTGCAGGCATTGCTGCTGGCGCATGACAACGGGCTTGATATATCTGCGACCGCTGAGAAATTTGCCAACTGGCTGGTGGGCCATCAAAAGCCAGACGGTACCTTTGACCGATTCTGCCAAGGTGCCAGTAAAACCTGGGTGTCGTGCAAGACGGCCGACGCCGATGACTCTTTGCTGGCGCTGTGGATGCGCCTGCTGGAAACCATGCCGAAACAGCTCAGCGCCAATCCAGTGTGGCTCAAGAGTTACATCACCAGCAAAAAATCACTGGACCACCTGTATCAGCCATCCCGAGGCGTTTATATGGTGTCGCCGGTTTATCTGCATGGCTTGTTCATGGACAACTTGGAGGTCTGGTCGCTCAAGGCCCATTCAAAGGATGCCAAACCTGCGGAGCTGGACAAGCTGGCAAAAGACATTTATGCGACCTTTTGGCAAGCGGCCAATCAACGATTTTTGGTGTCTACCCAGCTCGAGCAGCAAACCCAGAAGCCGCAGTTTTATCCCGATCATGTGGCCCAGATATTTCCGCTGCTGGTCGATTTTCCGTTGGTTCCCCAGACCGCAAAGGTCTACTACCGCAACTGGATGCGCTTGCACCGCGCTGAGTGGCTCGCCCACGGCGAAACCGACTACCCCTGGGGTGTTCTGGCCGTGCTCGCGTTAAGACAAGGCGATGAGTCAAGCGCGCGTTGCTGGCTGCGTGAAACCGCCACCATGCGCCGCTCGAATCGGTGGGCAGTGACCGATGAAGCTTCGTTCCTGATATTGACCAGCAGACGCCTTCAAGCAGCAGATAAAAACGCAAGCTGCAAATAAGAATCGATTTTTACAACAACAACGAGGATGAGCCAGATGTTCAAGCGTATTTTTTTCGGGCGAGCGTTACTTTATTCGGCGGCTTTGAGTCTGCTTTGCGGCGGTGCGGCAGTTGCCCAAACATCCAACCAAGGGCTGATTTCAACCACGCCTGCATCCGTGCAGCAGACGCCTGCGCTTTCTGGTGCTGAGATGCAGCGCAGTCTTGAGCTCAGCTCGGGCTTTCAGAATCTCAGCGGCGGATTCGGAAGCTGGCGCGACGTGACCCTGCGCGGCGCCTATGGTTTGCCATCGCATCTGCTGCAGGCAGAGCTGTCAGCAACGCGCAGATTCAACCAAGATGGCTCATTTCTTGGCCTGAGTGACACCTATACGTTTAACGAAGATTGGTATTCCAGTCTTGCTGTGGGTGCCGGTGACGGCGCTTTTTACCTGCCGCGCTACCGGGTTGATGCCACGCTGTACAGAAAACTGCTGACCGACCGCAGTTTGGTCAGCTCGGTCGGCCTGGGTTACTACAAGGCAACAGATGGCCATACTGACAGCTCTGTGTCTTTGGGCCTGGCGTACTATTTTTCGTCTCCCTGGATCGCTGAAGGCGGCGTGCGCTTTAACAGCAGCAACCCAGGCGCCATCAGAACGCAGCAGCAATTCGCTGCGCTGACCTATGGTCGTTTCAAACAAGACCTCGTCACCGTGCGCTATGCGTCGGGCGGTGAGGGTTATCAAACCATTGCGGCCAACGCCCAACTGGTGAACTTCAAAAGCCGGGAAGCCAGTTTGTCGTGGCGGCACTGGTTCGCTCCGCGCACGGGCTTCTTGATTGGCGTCAATCAGTACACCAATCCGTCCTACAACCGGTCTGGTTTGAACATCGGCATCTTTCACGACTTTTGATCACGACATGTCGACCAAGAAAATATCCGTCTCGGCCGAAGCCAAAAAGCATGATCGCAGCTTTCACGCCGCGTTTCTGGCCGTTAAACAGGCCAGGCGCTTGCACGTTAAAGTCCGGCCGCACCGGGCCATCACGCCGTTGAAGGTCACACCTTATCTGTTGGCGCAGGCAATTGTGTTGCCGTTGATTTTGTGTAGCCTTTTGTACTGGGGAAAACCTTTTTTACTGGAGTTTTGGCGCGACTGCATTGTTTTTTGGTCAAGTGGTCTGGGCCTTCCCTTTGCCCGAGCCACTGAGCTCAACGAGGCGGGTCTTGACGTCTCGCGTCTTTCTACCGGCGGTGTCGGCACCCCAATGCCGACCGGGCTCACGCTGGGCATCACGACCCTTGTGATGCTTGCGGGTCTTGCGCTGTCGCTCAAGATGAAGGGTGCAGCGCTTCCGCTGAAGTACCCGCTGCGCATCGTTTGCGTGGTGCAGTTGGTAGCGGTGCTTTATTTCTGGTGGTCGCCTCAGGGGTTTCCGTACAGCGTGGCACGCCACAGCGAAGAACTGATGACGATCGGTTATGTGGTGATGTTGGGCACACCTGTCATGCTGGCCATGGGGTACTACATCCTGAATCAGAGCCTGATCATCAAACTGTTCAACACAGCGCTTATTCTGGGCTTTTTCACCATCATGGTGCCGCACCAGGTACTCGCCCAAACCTTCATCATGCAGCACCTGTCGGTGCTGTTCATGCCAGTTTTGTATATCTGTTTCGGTGCGGTTTTTGATGCGCTGGTTTTTGTCGCTTTGTATTCGTGGGCGGCAAGTAATGCGCCTGCCAACGCAACGACATAGCAAGGTTTATCTCAAAAGTGGGCGTTGCAAACGGCAGTCAGCTGTAGAACATGAGGCCTGATCCAGCAACGCGTGCGGTCTCAATCGTCAAGGTGCGGGCTGAATTTCAAAATCGGCATCACCCAGGTAGCGATTTACACCAAAAGCAGCATGTGTTGCTGCCAGTTCCGCAGCTTCCCATTGCTCGGCCAGCAGTTGCTCTGACGCCGAGATCGGCCAGGGGCGTGGTTGCTCGCCATACTGCTGGAAAAGCTTTTGATACGCGTGGTAACAGGGCATTACCAGCGAAGCGTCGCCTAGCGTTTCCTCCAGCGCCGATCTGAACCGCTGTATGGCAAGCGCGCGTTCGGTCTCGGTCACGTCGTCAGCAGAAAAAATCTTGAGCAGGTAAGTCATATTTTCGGGGTTGGGTCAGCGGCATTTTGTACGTCAATCGGCGAGCCCGTGATTGAACAGGGCGGGCAATCGACAGGTGATAAATCGGCAGGTGATAGATCGGCAGGTGATAGGGTGTTCGGTGCTGTTGGCAATCTTCTGGCGCGGGTTCAAGTCGATGCCCGTCTTAAAACAGCTTCAAAAGAAGCGGCACCAAAAACGGCATCAACAGCGATGCCAGCAGCACCTGAAGGCCAAGCGCCAGCGCTGCGTAAGCCCCGGCATCGGCATTGACCTGCAGGGCGCGGGCAGCTCCGATGCCGTGGGCCGCAGTGCCCAGCGCAAAACCACGCGCAGCCCAGCCAGCGGGGGTCATGGGGATGCGCAGGGCATCAAACAGATATTTGCCTGCCAGCGCACCGACCAGTCCGGTGATGACAGCAAACACTGCCGCCAGTGCGGGAATGCCGCCGATTTTTTCAGCAATGCCCATGGCCACAGGCGCGGTGACAGACTTGGGCACCAGCGACAGCATCACATCAGGCGGCAGGCCAACAGCCCACGCCAGCAGCCATGCAGAAGCACTCGCGGCCAAGCCTCCTGCCACGGCGGCTGTGAGCAGGCCAGGCCAGCGCTGACGCAATTCGGCGCGGCGTTGCCACAGCGGCCAGGCCAGTGCCACCACGGCGGGGCCGAGCAAAAAGTGAATGAACTGCGCACCCGCAAAGTAGGTGGGATAGGGCACGCCAGACAGCAACAAGCCTGCGGCCAGCACCAGCACCGTCCACAGCACCGGGTTGGCCCACGGCGCCTGATGAAGGCGCGTGTACACGGTTTGGGCCAGCACATAAACGAGCAGTGTTGCCGTCAAGCCAAACAGGGGTGTAGCGGACAGGTAGACCCAAAGCTCGACAAACTTAGGCATCCCTTAGCCCTTTTTGGTTGTCTTTGGCTCTATTGATGCCATACAAGCTCAGCACCGTGACCGCCAAACCCACCAGTGTCGACAGCACAATCACCAGCAGCATGCGAAAGCCATACTGGGTAACGAGCGACAAATGGGTCATCACCCCCACGCCCACCGGTACAAAGAGCAAAGACAGGTGTGACAGTAAAAAGTCTGCACACGGGCCGACGGACGCACGAACCACGGGCCAACGCAATGCCAGCAAGAGCAAAAGCATGCCCACCACCGGCCCGGGAAAAGGCAGTTTCAAGCCGCGTGCCAGCAGCTCACCGGCTGATTGGCAAACCAGCAAGAACGCCAGGCCGCGCAGGGCGTTCATGCTCAGAATCGCGGCAGATCAGGATGAGACATCTTGCCGCCACGCACCAGCATTTTTCCGTATTCAGCACAGCGGTTCAGCGTGGGAATCACCTTGCCGGGGTTGAGCAAGCCCTTGCTGTCAAACGCGCGCTTGACGCCAAACATCTGCTCGTTTTCTTCATTTGAAAACTGCACGCACATGGAGTTGAGCTTTTCCACGCCCACACCATGCTCGCCCGTCACCGTGCCGCCCATGGCCACGCTGGTTTCCAGAATCTCTGCGCCAAACAGCTCGCACCGGTGCAATTGGTCGGCATCGTTGGCATCAAAAAGGATCAGCGGATGCAGGTTGCCATCACCTGCATGAAACACATTGGCGCAGCGCAGCTGGTACTTTTTTTCCATCTCGGCAATGGCCAGCAAAATATCGGCCAGGCGCTTGCGCGGAATGGTCGAGTCCATGCACATGTAGTCGGGGCTCATGCGGCCGCTGGCCGGAAAAGCATTTTTGCGGCCTGACCAGAACTTCAGGCGCTCGGCTTCATTTTGGCTGACGGCAATCGCGGTTGCGCCACAACGCGTGAGCACCTGGCTCATGCGGCCAATTTCTTCTTCTACTTCTTCGGCTGTGCCGTCGCTTTCGCACAGCAAAATCGCTTCGGCTGTCAGGTCGTAGCCGGCGTGTACAAAGTCTTCAACCGCCGCTGTCATGGGTTTGTCCATCATCTCCAGCCCAGCCGGAATGATGCCCGCCGCAATCACCGCCGCCACTGCATCGCCGGCTTTGCGCAAGTCGTCAAAGCTGGCCATGATGCAGCGTGCCAGTTGTGGCTTGGGGATCAGCTTGACGGTGACCTCCGTCGTGATGGCCAGCATGCCTTCGCTGCCAATGACAACGCTGAGCAGGTCATAACCCGGCGCGTCCAGCGCATCGCTGCCAAATTCAACGCTTTCCCCCTCGATCGTGAAGCCCTTGACCTTGATGACGTTGTGCACCGTCAAACCATATTTCAGGCAATGCACCCCGCCTGAGTTCTCGGCCACATTGCCGCCAATGGTGCAGGCAATCTGGCTTGATGGGTCGGGGGCGTAATACAAGCCATAAGGCGCGGCGGCTTCAGAGATGGCCAGGTTACGCACACCGCCTTGCACCACGGCGGTACGGCTCAAGGGGTCCAGCTTCAAAATTTTGTTGAATTTGGCCAGCGACAGCGTCACGCCCAGCTTGTGCGGCATCGCCCCACCTGACAGGCCGGTGCCTGCACCGCGCGCCACCACAGGCACATCCAGCGCGTGGCAGGTTTTGAGGACAGCCTGGATTTGCGCATAGGTCTCTGGCAACACCACCACCAGCGGGCGCTGACGGTAGGCCGTCAGGCCATCACATTCGTAAGGGGTGGTGTCCTCAGCGTTCCACAGCAGCGCATGGGTCGGCACAATGGCTTGCAGCTCGCGCACCACCCGTGCTTGCCGTTCGGCGCGTTCCATTGAAAATTGCTGCTCTGCTGAAAGGGGTGCATTCATGGTCAGATTCCTGTTGAACCCTGACTTTAGTGCATCGCTGACTTGTAGAGTTGAAGAAATTTAACGCCGGGCATGAAACCCGGCCTCAAGAGCCCAGACTTTTACGCAGCCATTCCACAAATGCGGCGCATTCCCATCGGTCCATAGCGCCGGTGCGCCAGCACAGGTAGTGGGCGTGGGGGCTCGGTACATTGCTTGAATAAACCCCGTTGTGACCTAGCCTGACCAGCGAGCCATCTTCTAACCAGGGCGCGCCCAGCTTCAGGCGAATCAGCGCAATGCCCATGCCCGCAGCGGCGGCATCGCACATCAGGCCAATGTCGTTGAATTGCGAGCCTTCCATTGGCTCAGGCCAGTCCAGGTGCTGGGCGGCAAACCAGGTCCGCCAAGGCTCCAGCGGCGAGCGCAGCAGGTTTTCGCCTTCAATGTCTTGCGCTGTTTCAAACGGGCCATGGTCGCGCACAAAGGCCGGCGATGCGAGCAGTGTCACCTCGTCCTTCATCAGGCAAATATGCTCGACGTCAGCGTAGCGCCCGGTACCAAAACGGATCGTCAGGTCGGCGTCTTCTGCCACCACATCCAGCAGGGGGATGGACACCTGCAGTGTCAGGTCGATCTCGGGATAGGCTTCGGTGAACTGGCGCAGGCGCGGTATCAGAATTGATCGGGCAAAAGTGGGCGTCACGGCCAGTCGCAGCTTGCGTTTGCCAGGGTTGGCGCTTTGCCCTGCCGGACCCGGAAATTTTTGCAGCGTGGCCAGCCCGTCGCGCACATGCGCCAGGTACTCGCTGCCCTCGGTGGTCAATGAAAAATCGGCACGCCCAAACAGCTTGGTGCCAATGATTTGTTCCAGCTGCTTGACGCGGTGGCTCACCGCGCTGGGAGTGACGCACAACTCTTCAGCCGCCTGCGTCACGCTGCGCAGCCGCGCGAGGGTTTCAAACGTCAGCAGGCACTGGATGGGCGGGATGCGTGAGGTCACGAAAGTGCTTCTTATCAAGTGGCCGCCGCGGAACCGGCTTTGCCGGGCCGCTGGTGGCCGCCCCCTGGGGGGAGACGCCGCAGGCGTTTCGGGGGGTCACTTGAACACGACGGTTTTGTGCCCGTTGAGCAACACCCGATGTTCACTGTGCCACTTCACCGCCTGCGCCAGTACGCGGCTCTCGGTGTCTTTGCCGCGCGCGGTCAGGTTTTCTACGGTTTCCTTGTGGTCTACCCGGGTCACGTCCTGTTCGATGATCGGGCCTTCGTCGAGGTCGGCCGTCACGTAATGCGCGGTGGCGCCAATCACTTTCACGCCGCGCTCATGCGCCTGGTAATACGGTTTGGCACCCTTGAAGCTGGGCAACATGCTGTGGTGAATGTTGATCGCCCGTCCAGAGAGCTTTTTGCACAGGTTGTTGCTCAGCACCTGCATGTAGCGCGCCAGCACGACGAGTTCCGCGCCTTCGCTGTCAATGATCTCGAGTTCCCTGGCTTCGGCTTGCGCCTTGGTGTCAGCGCTGACGGTGATGTGGTGAAACGGCACGTTGTAGCTGGCCGCCATTTGGTAGAAGTCGCGGTGGTTGCTGATGATGGCGCGAACGTCAATCGGCAGCAGGCCAGACTTCCAGCGGAACAAAATGTCGTTCAGGCAATGCCCGTCGCGGCTGACCATGATGACGGTACGCATCGCGTCCTGGGTGGAATGCAACTTCCAGTCCATGGCAAACGGTTCGGCAAACGCGGCAAGTTGGGTTTTGAGTTCGTCATGGGTCAACTGGTCACACGCAAACTGCACCCGCATGAAAAACAGGCCGGTGGCTGGGTCGCTGTACTGCGCGGCCTCTTCAATGTTGCCGTTGCGTTCCATCAAAAAGCCCGAAACAGCGTGAACGATGCCCATGCGGTCAGGGCAAGACAGGGTAAGAATAAAAGCGTGGTTCATAGTGCTGGAATTGTCGCAGGTCAAAGCGCGCGTTGTGCAGTGCCAAAATAGATTTATTCCCACAGGAGATCCGCATGGCTTACCAAACCTTCAACATGGACCATCAGTGGTTGCCGTTTACCCCCAACCGCAACTTTGCCAAAGACCCGCGCGTGTTTGTCGCTGCCGACGGCATGATGTTCACCACCCACGAAGGCAAGCAGGTGATCGATGGAATTTCCAGCCTGTGGTGTGTGGCCGCAGGGCACAACCGAAAGCCCATCAACGAAGCCATCAAAAAGCAGCTCGACACGCTCGACTACGCCACCGCCTTTCAGGCCAGCAACGACCAGGCCTTTGTGGCCGCTGACATGATTGCCGCCATGGCGCCGGGCGACTTGAACAAGGTGCTGTTCTGCAATTCAGGTAGCGAGGCGGCCGACACATCGCTCAAGGTGGCGCTGGCCTACCACCGGGCACGCGGCGAGGGCCACCGCAATGTATTCATTGGTCGCGAGCGCGGCTATCACGGCGTGGGCTTTGGCGGCATGAGTGTGGGCGGCATACCGGCCAACCGCAAGGCTTACGGTACGGCCTTGCTGCCAAGGGTGGACCACATGCGGTTTATCCATGACCCTGTGAACCATGCCTATATCCATGGCGAAGAGCCCGTATGGACAGAAGACCTGCTGGCCGAACTTGAAAACCGCATCTTGCCGCTGCATGACCCCAGCAACATTGCCGCCATCATCATTGAGCCGATATCTGGCAGCGCAGGCTGGTATTTGCCGCCGCAGGGTTATGTGAAGCGTCTGCGCGAGATTTGCGACAAGCACGGCATTTTGCTGATTTTTGACGAGGTGATCACCGGCTTTGGCCGGCTGGGCTGCAACTTTGGGGCGGACTTTTACGGCGTGGTGCCCGACATGCTGAACTTTGCCAAGTGCGTGACCAACGGCGTGATTCCGTTGGGCGGCGTGATTTGCTCTGACCGCATTTACGACACCATGATGGGCGCCCATTCAAACGCGCCGGAGCATGCGATCGAGTTTTTTCACGGTTACACCTACTCCGGTCACCCGGTGGCCTGCGCAGCGGCGATCGCCACGCTTGAGCTGTTCAAGCAAGACAAGCTGTTTGAGCGCGCAGGCCAGATGGGCAAAGTGCTGGGCGATGCCATGCACAGCGCCTTGATGGGTTTGCCGAACGTCATCGGCATCCGAACCCTGGGCCTGGCGGGTGCGGTTGAGCTGTCGCCGATTGTCGGCACACCCGGCAAACGCGCTTTTGATATCTTCATGACCTGCTATCACCACGGCGTGCTGGTGCGGCCAGCCGGTGAAAACCTGGTGGTGTGCCCGCCCTATATTGTCGAAAAGGAGCACATCGACCGCATCGTCAATGTGCTGGCAGACGCCATTGGGCAACACGCCTGAAGTCGAGTGCCTGCAGGCTGGAAAGCCAATGCGTAGCTGATAAAAGTGCCTTCAGGCCAATAAAAACTTAGGCTGGCAGCTATTTATTCAATAGCGGTCGCCCGCCCCCCCGATCAAGCCGCAAACGCCATTCGTCCCAGTACCCTGACCTGGTTGTTGACGATCAGGGCTTCGCCCATGCTGGTGGCCTCGCCCGTTAGGGCGCTGATATTGACCTGGTGCGTGACCCAGACATCAAACTGGCCCGCAGGGATGACATCAAGGCGCGTGCGCAGGGCCTGGGTTTGGGTGTCCTGATGGACCCGGTTGTCGTCAAAGGTCGAAGCCAGTGCGCCGAGTTCGGTGTATCTGCCAAAAGCCAGCTCGGCGGTGTCTTTGCAGCGGCACCAGGCGCTGGTTTGCACGCTTCGTGGCTGCAGCTGGTTGGCCTTGAACCACTGGCCGATGCGCACAGCCTGGGCGCGCCCTTCGTCGCTTAAATTACGCTGGGTGCTGCACTGGTCCAGTTTGAAGTTGGGCGGATCGCCTATTCCCGCTGTTGTCTGTGCATGGCGCATCACCAGCGCGCAGCCTCCCGCGCGGAGCAGCGCGGCCAGGGCAGGCGTGGCCGCCCGCAGGGGCAGGGCGTTATAGCCACTGACCATCGCCATCATTTGCAAAGTTTGTCGTCGATTCATCACGAAGGGGCCTTTCAAATCCTGCCGGCCTTGGTGCTGCGTGCGCTCAGCAGCCTTTCTTCAGCCAGCGCCAACGCCTCGGGCTTGCCAGACAGCACCAGCGTGTCACCGCCTTCAAGCACTGTGTTGCCGTCAGGCTCCAGCGTCTTGCCGTCGCTGCGGCGCAGGCTGACCACGCGCACCCCGGTGTGGTGCAGCACCAGCGATTCAAGCGGGATGCCCGCTGACGTGTTGCCCAGTGGCAGCGTCACGGTGGACAGGCGTTCCTCGTCATGTTCGTCGACCGTGTCGTCGTCGGCCCCGCGAAAGTAGCCGCGCAGCAGGTTGTAACGCTTGTCGCGCTGGTCTTGTACCACCCGTATCACCCGGCGCATGGGCACACCCACCAGGGCCAGCGCGTGGCTGGCCAGCATCAGGCTGCCTTCAATCGCTTCGGGCACGACTTCGGTAGCGCCTGCGGCTTGCAATTTCTCCAGGTCGTGGTCATCGACCGTGCGCACAATCATGGGCACGGTGGGGGCGTGGGCACGCACATTGGCCAGCACCTTCAGTGCGCTGGCGGTGTCCAGGTAAGTCACCACCACGGCGCTGGCGCGTGCCAGGCCTGCGGCCACCAGCGACTGCAGGCGCACCGCATCGCCAAATACCACCGAATCACCGGCGGCGGCCGCCTGGCGCACGCGATCCGGGTCAAGGTCAAGCGCCATGTACTGGATGCCTTCTTGCGCCAGCATGTGGCCCAGGTTTTGGCCGCAGCGGCCATAGCCACAAATGATGACGTGCTTGCTGATGTTGATGGACTTGCGGGCAATGCTGGTCATTTGCAGGGACTGCTGCAGCCATTCACTGGCCACCAGCTTCATCACGATGCGGTTGCTGTACAAAATAATAAAAGGCGTGGCCAGCATGGACAGCACCATGCTGGCCAAAATGGGGTTGAGCAAATCGGGCGGCACCAGACGGTTTTCAGTGCTCAGGGTCAGCAGCACAAAGCCAAACTCACCGGCTTGGGCCAGGTACAGGCCGGTGCGCAGCGCCACGCCGGTGGTGGCGCCCAGTGCCTGCGCCAGCCCGGTGACCAGCAGCAGCTTGAACAGCACTGGCAAGGTGGCCAACATCAGCACGAGAGGCCAGCGCTCCAGCACGATATGCCAATCCAGCATCATGCCGATGCTGATGAAAAACAAGCCCAGCAGCACGTCGTGGAACGGCCGGATGTCGGTCTCCACCTGGTGCTTGAACTCGGTTTCCGAAATCAGCATGCCCGCAATAAAAGCGCCGAGCGCCAGGCTCAGGCCGGCCAGCTCCGTTAGCCAGGACAGTGCCAGCGTGACCAGCAGCAGGTTCAAGACAAACAGCTCTTCGCTTTTGCGCCTGGCCACAATCGTCAGCCACCAGCGCATGACCCGCTGGCCACCGGCCATCAGCAGCCCCACCAGCACGGCAGCTTTCAGGCCTGCCACGGCCAGCGCCGTCAACAATTTGTCGGGCGATGAACTGAGTGCGGGTATCAGCACCAGCAGTGGCACCACGGCCAGGTCCTGAAACAGCAGCACACCCATGATGCGCTTGCCATGTTCGGATTCCATCTCGATTCGGTCAGCCAGCAGCTTGACCACAATCGCGGTGCTGCTCATGGCCATGGCGCCGGACAAGGCCAAAGCCGTTTGCCAGGGCATCTTCCACAGTGTGGGTGCCAGGACGGTCAAAAACAGCGAGCCCAGCGTGGCCAGCATGACCGTCAGCACCACCTGAAGCAGCCCCAGACCAAACACATGGCGGCGCATGGACCTGAGCTTGGGCAGGTTAAATTCAAGCCCAATCACGAACATCAAAAACACCACGCCAAACTCGCCCAGATGGCGCACACCATCCGCGTTTTTGGACAGCGCCAGCGCATGCGGACCAATCGCCACGCCGACAGCCAGGTAGCCCAGCATGGGCGGCAACTTGAGCCAGCGAAAAAGCGTCACGCCCACCACCGCGGCCAGCAGGTAAAGCAGTGTCAGTTCAAGTGCGCTCATGGTTGGATGTTAATCGCTGGCTGTGTTAACCCATGAGCTGGTGTGGATAGCCTCTATAGAATGCGGTGATGAGTTTTGACATGACCCTTTTTGATGCTGCACAGGCGCAATCGCTGGCGCGCAAAACTTTTGAAATTGAAGCGGCGGCGGTCACCACCCTGGCCGGACGTGTGGGGCCAGAATTTGCGCAAGCCGTGCGCATCATGCTGGCGTGTCAGGGCCGGGTGGTGGTGATGGGCATGGGTAAAAGCGGCCACATCGGCCGAAAGATTGCCGCCACGCTGGCCTCTACCGGAACAGCCGCCATGTTTGTGCACCCCGGCGAAGCCAGCCACGGCGACCTGGGCATGATTACCGGCGTGGACGTGGTGCTGGCGGTGTCCAACAGTGGCGAGAGCGCCGAGTTTTCAGTGATCCTGCCGGTGCTCAGCCGTCAGGGGGTGCCTTTGGTGGCCATCACCGGTGGCGCGCAGTCAACGCTGGCCCGGCATGCGCACGTCACGCTGGACAGCAGTGTGGCGCAAGAGGCCTGCCCGCTTAATTTGGCCCCCACTGCCAGCACCACGGCCCAGCTGGCCATGGGCGATGCGCTGGCGGTGGCGCTGCTCGATGCGCGCGGCTTCAAACAGGATGACTTTGCACGTTCTCACCCGGGTGGTGCACTGGGCCGCAAATTGCTGACGCTGGTGCGCGACGTGATGAGAAGTGACCCCGATGTTCCGTCTGTGGCGCTGGATGCCAGCTTCAGTGATCTGATGCGAGAGATGAGCGTCAAGGGCCTGGGCGCATCGGCCGTTGTTGATTCGCAAGGTCAGGTTCTGGGCATCTTCACCGATGGCGACCTGCGCCGTCTGGTTGAAACGGGCGTTGACCTGCGCAGCCTGCAGGCACGTGAGGTGATGCATGCCGGGCCGCGTACCGTGCGAGCCGATGCGCTAGCGGTAGAGGCGGTGGCGCTGATGGAGCAGCACAGCATCACCAGCGTGCTGGTGGTGGACTCTAGAGGCAAGCTTTGCGGCGCACTCAACAGCAACGACTTGTTGCGGGCGAAAGTCATCTAGTGACGACCCCCCCGCTTGTCGCTTCGGGTACTGCGCTGCAGCCTGCGGGCGGCCACTCGCCAAGCTTGAATTTCCCACCAGAGCTGTTGCTCAAAGCCCAGGGCATCAAGGTTGCATTTTTTGATGTGGATGGCGTGCTGACCGATGGCGGCCTGTACATGTCCGAGCACGGTGAAACCCTCAAACGCTTTAACACGCTGGATGGCCACGGCCTCAAATTGCTGCAAAAAGCAGGCATCACGCCTGCGGTGATCACCGGGCGTGACAGCCCCGCGCTGCGCACCCGGCTCACCGCCCTTGGAATCACGCACGCGCATTACGGCACAGAAGACAAATGGCCTGCCGCAGAAATCACCTTGAAGGCGTTGGGTTTGAGTTGGCAGCAAGCCGCCGCCATGGGCGACGACTGGCCGGACTTGCCGGTGATGCGCCGCGCCGCCTTCAGTTGCGCGCCTGCCAATGCGCATGCAGAAGCACGGGCGCTGGCGCATCACGTCACGGCGCTCCATGGCGGTCATGGCGCCGCGCGCGAGTTCTGTGATGTGCTGCTGATCGCCAGCGGGCGCTACGCAGGATTGCTGCAAGGCGATACCGCATGAAGGCTGCGCTCGCTCTGCTTTACCGGCCCTGGCGCAGCGCTTTGCGGGCCTGGGACCAGGTGTCGATTTATCTGCCCATCGTGTTGATGGGCGCACTGGCTCTGAGCACCTACTGGCTGGTGCGCAATTCCCCCGTTTTTGCCCCACCCGAAGTCCCCAAAGCTGCCCGCCATGAGGTGGATTACTTCATGCGCAAGTTCACCATCAAATCGTTTGACGAAGCGGGCACCCTGCGAAGTGAAATCAAAGGTCTGGAAGGGCTTCATTATGCGGACACCGACACGCTGGAGATTGACCAGCCGCGTATCCTGAGCATCAGCGACACCGGGCGGCGTGTCACCTCGACCAGCAGGCGGGGGCTCAGCAACGGAGACGGCTCGGAAGTGCAGCTTTTTGGCGATGCCCGTGTGGTGCGGGAACCGGTGGTGGGTGTTGACGGCGAGCTCGTGCCGCGCATGGAGTTCAGCGGAGAGTTTTTGCATGCCTTTGTCAACGAAGAACGGGTCAAATCGCATTTGCCTGTGGTGCTGACCCGCGGTCTGGACCAGTTCTCTGGCGACACCCTCACCTACAACAACGTGACGGGCATTGCCGAACTCAAAGGCCGGGTCAAAGGCGTGATGGTTCCCAAGGCCAGCGTTGCCAAGCCATGACGGCGCAGGCACCACTGGTCGTGATCACGGGCGCGTCCAGCGGCATCGGCCAGGCGCTGGCGCTGAGGTTTTACCAGTCTGGTTACCGACTGGCTTTGATGGCGCGCCGGGTGCAAGAGGTTCAAGCCTGGGCTCAATCCAACAGCATTTGGCCAGGTCGCTTCGAGATTTATAAAGCCGATGTCTCGGACCTTGACAGCATCGTGGCCGCAGGCCAGGACTGCCTGGCTAGGCAGGGCTTGCCCGATGTGGTGATTGCCAATGCGGGCATCAGCATCGGCATGGACAGCGCCATCAGGCAAGACCTGGACGTGATGGCCAAGACCTTTGCCACCAACAGCATTGGCGTGGCAGCGACTTTTCACCCGTTCATTGACGCGATGGTGCAGCGCGGCTTTGGTACGCTGGTGGGGATTGGCAGCGTTGCCGGCATACGTGGGCTGCCAGGTCACGCTGCCTATTGCGCGAGCAAGGCCGCGTTGATTGCTTATTGCGAAAGCCTGCGTGGCGAACTAAAGCCGCAGCGTGTGAAAGTGGTGACGATCTGTCCTGGCTACATCGACACGCCGCTGACGCAAAAAAACAGCTACAGCATGCCGTTTTTGATGCCGCCTGCCGCGTTTGCGGACCAAGCTTATGCAGCCATCGTGGCCGGTGCCAGCTACAGGGTGATTCCTTGGCAAATGGGCGTTGTGGCCAAGCTGTTGCGCTTGCTGCCCAATCGCCTGTTTGACAAAGCGCTGGCGGGACGGGCTCGCAAACCGCGGCAAGGCCCGACCGACTGACATAAAAACGGCCAGCTATGAAATCAGGAGCGGCTTGTATCCGCCTTGATTGGGGCTACGCCAGTTTTGGACGTTAAAAAAGCCTCAAAAACCGGATTGACCGATGTTTTGAAGCTTTTTGTACCAACCTGAACTTCTTCAGATTGATGGGGCTTGCAAGGGCTTAGTAGCCGCCGCGTCCACCACCACCACCGCCACCTGAGCGGCCGCCGCCGGAGCCGCCGCCGCCATAGGGACTACGGAACCCGCCGTCGCCACCGCCGCCGCCAGAACGGCCACCGCCGCCACCATAGCCACCGCCGCCTGAACGGTCACCGCCGCCACCGTAGCCACCACCGCCCGAACGGTCACCGCCGCCGTAGCCGCCACCGCCGCCGCCAAAGCCACCACCTGAACGTGGAGGACGTGCTTCCATCGGACGAGCTTCATTGACAACAACGCTGCGGCCGCCCAGTGGCTGACCGTTCATGCCAGCGATGGCAGCTTGCGCTTCAGCGTCGCTGCCCATTTCCACAAAGCCGAAGCCTTTGGAGCGGCCGGTGTCACGTTCCATCATGACTTTAGCGCTGGTCACAGCGCCAAACTGGCCAAAAGATTGTTGCAGGTCTTCGTCGCGGACCGAGTACGGCAGGTTGCCGACGTAAAGTTTGTTGCCCATCAAGGGACTCCTCTAAAACACATATCAAAAACGATTAACAAAAGCGATGGGGCCCCGTTAGCACAACAAATCTTTAACATACCGCTGTGGCGCGCGAAACTGACCGATCACCAAACCCGTGTAAGCCTTCAAAACCATCAAAATGGCTCAAAATTTATACGCCCCCATTATGTGGTAGCAAGCCTGAGCAAACGCAATTAGCGTTAGTACTTAGAAACAGCGTCAAAACACGGCAGTTGGCGGGGTTTTAGTGCCTGAACGTATCATTTGCAGCCATTTCGCTGCGCCATTTAAAAAAACCAATGACCAAAAGATGCCAACCATTTCACCCGGCCCCGCCGGACCGCCCGGCCCGGTCAGCCAAGGCCTGGGCAGCTGGTCGGTTGACAGGCGGGTAAAGCGCTAAAGCAGCCACAGCATGTGCTTGATCACCCTGAGTTGGCAGCCGGCGCACAAAACGCCTCTGATCATCGCGGCCAACCGCGACGAGTTCTATGCCCGTCCGGCACAGCAACTGCAGCATTGGCCCGGCCAGCGCATTTTGGCAGGCAAAGACATGCGGGCGGGAGGAGCCTGGCTGGGCGTTGCAAAGACCGACAGCACGGGCCTGGCGCCGGGCACTGGGTGCGTGCGGCTTGCCGCCTTGACCAACTACCGGGACCCAAGTCGCCACAACGCCAATGCGCCGTCGCGCGGGCATATCACCACCACTTTTTTGCAGGGCTCCATGAGCGCTGCCGCTTACTTGCAAAAACTCTCCAGCACGGCTCACGTCTACAACCCGTTCAACCTCATTTTGTTTGATGGCCAGCAACTGATGGGCTTTGAAAGCCGTCATGCACGCGCCTTTGAATTGCCCAGCGGCATCAGCTCGGTGTCCAACGCTGACTTCAACACGCCCTGGCCCAAGCTGGTGCGGCTGCAACAAGATTTTGAAAAGACGCTGGCCACGCAGCACGGCACCAACGCGCCAGATCTTGACAACGAGCTGCTCGAATTGCTGTCAAACGACGCCATCGCCCCTGATGCCGAATTGCCGCAAACAGGCGTGGCATCGGGCACAGAGCGTGCGCTGTCGGCCGTTTTTGTTCGCACGGCAGACTACGGCACGCGGGCATGCAGTGTGGTGAGCATCGGGCCCCATGGCGCCGATGTCACAGAACGCAGCTTTGATGCTCACGGGTTTGTTGCACAAGTCAAAAAGCATCTGTCCTGTTGATGGGTATTTCTGTCTGAAATGAATGCGCTCCCGCGCGATCACGATCAGCTTCTATCGCGCACATCCATGGCTTGCGCCACATACGTCAAACGAGAGCGCTGAACGTTGCCTCTAGCTCTGTGCGACACCGCATCATCCTGCGAAGCGGCCCAATCCCCATGAAATCGCTCAACTATTGATTGACGGCGGCATTCATCAGCCCAATAATGAATCATTAGAGAATCAATGTTTTATTGATGAATCAATAATCGGATGCCAAGGCGTAGTTATGAGCGATTCCAGCCCCGCAACTCCCACCCAAGACCTGACTTGGCATGACGCCGCTGCGCAAGGCCAGCTCGACCCTGACTTTCCGGTCGGTGTCGACATCCATGGGCACAAGCTCGGGCTGTTCTTGCTCGACGGCGAGGTGCACGCGCTTGAAGATATTTGCCCGCATGCCTACGCGCTGCTGTCGCAAGGCTTTCAGGAAGGCGGCGTGATCGAATGTCCCTTGCACGCAGCACGGTTTGACATTGCCACTGGCAAATGCCTGGTGGAAGTCGGTCAGCGTGATTTACAGCGCTTCCCGGTACGCATCTCCGATGGCAGGGTGCAGGTGCAAATCCCCATCGTGAAAGCCGCTGTGTGACAAGCGCCGCGCCTGCGATCGAATTCATTGGCGTGCAAAAGCGTTTCCCCGCGCGTGGGCAGTCCAAAGAAGTGCTGGCCGCCACAGACGTGAACTTTGCGATTGCGCCGGGTGAAGTCGTGTCCATCATTGGGCCATCAGGCTGCGGCAAAAGCACCTTGCTGAACATGGGTTCGGGCCTGGCCAAGCCAAGCGCAGGCGTGGTCAAGGTGGCGGGGCAAGTCGTTGAGGGACCCAACAAACACGTGTCCTTCATGCTGCAAAAAGACCTGTTGATGCCGTGGCGCACGATTGCCCAAAACATCGAATTTGGGCTGGAGCTGCGGGGTGTGCCCGCCGCCGGGCGCGCCGACGTGTCGCAGCGGCTGCTCAAGCAGTGCCACCTGACTGGCTTTGGTGCCAATTACCCGCACCAGCTGTCGGGCGGTATGCGCCAGCGTGCGGCACTGGCCAGAACGCTGGCGGTTGACCCGCTCGTACTGCTGATGGACGAGCCGTTCTCGGCCCTTGATGCGCAAACCAAAATGATCCTGCAGCAGGACCTGGCGCAAACCGTGGCGCAGCATCAAAAGACGGTGCTCTTCATCACGCATGACTTGTTTGAAGCCGTGGCGCTGTCAGACCGTATCCTGGTCATGAGCGAACGCCCCGGCACCATCGTTGAGCAAATCAAGGTTGACCTACCCGACCGCGACAACCCCATGGCCAGACGCAAACGCCCCGAGGTTGGCCCCTACGTGGCGCGCCTGATGGATCTGCTCAAGCTTGATGCGCACACTGACGTGCACTGACCCCTTCAACCAGCGCTGCCCTTTCAACACCCCACCGGAGAAACATCATGACTGTCAAAGCCCTCATCCACACCGGCACATTGCGCCGCACTGCCCTGGCCCTGTTGGCCACCAGCGCATTCATGCTGCCCCTGGCGGCCCAGGCGCAACTGCAAAAAATAACCTATTTGCTGCCCGCGCCGGGGACGCTGCCAGCTTTTGGACCGTGGATGCTGGCCCAAGCCAAAGGCTATTACGCGGCTGAAGGCCTGGAGGTTGAGTTTGTCGCCGGGCGCGGCGGCGTTGATGTGGCCAAGCAGGTTGGCGCAGGCAATGCCGTCATTGGCGGCGCGATCGGCGACACCCCCATCATCGCGCGGGCGCAGGGCATTCCGGTCAAGGCGGTGGCCGTGCTGGGCAGCGGCTCCCTGATGCAACTGGTCAGCCACAAAGACGAGAGGATTGAAAGCCCGCGTGAGCTCAGAGGCAAGACCGTCACGGTCATTTCCTACACCGACACCACCTACTACGCGCTGCTGGGCATGCTCAGCAAAGTCGGGCTGACCAAAAACGATGTCAACATTCAGGCCGCTGGCCCGGCTGGTGTGTGGCAACAATTTGCAGGCAAAAAAGCCACCGCCATGGCCGCTGTTCCCGACTGGACGGTCAGCGCCCTGGACGCGGGCGCGCAGGTCGACATCTTGCCGGCCGACATTTACTTCAAGAGCATGGCGCAGTCTATCCTCGCCTCCGACGAGACGATTCAAAAGAACCCGCAACTGGTGCAAAAGCTGGTGCGCGCTACCCTCAAGGGCATGAAGGACATCATGGCCGACCCCAAGGCCGCCACAGCGGCGTACGTCAAGCATGTGCCAGTTCACACCGGCAAAGAAGCCTCCATTCTGAAAGCCTTCGAGATGTACAACAAATATGTTTACGCAGGCCAGAAAGTACCCGGCCAGATGGACGAAGCCCGCTTGGGTGAGCTGCAAAAATTTTATGTTGGCAATGGTGTGGTGGCCAAAGAAGCGCCGCTCAAAGACCTGTACACGAACCAGTTCGTGTTGGGCAAATAAAAGCTTACCAGCACACAAGTGACGTCCATGAACGCCAACCATGACCGCCTCAGCACCCTGCTATGGAGCCTGGCGGTGCTGGTGCTTTTTTTGGCGGTCTGGCAGTGGGGCCCTGCGCTGGTTGGCGCGCCCGACTATGTGCTGCCCAACCTCAGCAAAGTGTGTCTTGAGGCCGTCCGCATCTGGGGCAGCGAGCGCCTGTTGTGGCATGCGGGCATCACCGCGGCCGAGGTCCTGATTGGTTTTATTTTGGGTTCTGTACTGGGCGCCTTGATGGGTTACGCCTTGGGCCTGTCGCCGCGTGTGGAGGCGGTACTGTCCCCGTATCTGCTGGCCCTGCAAATCGCACCCAAAGTGGCTTTTGCGCCCCTGTTTGTGATGTGGATGGGTTACACCATGTATCCCAAAATTTTGGTGGCGGTGCTGATTGTTTTCTTTCCGGTACTCATCAATGTGCTGTCGGCCATGCGCACCATGGACGTTGACATGATCAATCTGGCGCGCTCTTTTTCAGCAACCCGCTTTCAAGTCTTCAGGAATGTGGAATACCCGACCACCATGCCTGCCCTGTTCTCTGGCCTGCGCATCGCCAGCACACTGGCGGTGATTGGGGTGGTGGTGGGCGAGCTGGTCGGCGGCAACATGGGCCTGGGCTATTTGCTGGTGTTTTTTGAAGGCCAGGGCAATACCGCTGCGGTGTTTGTCGTCATCGCCGCGTTGACGGTGATTGGCATCGCGGCTTACTACGCGGTGGTGATGGTCGAGCGGCGCGTGCTGCATTACCTGCCTTCTTCCGAGCGACGCTCTGCCTGACCAAATGGACTTAACACGCATGACCACATCCAAACCCTCAGAAATCTCGCTCACAGGCCGCAAGGTACTGGTCACCGGCGGTGCGCGGGGGCTGGGCGAGGCGTTTGCACGTGCGCTGCGGGCTGCGGGCGCGCAAGTGGTGATCAGCGACGTGCTGCATGAGCGCGGCCAGGCGCTGGCCAAAGCGCTTGGGCCAGAGGCGCATTACCTGCCGATGGACTTGAGCGACCCGGCCGCCATCCAGGCCGGGGTCAACGCCGCCGCTGCACACATGGGTGGGCTAGACGGTCTTGTCAACAACGGTGCGATTACCAATTCAGGTGGCAAAGTCATGGGTGACATTGCCACGGACATGTGGGACCGCGTGATGAGCGTCAACGTGCGCGGCACCTGGCTGGCCACCGTGGCTGCACAGCCGCACCTGGCCGCTGGCGGCAGCGGGCGCGTGGTCAATCTGGCCTCTGACACCGCGTTGTGGGGCGCGCCCAACCTGATGGCCTATGTGGCCAGCAAGGGCGCCGTGATGGCCATGACCCGCTCGATGGCGCGCGAGTTGGGGCCGCAGGGCATCACTGTCAATGCCATCGCACCCGGCTTGACCTTGGTCGAGGCCACTGAATACGTGCCCCAGGCCCGCCACGACCACTACCGCAATGGCCGCGCCGTCGAACGTGCCCAAACGCCCGAAGACGTGACCGATGCCGTGCTGTTTTTGCTGTCGCGCGGCAGCGGTTTTATTACCGGACAAGTGCTGCCCGTCAACGGTGGCTTTGTCATGAATTGAGACATCACCAAAACAAGGAAACCCCATGAACGCAGCCAATCAACCCCTCTTCAATGAACGCGGCCTGATGGACGCGGCGATTCCTGCTGAAGCCGAGATTCAGCGCGGCATGATGGCCGCGCCTGGCCAAAGCATGGCGGCCTGGATGGAAAGCCGCGTGGCCCGCTTTTCTACCCGCAAATACGACTGGGACGCCTTGAAGTTTCAGGCTGATTACGACCCGACCTACCGCCGCGCCCAAATGCGCTACGTGGGCACCGGCGGCACTGGCGTGGCCACCGACATGAACACCGTGCCGTCGGCGCACTTCACCTTCTCCACCATGGTGATACCCGCCGGTAATGTCGGCCCATCGCATATCCACTATGACGTGGAAGAGGTGTTTTTTGTGATGCGCGGCAAGATGAAAATCGTCTGCGAAAAAGACGGCGAGCGCTGGGAGGCTGTGCTCAACGAGCGCGACTTGATCTCGGTGCCACCCGGCGTGTACCGCGAAGAAACCAACATCGGCGACGAAGACGCCCTGATGTGCGTGATGCTGGGCACACCCAAGCCGATCACACCGACCTACCCGCCCGACAGCCCGCTGGCCAAAATCAAGCGCGACATGCTGGCGGCCGCGGCAAAATAACCGCTATTAAATTAAGAGCTATTGGCCCTGATTTTTATTGGGTAAAACCCTGTTTTTATATCCAAAATGCCCTCAAATGCCGACCTTCACGCCACCCCCTCCATGAGCACCCAACCCGGCCCGTTGGCTGAACGCTTGCAGCGCTTCACGCCGCAAGTGATGGCGGTGCCCGGCGGGCAGGTCACGTATCGGCAGGCTGGCGCACAGCGTGTCAGCCATGTGTTGCTGCATGGCATTGGTTCGGCCTCGGGCAGCTGGCTGATGCAGCTTGAAGCCGCCCAAGGTGGTGGCCGCGGCTTGCTTGCCTGGGACGCGCCAGGCTACGCCGCCAGCAGTCCGGTGGCCCCTGGCCGACCCGATGCGGGCGACTACGCCCGCCAGCTGTGGGCCTGGCTGGACGCGCTGTGCATCACCCACCCGGTCACGCTGGTCGGGCATTCTCTGGGCGCCTTGATGGCCGCCCGTGCAGCCGTGCAGCGCCCGGCCCAAGTGGCCAGACTGGTGCTGCTCGCCCCAGCCCAGGGCTACGCGCGGGCCACGGCCGAAGACCGGGACAAAAAACGCGATGACCGGCTGAACCAGCTGGCCGCGCTTGGCCCTGAGGGCTGGGGCCAGCAGCGCGGCGCAGGCATGGTGTCGCCTAACGCGCCGCCTGACATGAAGGCCTACGCGCAACGCATGATGTCTCAAATCCATGTCAGTGGTTACACACAGGCGGCGCACTTGCTCGCTGGCGGTGACTTGATCACTGACGTTGCCAAAGTGCAGTGCCCGATCAGCGTCGCCAGTGGTCAGCTGGACAACGCCACCCCGCCCGCCGCCTGCCAGGCGGTGGCGCTGGCTGCCAACACCGACTGGCTTGACTTAGGTCCGGTCGGCCACGCTTGCGCGCTGGAGGCGTCAGACCAGGTCAACGCACTTTTGCAATTCACCCACTGAAACATTCGACACCATGAACGACGCCCCGCCAGACGACCGTTACATCGTCCCAGCGCTTCAACGTGGGCTGGAGTTGCTGGGTAAATTCAGCCGCCAGACGCCCCAGCTCAGCGGCGCAGATTTGTCGCGCCAGCTGGGGCTGCCGCGTGCGTCGGTGTTTCGCATGTTGCACACGCTTGAAAAATCGGGTTTTGTCGAGCGCGTTGGCGACGGCGCCCAATACAAGCTCAGCCTGGGCGTGCTGCGGCTGGGCTTTGAATACCTCGCCTCCATGGAGCTGACCGAGCATGGCCGCCCCATCATTGAGGCGCTGCGCGACACCTCAGGCTACTCGGCCCACATCGTGGTGCGTGACCAGCGCGAGGTGGTGTTTGTGGCCAAAGCCACCGGCAAGAGCACGCCCTTTCATGCCATACAGGTGGGCGCACGCTTGCCGGCTCATGCCACCGTGCTGGGCCGCCAGTTGCTGTGCTGCATGACGCTGGCCGAGCTGAGCGCGCTTTACCCCGAAGCGACCTTGCAAAGTTACACCCCTAAAACGCCCAAGACCGTCGCTGAGCTCAAAGCCCAGCTGGACACCGATAGACACAATGGCTACGGCATCAGCCAGGGCGGGTTTGAAACCGGAATTTCCACCATTGCGTCCCCCGTGCTGAATGACCGACTCGAAGTGATCGCTGCCGTCAGCATTGCTGTGCCGGCACAGCACCTGGACAAACAGATGACCGACACGCTGGTGCCCCAAGTGCAGCAGGCCGCTCAAGCCTTGACCGAGCGCCTGAGCCACTTACCCCCACCGCGCAACGCGTTGCGCAGCTTGCCTACCCTTCAACACAAGATCGCCGCTTGAGCATGACAAACCAACCAGCACACATCACGGTCGGTGAACTCGCCGCCCGCTTCCTGGAGCTTTGCGGCGTGAAGGCGGCGTTCGGCGTGATCTCGATTCACAACATGCCGATCCTGGACGCCTTCAACACCAGGCAAAAAATCCGCTTTGTCTCTAGCAGGGGTGAGGCCGGTGCCTGCAACATGGCCGACGCCTATGCCCGCGTCACGGGCCGCCTGGGCGTGTGCGTGACCAGCACTGGCACGGGCGCAGGCAATGCCGCCGGCGCGCTGATTGAAGCATTGACCGCCGGCACGCCCATGCTGCACCTGACTGGCCAAATCGAGTCTGATTATCTGGATCGCGACTTGGGGTTTATCCACGAAGCACCCCAGCAGTTGGCCATGCTGCAAGCGGTGGGCAAAGCCGCGTTTCGCATCCGCAATGCCGAGACCGCACTGGCCACGCTGCGTGAAGCGCACCGCCTGGCATTTGCCGCGCCTTGCGGGCCGGTCAGCATTGAGATTCCGATTGACATCCAAGCCAGACTGATGGACTTGCCTGCCGATTTGGCCCCGCTGGCACTGCAGCCCGTGCAGCCTGATGCCGCGCAGGTGGCCGCACTGGCTGGCTATTTGAAAGCCGCCAAACGCCCCTTGCTGTGGCTGGGCGGCGGTGCACGGGGCGCGCGGACTGCCGCCCAGCGTTTCGTCAACATGGGCTGGGGTGTGGTCTCGTCGGTGCAGGGGCGCGGCATTATTTCTGAAGACAACCCGGCCAGCCTGGGTTCGTACAACCTGCAAAAACCAGCCGAAGACCTGTACCAAAGCTGCGACGCCATGCTGGCCGTGGGCACGCGCCTGCGCAGCAACGAGACGCTGCGTTACAAGCTCAAACTGCCCAAGGCGCTGTACCGCATTGATGCCAACGCCATGGCGCATAACCGGGGTTACCGCAGCGACTATTTTGTGCAGGGCGATGCGGCCGCCACGCTGAACGCACTGGCCGACATTCTGGAAGGCCAGATGCAGATCGACCAGGCTTTGCATGCTGATGTGCAAGCTGCGCGGGCTCAAGCCGCAAAGGCGGTCGATGCTACTTTGGGTGCCTACCTGACGCTCAAAAATGCACTTGAAAAACAAGCGGGGCCAGACATCTGGTGGGTGCGCGACATCACGCTGTCCAACACCATGTGGGGCAACCGCGCACCGCGGCTGAACCACCCGCTTGCGGGCGTTCACGCGCTGGGCGGCGGCATTGGTCAGGGCTTGGCCATGGCGATTGGCACGTCGATTGCCGATGCTGAACACGGCCTGAAGCGCAAGACGGTGGCGTTGGTCGGCGACGGCGGCTTCATGCTGAATGTGGGCGAACTGGCCTGCGCCGTGCAGGAGCGCGCCCAGCTGGTCGTGATCTTGATGAACGACGCCAGGTATGGTGTGATCAAAAACATCCAGGACGATATTTACGGCGGCCGTCACTGCTATGTCGACCTGCACACCCCCGACTTTGCCGCGTTTTGTGCCAGCCTGCAGGTCGCGTATTTCAAGCTGCAAGAACCCGATCAAACGGCTGACGTGCTGACCCAAGCCTTTGCGGCCGGCGGCCCGGTGGTGGTGGAGGTTGACATGCAAAGCTGGGGCCCGTTTGCCGTCAAGTTTGCCGGACCCATTTTGAAGAAAGACTGACATGCTGGACGTCACCCTCATCGGTTACGGCGCGATTGGCCAAGCGCTTTGCCGCAGACTCAACGGCAGCCCTTTGGTCACCGTGACCCATGTGGTGGTGCGTGAGCCGCGCGTGGCCGACGTGCAGGCAGCGCTCAAAGCAGCAGGCAGCAATGCGCAGGCGGTCGCCGCTGTGCCCCCCAGCGCCAGGCTGGTGCTCGAATGTGCAGGCCACCAGGCGCTGACCACACATGTCTTGGACGCACTCCAAGCAGGTTGCGAATGCGCCGTGATGTCGGTCGGTGCGTTGTCTGAGCGCGGCTTGCCCGAGCGCCTGGCCGAAGCGGCGCAAGTTGGCAACACGCAGGTGCATTTGCTGGCCGGTGCGATTGGCGGCATTGACGCACTGGCCGCGGCCCGGCAAGCCGGTTTGGTGGAGGTGACCTACACCGGGCGCAAACCACCGCAAGGCTGGAAGGGCTCCGCCGCTGAAAGTCTGGTCAACCTCGCAACCCTCACCCAGGCCACGGTTATTTTTGAGGGGACCGCACGCGAAGCAGCGCAGACTTACCCCAAAAATGCCAACGTGGCCGCCACGGTGTCACTGGCCGGGCTGGGGCTGGACGCAACCCGCGTGCGCCTCATGGCTGACCCGGCTGTGACGGACAACATCCATGAGATCCACGCACGCGGCGAGTTTGGCGAGATGCAGGTGACGATGCGCGGCAAGCCTCTGGCCGAGAACCCCAAAACCTCGGCACTTACCGTGCTGTCAGGACTGCGATTTCTGCACAACCGGGCCAGCGGACTAACCCTATGACGACGCCTCATCTGCAAACCTTCATCACAGGCCAGTGGCGCGACGCCTCAGGCCCGGCGTACGCCACCGACTACCCGCACGACGGCAGCCAGGTCGCCACATTGAACGCCGCCACAGCGCAGGATGTCGACGATGCCGTGCAAGCCGCCGAGCGTGCGCGCCAGCAGCCCGCGTGGGCCCAGCTCAAGCCGCACGAACGCGCCGGGCTGCTGCACAACATCGCCGCTGGGATACGTGCGCGCGCTGAAGAGCTGGCCCAGTTGCAGCGGCTGGACAACGGCAAACCGATCAAAGAAACCCGCGCCTTGGTCGCCAGCGCAGCAGGCACCTTTCAGTTTTTTGCAGCCGCCTGCGAAACCCATGAAGATGCCATCACCCCTCAGCGCGGCGACAGCATCACCCTGAGCGTGCACGAGCCGCTCGGCGTGGTGGGCGCCATCACGCCATGGAACTCACCGATTGCCAGCGAGGCGCAAAAGCTGGCCCCGGCCCTGGCGGCGGGTTGCGCAGTGGTCTTCAAACCGGCTGAAATCACGCCGCGCATGGCCATTGAATTGGCCCGCATCGCGCAAGCCGCTGGTGTGCCCGACGGCATCATCAGCGTGCTGCCCGGCAAGGGCTCCATCGTCGGAGAAGCACTTGTGCGGCATCCGCTCATCAAGCGCATCGCGTTTACCGGCGGCACGAGTGTTGGCATGGGCATTGCGCGCATCGCAGCAGACAAACTCATGCCTACATCGCTGGAGCTGGGTGGCAAGTCGCCGACCATTGTTTGCCAAGACGCTGACCTGGACCACGCCGTCGCAGGCGTGTTGTACGGTATTTTCAGCTCCTCAGGCGAGTCGTGCATTGCGGGTTCACGCGCGTTTGTGCATGCCCGTGTGTATGACGAGTTCAAGTCGCGCTTGCTGGCCGGCGTTAAAAGCTTGCGCGTGGGTGATCCAGCCAGCGAGGCCACCCACATGGGCCCGCTGGTCAGCCAAAGCCACCGCGCCTCGGTGGAAGAATATGTGCAACTTGGCATTGACGAAGGTGCCAAAGTGTTGTTCGGCGGCGCACGTCCACACGGCTCCGTCTATGACAAAGGCAGCTACTACCAACCCACCATCATGGAAGGCCTGCCGAACAGCGCCCGCATGTGCCAGGAAGAAATTTTTGGCCCGGTACTGGCGCTGTTGCCATGGCATGACGAGGCTGACCTGATCGCCCAGTGCAACGACAACGTCTACGGTCTGGCCGCAGGCATCTGGAGCCAAGATTACAAAACCGTCTGGCGACTGGGCCGCGCGCTGCAAACCGGCACCGTCTGGGTCAACACCTACAAGGTGTTTTCGGTCAGCACACCGTTTGGCGGCGTGAAGATGAGCGGCACAGGCCGCGAAAAAGGTCGGCTCGGCATTTTGGAATACACCAGCCAGAAAAGCTATTACTGGGGCATGAATGAGCAGCCTAATCCGTGGAGTGCGGCATGAACCTCAACCGTAGAGCCTGCCTGCTGGCTGGTGCTGCGGCTGCCGTTGGTGCTGCTGCGGCTTGGGCGCAACCCTTGGCGGGCGCTGCAACCTGGCGCAGCGGCACGCGCATCGTGCTGCTGGGCACCATGGCCGGGCCGGTGTTGCATCCATCGCGCATGATGGCGAGCCAGGCGCTGTTCGTGAACGGGCGCGGCTACCTGATTGACTGCGGCTACGGGGCAATTGCCCGAATGACAGAGATGGGTATGCGTTTGCCCGAGATAGCCAACGTCTTCATCACGCACCACCATTCAGACCACAACGCCGACTATCCGAGCCTGGTCAACCTGTCCTGGATTCTGGGCATTCAAGGGCAGATGAAGGTGATGGGCCCACCGCCCATGCTGCGTATTCACGATGCAGCGATCGCCTTGCAGCGTGAAGACATAGACATTCGCATCAAGGCCACAGGACGCCAGCCGATTGAAAAGAGTTTTGCGGTCAGCGAAATCAGCACGCCTGGTGTGGTGTTCAGCGACGACCGCGTCAAAGTGACGGTAGCCCGTGTAGACCATGAGCCTTTTGAGGTGGCACTCGCTTACCGCTTTGACACGGCCGACACCAGCGTGGTGTTTTCTGGCGATACCTCTCCCGTGCAGGCCACCGTGGCGCTGGCGCGGGGTGCCGACACGCTGGTGCATGAGGCCATGCTGGTTTCCGGTATAGACGCCATGCTGGCCAAGCGTCCTTATGTGCCGCCCAATTTAAAAAAGTTTTTACTGGCCGGCCACACGACCGCTGAAGATGCCGGACGCATTGCTGCACAAGCCGGTGTACGCCGACTGGTACTGACGCATTTGTTGCCCGGTGACGAGCCCATTGCAGATGAGGTCTGGCGCGAACACGCGGCTCGTCATTTCAAAGGCGAGATCGTGGTGGGCAAAGACAAACTGGTTTTATGAGGTGACACATGATTGAAGGTATCGACGCCATCACCTATTCCACCGAAGCGTGGGACGACTCGGCCAAATTTTTTGCCGACTGGGGGCTGAAAAACATCAGCCACAGCACGGCGCTGCAAGAGTGGGAAACGCTCAACGGTGCCCGCGTGAATGTTCGGCGCACAGCTGACGCCACGCTGGCGCCGCCGATAGAAGCGGGCCCCACCTTGCGTGAGGTGGTGTGGGGTGTGCGCAGCGATGCGCAGCTCGATGCGCTGGCCACCGCGTTGGCAGGCGCGCCGGGTTTCAAAGACCAGCGCTCGACCCTCGGCACCGTGCAGGCGCTGGACCCGCACGGCCTGCAAATCGTGTTTCAAAAAAGCGCCAAGCGCAGCATTGACATCCAAGGCGTGGCCACCAACACCTGGGACGAGGCTCGCCGCATTGACAAGCCGTCACCGATCTACGACAGCGCCCAGCCGATTGAGATTGGCCATGTGGTGCTGTTCACCGACAAGCTGGATGCGGCCGAAGCGTTTTATGCCGGCCTGGGTTTCACCACCTCAGACCGCTATCCGGGGCGCGGTATTTTCATGCGTTGCTCGCTCGAGGGTGGGCACCACGATATTTTCTTGCTTCAGTTGCCGGGCAAAGCCAGTGGCCTGAACCATGTCGCCTTCACCGTACGAGACATTCACGAGGTGTTTGGCGGCGGGCTGAACATGAGCCGCAAGGGCTGGAAAACCCAGCTTGGCCCTGGCAAGCACCCGATTTCATCAGCCTTTTTCTGGTACTTTGAAAACCCCTGCGGCGGGCTGATCGAGTACAACGCCGACGAAGACCACCTCACCCACAACTGGGTCGCGCGCGACTTTGCACCCAGCCCCACCGCCTTTGCCGAATGGGCGATTGACGGCGGCATTGACGGCTTTACCCGCAGGCAGCCCAAGGTGGCTGCGTCCGGTGCATTCCTGACTGAAAAACGCTGATTTTCTGGAGCAAGCATGAGCACACTGAACACCATGAACGGCATTCCCATGCACGCGCTGCAAGAGCGCCACCTGAACCCGCATCAGGCGCGCACACGCCCGCCGACCACGTTCGAAGACTTGCTGGGCGACGCCATTGAGCGCGGCTTTGGCGCCGGCCACTGGGAGCTGGACGCGCTGGTCGCGCACCTGAACAAAAGCGGGCCGCTGGCGCCTAACAGCCAGCCCTGGACGCCTGAGTCTTTTCAGGCCGTGATGAAAACTCTAGGAGCGTGAGATGACTGCCGCCACAGACACCCAAGAAACCAAAACCATCACGCCGCAAGACGTCGACAAGCTGCTCGAGCGCGGCCTGTACGACCTGTGGTATCCGATTTGTCCGTCTGATTTTGTCAAGGAGCGGCCGGTATCGATGCGCCGCCTGGGCTACAAAATCGCGCTGTGGCGCGACGGCGCCGGGCTGATTCACGCGCTGGAAGACCACTGCCCGCACCGGGGCGCACCACTGTCGATGGGCGTCAATTTGGGCGACCGCCTGGCCTGCCCGTACCACGGCATTGAGGTGCGCTGCGACGGCATGGTGACCAAGGTGCCAGCCAGCCCCGGCTGCACGCTGGAAGGCTCACGCGCGGCGCGGTCGTTTCATGTGCAGGACGCCAACGGCGCGATCTGGCTGTACAACAGCCGCCACCATGTCGACACGCCGCCCCAGCTGGACTTGCCAGAACAGATGAGCGACCCCGAGTGGAGCAGCTTTTTGTGCTACGTGGAATGGCGCGGCGACTACCGCTACGTGGCCGACAACGTGATGGACCCGATGCACGGCAGCTTTGTGCACAAGCAGTCGCATTCGATGAGCGAGGGCGACATCAGTGCCAAGTTCAAACTGCGCAAAACCGAGCACGGCTTCATGTTTGAAAAAGACGGCCAGCGCGATGTGAACTTTGACTGGACCGAGTGGGGTGACACCGGCACCCACTGGATGCGCTTGGCCATCCCCTACCCCAAAACGGGCGGTCCTGGCGGCAGCTTCACCATCATCGGCAGCTACACACCGGTCAGCCCGCAACTGTCCATCGTCTTTTTCTGGCGTTGCCGCAAGGTGCAAGGCTGGCAGCGCGATGTGTGGCGCTTTTTGTACCGCAACCGGCTGGAGGCGCGCCACTGGGTGGTGCTGGAGCAAGACCGCGTGATGCTGGAAACCATGGAGCCTGATGCGAATGCCCGCGAGCATTTGTACGAGCACGACATTGGCCTGTCGCGCTTGCGCAAGGTGATGCAGAACCTGGCCCAAAAACAGTTGTCTGCGAGCTGAGCCATGGACTTGAAAATTGCAGGTAAAAAAGCCCTGATCTGCGGCGCCAGTGCAGGCCTGGGTCTGGCCTGCGCCGAAGCGCTGGTGCGTGAAGGCGTTGATGTCGTCATTGCGGCCAGAACCCTCGAAAAACTTGTGCAGGCTGCTACTCAATTAGAAGCGCTTGGCACTGCAAGCGTGGCTTATGTGGCAGCAGATGTCACAACGCCGGAAGGCCGCGACCGCATTTTCAGCCAGCACCCGAGCTTTGACATCGTCATCACCAACGCAGGCGGCCCGCCGCCGGGTGACTTTCGCGACTGGGATCGCGACGCCTGGTTGCGCGCGCTGGACGCCAACATGCTCAGCCCGATTGCGATCATCCAGCAGGTGATCGACGGCATGATGCAGCGCGGCTTTGGCCGCATCATCAACATCACCTCCAGTGCGGTGAAGTCACCGATCGATGCTCTGGGCCTGAGCAACGGCGCACGCAGCGGGCTGACCGGTTTTGTGGCCGGGCTGGCCCGCAGCACCGTGGCCAAAGGCGTGACCATCAACAACATCCTGCCCGGCACCTTTGAGACCGCGCGCCTGGCCAGCAATTTTGCCGCGGCCGCCCAGCGCAGCGGACTCGATGCCGCCCAGGTACGCGCAGACCGCATTGCCAAACACCCGGCCAAACGACTCGGTCAACCCGAAGAATTTGGCGCGGCGTGTGCCTTTTTATGCAGCGCCCATGCGGGCTACATCAATGGGCAAAACTTGCTGATGGACGGTGGGTCATTCAGCGGGGCCTGGTGACTTACTTGATGCCCATCTGTGCCTTGAACTCGGCGCAGTAGTCTTTATCGGGCAGCGCAGGTGTTTGCCACACGGCATCAAAGGCTTCGGCCTTGTCACCCTCGGCAGCGTCCCCAGCACGCAAGCGGGCCGCCTTGACCTTCAAGCTGGCTGGCAGGTGCTGCGGCACACCCAGCAAGCGGTCGGTGTGGCCGCTGCCTGACAGTAGCAGCACCACCTTGCCCGGCAGCGCAGCTTTGGCCAGCGTGTTGGCCATGCTGATGTCCTTGGCAATCTGGATGCGCGTCATCGGTGTGATCTGGCTTTCGGGCAGCAGGTTGCAGTGGCCGATGCGAATCAGTTGCTGCTGCGCTTTGAGCGCCGGGCCTGGCAACTGTCCGTCCAGCGCGCTGTCGCCCATGCTGGGCCGCATCTGTGTGTTTGGCAAGTTGGCCCCCAGCACTGGCACACCGGCCCGCACCGCTGCCATCACGGCCGGGCCATAGGCTTCCCAAGGCCAGCCTTTGTTGTTCCACTTCAGGGCGCTCTTGGTTTGCTGCTCGGTCGAGCTGGGGTGCAGTCCAGCCGTTGTTGCGCCCACATCGGCCATCTCCAGCGCCACCGCAGCCAGCAGGCTGCGCTCAGCCAGCAGCGCAATGACCTGTTGGTGAATCTGCTGATGCGCTTTGGCGTCGTGCTGCTCACCCAGCAGCAGCACGTCAGCAGGCAGCAGCGCGTCCAGCCTGCTGGTGGTGACGGCCAAGGCCTGGCCCGTCAGATGGCTGAGCACCGGGGCTTCGGGCTGGCTGGCGCAGCCCATGATGAGTACGCTTGCGACGAGGCAAGAAAGTGATCTGAGCATCAGGAGATACTAATACGCTTGCGCCCACCTTGTATTGCTCTGCTGCCAATGCCTTCAAAACTCATCCGTACCACGTTCACCGTCTTGATGGCTTTGCTGGCCGCCGCGTCTTGCGTTCAACTGGGCACGCCCCTGCCGTGGATGATCGGGCCGCTGCTGGCTACGGCGGTGCTGTCGATGCTGGGCGCACCGACCCACAGTCACACGCCTTTGCGCAACGCCGGTCAGTGGGTGATTGGCGCGGCCATGGGCCTGTACTTCACGCCGCAGGTGGTGGCGCTGGTGCTCAGTTTGTGGTGGGTGATTGCCCTGAATGTGCTGTGGGCGCTGGCGCTCGGCGTGGCTTTTGGCGCGTGGCTGTACTGGGTGCATCACGGGCCGGGAGGTTTTCACATTGCCGGACTGTCGCGCAGCACCACTTATTTTGCGGCACCGATTGGCGGCGCATCCGAAATGACACTGATGGCCGAGCGCCGCAGCGGGCAAACCGATCTGGTCGCCTCCAGCCACAGCTTGCGGGTGCTGCTGGTCACGCTGATCATTCCGTTTGGCTTTCAGTTTGCCGGTCTGCACGGGATAGACACCACCTTGCCAGGCCCACGCATCGTCAGTGGGCCCGGCCTGGCAGCGCTGGGAGCCTTGACGGGTATCGGCTGCTGGGTGATGGTCAAGCTTGACCGCAGCAATCCGTGGTTTTTGGGGCCGCTGGCGGCCAGCCTGCTGCTGACGGCCACTGGCCACAGCTGGTCAGCCATCCCGGCCTGGATGAGCAATGCTGCGCAACTGGTGATTGGCATCAGCCTGGGCGTGCGCTTTACCCGCCATTTTGTGCACACCGCCCCACGCTGGCTGGCGTCGGTCGCCCTCGGCACGCTGGCCATGATCGTCCTGTGCGCCGGCTACGCCTGGCTGCTGGCGTGGGCCACCGACCTTCGCTGGGCCACCGTGCTGCTGGGCACGGCACCCGGCGGCATCGCCGAAATGGGGATCACCGCCAAAGTACTGCAGCTGGGTGTGCCGCTGGTCACCGCTTTGCATGTCACGCGGCTGGCTGCGGTGTTGCTGCTGGTCGAGCCGCTGTACCGCTGGATCTATGGCAGCCAGGCCAAAAAGGCCTGAGCCACCGCTTTTGCGCCGTTTTCAGGTATGGTGCATTGCTCTAAGCCAATAAAAATCTGTGCAGACAGCTATGAAATAAAGAGCAACTGGAAAGAACACCATGCAAGCCTTCCTGATATCCACCGGCATCGTCGCCCTGGCCGAGATGGGCGACAAAACCCAGTTGCTGGCCCTTGTGCTGGCTGCGCGCTTTAAAAAACCGTGGCCGATTGTCTGGGGCATCCTGGTCGCCACCGTGCTCAACCATGCCATGGCCGGCGCACTGGGCGCCTGGGTCAGCACACAAATCAGCCCGCAAACCCTGCGCTACATTCTGGGCGCATCGTTCATCGCCATGGCCGTGTGGATGCTGGTGCCCGACAAGCTGGACGATGAGGCCGACAGCAAAAAACCGCGCTTTGGCGTCTTCGGCACCACCGTCGTGCTGTTCTTTCTGGCCGAGATGGGCGATAAAACCCAAATCGCCACCGTCATGCTGGCCGCCCGCTTTGATGCCTATATCCCGGTGGTGGCCGGTACCACCCTGGGCATGATGCTGGCCAACGCGCCCGTGGTGTGGCTGGGCGAGCGCATGACCCGGCTGGTGCCGCTGCGCGTGGTGCACCTTGTCAGCGCGGCTATTTTCCTGGGGCTGGGTTTGTGGGCGCTATTGAGTTAGGAGCTGCTCGACCAGGCTTTTATTGGGCTAGAGGCCTAAGATACACCTGAACTTGCGCCCAGTCAGAACAAACCTTCAATCCGCCCCATCTCGTTCAGACGGATGCTGTTGGCCGACGGCACCTTGGGCAAGCCGGGCATGGTCATGATGTCGCCGGTGATGACGACGATGAACTCGGCACCGGCCGACAGGCGCAGCTCGCGTATCGGCACCACGTGGCCACTGGGTGCGCCCAGCAGGGTGGGATCGGTCGAAAAGGAATACTGCGTTTTGGCCATGCACACCGGCAGGTGGCCGTAGTCGGCCTGAAGTTCGGCAAAGCGTTTTCGGGCCGGACCGTCGGCGGTGATGTCTGACGCGCCGTAGATGTCTGTGGCGATGGTGCGGACTTTTTCCCACAGCGGCATGGCGTCGGGGTACAGCGGTTTGAAATCGGCTTGGCCGCTGTCGGCCACCTCCACCACATGGCGGGCCAGCGCTTCAATGCCGGCGCTGCCTTCGGCCCAGTGGGTGCAAACAAAGGCTTGTGTTCCGGCGTCCTGCGCTGCCTGAATCACGGCCTGCAGCTCGGCGTCGGTGTCGGTGATGAACCGGTTGATGGCAACGATAGGGGGGACGCCGAACTTGCGCACGTTGTCGATGTGGCGCCTCAGGTTGGCGCAGCCGCGTTGCACGGCCTGCACGTCCTCGCGTTTGAGGTCGTCTTTGGCGACGCCGCCGTGCATCTTCAGCGCGCGCACTGTGGCAACAATCACCGCAGCACTCGGCTGCAGACCAGCCTTGCGGCATTTGATGTCGAAGAATTTTTCAGCGCCCAGGTCTGCACCAAAACCAGCTTCGGTGACAACGTAGTCGCACAGTCTCAAAGCAGTCTGGGTCGCCAGCACCGAGTTACAGCCGTGCGCAATGTTGGCAAACGGACCGCCGTGCACAAAGACCGGGTTGTTTTCAAGCGTCTGAACCAGGTTTGGCAGCAGCGCGTCCTTCAGCAGCACGGCCATGGCGCCGTCCCCGCTCAGTTGCCTGGCGGTCACTGGTTGGCGCTCGCGGGTGTAGCCGATGACGATATTGCCGATGCGGCGCTTGAGGTCGTCCAGATCCGTCGCCAGGCAGAAGATGGCCATCACCTCCGATGCCACCGTGATGTCAAAGCCGTCCTCACGCGGAAACCCGTTGGCAACGCCGCCCAGGGAGTGGGTGATGGAACGCAGCGCGCGGTCGTTCATGTCCATGACTCGCCGCCAGGTGATTCGCCGGGGGTCCAGGCCCAGTGCGTTGCCCCAATGAATGTGGTTGTCAATCAGGGCCGCCAAGAGGTTGTGCGCCGAAGTGATGGCGTGGAAGTCGCCCGTAAAGTGCAGGTTGATGTCCTCCATGGGAACCACCTGGGCATAACCACCGCCAGCCGCTCCCCCCTTCATCCCAAAGCATGGGCCAAGTGAGGGCTCGCGCAGGCAACTCATCGCTTTTTTGCCGATGCGGTTCAGCCCGTCACCCAGGCCGACAGTCGTGGTCGTCTTGCCTTCACCGGCCGGCGTTGGGCTGATGGCGGTGACGAGAATCAGCTTGCCGTCCTTCCTGCCTTCCAGGGACTGGATGTACGCCATCGAAACCTTGGCTTTGGTCGGCCCGTATTGCAGCAGGTCGTCGCCGGGAATGCCCAGTTTGGCGCCGATCTCTGCGATGGGCTTCATCGCCGCTTCGTGGGCGATCTCGATGTCAGAAAGCAGGGGTTTGGCGGGCGTGCTCATCTGGGGGTTCACATTTGCCTCTTCTTTTTCATTGAAAGTTGTCATGCCTTGAGCTGCCAGTTTAAAACCACGCTCGGTGAATCTTTCGCAAGTACCGAAGAATTGCTGCGAATGATGACGAATGATCAACCATGGCGAACCATTCGGTTCAGACACCAGTGCAAGGCCGGGGCACGCTTAGCCCACCATTTTGAGCGCTTTTCAGGGGTGTTGAAGGCATCGACAACCCGGTAAATACCCTAGCCAAAAGCCGCTGAAACAAAAGCCGCGCAGCTTCCCCTACAAGCCCAGCATCAACTTCAAATTTTGCACGGCCGCGCCCGACGCGCCCTTGCCCAGGTTGTCCAGCCGGGCCACCAGCACAGCGTGGCGATAGGTCTCGTTGCCGAAGACGCGCAGCTCCATCTTGTTGGTGCCGTTCAAGGCCAGCGCATCGAGTTTTCCGGTTTCAGGCGCAGCTTCTACCGTGACCCATTCGCTGCCTGCGTAATGCCTGGCCAGCGCATCGTGCAACTGGGCGGCTGTGGGCTTACCGGTCAGCAAATCAAGATGCAGCGGCAATTGCACCAGCATGCCTTGCTCAAAGTTACCGACGGACGGGACGAACACCGGCCGGCGGGTCAAGCCGGTGTAGGCCATGATTTCAGCCAAATGCTTGTGCGCCAGGCCCAGGCCATAGAGCTCAAACAAGGGCGCAGCGTTGGCATGGTAAGCCTCAATCATTTGCCGCCCGCCGCCGGAGTAACCACTAACTGCGGGCAAAGTCAAAGCCAAATCAGCGGCAACAAACCCAGCGTCTACCAGCGGGCGAATCAGCGCTATAGCACCGGTGGCGTAGCAGCCGGGGTTGCCCACGCGGTCGGCGCCAGACACCAGCGCGCGCTGGCCTGGGGTCAGTTCTGGAAAGCCGTAAACCCAGCCGGGCACGGTGCGGTGCGCGGTAGAGGCATCGATGATTTTGGGTTTGCGGCCAGGCAGGCTGTCGATCATGGCCACCGATTCGCGCGCAGCATCGTCGTGCAGGCACAAGATGACCAGGTCAACGGTGGCCATCAGAGCGCGCTTGGCGGCCGCGTCTTTGCGGAGCTCGGGGGCAATGCTGACCAGCTCAATGGCGGGCATGGCCTGCAAACGCCCCAAGATCTGCAGGCCCGTGGTGCCGGCTTCTCCGTCGATAAAAATTTTGGGCATCTGTCTTCTCCGTCAGTCGCAGCGTAAGAACCGCATCAGTTTGGTGCAACGCAACATGATACAGTTTAGGGCTTTCTGCAAGCAGAACATACCCGTGTCTGCCGCATCAGCGTTACCGCCCTACAACAGTCGTTTGAAAGTTTTTCCATGAAAATTCACGAGTACCAAGGCAAGGAAATCTTGCGCCAGTTTGGTGTGCCAGTGCCGCGCGGCATTCCGGCTTTCACGGTGCAAGAGGCGGTAGAAGCAGCGCAAAAACTTGGCGGCCCGGTGTGGGTGGTCAAGGCGCAGATTCATGCCGGTGGCCGCGGCAAGGGCGGCGGCGTAAAGGTTGCCAAAACGATTGAAGACGTCAAGCGCATTGCAGGCGAGATTTTGGGCATGCAGCTCGTCACGCACCAAACCGGCCCCGCAGGCCAGAAGGTGCGCCGCCTCTACATCGAAGACGGTGCTGACATTCAAAAAGAATATTACGTGTCCTGCGTCACCGACCGCGCCACGCAAAAAGTCGCTTTCATTGCCTCGTCTGAAGGCGGAATGGACATTGAAGAAGTCGCCCACAGCCACCCCGAAAAAATCATCAAGCTGTTTGTCGACCCGCTGGTCGGGCTGACAGAGGCGCAGGGCCAAAAACTCGCCGCAGGCATCGGCATGCCGGCCGATTCCGTTTCGCAAACCGTCGACATCCTGCAAAAGCTCTACAAGTGCTACATGGAAACCGATGCCTCGCTGGTCGAGATCAACCCCCTGAACCGCAACAGCAAGGGCGAAGTGATGGCGCTTGACGCCAAATTCAACTTTGACCCGAACGCGCTGTTCCGTCATGCCGACATCGTGGCTTACCGTGACCTGGACGAAGAAGACGCGGCTGAAGTTGAGGCTTCCAAGTTTGACCTGGCCTACATCAGCCTGGACGGCAACATTGGCTGCCTGGTCAATGGCGCGGGCTTGGCCATGGCCACGATGGACACCATCAAGCTGTTTGGCGGCGAGCCGGCCAACTTTTTGGACGTAGGCGGCGGCGCCACGGCCGAGAAGGTCACTGAAGCCTTCAAGATCATGTTGAAAAACCCGGAAGTCAAAGGCATTTTGGTCAACATTTTTGGCGGCATCATGAAGTGCGACACCATTGCCGAAGGCGTGATCACCGCCTGCAAGGCCACCAACCTGTCGGTCCCGCTGGTGGTGCGCATGAAAGGCACCAACGAAGACCTGGGCAAAAAAATGTTGGCCGAATCTGGCTTGCCGATCATTGCTGCCGACACCATGGCCGATGCGGCCACCCAAATCGTTCAAGCCGTCGCGTAAACAGGAATTCAACATGTCGATTTACATCAACAAAAACACCAAAGTCATCACCCAGGGCATCACCGGTAAAACCGGCCAGTTCCACACCCGCACGTGCCGCGACTACGCCAATGGCAAAGCAGCCTTTGTGGCCGGCGTGAACCCGAAAAAAGCTGGAGAAGACTTCGAAGGCATCCCGATTTACGCCAACGTGACCGATGCTGCAAAAGCCACCGGTGCCACGGTATCGGTGATCTACGTGCCGCCAGCAGGCGCTGCGGCCGCGATTTGGGAAGCGGTGGAGGCCGATCTGGATTTGGCGATCTGCATCACCGAAGGCATCCCCGTGCGCGACATGCTGATGGTGCGCAACCGCATGAAGGCCAAAGAAGCCGCTGGCGGCAAAAAAACGCTGCTGCTCGGGCCCAATTGCCCAGGCCTCATCACCCCTGACGAAATCAAAATCGGCATCATGCCCGGCCACATTCACCGCAAGGGCCGCATTGGCGTGGTCAGCCGCTCCGGAACGCTCACCTATGAAGCCGTGGCGCAACTGACCGAAATCGGCCTGGGCCAGTCCAGCGCTGTGGGTATTGGTGGCGACCCGATCAATGGCCTGAAGCACATCGACGTGATGCGCGCCTTCAATGACGACCCAGACACCGACGCCGTCATCATGATTGGCGAAATCGGCGGCCCGGACGAAGCCGAAGCCGCTGAGTGGTGCAAACTGCACATGAAAAAACCCATCGTCGGCTTTATCGCTGGCGTGACAGCCCCGGCTGGCAAACGCATGGGCCATGCGGGCGCGCTGATTTCTGGCGGCGCAGACACGGCCGATGCCAAGCTGGAGATCATGGAAGCCTGCGGCTTTACCGTGACGCGTAACCCTTCAGAAATGGCGAAACTGCTCAAGGCGCTTCTCTAAACTGCCTGACAGACAGTACGATGGGGTTGTGAAAAGCGAGCCCCCGCTAGAATCACAAAAACAAAAAGCGCCGTCCAGCGCTTTTTTTAATTCATAACAACGGAGCACCTATGATTTTTGGCCTTGACTTCACCTCCCCCCTGTTTTGGAGCGCGTTCGGCTCTATCCTGCTGGCCAACATCGTTCTGTCGGGCGATAACGCCGTGGTCATCGCCATGGCAGCACGCACGCTCAAGCCCGAGCAACGCAACAAAGCCATCTTTTGGGGCAGCGCTGCGGCCATCGTGATGCGAATTGTGCTGACCATCGTCGCCATTCAGCTGCTGACTTTGCCGTACCTCAAAATCATTGGTGCTGTGCTGCTGGTGTATATCGGTGTCGATTTGCTCAAGGGCGAAGACGAAGACGACGGCGAAGGCAAGGAGGTCAACGGCATGGCAGCGGCCATCCGCACGATTTTGATTGCCGACCTGGTCATGAGTCTGGACAACGTGCTGGCCGTTGCTGCGGCTGCCAAAGGCAATTTGCCATTGCTGGTGCTCGGCTTGCTGATCAGCATCCCGTTGATTGTGTTTGGCGCAACGCTGCTGACCAAAGTCATGGAGCGGTTCCCCATCATCATCACCATCGGCGCCGCTTTGCTGGGCTTTTTGGCCGGTGAAATGCTGCTAACCGACCCGGCGGTCACGACCCGCTTTGGCGCCATCGGCGAGCAAACCGTGACGTTTGGCGGTGTTTTGGGTGCGGTGCTGGTTGTGGCACTGGGCACCTACCTGACGAAACGTCAGAAAAAGCACGCCGCCGAATAGCGGGCCTGGCCCGGCGACTGGTTTGGTCGGCAGGGACAAGAGTGCCCATGAAGACTCTGCCGACACCAGTTGCAGATGCTGTGTGGTCAGGTGTCAAGCTTGAGCTAAAAACACAGTCATAAGCGCCACAAAAGCAGCAAACCGATCATCCACATGATTTACGAGATTTGCACAGCAACTGATGAAGGTCTTGAGCGGGACAACAACGAAGATGCCGTCGCTTTCGATCCGTTGACCGGGCTGTGCATGCTTGCCGACGGGATGGGTGGCTACAACGCCGGTGAAATTGCCAGCGGTATGGCAACCGCATTCATCAAGTCCGAAATGAGTCACTGGCTGTCGATGGCCGGCAAAAATGCCAATTCGACGCAAGTCAGGCGCGCGATGGAAATCTGCGTCCAGAACGCGAACCATTCCATCTTCAACGCCGCCAATTCCACCCCCCAGTACAGCGGCATGGGAACCACACTGGTGGTGGGCGTGTTCCAGGCCAGGCGCGTGGTGCTTGGCCACATTGGCGACAGCCGCTGCTACCGATTCAGAGCTGGCGCGCTCGTGCAAATCACCAAAGACCATTCCCTGCTTCAGGCGCAAATGGATGCGGGGCTCATCACGCCCGAGCAGGCGCTGACCGCTGCCAACAAAAACCTTGTGACCAGGGCGCTGGGCGTTCAAGCGACGGTTTTCCTTGACGTGGCCGAACATCGCGTCGATGCGGGCGATATTTACCTGATGTGCTCGGACGGCCTGTCTGACATGGTTCGCGATCATGTCATCGCAGACATCATGCTCGGCCATGCTACGCTCGAGCAGAAGTCAACGGAGCTCATCAGCACGGCCAATGTCAACGGAGGCCGCGATAACATCTCTGTGGTTTTGGTGCGCGCTGTCGAACCGACAGCCAAGCGCACTCTGTTGTCCAGAATATTGGGAAAGTAGAAAATGGTTGATCTATCCATAACACCCCGGAGTCGGCCATGCCGAAAGTGACTGTCTCCCTTGATGGTGTCGTGATCAAGGAAGTTCCGTTGACCAAAGACCGCACATCCTTGGGCCGCCGTCCTTACAACGACATCGTTTTGGATAACCTGGCGGTAAGCGGCGAACACGCCGTTTTGCAAATGTCGGGCCACGAGGTTCATCTGGAAGACCTGAACAGTACCAACGGGACCTACATGAACGGCACAGCCGTGAAAAAAAAGCTGCTGCTGAACCTGGACACGATCGACATCGGCAAATACAAAATCAAGTACAGCAGCGAAGTGGCGCCGGCCCCTGTGACAAACCTCAACGCCGTCATCAAGCTTGTGTCTGGCGCTGCGGCAGGTCGTGAAGTGCCGCTTGTCAAGGTCGTGACGACCATTGGCAAGCCCGGCATTGCGGTGGCCGCGATCACCAAAAGGCCTCTTGGCTTTGTCGTGACGCATGTCGAGGGTGCGAACCCGCCGTCGTTGAATGGCATCGCTTTAGGCGCTGAGCCCGTTGCCCTGAAGGATGGCGACCTGCTCGAACTGGCAGGCACCCAAATGCAATTTGTGCAACCCTGAAACAACCGGCAACCGATAAGGCGCTTGTCCAAACAGGGCAACAAGGCCTTGGCTATTGCCGGTAACGGCACAGTCGCCATGCAGGTGCCTTTTCCGGGCAAGGGCAAGTACCCTGCGGCGGCTATTTTTTGGGCGGGCAGCGCATGGCTACTGGCGCCACAAAAAATACTTGATCGCCATGACGGCGCTGAAGCGGGTCAGCGGGTTGGCGTCGAGTGACGAAAATGTCAGTTGGTTTCTTAGGCCCAACGATAAATGTCAAGCCCAGCTGTGTTTATGCCGAATATGTCACTGGTTTGGGTCAAATCTCATCTGGCACGCAAACTGCGGTACGACTATGTCAGTTTTTTTAATCAAGGAGTTTTTATGAAGCGTTCCATTCAAAAAGGTTTTACCCTGATCGAGTTGATGATCGTCGTAGCGATCATTGGTATTTTGGCTGCTGTGGCTTTGCCTGCTTATCAGGACTACACCGTGCGCGCCAAAATGTCCGAAGCTATTTTGGCCGCGTCCGCCTGCCGCACGAGCATGACTGAAACGATTCAATCTGCATCAAGCGGCACCACCGTAGCCGTCAATGGTTGGGGCTGCGAGCAACTTATTCAGGCATCAGGAACAAAATATGTGCAGCATGTCACAACCACTGGCTTAGCCGCTGCGCCAGCAACCGGTCAAATGACCATTGTGGTTTCGACACAAAATATTGCCAACGGCGAGGGAGGCGCTACAGCCGGCGCCATCCAATTGTCTGCATGCGCTACTGCTGCGGTTGGTTTCACGGCGTGCATACCTCCAGCACCCGGCGGCGTTATCAACTCCTGGCTTTGCGGTCCTGCACTCGCCAACAGCATTCAGAATGCCAACACCGGGCTGACAGGCACCGTTGGAACGCCAAGACCAGCACTTCCTAAATTTTTGCCCGGTTCATGCCGCTCCACGGAGACCACTTGATATTCTTGTTTGACCTGAAAAAAGGCGGCTCGGGCCGCCTTTTTACTTGCAGCGTAAAGTCATCATGAGCCTCATCTTTTTCAGTCTCGACTAACCGCTGCCAAGACACAAGCACGAGTTCATGATGGCCGACAGCGCAGCCAAAACACCCATTCAGGAGCGAGCGCGATTTGCAGAATTGTTCTAGTCGGCTGTGGTCGGCCACATGCGCACGCTGAAGATCGGTGGTCTGAAAAATACTTGATCGCCATGACGGCGCTGAAGCGGGTCAGTGGGTTGGCGTCGAGTGACGAAAATGTCAGTTGGTTTCTTAGGCCCAACGATAAATGTCAAGCCCAGCTGTGTTTATGCGGAATATGTCACTGGTTTGGGTCAAATCTCGTCTGGCACGCAAACTGCGGTACGACTATGTCAGTTTTTTTAATCAAGGAGTTTTTATGAAGCGTTCCATTCAAAAAGGTTTTACCCTGATCGAGTTGATGATCGTCGTA
>CANFOS010000020.1 GCA_947448735.1 Comamonadaceae bacterium | reverse complement strand
GTGTCGATCACGGTCAAGCTGATCAACCCGATCGCGATGGAAGAAGGCCTGCGCTTTGCTATCCGCGAGGGCGGCAAGACGGTTGGTGCTGGTGTTGTAGCCAAGATTCTGGCTTGATCTGGAATTAAGGACTCATCATGGCTACCAAACAAAAAATTCGCATCCGCCTCAAAGCGTTTGACTACAAACTGATCGACCAGTCAGCCGCTGAAATTGTTGACACCGCCAAGCGCACCGGCGCGATTGTCAAAGGCCCAGTGCCCTTGCCAACCCGCATGAAGCGTTTTGACATTCTGCGTTCACCGCACGTCAACAAGACCAGCCGTGACCAGCTGGAAATCCGCACCCACCAGCGCCTGATGGACATCGTTGATCCAACGGACAAAACCGTCGATGCGTTGATGAAGCTCGACTTGCCCGCTGGCGTGGATGTTGAAATCAAGCTGCAATAAGCGGCTGTAAAAAGAACCCGTAGCGAGCCGCTTGCCAAACCGGCAGGTAGCACGCTATAATTCAAAGCTTCGCCCAATTCGCAAGAATATGGGTGGAGTTTTATTAACTGTCTTCTACACAAAAACGTCTGCAGCCAATTGAAGTTGCAGCGGTAGAAGTTACGAAAGAAAAATCATGAGTCTGAGCAACTCCCTCGGGTTGCTGGGTCGCAAGGTGGGCATGATGCGTCTGTTCACTGATGATGGGGACACCGTTCCTGTCACAGTGGTTGATGTGTCTAACAACCGTGTTACCCAGGTTAAAACCGAAGCAAATGACGGCTACAGTGCACTACAAGTTGCATTCGGCTCGCGCAAAGCATCGCGCGTGTCCAAGCCGGCCGCTGGCCACCTTGCGAAAGCAGGCGTTGAAGCCGGTGAAGTCATCAAAGAATTCCGTGTCACGGCTGACGTTGCAGGCAAATATGCTGCTGGTACTGTCGTGCCTGCTGCCGATGTTTTTGCAGTGGGCCAGATGGTGGACGTGCAGGGTACATCGATTGGTAAAGGCTTTGCCGGCACCATCAAGCGTCACAAAATGAGCTCGCAGCGCGCGTCGCACGGTAACAGCCGTTCGCACAACGTGCCCGGCTCAATCGGTATGGCGCAGGATCCTGGCCGTGTGTTTCCCGGTAAACGCATGACGGGTCACTTGGGCGATGTCACCAAAACCACACAAAACCTGAACATCGTGCGCATTGACGAAGCCCGCCAGTTGCTGATGATTCGCGGTGCTGTGCCTGGTTCAAAGGGTGGTTTTGTTACGGTTCGTGCCGCCATTAAAGCCAAACCTGCCGCTGCCGCAAAAGGAGCCAACTGATGCAAGTCGAACTCCTGAACGACCAGGGTCTGGCCTCGTCCAAAGTGGACGTGCCTGATACCGTATTCGGTCGTGAATACAACGAAAGCCTGATTCACCAAGTGGTTGTGGCTTTCCAGGCCAACGCCCGCCAGGGTACTCGTGCTCAAAAAGACCGTGAGCAGGTTCGTCACTCGACCAAAAAGCCTTTTAAGCAAAAAGGTACTGGTCGTGCTCGTGCTGGTATGACGTCTTCGCCTCTGTGGCGTGGCGGTGGTCGTATCTTCCCGAACATGCCTGACGAGAACTTCACACAAAAAATCAACAAAAAGATGTATCGCGCCGGTATGGCGTCGATCTTTTCCCAGCTGGCGCGCGAAGGCCGTCTGTCTGTGGTTGATTCGCTAACAGTGGACTCCCCCAAAACCAAGGTTTTGGCTGACAAATTCAAAGCCATGAATTTGAGCTCGGTATTGGTCATCGCCGATGTGGTGGATGAAAACCTGTACCTGGCTTCACGCAACTTGGTGAACATTCTGGTGGTTGAGCCCCGTTACGCCGACCCGGTGTCTCTGGTTCACTACAAGAAGGTTTTGGTCACCAAGGCCGCCATGGACCAACTCAAGGAGATGTTCGCATGAGCGCCAAAACATCCAATTTCGACGAAGGCCGCCTGATGCAGGTTCTGGTCGCACCTATCGTGAGCGAAAAAGCCACGATGATTGCTGACAAAACCAACGCTGTGACCTTCAAGGTGCTGCAAGACGCTACCAAGTATGAAATCAAGGCCGCAGTGCAGTTGATGTTCAAGGTAGACGTTCAATCGGTTGCCGTTTTGAACATCAAAGGCAAGACCAAGCGTTTTGGCAAGTCCGTTGGCCGTCGCGACAACATTCGCAAAGCCTATGTCACGCTCAAAGCCGGTCAAGAGCTCAACCTCGGTGGGGAGTCTGCGTAATGGCTGTCATTAAAATGAAACCCACATCACCCGGCATGCGCGGGATGGTGAAGATATCGCGTGACCACCTGCACAAGGGCGAGCCTTACGCACCGCTGCTGGAGCCTCAGTTCCAGAAGTCTGGTCGTAACAACAACGGCCACATCACGGTTCGTCACAAAGGCGGCGGTCACAAGCACCACTACCGCGTGGTGGACTTCAAGCGCAACAAGGATGCCATTCCGGCCAAGGTAGAACGTATTGAGTACGACCCTAACCGCACGGCACACATTGCGCTGATCTGCTACGCCGACGGCGAGCGTGCTTACATCATTGCCCCTCGCGGCCTTGAAGTGGGCGCCACGCTGGTCAGTGGCTCGGAAGCTCCGATTCGCGTTGGGAACACCCTGCCCATCCGTAACATTCCGGTGGGATCAACGATTCACTGCATCGAGATGCAAATCGGCAAAGGCGCGCAGATTGCGCGTTCTGCTGGCACATCTGCAACACTGCTGGCCCGTGAAGGCACTTATGCCCAGGTGCGCATGCGCTCTGGCGAAGTTCGCAAGATTCACATCGAATGCCGCGCCACCATTGGCGAGGTCGCCAACGAAGAGCACAGCCTGCGTCGTCTTGGTAAAGCCGGTGTCAAGCGCTGGATGGGTATTCGTCCAACCGTTCGCGGTGTCGTCATGAACCCGGTCGATCACCCACACGGTGGCGGCGAAGGCAAGACAGGCGAAGGTCGCCATCCTGTCGATCCATGGGGTAACCTGACAAAAGGCTACCGTACCCGCAACAACAAGCGCACGCAAGTGATGATTGTTTCGCGTCGCAAGAAGTAAGGTTAAGCCATGACACGTTCACTCAAAAAAGGTCCCTTTGTCGACCACCACCTGATAGCCAAAGCTGATAAAGCGGTTACCAACAAAGACAAAAAGCCGATCAAGACCTGGTCGCGTCGCTCCATGATCCTGCCCGAGTTCATCGGCTTGACCATCGCTGTGCATAACGGCAAGCAACACGTCCCTGTCTACATCACCGATCAGATGGTTGGCCACAAGTTAGGCGAGTTCGCGCTCACCCGAACTTTCAAAGGTCATCCTGCTGACAAAAAAGTTGTGAAGAAATAAGGACAAGACCATGGAAACACGTGCAACCCTTCGGGGCGTTCGTCTGTCGGTCGACAAAGGCCGTCTGGTCGCCGATTTGATTCGCGGTAAGAAAGTGGATCAAGCGCTGAATATTTTGACGTTCACGCAGAAAAAAGCGGCTGGCATTATCAAGAAGGTGGTCGAGTCCGCTATCGCCAACGCCGAACATAACGATGGCGCGGACATCGACGATCTGAAGGTGAAAACCATCTACGTCGAACAAGGCGCTACGCTCAAGCGTTTTTCTGCGCGCGCCAAAGGCCGCGGTAACAGCATCAGCAAACCCACGTGCCATGTGTACGTGGTGGTTGGCAACTAAAGGTAGGCACTATGGGACAAAAAATCAACCCAACTGGCTTTCGCCTTGCAGTTAGCCGCAACTGGTCAAGCCGCTGGTACGCCAGTAACCGTGACTTCGCTGGCATGCTGGCTGAAGACATCAAGGTGCGTGAGTACCTGAAGGCAAAACTCAAGAGTGCTGCGGTATCGCGCGTTTTGATCGAGCGCCCGGCCAAGAATGCCCGCATCACGATTTTCTCGGCTCGTCCGGGCGTTGTGATTGGCAAAAAAGGCGAGGACATCGAGAACCTCAAGAAAGAACTGAGCCGCCAGTTGGGTGTGCCAGTTGCCGTGAACATCGAAGAAGTTCGCAAGCCTGAAATTGATGCCAAGCTGATCGCTGACAGCATCACCCAGCAGCTTGAAAAACGCATCATGTTCCGCCGTGCCATGAAGCGCGCCATGCAAAATGCCATGCGTCTGGGTGCCCTGGGCATCAAGATCATGTCTTCTGGCCGCCTCAATGGTATTGAAATAGCTCGTTGCGAGTGGTATCGCGAAGGTCGGGTGCCACTTCACACCTTGCGCGCTGACATTGATTACGGTACCTCTGAAGCCAAGACCACCTACGGTGTGATTGGTGTCAAGGTCTGGGTTTACAAAGGCGACACCTTGGGCCGGGGCGACTTGCCAGGTGCACGCATGATTGACGTGCCACCAGATGACGAGCGCAAGCCCCGCGGCGCGCGTCGTGACGCACGCCCAGGTGACCGCCCAGGCGGTGATCGTCCCGCGGCTCCCCGCGGTGCCGGTGCTCGCGCACCGCGTGCCCCAATGGGTACCAACACCGCGCCAGTCGATGGCAGCGACAAGCCGGCAGAAGCTACCCCTGGTAGCGACGCCCCGAAAACCACCGTTAAGCGCGTCCGTAAAGCCGCGCCAGCTGCAGCAGCTGACGGTGCCAAGACTGAGTAATCAGTCAGAACAACGGAGAATTTAAATGCTGCAACCTGCACGTAGAAAATACCGCAAGGAACAAAAAGGCCGTAATACCGGCGTTGCCACTCGTGGCAGCTCGGTCGCTTTCGGCGATTTTGGTCTGAAATGCACCGACCGTGGCCGTCTGACGGCCCGTCAAATTGAAGCCGCACGTCGTGCGATTTCCCGTCACGTCAAACGTGGCGGCCGTATCTGGATCCGCGTCTTCCCTGACAAGCCGATTTCCCAAAAACCTGCTGAGGTTCGTATGGGTAACGGTAAAGGTAATCCGGAGTACTACGTGGCTGAGATCCAGCCCGGCAAGATTGTTTTTGAAATCGTCGGCGTACCCGAAGCGCTGGCCCGTGAAGCTTTCACGCTGGCCGCTGCCAAGTTGCCGTTGCGCACCACGTTTGTGGCTCGCATGATTGGCCAGTGATCAGGAGATGATGCAAATGAAAACCACTGAATTGCGCCAAAAAGACGTTGCCGGTTTGAAGACCGAAGTCAAGGCATTGCAAAAGGCCCATTTTGGCCTGCGCATGCAAAAAGCCACGCAACAACTCAACAACACCTCGACGCTGCGTTCTACCCGACGCGCAATCGCCCGGGCAAAAACCATTTTGACCGAAACCATCGCCAAGCAAGGAGCCAAATGATGACTGAAGTAACTGCTGCAGTTAAGAAGTCCCTCAAGCGCACCTTGATTGGCAAGGTGGTGAGCGACAAGCGCGCCAAGACCGTCACGGTACTGGTTGAGCGACGCGTCAAACACGAGCTGTACGGCAAGATTGTGTCAATGTCGAGCAAGTATCACGCCCACGATGAAAAGGGTGAGTACAAAGCTGGCGACGTGATCGAAATCACCGAAAGCCGTCCAATCTCCAAGACCAAAAACTGGGTGGTCACACGTCTGGTTGAGAAAGCTGCTGCCGTTTAAGTCCTGTTCCTCAGGACTCAGACTGCAAGGTTTTTTAAATGGCTCACTTCGTGGGCCATTTTTGTTTTAGTCAGTTCATTTCAATTCACAACAGGAGCATCTCATGATCAAAGTAGGCGATACCCTTCCCGCATCCACCCTGATGGAGTTTTCTGAAGTCGAGGGCAATGGCTGCAGCATTGGCCCGAACCCGGTTGATGTGAGCAAGGCTGCGGCGGGTAAAACCATTGCCCTGTTTGCCTTGCCTGGTGCTTTCACGCCAACCTGCTCGGCCAAACATGTGCCTGGCTATGTTGAACATGTGGCTGATTTCAAAGCCGCTGGCGTTGATGAGATCTGGTGTGTCAGCGTCAACGACGCTTTTGTGATGGGCGCCTGGGCGCGCGACCAAAAGACCGATGGCAAAGTTCGCATGCTGGCTGACGGAAGCGCCGCCTTTGCACAAGCCACTGGATTGACACTGGACCTGACTGCACGCGGTATGGGCCTCAGAAGCAACCGTTACTCGATGCTGATCAAGGACGGCAAGGTAGCCAGCTTGAACGTAGAAGGTCCGGGGAAATTTGAAGTCAGCGACGCAGCAACCTTGCTGGCACAGGCCAAAGCGTAAACAGCTGCTGTTCATTCGGAAGCTACGCATGCACAAATCGATTGTGCTGTAGCTTTTGAGTGCGCCGGTTTACAAATCGGCTTTCAGGTAGTGAGCGCCCGCTATCGGGTTATGGTAGTAGGGCGGTATCTCTTTAAACTCCAAGTCTTGGTACAGCGCTCTGGCAGACTCCATTTCTGTCAGGGTGTCCAGCAGCATGTGGTGGTAGCCCGCCACACGGGCGGCGTCCATCACGGCCTCTGCCAGTTGCCGGCCTAAGCCCAAGCGGCGATACCCTTGGCGGACGTAAAGCCTTTTCATTTCGCAGGCGTTTGGGTAGTCCACTGCGTCGAGCGGGCGCATCGCGCAGCAGCCAGCCAGTTCACCGTTGACCATGGCCAGCAACAACGCTCCCGAAGGCTCGGCATAGTCGCCGGGTAGCTCTGCCAGCTCCGCGTCAAAATTTTGAAAGCAAAGGTCGATGCCGAGCTGCCGCGCGTACTCTTCAAAGATGTGGCGCGTGATCTGGAGTTCGGCGGCCGTAGCGGGCGTGATGAGCTGGATATGGGACGCGGGCACTTGAAAGGGCAATCAAAGTAATCTATGCGCCACTATACAGACTAGCGGGGCCCAATGCCTGGCAGCTGTCACGCGATAGAGGATGTTGAAAACGAGGCTCGAGCTGACCGGAAATGTGTTCAGGCTCAACCCACACCCTGAAACGTGCTCGGAGAAACGGGCAACCCTGGGCAAATTGCAACACCCCCGACCCCATTGGGGGAAGACGCGCAGGTCATCCCAGCGCTGGCCGGACCTCTGACGTGTTGCCTCGACTGCTGCTAGCAGGGGGCATGAACGGACCGTTGAACCGTGATGACGATGCGACTAAAACCGCCAAGGTGCACCCAAGACACTTGGCAAAACCATCCCGGGCAGGACGCTGCGCAGGGCGCCTGGCAGGCAAACGCAAGTCGTCCTATTGCTTCAGCTGGCCAAATGGTTGATCCAAAACACAAACGCGCCACAAATACCAAATATGACCAGAGCCGCGATGCGTGAAGCCGCATCGTCACGCGACCCCTGTACAGCCACAGCCAACTCTTTGTCGCCATGCAACATGGGCCGGATGAGGTTCTGTTTGCGCCTGAGGTAAAAAACGATGGCCCCGATGTGCAGGAGCACCAGCACCAGAATGATCCACTTGCCAATGTTCGAGTGGTAATGGGTGGCGAGATTAACCGTCGCCGTCGATACAAATCGTGTCAGCGGTCCAGCATTTGAAATCTCATCATCGCTGACCAAGCCGCTTGCCACCTGCGCCAGCAAAATGGCCAACAACGCAAACACCGAGATCGAACCGCTTGGGGTATGACCCACCGAATGCTCTGGCTTGCCCCTGCCCAACAGGTCATTGATGATGCTGCTGGGTGAATAAAAAAACGCCGCAAAGCGCGACCAACGCCCTCCCACCAGACCCCACACCAGACGAAACAGCAGCAGTGCCAGCACTGTCAGCCCGATCCGAAAGTGCCACGCCATGGCATTGCCGCCGACGTTGCCGGTGATCACGAGCCCCACAATACACAGCACCAGTGACCAGTGAAAGACACGCGTGGGAAGGTCCCAGACACGTACCTTGTACAAATTGCTTGATGGTTGCACAGTGTTCACGACTTCTCCAGATTCAAAGATTGTTTCACACCTTGGACTCACAAATCTTTCGTCAGGACTTTCCCTTGCGCCAGCAGCTGTCACGGAACTTCTCCATACTGGCTAAACTCTAGCTAACTGGCTCAGACGAAAGTACGGTCCTCTTTTGCTGACCAGCAATCCGTTCCAATTTAACAAAACTCTCGAGGAATTTGCATGAAAGTTTTCGCCTGTATCGCCGCCACCGCGACCCTGCTTGCTGTAGCCGCGCCGGCTTCGGCCCAGTTTGCCAAGCCAGAAGACGCCATCAAGTACCGCCAGAGTTCGCTGACCGTCATGGCCACCCACTTTGGCCGTATCGGCGCCATGGTCAACGGCCGCGTGCCGTTTGATGCCAAGCTGGCTGCAGAGAACGCTGACATCGTGTCCAACATGTCCAAACTGCCATGGGCTGCTTTCGGCCCGGGCACCGACAAAGGCAGCATCCCAACCCGAGCCAAGGCTGAAATCTGGGCTGAACAGGCCAAGTTCAAAGAACTGAGTGACAAGCTGGTCGCCGAGACCACCAAGCTGGCCACCGCCGCCAAAACCGGCAACGCCGACACCCTGAAGGCCGCATTTGGTAGCACCGGCGCAGCCTGCAAAGCCTGCCACGACAACTATCAGGCCAAACTATAAAGCATTGGCGATGGCGTTCTGCTCCTGATTTAGGAGCTTCTCGTCCTTGCGTTATTTGGCCTCTGGGTCAATTTGGTATCTCAAAGGCCGGTTTTGGCCAAAACCGGCCTTTTTTGTGTTTGCGGCATACTTTGCCATCTTCCACACTGCTCCAGGAGTTCAGCATGCAGCGCAGGCACTTTCACTTGGCGTCGGCCAGCGTCTTTGGCGGCCTGATTCTGGCCACTCACCAGCAGGCGCAGGCGCTGTCGCTGGCCGACTCGGCAGGCATATCGAACCAGGATGCCAGCGCGGGCCTGAAGATGGCGCTCGAAAAAGGGGCCTTGGCGGCGGTCGCACTGCTGGGCAAGACCGATGGCTTTTTTGGTAACCCCAAAGTGCAGATCCCGCTGCCGGGTTATTTGAATGACGCCGCGGGCCTGCTGAAAAGCCTGGGGCTGGGCAAGCGCCTGGACGAGCTGCTGCTGTCGGTCAACCGCGCCGCCGAAGCCGTCGTGCCGCTGGGCAAAGACTTGCTGGTCAGCAGCGTGCGCAATATGAGCGTGACCGATGCGAAAAGCATCCTGACTGGTGGCGACACCTCGGTGACCCGCTTTTTTGCTGACAAAACCCGCGCAACTTTGGGCGGCACGTTTTTACCGATCGTGACCCAAGTCACTGAAAAAATTGGCCTGGCCAACCTGTACAACGACATCGCCGGCAAAGCCGCAGGTTTTGGCCTGGTTAAAAAAGAAAATGCCAACATCCAGCAGTACGTCACCGGCAAATCGCTGGACGGCCTTTACCGGATCATTGGTGAAGAAGAAAAGAAAATCCGCCAGAACCCGGTAGGCACAGGCAGCGAAATTTTGAAAAAAGTGTTTGGGGCCGCGAAGTAACGCGCCCCAGGCTGCGCGCCACCCCTGCCGCCTAGGGTAATCCTGAAGGGCCATGGGCCCCGGTGCAATTTGCCAGAGTTACCATCTCGGCTTACTCCCTATCACCTAAAGTACCTAAAGTTCGCTCATGACAACGCTTGCCGACGCCATATCAACACCCAAGCCCCAACCCACGCCCGACCCCCAGGGGCCGGTTCACGTTGGCTCGGCCATCGTCAAGCCGATTGAAGTCATCAGCGCTGCGCTGAATGCGCTCATTTTGACTTTGCTGTTCAGCGGTGTGGTGGCGCGCTATGTGTTTTCGTCTCCGGTCAGCTGGATTGACGAGGTCGCGTCGATTGCGTTTTTGTGGGTCGCCATGCTGGGCTCGGTGTTGGCGGTCGACCGCAGCGAACACCTGCGGCTCAACCTGTTTGTGGAAATGCTGCCCGGCCGTTTGCAGGGCTTTGTCAAGACCTTTGCGCTACTGGTGATGGCGAGTTTTTTAGTCTTTTTGTTGCAGCCCTCTGCGGACTACGTCAAGGCCGAGTGGATGATTCGCACCCCCGATTTGAATCTGCCCAACGGCTTTCGCGTGTCGGCCATCGGTATAGGAATGGCTTTGATGCTGGCACTGGTACTGCGCCACGTCTGGGCCAGCGCGCGCAAGCTGGACATGCTGCTGGCCGCGGGCTTGATCGCCTTGATTGGCAGCGCCTGCTGGCTGGCCTCGCCCACCTTGCAAACCCTGGGTAACCTGAACATTCCGATTTTTCTGGTCGGTTTTGTGGCGGTGTGCCTGGTCTGTGGTGTGCCAATTGCGTTTTGCTTTGGCATTGGAACGCTGTGCTTCCTGGCCTTTAGCACCACCATTCCGCTGGAGGTGGTGATCAACCGCATGGACGAGGGCATGAGCAACCTGGTGCTGGTGTCGGTGCCTGTTTTTGTGCTGCTGGGCTGTGTGCTGGACGCCACCGGCATGGGCAAGGCCATCATTGATTTTCTGGCTTCGCTGGTCGGTCATGTCAAGGCGGGCATGTCGTACGTCTTGCTCGGCTCGCTGTTTATTGTGTCGGGGATTTCAGGCTCCAAGGTGTCTGACATGGCCACGGTGGCCCCGGCGCTGTTCCCGGAGATGAAGCGACGCGGCCACAAGCCGCGAGAGATGATTGCCCTGCTGGCGACCGGCGCGGCCATGGCCGACACCGTGCCGCCCAGCATTGTGCTGATCGTGCTCGGCTCTGTTGCCGGCGTGTCGATTGCCGGACTGTTCAACAGTGGTGTGGTGGTGGCCATGGTGCTGCTGGTGGCGCTGGCGGCGCTGGCACGCTGGAAGGCGCGACACGAGCAGGTCGATGGCGTCAAGCGGGCACCGTTCATCACCATTCGCCGCACCTTCATCATTGCCGGCCCGGCGCTGCTGCTGCCATTTTTGATCCGTGGTGCTGTCGGCGGTGGTGTGGCCACGGCGACCGAGGTGTCCACCTTGGCCGTCATATACGCGATGGTGACCGGATTTTTTCTGTATGGCGGCTTTTCGTTGCGCAAGCTTTACGACATGCTGGTTGAAACAGCGGCGCTCACAGGGGCGGTTTTGATCATTCTGGGCTGCGCGCTCAGCATGGCTTGGGTGATTGCGCAGTCAGGCGTGGCGCAGCAACTGGCCACCTTCATGACCACCCTGCCCGGTGGCTGGATCGGCTTTATGGCCGTGACCATGGTTGTGTTTTTGATTTTGGGCTGCCTGCTGGAAGGCCTGCCAGCCATTCTTTTGTTGGCCCCGCTGATGTTCCCGATTGCCAAGCAGTTGGGCATCAATGATGTGCACTACGCCATGGTGGTGGTCACCGCCATGAACATCGGCCTGATGATGCCGCCGATTGGCGTGGGCTTTTACGTGGCCTGCCGCATCGGTGATGTGTCGCCCGATGAGGCCATGGTTGCCATCTGGCCCTACATCGTGGCATTGATCGTCGGGCTCTTGGTGATTGCCTATGTGCCAACCATCTCGACGATGGTGCTCTAGCGCATCTGAGCCCGTCGACGCGCGTCGACGGGCTCAGCCCAAGCGCGGATCAGACCAGTTTGCCGGAATACTTTTCGAGCTTGCTCATGGCTTCGTCGCCAAACTTGCCGCGCCATTCAGCGTAGAACCCGGCCTTTGACAGCGCATCGCGGAAGGACTTCACCTCTGGCGTGTTGAAGGCCAGGCCTTTGGCCTTGAGCTGCGCTTCCAGACCGTTGTTCAGGCGGCGAATGTCGTCGCGCTGCTTGAGCACGCCGCTGGTCACATGCTTGTTGATGACCGCCTGCACATCGGCAGGCAAGCCGGCCCAGCGGCGGCCGTTGGCCAAAATCCACTGGCCGTCCCACATGTGGCCAGTCATTGAGCAGAACTTTTGCACTTCATACAGCTTGGCAATGTCGATGATGGCCAAGGGGTTCTCCTGGCCTTCCACCACCTTGGTTTGCAGCGCCGAATACACCTCGCTGAAGTTGATGCCGGTCGGTGACGCGCCAAAGGCCTTGAACATCGATGTCCACAGAGGGCTGACCGGCACGCGGATTTTGAAGCCCCGGAGGTCTTCTGCCGTGACGATGGGCTTGGTCGATGTGGTGATGTTTCTGAAACCGTTGTCCAGAATCTTGTCAAAGCTGTGCAGGTTGACCTTGGCAATCGCTGCGCGAATGTAGGCGCCCAGGTCGCCGTCCATGGCCGACCAGACGGTGGCGTAATCCTTGAAAGCAAAGGCCAGGCCGTTGATGCCAGCCAAGGGCACCAGGGTTTGCAAAATCAAACCGGACAGCGGGAAGATATCAATCGCACCATTGCGAACCTGCGACAGCATGTCGGTGTCACCACCGAGCTGGTTGTTCGGGAAGATCTGAATGTCGACTTTGCCGCCGGTCTCAAGACGGATGGCATCGGCAGCTTCTTTGATGCGGATGGTCGATGGGTGGGTGGCGGGGATGTTGTTGGCCCACTTCAGCGTGATGTTGCCGCTTTGGGCAAAGGCTGGCGCACCCACCACGGCGCTTGCAGAAAGCGCGCTGACGAAGGTGCGGCGGCTGATGGAAGATGTTGAAGCTGTCATGGTGATCTCCTGTTGTGACATTGTGAAATTGTGAAATTGTGAAATTGTGAAATTGTGAAATTGTGAAGGTTTGAAATTGAAAAGGTATGAAATCAGACTTGCTAAAACTCAGGTGATGAATCTCAGGTGATGAAACCCAATTGAAAACCTAATACATGGTCAACCCGCCATCAGCCACCAGCGTGGCGCCTGTCACATACGACGCTTGTGGCGACAGCAAATAGACGATATTGGCTGCAATCTCGTGCGGTTCGGCGGTACGGTTTTGGGGCGCCAGGCTTTCGACCTGTTTGCGCAGCGCTTCGTTTTGCCAGACGGCGGCAATCATCGGTGTGTGGGTGGCGCCCGGTGCGATGCAGTTGACGCTGATGCCCTGGGCCGCCAGCGAGCGCGCCGCGTTTTTGCTCAAGGCCAGTACCGCGCCCTTGCTGGCAGCATAGGCTGCCGTGCCGACCAGCCCGCCGCCGCGCAGTCCTGCCACGCTGGCCACGGTACAGATGCGTCCGCCAGCTGGCATATGCCTGGCGGCTTCACGAATGGCGACAAACGTGCCGATGACATTGATGTCATAGGTGGCGCGAAATTCGGTGGCCGACAAGTCCATGAAGCCGCTGGACTCGGTCACGCCGGCGCAGGTGGCCAGGGCATCGAGCCCGCCCAAAAACTGCACGGCCTGCGCCATGACCGCGACCAGTTGTGCCTCATCGGCAACATCAGCCAGCAGCGCATGGTGCTTGCCGCCCACGTCGCTGGCGGCCTGAGCGGTGGTCATAGCGCCTGCCAACTGGCGGTCAATGCCTACCGTGTCATAGCCTTGCGCGGCCAGCGCCAGCACGGTCGCCGCACCAATGCCACTGGCACTGCCGGTCACGATGGCTTTGCGATGTGTCACTGCTGTAACAGAGCCTGGGTTGCGGCGATCAGTTTGGCCACCGACAAACGCGCTTCATTTTCAAGCACCTGCGCGTAGCCCACCGGTATGCGCGGCGAGCCCAGGCGTTTGACTTTGCAGCCCGTTTGCTCGGCCGCGCTGGCCGCAATCTCGGCGCCAAAGCCGGCCACTTGCACCGCCTCGTGCATGACCAGCAGGCGGCCGGTGCGCGCAGCAGACGCCATCACCATCGCCCGGTCCCAGGGCCAGATGGTGCGCAGGTCGATGATGTCGGGTTTGATGGCACCAAACGCACCCTGCTCAAGCGCCTGCTGACAAATGCCCACACCGCGTGACCAGGTCACGATGGTCAGGTCATCGCCGTCGGCAAGCTTCTTGCCAACACCCAGCGGCACCGCCAGAGCCGTGTCTACCTCGCCTGTCGTGCCCCACAGCTCTTTGTGTTCCATGTAAATCACCGGGTCACCGGAGGCCATGGATGACTTGAGCAGGCCGTAGTTGTCTTGCGGCGTGGCGGGCGTGGCCACCACCAGGCCGGGGATGTGGGCAAACCAGGCTTCAAGCGACTGCGAATGCTGCGCGGCCGATGCCGACCAGATGCCAATCGGCATGCGTGCCACCAGCGGCACGCGGCCCTGGCCACCAAACATGAAGCGGTTCTTGGCGGCCTGGTTCACGATCTCGTCAATCGCGCACAGGGCAAAGTCGATCACCCGCATTTCCACAATCGGACGCACGCCCGCCAGCGCCATGCCGACCGCGCTGCCCATGATGTTGGACTCGGAGATCGGCGTGTCGATGATGCGGTCAGCGCCAAACTCTTGCTGCAAACCCCGGTACTGACCAAACACACCGCCCCGGCCCAGGTCTTCGCCCAGCGCGATCACATTCGGGTCCGTCTGCATGGCCTCGCGCAGGGCGGCGCAAGCGGCTTCGGCGTAGGTCATGTTGCTTGTTGTGGTGCTCATAGCCAGACTCCTGCGCCGGTGCTCATGATGTCTTCATACGCATCGGCCACCACCGGCCAGGGCGCAGCTTCTGCTGTTTGCAGGGCGGTATCGATCTCGGTTTTGACTTGCGCTTCCAGGGCCGCCATGTCGGCTTCAGCAACGCCCATGCTGGCCAGCCTGGCCCGCGTCACGATCAGCGGGTCGTTGAGCAACGCTGCCTCGACTTCTTTCGCGTCACGGTAGGTGCCAGGGTCTACCGACACATGGCCCTTGAACCGGTAGGTCACTGCATGCAAAAAGCGCGGACCACCGCCAGCCCGAATCTCGCGGACCATTTTTTGAGCGGCTGCGTCGACGGCGGCCACATCGTTGCCATCGACCTGCTCTGACGGAATGCCCATGGCCTGCGCCCGGGCAAAAGCGCCAGCGCCAGCTGTCATGGCCGGGGTCGGCGTGGTGGCCGAAATGCGGTTGTCTTCACAGACAAACAAGATCGGCAATTGGTAGACCTGCGCCCAGTTCAGGCCCTCTAAAAAAGGGCCCCGGTTGGTGGCACCATCACCAAAAAAGCAGGCCACGATGTTCGGCTGCCGGCGGATTTTGAGGGCATGCGCAGCGCCGGTGGCAATCGGTATGCCGGCTGCCACCACGCCGTTGGCCCCCAGCATGCCAACCGAAAAATCGGCAATGTGCATCGAGCCGCCCTTGCCCTTGTTGTAGCCGGTGGCGCGGCCAAACAGCTCGCACATCATTTTTGTGGCGTCGGCCCCTTTGGCCAGCGTGTGGCCGTGACCCCGGTGGGTCGAGGTCAGCATGTCAGCGCGTTCCAGGTTGTGGCAAACACCTGCGGCCACGGCTTCTTGCCCGGTCGACAAGTGCAGCGGACCGCGCACCAAGGCGGGTTTGGCCGAAGCGGCCAAACCCCAGGCCGCCACACCGCCCTGGCTGGCAATTTCGGCGGCGTTCTCAAACTGGCGGATCCGGCTCATGAGCCGGTACAAATCAAGCAGGCGGTGAGGTGTCATGCAGTCGTGCAGCAGGTTGAAAAAACCTCAAGTTTGACCCATAAAGAAGCTCACGAACACAGTGATTTACCCGAATTTCGGGAAAATTGTGCTTTTGGGGGTATTTTAAGGCTCTAGCCCAATGAAAATAAGGGCCAATAGCTATGAAAAAAGGAGCAAATTGGTTGCTAGCGCCCGACCACGGACCAGCCCGCGCGCTGGTTGGTCTTGTTGTTTTCGTACTCCCATGCGGTGCCGCAGCGGGCACAGCTGAAGCTGGTGATGGTGACCAGGCCGGGCTTGTGCTGGCTGTAGCGGTCCGCCCGAATGTCTTCTTGCCGGTTGCTGCGCTGCTCCAGTTCGGCATGGCCAGGGGCGCGCCGCCAGTTCCGCTGAATGCCCTGGCAGGCCTCGCACAGAGGCATTTTTTTGAGTTCGTCTTCGCGCGCTTGACGGTGGTGTGGGTTCGGGTCTTCAGTCATGTTGCCCCTATTGTCGCTAACTGGCTTTTCAGCGCCTTGCGCGCGGTGGCCAGGCGCTGCTCCAGATAAGCACCGTAAAAATCGGGCACCGCAATACCGACCAGCCGCTCTGCCAATTCCTGACCCTGGCTACCTAAAAACAGCACAGTGGGGGTGAAGTTGGCTTTCCAGGCGTTGGCTTGCCTGAAGGCGGTGGTGGCTTCGCCCTGAAAGCCGGTCAAGGGTGTGGTTTTGTCGGTCACATCGAGCTGCCAGGCTTGCAGGCCATCGTTCAGCCGTGCGGGCAACAAGTAGCTGCGGCGCACCAGCTCACAGTAAACGCAGCCGGGCAGGCTGATCAGGATCACGAGTGGCTCGCCTTTGGCTTTGGCCGCAAGAACCGCCTGTTGCAGGGAAGCAGGAACCGGCAGGGTCGTGTCTTTGGCGTGCGCCCAGGCACCGGGCAGCGCGCCGCCAAGCGCCATCAGTTGTGAAAATTGCCTGCGGTCAAGGTGCATGTGGTGCCGCAGCGTCAAATGGCTTTCTGGTCTTTGAGCTCAGAAAGCTTTGCGTCTGCATAGTTCAACACCGTGCGCAGCACCTCGTCGGTGTGCTGGCCCAGCAGCGGTGGTGGCCGGTCGGTACGTACCGGGGTGGCGCTGAGCTTGATGGGGCTGGACACCAGGCGCAAGTCGCTTTGGTGCGGGTGCTGCCAGTGCGTCACCATGTTCCTGGACGCGATGTGGGGGTCGGCAAATACTTCGGCCAGATTGTTGATGGCACCGCAGGGCACCTTGGCGGCCTCCAGCGCGGCCAGCCAGTCGGCTTTGCGCCGGGTACGCATCACGGCCTCCAACATCGGCACGAGCTGCGCGCGGTTTTTCACCCGATCGGTGTTCATGGCAAACAGCGGATTCGTCCCCAAGTCAGGCCTGTTGGCCACGCCGCAGTACTTGCGAAATTGCGCGTCATTGCCCACCGCGATGATGACGTAGTCCTTGCTGCCATCAAGTGCGGGCGCCACCTCAAACACCTGGTAAGGCACGATGTTCTGGTGCGCATTGCCCATTCGGCCCGGCACCGTGCCGCTGACCAGATAGTTGGCCCCCAGATTGGCCAGCATGGCGACCTGGGTGTCCAGCAGCGCCATGTCAACTTGCTGGCCAAGACCCGTTTTTTCAGCATGGCGCAACGCCGCCAGAATGCCGACGGTGGCGTACATGCCTGTCATCAAGTCGGCCACCGCCACGCCGACTTTCTGCGGACCACCGCCTAGATCGTCACGCTCACCGGTCACACTCATCAGCCCACCCATGCCCTGAATCGCGTAGTCGTAACCCGCGCGGTCGGCATACGGGCCGGTTTGGCCAAAGCCGGTGACCGAGCAATACACAATGCGCGGGTTGATGGCTTGGATGCTTTCGTAGTCCAGCCCGTAGCGCGCCATGTCGCCGACCTTGAAGTTTTCAACAAACACATCGCAATGTGCCGCCAGCTCGCGTATCAATGCTTGCCCGGCGGGCTGCGCGATGTCGCAGGTCACGCTGCGCTTGTTGCGGTTGGTGCCCAGGTAATAGGCGGCCTCTGGCGTGTCCTGGCCCTGCGCATTTTTCAAAAATGGCGGGCCCCAGGTACGGGTGTCGTCGCCCGATTCGGGCCGCTCTATTTTGATCACGTCCGCGCCCAGGTCGGCCAGCGTCTGGGTACACCAGGGGCCCGCCAGCACGCGGGAAAGATCGAGGACGCGGATGCCGCTTAAAGAGTTGGGTGAAGTCATCACGCCATTTTGACTGCTTCCGCAACGAACTGTGCCATCAGGGTTTGTACCGCTGCCCAGTTATTTTGTACAGTCGTACAGTGTGACGATGTTGATGAAAGCCAGTCGCCGCCCTGAAATGCCACGCCTTGACCGCAAGGCCGATATTTTGCTGGCCGCCGAAAAACTGTTTGCCCAGTCGGGTTACCACGCGGTCAGCATCCGTGACATTGCGCAAGAAGCTGGCGTGCCTCTGGCACTCGTGGGCTACCACTATGGTCCCAAGCACGAGCTGTTTCATGCGATTTTTGCGCACTGGAACAGCACGATTGAAGAGCGTTTGCGGGAGCTGAAAAACGCGCATACCTTGCCCCGCATCATTGACGCTTTCGTCGGTCCGGTGCTGCGCATGCGCGCCAGCCCTGAGGGCGAGTACTACGCCCTGCTGGTGGCACGTGAACTTTTTCACGTGCATGACGAATCAGACAGGGTTCTGCGCGATTTTTTTGACCCGCTGGCCCATGCCTTTATTGACGCACTAAATGTCGCCCTGCCGTATGCCACTCGCGGGCAAATCGCCTGGGGCTACCAGTTCGCACTTGGTGCGCTGCTGCACCACATCAGCGATGACCGTATAGCGCGTTTGTCCAAAGGGCAAAGCGCGCCCAATGACCCTGCCGCTGCTTTGCTGCTGACCCGCTTTATTGTGGGCGGCTTGCGGGCCGCGATGCCGGTGCCCAAGCCGCCGCTCAAACCGACCATACCGATTTCAAAACGCTCCCTTAAAACCAAAGAAAGAGAAAAGCCATGACAACGCTACACATCCATCGCCGCCTCGTCCTCTCAAGCATCGCCGCCGCCGGTGCCGCACTGGCGCTGCCGGCTCGAGCGCAAAGTACCAAAATCGCTTTTGGCTACACCTCGGTAACCGACTTCACGTCGGTTTTTGTGGCTGCAGAAGAAGGCTTTTTTACCAAACGCAATCTGGACGTGGAGCTGAAATTCATACCTCTTAATTCCACCATCCCTGCTGCCATCCAGTCGGATGCCTTGCAGATTGGCGGGCCGACCCCGTCTGTGTTTTTGCAGGCGGTCGATGGCGGGTTGGACCATGTGGTCGTGGCCGGAGGCGGCGTCACGTCGAAGGCCATCACCGGCTTTGGTTTGGTGGCGCGAGCCGGCTCAGGTATCCGTAGCGCGCAAGACTGCATCGGCAAGAAAATTGGCGTACCCGGTCTGGGCGCTTTTCTACACGTCACGTTTCGCGCTTTCTTGAAGCAAAACAAGGTTGACTATAAAAAAGTCAACTTCATTGAAGCATCCTTCCCGCAGCATGGTGACTTGTTGCGCGGTGGCTCGATTGATGCCGTCGTCACAGCGGACCCTTTCATGACCCGTATTACCGACAGCGGTGCCGGTTACGTGGCCTCGTACTACTCGACCTTTTTGGCCGACGGCAATCCGACCATCATCCACACAGCCAAGCGCGAATGGGTGGCTAAAAACCCGGCTGCCGCCAAAGCGTTTCGTGAGGCCGTGGTGGACGGCGCAGCCTTCATGACGCAAGCCAAGAACAACGACAAGGTTCGCGCAGCCATTGCCAAGTACACCAAGCTGCCGATCGAGGTCGTGAACAAAATCCAGATCTCGCCACCCGGTCCGCTGGTCAATGACAAGCAGCTCAACTATTGGGTCGGCTTGATGAAAGATCAGGAGATGCTCAAAACCATCCCCAATGCGGCGACTCTGATTGCGAAATAGGTTTTGAAGACTATCAAAAAAATAGCTGCCTACCTAAATATCCATTGGGCTACACCCTATACCAAGAAGCAAGAATGGCGCACAACACGGTCCTGAACATCAACCAGGTGGCCATCAACCTGGGTGGGCATGAGGTGTTGTCACCCACTTCGTTTGACGTGGCGCGCGGCGAGTTTGTCTGCATCGTGGGCCCCAGCGGCTGCGGTAAAACCACCCTGCTGCGCGCGGCCAGCGGCTTGCTGGCTCCAGCATCTGGCCAGGTGCTTCGTCAGGGCCTGCCCGTGACGGGGCCATCGCGCGACGTGGCGTTTGTGTTTCAAGACTACGGCCGAGCGCTGTTGCCGTGGCGCACCGTAGCAGGCAACATCGCACTGGCGCTGGAAGCGGCCAACGTGACCGACCAAGAGCGGGGCACGCGCATTGCCGATGTGCTGAAAAAAGTGGGGCTGACGCAGCACGCGCAGAAGTTCCCGGCCCAGCTCTCCGGCGGCATGCAGCAGCGGGTGCAAATTGCGCGTTGTCTGGCCCAGCAGCCCCAGGTGCTGATGATGGATGAACCGTTTGGCGCGCTCGATGCGCTGACGCGGCAAAACCTGCAAGACGAGCTGGCCCGGCTGGTGTTGAATGACGGCCTGACGGTGCTGTTCGTCACGCATGACCTGGAAGAGGCCATTTACCTGGGGGACAGGGTGGTGGCACTGCAATCCAACCCTGGCCCAGGCCGGCCTAGCCTGGCCCGCATGCTGGATGTCAACATCCCCAGGCCGCGCACCCAGCTGGCCACCAAAGAGCACCCTGAGTTTTTCCGGCTGCGGCGCGAGCTGTTTGGCTTTATGGAGCAGGGCCATGATTGACCAGTTGCTCACCAAGCTGCGCCCCTGGTGGTTTCCAGCCATTGCGCTGGCGCTGTTTGAAGCTTACGCCCGCACCGTCGGCAAAAGCAGCGACGCGATAGCCCCGCCCAGCGCAGCAATGAGAGGTTTTGCGTCGGCGCTATCGGATGGTTCGCTGCTCAGCGCCACGGCTTTTACGCTTGGCTCTGCGGCGCTGGGCTTGCTGTTGGCTGCCGTGCTGGGCATTGCTGCAGGCATGGCATTGGGCCTGTCGCCGCGCGCTGCACGCGTGAGTTTTTTAAGTATTGAAGTGTTTCGGCCCATCCCTTCGGTGGCCTTGATACCGTTGGCCATGCTGGTGTTTGGCTTTGGCCTGCGCATGGAGTTTTCTATCGTTGCGTTTGCCTGCTTTTGGCCGATGTTGTTGCTGTCGCAAGCAGCGGTGCAACAAATCGAGCCGCGTCTGCTGGAGGTCAGCCGGGTGCTGGGCTTGAGCCCACGACAGCGTGCCTACAAAATTATTTTGCCAGCCATCACCCCGCGCCTGTTTGTGGCGCTGCGCTTGGGCGTGGCGGTGGCACTGGTGGTGGCTGTCACTGTGGAGATAGCCGCCAACCCGTACGGTATGGGCTACGCCATGATGATCGCGCAGCAAAGCCTGAACCCTGGACTGATGCTGGCGTGGCTGATCTGGATCAGTGTGGTGGGCTTTGCGATCAACTACGGCGCGCTCAAGCTGGAGCGCATGGTCGCCAAAGCGATGGGTCAAGCCGCATGACAAGCGCCATGGACACAGCAACTGCCCGCTCACGTTTTGATGGTGCCAAGGCACTATTTTTCTCTTACTCGTTGCTGTCCCTCATCATTTTTACCTGGTGGGCACTCAGCACAGCAGGTTGGGTCAGCCGCGTATTTTTGCCGTCGCCACAAGCCACCTGGGCCAGCCTGGTGGAGGGGTTGACCGATGGCGAGTTGTTGGCCTTTTCTGGGGCGACGGTATCGCGCATGCTGCTGGGTTGGGCTTTGGCCTCCTTGTTTGGCGTGGCGCTGGGCGCATTGATTGGACTGTCTGCTCGGGCTAGGGCATATCTGCAGCCCACGCTTGAATTCATTCGGCCACTACCTGCATCAGCACTGCTGCCACTGGCGATTTCCATCTTTGGCTTGAGCCCCGCCATGGTGCTGTCTGTCGTGGCGTTTGGCGCGATGTGGCCCGTGTTGCTTGCCACCGTGCACGGCTTTTCGTCGGTGCCTGCGCAGTTGCACGAAGTTGCCCGCTGCCTGCAATTGAGCCGCTCGGCCTATGCCTTCAAAATTGGCCTGCCCAACGCCTTGCCTGATGTTTTTTCCGGTATGCGTTTGTCGCTCACCGTGTCGCTCATTGTGTCGGTGGTCGGCGAAATGATTGCATCGCAGCCAGGCTTGGGCCAGGCGATTTTGCTGGCCGCAAGATCCTTTCGCGCCAGCGAATTGTTCGCCGGCATTGCGCTGCTGGGGCTGATTGGTTTTGTCAGCAGTGCACTGCTGGCAGTGTTTGAAAGACGTTTTTTAAAATGGCAAAAAGTTTGAAATTATCTGGAGATAAACCATGACCCGAAAAATCATTGACCTGTCAATTTTTTTAGAAAATGATGTCATCAGCGATCCGCCCGCTTTTGCGCCAAAAATTGAATACTTCACCCATGAAGATTCGTTCGAGCAGATTGAGCCCTTTTTCAAGGGGCTCAAAAAAGCTGATCTGCCTGACGGTGAAGGCTGGGCGGTAGAGCTGGTCACCCTGTCGACCCATAACGGCACACACCTTGATGCGCCATATCATTTTCATAGCACCATGAACAAGGCACTCGGACATCAGGAGCCGTCAATCGCGATACATGACGTCCCGCTGGACTGGTGTTTTCAGCCCGGCGTGAAGCTGGACTTCACACGCTTTGAAGACGGCTACGTGGTCACGGCTGCTGATGTCGAGGCAGAACTAAAACGCATCGAGCACACGCTGGTGCCGCTTGAGATTGTGGTCATCAACACCCGTGCGGGTAAAAAATATGGCAGCCCCGACTACGTTTCGTCGGGCTGCGGCATGGGTTACGAGGCCACCATGTACTTGCTGGAGCGCGGCGTGCGCTTGACGGGCACCGATGGCTGGAGCTGGGACGCGCCGTTTGTGCACACCGCCAAAAAATACGACGAAACAAAAGACGCATCATTGATCTGGGAAGGCCACAAAGCCGGTCGTGACATTGGCTACTGCCATCTGGAAAAACTGCACAACCTGGAAGTGCTGCCGCCCCATGGGTTTTTCATTTCATGCTTTCCGCACAAAATTCGCGGTGCATCCGCAGGTTGGACGCGCGCCGTGGCTATTTTTGACGACCGGTTGATGGCAGAGACATGACCGCATCAAACACTGCGCTTGACCAGACGCACAGCGAATTCGCGAAAAGCTGGGTGCTGTCAGCCAATCAACCTGGCTGCGATTTTCCGATTCAGAACCTGCCGTTTTCAGTGTTTCGCCGTAAGGGGAGTCAAGAGGCTTTTCGGGGCGGCGTGGCCATTGGCGACCAGGTGATTGACTTGGCGCAGGTGGCCCAGAGCGGTTGTTTGGACGGCTTGGCCGGAACAGCAGCGGCTGCCTGCGCGCAACCAGCACTCAATGATTTTTTTGCCCTCGGCCTAGCGGCCTGGAAGGCGCTCAGGCACGGCTTGTTTGAACTGCTTGAAAAAGCTTTTTACGGTGCCAAGGTCGATGCGCTGCGTGCTTGTTTGATCGCACAAAGCGACGTTGAATTCACCGTGCCCGCCCGCATCGGCGACTACACCGACTTTTACACGTCGCTGGATCACGCGATGAACATTGGTGTCATGATGCGACCGGACGACCCTATCACCAGCAACTTCAAATGGATGCCGATTGCCTACCATGGACGGGTCTCCAGCATTGGTGTCAGCGGCCAGAAGTTCCGCCGACCCATGGGCCAGGCCATGCTGCCGGGCGTCAACGTGCCGGTGTATGGCCCTTGCGCGCGTCTGGACTATGAGCTGGAACTCGGCATTTACATCGGCAAGGGAAATGCGCAGGGCTCGCCCATTCCTCTTGAAAACGCAGAGCAGCACATTTTCGGTATGTGCCTGCTCAACGACTGGTCGGCGCGCGACATTCAGTTTTGGGAAATGGCACCCCTGGGGCCATTTTTGGGTAAGAACTTTTGCACCACGATCTCGCCGTGGATTGTGACGATGGACGCACTTGCACCCTATCGTCTGCCGTGGAACCGGCCTGCGACTGAGCCGCAGCCGTTGGACTACCTTGAAGATGCCAGTAACCGCGCGCGCGGCGCGATAGATATTTCATTGGAGGTGTGCCTGGAGTCCGACAAGCTGCGTACTGAAGGCAAAGGCCCATCGCGTTTAAGCGGCACCAGTTTCAAACACCAGTACTGGTCTATTGCGCAAATGGTCGCGCATCACACCATGGGCGGTTGCAATTTACAGCCTGGTGATTTGTTGGGCAGTGGCACCATCTCTGGTCCGGGCGCTGGCCAGGCCGGTGCGTTGATTGAGCTGGCTTACGGCGGCACAAAACCGGTCAGCTTGAGCAACGGCGAGCCGCGCGGCTTTTTGCAAGATGGTGATGCGGTTGTGCTGCGTGGTTGGTGTGAAAAGCCGGGCTTTGCACGCATCGGTTTTGGCGAAAGTCGCGGGGAAATACTCCCCGCGATAGGCGCTTGACTTTGCGTTGAATCAGTACTGTTTGTAGGGCAAAAACTTGCCCGACAGCACCACATTCACGCGGTCACCTTTGGGGTCAGGTTGGCGAACAATGTCCATTGAAAAGTCAATCGCGCTCATGATGCCATCGCCAAATTCTTCGTGAATCAGCTCTTTGATGGTAGTGCCGTAGACGCTCACAATCTCATACCAGCGGTAGATCAGCGGGTCAGTCGGCACCGGTGTAGGCAATGAGCCTTTGTACGGCACCACCTGCAGCCATTTTTGCTCTTCAGCTGTCAGGCCAAAAATCTTGCCGACGGCTTTGGCTTGGGTGGCGTCAAACGTCATCTGGCCCAGGCAGCCAGCGGTGACCCACTCTTTGCTCATGCCTACTTTTTTGGCGATGTCTTCCCATTTCAGGCCTTTGGAAACCTTGACAGTGATGATTTTTTCGGTGATCTCGTTGCGGTTCATGGTGGCTCCTTGGTTTGTAAAAGTTAATGTGCCTCGCCTGGCTTGGCGCGCTTGATCAGAAAGTCGACGACGTGATTGCGCAGGTCGTAGTAGCCGTCCAGATGGTGCAGTTCGGCCCGAGTGCGGTTTTTCGGCAGCGTGTTCACCACGACTTCGCCAATGCCGCCCGGCGTGTAGCCGCTTGCCGACTCCGCACCATTGGTCATCAAAATAATGCGGTCAGCCAGCAAGATGGCTTCGTCCACGTCGTGGGTGATCATGAAAACGGTTTGCTGGGTCTCACGCACGATGGTCATGAGCTCGTCCTGAATCGTGCCGCGCGTCAGTGCGTCGAGTGCGCCAAAAGGCTCGTCAAGCAACAGCATTTTGGGTTGAATGGCAAAAGCCCGGGCAATGCCCACGCGCTGCTTCATGCCGCCTGATAGTTGTGATGGCTTTTTATCGATGGCAGGCATCAAGCCGACCATGGCCACAAACTTTTCAACATGCGCGTTGACCTCGGTTTTGGACCAATCGGGCCAACGCGACACCACCGCAAAGGCAATATTGCTGCGCACCGTCAGCCACGGCATCAGAGCGTGGCTTTGAAACACCACGCCGCGCTCCAGGCTGGGGCCAGAGATTTCCCGGTTGTCCATGAAGCAGTTGCCCGAGGTGGCGGTGTCCAGCCCCGCCAGCACATTGAGCACGGTGGTTTTGCCGCAGCCTGAATGTCCGATGATGCAAACAAACTCGCCCTTGTCGATGGCAAAACTGAGGTCCGCAAAAACCGGCTTGTTGGTCACGAAAGATTTGCTTAAGTTCTCGACTTTCAGAAAATCCCGCAGGCGTGGGTTCGTGTCATTCAACATAAGTCACCATTTTTTGCAGCTGCGCAAACGCCAGGTCCAGCAGCATGCCGACGACGCCAATCACCAAAATGGCAAAAATCACATTGGTCAGCGACAGGTTGTTCCACTCGTTCCACACAAAGTAGCCAATCCCGGTGCCACCGACCAGCATTTCAGCGGCCACAATCACCAGCCAGGCAATGCCCATGGAGATGCGCATGCCGGTAAAGATGGTCGGCGCAGCTGCGGGCAAGATAACAAGAAAAGCCTTGCGCAGCGGGCTGACTTCCAGCGTGGCGGCCACGTTGAGCCACTCGCGCTTGACAGCGGACACGCCAAATGCGGTGTTGATCAGCATCGGCCACACCGAGCAGATGAAAATCACAAAAATACCGCTGATGGAGGAGTCTTTGATGGTGTACAGCGCCAGCGGCATCCAGGCCAGCGGCGAGATCGGTTTGAGCACCTGAATGAAGGGGTCAAACGCGCGCCTCAAAAGCGGCGACATGCCAATCACAAAACCCAGCGGAATGGCAACCAGCATGGCCAGCAAAAAGCCCAAGCCAACCCGCGCCAATGAATGGCTGAGCTGGATCAAAATGCCCTTGTCGTTTGGCCCGTTGTCATAAATCGGGTTGGACACCTGCTTCCAGATGGCCGAGCCCATTTGGCCAAGTGTGGGAAAGCCGGTGGTCTTGGTACTGCCCACCTCTTTGCCCATCATCTTCTGGTATTCGATCTGCTCGGCTGTCATGCCAGTGGTGCTGGCTGATGGCGCAGTTCCGGATGATTGGGTCGCTAAAAACCAGATACCCAAGATGGACAAAAAGATGAGCAGCGAGACAAGGCCCGCTTTCAGGTTGAGAGATTTCATGAAGTGACTGATCAGCCCATTTTGTTGATGGCAAAGCTCTTGGCGTATTCTTCAGGTTTGGCGGGGTCAAACTCCTTGCCCATCACCTTGAACTTTTTATACGCGCCCTCTGGCGGCTTGAAACCAGCGATGGCCATCTGCTTTTTGGCATCGGTCAGCAAGAAGACTTTTTCTGCAATTTGCTTGTAATTGACGTCGCCCTTCACATAGCCCCAGCGCTTCATTTGCGTCAGCATCCACACTGCCATTGACTGCCAGGGCACCGGGTCAAAGTTGGCGCGGTCAGGCACGTTTTTGATGTTGCCCAAGCCGTCGGCAAACTTGCCGGTCAGCACCTGGGTCAGCACAGCCTCAGGCTGATTCAGGTACTGGGCCGGGGCGATGACCTTGGCAATCAGGTCGCGGTCTTTGGCCTGGCTGGCCATGAAGGATGCGCCCAGAACCGCCCGGTAAAGTGCAGCGAAAGTGTTGGGGTTTTGCTTGATGAACTCGTCTGACACGCCAAAGGCGCAGCATGGGTGACCGTCCCAGATCTCCTTGGACAAGATGTGAATGAACCCTACCTCGTCGTAGACGGCGCGCTGGTTGAAGGGGTCGGGGCCAAGAAAGCCGTCGATGTTGCCAGCACGCAAATTGGCCACCATTTCAGCAGGCGGCAGCACCCGCAGCTGCACATCGGTGTCAGGGTTCAGGCCTGCTTCAGCCAGGTAGTAGCGCAGCAAGAAGTTGTGCATGCTGTACTCAAACGGAATGGCAAACTTCATGCCCTTCCAGCCCTTGGGGTCGCGATTACCCTTGTGCTTGACGTGCAGCGTGATGGCCTGGCCGTTGGTGTTTTGAATCGTTGCCACATTCATATTGGCCTGGGTCGAGCCCAAGCCCATGGTCATGGCAATCGGCATGGGCGACAAAAAATGCGACGCATCATGCTCTTTGTTGATCATCTTGTCGCGAATCAGCGCCCAGCCTGCGGTTTTGTTCAATTGAACATTCAGGCCTTCTTTTTTGTAAAAGCCCAGCGGGTCAGCCATGATGAGCGGCGATGCGCAGGTGATCGGTATAAAGCCGAGTTTGAGGTCTTTCTTTTCCAGCGGGCCTTTGTCCTGGGCCATCGCCTCCAGTGCACCCAGCGGGAACAGTGAGGCAATGGCGGCACGTGCCGTGTTGGCACCCACCGCTTTCAAAAAGCCGCGGCGCACGCTGTCGACAGGAAACAGCGCCTTGACCATGGTGGCCTCCATAAAACTCTGGGACACCGATTGCTCGGTCTGTACAGCGTGTTCGCCGGGCGCGTGGTCTTCGCCGCAAGCGCAGCGCAGCATCAGGGGGCGGTCGGCATCAAAAGCGTCAAAACGGTTGGTCATGGTGTTACCTCTTGAAAAAGATCAACCTGCTATGCAAGGCTTAGGCCTGAATCTGCCAAGACCGGTTAATGGCGCAGGTCGTGCGCGACTTCTCAGCAAGCGCGAGCATGCTGCGTCGTGCCAGCCAGTGGTGCGGGCAACACACCCAACTTGGTGCATGGTGACCCCGGGCGCCGCCCTTTTTGGCCCTTAAGTGGTGCACATCAAACGGCCACGCTGCGTTTTGATGCCAATTGCCTGTAAAGTGCCACGTTCACTTATGAATATGCGATCGATTCAATTTCCAATCTACGCGGTGCTTGCCTTGGCCGGACTGGCTGCCTGTAACCCGACCTTCAACTGGCGCGATGTGCGGCCAGAAGAAACGCGGCTCAGTCTGCTGATGCCCTGCAAGCCAGACAAAGCGCAAAAAACCGTGCCCATGGGAGGCCAGCCAACGGAGCTGATGTTGCTCAGTTGTGATGCCGGCGGCGTGACCTTCGCGGTTGCGGTTGCGGATGTGAAAGACGCCTCCTTGGTGAAAGACACCTTGGTCCAGTGGCAAGGCGCATCACTGACCAGTCTAAAAGCCAACCTGGCCACGCCGGGGACGGCGTTCAAGTCAACCGGGCTGCCCAGTGGCGCGGTGATGGTCAGCGCCACTGGCAAGCGCGCCAACGGCCAGACGGTCAGCAGCCAGGCAGCGTATTTTGCGCAGGGCTCCCAGGTTTTTCAGGCGGCGATCTATGCCGACAAGCTGGCCCCCGACGTGGCCGACACTTTTTTTTCAGGATTGAAGTTTGAATAAGCCCACCCCCAGCGCATCGCATCAGCCCGGACTGCTGGATAAAAAAGTCGCCATTGTGGTTTTTCTGGCTTTTGCGGCCGCTTACACCATCTCGGCGCTGGTGCGCGCCATCATTGCCACGCTGTCGCCGGTGCTCAGCCAGGAGTTTTCATTGCAGTCACGTGACTTGGGGCTGCTGGCGGGCGGTTACTTTTTAGGCTTTGCCGCCACGCAGTTGCCGCTGGGCACCTGGCTCGACAGGTATGGCCCCAAGCGGGTCATCATGTGCTTTCTGGCGGTGGCAGTAGGCGGCTGCCTGGCCTTTTCAGTGGCCACCAGCTTTGCCGGGCTGCTGCTAGGACGGGTGCTGATTGGCATGGGTGTGAGCGCCTGCCTGATGGCGCCGCTCAGCGGCTTCAGGCGCTGGCTGGATGCGCCCAGCTTGCTGCGCGCCAACTCCTGGATGCTGATGAGCGGCTCGCTAGGCATGCTGGCGTCGACCTTGCCTGTGCAGTGGCTGCTGCCACTGGTCGGCTGGCGGGCGCTGTTCTGGGTGCTGGCCGGACTGGTGGTGGTGGCGATGGCTGTGCTCGCACTGGTCGTCCCGGTGTGGACAAAAGACGCAGCCGAGAAGACAGATACACCTGATGGTTACGCCGAGGTCTGGAAAAACCGCTATTTTCAAAAAATGTCGCCGCTGGCGTTTTTCAACTATGGCGGTTTGGTCGCTGTGCAAACGCTGTGGGCTGGCCCGTGGATGGTCAAGGTGGCAGGCTACACCCCGCTTGAAGCCGCCGCCGGCCTGTTTTATCTCAACGCGATGATGCTGCTGACTTTTTGGGGCTGGGGTTTGGTCAATCCTCGTCTGGCTCGGGCAGGCTGGCACACCGACAGGCTCATCACTTGGGGCGTGCCCGTCAGCCTGCTTGCGTTGGCGGCCAATATCTGGGGCGGCACGTTGACAGGGTGGCTGGGCTGGACGGTTTTTTGCATGGCATCCACGGTGATCAGCCTGTCGCAGCCTGCCGTAGGCATGGCCTTCAAGCCGGCGCTGGCCGGCCGTGCGTTGTCGGCTTTTAACCTGGTGATTTTTTCAGGTGTCTTCTTCGTGCAGTGGGGCATCGGTCTGATGGTTGACGCGTTCGCAGCCTTGGGCCTGGCCCGTGTCGCCAGCTTTCAGGCGTCTTTTGGCGTGTATTTGTGTTGCAGTATTGCCGCGTATGCCTATTTTTTGCGTACGAAAGTTGATAATTCAGCGTCATGAACGGAATATTCATCATTGCCCATGCGCCGCTGGCGTCTGCCTTGCGTCAATGCGTTCTGCATGTGTTTCCCGACAACCCGGCGGGTGTGGTGGCGCTTGACGTTCAGCCCAACTTGCCGCCGGAAGAAACGCTGGCCCAGGCGCGCATCGTGTTCAAGCAGATGGCCACCTCGCATGCGCTGGTGTTGACCGATGTGTTTGGTGCCACGCCTTGCAACGTGGCACAACAGCTCGTCGACGGCGTCAATTCAAAACTCCTTGCCGGAATCAACCTGCCGATGCTGCTGCGTGCTGTGTCGTACCGCCACGAGCCCTTGGACGCGCTGGTGGTGCGCGCTCTCACAGGCGGCACGCAGGGTGTGATGCAGGTAGCTATCACCGCACCCCAAAACCAAGCCAAAAGAAAACATGATCCAAACGACCACGACCATCAGCAATAAGCTTGGCCTGCATGCGCGGGCTTCAGCCAAATTTACCAAACTGGCAGGCAGCTTTGCCTGCGAGGTGTGGATGAGCAAGGGCGAGCGCCGCGTGAATGCCAAAAGCATCATGGGCGTGATGATGCTGGCAGCCGGCATGGGCAGCACGGTGGTGCTTGAAACCAATGGCGCAGACGAGCAGGTGGCGATGGATGCGCTGCTGGCCCTCATCAATGACAAATTTGGAGAGGGAGAGTGATGTTGCCCCCACGTTCGTTCGCTTCGCGTAACTCTCTGCCCCCCGAGGGGGCCGCCCCGCCTGCGGCCCGGCAAAGCCGGTTCCGCGTCTCGGACTTGACGAAACCCCACGAAGCAACGACCGTGGTCACGTCATGACTTTCTCCGTGCATGGTTTGGCTGTGTCGCGGGGTATCGCGATTGGCCGTGCCGTGCTGGTCGCGTCCAGCCGTGCTGATGTGGCACATTATTTTGTCGACGCCGACAAGACGGACCTGGAGATTTCCCGCGTCCGCGAGGCACGCAATGCGGTGGTCGAAGAAATTTCCCGCTTGCAGCACGACCTGCCCAAAGACGCACCGCACGAAATATCGGCCCTGCTCGATGTGCACCTGATGCTGTTGCAAGATGAGCAGCTGATTGGCGGCGTTAAAAAGTGGATCACCGATCGGCGTTACAACGCCGAATGGGCACTGACCACGCAGTACGAAACCATTGCGCGCCAGTTTGACGACATGGAAGACGAGTACCTGCGCGAGCGCAAGGCAGACCTGGAACAGGTGGTCGAGCGTATTTTGCGGCGCATGAAAGGCATGGCATCGCCGATGCAGCCGGTGGCGCAAGCCGGCGCTAGCCGCAAACAATCAAAACAAGGCCTGCTGCTGGCTGACACCATTGATGTGCCCCTGGTGCTGATAGCGCATGACATTTCGCCGGCAGACATGCTGCAGTTCAAGCAAAGCCTGTTTGCTGGGTTTGCGACCGATGTGGGCGGCAAAACCTCGCACACCGCCATCGTGGCGCGCAGCATGGACATCCCGGCCGTTGTGGGTGCCCGCAGTGCCAGCCAGCTGATTGAGCAGGACGACTGGGTCATCATCGACGGCGATGCGGGCATTTTGATTGTCGACCCGTCGCCGATTATTTTGGCTGAATACGGCTTCAAGCAGCGCCAGGGCGAGCTGGAACGTGAGCGCCTGAGCCGCCTGAAAAACACCGCGGCGATTACTTTAGACAACCAGCGCATCGAGCTGCTGGCCAATATCGAGTTGCCGGGCGACACGCTGGGTGCGGTCAGCGCCGGAGCGGTCGGCGTCGGCCTGTTTCGCAGCGAGTTTTTGTTCATGGGCCGTGCTGGCAATCTGCCCAATGAAGAAGAGCAGTACAGCGCGTACCGCCAGGCTATCGAAGGCATGAAGGGCATGCCGGTGACGATTCGCACGGTCGATATTGGCTCGGACAAGCCGCTGGACCGCGCCAGCGACCGCATGGAAAAAGCGCAGGACACACACCTGAATCCGGCGCTGGGCCTGCGCGCCATCCGTTGGTCTCTGGCGGACCCGCCCATGTTTTTAACGCAACTCCGCGCCATATTGCGGGCCGCGGCGCATGGTCAGGTCAACCTGCTGGTGCCCATGCTGGCCCATGCCAGCGAGATCAAGCAAACCCTGTTGTTGATTGACCGTGCGCGGGTTCAACTTGACAACCAGGGCGTGCCTTACGGGCCAGTGCAATTGGGCGCGATGATTGAAATCCCGGCGGCGGCACTGAGCCTCAAAATGTTTTTGAAGTACTTCGACTTCCTGTCGATTGGCACCAACGACCTGATTCAGTACACGCTGGCCATTGACCGCGCCGACGAATCCGTCGCGCATCTGTACGACCCTTGCCACCCCGCGGTGCTGCGCCTGATCGCCGACACCATTGCCGAATGCAACGCCCAAGGCAAGGGTGTGAGCGTGTGCGGCGAGATGGCCGGTGATGTGGGCATGACCAAATTGCTGCTCGGTATGGGGCTTCGCAGCTTCTCCATGCACCCCTCGCAAATTCTGGCTGTCAAGCAGCAGATATTGCGCGCTGACACCGCCAAGCTCAAGCCCTGGGCCGAGCTGGTGCTGGGCAGTGACGACCCGGCGGCACTGCTCTAGCAACGGATTGCTATCTATCCAGGAGCTGCTCGAGTAAACATGGCTGGGTTCGCGGGGCGATTTAAAGGGCACAAGCGGACCGAAAATCGTCAGCACAGTTGTTTGGGGTGCGAATTTGTAAGTGCTTGTGTCAATGCGCCTTCTCTGCCAGAATTTGCCGAGCAAGAATAAGGTCGGAGCCCTTGTGAATAAAACCGCCTCTGCGTTAACCAAAACATCAAAAAAACGTGACGCTTTCAAATCAGCGCTTCCCGCCCTGCGTCTGGCGGTCGTCGCCTCTGCCTTGGCCGCTGTTTCGGTCTCAGCCCAGGCGCCGCTCGACGTGCGCGTGGCTCTGATTATTGGCAACTCTGCCTACCCTGGCAACATGGCGCTGGTCAATCCGGCCAACGATGCCAAAGACATGGCGGATGTGCTCAAACGCTTGGGTTTTAGTGTGGTGGAGTTGCGCGACGGCAACAAGGTGCAAATGGCAGCGGCGATTGCCAAAGCCAGTGACTCACTCAAAGGCAAACAAGGCGTGGGCATGCTGTATTACGCCGGTCACGGCTTGCAACTGGACTGGCGCAACTACATGGTGCCGGTGGACGCCAATTTGAAAACGGCAGCTGATGTCGCTGTCCAAACGATTGACCTGAGCAGCGTCATCGATGTTTTCAAGGCCGCTGGTAACCGCATGAACATCGTCGTGCTTGATGCCTGCCGCGACAACCCTTTCGGCAGCAGCACCAGCTCGGCCAAGGGTTTGGCGCAACTGGATGCGCCGCCCAGCACCTTTTTGGCCTACGCGACAGCACCTGGCAATGTGGCTGAAGATGGCGATGAAAAATCCGGCAATGGCCTGTACACCCAGTATTTGCTGCAAGAGCTCAAGCGTCCCATCGCCAAGATTGAAGATGTGTTCAAGCGCGTGCGTCTGAATGTACGCAAACAGAGCAACGGCAGGCAAATACCGTGGGAATCCACCTCGCTGGAAGACGACTTTTTCTTTAATGATGGTGCGAAATACACCATCAAGCCCGAAGAGCTGGAGCGCATGGCAGCAGAAGTCAGGCAGCGAGAGCAAAAGCGTCTGGCGCAAGAAGCGGAGGTACTGGCGCGCGCGCAGCAACTGGCGCTTGCCAAAGAGCGCGAACGCCAGCTGGCGGAGGCGCGTGTGCTGGACCAGCAGCGCCAAGCCGCTGAAGTTCGGGCCAAAGAGGCCGAACGATTGAGCGCAGCAGCCAAAGCGATTGAGCAAGAAAAACTGGCGGCTGAGGCGCGCGCGCGCGACCAACAGAGGCAGGCACTAGAAGCTCAGGCACGCGAGCGCGAACGGCTGCTTGCGCTTGAGCAGGCCAAGGAGCGGGAGCGCCTCATGGCCGAGGCTAAGGCAAGAGAACAAGAGCGGCTCGCCGAACTGGCCCGATTGCAGGAAACCCAGCGCGTGGCGGCTCTGACAAAAGCGCCGGACCAAAGGCTGAGCAAAGAGCAGGCCCGTGAGATGGCCTTCAAAGAAGAAAAAGCCGCTTGGGATCAAATTAAAACCAGCAGCAACCCTGAAGACTTTTACAATTTTTTGCAGCGCTTTCCCAGCGGCGGCGATTTGGCCGAAGCCGCGCAATACCGGCTTGACCAGTTGGCCAAGCCAAAAATCACGGCTGCCCTTGGCAAAGGGCAGGATGCCAGTTTTGCCTACACTGGACCGCGCTACAAGGTCGGTGATGTTTATGAGGCTCAGTTCAGCGACTTGCTGACCAACGTACCGGGTGATAAAGTCACGGCGCGCGTGACCCGTGTGGACGGCGATGTGGTCGAGCTAAACAATGGCAGCACTGTGGCGACGGCGCTGAGTGCCATCATCAAAAATGGGCAAGTCACATTTGACCCACCCAATGGAGGTTTGCCAGTAGAGTTGCAAGTCGGCAAAAAATGGAGCGGCCGTTCGACGCAAACCCGGGCCGATGGCCGGAAGGTTGAGTTGATGTCAGAATCAAAAATAACCGCCATACAAACGATTACAGTACCCGCTGGTACGTTTCAAACCTATTTGATTGAAACAACCCTTTATGGCGGAGCCTTCACCATGCAGAGTAAATTCTGGTTTGATCCGCGTTATGGATATGCGATCAAAACGGAACAGTTGGCCCGCGCCGGTGGCCGTATCACGCGAAGCGACAGACGTGAACTGGTCAGCCTCAAAGCTGACCGCAGCTAAGGAGTACATACCATGATCAACTTGCCACGATCCATCACCTTTGCCGTCAGCTTTGCCGCCTGTATTGGCTTGCCCCCTTCGCTGTGGGCTCAAGCCACTCCCAGCGCGGCAGAGATGGTCGAGCAGCTCAAGGTTCAGCCTGCACCGGCACCGCGCACCCGCAGCCTGCGTAACCTGACGGTTGAAGTGGCTGATCCCACACCCGCCGCCAGGCCATCGCTTTCGCTGCTGATCCAGTTTGACTTCAATTCCGCGAAAGTCAAACCCGAAAGCCAGCAGGCGCTCAGCAACCTGGCGCAGGCGCTGCAGTCCAAAGAGCTGGTGGACGCAAAATTTGCGGTGGAAGGCCACACCGATGCCAAAGGCCGCGCGGACTACAACCTCAAGCTCAGCCAGCAGCGTGCCGATGCCGTGCGTGCCTTTTTGGCCAGCAATGGCGTGGCCGATGCCCGGCTGCAAGCTGTTGGCAAAGGCGCCACTGAGCTGGCCAACACCGCGGACCCGCTGGCCGCCGACAACCGCCGGGTGCGGATTGTCAACCTGAACTAAACCGCTGCATCGGGTTGGTTTTTTGAACGTCTTTCAACGCCTGACCCTGCGCCTGGGCGCGCTGCCTGCACGGCGTGTGACCTGGGCTTTGATGCTCGGCTTTTCGGTCTGGGTGCTGCTTGATGTGCTGGTGTTTCGCGTCACCAGCGGCATGGCGCTGTCCAGCTTTGACGCCATGGTCAGGGCCCGTGTGGTGGCCGCAGCGCCTGACCCTCGCATGGTGATCGTTGACATTGACGAGGCAACGCTGGCGCGCATGAGCAAAGAGTTCGGTCGCTGGCCGTGGCCGCGCGACACGTTGGCCACCGTGCTCGACCATATTGAAAAGCAGCAGCCTGCGGCGATTGCCTGGGACATTGTTTTTTCAGATGCCGATCGCTTGAGCCCCGGCGGCGATGCGGCCTTCAATGCGGCGGTGGCCCGCAGCCCGCACAGCCACTTTGCGGTGGTGCGCCTGCCGCTTGCCAATGACACGACCAGCGCCTTGACGCGCGCGCAATTACCCGGCTTGTGGTCTGCCCCGGAACTGGCGGCATCACCAGGCACCAGCACGGTGGCCCTGATTGCGCCGGTCTTGCCCGCCGTCGCGGCATCGCGTTTGGGCTTCAACAACGGCTACCCGGATGCCGATGGCGTGCTGCGCCGATACCGATACCGTGAGACTTTGCCCGACGGCAATCAGATCCAGTCATTGGCTGCAGCCGTGGCGACAAGCGTCATCGCGCCGGGCAAGAACACAGCGCGCGATGCCCGCTTTGACAAGGACGAGTTGATCGCCTGGCGCAAGACCCAGGAGGCCTACCCGCGCATCAGCTTTGCCGACGTGTTTGCACAGGCGGAGGGCGACAAGCCCTTGGCAGCCGTGCCGTCCTTCGCGGGCAAAGTGGTGGTCATAGGCGCCACAGCGCCCAGCCTGCACGACATTCACCCCACACCGCTGGCGCCGCTGCAAGCCGGGGTGGAGACGCTGGCTACCGCGATTGACAACGCCATCAGCCAGCGCGTCGTGCACGAGCTGCCGCGCTGGCTGCAGGCGGCGCTGGCGATTGCGCTGTGCATGGGCATCGCGCTGTGGGTGCAGTTCAAAAGCATTGACTCACTGGCCCCCGCGTTGGTGGCTTTGCCGCTGGCTTTGCTGGGCTTGGGTTATCTGAGCCTGAATGGCGCGCCGGTCTTTCTGGACTTGCATTTGGCTGCAGCGCTTGCCTTGTTGTTTTTGGCGGTGCTGCGTTACTGGAATGGCCTGCGCCAGCAGTACTGGCGCCAGCCACCGGCCAGTGCGGATGGACCGGCGGCACTGTGGCCTATAAAAGGCGCCGCGCCTTGGCTGGGCGAACCACTTGACCGATTGATCGACGCGCTGGAGGCACACGCCCCCGACTGCCGCGTGGTGGTCGCGGATGCCAACGTGGCCTGGCCCGGCAAGTTGCTTTGGCCTGAGCTGGTGTGCCGCGCAGGGGTGGTGGGGCCAGCGCAGCAGCTGCATTCCAACCGCGCAGTGATAGCGGCGCGGCTGGGCGCGCAGCTGGTGGCCGGCTCCCCCCTACCGGTGCCCTTGGCGGGTGGCATGGCACGCGATAAACTGGCACAGGCTTGCTGGCTCGCCTGGGCAGGTGAGGGTGAATCAACGAGTACGAACCAATAAACAAGGGAGCATCGGATGAAACGAACACTTGCTTTGACCGCCGCGGGCTTGCTGGCCGCGCTGAGCTTTTGCAGCGCCCAGGCTCAAAATACCACCGCGTTGCGCGCCACAGAAATAAGGGCTGACAAGCTTGGCAGCGCGCCGGTTTTGTCCGCCTTGCCCGCAGGTGCCGCCTTGGCCATCATGACGATTGAAGGCGGCTGGGCCCAGGTGCTGCATGAGTCGCCCGCCGGCAAAGTCACGGGTTGGGTTCGCGCCAGCAGCATCAACCTGAGCTCAGGCGCCTCGACCGCATCCGGCATGGCCAGCGGGCGGACGGCCAGTGGTAACGCCGCGATGACCTTGGGCGTGCGCAGCCTGCCAGCACGCATCAACCGCCACGCGCTGATCATCGGCATCAGCCGCTATGCAGAAGCCAATATTCCACCCTTGCCCGGCGCACGCATCGACCGTGCTTCGGCCACACAAATGGCCACCGCCATGCAGGTGCCCGCCAGCAACATCAGTTACCTGCAGGACGACCAAGCCACCGGAAACAACATCCGCAAAGCCCTGCGCGAGCTGGGCGACAAAGTGCAGGACGGCGACCGCGTGTTCATTCACTATTCAGGCCACGGCACTCGCTACAACGACCCGGCCATTGGCGGTTGTGTGGAGTCACTGCTGGCTTATGACGGCGGCCAGTCGGGCAACATCACCAACCGTGAAATGACCAGTCTCTTGAGCACCATCACGGCCAAAACCGATAAATTGTTTGTGATGTATGACGCTTGTCACTCCGGCGGGCTGGTGAACATGCCTCCGGCTGTGCGCACGCGCGGCTTTAGCAACGCGAACGACGACGGCTTGTTGCGGCCCAAATTTGCGGCGGTCTCTGAAGAATGTGGCCGGCCTGTCAATGTCAAAACCCGCAACTTGCTGGTCGAGCTGAACGACAAGGGCACCTTGCCGCAGGACGTGATTCATATCTCGGCCTCGCGTGACAATGAAATCAGTTTTGACGACGAGCTCAAAGGGGGCTTGGCGACGCAGTTTGTACGCGACTGCATGTTGCGTGATGCGGTGGACCTGGACAACTCAGGCGCCATCAGCATGGAAGAAATTCGCCAGTGTGCTCAGACCAAGATCAACCAGCGCATGCAAAACGATGCCAACTACAAGCCGCATAACCTGATGCTCTCAGGCAATGTGGGTTTTGTGCCGGCGTGGTTCAGTCAGGCACCAATGGCTGCTGCACCTGTAGCCGCCCCAGTCGTGGCGCCTGCATTGCCTGCTGCGCCGCCAGCCGCCGTCAAGCCGCCGCCGGTTGTCGCGGTGGCTCCCGCAGCTGAGCCAGTGGTCGTCAGCGCGCCCGCCCCGGTTGCAGGGCCGGTGGTGGCCCCGTTGACGGGCGCGCAGGCGCTGAGCCAGATGTTTGACCAGCGCGACGCCAAGCGCAAAGTGACGGTCAGCTTGGCCAAGACGCAATTGAAGATTGCCCAGGACATGCTGGAGATGTCGGTTCAGTCTGACAAGCCTGGCTATGTTTACGTGGCGCTGGCGGGGTCCGACAACAAATCGATGTACATGCTGTTCCCCAATGACCTGGACCAAAACAACAAAATTGAAGCCGGACAAACCCTGCAACTGCCCCGTGCCAACTGGCGCGTCAAGGCTGGCGGCCCAGCGGGCAACAACAACCTGCTGGTGTTTGTGGCCGATGGCCCGCGTGATCTGACCCAGCTGGGCTCAAGCAAGGTCGGGCCGTTTTCGAGCTCGCTCAATGACGCCGAAGGCCGCGCCAAGCTGGGCGCGCTGATGGGCACGTCGCGGCTGGTGACCAGCCAGGCCTGCGACTCAGCCAGCAAGCGCAAAAACAACCCGCTGTGCTCAGATGCATTTGGGGCGGCGATGGTCTCTGTTGAGGAAGTCAAATGAAAAATCTGATCACCCTGGCCTGGTTGACAACTGTGCTGGCCTGCTCTTTTGAAGCGCATGCGCAGGCCGGGCCCAAGGACTGGCTCATCAGTCCAGCCGAAGCGCTGTCGTTTCAGGGCGAAGCCGGTTTTAACGAGCAACCCGCGCTGCGTGCCCGCGCTGTGATGCCGCTGATCGACATCATCAAGCCCGAACCAGTGGCGGACCTGAAAGTCAAGGCGCCGTTTTCGATTGCCGTGCTGTTCAAAGCACAAAGCGACGCAGCCATTGACCCCAGCAGTTTCAAAGTCTTGTACGGCGCGCTGAAGTTCGACATCACCAGCCGAATCACCAAATTCGTCAAAGTCACGCCGGTAGGCTTTTCTCTGGACAACGCGCAAATCCCGGTGGGCAAGCACCGCCTGACCTTGCAGATACAAGATGAAAAGCAGCGTGTGGCTGAGCGCGAGTTACGGGTTGAAGTGGAATAAGGGCGGCTGTATTCTTCGTGACGGGTTCGGTCTAGCCAGCCTGTAATGCCGCCACTTTTTGGTCAATCGCACCAAACACGCTGTGCCCGTCCTTGCCCTTGGCCTCAATGCGGATGGTGTCGCCAAACTTCATGAACTCGGTCACGGGCGCACCGCTTTCGATGGTTTCTATCGCGCGTTTTTCGGCAATGCAGCTGTAGCCATGTGTCCAGTCCTTGTTGCTGACGGTGCCTGAGCCAATCACGCTGCCGGCGCGCACATTGCGGGTTTTGCAGATGTGCGCAATCAACTGTCCAAAATGAAATGTCATTTCTGGCCCGGCCTCGCACATGCCAACCTTGCGTCCGTTCCAGGTGCTTTGCAGCGTCATGTGCAGGCGTCCGCCCTGCCAAGCGTCACCGAGCTCGTCGGTCGTCACGGCCACCGGGCTGAAGGCGGTGGCGGGTTTGCTCTGAACAAATCCAAAGCCCTTGGCCAACTCGCCAGGAATCAGGTTGCGCAGCGACACGTCATTGGCCAGCATCACCAAACGGATGCCCTCAATGGCCTGCTCTGCGCTGGTGCCCATGCCCACATCGGCAGTGATGACGGCGATTTCCGCTTCAAAGTCGATGCCAAACGCCTCGCTGGCCACCACCACATCGTCCGTCGGGCCGATGAAGTCGTCACTGCCGCCCTGGTACATCAGCGGGTCGGTATAAAAAGTATCGGGAACGTCCGAGTTGCGGGCGGCACGCACCAGCTCGACGTGGTTGATGAAAGCTGAGCCATCGGCCCATTGGTAGGCGCGTGGCAGCGGCGCCATGCATTGGCTGGTTTCAAACGGAAAGGCGTGTCTGGCCTTGCCGCTGTTCAAGCTGTCATAGAGGTCTTGCAACTGCGGCGACATGAAGTTCCAGTCGTCCAGCACGTCCTGCAATTTGCTGGCAATGCCAGTTGCATAATGCGCCGTTGACAGGTCGCGCGAGACAACAAGCAGCTGGCCGTCACGTGAGCCGTCTTTGTAAGTGGCAAGTTTCATTCGATGTCTTTCTGTTCTGGTCAGCGCTGCGTTCGGCGTTACGATAAGTGAAATTGATTTACCTAAATGTAATTATAGGGACGCCATGACGTCGACGCCAACGCCCACCATGAAACAAGCTGCCGATGCCGAGCCGCAACGCGCGGGCATTCAGTCGGTCGAAGTGGGCTTCAGTTTATTGGATGTGCTGGCCAACGCAGGCGACGCCCTCATGCTGCGTGACCTCGCCGCGCGGGCGGGCATGTCTGCCGCCAAGGCGCATCGCTACCTGGTCAGCTTTCAGCGTTTGAGCCTCGTGGTGCAAGACGCTGGCACCACGCGTTATGACCTGGGGCCCGCAGCGCTAAAGTTAGGGCTCGCTTCGCTGTCCAGAATGGATGCCGTCAAACTGGCCAGAGCGCGGCTCGGTGGCTTGATGCCCCAGATTGGCCAAACATTGGCGCTGGCCGTGTGGGGCAACCAGGGCCCGTGCATGGTGCACTGGGAGGAGTCGCCGCAGACGGTCACCGTCAACTTGCGTCTGGGTGATGTGATGCCGCTGCTGTCGTCGGCCACCGGGCTGTGTTTTGCGGCCTTCATGGCCACGCGGCAAAGCGCCGTGAACACCCGACTCAAGGGCTTGTTGAAGGACGAGTTGGCGCGTGCCCAAAAAAGCGGCAGGCGCGATCTGCCCGCCAGCATGGCTGAGCTCAACGCCCTGCTTGACGAGGCCCGCCAGCACGGCGTGGCCAGAGTCGTCAATACGCTGCTGCCCGGCGTGGGCGGCTTTTGTGCACCAGTATTTGACGCCGACGGCCACATGGTGCTGGGCATGGTGGCGCTGGGTTCGCTCAGCACCTTTGATGCGGACTGGCGCGGCGCAGTCGCCACGCCCCTGAAGGCCGCAGCCCGGCAACTGTCAACTGATTTGGGCTACATTGCGGCATGACCTCTGTCACTGGAACGCCGGGCTGGAAACCACTGACCATCGCCGTGGTGCTGGTCGTTGCTGCCCATGTCCTGGTGCTGCAAGCATCGCCCGCCCAGCTGGGGACGGGTGCCGATCTGGATGATGCGGGCGGCAAAATATTCACGACACGCAGCATTGACAGCACGCGGCCCTCCGATGGCGGCGGCAAGGCGACTCCAGCGCCTCCAAAAGCTGTCAAAACCACTCAGAATGTCGACAAAAAGGCGTCAAATCCGGCCCTGGCCCCTGAAATAACTGGGCAGGCAGCTCCTGAAATAGTAGCGACTCAGGAGTCGTCCAGCGCCAGCCCAGCCGTCCCCGAAGCCCCGGCAACGCCCAGCCAGCCCCTTGAAAGCGCAGCCGCTGCAACCCCGACCCAGGCCAGCGCTGCGGCAGCGCCCGCCACCGGCCCCAAAACCATCCCGGTCACGGCCATCAGTCTGCCCGGGTCGGTGCGCCTGCTCTACAAAATGATCGGCACCGCCAAAAACCTGAACTACCAGGCCGATGCCGAACTGGCCTGGAAAACCGATGGTGAAAGTTACCAGGCGCTGATGAAGGTCAGCGCATTTTTGGTTGGCTCCCGCAGCATGACCAGTGTCGGCAAAATCACGCCGGCTGGCCTGGCTCCCACCCGTTTTGCTGACAAGTTCAGAACTGAGCTGGCTGCGCATTTCGAGGCCGACAAAGGCAAGATCAGCTTCAGCGCCAACACGCCCGACGCGCCGTGGGTCGAAGGCGCGCAAGACCGCGTCAGTGTGTTTTTGCAGTTGGGCGGCATGCTGGCTGCCAGGCCGCAAGACTTTCCGATCGGCAGCAACATCACCTTTTTGACGATTGGCCCGCGCGAGGCCGACACTTGGACCTTCGTCATCGAGGCCGAAGAAAGCCTGAATCTGATGAGGGCCCAGATGCCGACGCTGAAACTCACCCGCAAGCCGCGCAAGGAATTCGATCAGAAGGTTGAAATCTGGTTTGCGCCGTCTTTGGGCTACTTGCCCGTGCGCAACCGCATCACCCAGCCGAACGGCGACTTCATTGACCAGCAGGTGGTCGAAGTCGCCAAGAATTTGTGACGTTATCCTGCCAAAGCAGGCGTAAAAGCAGGTGCAAAAGCCCTGATTCACCCTGGCAGCCTTGAAGTTGGCCCCCGCGCTGCCATATGAAGCGCTACGGCATGCTTAGAATGCTTCAAGGATCAATCCAAATGCAAATGCTTTACGACTCAGAATCTTTTGTGGTGGTGCAAATTCACGCCAACGCACCTGAAGCATCTGCCCCGGCGCCGACCACGCCGCAGATGGCGCGCAACGGTTTTGAGATTGTTGACAAGCGCTCCGGCAAAGAGGTGTACCTCGATGGCTCCTGGGCCGAAATGTTCCAGCAGCGCCTGAGCGCCTGGGCGCAAAACACCCCGACCCAGCAAGAAATTGAAGACACGCTGGAAGGCTACAGCGGCTTGGCCAATACGCCGATATCGCTGCACTGAGACCTGGCCGCTGTTGCGCTCTTAGTAAAAGCACGGTGACCCGCGGCAGGTGGTTTGAGGCATAGTCTGCACTTTTACCCACCGAGCGCTTTATCAGCGCAAAGGACTGCACGTGACATTCAAATTCGCCTTGCTGGTGACCGCCCTGGCACTGAGCCACACCGCCAGCGCCAAAACATTCAGATGGGCCAGCGCCAGCGACATTCCGACGCTGGACATCCATTCGCAAAACAACGCGCTCGGCAACGGCGTGCATGCGGCGGTGTATGAGTCACTGGTGTACTACAACAGCAAGAGCTTCAAAATTGAACCGCAACTGGCCACCGCCTGGAAGCTGACCAACCCCACACAGATGCGCATCACGCTGCGACAGGGTGTCAAGTTCAGCGACGGCAGCGCCTTTACCGCCGATGACGCGGTGTTCTCACTCAATCGTGCGATGGCCAAAACATCAAATTACGGCGTGTATGCGCAAGGCATCGACAAGATCGTCAGGGTCAGTGACAGCGAGATCGACATCATGCTCAAAGCGCCGAACCCGGTGCTGATGAACCAGCTGACCGAACTGCGCATGATGAGCAAGGCCTGGTCCGAGAAAAACAAGGCCACGGAGCCGAAAGACATCAAAACCAAAGATGAAAGTTTTTCACACCGCAATGCGATGGGCACCGGCCCCTTTGTGGTGGAAAGCTGGCAACCCGACCAGAAGCTCGCCCTCAAGCGCAACCCCAATTGGTGGGGCAAGCTCGATGGCAACGTGACCGAGATTGTCTACACCCCCATCAAATCGGAGGCCACCCGCGCCGCGGCCCTGCTGTCTGGCGAGCTTGATTTGGTGCTCGACCCCAGTCCGCAAGACCTGGGGCGCCTGCGCGCCAACAAAGACCTGAAGGTGCTGGACGGGGCTGAAAACCGCACCATCTTCTTCGGCATGGACCAGTTTCGTGACGAGCTGCCCGGCTCCAACATCAAGGGCAAAAATCCGTTGAAAGACGTTCGCGTGCGCAAGGCGCTGGACCAGGCGATCGACATCGTCACGCTCAACAAGGTCATCATGCGCGGCCTGAGCCAGCCCACCGGCACGCTGATCTCGCCGCAGGTCAACGGCTGGAGCAAAAAGGTCGATGCCCGCTACCCCTACAGCATCGATGCGGCTAAAAAATTGCTTTTAGAGGCGGGTTACAAAGACGGCTTTGAGGTCGACTTCGCCTGCCCGAACAACCGCTACATCAACGACGAGGAAATCTGCCAGGCAGTGGCCGCCATGTGGTCCAAAATTGGCGTCAAGGCCAAGCTGCGCACGCTGCCACTCGTCACCTACTTCCCGATGATTCAGCGCTATGAAGCCAGCATTTACATGCTGGGCTGGGGCGTGCCCACCTTTGACGCGCTGTACAGCCTGCAGTCACTGGTGCGCAGCGTAGGTGTGGGCGGCGACGGCAACTACAACCTGGGCCGGTACTCCAACCCGCAAATGGACGCGCTGGTGGAACGCATCAAAAAAGAAACCGACATGTCAAACCGCAACGACCTGATCGCAAAAGCGCTGGAGTTGTCGCATACCGATGTGTCCCACCTGGCGTTGCACAACCAGATCATCCCCTGGGCGATGAAGAAAAACATCGACGTGGTACACCGCGCGGACAACCGGATTGACTGGCGGCTGGTCAAAGTGAACTGAGGTTTTCAAGCCGCACCAATCAAAGAGCCTTCTTCGGGCTTTGATCCATGTGCTGCAGATGACACGCCCGGGACAGACCGAAGCAATAGATCAGCATTTCATAAGGTAAGTCCCACATTGGCGCGCTACTTGCTGCGCTAATATCAACCCTGACCGATTTATCCCATCCCCCCATGTTTGCATTCATTCTTCAGCGCCTGTTGCAAGCCATCATCGTGATGGTGTCGGTGGCACTGATCTCGTTTTTGCTGTTTCAGTACGTGGGTGACCCGGTGGTCTTTTTGTTGGGGCAGGACGCCACGCCGCAGCAAATCGTTCAGTTGCGTGCTGATCTTGGCTTGGACAGATCCTTTGTGGTGCAGTTCTGGAACTTTTTGATGAACGCCGTACAGGGAGAGTTTGGCCTCAGCCTGCGTCAGGGTGCCAAAGTGTCGCGCCTGATTTCCGAACGCCTGCCCGCCACCCTTGAACTGGCCGGCGTTGCTGCTGTGCTGGCGCTGGTGCTAGGTATTCCCATGGGGGTTTATGCTGCGCTCAAACGCGGCACATTTTTAAGCCAGCTGTTCATGACCGTGTCGCTGCTGGGGGTGTCCTTGCCAACATTTTTGGTCGGCATTTTGCTTATTTTGCTGTTTGCCGTGGGGCTGGGATGGTTCCCCAGTTTTGGCCGCGGCGATGTGGTGCAGTTTGGCTGGTGGACATCGGGCTTGCTGACCGCAGGCGGCTGGCACCACATTGTGCTGCCCGCGCTCACGCTGGCTATTTTTCAGCTCACCCTCATCATGCGCCTGGTGCGGGCGGAAATGCTGGAGGTGCTGCGCACCGATTACGTCAAGTTTGCGCGCGCGCGCGGCCTGTCCAACAGCGCCATCCATTTCGGCCATGCGCTTAAAAACACGTTGGTGCCAGTGATCACCATCACCGGTTTGCAACTGGGCGCGCTGATTGCCTTTGCCATCATCACCGAGACGGTGTTCCAATGGCCGGGTATGGGGCTGCTGTTCATCCAGGCGGTGACGTTTGCTGACATTCCGGTCATGGCCGCCTACCTGTGCCTGACAGCGCTGATTTTTGTGGTGATCAACCTGGTGGTTGACTTGCTTTACTTTGTGGTGGACCCGCGTTTGCGCGTGGGCAAATCTGGAGGCCATTGATGCTGACTGCTGTTAAACCTGTTCCCTTGCTGGCCAGTGGCCGCGCCTTTGCTGCCATCAGCGCCTTTCACCCGGAGCTCACCGCGTTCCGGCGTGACTTGCACGTTCACCCCGAACTGGGTTTTGAAGAGGTGTACACCGCCAGCCGCGTCAAGCAGGCCCTTGAGCTGTGCGGCGTGGATGCCATTCACACCGGCATTGGCAAGACCGGCGTGGTGGGCATCATTCATGGCAAGGGCCGAAACGCCAACAACCCCGGCAACATGATTGGCTTGCGGGCCGACATGGACGCACTGCCCCTGACCGAGCACAACGCCTTCGGCTGGAAGTCGGGCGAGCCCGGCAAGATGCACGCCTGCGGCCACGATGGCCACACCACCATGCTGGTGGGCGCGGCGCGGTACCTGGCCGAAACACGCCATTTTGACGGCACAGCGGTGTTGATTTTCCAGCCCGGCGAAGAAGGCTACGCCGGTGCCAAGGCCATGATGGAGGACGGCCTGTTTGACCGCTTTCCGGTGCAGGCTGCTTACGCCATGCACAACTGGCCATCCATGCCCCCTGGCACGGTGGGCGTCAACCGTGGCCCCATGATGGCTGCGGCGGACCGCATCACCATCACCATCACAGGCAAGGGCGGCCACGGCGCGCACCCGTACATGGCCGTTGACCCGGTGCTGGTGGCGGCGCACATCATCACGGCAGCGCAAAGCATCGTGTCGCGCAACGTCAAGCCGCAAGACAGTGCCGTGGTCAGTATTTGCGCCATGAACGCGGGCGACCTGGGAGCCATGAGCGTGATTCCCGGCACCGCCACACTGGTCGGCACGGTGCGCACCTTCAATGCCGAGGTGCAGGACATGGTTGAAAAACGCCTGCACACCCTGATTGCATCGGTGGCTGAAGCCTTTGGTGCCACGGCCACCATGCAATACGAGCGCATTTACCCGGCCACCATCAACACCCCGGCTGAGGCCATGTTCGCCGCTGATGTGGCCGCCATGCTGATCGGTGAAGACAACGTCACCCGCGACATCGTGCCCAGCATGGGCGCTGAGGATTTCTCATTCATGCTGCAGGCCAAGCCCGGCGCCTATCTGCGTCTGGGCCAGGGCGACGGGCTGGGTCAAGCCGGCTGCTTTTTGCACAACAGCCGCTACGACTTCAATGATGAGGTGCTGCCGCTGGGGGCGGCGCTGTTTGCGGGTTTGGTGGAGCAGTCCTTGCCCCTGGTTGTGTAAACGATTTTTTCGCTCTTTTTAATTCAATATAAAGGAAAAATATGTCAAATCGCATTAAAAAATCAGCTCTAGCCCAAGTAGTTCGGGCGGGAGCTGCTCTATTTTTAGTAGCGGGCATGATGGGTGGCCTGAATGCCAAAACCATCCGCATCAGCAACCAGGGCGATATCCTGTCGATGGACCCGCACTCGCTCAGCGAGTCCTTGCAGTTAAGCGCCACCGCCAACGTTTACGAGCCGCTGGCCGGTCGCAACAAGGACTTGAGCCTGGCACCTCTGCTGGCCACCAAGTGGAGCCAGCCCACGCCCACCGTGTGGCGTTTTGAGCTGCGCAAGGGTGTGCAATTTCATGACGGCTCGCCTTTCACGGCAGATGACGTGCTGTTCAGCTTGGCACGCGCTGGCGCAGACGGTTCGGACATGAAGAGCTACGTGAACGACATCAAGGAGGTGCGCAAGGTCAATGATCATGTGGTCGACATCGAAACCAAGGGCCCGTTTCCGATCTTGCCGGACATGCTGTCGCTGGTTTACATGATGAGCAAAAAATGGTGCGAAACCAACCAAGCCGTTCGACCGGTAGACCGCCGTAAGGGGGTTGAAAACGCCGCGTCGTTTCGCGCCAATGGCACGGGCCCGTATCGGGTTCGCGAGCGTCAGCCCGGCATCCGAACCACCTTCAGCAAAAGCGGCAACTACTGGGGCAAGGTTGAGGGCAATATCGACGAGGTGATCTTCACCCCGATCGGCAACGACCCAACCCGCGTCGCCGCTTTGATATCTGGCGAAATTGATGTGATGGAGCCGGTACCGGTACAGGACATCGCGCGTGTCAACGCCAGTGCAAACGCCAGAGCCATGACCGGCCCCGAGCTGCGCACCATCTTTTTGGGCATGGACCAAAAGCGTGACGAGCTGCTGTATTCGAGCGTGAAGGGTAAAAACCCCTTCAAGGACAAGCGCGTGCGCCAGGCGTTTTACCAGGCCATCGATATTGAAGGCATCAAGCGCACCGTGATGCGTGGCGCCGCCAACCCGTCGGCGCTGATGGTCGGCCCTGGCATCAATGGGTTTGACGCTGCCGTCAAGCGCCTCCCGTTTGATGTGGAAGCCGCCAAAAAACTGATGGCTGAAGCTGGCTACGGCGCCGGGTTTGAGGTCAGCATGAATTGCCCGAACGACCGTTATGTGAACGACGGCGAAATTTGCCAGGCCGTGGCCGCCAACCTGTCGCGCATCAATGTCAAAATCAATTTGCAGGCCGAAACCAAAGGCACCTACTTTCCGAAAATTTTGCGCCGTGACACCAGCTTTTACCTGTTGGGATGGACGCCCAGCACCTACGATGCCCACAACGCTTTGAATGCAGCGATGCGCTGCGTGGACGACAAAGGCTCGGGCCAGTTCAACCTGGGCGCTTACTGCAACCCCAAGGTGGACGAGCTGATCGTGAAGATTCAGTCTGAAACCGATAAAACCAAGCGTCAGGCCTACATTACTGAAGCCTTCAAATTGCACACGGACGACATTGGTCACCTGCCGCTGCACCAGCAAGCGCTGGCCTGGGGTGTGAGCAAAAAAGTTCAGCTGGTGCAACTGGCCGACAACTTCATGTTCTTCAAATGGATGAGCATCAAGTAACGTTCAAGTACTTGTTATCGCGTGAGTAATCCCATCACCCGCTGGCTGGACACCGATGTCGGCTACAGCTTCAAAACTTCACCGATGGCGATGGCCGCAGCGTTGGTGGCGTTGGTGTGCCTGGTGTCTGCGGTTTTTGCGGGCTACATTGCCCCGCACAACCCGTTTGACCTGACCACGCTGGAGCTGTCGAACGCCCGCCTGCCGCCCGCTTGGGAGCCGGAAGGCAAGCGCGCTTTTTTGCTGGGCACCGATGACCAGGGCCGCGACATTTTGTCCACCCTGATGTACGGCGCCCGCATCTCGCTGGCGGTGGGTTTTGCGTCGGTGATCATTTCTGTGGCTTTTGGCGTGCTGATGGGCTTGCTCGCGGGCTTTCTGGGCGGCTGGCTGGACAGTTTTTTGATGCGCCTGTGCGACGTGATGCTGAGTTTTCCGGCCATTTTGGTGGCATTGCTGATTGCAGGCGTGGGCCGCGCGATGTTCCCCAACGCGCACGAGTCGCTGGCCTTTGGGGTGCTGATCGTGTCTATCTCTCTGACCGGATGGGTGCAGTACGCCCGCACCGTTCGCGGCTCAACGCTGGTGGAACGCAACAAGGAATATGTGCAGGCCGCGCGCGTCACAGGCGTGGCGCCGATGCGCATCATGACGCGCCACGTGCTGCCCAATGTGCTGGGCCCGGTGCTGGTGCTGGCCACGATTCAAGTGGCAACGGCCATCATCACTGAAGCGACGCTGTCGTTTTTGGGCGTTGGCGTACCGCCCACCTCACCCTCGTTAGGCACGCTGATCCGGGTCGGCAACGATTATTTGTTTTCAGGCGAATGGTGGATCACGGTGTTTCCGGCGCTGATGCTGGTCATCATTGCACTGAGCGTGAACTTGCTGGGCGACTGGCTGCGTGATGCGCTGAATCCCAGACTCAGATGAACACCCCCGTGCGCCTTCGGCGCTTCCCCCTCAAGGGGGCGCAGCCAGCAGCCCGGCAAAGCCGGTTCTGCGGCTGCCGCTTGTAAAGACACCACCATGACTGCCACGTCACTTCTCTGCGTTAAAAACTTGGTCGTCGAATTTCCGAATCGACGCGGCACGCTGCGCGCCATTGACGGCATTTCTTTTGATATTGCCCCTGGCGAAATTCTGGGTGTGGTCGGTGAATCGGGTGCGGGCAAGTCGCTGACGGGTGCGTCCATCATTGGCCTGCTGGAGCCGCCAGGCCGCATTGCCAGCGGCGAGATTTTGCTGGAAGGCCAGCGCATTGACAATTTGACGAACGACCAGTTGCGCCACATCCGTGGGCGCAAAATTGGCGCGATTTTTCAGGACCCGCTCACCTCGCTCAACCCGCTGTACAGCGTGGGCAAACAGCTGACCGAGACCATCCAGGCGCACTTGCCCGTCAGCAACGCCGAGGCCAGGAGGCGCGCGATTGACTTGCTCAAAGACACCGGCATTCCGGCGGCCGAGCAGCGCATCGACCATTACCCGCACCAGTTCTCAGGCGGCATGCGCCAACGGGTGGTGATTGCATTGGCATTGGCCGCTGAGCCCAAGTTGATCGTGGCCGACGAGCCGACCACCGCACTCGATGTGTCGATTCAGGCGCAGATCATCAGCCTGTTGAAAAACATCTGTCAAAACCGGGGCGCAGCAGTGATGCTGATCACCCACGACATGGGCGTGATCGCGGAGACCTGTGACCGCGTGGCGGTGATGTATGCCGGGCGGATTGTTGAAATTGGGCCGGTGCACGAGGTCATCAACCAACCCGCGCACCCCTACACCGCAGGACTGATGGCGTCGATTCCCGACATCACCCAGGACCGCGACTACCTGAACCAGATTGACGGCGCCATGCCCCGCCTGAATGCCATTCCCACAGGTTGCGCATTCAATCCGCGCTGCCCCAAAGTGTTCGACCGATGCCGAGTGGAGCGCCCCGAGCTTGTCAGCGCAGGTGCGACACGTGCCGCCTGCTGGCTGGCTGGGGTTGGCGCATGAGCGCGCTTGATAACCTGGCAAGCAAGCCGCTGGTGGTGGTCAACGACATCGCCATGACCTTTGATGTCTCTGCCAGCCTGCTCACGCGTGTGCTTGAGCGCCAGCCCAAGCTTTTGTTGCACGCCGTCGATGGGGTGAGTTTTGAGATTGAAAAAGGCAAAACCCTGGCACTGGTCGGTGAATCCGGTTGCGGCAAAAGCACCGTGGCCAAGCTGATGGTGGGCCTGTACCAGCCAACGCGCGGCAGCATGACCTTTGACGGCGTGGACGCGCACGCCACCTATACAAGCAGAAAAAACAACGCCGGTTTGAAGCTGCGCGAGCGCATTCAAATGATCTTTCAGGACCCGTATGCCTCGCTCAATCCGCGCTGGGTGGTCGAAGACATCATTGGCGAGCCGCTGAAAGAACACGGCATCATCACCGACGCAGCAGAGCTGAAAGCCAAAGTCGGTGACCTGCTCACGTCAGTCGGGCTGAGCCCGCTCGATGGCCCCAAGTACCCGCACCAGTTTTCGGGCGGCCAGCGCCAGCGCATCTCGATTGCCCGGGCACTGGCCACCAACCCCGAGTTTTTGGTGTGTGATGAGCCCACCAGCGCCCTCGATGTGAGCGTGCAGGCGCAGGTGCTGAACATCATGAAGGACCTGCAAAAAAAACGCGGTTTAACGTATCTGTTCATCAGCCACAACCTGGCCGTGGTGCGGCACGTCAGCGACAGCGTTGGCGTGATGTATCTGGGCCGACTGGTGGAGCTGGCCGACAAACAATCGCTGTTTGCCACGCCGCGCCATCCGTACACCCGCATGCTGCTCGATGCCATCCCCAAAATGCACGACACCGGCCGCGCCCGCACGGCGGTGCAGGGCGAAGTGCCCAACCCCTTGAATCCGCCCGCAGGCTGCGCCTTCAACCCCAGATGCCCCCACGCCAATGACCGTTGCCGCAGCGAGCGGCCGGTTTTGACCAGCCTGCACGGCATCAAGGTTGCATGCCATGCGGTTCAAGAGGGACGAATTTAAACCGCCATGACCTGGCAAGCGCTGACCCCTCAAGCTTTCGAACTCGGTGAGTCGCCGTTCTGGCACCCGCATGAGCTGATGCTGTACTGGCTTGATATTCCAGGCAAGTGCATTTACCGCTGCAATATTTTTATGGGCAGCGTGGAAAGCTGGGCCATGCCGACTGAGCCCGGCAGCATGGCGCCGGCTGAATCAGGCGGGCTGGTGATTGCCCTGCGTGATGGCATCTACCGCGCGCGCCAGTGGGGTGGTGCGCTCGTCAAGCTGGCCGCTGGCCTGCACGACACGGCCACCACACGTTTTAACGACGGCAAGGCGGACCCGGCAGGGCGCTTTTGGGCGGGCACGATGTTTGAGCCGCGCACGTCTGCCAGCGCTGGGCTTTTCGTTGTCAATGACGGCGCGTTGGCGCAAAAACTCAGCAACGCAACCGTCGCCAATGGTCTGGCCTGGTCGCCCGATGCCAATACCCTGTACTGGGCCGACACGCCCACCCACAGCGTGCGCGCCTGGGACTTCAATGCAGTCACCAGCGCCCTGACGAACGAGCGCATTTTCAAGCGGTGGGCGGGCAAGCCTGCAGGCTGGCAGTTTGGCAAGGATGACTATCAAGACTATGGCGGTCGGCCCGACGGCGCAGCGGTTGACGTGGAGGGCAACTACTACGTGGCCATGTTTGAAGGCGCACGCATCTGCAAGCTGTCGCCTGGCGGTGAAGAACTGGCCAGCATCCCCGTGCCCGCCCAGTGCCCCACCATGCCCTGCTTTGGCGGCGACGACTTGAAGACGCTTTACCTGACCACGGCTTGCTACAACCGCAGTGATGCGGAACTGCAGGCGTATCCGCAGTCGGGCTGCGTCTTGTCGATGCGGGTTGATGTGGCGGGATTGCCCGTTAATTTTTACCGGGACTGACAGGCCGCATTAAAAAAGCGAACAGGGCCTGTTCAAAAAATTCAAACTGACTCGGGCTTGTCCCGCTTACCATCTGAACATGGTTGCACAAACAGAGCTCATCTCATCTATCGCCGCCCAGGTTCGTGCTGCTGCTGCGGCTGGCACAACACTTCGCCTGCGTGGGGGTGGCAGCAAGGATTTTTATGGTGAATCGCTGCAAGGCGACATCCTCGACACCACATCGCTCAATGGCGTTGTCAGCTACGAACCCACCGAGCTGGTCGTCACTGCTTTGGCGGGAACTCCTTTGGCCGAGCTGGAAGCGCTGCTGCTGGCCCAAGGCCAGTGCCTGCCGTTTGAACCGCCGCACTTCAATACCAACAGCACCGCGCCGCTATCAAGCGCCGGTACTCAGTGCAGCGCCATCGCCGCAGGGAGCGTCGCCACCTTAGGCGGCATGGTGGCTGCGGGCCTGAGCGGCCCGGCCCGGGCCAGTGTGGGTGCCGTGCGTGACTACGTGCTGGGCGTCAAACTCATCAACGGCAAGGGCGAACATGTGAGCTTTGGTGGTCAGGTCATGAAAAACGTGGCCGGCTACGACGTGTCGCGTCTGATGGTCGGCAGCATGGGCACGCTGGGGCTGCTGACCGAGGTCAGCCTGAAGGTGTTGCCCGTTGCCCCGCTGGAGGCAAGCTTGAGATTTGAGATGTCGCAGGCCCAGGCCTTGACCCAGCTCCACAGCTGGGGCGGCCAGCCGCTGCCTCTGAATGCCAGTTGCTGGCTTGAAGAAAGCGGCAAGGGCGCGCTGTACCTGCGGCTGCGCGGCGCGGTGGCGGCGGTGGAGGCCGCTTGCCTCAAGCTGGGCGGGCAGCGCCTGTCCAACGGCCAAGCCGCCTTTGATTGGCAGCGCTGCCGCGACCAGCAGTTGCCGTGGTTCAAAGAACGCACAGACACGCAAGACCTGTGGCGCTTGTCAGTGCCGCAAACCACACCGCCGCTGGACCTGCCTGATTCGCCGCTGATGGAATGGCATGGCGGCCAGCGCTGGGTGCGAGCCGATGCACAGCAAGGCCAGCGGCTGCGTGAGCTGACGGCTTCAGTGGGTGGAAGTGCTACTCTTTTTATAGCTGCTAGCGCTTGCAAAAAGGGCTCAATCGCTCGATTTGACAGCCTGAAGCCGCCCTTGGGCCGCATCCACCGCGCGTTAAAACATGAATTTGACCCCTCCGGTGTTTTCAACCCACACCGCATGTACGCAGACTGGTAACGAGCTCACAACATGCAAACCAACCTGTCCCCCGAATTTAAAAACTCTGCTGATGGCCTTCAGGCCGAAGCGATTTTGCGCAAGTGTGTGCACTGCGGCTTTTGCACCGCCACCTGCCCCACCTATCAGCTGCTCGGTGACGAGCTTGACGGCCCGCGTGGCCGCATTTACCTGATCAAACAAGTGCTGGAAGGCGAAACACCCACTCGCAAAACGCAGCTGCACCTGGACCGCTGCCTGACCTGCCGCAACTGCGAAACCACCTGCCCGAGCGGCGTGCAATACGGGCATTTGATCGACATTGGCCGCAAGCTGGTCGATCAGCGTGTCGAACGGCCCATGGCTGAAAAGGCGGTGCGCTGGGCCCTCAAGGAAGGTCTGCCGTCACCGCTGTTTGGCCCGGCCATGGCGCTGGGCCAGGCGGTGCGGGGGCTGCTGCCCGCGACGCTTAAAAACAAGGTGCCCGCCAAACAGGATGCAGGTATCACGCCCAGCCGCAGCCACGCGCGCAAGGTCCTCCTGCTCGAAGGTTGCGTGCAACCGGCCATGTCGCCCAACATCAATTCAGCCACGGCCCGGGTGCTGGACGCTGCAGGCGTACAGGTGGTGGTGGCCCCCAAAGCCGGTTGCTGCGGCGCTGTTAAATTCCATCTCAACGACCAAGACGGTGCCAAAGAAGAGATGCGCCGCAACATTGACGCATGGTGGCCGCATGTTGAAAGCGGTGTTGAATCGATTGTGATGAACGCATCAGGCTGCGGCAGCATGGTCAAAGACTACGGCCACGCCCTGGCAGACGACGCGCAGTACGCCGCCAAAGCCGAACGCATCAGCGCGTTGACCCGCGACCTGAGCGAACTGCTGCCGGATCTGGTCGAACACCTGAAAGACAAAGTGACAGCCAAAGCAGGTCAAATCGCCTTTCATCCACCCTGCACGCTGCAGCACGGCCAGCAACTGCGCGGCGGTGTTGAGCAGCACCTGGGCGCCTTGGGCTTTAACGTCAAAACGGCCAGCTGCGAAGCGCATCTGTGCTGCGGTTCGGCGGGGACTTACTCGGTGCTGCAGCCAAAAATAGCTTACGAACTGCGCGACCGCAAGCTCGGCAACCTGAGCCAGATGAAGCCCGAGGTCATCGTCTCAGCCAATATCGGCTGCATCACGCACTTGCAAAGTGGCACGGCCACGCCGGTGCGGCATTGGGTTGAAGTGTTGGATGAGGCGCTGAGCCAAGGCCTGTAAATTCGGCGGTGCCAGATGTTCTCGGGGGCGTGCGCCGCCAGACCGGCAGACAAAAACACTATAAAAAGAGGAGCTGCCAGCCTAATGATTCGTTGGGCTGCAGACCTAAAGAGCCTTAAAAAGGACTTTTTAGGTCATCTGGCAGCCCTATCAACTGCCCTTACGCCAGCTTGTCTGCAAAAAACGCCAGCGTGCGTTCACGCGCCAGGTCTGCGGCTGGCTGGTTGTACGAACCGCGCTGGTCGCAGTTAAAGCCGTGGTCAGCCGCATAGGCGTGGACTGTCACTTCCGGGTGTGCTGCGGCAAAGGCGTTCACGCCATCCATCGGGATGTAATGGTCTTTCTCGCCAAAGTGGGCCATCACCGGGCACTTCGGGTGGCGGGCAACTTCTGACGGTGATGTGATGCCGCCGCCGTAGTAGGGCGCGGCGGCGCTCAGGCCACTCAGGGTGCAGGCCGACTGCCAGGTCAGCAGGCCGCCCCAGCAAAAACCAATCATGCCGACCTTGCCACCCGTTTCCTGCGCGGCGTGGTCAATGGCGGCTTGGATGTCCTGCATCACGCCAGCGCCTGGCAAGGCGGTGGCTGCAGTCTTCAGGCCCATGCCGGCCGTCATGTCCTCTGGCTGGTAGCCCAGATCGGCGCCCGGCGTGACGCGCTCAAACATGGCCGGTGCAATGGCCAGATAGCCCTGTGCGGCAAAGCGGTCGGTCACGGCCTGAATGTGCGAGTTAACGCCGAAGATTTCCTGAATCACCACAATGGCCGCTTTGGCCTTGCCGGCAGGCTGGGCCAGGTAGGCGGGGACTGAAAAGCCGTCGGCGGCTTTGAGGTGAATGAAGTGGCCCATGTTATATCTCCGGTAGTTAAGAAGGTGAAGTACATTGTTATAGCAAATTCGCGTGGCGACAGGAGTTATCTTTGAGCAAAGTCCTCATCATTACTGGCGGCTCTCGCGGCATAGGTGCAGCCGTGGCGCTGCTGGCGGCCAGCCAGGGCTATGCGGTGGCTGTCAACTACACGGCCAACTCGCTGGCTGCTGACGAGGTGGTGCGACACATCCGCGCCAGCGGCGGCACGGCGATCGCCGTGCAGGCCGATGTCGCTGTTCAGGCCGATGTGCTGGCCATGTTCAAAAAAGTCGATGCCAAGCTGGGCCGACTCACAGCATTGGTCAACAACGCAGGCGTGGTCGACATGACCAGTCGCGTCGATGCCATGAGCGCGGAGCGGCTGCAGCGCATGTTTGCCGTCAATGTGTTGGGCTCCTTCATGTGCGCCCGTGAAGCCGTCCAGCGCATGAGCACACGTTACCAGGCAGAAGGCGGCACGATCGTCAATGTGTCCAGCGCCGCAGCCCGCTTGGGCGCGCCCGGCCAGTATGTGGACTACGCCGCAGCCAAAGGCGCGATTGACACCTTCACCGTGGGCCTGGCCAAAGAAGTGGCAGCAGAAGGCATTCGCGTCAATGCCGTGCGGCCCGGCATCATCGACACCGAGATTCACGCCTCGGGCGGGCTGCCCAACCGTGTGCGCGACCTCGCACCCCAGGTGCCCATGCAGCGCGCCGGTACCGCTGCTGAGGTGGCTGAAGCCATCATGTGGCTCATCAGCGAAAAATCTGGCTACACGACAGGCACCATCATCGACGTTGCCGGTGGCAGATAAATGGCCCTGCGAAAAAATCTGCTGGCCTGAAGGAATTTTTTAATGGACTTCAAGCCCCTCGTCACGTTGCTGGCCATCGTCAACCCGCTGGCCATCGTGCCGTTTTTCATTCACTACACGCTGGGCTTTTCAAAAGCGCAAAAGCAGCACACGATTTTGATGTCATCGTTCACCGCCTTTGTGGTGATTGCCGTGAGCGCGCTGCTGGGCTTGAAAATTCTGGAGTTTTTCGGCATCTCACTGGCCAGCTTTGAGGTCGGCGGCGGCATGCTGCTGCTCATCAGTTCCACGAACATGCTCAACGCCCAGCCTGCCGAAGCCAAACCCAGCACCCACGAGATGGAAGACGGCGCAGCCAAAGCCGCGATGGGTGCCAGCATCGCCGTGGTGCCTCTGACCATTCCGCTGCTGACCGGCCCGGCCACCATGTCCACCGTGATCATTTACGCTGAGAAAGCCAAAACCTTTTGGCAGCTCGGCACGCTGGTCGGCTACGGCGTGGTGATTGGCCTGGCCACCGCGCTGTGCTTTTCCCTGGCCGACCCAATCGCCAGAGTGCTGGGTAAAACCGGTATCAATGTGATGACGCGGCTGATGGGCTTGATATTGGCTGCGCTGGCGGTTGAAGTGATGGCTGACGGCTTGGGCAAGCTGTTTCCTTTGTTGATGAGAGCTTGAGCAGACCAGGTGACACAAAAAGCCTAAAAGCCAATCGCTGCCACGGCCGAGCTAGCGCGCAGCGTTTTGCTGCAGCCACTGGTCAATCTCTTCAATTGCTGCGTCTGTGGCTGCCGACAGCGCGCGCACACCACCGGGTGCATCAGCGGTGAGGGCGGGGCGCTGCACCAGCACGCTGCGCTGGGCGATCAGCTTTTGGCTGGCAGGCGTGATGTCGAGCAGCGTGACTCGCAGGCGGATCACACCTGTGCTGGTACTGGCGCTGCTGAACACCTGGCTGAACTCCTCCAGCTCCAGCCGCAGAAGGCGCGGCAGCGCAGCGTTCTGGTTGCGGTTGAGTGCTGCGCTGTCGCCCGCATTAAAAACGCTGCGGCGTTGGCCCAAGGCGTCCTTCAGCCGCTGGCGCACCAGCTGAGCAGGCGGCATGGACCAACGCGCCAGGGCGTACGGCCGCAATTCTTGCGCGTCTTGGTAGGCCAGCCGATACAGCACGGTCATGTTGTCCAGCACGCCCCCGGGCGTTGAGATGTCGTCGATGGCCATCGGGGGCAGATTCTCAAGCGGCGCCTGGCCAGAAACCGGCTGCTTCAGCTCGCCGGGCCCAAAGTCGTACATGCTGGCGCGAACAGGCTTGTCAGGCAACGCCGAGCATCCCCCCAGCAGCAAACCACTGGAAAAAATACTTAAAAAGATGAAAAAACGGCCTGTAGCACATGAAATACCTTTGTTTTCAGCTCCTGAATCAATAGCGTTTAAAGCCAGGTTGAACAATCCGCGTTGTGTCATTTTTGGACTCCTGGGGCTAAGAACCCGGGCTCGCCCGGGCCGGGCATGGGCGCGCCATTGCCAAAAATAAGGGACTGCGGGTTGTCGTCAACTGCATTGACGGTTCGGCGCAACTGGCGCATGGCGCGTGCGGTTTCGTCCGCGACCTCGCCCAGCTTGGGCAGGGTGGCGGCACTGAAGGTCACCACGCCAGCGGCCAACGCCGCGCCACCTTCGGCCAGTTTGTCGAGAGGACCGCCTTTTTCATTCAGGCGCCTGGCCGTCACGCCGACTTCATCGGTTGCCGCCTTGGCAGACGCCAGCGTGGCGTCCATGTTCTTGACCAGCTTGGGAAGGTTGACCTTGTCAGGCCCAAGCTGGGCATCAAGAACGGCGTTCATGTTGGCCGACAGTTTGCCCACCTGGCCTGCGGCATCGCCCAGTTGTGTCACGGCCCCGGTGATGACTTTCTGGTTGTCGTCTGACAGCAATTTGCCCAGCTGCACGCTGGCCAACGCCACCTGTTTGAAAATCACTTCGCTTTGCCTGAGCAACTTGTCCAGGCCGCCGCTTTTAAAAGGGATGCGCGGCGGGTTGTCGTCATTGACAGCCAGACGCACTGTTGACTCGCCGGTGTCGTCCAGCTGGATAAAGCCCAGGCCAGTCACACCCTGCGAAGCGACCGTGGCAAAAACAGATTGTGTGACCGGTGCGTTCCTGGCAATCGACACCCGTACCAGCACATTGCCCTTGATTTTGCTGTCAAAGCCAATGAACTCCACCTTGCCCACCGGCACCCCGCGAAAGTTGACGGTGGCCTGCGGTTGCAGGCCCGAAATGATCTCGCTGGTGGACAGTTCATACATGTCGCGCTGGGTCTTGTCGCGCATCAGCCAGACGGCCAGCACGGCCAGCAGCGCAGACACCACCAGCACGAAGGCGCCAGCGGCCATGGCATGGGCTTTGTTTTCCATAGTTCAGTTTCCTTCTAGACGGTCAACGGGTATTGGCGCAGCAGTTGCATCGCGCGCTGGCCTCGTGGCCCTTGGAAAAACTCACGAACAAACGGATGCGCGAAGGCAACCACTTTCTTGGGCACGTCATTGATGATGACCTTTTGATCGGCCAGCACCGCAATGCGGGTGCTCAATTCAAACAGGGTGTCCAGGTCATGCGTGACCATCACCACGGTCAGTGCCATGTCCTTGTGCAGCGAGCGCAGCAGGGCGCAAAAGCTGTCCGCACCTTCGGGGTCCAGTCCGGCGGTGGGCTCGTCCAGAAACAACAGCGGCGGGTCCATGACGAGGGCCCTGGCCAGGGCCACACGTTTGACCATGCCGCCTGACAAATCGCTGGGCAGCTTGTCAGCCGCATCCGGCGTGAGGCCGACCATTTGCAGCTTGACCATCGCCGCCTCGCGAATCACATCCGGCGGCAGCACCTTGAGCTCGCGCAGCGGGAAGGCGATGTTGTCCAGCACCGTGAAGGCCGAGAACAGCGCGCCCTGCTGAAACAGCATCCCCACCCGACTGGCAGCGCCCTGCTTGCCCAGCTCGGCCGCCGGTTTGCCCAGCACGGTGATGTCGCCTTTGGTGGGATGCTCCAGCCCCAGCATCTGGCGCAGCAGCACCGTTTTGCCAGAGCCCGAGCCGCCGACCAGAGACAGCAGCTCGCCTCGCTCGACCGTCATGTCCAGGTCTTTGTGAACCACCGACGCCTTGTCGCCGTGATTGAAAACAGTCCAGAGTTTTTTGATCTCGACGACGGGTGTATTCATTTTTAGATACCAACATCTTTGAACACAATCGCAAACAGCGCATCGACCAGAATCACCACCGTGATGGATGTCACCACCGACGCGGTGGTGCCTTGCCCCAAGCTGTCGGTGTTGGGCTTGACGCGCAAGCCAAAGTGGCAACCCACCAAGGCGATCAGCACGCCAAAAACCACCGACTTGCCCGTGGCCAGCGTCAGGTTGGCAATCTCAACCGCAGCCGGCAGGGCAGTGATAAAAAACGTCGGCGTGATACCCATCACCGCATTGGCCGCCAACATGCCGCCCAGCAGCGCAGCAATCGTGGTCCACACGCTGATGAGCGGCATGACCACCGCCAGAGCCAGCGCGCGCGGCATCACCAGTCGAAAGCCGCGCGCAATGCCCATCACGCGCATCGCGTCGAGTTCTTCGGTCACGCGCATCACGCCAATCTGCGCCGTGATGGCCGAGCCGGAACGCCCGGCAATCAAAATGGCGGCGAGCACAGGCCCCAGTTCGCGTATCAGCGAGATACCCAAAATATTCACAATAAAAGCATCCGCACCAAATTGCCGGAGCTGCTGCGAAATCAGGTAAGCCAGCACCACACCAATCAAAAACCCAACCAGCGCGGTAATCGGCAACGCCGTCGCACCAATGTGATACAGATGGCCCGATAAATCACGCCAAGGGCCGTCCTTGGGGCGCCGCGCCAGGCGCACGACGTCAATCAGCAGCTGCCCGATCAGGCGTACCAGAGCGCGGATGTGGTCCAGAGTGGCCAGGGCTCGAGCGCCCAGCAGTCGCAGCGGCTGCAACCCGTCTGCGCGGGGCTTGGCGGCAGGCTGCGCGGCAAACTTTTCAACCGTTTCAATCAGCGTGCGATGCTTGGGCGCAATCGCGATGCTGGCGGGCCACGCCCGGCCCCAGTGCGTCCACAGCAGTTGTGCTCCCAGGTGGTCAAGCTGGGCGATGTCCAAAAGATGCCAGCGTGCGCCAGGCTTGCCCGGAGCCTTCAGTTGCCCCTGAACCGCCGGCCAGGCAGAGCCACCCGTCAGGCGGGACGCCGTCCACACGCCCAGCACGGCGCAGACCAGGCCTTCAGACCTTTGCTGCTGCTCGATGCGGGGTTCGGACAAGCTCATGGGCTGATGACCTTAAAAAATCATGGTACCCGTGAAACGCTGGTTTCGTGCCCCCGAAACAGCGGCGGGGGCGCTGTCCTACACGTGCAAAATACACACCTATGCAAAACACCACTGACGACCCGCTGATCTTTGACTACATCATCGTGGGCGGCGGCACCGCTGGCTGTCTGTTGGCCAATCGGCTCAGCGCTGACGCGTCCAAAAAAGTGTTGTTGATAGAAGCGGGCAAAAAAGACGATTACCACTGGATTCACATCCCGGTCGGTTACCTGTATTGCATTGGCAATCCGCGCACCGACTGGCTGTACAACACCGAGCCAGAGGTGGGCTTGAATGGTCGGGCCTTGCGTTACCCGCGCGGCAAAACGCTGGGCGGCTCGTCCAGCATCAACGGCATGATCTACATGCGGGGCCAGGCCCACAACTATGACGACTGGGCGCAACTGACAGGTGACATGGCCTGGCGCTGGGACAACAGCTTGCCCTATTTCAAGCTGCATGAGCACCATTACAAGGGTGCCAGCGCCTTTCATGGCGCGCTCGGCACGGCCCCTGAGCTGATGCAAAACAAGGCCAACCCGTACCAAAAGCTGCTGCGCCACCACAAGGCGGGCGGTGAGTGGAAAGTCGACAAGCAGCGCCTGCGCTGGGACGTGCTGGACGCTTTTTCTGCAGCCGCCGTGCAGGCCGGCATCCCCGCCACCGACGACTTCAACCGGGGCAACAACGAGGGCGTGGGCTATTTTGAAGTCAACCAAAAAGACGGCTGGCGCTGGAACACCGCCAAAGCCTTTTTGCGCCCCACCTGCTACGGCCGGCCCAACTTTGAAATGTGGAACAAGGCCCAAGTCTGCAAAGTGTTGCTTGAAAAGCAGCCCGATGGCAGCCAGCGCTGCACCGGGGTAGAGGTGTGGACCGGCCTGGAGCGCATTCAGGTCATGGCCACACGCGATTCAGGTGCCGCTAAAGGCCTGATCGGCGAGGTGATTTTGTGCGCCGGCGCCATCGGCTCACCGCAAATCTTGCAACTGTCGGGCATTGGTCCGGGCGCGCTGCTGCAGCAGCATGGCATTGATGTGGTGCAAGACCTGCCCGGTGTCGGTGCCAATTTGCAGGACCACCTGCAAATCCGCTCGGTGTACAAAATCACCGGCGCTAAAAATTTAACCCTCAACACGCTGGCCAGCAGCACACTAGGCAAGGCGCGCATTGGTCTGGAATATCTCTTCAAGCGCACCGGCCCCATGAGCATGGCGCCGTCGCAGCTCGGTGCCTTTACCCGTTCAGACCCAGGGCAGGCCTACCCTAACATCCAGTACCACGTGCAGCCGCTGTCGCTGGATGCGTTTGGCGAGCCGCTGCACAGCTTCAACGCCTTCACCGCCAGCGTGTGTAATCTGGCCCCGACCAGCCGCGGCAGCGTCAACATCAAAAGCCCGCGCTTTGAAGACGCCCCCGCCATCGCTCCCAACTACCTGAGCACGGCGGAAGACAAAAAAGTCGCGGCTGATTCACTGCGCGTGACGCGCCGCATCGTCAGCCAAAGCGCGCTGGCCAAGTACCAGCCCGAAGAGTTCAAGCCAGGCGTGCAGTTTCAAACCGATGATGAACTGGCCACGCTGGCAGGCGACATTGCGACCACCATTTTTCATCCGGTCGGCACGACCAAGATGGGGCGCGACGATGACGCCATGGCGGTTGTTGACTCGCACCTGCGAGTGCGCGGCATCAGGGGCCTGCGGGTGGTCGATGCCGGGGTGATGCCACTGATCACCAGCGGCAACACCAACTCACCAACGCTCATGATTGCTGAAAAAGCAGCGGAGTGGATTCAGGCGGGGGTTTAAGGCTTTGGCGACGTGTCAGCGACACCAGGCAGACAGGTGCTGGTAGCCAGCTTGCCAATGCACCTTGATGGCGCTGGGCGCTATGCCCAGTGGGTCGCTTGCCGGTAAGTCCCACCAGCTGAGCCAAGCCGGACTGATTGTTGTTGATGTGCTGGCCAGAACGATCACTTGCCGCTGATCAAGCGATGCATACCAAGCGTAACGGTTCACGCCAGTCCGCGCTGCCGCGACATAAAGACTGTCTGACATCCACCGCCTGAAGTCGTCAGCTTCATCGGTAGCTTGATGTGCAGCTTGGGCCGGGCCAGGCGTGACATCAAGGCACTGAATGTGAACGCCCAGCTCACTCGAAGAAGTGGGCTCCATCCGTTTGCCGCCCGTCAGGTACTGGCTGCGCTGAAGAACCTCTAGGCTTTGCTTGCCCCAGCCAGATGCCATGACTTGTCTGGCGCGCTCTTTGGCAACGCTCGCTTCAAAAGCATCAAAGGCTGCCAGACTGGGAAAGTCGTAAAGGCAAACGTATTCAGGTGCAGCTTGATCAATCGCTGTGCAGCGGTACAAGCTTGCGCTTGCCAGGTCTTCAAAACCCATCAGCAGCGTCACATGGTCGTTGTACCAGCGCAGCAGTTCGGCCGGCTCGCCGGCTTTTTGGCGGGTGGCCACCAGGTTGATCATGGCTTTCATCACAAGGCCAACTCGTAGTTCACCGTCATCGGCGCATGGTCAGAAAACTTCTGCTCTTTGTAAATGTGTTCGGTCTTGGCCAGTGCCGCCACAGCCGGCGTGGCCAGGTGGTAGTCGAGCCGCCAGCCCACGTTGTTGGCATAGGCCTGGCCCCGGTTGCTCCACCAGGTGTAAGCGGCGTCGGTGGTGCTGGGTTGCAACTGGCGATACACGTCCACCTTGCCAGCTTCGCTGAGCAGTCGTGTCATCCAGGCGCGCTCTTCAGGCAAAAAGCCGCTGTTCTTTTTGTTGCCTTTGTAGTTTTTCAAGTCAATCTCCTGGTGCGCGATGTTGATGTCGCCGCACAGCACGTAGTCGCGCTCTTGCTTCAGGGCCAGCAGGTGCGGATAAAACTCGGCCAGAAAACGAAACTTGGCCTCTTGCCGCTCGGGGCCAGACGAGCCACTTGGAAAGTACGCGCTGATGATGGACAGCTTGGGCAGGTTTTTGCGGCCTGGCCTGTCAAAGCGCAGCTCAAGGTAGCGGCCTTCCGCGTCGAACTCTGTCGAGCCGTAGCCCACGATCACATCGCTCGGCTCATGCTTTGAATAAATGCCAACACCGGAGTAGCCCTTTTTCTCGGCAAAATGAAAATAACCTTTCAGCCCGGCCAGTGCTTCAAACTTGCCCTGCACGTCTGCGGCTTGGGCTTTGACCTCCTGCACGCAAATACAATCCGGTTGGTAACTTTCCAGCCAAGCCTCCAGGCCCTTGCTGGTGGCAGAACGGATACCGTTCAGGTTCAGACTGGTTAATTTAAACAAGGGTCAACTCCTATGGCGGGGCAAGAGATTAATCGCGGCAACACACTGGCGCATGAGTTCGTGCAGTTTGCCATCGAATCGGGCGTGCTCAAGTTCGGGCAGTTCAAAACCAAGGCTGGGCGCATGAGCCCTTATTTTTTCAACGCGGGGCTGTTTGACGACGGCGCCAAACTGGGCCGCCTGGCGCAATTTTATGCGCGGCAGTTGCTGGCCGAAGAACAAAAAAACGGCTTGCAGTTCGACATGATTTTCGGGCCTGCCTACAAAGGCATTCCGCTGGCGGCGGCTGTCAGCATTGAGCTGGCCCGCCTTGGCCGTAACCTGCCGTTTGCCTACAACCGCAAGGAGGCCAAAGACCACGGCGAGGGCGGCACGCTGGTGGGCGCGCCCGTCCGGGGTCGGGTGCTGATTGTTGACGACGTGATGTCTGCAGGCACCGCCGTACGCGAGTCGATTGCCATCATCCAAACTGCGGGCGCTGTGCCGCATGCCGTGGCCATTGCGCTCGACCGCCAAGAAAAAGCGATTGAAAACGGCGAGGATGTGAGCTACAGCGCCGTGCAATATGTCACCAAGACCCTGGGTTTGCAGGTCAGTGCGATTGCGTCCCTGACCGATCTGCTGGACTATCTGGCATCTGAAAAGGGCGCGTCGCTGGGCGAGCATCACCAGGCCGTGTCGGCTTACCGTGAACGCTACGGCGTCAATTGAGGTGTCAGGATGTCAAATCACCATGCCGAAATATCTGCTTTGAAGTCCGCTGCAGCCTTGCTCCTGTGGGGCCTGATGTCGGGCAGCGTGATGGCGCAGGCCATCTATTCGTGCGTCGACGACAAGGGCCGAAAGCTCACCTCTGACCGCCCGATTGCCGAGTGCATGGACCGTGTCCAGAAAGAGTTGAACCCGTCGGGCACGGTCAAGCGCGTGCTGGCACCGCAGCCCAGCGCCACCGACCGCGCCCTGATGGCACGCTATCCCGACCGCGCCAGCCACGACAAAGAACGCGCAGCGGCACTGGCGCAGTCCGCGGCGGTGAGTGCGGGCGCTGTCAAAAGACTGCAAGAGCTCGGTGAGTTCCGCAAGGGCATCGTCAGCGAGCTGGCGTTTTACAAAAGTACCCCTGGCAACGCACCGGCTGCACTGAAGCGGCGGCTGGACGAAGCTGACGCCAACATCGCCGCGCAAAAGCGTCTGGTGGACGAGCAGGATGCCGAGAAAAGCCGCATCAACAAACGGTTTGACGATGAGGAAGTCAAGCTTAAGTCGCAATGGGGGGCGGCAGGCACTGCCCAAGAGCCTGCGGTGCCGAAAAAGCCTTGACGGCCCTCAAAAAGACCGTTTTGTATTAAAAGAGGCTGAAGGCCAATGATTGCTTAGGCTGGAAGCTCCTGATTCAGGAGCGTTCGCACGCTCTGGTCAAGTGGCCAGCTAGCCGATTTTCTTCTTCAGCAACTCATTGACCTGCGCCGGATTGGCCTTGCCTTTGGTCGCCTTCATGGCCTGACCAACCAGTGCGTTCATGGCTTTGGTGTTGCCTGCGCGGATTTCTTCAACGTTTTTGGCGTTGGCGGCCAGAACGTCGTCGATGATTTTTTCGAGCTCGCCGGCGTCACTGATTTGTTTGAGGCCTTTGGCTTCGATGATGTCATCAACGACTGAAGATGCGCCCGAATCATCAATCTGTGCACCAGTTGCATTCCAAAGTGCATCAAAAACTTCTTTGGCCGCGCTATTTGAAATAGTGCTGTCATGAATACGACGAATCAATGCAGCCAACCGAGCTGGGCTCACCGGCACTTGCTCGAAGCCCTTGTCGCTTTCGTTCAGGCGCCGCGACAGTTCCCCCATGACCCAGTTGCTTGAGAGTTTTGGCTGTTTGCTAGCTTCGGCGACACTTTCAAAATAGGCGGCAGTCGCTTTGCTTTGTGTAAGCTGTCCCGCGTCATATTCAGACAAACCATAGTCGGCCACAAAACGCGCAGCCATCACACGCGGCAACTCAGACATTTCGGCCCGCGTCTTCTCGACCCAATCCCGCCCAATCATCAGCGGCGGCAAATCCGGGTCTGGAAAGTAACGGTAATCCGCCGCATCTTCCTTGCTGCGCATGGCCCGCGTTTCGCCCGTGTCCGGGTCAAACAGCACGGTGGCCTGCTGTATGGCGTGGCCATCTTCAAGCTGTTCAATCTGCCAGCGCACTTCAAAGTCCATCGCCTGCTGCATGAACTTGAAACTGTTCAGGTTTTTGATCTCGCGCCGTGTGCCCAGCGGGTCACCCGGTTTGCGCACCGACACGTTGGCGTCGCACCTGAAGCTGCCTTCTTGCATGTTGCCGTCGCAAATGCCAATCCAGGTCACGATCTTGTGCAGTTCTCTGGCGTAGGCGACAGCCTCGGCCGTTGACCGCATGTCCGGCTCGGTCACGATCTCCAGCAGCGGCGTGCCCGCGCGGTTCAGATCGATGCCGGTCATATCAGCAAAGTCTTCATGCAGCGACTTGCCCGCATCTTCTTCCAGGTGCGCGCGAACCAAACGAACAGTTTTCTTCTCGCCGTCCAAAAAGAACTCAACCGCCCCACCTTGGACCACCGGAATTTCAAATTGGCTGATCTGGTAGCCCTTGGGCAGGTCAGGGTAAAAATAGTTTTTGCGCGCAAACACACTGCTTTCGGCGATGTGGCCATTGACGGCCAAACCAAACTCAATCGCCCGCTGCACCGCGCCCTTGTTCATCACCGGCAGCGCGCCGGGCAGCGCAAAGTCAACCGCCGATGCGTTGGTGTTCGGCTCCGCGCCAAAGGATGTGGAGGCGCGGCTGAACAGCTTGGACTGCGTGGTCAGCTGGGTATGGGTTTCAAAGCCGATGACGACTTCGTAGCCTTGAACCAGCCCTGATGTTGTGGTGCTCATACCGACCCTTCCGGCTGACGCAGATGCCAATCGGTGGCCATCTGAAACTGGTGCGCAGCGCCCAGCAACTGCGCCTCTTTGAAGTAATTGCCAATCAACTGCAAGCCCACTGGCATGCCGCCCTCGCCAAAGCCTGCCGGCACGCTCATGCCAGGCAAGCCTGCAAGACTGGACGACAGGGTGTAAATGTCGGCCAGGTAGTTGGCCACCGGGTCGGCTTTTTTGTCGCCGATCTTCCAGGCCACGGTGGGTGACACCGGCCCGGCAATGATGTCGCAATGGGTAAAAGCGGTTTGAAAGTCTTGCGCGATCAGGCGGCGGATTTTTTGCGCTTTCAGGTAGTAGGCGTCGTAGTAGCCGTGCGACAGCACATAGGCGCCAATCATGATGCGGCGGGTGGCTTCATCGCCAAAGCCTTCAGAGCGCGACTTTTTGTACATGTCGGTCAGGTCGGTGTAGTTGGCAGCCCGGTGCCCGTAACGCACGCCGTCAAAACGGCTCAGGTTGCTGCTGGCTTCGGCCGGTGCGATGACGTAGTAGACCGGAATCGACAGCTCGGTGAGCGGCAAATCAACCTCAATCAGCGTGGCGCCCAGCTTTTCGTACTCCGCCAGCGCGCTGCGAACGGCACGCAGCACGTCGGGCGCGCATCCGGCACGAAAAAACTGCTTTGGCAAACCGATTTTGAGGCCTTTTAGAGGGTGTTTTGGTGCTGAATCGCCCTGTTTGTTTGGGTGAGAAGCTATTAAATCAGTAGCGTAATCAACCGCTGGCATGTCCAGCGATGTGGAGTCGCGATCCAGGTCTGGCCCGGCCATGGCGGACAGCAGCAGGGCGCAGTCAAGTGCGCTGCGCGCCATCGGCCCGGCCTGGTCCAGACTGCTGGCAAAGGCCACCATGCCGTAGCGCGAGCAGCGGCCATAGGTGGGTTTGATGCCGGTGATGCCGCTGAGCGATGCGGGCTGGCGAATTGAGCCGCCGGTGTCGGTGCCGGTGGCTGCTGGAATCAGGCGCGCTGCCACAGCAGCGGCCGAGCCGCCCGATGAACCACCTGGTATGCGGCTGGTATCCCACGGATTTTTGGCGGGAAAGTAGGCGCTGTTCTCATTGCCCGAGCCCATGGCGAACTCGTCGCAATTGAGCTTGCCCAAGGACACCATGCCCGCCTGGGCCAGCTTGCTGACCACGGTGGCATCAAACGGGCTGCGGTAGTTGGCCAGCATGTTGGAGCCTGCTGTCGTCGCAAAGTCACGTGTGACAAACACATCTTTGTGCGCCAGCGGCACGCCCAGCAGCGGCGTGCGTTCGCCCGCAGCCAGCCGCAGATCAGCTGCCTTGGCCTGGGCCAGCGACACATCGGCGTCAACCGCCAAAAACGCGCCCAGCTGTTCGCTTTTCACGCGGTTCAAAAAATGCTGCGTCACTTCGACGCTGCTGACGTGGCCAGCGGCCAGTTTGGCCGCCAGGTCAAAGACACTCAAATCATGCAAATCAAGGTTCGTGCTCATTTCATGGGCCTATTCAATCACTTTGGGCACAAGAAACAGGCCGCGCTCTACTGCCGGGGCGCTGCGCTGGCTGATGTCGCGCAGGTTGGGCTCATTGGGTGTGTCGTCCCTGAGGCGCAGGGCCACTTCGCCCAAAATGGCGGCTGGGTGCGCCAGTGGCTCTACGCCGTCGGTGTTGACCGCCGCCATCTGCGCGACCAGTGTGAAAAAACCATTGAGCTGGCCGAGAACGCGCTCGGTTTCGTCTGGCCGCAGCTCCAGTCGCGCCAGATTGGCGACTCTTGCGATGTCTTGGGTTGTCAGTGCCATGAGATGGGTGGGATAAAAACGGGTCGAAAAACAGGGGAGAAATCAGGCTTTGTGTAAAGCAAATTTACCCGCAAATGCGGGACTACCCTAGGGGGGATGCGTTATTATCCTGCCTTTGGTGTGAAATCAAGTCTGGTAGCACCCTTTAGGTGTTTTCAAGCGCTTAAAACGGGTTCAGGCATGTCTGGCTTGGGTATCGCACACGCAATTCATAAAAAGGCGCTTGCACTTGCATCAAAGTGTGCAGGCCCTAACCGGACTTTTGACCATGTTTGAAGCTTTCCGTCGGTACGTTTCCACCGACCTAGCCATTGACCTTGGCACCGCCAACACCCTGATTTATGTACGCGATCGCGGCATTGTGCTTGACGAGCCATCCGTCGTGGCCATCCGCCACGAGGGCGGCCCTCAGGGGCGCAAAACCATTCAGGCCGTGGGCCACGAAGCCAAGGCCATGCTGGGCAAGGTGCCCGGCAACATTGAGGCGATTCGGCCGATGAAGGACGGCGTGATTGCCGACTTCACGGTGACTGAGCAAATGCTCAAGCAGTTCATCAAAATGGTGCACCCGCGCAGCTTTTTTAAGCCCAGCCCACGCATCATCATTTGCGTGCCCTGCGGCTCCACCCAGGTGGAGCGCCGTGCCATTCGTGAAAGCGCGCTGGGCGCTGGCGCACGCGACGTGTACCTGATCGAAGAGCCCATGGCCGCCGCCATTGGCGCGGGCCTGCCGGTCAGCGAGGCCAGTGGCTCGATGGTGGTTGACATTGGTGGCGGCACGACCGAAGTCGGCGTGATCTCGCTGGGCGGCATGGTCTACAAGGGCAGCGTCCGTGTGGGTGGCGACCGCTTTGACGAGGCCATCATTAACTACATCCGCCGCAATTACGGCATGTTGATTGGCGAGCCAACGGCTGAGGCCATCAAGAAAAACATCGGCTCGGCTTTTCCCGGCTCTGAAGTCAAAGAGATGGAAGTCAAAGGCCGCAACCTGTCAGAAGGTGTGCCGCGCAGCTTCACCATTTCCAGCAACGAAATTCTGGAAGCGCTGACGGACCCGCTGAACAACATCGTCAGTGCCGTCAAAAACGCGCTGGAGCAAACCCCGCCAGAACTCGGTGCAGACATTGCTGACCGAGGCATGATGCTGACCGGTGGCGGTGCTTTGCTGCGTGACTTGGACAGGTTGCTGGCAGAAGAAACCGGCCTGCCTGTGCTGGTCGCCGAAGAGCCGCTGACCTGTGTGGTGCGCGGCTGCGGTATGGCGCTGGAGCGCATGGATCGTCTGGGCTCGATCTTCACATCGGAATAAGCCGTCCAGAGCATCCGTCCCCTATCAGCGCTGCGGTAGCAAGACATGCCATTAGGAACCCTTGACCGCTCGCCACCGCCTTTTTTCAAGCAAGGGCCGTCGGCCCTTTCGAAACTGCTGTTTTTCAGTGCGTTGTCGCTGTTCCTGATGGTGGCTGATGTGCGTTTTCGCATCACGCAGCCGGTTCGCTCGGCCCTCAGCACCGCGCTGTACCCGGTGCAGTGGCTGGCCTTGCAACCGGTGCGCCTTGTGCGCGGCAGCAGTGCTTACTTCTCGGGGCTGGACCAAGCCACCTCCAGCAGCGAACAGGCCGCGCGCAAG
>CANFOS010000019.1 GCA_947448735.1 Comamonadaceae bacterium | reverse complement strand
TGGATATCGCCAGCCACACACCCGTAGCGGTTGCTTATAGCGGCGGCGCAGACTCTACTGCTTTGCTGTTGATGCTGAACCGCCAGTGCCCAGGTCAGGTGCAGGCGATTCACATTCACCATGGACTGCAGGCAGCGGCTGATGACTTTGTGGCGCATTGCGCGGCCTTTTGCGCGGCGCTCGGTGTGCCGCTGCATGTGGTGCATGTGAACGCCACACCGGTCAGCGGTCAAAGTCCGGAAGACGCGGCGCGCAAGGCGCGCTATGCGGCACTTTCAGACAAGGTCAGAGAGCTTAATGAAGCCCCAGACCAGCAAAATGATAGGCGAGCAGCTATTAAAAAAGTAGCAATTGCCCAGCATGCCGACGACCAGATCGAAACACTGCTGTTGGCTCTCAGTCGGGGTGCAGGGTTGCCAGGCTTGTCTGCGATGCCGCTCAGCTGGTTGCGCGACGGGATTGAATTTACCAGGCCGCTGTTGGGCATGACATCAAGCGATATCCGCGCCTGGCTTGCCGATCAGGGCTTGTCCGCGCGGCACCCGGGCGACGCCAACCCAGGCCAGGGTTGGGTCGAAGATCCGACCAATGTGGACACGCAATTTACCCGCAACCGGATCCGTCACGCGCTGATACCCGCGCTCGACAAGGCCTTTCCTCAGTTCAGGCAAACCTTTGCCCGCTCAGCGGCGCATGCTGCCGAGGCGCAATCCATCTTGGTACAAGTTGCCATCGAAGACATGTCCCTTACAGGCAACCCGCCGCGCATCGCAGCTTTGCAAGGTTTGAGCCCGGCACGTCAGGGCAACCTGCTGCGTCATTGGCTGAAAAGCAGTCATCAGGCCAGCCCCAGCACCGCCCAGCTGGCAGAACTACAAAGCCAGATTGCCAACTGCACCGACAGGGGCAAGCAACTGCACATCAAAGTCGCCAGCGGCCATGTAGAACGACGCGGCGATGTACTTGCGTACTTACCCTAATGAGCCTCTTGCTGCTGGCTATAATTTAAGGCTTTGCCAACCACTGGCAAGGTCTTTTCATTCAACAAAAAATGGCTTTAATCGTTCATAAATACGGCGGCACGTCGATGGGTTCCACCGAACGCATCCGCAATGTCGCCAAGCGCGTGGCCAAGTGGGCACGCGCCGGTCACCAGATGGTGGTGGTGCCAAGTGCCATGTCGGGCGAGACCAATCGCCTGCTGGGGCTGGCCAAGGAACTGGCGCCCGCCAAACCAGGCGACGCCTACGGCCGCGAACTCGATGCCCTAGCTGCCACGGGTGAGCAGGCATCAAGCGCCTTGCTGGCGATTGCGTTGCAGGCCGAAGGCATGGACGCAGTCAGCTACGCGGGGTGGCAAGTCGCCATCAAGACCAATTCAGCCTACACCAAGGCGCGCATCGAGTCGATTGACGACAAGAAAGTGCGCGCTGATTTGAATGCAGGCAAGGTTGTCATCATCACTGGCTTTCAGGGGGTGGACGATGGCGGCAACGTCACCACGCTGGGACGCGGCGGTTCTGACACATCGGCCGTGGCCGTTGCTGCCGCCTTGAAAGCCCATGAGTGCCTGATCTACACCGACGTCGACGGCGTGTACACCACCGACCCACGCGTGGTGCCCGAAGCGCGCCGCCTGGCCACCGTGAGCTTTGAAGAGATGCTGGAAATGGCGTCGATGGGCTCGAAGGTTCTGCAAATCCGTTCGGTTGAATTTGCCGGCAAATACAAGGTACCTTTGCGGGTGCTGTCCAGTTTCACCGACTGGGATATCGATATCCATGAAGAGGCCAAGTCTGGCACGCTGATCAGTTTTGAGGAAGACGAAAAAATGGAACAAGCCATCGTATCGGGCATCGCATTTAACCGCGACGAAGCCAAAATCTCCGTGCTCGGCGTGCCCGACACACCAGGCATTGCTTACCAAATACTTGGCGCCATCGCCGACGCCAATATTGAAGTCGATGTGATCATCCAAAACATCAGCAAAGAAGGTAAAACCGACTTCAGCTTCACCGTGCACCGCAACGACTACGCCAAGGCGATGGACTTGCTCAAGGCCAAGGTGTTGCCCGCGCTCAATGCCACAGAGGTGGTTGGCGATGCCAAGATCTGCAAGGTCAGCATCGTCGGGATTGGCATGCGCAGCCACGTTGGCATTGCCAGCAAAATGTTCCGCTGCCTGGCAGACGAGCGCATCAACATCCAGATGATCTCTACCAGCGAGATCAAAACCTCTGTCGTGATTGACGAAAAGTACATGGAGCTGGCCGTGCGCGCACTGCACAAGGCCTTTGATCTCGACCAGGCCACGGCCTGATTGCTACGAAGTGCATTGCGCAGATTTGTTGTGAGATAATCGCAACAGCTGGAAACGTGACCGAGTGGCCGAAGGTGCTCCCCTGCTAAGGGAGTATGGGGTGTAGAGCCTCATCGAGGGTTCGAATCCCTCCGTTTCCGCCAGTGACCTAACAAAGACGCGCCTTCGGGCGCGTCTTTCGTTTCAACTATCAAATTGACTATCAATCGAGATCTTGCGATGCCGTCTCGGGCACGCTGGTTGGAGACGTCCCTCTGCTTCTCCCGGTCATCAGCATTTCGCAGATAGAAGATCCTGGCAGACATGACTTTTAGAAAAATCGCCCAGTGTTGAAGGGGGGTGAGGGCCGAGCGAGTTGCATTCGTAGCCGGATGGGGCCGCAAAACTTTTGAATTTTTTCGAAAAATTGCTTTCAATCACCCTCATTGCTGCTGGATATGAGTTCTCCATGCAGAAAGGCTATCTGCCTCCGTGAAGCGGTCACCGCTTAGCATCTCTCCACGTTCGAACGATTGGGGCCATAGTTCTCGATCTTCGGAATAATGCTTTGCCTTGTTCAAATCACTTTCTACAGCGGCAATTTCACTATTTCCATCTCTTATGGACATTCGTAAGGCTATCAAGCTAAAGACCAGCGCACCTAATACGCCGTAAAAACCTATAAGCCACCACCCTACTGCGATCATCCCGACAATAAGTGCAGCATTCTTACGAAGATGCGATGTGGCCTTCAGATCATCCAAGCAGTCAGCAAGCAATTGAATTCAGCCTTTCAAAGTTAATCGGTGAGATCTGACCAAGACTTGAGTGACGCCTGTGCGGGTTGTACCAGGCTTCAATCCAGGTAAAGATCGCCAAGCGTGCCTCGGTGTGTGTCTTCCATGAGCGTCGGTCAATGAGTTCGCATTCCAGCGTCGCAAAGAAGCTTTCTGCCATGGCGTTGTCATAGGCGTCGCCGACTGTTCCCATGCTGGGCCTGACACCCATTTCTTTGCAGCGTTTGCCAAACGCCACACTGGTGTACTGGCTGCCTTGGTCTGAGTGGTGAATCACCGATTCGGGCTTGCGCGTGAGCAAAGCCATGTTCAATGCAGCAATCACCAAATCAGCCGTCATGTTCACTCCAAACGCCCAGCCCACCACTTTGCGGCTGTACACGTCTGTGACCACCGCCAGATACAGGAAACCCGCCCAGGTCGGCACGTAGGTCATGTCGGCCACCCAAAGCTGGTTGATGTCTGTGGCCACAAACTGGCGTTTGACCAAATCTGGTGCCGGCCTTTGGCGCTTGTCTCTGGTCGTGGTGACCACGTAGCTGCGCCTGCGGCTGACCCCGCGGATGTGTGATAGCCGCATGACTGTAGCGATACGTTTGCGGCTGGCCACAACGCCCTGATCGGCCAACTCCGCGCGGATGCGCGGCATGCCGTAGGTGGCGTCACTCTTGAGGTGAGCCGCTTCAATTTGCGCAAGCAACGTGACGTTGGCGGCAGCACGTTTGCTTGGCACACGACCATGCCAATCGTAAAAGCCGCTTTTAGAGATTTGCAGGCAATCGCACATGCTAGCTACCGGTAGTTCGGCCTGGTTGGCTGCTATCAGCGTGTAGATGGCGTGGACATCTGATCGCTTCTGCCTGCAAACCAGGCCGTAGCCTTTGCAAGTATGTCGCGCTCTAGCTTGATTTGGCGGTTCTCCCGGCGCAAGGCGATCAATTCGGCTCTCTCGTTGGCATGCAGGCCGGGGGCAATGCTGGCACTGGACTCCACCGATGCGGCGGCACGCCGGACCCAGCTAAGGATGCTGGTTTCATGACAGCCAAATTCTTTGGCCAGCTCGCTGGGTCTTCGCCCTGCGGCAACCAGTTCGACCATTTGCTGGCGAAACTGCGGTGAATAGGGCGGCTTGGGGTTGCGGTTGTAACTCATCTGGACTCCTTCTTGACTTAACGATAAGGTGTCCGTCAAATCGGGTCAACTCCAGTACGAAGATGAAACTTTGCTAGCGCATAGGATGGCATGCCAGGTTTACGAAGGGCTGATGCGAGTGATTCGCCATTAGCGATTCGTTCGAGAATATCCGGCCAGATGGTTGCGGGGTCGTACTTCTGAATGTTCATAAGGTCTGCTCCATCTTTGGGCCGACATAGCCAGCAATCTGCAATTGCTTGGCGATCAATTTCAGATCGAAACTGCTCTCGACTGGCGTAACCAAACACGGGCGGCGTTGTCCCACATCGCGAACAGATAACCGCGTTGGAAGAAATGCAACCCTGAAACCCAAGGCGGCTACCTGTTGTGCCAGTTCGTTTTTGCTGGCAATTGTTTACGCTTTTTTAATCGACCAAGAAGTAGCTTTATCAAACTCAGTTTCTAGAAAATTGATGAAGGCCTTGACCTTCGCGCTAGGTAAGCGCCTTGACGTATGAAGCACCCACAATTCTGAAGGTTGATCGCTCGCAGCGCCCCATGAAACGAGTCGACCGGCCTTCAAGTCATCGGCGACAACAAGATTCGGAAGTTTTGCAGCACCAAGCCCCGTCAGTGCGGCATCACGAATCATGACTAAAAGAGGAAGTTGCAAGACCGTTTGCGTCGGGATCTCCTTGGCGGTCGGTCCTAAAATTCGCCAGCTACCAGAACTTCTCTGAGATTCACGAACAATGACGGGCAGAAGACTTTGCAATTTTTGGCCGGCACGGACATATCGTTTTTTTAGCTCAGGCGTTGAGACGATGTGAACCTGATCTTTTAAAAAGCAGCGACCAACGAGTTCAGAGCTTGGTTCTGGATTGACCCGAATGACGAGGTCATAGCCTTCGCTCACCAGATCCACCTGACGATCTTCAAGGTTGATCGACAGTCTGACCTCCGGGTAGGTCATTGTGAATTGCGCTGCAATGCGACCCATCAACAACTGGCCCAATAAAGTTGGAGCACTTATTCTCAGCAGACCGTGTGGCTGAGTCTGTCCATCCCGCAACACTTCTCCCGCTTCAGCAATCTCTCTAAAAGGACCGCTGGTTCGTTCAAACAGCGAAGCGCCTTCCGCTGTCAACTTAATCGTCTTTGCGCCACGCTCAAACAGCCTGACCCCCAAGGCTGACTCCAAAGCCATCACCTTGCGAGACAGGCTTGCCTTTGGTCGTCCGCTTTTACGGCTTGCTTGGGCGAACCCTTTATGCGAAGCAACCAGTAAAAAGTCAGACAAATCATCAAGATTCATACGGTTCCATATTTGGGACGGATTGTCTTAATTTCAGGTGGGTCGTTGTGATTTTGTCACTCTATCATTCTTTCAGCGACCAGGTTTCTCCTGCGCTGAATATCGAAAAGGAAAACGACATGACCATACTCATCACAGGCGCGACCGGAACCATTGGTTCGTCACTGGTGCAACAACTTGCGAGTCAGCATGTGGCTGTGAACGCCTTGACGCGTGACCCGAGCAAGGCTAAATTTCCGAGCGGAGTTACCGCCGTGAAAGGTGACATGCTGGACGTGGAGTCCATGCGTAAAGCCCTTCAAGGAGTGAGCACGCTGTTCTTGCTCAATGCCGTATCAACCCAAGAACTGACCGAGGCGGTACTCACGCTCAACCTGGCGCGCGACGCCGGCATCGAGCGCCTTGTCTATTTTTCAGTTTTCAATGCTGAGCCGTTCACCGACGTTCCGCACTTCACATCCAAGTACGCTGTCGAACGGATGATTGCGCAAGCGGGAATACCTGCCACCATCCTGCGCCCCAACTGCTTCATGCAAAACGATGCTGCGTATTTCAAGGATGCGTTGATGGGTCCTGGCCTGTATCCCTTTCCGATTGGCGATAAGGGTGTTTCTATGGTTGATGTGCGGGACATTGGCGAAATTGCAGCGCAGGCTGTGTTGAAACGTGAACGTTCATCTCAAGCATTGCCTAACGAGATCATCAACCTAACAGGTCCAGATGCACTCACCGGACCCAGTATTGCCAAGATTTGGTCAGCAACGCTCAATAAGCAAGTGACCTACACGGGGAGTGATACGGCGTCATTCGAGGCGAGGTTGGCCCAACACGCCCCAAGTTGGATGGCGATGGACATGCGACTGATGCTAGATCGCTTTTGCTCGGACGGCATGGCTGCAACTTCTGCAGATTTGGACAAGATGACTAAACTCTTGGGCCGGAGGCCACGTTCATATGCAGACTTTGCTGCCGAGATGAAAGCGCAATGGGAGGCCTAACGGGGCAGCAACAAACCAATTCATTTAAAGAACACCCTCACTCGAAGGAGCCCAGCCATGAAAAAATCCACTTTGCGACACACACTATTTGCCCTGCTTCTTGCCGTTTCCAATGCCGTAATAGCCCAAATCGCACCAGCGCGCACATGGCCAGAACTTAAACAAGCCGTTCAGGAACGGGCCGATTCGCAGCGTTATCCAATGACCGGCTTTGACAGCAAAGAAGTTTCCGAAATTTTGAGCCGGATCCAGTCACTAGACCGCGATGAATGGGCACGCTCTTGGATCCAGAGCGGTGATCATCATATGAAGCAGGCACAGGCACTCTCGACCTCATCACCGGCATTGGCTCGAGAGGCGTATATGTCCGCCTGGCGCTACTATGGATTTGGGGCATGGCCTACCCAGAATACGTCAGAAAAAAAACGTGCGCATGCGTTGGCGACAACAGCATTTCAAGCCTATGCCAAACTGGCAAGCCCAGTCATAGAAGTGGTGCGCATTCCTTTCGAGGGCAAGGAAATCATTGGCTACTTACAACGACCCGTGGGTGTTTCCAAACCGCCCTTGGTCATCACCATTGGTGGCCTAGACAGCTATAAGGAATTTGTCGTCGATCAGTACGGTGCCTCATACCTTAAATCCCAGATGGCTTACCTTGCATTAGACATGCCAGGCACAGGCGAATCTCCCGTCAAAATCGAGCCTGGTGTTGAGCGTATTTTTTCCAAAGTTATTGACGCTATGCAAAGCCGCAAAGACATCGATCCAGACCGAATCGGATTTCAGGGGGGGTCTTGGGGCGGCCATTGGTCAGCGCGAATTGCATACGCGGAACCAGTACGACTGAAAGCGGTGGTCAACTGGGGTGGTCCCGTTCACGCCTACTTTCAACGCGAATGGCAACTCAAAGCGCTGGGAACCAGAGAGTACCTGTTTGACCTGTTCCCAGCTCGCGCGGCAGTCTACGGTGTAGACACCCTAGAAGATTTCTTGGCATACGGACCCAAGATGTCGTTGAAGGACACGGGAATTCTCAGCAAACCGTCTGCACCAATGTTGCTGATCAATGGTGAGAAAGACACGCAGGTGCCCATTGAGGACCTTTATATCCTGCTGAAGCAGGGCGCTCCAAAGGAAGCTTGGGTCAATCCTGAGGGCGGTCATATCGGTCGCGGTAAGGACTGGTCCGACGGGCGCATCCTCAATGAAGTGGTGATGCCTTGGTTGGCACGCAAGCTCAAACCCTGAGGCCGTGACGAGTTGGTAACGCTGTGGCTTTGAAACCTGACTTGACTTTCACAACTTGAGGCAGCCGCTCACATGATCAGTAAGACCATCCAAGAAAATACAACATGACACCATCAAATTCCAGCACTTCGCAAATCAATGCCGTCAAAGCGTACTGGATCGTTCTGGCCGAAATCAACGAACCTTCGCTGTTTGGTCAATACACTTCGGTGGCGGGTCCGCTGATCGCCTCCTTTGGTGGCCGCGTGCTCGCCAGGGGTGATGTAGCGGTGGTGGTTGAGGGGGCGGTGTCAGGTCGGCCCTATCTCATCGAGTTCCCAAGTTACAAGGTGGCGCAGGACTGCTTTAACTCACCAGGCTACCAGGAGGCCATTGCTCTGCGAGCTGGGGTGGCGAAGTTTCAGATCGTTATCGTCCAAGGGTTTATGCCGCCGGTACTTGATTGAGGCCAAGTCCAACTCGGGTCCTTTCACGTTTTGTCGAACTGGCTTTCCCGATATTTAGAACGATGATCTGAACCCCAAGTGCTTGATTTGCTTGCCCGTCAAAATCTTAGGCGGTTTGTGATGCGGTGTGTTCTGACCCGCCAAAATTTTTGGTCAGTCGTCGAGCGCCACGAGATTTTTAACTTTTGGCATTTCTGATTTATCAAAGCAATTACCAAAAGAGCGCTGGTCTGCCTTTTTTGGGCGGCCTGATAAATTCTTAGAAACCGTGTTGTTTTTCACGGGTGGCGGACATCAGATATTGACCGGCTTGAGGATCATCGCTTTTCAATCAGGTCAGCAAGCCCTGCAGTTGGCTATCGAACGCGCCATCGATCAGTATGAAGGCGATCACGCATCCTGTCGTCGAGCGATTGCTCCAGGCGTGATTGGTGCCACGCTGCACCACCATGTCGCCAGTGCGCAGGAGCACCTCAGAGTCATCGAGCACCAAATAAATTTCACCCGAGATAACAATGGCGTAATCGACAGTTTCTGTGCGGTGCATCATGGGATGGCGGCCGTTTTCCTGAAATGTCGACGCCGCTTCGTTCCCCAGGGCCGCAAACTCTTTGCGCGCAGCGGCCTGGTCAAGCGTACCGGCCTCTGGCGGTATGTGGTTGATGCGAACGACTGTCCCGTACGCCGTCGGAAGCTGCCGGCGTGGACCGAGCGTGGGTTCGGGCTCGTCCGGTGCGATGGGGGCCGGCGTCGCGGAGGTCCGCCACAAGTCGGTCGACCAAAACCCGGGCCGCCCGGGTGACTCTCTCAGAAATGGCGCTTTGCCATCCGACAGTACGACCGCCTTGCCATTTGTATCGTGGCCTGTCACCACGCGCCTTATACCTGTCACATGAGCCTCTCAATCTGCCTTGATATCTTTAGCCCGCACAATCGTCTTCCATTTGAGCGTGCTGGTCATGATGTAGTTGCCCATCTCGGCAGGGGTGCCTGCCCAGGCATCACCTCCCAGTTCCGCAAAGCGTTGCTTGAGCTCCGGGTTTGCCAGCACCGAAGCAGTTGTCTTGTTCAATAGCTGGACGATGGTTTCCGGCATGGCCGCAGGTCCTGCAATTCCCAAAAAGGATGAGGCCTCATAGCCTGGAATTTTTTCTGCAACCGCCGGGACGCCTGGCAACTGCGGCATGCGTTTGGTCGAGGTGACGGCCAGAGCCCGGAGCTTGCCCGCCTTGAGCTGCGGTTGAACCACCGCCAAAGTATCGAACATGACATCAAGCCGCCCGCCAAGCAGCTCGGTCAGTTGCTGGGCGCCACCGCGAAAGGGGACGTGGGTCATTTCAATACCGGCCGCCGCACTGAAGACCTCGGTCGCCAGATGAAACAGCGATCCATTTCCGGGCGACGGGTAGTTGAGTTTTTTCGGATTCGTCTGCGCAAACTTGATCAGGTCATCAAGCGTTTTGTGCGGCGATTCGGCGGGCACGACGACAACCAGCGGGTACGAGATCAGGGTGCTCACCCAGGTGAAGTCCTTTTGCGGATCGAACGGCAATTTGGGCAACGCAGCGGCCTGCGCGGTAAAGGCACCGCTGATCAAACTGAGGCGATAACCGTCTGGCGGCGCTTTGGCGACAGAATCATTGGCCAGCAATCCCCCGGCGCCACCACGGTTTTCCACGACGATGGGCTGGCCCAGGGTGTCCGTCATTTTCTGTGCCACGATGCGCGCAACGATGTCTGCATTGCCTCCCGGGCCAAACCCGACCACGAGCGTGATGGGCTTGGTGGGGTAGCCTTGTGCAAAAGCGGGCGAAAGCATGAGCAGCGTGCTCACCAAAACAGCCATTCGTCTGAATATTTTTTTCATGTGTCTTTTTCTTTCTGGTTAAACCGGTAAAGCACCGCCGGGTTGTGTACCAGAACCTGTTCGCGAAGATGCTCGTCACTTACCCAATGGGCGAAGGCGTCCAAAAGGTCGCCGTCGTTCTGCATGCTGTCGTATTGATTGACATGCGGCCAGTCTGTACCCCAGACCACACGGTCCGGTCGCGCCTCGAGTACACCTTCGACCAGCGGCCGCATGTCGTTCCACGGCGCGCCGCCGGAAGATGTCCGGTGCAGGGCCGACACCTTGACCCAGCATCGCCCGCTCGCCAGCAAATCGAGCAGCACTTTGTAGCCAGGGGAGTGAATGCCTTCGTCGGCCCTCACCCTGGCGATGTGATCGATGACAAAACAGTTTCCTGTTGCCAGCAGGCGTGGTGCCAGTGCAACCAGCTCTTCAGATTTATTGATGTGGACGGCAATGTGCCAGTCAAAGGGCCGCACGTTGGCAGCGATGGCCTCGAGCGCATCGAAGCTCAGCGTTCCCTTGACCACCGTACTCAGCCGCGTTCCGCAAAAGCCTGCCGCGTTCAGCCGCTCCAGGTCCGAATGGGGCGTATCCGGACCCGTGACGGCAACACCCCGCAAGCGTTCGGTGTCGGAAAGCACTGCCGCCTCCGTCACGCGGGTGTCCAGCCCGTAGGCGCTCGAGTGGACGATGACCGCACGTTCAATGCCGATGACATCCAGCATCTTGCGCAGGTTGGCGACCGGTGCCTCCGGTGGCGTGAACGAGCGCGTTGGCGAGAGTGGGAATTGAGAGAAGTCGCCGAATACATGCACATGCGAATCGCATGACTTTGGTGGCGGCTGGTAGGCGGGTTTGCGCGTGTGGGGCTCAGGAGGAAGACACGGTCGTGTCATAAGGATGGATTCCGGTGATGACAAAGAGGATGGCAGAGCTTGATGATCGATCTTTCGGGCGCATGAGTCAAACTGACGATGAGTGTAATGAATGAGCCAGATCGGTACGACCGGTGCCTGTCAGTTGACGCTTGGTCGTGACAATGACACGCCGTTCTGGTTCAGCCAGCTCAGGAAGCTGGGCGTGTTGCTGGCCATGGTGAATGCTGGGAGATGCATCAAGAATGGTTGATCTTCCGGCTTTTTCTTCATGGGTGCGAGCTCATCGGATAGAGTCAGGTACCCCCTACTTTTTTGTCAAATCATCCAGTCATGACAACCCAGATGCCCGCCTCAACTGACCAGACCCGCCCCCAGCGCAGCTACGCCTACTACGACCTGATCATGGTGGCATTTGTGTGTGTGCTGATTTGCTCCAACTTCATTGGCGCGGCCAAGCAGGCGGTGATCGATGTGCCGCTGCTCGGGCCGATCCCGTTCAGTGCCGGCATTTTGTTTTTCCCGATCAGCTATATTTTTGGCGACATCCTGACCGAGGTTTACGGCTATGGCCGCGACCGGCGGGTGGTGTGGGCGGGCTTTGCTGCGCTGGCGTTTGCGTCCTTCATGGCGTGGGTGGTGGTTAGTCTGCCGCCTGGGCCCAGTGGCTACATGAAGACCTACCAGCCCGCGCTGGAGACCGTTTTTGGCAACGCCTGGCGCATTGCCGCAGGCTCGATGATCGCGTTCTGGATGGGCAGCTTTGCCAACAGCTACGTGATGGCCAAAATGAAAATCATGACCCAGGGCAAATGGCTGTGGAGCCGCACCATCGGCTCAACCCTGGTGGGCGAGGCGGTGGACTCGTCGCTGTTTTACTTTATTGCGTTTTACGGCATCTGGCAGCTTGACGACCTGATCAAGGTGGCGCTGGCCCAGTACGCGTTAAAAACCGCTTGGGAAGTGCTGATGACCCCGGCCACCTACAAAATCGTCAACTTTTTAAAGCGCAAAGAAAACGAAGACTACTACGACCGCAACACCAACTTCAATCCGTTTCATACCAAGGCATAAAAGCAGTTGCCGCAGCGCGCCGTCATGTGAAGCAGGTCTTGCTCACGCTTTCCCAGCGGATGCCAAAGGACAGCCAGCTTTAGCATGGGCCTCATACTCGCCAGGGTCATACTGCACGCAGGCAAAATCCTCAACTCATGAAACGCTGCGGCCATCAAGCCCGGTTTCATCACATCAAAAACGGAGACACCCTTGAGATCTGCTACTTTTCGATCGCTGCTTTCGGGCGACGGCTTCACGGAAGTCACCTTCAAGCGCCGCACCTTGCTCGGCGCGGCATCCGCTGGCATGGCCGCTTCGGTTCTGCCTGGCGCCCTGCGCGCGCAGGCCAGCTATCCGTCCAAGGCCATCACGCTGATTGTTCCCAACCCGCCCGGTGGTAACACGGACATCCTGGCCCGTATTTTTTCTGTTCCGTTGGCCAAGGCACTTGGCCAGCCTGTGGTGGTAGACAACCGGGCAGGTGCCGGTGGCGTGATCGGCATGACGGCCACGGCACGCGCACCCGCCGATGGCCACACGGTCGGGCTGGGCAACCTGAGCGACCTGGTTGTCAGCCGATACGCGCAGCCCAACGTGCCCTACGATCCCGCGAAAGACTTTGCCCCGGTGTCGACTTTGGCCAAAGTGTCTATCGTCGTTACCGCTCTGCCGTCCTTTGCGGCCAAGTCGTTCCAGGAGTTCCTGGCGCTGGCCAAAGCCAACCCCGGAAAATACAAGTGCGGCACCGCAGGCAATGGCACCATGGGTCACCTGTGCCTGGAAGCCCTGCAGGCGGCGTCGGGTGTCGATATCCTCCACGTGCCTTACCGCGGTGGTGCGCCAGCGCTCAATGACTTGCTCGGTGGGCACATCGACTTGTTGATCGACGGCACTGCGCTGTCGCAGGTCAAGGCTGGCAAGCTCAAAGCGCTGGCCGTGACCGCTGAACGCATGTCGGTGCTGCCGAACGTGCCGACGATCGCAGAATCTGGCGTGCCGGGTTTTTCGTTTGGCAACTACTGGGGCCTGCTGATGCCGGCTGGCTCGCCAGCAGCGGCTGTGAACCGGATCAACGCCGAAGTCAAACGACTCCTGGAGCAGCCCGACATCCGCCAGCAGCTGGAAAACGCTGGATTCTCCCCACTGGCATCGACACCGACGGAATACGGCCAAGCGCTGCAAAAGTCCTACGACCAGATCGGTCAACTCGTCAAGAACGCAAAGATCACGTTCAACTGATCCTGGGCATCAGGCGATCACTCAACCCAAGAACCATGCAAAGAAAACCCAACGTACTCCTGATCGTGGCCGACGACATGGGGTTCTCAGACATCGGTTGCTATGGCAGCGAGATTGCGACCCCTCACATTGACCGGCTGGCGGCCAGTGGCGTGCGTTTTTCCCAGTTCTACAACACGGCCCGGTGCAGCCCGTCAAGGGCTTCTTTGTTGACGGGCCTGCATCCGCACCAAACAGGGATTGGCATCCTCACGAAGGACGACCGCCCGCATGGCTACCCCGGCTCGCTGAATGACCGCTGCGTCACTGTTGCAGAGATTCTTTCTGGCGCCGGGTATGCGACATCCCTGGTTGGTAAGTGGCACCTGGCGTCAAACATCCGGCAGGCCAACGAGGCGTGGCCGACAAGACGCGGCTTCGATCACTTTTACGGAACACTGGCCGGGTCGTGCTCGTACTTCCAGCCGGCAACGCTCACCCGTGGCGAGCGCAATGTGGAGTCCGAAGCCACTGGGCAAGCAGACTACCACTACACCGACGCCATCACCAACGAGGCTTGCGCCTTTTTGCGTGAACAGTCACAGGGCAAGCAGCCGTTTTTTATGTACGCCGCGTTCACCGCCCCGCACTGGCCGCTGCAGGCGCGCGAGGAAGATATCGCCAAACAACGGGGCCTTTACGACGAAGGTTGGGACGTGCTGCGTGAACGGCGCATGCAGCGGCTGCGTGAGTCCGGCATGCTGGCAGATGCGGTGCAGGAATGCGAGCGCGATCCCGCAGAGCCGGCGTGGAAAGATGCGCAACATAAAGCTTGGGAGGCCCGCCGCATGGAGGTTTATGCGGCGCAAGTGCACCAGATGGACCAGGGCATCGGCAATATCCTGGCCGTGCTCGAGGAAACGGGGCAACTTGACAACACCCTGGTGTTTTTTCTGTCGGACAACGGGGCTTGTGCCGAGGTTCTTCCGCTGGACGGCAGCGCCGAGGCTTTCAAGCAGCGCAGGCCGGACCTGAACCGCCTGAGGCCGCGCAATGGCCGCGAGCTGCAGGTCGGCAACGAACCCGCCATTGTTCCGGGACCGGAAGACACCTATGCAAGCTATGGCCGCGCCTGGGCCAACTTGTCCAACACGCCTTTTCGGCTGTACAAGCGCTGGACGCATGAGGGCGGCATCGCCACGCCATTGATCGTGCATTGGCCCGCAGGAGGGCTGGCCAATGGCGCCATTGTCCGGGCGCCGTTTCAGCTCACCGACGTGTTACCGACGATCCTGCAGGCAGCGCAGGTCCCGTACCCTGCAAACGCGAGGGGCCAGAATATTCCGCCATGCGAAGGCGCCAGCTTCTTGCCGGATCTGCGCGGCGGCCAGGCGACTGACCATACCCTGTACTGGGAGCACACCGGCAACGCCGCCATACGGCGCGGTCGCTGGAAACTGGTGCGCGAGTACCCCAGGCCCTGGGAGCTCTACGACATGGACACCGATCGGGCCGAGATGACTGACCTGGCGGCTCAGCAGCCTGACATCGTTCACAAACTGGCCCGGCAGTGGGATGCATGGGCTGACCGCGTCGGCGTCGTACCGTGGGACGACGTGCTGGCCGGTTACCGCGCCGCTGGTCAGGACGAGGCAGAGGCTGCTGGTTGACGAGACCGCAAGACTGAAATATCGGGCTTTGACGCTGGCCGACTGTGCTGGCAAGGCCGTGACACGACGGAATCTGCACCTCAAAGCAGGGCGCTTTAGTCCCCCAGCACCACGCCCTCGCGCCGTGGGTCGGCGCCGCCAAAAAAGCCCGTGCCTGTTTTTTGAATCGCCTGCAGGCCGCTGGTCATGTTGATCTCGCGCAGGGGTGCGCCGCGCGCGCGCAGGGCGTTGACTGTGGCTGGGTCAAAACGCTTTTCTTCCAGCAGGCTGGGGCCGTTCAATGATGCAAAGTTGGGCAGGTCAATCGCCTGCTGGGCGTTCAGGCCCCAGTTCAGCGTGCCGTACAGCAGCTTGGCGGTGTAGTGAATGATCAGCGAGCCGCCGGGGCTGCCGCCGCTCATCACAATTTGGCCGGTGGTTTTGTCAAACACCAGCGTGGGGGCCATCGACGAGCGGGGGCGCTTGCCGGGTTGCACGCGGTTGGCAATCGGTTTGCCATCTGCATCTGTTGGTGCAAAGCTGAAGTCGGTCAGCTCGTTGTTCAGCAAAAAGCCGCCTGCTTTGCCGGTGCCGCCGTCGGTCAGCTGGCGCGCGCCAAAGGCGTCTTCAATCGTGGTGGTCATGGCCAGCGCGTTGCCGTAGCCGTCCATGATGCTGATGTGCGAGGTGCCGTATTCCGTCTGCTCAGGCATGGGCGCGTAGGCGGTTTTGACCGGGCCGGGCAGGCCGGGTTTGGCGATCATCATGCTTTGGCCGCCGGGCTGCTGGGCAATCAGGGCGGCGCGGTCTTTCAGGTAGGCGGGGGCCAGCAGGCTCATCCAGTTGCCGCCGGGCGCAGCTACAAAGTCAGGGTCGCCCAGGTACTGGGCGCGGTCGGCAAAGGCCAGGCGTGATGCTTCGGTGTACAGATGCAGCCAGTTGGCAGAAGGGCTTGGCGCGGTGGTGCCGGGCACGCCGCCCAAGCCCCTTGCCAGCGGCAAGTTGGGCGCGTTGGTGTGGGCCAAAATGCCCAAGATTTGCCCCACCGCAATCGCGCCCGAGCTCGGTGGCGGCATGCCGCAAATCTTGTAGGCACGCTGTGCTGCGGCGTAATCAGTGCAGATTGGTTCGCGCTTTTTGACCTGGTAGCTGGCCAGGTCGCTCATGGCCAGCTTGCCGGGGTTGGTTGGGTGGCGCTGCACCTTGGTCACCATGGCTTGGGCAATGCTGCCTTCATGCATGGCGCTGGCGCCCTTGGTGGCGATCTGCCGCAGCACATCGGCCAAGGCGGGGTTTTTAAGCAGTGCGCCTGCTGCCAGCGCGCCGCCATCAGGTTTGTAATAGAAAGCGGCAGCGGCGGGGTCTTTTTTCAAATGCGCGTCGCTGGCCAACAGCAAGGCCAGGCGCGGGCTGACCTTAAAGCCGCTTTCAGCCAGTGTGATGGCCGGTACAAACAGTTGCGCCCAAGGCAGCTTGCCGTATTGCTGGTGCGCCGCCTCCATCATCTTGACGGTGCCGGGCACGCCGACTGCGCGGCCGCCGACCACCGCGTCGTCAAACGCCATGGCTTGGCCATCGGCAGCGATGAACAGTTTCTCATCGACGCCCGCAGGTGCGGTTTCGCGGCCATCAAACGCTTCGACCTTGCCGCCAGATGAATGCAGCAAAAAAGCGCCGCCGCCAATACCGCTCGATTGCGGCTCAACCAGCGTCAGCACCATTTGCACCGCCACCGCCGCATCAATGGCCGAGCCGCCTGCGCGCAGCATTTGCAGCCCGGCGTCGGTGGCCAGGGGGTTGGCGGCAGCGACAGCAAATCGGGTGCTGGCCCAGCCGGGTTTGGCGGTATAGCCAGACGAGCCCTCTGGCTGCGCTGGCGTGCTGTCAGCAAAGGGGGTAGTGGCTGTGGCGCAGGCCGCCAGCAGGGTGGCCAAGGCAAAGGACGTGAAGAGGCGTTTCATGAGGCATCTGGTCAAGCGGCAAAAACAAGCTGACATATTACGCCGGGGTGTGATGCCTAAGTAAAAAAACCATCAACAAGCCAGAAAGCAGGCTTGATGATGGTTTTTGAGTAGTTTATGGCCGTAGGCCAATGAAAACCTTGGTATCTAGCTCCTGAATAAATAGCAAGCCAATATCAGCGCGGCGCCATCCGAATCGCGCCATCCAGCCGGATCACCTCGCCATTGAGCATGTCGTTTTCAAAAATGTGCTTGGCCAGTTTGGCGTAGTCCTCAGGCGTGCCCAGGCGGCTAGGAAAGGGCACGGCGGCTGCCAGCGAGTCTTGAACTTCTTTGGGCATGCCAAACATCATCGGTGTGCCAAAAATGCCTGGTGCAATCGTCATGTTGCGAATGCCGTTGCGCGCCAAATCTCGGGCAATCGGCAGCGTCATGCCAACCACGCCGCCTTTGGACGCGCTGTAGGCGGCCTGGCCCATCTGGCCGTCATAGGCTGCCACCGATGCGGTTGAAATCAGCACCCCGCGCTCGCCGGTGGCTTCGGGCTCGTTCTTGCTCATCGCATCAGAGGCCAGGCGAATCATGTTGAAACTGCCCACCAAATTGACGGTGATGGTTTTGCTGAACACGGCCAGGCTGTGGGCGCCGTTTTTGCCGATGGTTTTTTCGGCTGGGGCAATGCCGGCACAGTTCACCAAGCCCATCAGCTTGCCCATGCTGACCGCTTTGGCCACCACGGCCTGGCCATCGGCCTCGCTGCTCACATCGCACTTGACGAATGCGCCGCCAATGTCTTTGGCGATGGCTTCGCCTTTTTCAACCTGCATGTCGGCAATCACCACCGTGCCGCCGTTGGCCGCCAGCATGCGCGCCGTGCCTTCACCCAGGCCCGATGCGCCACCGGTCACGATAAAAACTTTGCCTGCGATGTCCATGATGATGTTCCTGTAAAAACGATAAAATTTGGATTGACGTTAACGTCAACGTCAACCCAAATTATGGCCCAATCAGCAACGCCTACTTGTAGCCAACCCGGTCCAGCATTTGCTGCACCTTGGTCTGGTTGCCGCCTATGACTGCCAGTGGAATGGTTTCGCTCTTGAACGGCCCGCCGCTCATGGCTGTTAAAGCCGGGTTGTTTGACTTCACCCCAGCGACCACCGGGTACTCGTTGTTGCCATTGGCAAAGTAGTCTTGCGCCGCTGGGCTGGCCAGGTATTCCATGAACCGAACAGCGTTGGCGCTGTTTTTGGCGTTTTTGGCCACGGCTGCCCCGGCAATGTTGACGTGCGTGCCCCACGTGGCCTGGTTTGGAAACACGATGTCGAGCTTGTCCATCACGGCTTTGTCTGCGGGTGCGGTCGAGCGCATCATGCGGGCAATGTAGTAGGTGTTGCTCAGGGCGATGCCGCATTCGCCGCTGGCCACCGCTTTTAATTGGTCACTGTCGCCGCCCTGTGGGTTGCGCGCCATATTGGCCACCAGGCCTTTGAGCCAGGCTTCAGTGCCTGCTTCGCCCAGGTGCTCGGTGACCGCGCCAAACAGCGACAGGTTGTACGGGTGCGAGCCCGAACGCGTGCACAGCAAACCCTTGTTTTTCGGGTCAGCCAGCTTTTCATAGGTGTCCACATCCGCCTTTTTTACGCGGGTTTTGTCGTAGGCCACCACACGGGCGCGGGTAGAAAAGCCAAACCAGGTGGTGCCCTCAACACTGGCTTTGGCGCGCAGCGGGGCCGGAATGGCGGCCTCTAGCAGTGGCGACTTGATGGGCAAAAACAAGCCCTCGGCATCGCCCTTGACCAGGCGCGCGGCGTCGACCAGCAAAATCACGTCGGCAGGCGAGGCCGTGCCTTCGGCCTTCAAGCGGGCCAAAATACCGGCATCGTCTGCGTCCACGCGGTTGATCTTGATGCCCGTGGCTTTGCTGAAGTTGCTGTAAAGCGCCTCGTCGGTCTGGTAGTGGCGGGCAGAATACAGGTTCAGCACCTGCTCTTGAGCCGTGGCAACGCCCACCGTGCCCAAGCTTGTAACAGCGGTAAAAGCGGTAAAAGCGGTAAAAGCGATAGCGGCCCATACAGGCGCTTTTTTAGGAGCTTTTTTAAACATGCGAATGGACACCTTGAAAATGAATGATGGACCTATCTTAATACAAACGCGAATAGTTCTCATTTGTTTTGGGTTGATGGGCTTGATATTTTTTAGCGGCTGCGCCAGTACGCCAGCGCCACCGGCCACAGTCGCATCGCCCACCATGCAAAAGCCCTTGAAGTTGGGCCTGGCGCTGGGCGGCGGCGCGGCGCGCGGCTTTGCCCATGTGGGCGTGATCGCCGTGCTCGAAGAAGCCGGCATCAGGCCGCAACTGGTGGTTGGCACATCGGCAGGCAGCTTGGTTGCTGCCCTTTACGCCAGCGGCAAGACCAGCGCCCAATTGCAGCAAACCGCCCTGAACATGGAAGAAGTGGCCATCACCGACTGGATGCTGCCGATCTTTGGGCGCGGCATGTTCAGGGGTGACGCGCTGGCCAAATACGTCAATGAACTGGTGGCAGGGCGCCAGATGGAGAACATGGCCATCCCGCTGGGCATAGTCGCCACTGACTTGGGCAACGGCAACGCGGTGCTGTTTCAAAAAGGCGATACCGGCACGGCCGTGCGTGCTTCCAGCGCCGTGCCCGCCGTGTTTGTACCCGTCAAGATCAATGGCCGCGAGTATGTCGATGGCGGGCTGGTGTCACCCGTGCCAGTGCGCTTTGCCCGGCAAATGGGCGCCGACCTGGTGATCGCCGTCGACATCTCCAACCCGCCAGAGGCCAACGCCGCAGACGGCAGCCTGCAAATCCTGCTGCAAACCTTCGCCATCATGGGCAAAAGCATCAATGACTTTGAACTCAAGGGCGCAGACCTGGTGGTGCGGCCATCGCAAGCCGGCCTGAGAAGCGCAGACTTCACGTCCCGCCAGCGCGCCATCGACGCGGGCAGGGCAGCGATGCTGGCGGCATTGCCCGCGCTGAAGGCGCGGCTGGCGGGGGATGCGCCGCTGGGGCGGTGAAGGGGTGCTCTTAAATCAGGAGCGGATCGACTTTGTTTTTATTGGGCTGTAGGGCTAAAATTGGGTGATGTGGGGTTGAAGTGGCGGTTTTAGCTTCAAAGCTGCACGTTTCCGCTCGAACGACTGGTGAGGCATCGCTTTACGACTCTTCAAAATAGTCAGAGTCGATTCGCTTCACGACGTATGTTGCCGCCGGTGCTACGCCTACGTCAAAGTCAATCATCAACCCGGCAAGTTGCTTCCCATCAATCAGCACGACTTTCGTGTCGATGCGCGTCGCATAGTCTGCTGCTTCCGCTGTGTAGCTGGACGTGGTGATGAAGACACCCTTCTTTGCTCGCTGACCTTGCAACGCGCCAACGAATTTCTGAATCTCTGGCCTGCCGACTGAGCCTTGCCATCGCTTGGCTTGGATGAAGATCGTGTCGAGACCTAGCCGATCCTCCTTGATGATTCCATCGATACCACCGTCGCCCGTCTGCCCGATTCGTTCACCAGCGTCGCGTCTGGAGCCGCCATAGCCCATCTTCACCAGTAGTTCGACGACGAGCTGCTCAAAGAAGGTGGGGGAGCAGCCAAGAATTCGACCGAGTAGTTCAGCGGCAAGTTGCTCGCGCAGCCCTTGGTGCGCAAGCTCAATGGCCTCTTCAGGCGTGGTCTTTGTCGGCGGGAGTTCGCTAGTTGCCGCGCCACCGTTTTCAGGCTTCGAGGCGTCCCGAAAGTCGATGAATTCAGGGAACTGCTCCAGAAACTTAACGTCGATCCTCGCCGGGTTCGCCCCGAGTATCTTCGCGCCACGCTCCGTAATTTTGAAGACTGCCCGCTTCGGGGACTCAAGGAGCGCGGCCTTCTTTAAGTATGTGCGAGCCCATCCGATACGGTTCTTGAAAATGCCCTGCTGACCGGAGGGCAGCAGGGCAGCACGCTCCGCTGGACTCAATTTGAAGTGTTCGGCCAACCGATCTTCGGCATCGCGTAGCGAGTGTTCGCCCCCATCCGACAGATGCCGGAGGAACGGAAGCATTCAGGACTGGTAGTCGGGTATTGTCATATTGTGGAGGTTAGGCGACGGCGGCGCTTGCGGAGCCTAATGTCGAAGACACCGGCTCTGCGCAGCTTTATCGCGCAGCGACGGTGTGAATTCCCGGTTATACCTATTTCTTGGCATTTTCAAGGCGTCGGAGCAGCAACGACGCGAGGCTTAAGTGATCCAGGCATTCCGTCGGTAACTCCCTGACACCATACTCATGCCCCCGTGGATTGCGGATTGCCATCACCGAACCAGAGAAGATGAATTTGTATCCTTCCTGTTCGTCCGTTTCGCTCGTCGATGCCATATCTGTCAGTCGAATGAGCGGCGATTGCACGCTAAATGCCTTCATCATTAGCTTTACGCCAGACTCATTAAGCTTGGACATTGCTGCAACTTCCTTGTCGAGCAGTTTGTATGCTTCAAATGTCGCAAGAGCGTAGTGCCCATCATCAAACAGATCTTTTGACGTACTTTGAATTTTCGTATGGATGTTTCTGTCATCGAACGGGTGCGACCCGCCCAGTGGTTCGGATCGAGCTTCCGTAACTGACCGAGCCCGCCTTACAACTACTTCAAACAGTTCTAGCGAATTAGCCACCTAAGAGATTCTCCTTGATGCTTTTGAAAATATCGTCGTACGTCTCCTTGGTTCCATCTGCTGGGAGGTTAATTTCAACTCGGACAGTTAATCCAAATCCATTACCTTCGTTTTGCTTTGTATAAAGACCTGGTGACGTAAGCTGGGCTGGTTGTGCAGGCGGCTGGACCTTCTTTGGCTCCTTTGCTTTTGCGGCCTTCGGAGCAGCTGCCACTTTTAACGATTTCTTAGACTTGTGTTCCGGTATATCTCCATGACCAGATAACCCGGCAAGTACCCTGAACGTTGCGGCCTGGCGCCCTCCTATGGTCGCGCTCGTCTGGTCGCTTTGCCGGAAAAATGTAATTAACTCGTCGTTATTGAGATTCCACGAATCGTTTCCGTGCAATTCGAACAGCGACGAATATGATTTTTGAACCAAAACCCCAAAATGTGCGTAGAAGTCTTCGTCCTTATGGTGAGAGAACGCCTTGGCCGCTTCTGGTGTTTTCTTACCTTCAGAGTCGATAACTCCAACAAATTGAAGGACGCTAATGACGTAGCTTTCGTTGTTCGGGGCGAGCCCAAGCTTTTTTACCGTCTCTGAAGAAATAATGTTCGGAAACGACTTTCGAAGTTGAGTCACCATCTGGGCGACATTGCCGGCTCCAGAAATGTATGGATGCGTTGCCATTTCAATTTCCCCCGGTGATAGACGGTGTTAAGTAGGTACAACGTAATTTATGCCGCAAGGCGCTACAACATAACAAGGCAAACTCCCCTACAAAAACCAGCATTCGACCAATCTCCTGTTTGATAGTTTGCTTCGATAAAAATAGCGACAAGCCCGGCAATGTGTATCGCCTAACTTGTTTCAAGATGTATGCGATTCTGAACCATAAATCACAGCCTGACCATCTTTTCGATGAACAAATTGCAATGGAAAACCATGACTAGGTGCCGAAGTGCACAGGCGCGTCTTTTAAGCTTCTCCTGATTTAGTAGCTGCTTCCCGAGGTATTTATTGGGCTAGAGGCCGATTCGACCCCTAAATCGGCCTAAAACCTGCCCAAAAACGGCTTGATAACGGCTCTTTGAAGCCAAGCCGGGGCTTGGCTCACGCCATGAGCCAGGTCAAAGCTTCCTGGTCTTCCTGGTACTTGGCCGCCGCCTTGGCAATCACCACACTCAGCAGACGCGCGGCGGGTGGGTTTTGTTCGTGTCGTCGCCTAGAGACCGGGCAAGTACCGCAATTTTTAATGCTCGCCTGACCCGATGGGTCGCCATGTGATGCCTAAGCTTTGAGTCAAGCCGCAGCGCGCTTGGGCGCTGTCGCACTTGGGCGAACCGTTAAATTTTGCGCCATTGCCGTTCGAAGCGCTGCATTGATCCGTGACTGGTAGCCGGCCCCTTGCGCCTTGAAAAACGCCAAAATGTCGGCATCCAAACGAACCGAGGTAAGGACCTTGGTCGGCGCGGCCTGAGGCCCACGCCCACGCTTGAGCACAGGCGCACCCAGCATGTCTTCAGTCCATGCTGGGTTGTCTGGGTCGTTGACCTTAGCCGAGGTTTTCTTGGGCAACTTGGCGGTAGTAGCGGGCTTCATGTTTTTCTGCCTTTCGCAGTGAAATGACGTGAGGCCCCTTCGGGCGCTCGGTGTAAACCATCACAACTACATCGGCCCCAAGAAGACCGAAGCAAACCAAGCGCTCTTCGCCATAGTCTTGCCGCCTGTCTTCGCGGGTCACCGTGAAGTGGTCCCAGATTGCATCGCATCCAACGAAGTCAAGCCTGTGATTCTTGATGTTCAGCTTGCGCTTTGGTTCGTCCCATGTGAGCATAATAAATTGTATCTACAAAATAATGGCATGCAAACTGAAATTCAACTTTGAAGCTCAGCCAGGTCAACGCCTCCTGGTGTGGGGCTGCCGTCTTGGCAACCACCACACTCAGCAGGCGCGTGGCGGGTAGGGTTTTGTTCGTGTCGTCGTCGCCGAGAGACCGGGCGAGTGCCGCAATTTTTAATGCTCGCGTGACGTGATGGATCGCCATCAGATGGCTAACGTTTGAGTGAAGCGGCAGGCGCCGGTACCCCTGTGGCTGTCCGCTTGAACGAAGGGTTAGACCTCACTGCGCGACCGACCAAAAGGGCGAAGTAGGCCGCGTAACAGTGGGCCGGCCGCATAGAGAAATAGCGCGGATATGGGAAGGAACCATGCGCACAGTGAACCCAGAAGAAACAAGGCTGCAAGCGCCAGACTGATGCGAGCTTCCTTGCGGTAGTGCTCTGCAGCCTTCGCATCGGCTGTGGATTTGCCGGCGACAAGCCGCAGGTGGCCGAACGCCAAACAAACCGCGACCAAGACGATGCCGTACGCTGCGACCGATAGTGGTGCCTTCCAGTTTGACTGACTGGCAAACGCGGTGGCGAAGGGAATGAGAGAAACAACGAACAGCAGCAAGCCGTTGCTTAGCAACACAGAGCGATTGATGTCCTTCAGAGAGGCAAAGATATCGTGGTGATTGAGCCAGACGAAAAAGACGTTGCCATACGACAGGGCGTAAGCGAAATAGATGGGCCAAAAATTGCCCAGCGCTTCGAGCGTTGGCTCCTTCGGGACCTTGAGATCAAGGACCATGATCGTCAAGATGATGGCGATCACGCCATCAGAGAACGCTTCGAGTCGGCTTTTGTCCATGGCCTTGAGGTCTAACGTAATTCATGCCGAAAGGCACTGCAACATAGCAAGTCAAGCTCCCCTATAAAAACCAGCATTTGACCAATCTCCAGTTAGATAGTTTGCTTCGATAAAAATAGCAACAAACCCGGCAATGTGTATCGCCTAACTTGTTTCAAGATGTATTCGATTCTGAACCATAAATCACAGCCCGACCATCTTTTTGATGAGAAAATTCCTAGTGAAAACCATGACTAAGCGCCGTAGTGCTCAGGCGCTTCTTTTACGCTACTACTGATTTAGTAGCTGCTTCCCCATGTATTTATTGGGCAGAGGCCTATTCGGCCGCTAAATCGGCCTAAAACCTGCCTAAAAACGGCTTGATGACGGCTCTTTCAAGAGAAGCCGGGGCTTTGCCCACGGCATCAGCCGGGTCAACGCTTCCTGGTCTGTGGCCGCCGCCCTGGCAATCACCACACTCGGCAGGCGCGCGGCGGGTGCTTTTTGTTCGTGTCGTCGTTGCCGAAATACCGGGCGAGTGCCGCAATTCTTAATGCTCGCCTGACCCGATGGGCGCTATGTGATGCCGGGTATCGGCAACCAGCAAGTTGCTAGCCCGCTGCGCCCGACACCAGCGGAAATGCGGAGGGGTTTCGCAGGGACTGAACCGACAAATCGATGTCCAACCCTGGCCAATAGAGGTGATCGGCGGTCGGCCACTGAACGTCCGAAATCTGTTCGATCGTCGCCTGTCGAAACCATGGAAATTGATCAAAAGGCACGAGCAGCTCCTCGTCGGCAAGCAGCAACCAAAAACCGTGCTTAGAAACATGGGTAACCTCAGGCGCCAAAGTGGTGGTTCCAGGCATCTTGGATCTCCTTTAAGTGTGAATTCACAACTGCTTGCGCTTGTCGAAGTTGCGCGGCAGAAAGACCGGTATGGTTGGCGAGCGCCACCTTTGGTGTCAGCCAGAACTTCGCTTCACCGTCCACGTGTGCGACATGGACATGAATGCGTGTCTCTTCCCGTGAAAAGAAAAAGAGACGAAATTGGCCGTCTCGAACGATGGTAGGTGCCATGTTGTTACTTTAACCAACTTGTCTTGCTGCAAGCGAACGCAGAGTTAACCGGGCGACGAGGGGAAAATTGGAATCTGACCCTCATTAGCCTTTACTCATTAACGCTCATTAGCGTTGCAATGCGTGCAAGACAATAGTCGGCATGTCGTACTTTTCTAACTGAGCCTGAACCGTGTTTTCAAAAATTGCATCCATCGCGTTGCCCATATTCGCCTTGGTGCTGGTTGGCTTTTTGTACAGCCGACGCGTCAAACCGGACCTGGCCGGCGCCAACAAACTGGTCGTCGACGTGGCATTGCCCGTGTTGATCTTTATCTCGTTGTCTGCCAAATCGTTCGATCCAATGTCGGCCCTGTCTTTTACTGGGGCGTCGATCGTGTTGATTTTTCTGACCGGATTGATCGCGTGGCCGTTGGTGAAATTGTCAGGCGCAACCCGGCAAGCGTTTTTGCCCTGTGCCATGTTCACCAATGTTGGCCCGATTGGCATCCCCTTGATTGCCCTGGCCTACGGACCAGAAGGCATGGCACCGGTGGTGGTGTTGTTGGTGATATCCAACATCCTGCATTTCACGCTAGGTGCGGGCGTGATGAGCGGCAAAGTTGAATGGCGCATGGTTTATGCCAACCCGCTGGTTTGGGCAACTGTGTTGGGTGTGGCCAGTTCTCAATTGCGGTTGTCTTTGCCCGAGTGGGTTCAAACCTCCTGCACGATGATTGGGAGTGTGTTGGTTCCGATGATGTTGATGTCCCTCGGGGCAAGGCTTGCCGGTAGCCAAATTGCAGACGGCCGTGTGGGCCTTCAGTCAAGCATCCTGATTTTCATCGCCCGATTGGTGGCTGCCTTCATCGTCCTTCACTTCATTCCCATGCAAGGGCTGGAGCGCGGCGCTTTGATTTTGTTTGCATGTTTGCCGCCGGCAGTCTTTAATTTCATGTTGGCTGACAAATTTCAGGTCGAACCCAACAAGGTCGCTTCAACCGTTTTCGTTGGCCATTTGTTGAGTCTGGCTTTTCTGCCGTTCGGTATTTGGCTGGCATTCATTTAGATTTCTTTTTCATCCACACCCACAAACCAAGGCATCCGTCATGATCAAGTTTTACTTTCATCCTTCGCCCAACCCCTTAAAGATCGCTTTGTACCTGGAAGAAACGGGCGAGCCCTATGAGCTCGTTGCCGTCGACACGCGCAAGGGCGAGCAGCATTCAGACGCTTTTAAGGCCATCAACCCAAATGCCAAAACACCCGCCATGCTGGACGGCGACATTCGTGTCTTTGACAGCAATGCCATGCTGATCTACCTGGCTGAGAAGATCGGCAAATTTGTACCAGCCGACACGCCCGCCAACAAGGCTGAAATGTATTCGTGGCTGATGTTTGTTGCGACCGGCATTGGCCCCTATTGCGGTCAGGCGGTTCACTTCAAACATTTCGCGCCTGAGCCCAAAGACTATGCCGTCAATCGTTATGACTTTGAGGCCTGGCGCCATTGGCAGATCATCAATGAACACTTGTCCGGTCAGCCCTACATGCTGGGCACCCAATACTCTGTGGTTGATATGTCGGTGTGGGGCTGGGCCCGGGTAGTGCCTCGTGTTTTGGGCGCGGACGCGTGGCAAAAGCTGCCCCACGTCAAGCGCCTGTTGGACGAGATCAATGCACGGCCAGCGGCGCAGCGCGCCGAGGCTTTGCAAACAAAATTCACCTTCAAGACCGAGGTGGATGAAGATGCGCGCAAGATGCTTTTCCCCTCCAACGAGCGTTTGAAAAAAGCTTGATGACCAAGCCAAAACCAGTGATCCACCCTTCAATCGGTACCAGATCATGACCATCAAGGCGGTGGTGTTTGATGCCTATGGCACCTTATTTGATGTCTATTCAATACAGGCCCTGGCCGAGCAGTTTTACCCTGGCCAGGGCGCGGCTATTTCAGTGATGTGGCGTGACAAGCAAATTGAGTACACCCGCCTCATCACCCAATCTGATCCGCACCAAGCCGGCGGCAGCAGGTATTACCTGCCATTTTGGGAGCTGACAAGACGTTCACTGGAATACACACTGGACCGGCTGAAGCTGGATCGCACCGGCAATGTTGTCGCGGACTTGATGCGCCAATATGCGCATCTGAAACCTTTTCCAGAGAATTTGCCGGTTCTTGAAAGCCTCAAAAAAGCAGGATTTGTGACGGCCATTCTTTCCAACGGCAGCCCGGAAATGCTTGCGTCGGCAGTGGGGAGTGCCGGCATGAAAGATCTGCTCGATCACTGCATCTCCGTTGACACGATCAGATTGTTTAAAACATCCCCCGAGAGCTATGGCCTGGTTCAAAAGTACATGCCATTTGAAAAACAGGAGATTCTTTTCGTGTCCAGTAACGCGTGGGACGCGCTGGGTGCAACCTGGTTTGGATTTCTAACCCTTTGGGTGAATCGTCAGGGACTTCCCTTTGAAACCATTGGCCCCACACCCACTTATACGGGTCGTGATCTTCAGAGGGTTCTTGAGATCGCTGAATTGAAGTAATCTGACGAGATGAATTTTTCTAAAAGCACGCGTGCCGTGATTGGCGTGGGGTTGGTCGGGTGTTTTCTGACCTCGGTTGCAGGTGTATCGGCCGTGATGATTTCCAGTGGATGGGCAGTGCATGGCGGATGGGCCGAATGGGTAAAACGACTTGCAATCGCCTACCCATCGGCCTGTGTGGTGGTTGTCACGGTTTTCCCGTGGCTGGTTCCAAAACTCACGAAATTCTTTTTGGCTTCGTCGCAAAGCGAGTGATCAACCCCATCAATCAGCGCGGCTTGAGTCTGACAAGTGCTGTTTTACCCTTTAAATCGTACTTCAGGCCAGAAGATACATGCGCGATCAGCTATTGCATCAGCTGAGCCATCAAGCCTGCCAAACCCCATAACCCGCCTCCCGCAGGCCAATGCCCAGTTCGACTTCCATGTCTCGCGCGCCTTCGTAGGGCATGGGGTTGTACATCTCGTACAAGCTGTGCAGCAAGCGCAGGCCAAAGTCGCGCACGTAGCGGCTGGACTGGATGCCTGCTTTGTGTTTGTCAAAGCGCTGGTCTATGTCTAGCCCGGTCATGCCGACATAAACGAACGGTTTGCCCAGGATGTAGTCAGGATTGCAGCGACGAAAGCGGGCGATGTCATTTTGCCCCTTCAAGTATTTGCTAAAGCCAATAGTGGAATTTCAGTCCATATGAGCAAACATGGTCTGTCCAGCCACCGGCATTTGCGCAGTCAAGATGGAGCCAGTCGCCGACTCGACAATGTATAGGGTCTTGCGATCATTGCCGCCGTAGACGATGTTGGCAATCGACAGCCCGGCACAGGTGTTGACGCGCAGCAGGGGTTCGCCTAGCGGTGAAAAAAGCCATAGAACGCCCAGCCCGGTATGGGCCACCGCCAAGTTGCCAGCCTCGTCCACGGCCATACCGTCGGGACCTGTCCCGCCTGACATCTGAATGAAGATGCCTGAGGTGCCGACCAGGGTGTTGCCGACCAAGCCAGGTGGCACTTCCAGCGGAACTTTCCAGACGGAATTGGTGCGCGTTACTGCCACATACAGCGATTGCTGGTCTGGGCTCAATACCAGGCCATTTGGGCTTTCGATGTCGGCCAAAATGATTTCGACCGCGCCGTTGGCGCGCACGCGAACCACGCGTCCTCGCTGACGCTGGATGTCGCTGTTACCTTGGTCGGTGAAATACAGGTCGCCATTGTTTGCAAATGTCAGATCGTTGGGGCCGCGCAACCTTTCGTTGGCAACTTGAATGACATAGGGCTCCATTTTTTTTGTCTTTGGGTCAATTGCCAGAATACCGTTTTTGTAGTCGGCCACGAACAACCGGCCGTCTTTGTGAATCTTCAGGCCATTGGGTTCACCGTCATATTCGAGAAAAAGCGACAACTCGCCATCTGGCGTGATCTGGAAGATTCGGCCCCACGGTACATCAGTGAAATAGAAGGTTCCGTCGCGTGCCAGCGCAGGGCCTTCGAGGTAAAACTTGCGATTGGCATAGCGGCCTGACGTTCTTCCGGTGATATGAAAACGCTCAGGAAGGCGGGCGAGAAGGGTTGTGCCAATGGCGGGCGGGGCGGCAAACATGGGCTGGCTTTCCTCTGTATCTGGTGGATGAACGAAGGGACGTGGTTCGTATTCCCTTGCATGCGATGATGAAGGCGTGCTGCTGAAAAATCCAATACCGGATGCATGCTCTCCGTGATACATGACAAGAATCACGACGGTACGCGGCGAATGTTTTTTGACATACATTTGCAGTGGTCAACTCAGGATTTAGTACAAAGCACAATCAGGAAATCCACCTTGGAATTACGTCATCTTAGATATTTCATTGCCGTGGCGGAAGAACTCAACTTCAGGCGGGCGGCCGAGCGGCTGCATATCAGCCAGCCGCCCCTGAGCCTCCAGATCAAGGCACTGGAAGAAGAAGTGGGCGGTGCTTTGTTTGAGCGCAGTAAACAACACGTGTTCCTGACAGCCGCCGGTCTGGTTTTTCTGAGCCATGCCCGGGAGGTACTGGAAGTGACGGCCCGTGCCAAGGCGGTCGTGAAGTTGGCCCTGAGTGGTGAAGTGGGCGAGCTCAGGATCGGCTTTACGCCTTCTTCGGAGTTCTTGCCTTTTCTGCCGGCAACCATTCAGGCCTTTCGCGCAAAATACCCTGGCATCGCACTCACGCTCAGGGAGCTAACTTCGGCAGCACAGATTGCGGCTATTGAAGACCATCAGCTCGACCTGGGCGTGGTGCGTAAGCCGCGCGGCAGGCTTGTGTCTGCTGTACGGTTAACGAAACTCAGCACCGACCCTGCCTTGCTTGCCATGCACGAGAGCGCGCCTTTGGCAAAGAAATTGAAAATACAGGTGAGCGAGTTGAAAGACCTGCCGTTGATATGCCTGAAACGTGGGCCGGGTGCGGGGCTGCATGAGTTTGTGACCGAGGTATGCTGGGCTGCCGGATTTTCGCCTTGCATCGTGCAGGAAGTGCAGGAGGTGTCAACCATGATCACGCTGGTGGCCGCCGGTCTTGGCGCTGCCATCATTCCCGCACCGCTGGCTCGTATGCAACTGGACAAGGTCGTCTACCGGCCTTTGAATGGAAAAGGCACCCATACGGACCTGTTCGTCGTCACCCACAGCAAGGACAAGAATCCGTTGGTGGCCGACTTCAAACAGATGCTCGTGAACAAAACTGTCTCGCGCGGCTGACAGCGGCGTTTAACCGGGATTGCTTATTCTTGAGGTGTGAACCCAACCGTCTTGACGATCTCGCGCCAGCGTTCGAAATCTGCCTGCAAGGTCTGCGCAAGTTCCTGTGGTCTGCTGCCCTCGGCTTTCATGTCAAGTTCGCCCAGGGATTTAATCACTTCAGGCAAACTGGCAGCGGCTCTGATAGATAGGCTCGCACGTTCCACCAGGTTGGGGTCAGTGCCGCTGCGCATGAAAAAAGCGAACTGTTCGACGTTCGTCACCTTAGGCAAACCCAGCTCGGCCATGGTGGGAGCATCGGGCAACAACTCCCAACGCCGTGGGCTGGTGACAGCCAGAATTCTCAATTGGCCAGTCTTGACAAAAGGGGTGACATTGCCGGGCGACACCATGACTGCTGGAATCTGGCCGCCAACAACGTCGGTCATGGCGGCAGACGTTCCCTTATAAGGAACATGTTTCAAAGGGGTGTCGGATGACCGGGCCAGTGTTGCCCCGAGAAAATGCGGGCTACTGCCTTCACCCGGTGACCCGAAGTTGGCCTTGTCAGGGTTGGCGCGACACCAAGCCAGGAATTGCGGCAGATCTTTCACACTCGCTGGAACCATAGGGCCGATTGCCAGACAAAACGTCACAGTCACGCCACGCGACACGGGCAGCAGATCCTTGAATGGGTCATAACTAAGCGTCTTGTAGATGTGCGGGTACAGCGTCAGGACGGAGGTGGGCGTAAGTAACAGCGATGTCCCATCTGCGGGGGCCGCCTTGATCTGCTCCAGCCCGATACGCCCAGCGGCTCCAGGCTTGTTTTCGACAATCACATTGGTGGCGTAACTGCCTTTAAGCTTCTCGGCAAAAACGCGGCAGGCCACGTCGCCGCCACTGCCTGCCGGAAAGCCAAGCACAATGCGCGCTTGGCGCAGCATGGTTTGCGCGTGTGCTGTGCCGCTGCCAAACAGTGGCCCCAGCGGCCCCAACGCACCCAGTGCCAGTACTCGCCGCCTGTTGATGAAGTTCATAGATATCGTCTCCTTTGTTGGCGAATGATCTGGCAACGGCCAAATCCCGTCCAATACTGTTTGCCAGTGTCTGCTGATAGCTCCATTGAATTGGAGCCCTCATTCTTTGCTGTCTGCTATTGATACGCTAGTCACTTGGTAGTCACTGCTTTGTGGCGCACTTCTGCAAGAACAGCGCCCTGGCCTTGGCTTGCGTCATCATGAACGCTTGGTCGCTTCCGCCTGCTACAAAGTGCGCGCCCATACCCATGTACTTAACGGTCCACTCCTCGTCATAGATGCCGCCCATTCCCATGTACTTCCCGTTGGCGCGACACGCCTGCGAAACTGTCTCAAATGCCTGCTGCATCATGGGGTGACCGAACTGCGAAGGTATCTCCAGGTCGAGGGAGAGGTCGATGGCACCAATGAAAAGAACATCAATGCCTGGCACAGCGGCAATGCGCGCGGCGTTTGTTACGCCTTGTTTTGACTCGATCATCGCGACCAGCAAAATCTGCTCATCCATCTCGACTTGTGCCCGTGCGACCCCAGGCATATCAAAGGCAAACTGAACGCCACTGGCGCCCCAGTTTCTTCGTCCCAGCGGCGGATAGCGCAGCATTCTGACGGCGTCTCTTGCCTCTTGTTCCCCGTGAACGTTGGGAATGATGACCCCCTGTGCGCCGTTGTCCAGGGCGCGCGCCGCTTCGTCGAGTGCATCACTTCGGACTCGAACCATGGGCGTGATCCCAACCGGCAAACAGGCCGCGCAAAGCTGGGCGACTTCTGCGAGATTGAATGTGCCGTGTTCTGAGTCGATACTGAGCCAGTGGTAGCCAGCCGCCTTGGCCAACTGAGGCACGAGCGCGCCACGTGTCAGTGACGCCCCGAATCCGAAGGCAGGCAGTGCGCTCAAAAGCTGTTGGCGAGATGCGTTGAAAATGATGGACATGTGGGCCGTTCCTGCAACATTTATTTGTAATAAGCGGCTGCGTCGTTCACGCTGCTCGCTGAGTACTAGCCTAACGCTTGCGGTGGAGCCGGTCTAATATCAAATGGATGGGTCACTTGATACTTTTTAAGAATCAAGCGTGTATTGCCGAAAAAAACCGCAGCGATATTCATGTCGGTCGCACAGAAGTAGATCTGTCAATCCGAACGAGGTGATAAATCACGGTACGTTAGGCCCGGAACAATCGAACAATCGAACAATCGAACAATCGGAATTGGATTTGGATTTTAATTAACCCCAAACGCTATAAATAAAGGAGCTGCTTACGCCCGTATTCATTGGTCTGCAGGCCTAAAATAGCTACTAAAATTCGTATTTCTGTCATTGCGGACGCCGGATCGTAGTCCGGAGCAGGCCCGATCCGCAATCCATGAACCCGGATCTTGGCTGCCATCGCAGGGTACATGGATCCCGGCTCAAGGCCGGGATGACGATGTCGGTGTCAATCCAAAAGCAGTCTGTTTTAGGTCGAACCCCAAACCTCTTGCGCCGTTTCAATCACCAGGCGCAGCTTGGCGCGCTGCGCTTCTACGGCGATGTCGTTGCCGTGCACGGTGCTGCTGAAGCCGCACTGGGGTGACAAAGCCAGCTGGTCCAGCGGGGCGTATTTGGCGGCGTCTTCGATGCGGCGTTTGATGTCGTCCTTGCTTTCCATCGCGCCAAACTTCGTGGTGACCAGGCCCAGCACCACAATTTTGCCTTTGGGCAGGTAGCGCAGGGGTTTGAAGTCGCCGCTGCGGGAATCGTCGTATTCCATGAAGTACGCGTCCAGATTCATCTCTTTGAGCAGCGCTTCGGCGACCGGCTCGTAGTTACCCGATGCGGCATGCGTGCTTTTGAAGTTGCCGCGGCACAGGTGCATGGCCAGCGTCATGCCTGCGGGCTTTTGCGCCACCACCAGGTTGATGAACTTGGCGTAACGGTGCGGCAGTTCGTTAGGGTCGTCACCGCGCTGGCGGGCGGCTTCGCGCATTTTTTCGTCGCACAGGTAGGCCAGGTTGGTGTCGTCCATTTGCACATAGGTGCAACCTGCGGCGGCCAGACTGCGCAGCTCGGCGCCGTAGGCGTTGGCCACGTCCTGGTAGAACTCAGGGTCGAGTTCGGGGTAGTGCTCGCGGCTGATGCCGGCGCGGCCACCGCGAAAGTGCAGCATGGTGGGCGACGGAATCGTCACTTTGGGCGTGTGGCCTGCGCTGACCTGACTCTTGAGGAAATTGAAGTCAGCCAGTTGAATGTCTTTGGCGTGGGTCACTTTGCCCACCACGCGCATCACGGGTGGTGCCAGGGCTTTGGTGTTGTCGGCGTTCAGCACGGTCACTGGAATGTCGGTCACCACGCCGCCCAGCTCCTCCAGAAAGTCAACGTGAAAGTAGGTGCGCCGAAACTCGCCGTCGGTGATGCTCTTCAGGCCCACGTCTTCTTGAAACTTGACGATTTCGGCGATGGCCTTGTCTTCGACCAGGCGCAGCTGTGCGGCAGTGATGGCGCCTTTGGCTTTCTGCTCACGCGCTTCCAGCAGGTACTGGGGGCGCAAAAAACTGCCAACGTGGTCAAAGCGGGCGGGAAGGGTTGGGGTCATGCTGTCTCCGATGGGTGTTTTCAAAACAAAGGGTCTGGTAAGGGCAACCATGTTAATTCAGTTTTTAGGCCTGCCTGAAAATACATAAAGCAGCTTTTCTAGCGAAAAATCGGGTTTTTATTGCGTTTTTCTTGAAAATTGTATACATTGCGTATCCATGATCACCTCAAAATCTACTTTTCCCCTCAATGCTTGGTATGCCGCCGCGTACGACGTTGAAGTGGTGGGCAAGCTCCTGGCGCGCACCATCTGCAACCAAAAGGTGGTGATGTTTCGCAAAACAGATGGTTCTGTGGCCATGCTCGAAGACGCCTGCTGGCACCGTTTGATGCCGCTGTCACTTGGCCACTTGCAGGGCGATGAAGTCACCTGCGGCTACCATGGCCTGGTGTACAACGCGCAGGGCCGCTGTGTGCACATGCCCAGCCAGGAAACGCTGAACCCCTCGGCTTGCGTGCGCAGCTTTCCGGTGCTTGAACGTCACCGTTTTGTCTGGATGTGGCCGGGTGACCCGACCAAGGCTGACCCGGCGTTGATCCCTGACATGCACTGGAACGATGATGCTGAGTGGGCCGGTGACGGCAAGATGATTCACGTCAAATGTGACTACCGCCTGGTGGTTGACAACCTGATGGACTTGACCCACGAGACCTTTGTCCACGGCTCCAGTATTGGCAACCGCGCGGTGGCCGAGGCGCCGTTTGTGGCCACCCACGGCGACCGCAGCGCCACCGTCACCCGCTGGATGGAAAACATCGACGCGCCCCCGTTCTGGGCAGGGCAGATCAAGGAAGCACGGGGCTACCAGGGCAAGGTTGACCGCTGGCAGATCATCCGCTTTGAAGCGCCCTGCACGGTGAACATTGATGTGGGCGTGGCTGAAGCCGGCACGGGTGCGCCACCCAAAGACGGCAATGCTGGCGACCGCAGCAAAGGCGTGAACGGCTTTGTGCTGAACACCATCACACCCGAGACCAACGACACCTGCCATTATTTTTGGGCTTTTGCGCGCAACTACCGGGTGACCGAGCAGCGCCTGACGCACCAGCTGCGCGAAGGCGTGGCCGGCATTTTCAGGGAAGACGAACACGTGCTGGAAGCCCAGCAAGTGGCCATCAACGAGCGGCCAAACCACCCGTTTTACAACCTGAACATTGACGCGGGCTCGATGTGGGCGCGGCGACTGGTAGACGGGCTGATTGCCAAAGAGCAGCCAGCGCATCCGGTGATCCCGGTCCGGCTGGCGGCCTGAGGCGTGCACAACATGAACCGAGCAACATCGGCAAACACTATCAAGTCAGGAGCTGCTGGCCTAGGTAAAACGGGGGCTACAGCCCTAAATGATGCTGAAACCCACCCTGACAGTGGACAAAAAAGTACCCCCAACAGCGCCCAGCTCCGGGCGCTGCTGCAACTGCGCGAAATGATTCTGGCCGGCGAGCTGCCCGGCGGCACCCGCATTGCCGAGCTGTCGATTGTGGAGAAGCTGGGCGTCTCCCGCACCCCCATTCGTGCGGCCCTGATGCGGCTGGCGCAAGAAGGCCTGCTTGAAGCCCTGAGCAGCGGTGGCTATGCGGTTCGCACGTTTTCAGAGCGCGACGTGACCGACGCCATTGAGCTGCGCGGCACGCTCGAAGGGCTGTCGGCGCGCTTGGCGGCTGAACGTGCGGCACCGGCGCTGGTGCTCAGTGAGGCACGTGACTGCCTGCGCCAGATCGACGCGGTGTTGGGCCAGCTCACTCTCAATGACGAGTCGTTTTCAAGTTATGTCGAGCTCAATGCCCGGTTTCATGCGCTGCTCAGTGAAATGGCGGGCAGCAGCGTGATGGCGCGCGAGCTGGACCGCGTCATCAGCATGCCGTTTGCATCGCCGTCGGCCTTCGTGGTGGCGCAGGCCAACTCGCAGGAGGCGCGCGACATGCTGGTGGTGGCGCAAGACCAGCACTGGCAGGTATTGAGCGCCATTGAGCAGCGTGAAGGCGCCAGGGCCGAGGCCATCATGCGCGAGCATTCCCGGCTGGCCCAGCGCAACCTGCACAAGGTGCTGCTGGGCAGCCATGAGCCCGGCAGTCTGAACAGCGCCTCCATTCCCGGCGTGCGTCTGATTCGCAAAAGAAATACCTATTGATGCCAGCCGGAATTTAAAAACATATGGCCACCACACCTTTATGGCATGACGCTGTTGTTGCGTCTTTTCGCGACCTGACCCCTACCGTGCGCGAGTTTTGCCTGCGGCCAGGTGCCGATGTGCAGGCCGCCGCGCAACACTACGAACCCGGCTCGCACCTGCAATTGCAGATTTTGGTGAACGGCAAACCGCAGACGCGCTCGTATTCGCTGATCGGCCAGCCTGACGCGTCGTGCTACCGCATTGCCGTGAAGCGGCTCGAAGCAGGGCGGGGCGGTTCGATGGCGATGTGGCGCCTGGCGGTTGGTGACAGGCTGCGCATCACCACGCCGCAAAATCATTTCCCGCTGGATCTGAGCGCCCCAGCTTATCTGTTGGTGGCCGGCGGTATTGGCATCACCCCGCTGGTGCTGATGGCGCAAACGCTCAGTCAGCGCGGGGCCAGCATTCGTATGCTGTTTGGGGCCCGGTCAGAGGCTGAGTTGGCTTTTGCTGATGTGCTGCGTGCGCAACTCGGTGACCTTTTGCAAACCGCCATTGCCGACAAGGGCGAGCAAATTCAGTTTGAGACAGAAATCGCGGCCTTGCCCAAGGGCGGGCTGATGTTGATCTGCGGGCCGCTACCCATGCTCGACGCCGCCCGAGCCGCCTGGACTGCAGCGGGCCGGCCGCTGGCTGACTTGCGCTATGAAACCTTTGGCAGCAGCGGACGTTTTGCGCCGCAAGCTTTCAGGTTGCAAGTGCCGCGTCACAATCTGGACATCACGGTTGAGGCGCAAACCAGCTTGCTTGAAACGCTGGAAGGCGCGGGCATCATGGCGATGTATGGTTGCCGGCGCGGTGAATGCGGGCTGTGCACCATGGACGTGCTGGCGCTGGACGGCGAGATTGACCATCGCGATGTATTCTTGTCGGAACATGAAAAAACGGCCAACCAGCGCATGTGTGTGTGCGTGTCCAGAGTGTTGGGCACGGTGACGCTGGACAGTGCCTACCGGCCCGAGGCATAAACTTGTGATTTGAATGGCATTTGATAATTAACCACAACTGGAGACAAGCATGAACCTCAATAAACGCGTATTTTTACAAGCCACAGCGGCAGCCGCACTGGTGTCGCAAACCGGCATGTCAGCAGCCCAAGACAAAAAATTCAAAATCGGCCTGCTGCTGCCCATGACCGGGCCCTTTGCCTCCACAGGTCGGCAAATTGAAAACGGTGTGCGCTTGTACATGGCCCAGTTTGGCACCAAGGTGGCCGGGCGCGAGGTCGAGATTATTTTGAAAGACGACACCGGCGTGCCCGACGTGACCAAGCGCCTGGCGCAAGAGCTGATCGTGACCGACAAGGTCGATGTGCTGGCCGGTTTTGGCCTCACGCCGCTGGCGCTGGCCACCGCACCGATTGCCACCCAGTCGAAAACACCGATGGTGGTGATGGCCGCTGCAACGTCGATCGTGACGGAAGCGTCCCCTTATATCGTGCGCACCAGCATGACGATTCCGCAGGTCACGATTGGCGTGGCTGACTGGGCACCTAAAAACGGCATCAAAACCGTGGTGTCGCTGGTGACCGATTACGGCCCTGGCATCGATGCTGAAAAAACCTTCCGTGACCGCTTCATCTTCAACGGCGGGCGTATCTTGGCCGAGCTGCGGGTGCCGCTGCGCAGCCCGGATTACGCGCCGTTTTTGCAAAAGGTGCGCGACCTCAAACCGGACGCGCTGTTTGTGTTTGTGCCCGCAGGCGCGGGAACGGCGCTGCTCAAGCAATACGCCGAGCGCGGCCTTGACAAAGCCGGCATCAAGCTGATCGGTGAAGGCAGCGTGGTGGACGATGAAATCTTGAACGACATGGGTGATGTGGCACTCGGCATGGTCACATCGCACCCGTATTCAACCTCACACAACTCGCCCGCCAACAAAAAGTTCACCGAGGCCTACCTCAAGCAAAGCAAGGGCATTCGCCCTAACTTTTTTGGGGTGGCGGCTTACGATGGCATGCGCGTGATTTACGAAGCCATCAAAACCACCAAAGGCAAGGGTGACGGCCAGGCGCTGGTTGAGGGCATGAAGGGCCAGATTTTTGAAAGCCCGCGCGGCCCGATTTTCATCGATGCGCAAACCCGCGACATCGTGCAAAACGTGTACATCCGACGGGTGGAGCGCGTCAATGGCCAGCTTTACAACACCGAGTTTGACGTCATCAAAGACGTGAAAGACCCGGCCAAGTCGGGCCGGTAAGTCCATGGCGGCTTCGGCAACAGGTTGGCTATGCGTGTTTGCGATAACTGCCATTGTGAAATATCACTTGCGAATCTGTCGCCCATGAACGAGACTGTTGGGTTAACTTGATGTGATCTGTTTTTGACCTGTTTTAAATCCTCTGGAGACACCATGAAAAAACGACTTTTCTTGACCGCCACTGCTGTTGCGGTCGCCGCCTTGGGTGCAACGTCTGCCATGGCGCAGGCTGACACCTTCAAAATTGGCCTGATCGTGCCTTTGACGGGCCAGCAGGCCTCGACAGGCAAGCAGATTGAAGCGGCCACCAAACTTTACATGGCGCAGAACGGTGCCAGTGTGGCTGGCAAAAAGATTGAGCTGATCATCAAGGACGACGGCGGCATACCTGACGCGTCCAAGCGCATTGCGCAAGAGCTGGTGGTCAACGACAAGGTCAATGTGCTGGCAGGCTTTGGCCTGACCCCGATTGCCCTGGCCGTGGCACCGATCGCCACGCAGTCCAAAACGCCGCAGATCATCATGGCGGCCGCCACGTCGATCATCACCGAGGCATCGCCTTACATCATTCGCACCAGCTTCACCATTCCGCAATCAGCGGTAGCGATGGCCGACTGGGCGCCCAAAAATGGCATCAAAAAAGTCGTGACCCTGGTCAGTGACTACGGCCCCGGCATTGATGCAGAAAAGTTCTTCAAAGACCGCCTGTTGTTCAACGGCGGCCAGGTGATTGAGTCGCTGCGCGTGCCTTTGCGCGGCCCTGACTTTGCACCGTTTTTGCAAAAAGTGCGTGACATCAAGCCCGATGCGCTGTTCGTGTTTGTGCCGTCAGGCGCAGGCGCTGCGGTGATGAAACAGTTTTTGGAGCGCGGCATGGACAAAGCCGGCATCAAGCTGATTGGCACCGGTGACCTGACCGATGACGACCAGTTGAACGACATGGGCGACGGCGCACTGAACGTGGTCACCTCGCACCACTATTCAGCCGCCCATCCATCAGCGCTGAACAAGAAGTTTGTTGACGCTTTTGAAAAGGCCAACAAGGGCTTGCGCCCCAACTTCATGGCGGTGGGTGGTTACGACGGCATGCGCGTGATTTACGAAGCCTTGCGCGCCACCAAAGGCGCAGGCGGTGGCGATGCCCTGCTGGCCGCCATGAAAGGCCAGATTTTTGAAAGCCCGCGCGGCCCGATGTTCATCGACGCGCAAACCCGCGACGTGGTGCACAACATGTACCTGCGCAAGGTCGAAAAGAAAGACGGCAAACTCTACAACGTCGAGTTTGATGTCATCAAAGACATGAAAGACCCTGGCAAGACCAGGTAACCTCTTGACGCGCCGCTCCGCGTTGCCTCACCCTGGGGGGCAACGCTGGTGGCCCGGCAAAGCCGGTTCCACGGCGTTCTTGAACAAGAAAAATGCTCACCATATTGTTCGACGGCATCGCCTACGGCATGCTGCTCTTTATCCTTGCTGTCGGACTGGCTGTGACGATGGGCTTGATGAATTTCATCAACCTGGCGCACGGCGCGTTTGCCATGGTGGGCGGCTACATCACAGTGCTGTTGATGCAAAAACTGGGCGTGCCGTTTTTGGTCTGCTTGCCGCTGGCGTTTTTGGGTTCTGCCTTGGTCGGTGGTGTGCTGGAGCGCACGCTGTACCGGCCGATGTACAAAAAGCCGCACCTGGACCAGGTGCTGTTCTCCATTGGCCTGACTTTTATGGCGGTGGCCAGCACCGACTACTTTATTGGTTCGACCCAGCAAATCATGCAGTTGCCCGAGTGGCTGAAGGGTCGCACGGAGATAGGTGAAGGCGCCTGGATGCTGGGCATGGGCCACTACCGTCTGTTCATCATTGCCGTCTGCGCTGCGCTGACGATTGCGCTGCAATTCGTGCTGGCCAAAACCCGTTTTGGCAGCCGGCTGCGCGCGTCGGTGGACGACCAGCGCGTGGCTGCCAGCCTAGGCATCAATGTCAACGTGGTGTTTTTGTCGACCTTCGCGGTCGGCTCTGGCTTGGCCGGCCTGGGTGGTGCGCTGGGCGCTGAGGTGCTGGGCCTGGACCCAAGCTTTCCTTTGAAATTCATGATTTACTTTTTGATTGTGGTGGCGGTGGGCGGCACGTCGTCCATCACCGGCCCTTTGCTGGCAGCGCTGCTGCTGGGTGTGGCCGATGTGGCGGGCAAGTACTACATCCCCAAAACCGGCGGCTTTATTGTGTATGGCCTGATGATTGCGATTTTGATCTGGAAGCCGCAGGGGCTGTTCGTGCGCAAGGGTGGCAAATGACACAAGAACTCAAAGCCAGCATTCAAAAATCACTGCACAACGGCAGCCGCTGGAAGGCTTGGGAGCCGGTGTTCTGGTTGCTGGTAGTGGCGTCGCCATTTTTACTCAGCACGCACGCCCTCATCATCAACGAGATCGCCATCGTTGCCTTGTTTGCTATTTCCCTCGATCTGGTGCTGGGCTACACCGGCATCGTGTCGCTGGGGCATGCTGCGTTTTTTGGCATGGGGGCTTATGCTGCTGCGCTGTTTGCCAAGCTGGTCATGCCTGACCCGCTGGTGGGTCTGCTGGTGGCAATTGCGGTGTCTACCCTGCTGGGGGCGCTGTGCAGCTTTACCATTTTGCGCGGCAGCGACCTGACCCGCCTCATGGTCACGTTGGGCGTGGCGTTGATTTTGTTTGAGCTGGCCAACAAGCTGGACTGGCTGACCGGTGGTGCTGATGGCTTGCAAGGTGTGGTCATGGGGCCGCTGCTGGGTAAGTTTGCGTTTGACTTGGCGGGCCGTACGTCTGCCTGCTATTCAATTGTGGTGGCGCTGATATTGTTCGTGCTGGCACGGCGTTTGACGCGCTCTGCCTTTGGCGCCACGCTGATGGCCGTCCGGGACAACCGCCTGCGTGCCATGGCGATTGGCATTCCGGTGGCGTCCCGGCTGGCCGTCGTCTACACCATTGCAGCTGGTATTGCCGGTGCTGCGGGTGGGCTGCTGGCCCAAACCACCGGCTTTGCCTCACTTGACGTGTTTGCGTTTGACCGCTCTGCCGACGTGATGCTGCTGCTGGTGATTGGCGGCACCGGCTGGCTGTACGGCGGCATTGCCGGGGCAGTGGTCTTCAAGATCATGCAAGACGTGATTTCAACCATCACACCGCAGTACTGGACGTTCTGGATTGGCCTGTTTTTGGTGGTGCTGATGCTGGTCGGGCGTGAAAAGCTGCTGCGCCCGTGGACCTGGTTTAAAAAAGGCGGCGCATCATGAGCGCGCCAGAAACAGTTCTGTCCGAAAAAGAGATTGTGCTCAGCGCACAGGGCCTGGTGATGCGCTTTGGCGGCATCACGGCGACCAATAACGTCACGCTGAATTTAAAAAAAGGCGCACGGCATGCGCTGATTGGCCCGAACGGTGCGGGTAAAACCACCCTGATCAATTTGCTGACCGGCGTTCTGCAGCCGACCGAAGGCCGTATCACCTTGCAGGGCAAAGACAACAGCCTTCCGGCAGAGGACATCACCCGCCTGGCGCCGCACAGCCGGGTCAAGCGCGGCATGGTCCGCACGTTCCAGATCAACCAGTTATTTGACACGCTCACGCCGCTGCAAACGCTGGCGCTGACTGTGAGCCAGCAGCATGGCCTGGGCAGCAGCTGGTGGAACCCGCTCGGTAACAAGGGGGAAGTTGTGGACCGCTGCGCGCAACTGCTGGAACAATTTCATTTGAGCGAGGTGATGAACCAGCCCACCAACGTGCTGGCTTACGGCAAGCGCCGCCTGCTGGAGATCGCCATTGCGCTGGCCTGCGAGCCGCGCGTGCTGCTGCTCGATGAGCCGGTAGCGGGCGTGCCTGCCGGCGAGCGCGAAGAGCTGCTGCAAACCGTGGCTGCGCTGCCCGCTGATGTGTCGGTGCTGCTGATTGAACACGACATGGACCTGGTCTTCAGTTTTGCCAACCGCATGACGGTGCTGGTCAACGGCACGGTGCTGACAGAAGGTGACCCCGAGCAGATTGCCAATGACCCACAGGTCAAGGCGGTGGATTTGGGGCATGGGGAGGAAGGACACGACGCCGGGCCGCCCCAAGGCGGGGCAGCCCCCTTGGGGGGCAGTGATGCACACGCAGTGGCAAACGTGGGGGCCATCCATCATGACTGAGTTGTTGAAGGTGGACGGCCTGAGCGCTGGCTATGGCGAGGCGGTGGTGCTGACCAAGATTTCCCTGGCGCTGGACGAAGGCAAAACGCTGGCGCTGCTGGGCCGCAACGGCACTGGCAAAACCACGCTGATCAATACCTTGGCAGGTGCCACGCGCCAGCATGCAGGCAGCATCACGCTGGGCGGTGTGCAGTTGCACAAGCTGCCAGCCCACGAGCGGGCCGCGGCTGGCATTGGCTGGGTGCCGCAAGAGCGCAACATTTTCAAGTCACTGACGGTCGATGAAAACCTCACTGCCGTGGCTCGCCCCGGCAACTGGACGCCCGAGCGTGTCTATGGTTTGTTCCCACGTCTGGCTGAACGCAAAAGCAACCTCGGCACGCAGTTGTCAGGTGGTGAGCAGCAAATGCTGGCGGTGGGCCGCGCCCTGGTGCTGAACCCCAAGTTGCTGCTGCTGGACGAGCCGCTCGAAGGCCTGGCCCCCATCATCGTCGAAGAACTGCTCAGGGCGATTGCCCGCATCACCCGCGAAGAAGGCCTGTCGGCCATCATTGTTGAGCAGCACCCGCAAGCGATTTTGAAAATCTCTGACAGTGCCGTGGTGTTGGACCGCGGCACGGTGGTGCATTCTGGCACCGCCAAAGAGCTGCGCGAGCAACCCGAGCTGCTGGACCGGCTGCTGGGCGTGGCGCGGTAAACCCTCTGGGTAACATGGGGCGCTATGAGCCTGCCGACGCCAGCATTTCAATACCCCCGTTTGCTCACCATTGCCGGCTCTGACAGCGGCGGTGGCGCAGGCATTCAGGCTGACCTGAAAACCTTCTCCGCGCTCGGTTGCTTCGGCATGACGGCCGTCACGGCGCTGACGGCGCAAAACACGACGGGCGTGCGCGCCATTCATGGCGTGCCACCCGACATGCTGACCGACCAGATAGACGCGGTGCTGCAAGACATTGGCGTTGATGCCGTCAAGATTGGCATGCTGCATTCCCCCGAGATTGTGCAAGTGGTTGCCCGCGCCATTGACCGGCACGCCTTGCCGCATGTGGTGCTGGACCCGGTGATGGTGGCAACCAGCGGCGCGGTGCTGATCGACAGCCCGGCGATTGCCGCGTTGGTGCGCGAGCTGTTTGGCCGGGTGGTGCTGATCACGCCGAATCTGGACGAAGCCTCGCTGCTGGTGGGCCGCACGCTTGCCAGCGAGGCTGACATGAAAGCGGCAGCACAGGAACTGCTGGCCAAAGGTGCCAAAGCCGTGCTCATCAAAGGCGGCCATTTGGCAGGCGATGTGGTCAGTGACCTGCTGCAGATGGCTGGCGCGGCACCGCACTGGATGCGCGCCCCGCGCATTGCCACCGCCAACACCCACGGCACGGGCTGCACCCTGTCATCGGCGATTGCTGCACACCTGGCCCTTGGGCTGTCGCTGGTCGACGCTGTAGAAGCCGCCAGGCACTACGTGCGCGGCGCGCTGGCAGCCGGTGCCAGCGTTCAAACCGGGCAGGGCGGCGGGCCCTTGAACCACGGCTTTGCGCCGCAGCCAATGCGCCTTAGGCCAATAGTGGCTTAGGCTTTTGAGCTGAATCGCTCATCAGCTTTGCCAGCACAAAGGTCAGCACCAGCGTTGGAATAGCCGAGCCCCAGGCCGGTGCCAGGTTTGCCATCGCATGGTAAAAAACCACGCCACTGAACCAGATCAACACAGCGCTGTAGTTCACAGGCCGCTCCGTGACCAGCGCCGCCACATTGGTTTTGCCGGCCAGCCGCGCCAGAATGACCCCGTACAGCGGGATAAACACCGAGCTCAGCATCAGCAAAAACGGCTCCAGTGCATGCATGGGCAGCACCAATGCCAGGGCCGTGCAGACGGCGGCAAAGCCCATGCCAATCTTGCGAACAGACCAGCTCGGCTTCAAACTGTGGCCCGCCACAGCGCCTGAATACACGTCACCGTAGGCGTTGTCCACCTCGTCGATCAAGATCAAACCCAGTGCAATCAGGCCGCCCTGTGCCAGCAGCAGTGCGGCAACCAGGTCAGTGCTGGGCGTGGTGATGGCGATCAGCACGCCCAGCGAATAGCACCAGATATTGGCCACCGCATAACCCAGCCAGGTGCCGCGCAGGGTGCTGCGCCCGCTCAGGCCGTGCCGCGCAAAGTCTGCCACCAGCGGCAGCCACGATATCGGCATGGCAATCACCAGGTCAAGCGCCTGCATGGTGCTCATGCCGCCAGCGCCGGGCTTGTTCCAAATCTCGCTCAGCCCTTGCGCCTGGGCCTTGCCCAAAAACTGCCAGCTCAGCCACAGCAGCGACGCCATCACCAGCGGCAGGCCAAACCGGCCAATGAACTTGCGCACCAGGCGGGTCATGCTGCCCGATATCAGCGCCACCAGCACCGCGCCCCACAGCAGCGTGGCCAGCACAGGCCACCAGCTGGCCGCATAGCCGCCGCCTTGGCGGGCAATGGCCACCGTGCCGTCGCGCATCACCACCAGCTCAAACGTGGTCCAGCCGACCAGTTGCGCAATGTTCAGCAGCACCGGCAATTTGGCAAAACTCGAGCCGTAAGCCGCATGCATCAGCCCTGAGCTTGACAAACCCGTGTCGCAACCCAGCTTGGCCGTCCAGGCCAGCATGCCCGCACCCAAAATCGACCCCAACACAATGACCAGCAAGGCCTGCTGCGGCCCCACAGCAGGGACCAGATACGCGCCAATCTGCATCACCAGCAGCCCCACGCCCAGGCTCAGCCACAGGCTGGCGTGGTCATTGAAGCCAAAAGAGCGTTCAGCCGCAGGCAGCGGGGTCAGGGCCGTATTGGCATGGGAGTTTTGATCAGCAGGCATGGTGTTGTTATGGGTTGAGTGGGTTGGATTAGAAAAGGTGATTCTAGCGGCATTTAAGATATCAAATCGGCCTCCAGCCCAATAGATATCTACCCAACGAGCTACTGAATTAATAGCGACTGGTTTTTAACCTTTGGCGTTGAGTTCTGGTGCGAGGTGCAAAAAATCCAGTCCCACATCCTGGTTTGGCCCCACTTTTTGATACCGCGCAAACCCCGCATCAAACGAGACCATCCGGCAATCGGCTTGAATGGCAAAGCTGGCCAGGTAAGCGTCTGTCCAGTCGCGGGCATGAAAGTTGGGCGCTGTGCTCAAGCGCTGCCATACCAGGTCAATGCCATCGGGTTCAGGCAGCAACACACTGCGGCCACTGGCCAGGTGAGCGGTGTAAATATGCCATGCCTCAGCCGGTGTGTGCACCGCGTGGCCCATCACCTTGGGCTGCGTCACCAGCCGCAAAAAGCCCTGCATGCTGGCGCGGCAAAACGCCAGTGGCACACCAGCGCTGGCCCAATACTGTCTGGCTCTGGCATGGTGCGGGTGATGCACATGCGCCAGCGCCAGCCAAACATTCACGTCCAGCAGGTCAGCCCGGCTCATTTCAAAAAGCCTGAGCGGCGCAACTTGTCCAGATCGTCTTGCAACTGCGTATCGACCAAGTCTGCGTTGCTTGGCGTGGGCAAAGACTCCAACGCAGCGTGGCTGAGTCGGCTCAAAACAGGCAGTGTTGCCTCGGCGACAGGAGGAGCAGGCATCGCCATGGCCCGCACGATCAGCTCGTGGAGCAAAGCCTTCAAGCTTTTGCCACTTTGTGCCGCCTGGATTTTCAGGCTGCGTAAAAGTGGGTCGGGCAAGTCTAGTGTAGTTCGCATCAACGCATTTTAACATCAATGTGCGTTTTTCGAATTCTTGGGTTTTTTCTTGCGCTGTATTTTTTCTGGTTAAAGAGGATTTGGCGCTATTTTTGGATGACTTGTCGGTCTGGCGTGGGAAGTGCTTGGGCACGCGAAGGCCGTGTTTCTAGTCATCGTGAGGTCGGATTTCCACCTCAGTCGTAATGCGTCCACATCCGCAACACGCGAACAATGCGCTGTTCTTCAAACACCTCGTACACCAATCGATGTTGGATGTTGATGCGTCGCGAATAAGCGCCGGACAAGTCGCCGACCAGCTTTTCAAACGGCGGCGGATTTTGGAAAGGATCGCTCTCAAGCAAAGCCAAAAGGGCTTGGACTTTGTCTTTTAGCCCACCTGCCTTGACTTTTTTCGCATCTTTTAGCGCTTGCTTGGCATAGACGACGGACCAGGTCACCACTTCAATGCCTTGGCGCTCTTGTCCAGCGGTTCAGACATGCCCGTCTTGATGGACTCCCGCATACCCGGCACCGAAAGCAGGTACAAGGTCTCTTGTATGGCGCTCCAGTCCTCCTCGGCAACGAGTACGGCATTGTTGCGCTTGCCCGAGATCAGCACGGGCTTGTGCGAGCTTGCGGTCTCGTCCATCAAACGATACAAATTGGCCCTGGCTTCGCTGGCAGAGAGTGTGTTCATCAGTATTTCCCCTTGTCTTTAGTGTACGTGATATGTGTACGTAATATCGTACGACAAGTTGAGGGTTTTTTGAGGCTGCATTTTTGGAAAAAACTTAATGAATCGCGGTCAGATTCCCGTTAATCCATCGGTATGAATCGCCCAGCTAATCAAAAGCCCATCTCAGTTCCACCCAGGCGTTGGTGTGGTTGGGTTTGGAGCCCGCGAGCTGGCTGGGCACTTGCCCCAAAGAAGAGGCGACAAAGAGGCGTCCGGCCAAGCCCTTGGGGCCTTGCCAGTTCAGCCCCAGGCCGGCGCCGCTGATCGTGGCCTGATTGCTGCCGCTGCTCCAGGGGCTTTTGTTGATTTGCACGGCGGCTGTATCTACAAAGGCTGCCAGTTGCCAGGTCCCCATCTGCTGCCATTCCTGGGGCAAGGTGTAGCGCAATTCCATGCTCGCAAACGCACCGCTGTCACCCGAGAGCACGCTTGAGTGGTAGGCCCGCACGCTGTTGGCGCCGCCGATGAAGAACTTTTGCTCGTTGTCCAGATTCTTCTGTGCCCATTGCCCATTGAAAGTGACGAGCGCGCTCACACGGTTGCCCAACTGCTGGGTGCGCGCCAAAGCCCATGTCGCACGGGTGAAGTTGCCTGCGGACCTGGCGGTACTGGCGTCTTGGGCCGCGGCTGCCACGTCGTCAAAGCCCAGTTGGCCGCCGTACAGCGCAAGGCCCAGCATGTTCTTGCCTCCGTCCAGCCAGTCGTCTTGCCGCTCGCCGCTGACCTCCAGGCCCCATACATGGATGTTGCGGTCCGTTCTTGCTCCGGTAGAGTCCACATGGTCTTGCATCACTTTGTGGGTAACACTCAGTCGGGCATTGAGGTTGGCGCGTGGGCTGCGCAGCAGCGCCCCGCGCAGCCACACACTGCTGGTGGTGGCCTTACCCGAGGCCAGCAAGCTGGCCGCCGTGTCGCCCAGGCGGTACTGCAAGCCCGAGCTGTCCACCCCAGCATGGACACCCGGGGCCCACACCGGCAGCTCGTAGGCCACACGCACATAGCTCATGCCGCCGCTTTCGCTGTTGAGGGTGTTGAGAGTGTTCAAGCCCAGCGTATCGCCGCGACCCAGCGGGTTGTTCCACTGCAGGTTCGCGTTGGTGCGCGCCACCCCCGTGTAGCGGCTGCCAAAGTTGTCTGCGCTCGTGGCAACGTTCAGGGGAACACCAGGCTGCACGTCGACGACCAGGTCCGAGCTTCCCACCGCTTGCCCAGCCCGCAGCAATGCGCTTGGCTTGGCCCCGGGCAGATCTGAGAGCAGCAAGGTGGCCTGCTCCAGTGTGTCGATACGGATCACGCTACCTGGCTCCAGGTTGGAGAGCGTGCGCAGCAGCACCGCATCGTTGATGGCGCTGTTGTTGCGCAAATCAATCTGGCCCCAGTTGGCCTCCATCACCTGCACGCGCACCACGCCGCCTTCAATGGTTTGGGCCGGAATGATCGCCCGCGCCAGCGGGTAGCCCGCTGCCCGGTAGTAACTGGTGATGGCCTGAATGCCTTCGGCAATCTGGGGCAAGGTCAGGCGCTGGCCCTGCATGGTGGCCAGCAGCGCTTGCAGTGCGGCGTTGTCAAAGACGGTGTTGCCCTCTATGCGCAACTGGCGCACCAGGAAAGGCGTGGTGTCGGGCATGGCGGCTTGCTCATCAGCACGAAGGGCTGGCATCGCAGACGCTGCCGGAGCGGCGCTTTGGGGCTGCGGGGTAGGGATGGTTTGCAGCAGGCTGCCCGCGTTGGGCACGGTATCAGCGGCCGCGCACACGGTGAACGCAAAGGGCAGTGTCAGCAAGAGGACGGCTGGTACAAGGGTGACCGCCACATTGCGCCCGAGGCGTTCTACGTTCATACGCTTGGCGGTGTCCGCTGGCTGAGTGTTGGCATGAGGGGGAGGCGCCCAGGCTTGGGTGTCGTCACGGCTTTTGATCCAGGTTTGTAGGCATTGCCTGGTTGAAACCCTTGGGCAGATTGATGCCGTTGCCCTGCACATACAGCAGTTCGCTCTCGACAAGCGGTTCTATGTCCGTTAAATCTGTAAATTTATTGTTGGGTAAGGCTACCCTCGCTTTTTTCTCAAAGCTTGTGTTACTCGGCAGCGGGGTTGCGCTCACCACCGGCACGAATGATGTGTTTTGCGTCAGCGTTAACGCAGCAGAGTTACCTTCAGCCTGGCTGAGTCTGTAGTTGTCAGCGAGCAGCCCAGAGCCATTAATGGCGTAGCGGCCCGCACCAGAGGCGCTGGTGGCTTGTGTAACCCACGCCAGCATCCCAGTCGTTGCTGTGCCTTGTGTCTCCAGGTTCACGAAACCGCTCAGTGTTCCACTCAAGCCTGAAGGGGGGGTGCCGGCGCGAAAGCTTGCTGTGTTGGCGGTGTATGTCAGTTCGGCCTTGTTGATGGTGGCAGTGCCCGCCGTACTGGCCGTTATCACATACCCCTGCTGATCTGAATACAGGCCGGTTCCGGTTCCAGTGACCGTTCCAGCATTCTTGCTGCTCAGAGCCAGGCTGCTTGTGCCGAGCAGGTTTTTGCCGCTGGTCAGCGTGCCGGTGGTGTAGGTGCAGGTGATGGTTCCGCAGGCGGTGGTGCCGTCATAGGTTTTGCTGCCCGATACGGTGTAGGTGACGCTGAGCGGCGTCAAAAACGTGCGCAGCAAGGGGTTGGTGTAGCCGTCGTAGACGAACCAGGTGCTGCTGCTGCCCGACGACGAAATAGACCAGGCGGAGAAATTGGACGCGGTTTTCATCGCCGTGGAACTCAAACCGGTTCCCGCGCTGCCGTAGCCAGTGGACGACGTTTTATCCGAATTCCAGAAGCTGCTGCTGACGCTGCCGGTTGACGCGTTCGTCACTATCCCCACCAAGCCTCCTGAGTAAGTGGCGCCGCTCGAACTGACCGCCCCAGTGGCGTAGGTGTTGGAAACAGAGTAGCCGGTTGCGGTGATCCTGCCGATTAATCCGCCACGGTCCGTCCCCGACGAGACGGCGCCCGTGGCATAGCTGTTGGAAATCGTGCCACTGTTGAACAAGGCTCCGAGCAAGCCACCGGTAGGACCGGAACCGCCGACCGCGCCGCTGGCGTAGCTGGTGGACACCGTGCCCGCGTTAGTGCCCATCAAGCCCCCCGCGTAGCTTATCCCTGTCACAGCGCCAGTGGCATAACTGCTACTGGTCGCGCCCCCGGCTACTTGGCCGGCCACCAAGCCGCCCACAATCGAACCACTCACCGTCCCGGTGGCGTAATCGGAGCTCAGTGTTCCGCTGTTCGCACCCACCAAACCGCCCGCCTGTGCGCTGGAACTCACCGCGCCGGTGGCGTAACTGCTGGCGATGGTCCCCGCGTTAGAACCGGCCAAGCCGCCGCTGTAGGTGCCGGACGCAGTAACCGCACCGGTGGCGTAGCTGCTCGATACAGAGCCGCCGGTGAAAACGTTTCCGATCAGGCCACCCGTATAAGACCCGCTCCCGTTGACCGCGCCGGTGGCGTAGCTGCTGGAAATCGTCCCCGTGCCCTGGCCGGCCAGCCCTCCCGCATAGCTGGTTCCGGTCACGACGCCCGTTGCGTAGCTGGTGCCAATCTTCCCGGTGTTGCTGGCCACCAAGCCTCCTGCAATAGCACCGCTGACCGTGCCGCTGGCGTGATCGGCGCTCAGTGTTCCGCTGTTCAAACCCACCAAACCGCCGGAATATTGGCTGGAATTTACCGTGTTGGTGGCGTAGCTGCTGCTGACCGTTCCGCTGTTGAGGCCGGCCAAGCCGCCGGTGTAGCCGGTCCCGGTGACAGCACCGGTGGCGTAGCTGCTGGATATGGAGCCGGGTGTGAAAAGCGCTCCGACCAAGCCACCGCTGTAGGTCGCGCTACCGCTCACCGTGCCGGTGGCGTAGCTGCTGGTGATCGTGCCCTTGGCGTTGCCTACCAGGCCGCCGGTGTACAAAGTGCCGCTAACCGCGCCGCTGGCATAGCTGGCACTGATGGTTCCCGAGTTTTGCAGACCGACCAGCCCGCCCGCAGTCGCCCCGCTGACTCCGCCGGTGGCGTAGCTGCTCGTGATGGTGCCCGTTTCCAGTGCACCAACCAGACCGCCCATATTACTTGTACCGCTCACCGTACCGGTCGCGTAGCTGTTGCTGATAGTGCCCTGGCTGAAGCCCGCAAGGCTTCCAACATAGTTTTGGCCAGTGACGCTGCCCGATGTCAGGCCCACATTTTTGATCACCGAAGCCGTACTGGTGTAGCCAAAGAGCCCCACGAGGTTTGTTGAGGTGCGGCTGATGGTCAAGCCGCTGATGGTGTGACCCAATCCGTCCAAAGTCCCGGTAAACAGCGTGGTGATGTCGCCAATCGGCGAGAAGCCGCTGTTGGCGTTCCAAGTAGAGGTGCCGCCAGCCGCGATATCCGCACCCAGCACGTAGTTGCCGCCCAGGCGCGAGCTGTGCCCCAGGCCTTGCAGGCTGTTGGTCGCACCTGCCTGGCCCTCGTCCCCCGCGCTGCCCAGGCTGGTGATGACCGTGTAGTAGGTGGTCGCGGCGCTTCCGAGTTTGGTGGAGAAGTTGCCCGAGCTGTCTGTGGCAACTGCTGCTTTCAAGCTGACCGGTGCATTGACGTTGTAGCTGCCTGTGCTGGTGCCCTGGCTGTATTGCAGTGCCAGCTTGCCGCTGGTGCCCGTGGCGGTGATGGCGCTGTTGATGTAGATGCTGTTGTAGGCGTTCAGGGTGAGGGTGTAGTTGGCGCTCCAACTGACGGCGTCGTTCACATAAATATCGCCCAATCCGTTGGGGTAGCTGCCGCTGGCGGTGGCGCCGGTGACAGTCGGGTTTGCGGCGGCGACAGTCTGAATCGTCACGTTGTTGTTGCCCAGCGCCGTGCCTAGAGCCGCCCCAGTGATATTGCCCCCGCTGGATTTGACGTAAAAGTCGAACGGGTCAATCAGCCACTGCCCCTGCGTGCCCTGGCCGCTGGCAGTGGTGATGCTGGCGCTGTCGTCCACATTCACGGTGTACGCGCTGGTCTCAATAAAGCCGCCATTGCCACCGTTGGGCGCACTTGCATCGAGCGTGCCCCCCACATGGGTGGTGCCAGTCGCCATGCCGCCGAGCAACACAATCTTGCCGTCCTGCTCTTGCACGGTACGGGCCTGAATGACGCCAGTGTTGTTGACCACACTGGCCAGCAAGCTGTCACGCGCACCGGCGCTCAGCAGCACCTGCCCGCCATCGGCCTGAATCAGCCCGCCGTTCTCAGCCAGGGCGTTGACCTGGTTGCTGGTAACTTCCAGGCCCAGCAGCTTGCTGCCCGCAAAGTTCAGGCTGACCGCGCTGCCCGCACCCAGCGCCACCGTGCCGCCAGGGGCGCTGATGCTGCCTTGGTTCGACACACTGTGGCCCAGCAGCGCCACATAGCCGCCTTGGGCGGCGTTGATTTGGCCGAAGTTCACCACGCCCGCCGTGCTGTTACCGCTGAAATTGCTGCGCGCACTGCCGATAGAGGCATCGTCAGGGTTCAGGGTGGAGGCCACCAGGCCGCCCACGTTGATCTGGGCGTCGTTGCCGAACAGCACCCCATTGGGGTTGATCAGCCAGACCTGGCCGTTGGCGTTGATCTTTCCCAGAATCTGGCTACCCTGGGTGTCCAAAATGCGGTTAACGGCTATTGCGCTGGTAGAAGGTTGAACGAAGTTAACGCTCTCGGTCTTGCCGACATTGAAACTTTGCCAGTTGAGGGACAGTTTGTCGCTGGCTTGGTTGATGGTGGTGGTGGCACCGCTCGTGCTGATGCTGCCGCTGCCCCCCACGACTTGCCCTCCTTGGGGCGCGGCACCCGCGCCGCCGCTGATGCTGACCAAGCTGGCCAGCAGCGCTGCGCTTAACAGGGGTGTTGAACTGCTCTTGCCCCGTCCACCGGCCAACTCAGAGGCAACAACCCAGGTCTCGTGCAGTGCGCTCCAGACCAGGCGATAGACGCGATTGAACGAGCCGTGTGAATACATTTAATTTCGTTGCCGTTAAAGGAAGCCAACGGCGCAAACTTGGAGGGGGCTGCTTATCGAAACTGTTATTAAAAACAACTAATCAAAGCCAATGATTAGATTGTTTTTAGAACTTTTAGCTGTATTGGTTTTTATTTTCGAGATATTTTATGATAAATATCAAAATCTTTTCAATTGATAAATATAAAAATCCCAAGTGGCCGGAGGTGTTTTTCTTGGGTTGCAGCTGCCGCGCTGCCAAAGCCCGCATGGCAGCCAGACACGTTGTTGCCGGCAGGGGAGCACATAAGCAAGGCCATTGCGGCCGGCTTTTGTTTCAGGCTTTATTTGATTGAGCGATGACGCAGCTTGACGAGCTGTCCGATTTTTAAATCAGACAGTGTTTGCAGAAGTTGAAGTGCAAAGTTTTGCGCTGTTAACCCAAGGCGCGGGGGCCGGATGTTTACTGCGCCACCCACCCACCATCCATGTTCCAGGCCACGCCGCGCACGTTATTACCGGCGGGGGAGCAGAAAAATACCGCCAGTGCGCCCAGCTCTTCCGGGGTGGTGAACTGCAAAGAGGGCTCTTTTTCACTCAGCAGTTGGGTGGTGGCGGCTTCCATGGTCATGTTGCCTGCTTTGGCGCGGTCGTCGAGTTGCTTTTGCACCAGCGGCGTCAGCACCCAGCCGGGGCAGATGGCGTTGCAGGTCACGCCGCTTTTGGCGTTTTCCAGCGCGGTGACTTTGGTCAGGCCGACGATGGCGTGTTTGGAGGCGACGTAGGCTGACTTTTCAGCCGAGGCCACCAGCCCGTGGGCCGATGCCACGTTGATGATGCGGCCCCAGCCCTTGCCGCCGTTGGCCGCCTGCATGGCGGGCAGGGCCAGGCGGGTGGCGTGAAAGGCGCTGGACAAATTGATGGCAATGATGGCGTCCCACTTGTCGACCGGGAAGTTCTCGATGCGTGCCACGTGCTGAATGCCTGCGTTGTTGACCAGAACATCGACCTGGCCAAACTCGGCGGCGGCATAGGCCATCATGTCAGCGATCTCGCTGGGCTTGCTCATGTCGGCTTTGTGGTGCACCACTTTCACCCCATAAGACGCACCTGCCGCCGCAATTTCAGCCTTGGGTGCAGCCACATCGCCGAAGCCGTTCATGACGATGTTGGCGCCTTGTGCTGCCAGTGCCTTGGCGATGCCCAGGCCGATGCCGCTGGTTGAACCTGTCACGAGTGCTGTTTTACCTTTGAGCATGATGTGCGTTTCTCCGTATGATTGAATGAGCCGACAAGCCATTATCAAGTTTTTACCAAGCCTAAAACATGACCTCCCCTGATTTGCAGCCCAGCCTTCAATACGTTCAATGCCCCTCTACCGCAGGTGGCCACCGCATGGCGTATTGGCAGTGGGGTAACCCCAAGGCGGCGCATGTGGTGCTGTGCGTGCACGGCCTGTCGCGCCAAGGGCGTGACTTTGACGTGCTGGCAGCCCACCTGGTGGAAGCCGCCCAAGGCGAGATTCGCGTGATTTGCCCGGATGTGGTGGGGCGCGGCGAAAGCGATTGGCTGAAAGACCCGATGGGCTACCAGATACCGACCTACGCCGCCGACATGCTGGCGCTGCTGGCGCAGTTGCATGCCCAGGCTGCCATCACCACGCTGGACTGGTTTGGCACCAGCATGGGTGGTTTGATTGGGTTGGTGGTTTGTGGGCAGGCGGGTTTGAGCAGCGCCGGGCTGCCCCAAGAGGCGAAGGCCCCCTCGGGGGGCAGCGCAGCACGCGAAGCGGCAAGCGTGGGGGCTGAGTTTTTTTCACTTCCGGTTTCCGTTCATAAACTGGTGCTCAACGACGTTGGCCCGGCGATTGAATGGCTGTCGATTGTGCGGATTGGCACCTATTTGGGTGTGCCCATCACCTTTGATTCGGTGCAACAGGCGGCCGACGCGATGTGGGCGATTTCAAAAGGCTTTGGTCCGCACACGCCTGAGCAGTGGCTGGCGCTGTCGCGACCCATGCTGCGGCCGGTGCCCGATGCGCCGGGCAAACTGCGCCTGCATTACGACCCGGCTCTGGCTGTGCCTTTCAAGCAGGCCAGCGAAGCGTCCACCCTGCAAGGCGAAAAAACGCTGTGGCAGCTGTATGACAACATCAGCGCGCAAACCTTGCTGCTGCGCGGTGCTGATTCTGACTTGCTCAGCCCGGCCACCGCTCAGGCGATGGGCCAGCGCGGGCCAAAAGCCAGGCTGGTTGAGTTTGCCGGTGTGGGTCATGCGCCAACGGTTGTCGCCGCCAATCAGCTGGCCGCTGTTGCAGGCTTTTTGCTGGGCTGAAAGCTTAGCGACAACCGTATGAAAAGCCATGCGCCCGCCGCTAGTGCGCAAATCGTCAACGCCACGGCCAGCAGTCTGCCCGACCAACCTCAGGCGCTGAGACGGGCGCGCGCCTTTGCCGAGCCACTGATTGCCAGTGAGACGCTGGACACAGGTGAAAACACGCTGGTGCATGCCGATGCTGTTGCCGCGATATTGAAGGGGATTGGCGGGTCTGAGGCGATGCAGGCCGCCACTTATCTGGTGTATGCCTGTCAGCACCTGACCAAGCCTTTGGAGGTGATTACCAAAGCCTTTGGCGTGCACTATGCCGAGCTGGCACTGGAGACTACCAAGCTGGTCAACGTGCAGCAGCAGGCACGCTCAGCGAAGGCGAATGCGCAGTTGGACAACGACCCTAAAGCGCAACTCGAGACGGTGCGAAAAATGCTGCTGGCTTTCTCGCGCGACTTGCGGGTGGTCATGCTGCGGCTGGCATCACGTCTGCAAACGCTGCGCTATTGCGCCTTAACGCGGCAAACTGCTTCAGCCGCGCTGGCGCACGAGTCACTGCATGTTTTTGCGCCGCTGGCCAACCGCCTGGGCATCTGGCAAATTAAATGGGAAATGGAAGACTTGGCCTTTCGTTTTTTGGAACCCGACACCTACAAAAAAACCGCACAGCTGCTGGATGAAAAACGCGTGGAGCGCGAGCAATTCATGGAAGGCCTGCGCGCTGACCTGGAGCATGATCTGAACAAAAGCGGCGTGGCAGCGCTGGTGCAGGGCCGGCCCAAGCACATCTACAGCATTGTTAAAAAAATGCGCGGTAAATCTCTTGGGTTTGACCAGGTGTTTGACATTCGTGCGCTGCGGGTGATTGCGGCAGACACGAACGGATGCTACGCAGCGCTCAGCTTTGTACATTCACGCTTTGCGCCGATGGAGGGCGAGTTTGACGACTACATTGCCAAGCCCAAATCAAACGGCTACCAGTCGCTCCACACCGTGGTGCGGGATGCCGAGGGAAGGGCGGTAGAAATTCAAATCCGCACACAAGCCATGCATGACCATGCCGAGCATGGCGTGGCCGCGCACTGGGCTTACAAAGAGGCGGGTACCAAGGGTTACGCGGGCGTGTCGGCCAGCAGCGAATACGACGCAAAAATAGCGGTGCTCAGGCAGTTGCTGGCCTGGGAGCGTGACCTGTCAGGCGGTTCAAACCCAGACCAACCCGGCCTGTTTGAAGACCGGATTTATGTGCTGACCCCAGACGCTGCCGTTGTCGAGCTGCCCCAAGGCGCAACGGCTGTTGACTTTGCCTACAGTGTGCACACCAATGTGGGCCACCGCTGCCGTGGAGCACGCATTGACGGGGCGATGGTGCCGCTGAACTCGCCCTTGCAGAACGGCCAAACGGTAGAAGTCATCACCGTCAAAGAGGGCGGGCCGTCGCGTGACTGGCTCAACCCCGAACTGGGCTTTTTAAGCAGCCATCGCGCCAAGTCAAAAGTACGCGCCTGGTTTAACGCCCTGGAGATGGCGCAAACCATCGCCAAAGGGCGTGAGGCGGTTGAAAAGCTGTTGCAGCGCGAAGGCAAAACCGCCGTGAAGCTGGACGACCTGGCGTCGCAGCTTGGCTTTAAGGCGGCGGACGATTTGTTTGAAGTGGTGGGTAAAGACGAGCTGAGCCTGCGCACGATTGAAAACATGCTCAAGCCGCCAGAGCCCGCGCCCACGCAAGACGACTATGTGCTGGCCAAAAAACCACGGCTGGCGCCCAAGGCCAACAACGGCGGCGTGCTGGTGGTTGGCATGGGGTCGCTGTTGACGCAATTGGCCAAGTGCTGCAAGCCGGCACCACCTGACGATATTTTGGGCTTTGTGACCAAGGGCAAAGGCGTGAGCGTGCACCGCAGCGATTGCAGCAACTTTCACAACATGGCCCATGGCAGCCCCGACCGGGTCATTGAGGTCGAGTGGAACGCGCCCAAAAACGCTGAAGGCGCAGCCTACCCGGTTGATGTGGCGATTGAAGCATCGGACAGGCAAGGCCTTTTGCGCGATATTTCAGAGGTGTTTGCCAAAGAGAAAATGAACGTGATTGGGGTGCAAACGCAATCGGTGAAAGACAAATCTGGAAGCAGAGGGGGCGGCACCGCCTGGATGACGTTCACGGTAGAGGTCGCGCAGTCAGGGCGGCTCAAGCAGGTGCTGGGCCTGGTGGCCGGGGTGGCAGGGGTGCGGTCGGCGCGCAGAAAGTGATCTGCTATACTGCGAGGCTAGACTTCAGGCGCATAGCTCAGCTGGTTAGAGCACCACCTTGACATGGTGGGGGTCGTTGGTTCGAGTCCAATTGCGCCTACCAATCTTCTGCTTCGGTTTCCCTCAATGCAGGGTAAACACAGAGATTGGGCATATCCTCATCATTGGCAAATTTACTTAGAATCTTCATACGCACAAGCCATCCTGCTGGCGGCTGATGTGGTGATTCACCCACGGGAATGTTCAGTGTCAAAAACCAAAGCCTCTCTTAATTCCCCAACCGAGCCGCCTGGACAGGGCCGGGTTATCAAAAAATACCCGAATCGGCGGCTGTACGACACTGAAACCTCTGCCTACATCACACTGACAGACGTGCGGCAACTTGTGATGGACAACGCACCTTTTGCCGTGGTGGACGCCAAAACCAATGACGACTTGACGCGCAGCATCCTGCTGCAAATCATTCTTGAAGAAGAGTCGGGCGGTGCACCGATGTTCACTGAAGCGGTGCTCGCCAACATCATCCGGTTTTACGGCAACGCCATGCAAAGCTTTATGGGTGCCTACCTTGAGAAAAACGTGCAAGGCTTCATGGACTTGCAGGTCAAAATGGCCGAACAGGCCAAGGGGATGAGTCCTGAGAGTTGGGCCAAGCTGATGAACCTGCAGTCACCCCTGATGAAGGGGATGATGGGCAGTTATGTGGAGCAGTCCAAAAGCGCGTTCACGCAAATGCAAGAGCAGATGCAAAAGCAAAGCGAGCAGATGTTGAGCGCGCTGGGTCTCAAACGCTGATACCGTTAGGCTCTGAGACAATGGAGCCATGAGCGAAGTTATCTCCCCCCCCACACCCACCACCCGTCAAGCTGCCCCACGCGTTGGCTTTGTCAGCCTTGGCTGCCCCAAAGCACTGACCGACTCAGAACTGATCCTCACGCAGCTGAGCGCCGAAGGGTACCAGACCTCCAAAACATTTGAAGGTGCAGATCTCGTCATCGTCAACACCTGCGGCTTTATTGACGATGCCGTCAAGGAAAGCCTGGACACGATTGGAGAAGCGCTTGCCGCCAATGGCCGGGTGATTGTGACGGGTTGCCTGGGCGCCAAAGCCGGCGAGGACGGCGGCAACATGGTGCGGCAAATGCACCCCAGCGTGCTGGCCGTGACCGGTCCGCACGCCACGCAGGAAGTGATGGATGCGGTGCACTTGAACCTGCCCAAGCCGCACGACCCGTTTGTGGATCTGGTGCCCAATTCATTTGGTGTGGCAGGCATCAAGCTCACGCCGCGCCACTATGCGTATCTGAAAATCAGCGAAGGCTGCAACCACCGCTGCACGTTTTGCATCATTCCGTCGATGCGCGGAGATTTGGTGTCGCGCCCCATTGGTGATGTGCTGGTTGAAGCCCGTGCGCTTTTTGAAGGCGGCGTCAAAGAGCTGTTGGTCATCAGCCAGGACACCTCAGCTTACGGGGTGGATGTGAAGTACCGGACAGGCTTTTTTGATGGCAAGCCAATCAAAACCCGCATGCTGGAATTGGTTCAAACGCTCGGCGAGATTGCCGAGCCCTACGGCGCCTGGGTGCGGCTGCACTATGTGTACCCCTACCCCAGTGTTGACGACGTACTGCCGCTGATGGCCACGGGCCAGGTGCTGCCGTATCTGGATGTGCCTTTGCAGCACAGCCACCCGGATGTTTTAAAGCGCATGAAGCGGCCCGCCAGCGGTGAAAAAAATCTGGAGCGCATTGCGCGCTGGCGCGAGATTTGCCCTGAGATCGTGATTCGCAGCACCTTTATTGCAGGCTTTCCAGGCGAGACCGAAAGCGAGTTCGAGCACCTGCTCGACTTCATGCAGGAAGCCAAAATTGACCGTGCGGGCTGCTTTGCTTACAGCGCGGTCGCGGGTGCAACGGCCAACGATCTTGAAGGTATGCTGCCGATCGAGGTACGCGAAGAGCGCCGCGCCCGCTTCATGGCGGTGGCTGAGGCTGTGTCCAGCCAAAAACTGCAAAGCCGTGTCGGTGCAACCATGCAGGTGCTGGTCGATTCTGCCCCGGCCTTGGGTCGCAAGGGCGGTGTGGGTCGAACGTATGCCGATGCGCCCGAGATTGACGGTGTGGTCAGGCTGCTGGCGCCCGAAAAAATCAGTAAAACCCTGAGGGTGGGGGAGTTCACCAAGGCGCGGATTGTGGGCGTTCAGGGGCATGACCTGATCGCCGTTCCATATTGACTTCAAAACCGTTCAGGCAACAAAAAAGCCACTGGATCGCAGCGGCTTTTTGTGATGATTTTGAAAAATAAACCAACAAAACTATTTTTGGTGCCCGGGAGAGAACTCGAATCTCCACATCTTGCGATACACGGACCTGAACCGTGCGCGTCTACCAATTCCGCCACCCGGGCAAGCCTGTGAGTGTACCATTATTCAAGGTGGGTCTTTGACCCACAGATTGAAATATTTAAGCGGCATACTTTCCGCTTGGACCGTTGAAAAGACATCCGTCGTAACTTTTAAAGAGACTTTTTATTAAAACAACTCAACACAGTGCCAGCTCAGCGTCTGGCCTCCTCGCAGAGTTCGAGGGCACCGTTTCTGGCCACCGTGACGGCCACGGCTTTGTGCAACGCGACGACGGGGAAGCCGATATCTATTTGCCGCCCAATGAGATGCGTGCCGTTCTACACAAAGACCGAGTCAAGGCGCGCATCGTCCGCCACGACCGCAAAAACCGACCCGAAGGCCGTGTCACCGAGATCATTGAACGCTCGCCCAACCCCATCATCGGCCGCCTGCTGCAAGAAAGCGGTGTCTGGCTGGTTGCGCCTGAAGACAAGCGCTATGGCCAGGATGTGCTGATCCCCAAGGGGGCCATCGGTTCGGCCAAGACTGGCCAGGTGGTGGTGGTGCAGCTGACCGAGCCGCCTGCGCTGTTTGGTCAGCCCGTGGGCCGCGTGAAGGAAGTGCTTGGCGAAATTGACGACCCAGGCATGGAAATTGAAATTGCGGTGCGCAAATATGGCGTGCCGCATGAGTTCAGTGACGAAGCGCTGGCGCTGGCTCGCACGCTGCCCGATGCCGTGCGACCACAAGACAAGAAAAACCGGATTGATTTGACCGACATCGCGCTGGTCACGATTGACGGTGAAGATGCGCGCGACTTCGACGATGCCGTGTATTGCGAACCCGCCAAAGTGGGGAGAGGCAAGGGGTGGCGCTTGCTGGTGGCCATCGCTGATGTGAGCCACTACGTTGAAACCGGCAGTGCGATTGACATTGACGCTTACGACCGTGCCACCAGCGTGTACTTTCCGCGCCGTGTCATCCCGATGCTGCCTGAAAAGCTATCGAACGGTTTGTGTTCTCTGAACCCCAATGTCGAGCGCCTGTGCATGGTGTGCGACATGCTGGTGACTGCCAAAGGCGAGGTGCATGCCTACCAGTTTTACCCGGCCGTGATGTTCAGCCAAGCTCGCTTTACCTACACCGAAGTCGCTGCAATTTTGGCCAACACCCGTGGGCCAGAAGCGGCGCAGCGCAAGAGCCTGGTGCCGCATCTGCTTGATTTGCATGATGTCTATCAAGCGCTTTTAAAAGAGCGCGGCGTTCGCGGCGCGGTTGATTTTGAAACCACCGAAACCCAAATCGTATGCGACGAGGCGGGCCGGATTGAAAAAATCATTCCACGCACCCGCAACGTGGCGCACCGCCTGATTGAAGAGGCCATGCTGGCTGCCAATGTGTGCTCGGCGGACTTTATTGCCAGCAGCAAACATGTGGGTTTGTTTCGTGTGCACGAGGGCCCAACGCCCGAGAAAAAGGACATGCTGCGCAACTACCTCAAGGCCGCGGGCATTGGCATGACGATCAGTGACGACCCGAAACCGGGCGAGTTCCAGCAAATCGCCCAGGCCACCAAAGACCGACCCGACGCCCAGCAAATCCATTCAATGCTGCTGCGCTCCATGCAGCAGGCGATTTATACGCCGATGAACAGCGGCCACTTTGGCCTGGCCTATGAGGCCTACACCCACTTCACCAGCCCGATTCGCCGCTACCCGGACCTGCTGGTGCACCGCGTCATCAAAGCGGTGCTGAACAAGGCCAAATACCAGCTGCCGAGCCTGCCGACGCCGGGCGAGGCAGAAGCCAAACTGTCCAAGCGCCTCGCATCCAGGGTGAAAGACCCAGAACAGAAACCGAAAAAAGCCAGCGTGGACGAGCTGGCCTGGCAAGCCGCTGGCCTGCATTGCAGTGCCAACGAGCGCCGCGCCGACGAGGCCAGTCGCGACGTGGAAGCCTGGCTCAAATGCAAGTACATGCGCGAGCACTTGGGCGAAGAATTTGGCGGTGTCGTCACTGCCGCGACCGGCTTTGGCATTTTCGTCACGCTCGACGCCATGTATGTGGAAGGGCTGGTGCACATCACCGAACTGGGTGGTGAATATTTCCGCTTTGACGAAGCCAAGCAGGAACTTCGCGGCGAGCGCACCGGGATTCGCTATGCCATTGGAACGCGGGTGCGGGTGCAGGTCAGCCGGGTGGACCTCGATGGCCGCAAGATTGATTTCAGGTTGATCAATGAAGGCGAGGCGCTGCTGGCCGTGACCAACCGCGCCATGAAAGACAAGACCGGCGGCCATACAGGCGAGTTGCCCGCACAGGAGCGAGGCGTGTCCCGTGATGGCAAGGGCAACAGGCGAGGCGGTGCTGCTGCGAATCGCCCAAGCCGAGGTTCGGGCGCATCCGGTTTAGCGTCGTCAAGTCGCACCGAGCGCGGCTCTGGTGGCTTGCTGCCGTCGCCCATCCAGGCCTTGAAAGCCGCCGCCAAAAAAGCTGCGGGCAAAACGTCGAAAGCCGGGCGCAAGCAAGGCAAAAAGCCGCGCCGCTAAAACGGCCTCAGTCAAGCAAGGTATCTCATGCTGATTCGCGTGCTGTCTTTCCTGCTGGAAAGTTTCTTTTTTCTGCTGATTTCGGCGGCACTTTTGCGCGCCTGGATGAACTGGACACGCGTCAACATGCGCGCCCAACCGGGTATTTTCGTCATGGCGGTGACGGACTGGCTGGTCAAGCCGCTGCGCTTGATGCTGCCCCGAGCATTGGCGCAATCCAAAATCGACTGGGCCAGTCTGCTGGCGGCTCTGCTGTTTGCGCTGGTCTTTGGCTTGATCTGGCTGTTGCTTTTCACCATGGTGTTGGGCGGTCTTGGTCTGGATGCGCTGGAGCCTGAGATGCTCCTGACCTTGCTGGGCTTGGCCTTCAAACTGCTGCTGCGTGTGGCGCTGCAAACCCTGATGATTCTGGTTATCGGATTTGCGATTTTGTCCTGGGTGCAACCCGGCTCGCCTGCCTACAATTTATTGGGTCGCCTGACCGAGCCGCTGCTGGCGCCTTTGCGGCGCGTGGTTCCCTCAGTAGGCGGTATTGATTTGTCAGCCATTGTGTTGATACTGGCGCTGCAAATCGGCTTGATGGTGCTGGCCTAGATCGAGGCGGCTAGACCAAGGCGGCCAGAGCGGAGGCTGTCAGTGTCTCTGCGGGACGGGTTCTCAGCCATTCGTCAGCAGCATGACCGTGCGCAAACACAGCGCTGGCAACCGCATCAAAAGCCGTTAAACCGCCAGCAAGCTTGGCGCCAATGATGCCGGCCAGCACGTCGCCCGTACCCGCTGTGGCCAGCAGGGCGTTGCCGCTGGCATTGATGCAACTGGTTTGACCTGGCGCGGCGATCACTGTCCCAGAGCCTTTCAAAACCGCCACCACCTGATACATCTCGGCGATCCTTGCTGCGGCCTGCAGGCGGTCAGACTGAACGACCGCGGTGGTGGTTTGCAGCAGGCGGGCCGCTTCCAGCGGATGCGGGGTGAGCACCGTGGCAAAACCATGCTTATCGCGCGCCGCCCTTGCTTTGAGCAAGCTTTGAAGCTGAGGGTCGTTGGCAATGGCATTGAGCGCATCGGCATCCAGCACAAGTCGGTTTGCCACCGACAAGACCCTTGGTAAAACCCCTTTGACGGCATCGCCCGCGCCGCAGCCGCACACCACCACCTGCGTACGCAAATCGAGTGCATCAGGGCTGCGGAACATCAGCTCTGGCTGGATTGGATTGACGGTGATGGCGCCGTCGCCCAACAAAGCCACAAACACCCGGCCAGCCCCGGCATGCAGCGCTGCGCTGGCGGCCAGCAGCGCAGCGCCTGCCATGTGGCTGCCGGGCCTTGATTCGCCACCCAAAATGGCGACATCGCCAAAGCTGCCTTTGTGGCTGCTGTGCAGCCTTTGCTGCTGGATACAGCCGTCTGCCCCTAACAGCCGGGCGCTGGCCGGTTCTGTGGTTGTCAGGTCAACGCCAAGGTCGTCAAACCACAGCTGACCAGCGTTGTCGCGGCCTTCAGCCGTGAAAAATCCGGGTTTCAGGGTCAATAAAGCGAGGGTAAATCGTGCTCCAGGCCAATAAATATTTGAGCGAGCAGCTCCTGAATGAATAGCGCTTTTTGTTCCTGCGTAAACCCCCGTATCGGCATTTAGTCCGCTGGGCAGATCCACCGCCAGACACGGTACTGCGCTTTTCGCCATCAGGTACAGCCATTGCAGCATGCGCTCTGTGCCTTCACGCGCAGGGTCAAGATTTCCACCAATTCCCAGCAGCGCGTCAATACAAACATCAAAATTTTGCGGCGGCCCGTCATTCATGGCGACACCGGCAGCAACAGCTTTTTGATACGCGGCTTGGGCATCATGTGGGTGGGCGTGTTGGCCTGTGCCGGTCCATGTCACCACGACTCGCTTGCCCCACTGGTGCAGATGCGTGGCCGCCTCAAAACCATCGCCACCGTTGTTGCCCGGCCCACAGGCTATCCAGATGCGCCTAGCATGCGGGGCAACAGCCATGGTCAAGCGGGCCACTGACAGACCCGCCCGCTGCATCAGGGTGTGAGGCGGCAGGGTGCTGGCGGCACGCTGTTCAATGCGGCGGGTGGCGGCCACGTCAAAAAGCAGCTGGCTGTGAGCCGTGGTTATTTTTTGCATCACGCGGCGGCCTCTTGCGTTGCTTTGGACTCGCCTTTGCCCAATCGCTTTTTGCTGGCTTTGTTGATCAAACTGAACATGCTCATGATGGTTCCATTCAAAAACAGGCCATGGCCGCATGCCAGGCCAGAGCGGGACCACCGCCGAATAGTGCGACTGTAACGCCCCGACATGACGCATTTCCGATCAGTGGCGCGGCGCTGTGCAGTCGTAACCAAACTTGCGGCGCCGGCGTACAGATGCAGATTCAGCCCAGCCGGCCAATGCCCAGGCCCTCCATGTCGATGTCTGCTGCCTTACCTGCCATCACATCTGCCAGCGCTCGCGCACTGCCGCAACTCAGTGCCCAGCCGCTGGAGCCATGCCCCAAGTTGAGCCACAGCCCTGAAATGCCACTTTCGCCAATCAAGGGCGGGCCGTCAGGCAGCATGGGTCTTGCGCCTTTCCAGACTTGCACGCTGACACCCGTGTTGGCGTTCTGGGCTGCGCCGGGGAACCAGTCATGCAGCACCTTGTAAAGGGTTTGAACCGAGGAAGCGCGGTGTTTGCTTAAAGATCCGCCAATCTCGGCGCTGCCCGCCACCCGCACCCGGTTGCCAAGTCGGGAAATGGCCACTTTATAGCGCTCGTCCATCAGGGCGCTGCGAGGCGCATTGAGCAGCTCACGTATCGGTGCGCTGATGGAGTAACCGTAAACCGCCGTCATGGGAATCTTCAGGCCCAAAGGTTTGAGCAGCGCGGCAGATGCCAAGCCAGCGCACATGACCAACCGGTCAAACTGGCGGGGCGAGTCTTCGCCTGCTATCAAGACGCTAGCTGCACCCGCAGGATTTACCTTGGCTACTGTCGTACTGAACTCGAATTTGACACCCAAATCGCGCGCTTTGTCCTTCAGCAGCAGCGCAAACTGGCGGCAGTTGGCTACTTCGTCGTCGGGCAGATGTATGCCGCCTAAAAATTCGGTATCTGGGTTGATGGCGGGCTCGAGTTTGCGCACGGCTTCGGCATTGATCTCGCTGAATGCCACGCCTGCATCGCGCAACACCTGTAAGCCAGGTCGCACCAGACGGCTGTCTTTTTCACTGCGCAAGAGCACGGTGTAACCGTCGCTGCGTTCGTAATCCAGCTGCAGTACTGTCGTCAGGTGGTGCAGTCGTTCGCGGCTGTAAAACGCCAAGCGCTGCAGTCGGACGCGGTTGGAAAGGTAAGTCTCCAGTTTGCAGGCACGCCACCATTTCCACATCCAGGTCAGGTCGGTGCCTGACAGGGGCAAACTGAGCTTGACTGCCGCATGGCGGCTGAGCAGATTGCCCAGCACCTTGCCAGGCATGCCGGGCGCAGCCCACGGCGTGACAGAGCCTGGCGCGACAACGCCTGCGTTGGCAAAGCTGGTTTCTTCAGCGGCTGCGCCGCGCCGCTCAAACACCGTGACGTCATGGCCATCGACGGCCAGCTCGTAAGCCGTGGTGATGCCGATGATGCCTGCGCCTATGACGGCGATCTTCATGTGGCTTTTTTGACGTCAACAGGTTTGGAAAAGCTTGAAGTCATGGTTTTTTGGATCGATTCTAATTGCTAAAAATGGCCTCCAGGCCAATAGATATATGCGCGAATAGCTATGAAAGTTATAGCGTCTGGTTAAGGCGTGCCTCAACTTGCAAAGCTGCATCAAGTACGGCGTCGTCGTGCAGGGCTACGTGCCACAGCATCAGGCCCACAGGCAGTTCGCCAGCGCGGTGGCAGGGCAGGGAGATGCCGCAACCGTCGAGCATGTTGACCACCGCCGTGTTGCGCAGCAGCAGGCCATTGACCCTGAAAAACTCGGCATCATCGTTCAGCACGCTGGCAATGGGCGGCGCAACCATGGGAACGGTGGGCGACAGCACCGCATCAAAGCCCCGCAGGCGCATCTCCATCCTGCTGATCCAGTCAGCCCTGGCTGCAACCACGTCGGCGTAGTCGCTGGTCGTCATGCTGGCGCCGCGCAAGATGCGCACGGCCACGCGCGGGTCGTAGTCTGCCTGGTGCTCGGCAATCAACGCGCGGTGCCAGGCATAACTTTCAAATGCTGACAAGCCGCCTGTCGCGTTGATGCCGGAGAGTTCGCTGATCTCGGTCAGATCTATCTCTTCAATCTGCGCCCCGGCGGATCGCAGCAGCGTGAGGGTGCGGTCAAAAGCGCGGGCCACGGTGCTGTCCAAGCCGTCTTGCATCACCGTGCGGGCAAGCGCAAATCGGTGGTTTGCCAGCGGTTTGCCGGCCAGACTGACACTGCGCGCTGCGATCACCTCATGCACGGTCACAGCGTCACGCACCGATCGGGTCAGAGCGCAAACCGTGTCCAGGCTGGTCGATAAGGGCAGGGCGCCAGTGGTGGGCACCAGTCGCGCGGTACTTTTAAAGCCGACGATGCCGCACAAGGCCGCCGGAATGCGAATCGAGCCGCCTGTGTCCGAGCCCAGGCCGACCAAGGCCGCACCCGTTGCGACCGACACTGCCGCGCCGGACGACGAGCCGCCAGGGATGCGTTCAATCTTTGCGTCAGCCGGGTTGACCGGCGTGCCGTAATGCGGGTTGATGCCTACCCCTGAAAAAGCGAATTCCACCATGTTGGTGCGACCGGTCAAAATCGCCCCCGCCGACCGAAGCCGAGCCACAGCGGGGCAGTCTGCCAAAGCGGGTGGGGCATTTTTCAGCACTTTTGAGCCTGCGCTGGTGACCTGGCCCCGCACGTCAAACAGGTCTTTGACCGAGACCTGTATCCCCGTCAATGGGCCTGCCAAGGGCGCTGGCTGTGTGTCGCCGGCAGCGCTTGGCATGAAGACATGCCGGCAAGCCGCACTGGCGGCCATTTTTTGGGCATGGGCCAGCAAGTCCGCCGCGCTGGTTTGGCCGCCAGCCAGTGCCTGGTGCGTGGAATGAATATCGGTGAGGGCTGTAGGCATGAGAGGTGGACTTTGGGGTGCTATAATCGAATGGCTTTGCAGTCGACAAACAGGTCGCTTGCGAGGTAAATCGCAAATCAGCCATTCAAGGTGTTGCCGGTCATATGCCAAATGTGCATGCCCGGCGATAAGCGCTGATTTTAGACACAACCTTAGGAGTATTTACTATGTCAACGACCATGCGCGAAATGCTGGAAGCCGGTGTCCATTTTGGACACCAAACCCGTTTTTGGGACCCCAAGATGGCTCCGTACATCTTTGGTCATCGCAACCGCATTCACATCATCAACCTCGAGAAATCGCTGCCGATGTACAACGAGGCGATGAAGTTCGCCAAGCAACTGTCGGCCAACCGCGGCACCATTTTGATGGTGGGTACGAAACGCCAAGCGCGCGAAACCGTCGCCATGGAAGCCCGGCGTGCCGGCGTTCCATTTGTTGACCAGCGCTGGCTCGGCGGCATGTTGACCAACTTTAAAACGGTCAAGACATCTATCAAGCGTCTGAAGGAAATGAAGGCCCAGCAAGAAGCAGGTCTGGACACCATCAGTAAAAAAGAACAGCTCACCTTCAAGCGCGAAATCGAAAAGCTTGAAAAAGACATCGGTGGCATTCAGGACATGGCAGCCCTGCCGGACGCGATTTTCGTGATTGACGTGGGTTTCCACAAAATCGCGATTCTGGAGGCCAAGAAGCTCGGTATTCCATTGATTGGTGTGGTTGACTCCAACCACTCGCCTATCGGAATCGATTACGTGATCCCTGGCAACGATGATTCGTCCAAGGCCGTTGCGCTGTACGCACGCGGCATTGCTGATGCCATCATCGAAGGCCGCGCCAATGCGACCAACGAAGTGGTCAAGATGGTTCAGCCCGAGAGCTCCGACGAATTCGTGGAAGTAGCCGCCGCTTAAATCAAGGCGTTTTGCGCCAGACGCGAAAAAGGGGCTCGCGTAGCCCCTTTTTTACAAGTTAAAGATAAACCGACAGGAAGAATTTGAAAATGGCAATTACTGCAAGCATGGTCGCCGAGTTGCGCGCCAAAACCGATGCTCCCATGATGGAGTGCAAAAAGGCTCTGACCGAGGCTGAAGGCAATTTTGAAAAAGCCGAAGAAATTTTGCGCGTCAAGCTGGGTAACAAGGCTGGCAAGGCCGCCTCCCGCGTGACCGCAGAAGGTGTCATTGCTTACCACACCGAGGGCGGCGTAGGTGCGCTGGTTGAGATCAATTGCGAAACTGACTTTGTCACCAAAAACGACAGCTTTTTGGCTTTCACTGACGCAGTGGCGGTCGGCATTGTCAAAAATAATCCTGTTGATGTGGCTGCCATTGGCGGCATGCCTCTCAGCCTGGACGGCTTTGGCCCGACGGTTGAAGACGTGCGCAAAGGTCTAATTGGCAAAATCGGCGAGAACATGGCTGTGCGCCGCTTTCAGCGTTTTGCCAGCGGTAAATTGGCTTCTTATCTGCACGGCACACGCATCGGCGTGGTGGTGGAGTTCGATGGTGATGAAACTGCCGCCAAAGACGTAGCCATGCACGTTGCAGCCATGAAGCCAGTGTCATTGTCGAGCGACCAGGTGCCTGCTGAACTTGTGGCCCGCGAGCGCTCGGTGGCTGCAGCCAAGGCTGCTGAAGATGCATCCGTGGCAGTGGCTGCGGGCAAGCCGGTGCAGTCTCCTGAGATCGTCGCCAAGCGCATCGAGGGTGGCGTGCAAAAGTATTTGAAAGAAGTCAGCTTGCACAACCAGACGTTTGTTAAAAATGACAAGCAGACGGTCGAGCAAATGCTCAAAGAAAAAGCAACCGCTGTCAAATCTTTCACTTTGTATGTGGTGGGCGAAGGCATCGAAAAGAAGGTCGACGACTTTGCCGCCGAAGTCGCAGCGCAAATTGCTGCTGCCAAGGCGAGCTGAGTATTTTTTCCAGCCGGAAGGCCGCTAAACTTGCTATTTGATTAACTCCAGAAAGAGCCTGCATGCCAGCCTACAAGCGAATCTTGTTAAAACTGTCAGGTGAGGCCTTGATGGGGGATGACGCCTTTGGCATTAACCGTGCCACGATCGTGCGGATGGTTGAAGAAATCGCTGAAATCACCCGCATGGGCGTTGAGGTGGCGGTGGTGATTGGTGGTGGCAATATTTTCCGTGGTGTGGCGGGCGGCTCGGTCGGCATGGATCGCGCAACTGCTGACTACATGGGCATGCTGGCGACGGTGATGAATGCGCTTGCCCTGGGTGACACCATGGACAAAGCGGGTCTGACGGCCCGTGTGATGTCGGCCATTGCCATTGAGCGCGTCGTTGAACCTTATGTTCGGCCCAAGGCCCTGCAGTACCTCGAAGAGGGCAAAGTGGTGATATTTGCGGCTGGCACGGGTAACCCGTTCTTCACGACTGACACAGCTGCAGCTTTGCGTGGCGCTGAAATCGGCGCTGAAATTGTGCTGAAAGCCACCAAAGTCGACGGCGTGTATTCGGCTGACCCGAAAAAAGACCCGAATGCAACGCGGTATGCCAGCATCACCTTTGACGAAGCGATGGGTAAAAATCTCGAAGTGATGGATGCCACTGCCTTTGCCCTGTGTCGCGACCAAAAGTTGCCTCTTAAGGTCTTCAGTATCTTCAAGCATGGTGCACTTAAGCGTGTAGTGCAGGGGGAAGACGAAGGTACCTTGGTGCATGTTTGAGGCGTTTGTCGGACGGGCGCACAAAAAAGCTTTTCTGAATTCAGTATCCGGAGTTTGAAACATGAGCATCGCTGAGATCAAAAACACTGCCGAGCAAAAAATGCAGCAGTCGATCGATTCATTCAAGAGCAGTTTGACAAAAATCCGCACGGGCCGCGCCAATCCTGGCTTGCTGGACACCGTGCAGGTCGACTACTACGGTTCCATGGTTCCCATCAGCCAGGTGGCCAATGTATCGTTGCTGGATGCCCGAACCATCAGTGTTTCCCCATGGGAAAAGGGCATGGGCGCCAAAATCGAAAAGGCCATTCGTGATTCAGACTTGGGTCTGAATCCTGCCGCACAGGGTGACCTGATCCGGGTGCCGATGCCCGCGATGACAGAAGAGCGCCGCAAGGAGTTGACGAAGGTGGTGCGTGGTGAGGGTGAACATGCCAAAGTGGCTATTCGTAACTTGCGCCGTGATGCCAACGACAGCGTGAAAAAGATCGTCAAGGACAAGCTGGCCTCGGAGGATGACGAGCGCCGCTCGCATGACGAAGTGCAAAAATTCACCGATCGATTCATCGCTGAAGTCGATAAATTGGTCGCTTCCAAAGAGCAGGACATCATGGCGGTGTAGCCTGATACGGCTATAGCTCGCAACGCACTCGTCGATCACACATGTCACACCCTTCGGTTCCGCACCACGTCGCTATCGTCATGGACGGCAACGGTCGCTGGGCAACGGGGCGCTACTTGCCCCGGGTTGCGGGCCACAAACAGGGCGTGGACGCGCTGCGGGCCTGTGTTCAGTCTTGTGTTGAACGTGGGATAGCGGTCTTGACGGTATTTGCCTTTTCATCAGAAAACTGGAACCGTCCCATCGAGGAGGT
>CANFOS010000018.1 GCA_947448735.1 Comamonadaceae bacterium | reverse complement strand
TTTGGTGGTGATAGGTGGATTTGAACCACCGACATCAGCATTATGAATGCTGCGCTCTAACCAACTGAGCTATATCACCGAGCGGCAAATTATAGCCAACAGAATCACTTGTGTTTAAAAACGGCTTTTCTTTTGTTCACAAACGCATCCATGCCCTCTTTTTGATCTTCGGTCGCAAACATGGCGTGAAACAGGCGGCGTTCAAACATCACGCCATCTTGCAAGCCGCTTTCAAATGCGCGGTTGACCGATTCTTTGGCGGCCATCAGCGCGATGTTGCCGTGCGCGCAAATCATCAATGCGGCGCCCAGTGCTTCATCCATCAATTTGTCCAGCGGCACCACACGGCTGACCAATCCGGACCGCTCGGCTTCCAGAGCGTCCATCATGCGGCCCGTTAGCGCCAGGTCCATTGCCTTGGCCTTGCCGACGGCGCGAGGCAGGCGCTGGGTGCCGCCTGCGCCGGGGATGATGCCAAGCTTGATTTCCGGCTGACCGAATTTTGCGTTGTCGGCGGCAATGATGAAGTCACACATCATGGCCAGCTCGCAGCCGCCGCCGAGCGCAAAGCCGCTGACGGCGGCAATCACGGGCTTGCGAATGGCGCGCACTTGTTCCCAATTTCGGGTGATGAAGTCTTTGCCGTACGCATCGGCAAAGCTGTACTGGGCCATGGCACCAATGTCAGCCCCAGCCGCAAAGGCTTTTTCACTGCCCGTGATGATCATGCAGCCAATGTTGTCGTCGGCCTCAAAGCCCTTCAGGGCGCTGGCCAGCTCGTCCATCAGCTGGTCGTTCAGGGCGTTGAGCTGTTTGGGCCGGTTCAATGTGACAACGCCAACCTGGCGGCCTTGCGGGCCCTGGACGGAGGTGATGATGGTCTCGTAAATCATGGCATTCTTTCTTTATTTCTTGGTTTATTGAGCTAACCAAGCCTCTACTTTAGCGGCATCCTTGACGGCCAGACGCCAGGTGGTGGCAGGCGGCGGTATCGACAACTCAAGCCGCAGGATGCGTTTGTCCCGTGACACCAGTGCGCTCACTTTTTTTGCAGTCCCGGCATAGAGCAACAAGTCGTCCAGGCGCTGCATTCTCCAGCCGCTTGGTGGCTTGATCGTTTCAACGCCCAGCCACTCGTCGCCGGCTGAAAACCCCGCCTTTTCAGCCGCGCCGCCCGACAAAACGGTTTTAACCACCACGCCATGCGTGTCCGTTATGCGCAGCCCCAGGCGCTGTGCCAATTGGGCCGGGTCGTCATGCACGGTCACGCCGTGCTGCGTCAAAAGCTCTCGCAACGGCAGCTCGCCTTTGCCATGCACCCAGGCTTTTAACTCGGCATCAAATGGTCGTTTTCCCAGGCTTTGCAGCACGGCGGCAAAGTCGGCTTCAGTCATGGGCCCGCCTTCGCCCCGTGGCCCTGCCTTGCAGCGCAGCCACAGCGCACGCATCACTGCATCCAGCGTGGTGTGGCCTTCACCGCGAAGTGTCAAGTCAAAACACAGCGCCACCAACGCGCCCTTGGTGTAGTAGCTGACGGTGGCGTTGGCCGTGTTTTCGTCTTGCCTGTAGTACTTCACCCAGGCGTCAAAGCTGGCCTGAGCCACTGACTGCACCTGGGTGCCCGGCGTTTGCATCACCTGGTTGATGGTTTTGTTCAGCAGCTTTAAATATCCGGCGCTGTCCAGCAAGCCTGCACGGCGCAGCAGCAGGTCGTCGTAGTAGCTGGTGAAACCCTCAAAAAACCAGAGCAGTTCGGTGTAGTTTTCTTGGCTGTAGTTGTAGGTTTCAAATTCCGCCGGGCGCAGGCGTTTGACGTTCCAGGTGTGAAAGTACTCGTGGCTGATGAGACCGCGCAGGGTGGTGTAGCCCTCAGAGACCTTGGGCTCGCCCGCATGCGGCAAATCATTGCGGTTGCAGATCAGTGCGGTCGAGTTGCGATGCTCCAGCCCGCCGTAGCCGTCGTCTACCGCGTTGAGCATGAAAAGATAGTTGGCAAAAGGCGGTTTTTTGCTGCCGTGCCAAAAGCGTATTTCTTCTTCACAGATCTTTTTGGTGTCTGAAAGCAGCCGAGCGCCGTCGAAGCCCGGCAAAGCGCCAGCGACCACAAAGCGGTGCGGCACACCGCAGGCGGTGAAAGTGCCGCTCCAGAACTTGCCAAGCTCCACCGGGCAATCGGCCAGTTCGTCGTAGTTGGCAGCGCGGTATGCGCCCCAGCCGGACTTGTTGATTTTTTGTGCCGCCAGCCCGGTAGCGACTGACCAGTTTGGGGCATTTGCTGGCGCCACCAGCTCCAGCAAATGCGCTGTAGCTGTCTGTCCCTCAACCATCAGGCACAAACTGCTGGCATTGAAAAATCCGCGCTCTGCATCGAGCCAGGCGGTGCGTACCGAGTTGTCATGGGCATAGACCTGGTAGCGCAGCACGAGCGGCTTGCCCGGCTTGCCGTCGATTTGCCAGGTGCATTTGTCGAGTTGTTCGGCGGCCAGTCGGGTTTTGCCTTGCTGCGCGGTCAGGTGTTGCAGCTGCTTTGAAAACTCACGCACCAGGTAGCTGCCCGGAATCCACACTGGCAGCGACACACGTTGCCGGGCTTGCGGCTCGGCGATTGTCAGCGTGACATCGAAGAGATGGGCATGCAGCTTGCGCGCTTCAACGCGGTATTCGATGGGCGCAGGCAGCAAGGCGTCTGGTTTCATGGGTTTTACTTCTGGCATGGGCTTGACAAGCAATGTTCAAACGGCTGCGGCACCCAGCATGCAGCTCAGCGTGGCAACCACGGTCAGTCGCAAACGCATCGGCAGCCAGTTGGCCAGGCCCGCGGCCGGGTAAGTGTTGCGGTCAACCGCATAGCATGCCGCCACCACCAATCCCAGCAAGGGCAATGTTGCATAGGCAGGTAGCATCAACGCCAGCCAGGCCATCAGCGACGGCACCACACCCCACCAAAAGTGAAAGCGCGGTGCTGGTGTAGCGTCAGAACGGGCTTTTATAAAGCCAATGCCCCAATGCACGCCGCCCAAAAACGACACAATCGCTGCCGCATAAGCGCCCAGAGCAATCGAGACAAACGGCAGCAGCTCTGGGTCAACCAGCCACATCAGGCCCGTCAACAGCACAAAGGGAATCAGACCGGCGTAGCCCAGTCGTGTAATGGTTTGGTCGATCGACATGGTTTAAAAGATGAGTCTGGCTGTATTAGAGCAAATCAGCAAACTGACAGGCGTCACGCCGCGCCCGCTCATAAAACTTGCTGAATGACTTGCAGGCCATGGCCGGGTTGGGCAGCAGGCGGGGAACCGGCGTCATGGCCGCGATTTTTGCCAGCGCCTGCCGGTAGCCCGGAAACAGGGTTGCTTGCGCTGTGATGCTGGACGCTGCCGAGGTGTCGAGCTGGTTGATGTCACCGATCCAGATGTGGTCAGTGACCAGCGCCATGGCTTGCAGGACAAATTGCCAGCGTCGTTCAGACCACGGCCACTCGGCATGTGCCGGCAGGTGGATGATGCCCAAGCGTAATGTATGCAGCGTGTCGTCAGCAGATCGTTGCGACAAGCGCCATGGGTGCACCAGCTCGAGTTTTTTATTTGCTATATTGTTGATAGCTGCTTGCCCAGTTAATAATTGGCCTGCAGGCCAATTTGATGGATAAACATGGCTTAAAAGAGCTGGTTCAGACACTTTTTTATGTGTGCCTGGCTCCGGGCCGTGGCCGCCTTGCTGGCGTGCCATCACATCAAGCGCCTCGTAACTTTGGTCGATCACGGTGCCGGCGCAGTCCCAGGCTTGCCGGGCAGCTTGCGGCGCGTACTTCAGCACATTTTCCGCGTTGAAAAGATAGGGCTTGCTGGAAAACGACCCCGCCACCCATTGCCAGCTGAGGTGGTTGCTGGGCAGGTCGCCGTCCAGCAGATGGCCGTACAGCCAGTCGGCTCCGGCGCGCCAGTGCACCTTGCGCACATGCACCACATAGCTGGCCACATACATGCGCAAATGGTTATGCAGATAACCCGTGGCATACAAAATGCGGACCGCGTTGTCGATCACCGGAACACCGGTGCAGCCTTCCCGAATGTCAGATGGCAAGGTGTCCGCATACGAACCATGCCAGGGCAGGCTGCCATGCATGTTCTGCAAAATCGCATCCGGGTTTTTCTGGTGTCCCCACACGTGCTGAAAGAATTCACGCCAGCCGAATTCAAACACCAGCTTGTCGTCAAACCCGAGCGGCCAGCGGGTGTTGATGTCCCGTGCGGCGTCCGCCATACCCAGCATGCCGTGCGTGAAATAAGGCGACAGTCCTGTCACGTCACCATCGAGTGCATTTCGGCTCTTGGCGTAGCGTGACGGGCGAACCGCTGCCAGACGATGACGCGCAGCTTGATGGGTCGGTTCGAATTTTTCGAGATGCGCTGGAACGCCCAGCGCGGCAATGGGCGTCGTCAAGTGACGTTACTTGGCGTCGGTCAGGAACTTTTCGATTTGCTGCGCGTTGACGGCGCCTGGCACGCGTGAGCCGTTTGCAAAAAAGAGAGTGGGCGTGCCCGTGATCTTGTGTTTGCGGCCAAAGTCCAGATTGCGGTCAATGGCGGTGGTTTCGCAACTGGCTTTGGGAACCGGCAGGTCGCGCACCATCAAGTCCTGCCATGCTTTGCCTTTGTCTTTCGCGCACCAGATGTTTTTGGACTTGTCAGTCGAGTCAGGACTGAGGATGGGGTACAAAAACATGTAGACCGTCACGTCGCTGACCTTTTGCAGGTCACGCTCAAAGCGCTTGCAGTAGCCGCAGTTGGGGTCTTCAAACACGGCCATTTTGCGTTTACCGTTGCCACGCACCACCATGAAGGCGTCTTTCAGGGGCAGTGAATCAAAGGCCACCGCATTGAGTTTTTCAGTGCGTTCTTCGGTCAGGTTACGCTTGGACTTGGTGTCAATCAGGTTGCCCTGAATCAGGAAATTGCCTTCGGCATCGGTATAAAAAATATCGCTGTCATTGAGCCGGATTTCAAACAGGCCGTTCATCGGCGTTTTGCTGATTTCTTCAATTTTGGGCAGGTTGGGCAGCCGCTCGGTCAAATTTTTGCGAATCACCGCTTCTTGAGCAAAAGCAGTGCTCAGTGCGCAAGCGGCCATGCTGATGGCGATGAGGGATTTGACGAATTTCATGGGCTTGACTTTCTGGATGGAATTTTTGAATGCTTGTCACGGCTTCATCGCCGCTTTGGAGTCAGATCAGGGCAGCGTACCCGCAGCGCGCTTCATCAGCCAATTTTTTACCGGCTGGCTGCTGCTGACGCCTTTCATGCCCCAGTTGCGCACCCACTGCCAAGCCGGCCCGACTTGCGAAAACAAGCCGTGCAAGCCATCGGTCACGGCGCTCACAGCAGCCGCGTCCGCTTTGCGGGCACGCTCATAGCGGCGCAATAATTTTTCGTCACCCAAGCCGCGCCAGTATTCGCGGCCGGCCAGCACCTGGCTTAAACAGGCGGCATCGCCCAAGCCCAGGTTCAAGCCCTGGCCCGCCAGCGGATGAACGGTGTGCGCTGCATCACCCGCCAGCGCCCAGCCCGGACCAACCCAGTGATCGACGCTGCTCAGCGCCAACGGCCAACTGGCACGCTCACCGAGCAATTCCAACTGCCCGACGCCTGAATGGCAGGCGGCAGACAGCGCTGCACAAAATTCTTCGCGCGATTGTTGTTCAAGCTGGTCAGCGCGTTCATCGGAGACGGACCAGACCAGCGCCAGAGAGCTCCCCAAAGCTCCGCCCATTGGCAGCAGGGCGACTACTTCGCCATTTGAAAACCACTGGCGGGCGGTGCCCCGGTGCGGCATGCTGGACGTCAACCGTGCAGCGATGGCTTTTTGGGCATAGGGCTTGCGCGTCCAACCGCTGTTGACGCCACCCCTCGAACTGCTTTTTTGGCCTTCGCAGATGATGGTCAGTGGGGCGGTGATGCCTGCAAGTTGTGATGCGTCCACTGTTTCCACCAAGCTTTGGTAGCTGCAAGCCTGCAGCAGTTGGGCTTGAAGTTGCGGCACATCCACAATCCAGGTCAGAGCGTCTTGCCCGCAGGTGTTGGCATTGAAGTCAAGCTGCCCGCCATCGTCGCCCCAGACCTGCATGGTTTGCACCGGTGTGGCAAACGCCTCATCAGGCCAGACGCGCATCGATTCAAGCAGCTGCTTTGAGGCGCTGTTCAGGGCATAGGCTCGAATGTCTTCTCGAATGTCTGCCCGAATGTCATCAGCAGGCGCCGTCGGCTGCGGTACAGCCAGCGCAACTTTCAGGCGCTCTTTGGCCAGCAGCAAAGCCAGCACCCGCCCCACGACGCCATCACCACGAATACACACATCAAAAGACTTGGACATTCCTCATTTTAGGAGGCAGTGCAAAATCGAGGTTTTCGACCGAATTTCTGGCCTTATCAACGACCCCAGCTGCGGCTTTCCAACAAGACCCATCAACCCATGAGCAAGCTCACCAAACCTGAATCCAGCGATTTCGACGCTTCTTGCGTGATTTCTGGCCTGTACGTTTACCCCATCAAATCGTGCGCGGGCGTGGCTGTGCAAGACGCCATCCTGACGGAAACCGGGCTGGAGTTTGACCGCGCCTGGATGGTGGTGGATGCCCAAGGTCAATTCCTGACCCAACGCGAGTTTCCGCGCATGGCCCTGATTCAGCCGCAAATCAAACACTACGAGATGGTGCTGCGCGCGCCCGGCATGCTGGCCCTGCATGTCAAGCTGGACGAGGTTGAGGCACCGGTGCGCGTGCAGGTCTGGGACGACTCGGTGGCGGCCTTTGACATGGGCAAGGTCGCGGCCCAGTGGTTCAGTGACTTTTTAGGCATCACAGCGCGCCTGGTGCGGTTTGACCCGGACCACAAGCGCATCAGTGACAGGCAATGGACAGGCGAGGTGGAGGGCCTGAACCAGTTCAGCGACGGCTTTGCCCTGCTGGCAATCAGCGAGGCCTCGCTTGAACACCTCAACGCCCGGTTGTTAGCCGCCGGTCAGGCGGCTGTCAGCATGTCGCGCTTTCGACCCAATATTGTTTTGGCATCAGCGCCTCACAGCCAGGCACTGGCTGCGCATGATGAAGACCGCATGGATGTGCTGCATGTTTCAACGGCCCAAGGTGTCGTTCAACTCAAGCCGGTTAAACCCTGCCCGCGTTGCCCCATTCCCAACATTGACCCATCGAGCGCCATCAGCAGCCCTGAAGTGGGTGACATGCTGCAACGCTACCGTGCGAATGCGCGCGTGAACGGTGCGATCAGCTTCGGCATGAACCTCATACCGCTGACCGGCATTGAGCTGCAGCTGGCGCTGGGCCAGCGTGTTGGAGCGAGCTACCGCTTTGGCTGACAGGTCAGCCCAGTCCAGGCGGCTCAGTCAAGCCCTGGCCCGCATCGAATACACTCTGACACCAGTTTTTTAAGGTTTGTCATGAGTTTGAAATGCGGCATTGTGGGCTTGCCTAACGTCGGAAAATCCACCCTTTTCAACGCGTTGACCAAGGCGGGCATCGCAGCTGAAAACTACCCTTTTTGCACGATAGAGCCCAATGTGGGCATTGTGGAAGTGCCCGATGCCCGCCTGGACCAGTTGGCCGCGATCGTCAACCCGCAAAAAATACAAAAAGCGATCGTCGAGTTTGTGGACATCGCGGGGCTGGTGGCCGGTGCCAGCACGGGTGAAGGCTTGGGCAACAAGTTTCTGGCGCATATCCGCGAGACCGATGCCACCGTCAATGTGGTGCGCTGCTTTGAAGACGACAACGTGATCCATGTCGCTGGCAAAGTAGATCCGATTTCAGACATTGAGGTGATTCAAACCGAACTCTGCCTGGCCGATCTGGCGGCGGTTGAAAAAGCCCTGCACCGCGTGACCAAGCTGGCCCGCTCTGGCGACAAGGAATCGGCCAAATTGGTGACGATTCTGGAAAAGTGCCAAGTAGCGCTCAACGAAGCCAAGCCGGTGCGCACGATTGACTTCAGCAAGGAAGAGCAGCCCCTGCTGCAGCAGTTCTTTTTGATCACTGCCAAGCCGGCCATGTTTGTTGCCAATGTGGCTGAGGACGGCTTTGAGAACAACCCGTTTTTAGACCGCTTGACGGCGTATGCCAAAGCGCAAAACGCGCCGGTGGTGGCGATTTGCGCCAAGATGGAAGCCGAAATGGCCGACATGGACGACGAAGACAAAAAAATGTTTCTGGCCGAAATTGGCCAAAGCGAGCCTGGCCTGAACCGCCTCATCGTTGCCGCCTTCAAACTGCTGGGCTTGCAAACTTACTTCACCGCTGGTGTGAAAGAAGTCCGTGCTTGGACCATACGCATTGGTGACACCGGCCCGCAAGCGGCGGGTGTGATTCACACCGACTTTGAAAAAGGCTACATCCGTGCCCAAACCATTGCGTTTGACGACTACATCGCCTTTAAGGGCGAGCAGGGCGCCAAAGATGCGGGCAAGATGCGCAGTGAAGGCAAGGAATATGTCGTGAAGGATGGCGACGTGATGAATTTCCTCTTTAGCAGTTAACTCATGGAACACCCCTGCCTGGACGCACTGGTGTGTCGTCCATCCTCCCCCTGCAGGGGACGCCGCTGGTGGCCTGGCAAAGCCAGTTCCACGGCGGCTGCTTGAAAACACCGTATGAACGAGCCTGTCCGTCTTGCCAAACGCCTGGCTGAGATGCTGCCCTGCTCGCGCCGCGAGGCTGAGCAGTACATCGAAGGCGGCTGGGTCAAGGTCGATGGTGTGGTGGTGGAAGAGCCGCAGTTTCGGGTGCTGCATCAAAGCATCGCGCTGTCAAAAGATGCCAGCCTGTTGGCGCCGACCGCAGTCACGCTGCTGCTGCACAAGCCTGCTGGTTGTGAGGCTGATTTACAGCTGGCCAGCCATTCGCCCGATGACCGCAGTGGTATCAAGCAGCTTAAAAAACACCTTGGCGCTGAATTGGTCACTCCTTTGTCGTTCCCCGCCAGCGGGCTGGTCGTGTTCACCGACGACTGGCGCGTGAGCCGCAAGCTGCGTGAGGATGCGGCCACGCTGGAGCACGAAGTGGTGGTCGAGGTCGCAGGCAGCATCAAGCCCGGTGGGCTGGAGCGCCTGAACCGCATGGACCACGGCTTTACTTTCAATGGCAAGCCGCTGCCGCCAGCCAAAGTCAGCTGGCAAAGCGAGGCGCGTTTGCGCTTTGCCCTGAAAGGCGAACAACCCGGCCAGATTGCCTACTTTTGCGAGAGTGTGGGCTTGAGCGTCACAGGCATGAAGCGTCTGCGGTTGGGGCGGGTGGCACTCAGTGGTTTAGCTGTGGGGCAGTGGCGTTACCTGTTGCCCACGGAACGGTTTTGAAGTCAAAAATACTTCAAAAAGAAATACCGCCCGGAAATGCCCAGACCAGTCCAGCGGTCATCAAAAAATAGCGTAAAAATTTGCCAATCGCCATGTAAATCACGCAGGGCCAAAACGCAAACTTCAGCCAGCCGGCCACCGCGCAAAGCGGGTCACCGACCACCGGCAGCCAGGCCAGCAGGCAGGCCTTGGGTCCCAGCTTGTCAAGCCACCTGAGGGCCCGTGCGTGTTGAGAGTCGGGCTTGTATTTGTCCACCACCTTGTGCGCACCGTAGCCCATCCACCAATCAAATGCGCCGCCCAGCGTGTTGCCTGCGGTAGCCGTCAAGACAGCAGGCCAGAACAGTTGCGGGTTTAATTTAACCAGTCCAAAAACAACGGGCTCCGAGCCCAAGGGCAGCAGTGTGGCAGAGATAAACGACACCACAAACACAGTGCTCAAACCAAACTCGGGCAGCGACAAAAGTTCTAGCAGGTGGTGGATCCAGGCTTGCATGTACTTCTGAGTATAGGCAGCCACAGACAATATTTATCGCAAGCATCAAGCTTGTCATGACGTGGGCGCAAAGGATCAAAATTTTTCGGTTGCTTAAATTTCAGGCGGCTACAATGTGCCTTCTTTTTCAGCACGTCCTCCATCCCCCACCCCATGAATATCGGAACCTACGTTCTGGCCAACAACGTGTTTGCTGCGCCAATGGCGGGTGTCACAGACAGGCCTTTTCGCATGCTTTGCAAAAGGCTGGGTGCCGGTTATGCGGTCAGTGAAATGGTCACCTCGCGCCGCGATTTGTGGGACACCCTGAAAACTTCACGCCGCGCCAACCACGACGGTGAGCCCGAGCCGATTGCGGTGCAGATTGCGGGCACGGATGCGCAGATGATGTATGACGCCGCGGCCTACAACATTGATCGGGGCGCACAGATCATTGACATCAACATGGGCTGCCCAGCCAAAAAAGTCTGCAATAAGTGGGCTGGCTCGGCGCTGATGCAAGACGAAAAACTCGCCCTTGAAATTGTTCAGGCCGTGGTCAAGGCCTGCGCACCGCGAAATGTGCCCGTCACCCTCAAGATGCGGACCGGCTGGGCAGCGCACCATAAAAATGCAGTGACGATTGCCCGCGCTGCGCAAAGCGCTGGTGTGGCGATGGTCACGGTGCACGGCCGTACGCGCGAACAAGGCTACAAGGGTCTGGCTGAATACGACACGATCGCTGAGGTCAAAGCCGCTTTGACCATTCCAGTGGTGGCCAACGGCGACATCACCAGTGGCCAAAAAGCACGCGATGTGCTGGCCTACACGGGCGCTGATGCCGTCATGCTGGGCCGCGTGGCGCAGGGCAGGCCGTGGATTTTTCGTGAAGTCGTGCATTTTTTGGCCACTGGCACACAGCTTGTGCCGCCGCTGGTCATGGACGTCAAGCGCCTGCTGCTGGACCATTTGCACGATCACTACGGGCTGTACGGTGAGTTCACAGGGGTGCGCAGTGCGCGCAAGCACATTGGCTGGTACGTCAAGTCGCTGCCTGGCGGCGAGGTGTTCAGGGCGCAAATGAACACGCTGACCGATGCGCAGGCGCAGTTGCAAGCTGTGGATGATTTTTTTAACGCCTTGAGTGGCGCCGCAGACCGGATGCCTGCTGTGGATTCGGTGGCCTATAAAAACGAAGAGGAAATCTTTGCATGAGCAAAAAACAGATCGAAGAGTGCATACGCAGCAGCCTGGACGGCTACTTCAAGGACCTGCGCGGCACCGAGCCTGACCGCATGTACGACATGATGGTGCGGGTGGTTGAAAAGCCACTGCTCGAAGTGGTGATGCAGCAAGCCGCGCAAAACCAGTCGCGAGCAGCCGAGTGGCTGGGCCTGAACCGCAACACGCTGCGTAAAAAACTGGTTGAGCACAAGCTCATCAAATAAATTTAAAAAGACAAGCCATGAACGCACTGATTTCCGTCTCCGACAAAACTGGCATCCTCGAATTTGCACAAGCGCTGCATGCGCTTGGCATCAAACTGCTGTCTACTGGCGGCACTGCCAAACTGCTGGCAGATGCTGGTTTGCCCGTGACGGAAGTCGCAGACCACACCGGCTTTCCGGAAATGCTCGACGGCCGGGTCAAAACCCTGCACCCCAAAGTGCATGGCGGCTTGCTTGCTCGGCGCGATCTGCCCGAGCACATGGCGGCTTTGAAAGCGCACGACATTGCCACCATCGATTTGCTGGTCGTCAACCTGTACCCGTTTGAAGCCACCGTGGCCAAGCCCGGTTGCAGCCTGGAAGACGCAATTGAAAACATCGACATCGGCGGCCCGGCGATGGTGCGCAGCGCAGCCAAAAACTGGAAAGACGTGGGCGTGTTGACCGATGCGTCGCAGTACGCTGGTGTGCTTGCTGAATTGAAGGCCGATGGCAAGCTGACCGACACCACCAAGTTTGCGCTGTCTGTCGCTGCGTTCAACCGCATCAGCCAGTACGACGGTGCGATCAGCGACTATCTGTCAAGCATCCAGCCTGATGGCAGCCACTCGCAGTTTCCGGCGCAAACCAATGGGCGATTCATCAAGCTGCAAGACCTGCGTTATGGTGAAAATTCGCACCAAGCCGCTGCGCTCTACCGCGACCTGTACCCCGCGCCCGGCTCTCTGGTGATGTCCAGGCAATTGCAGGGCAAAGAGCTGAGCTACAACAATATCGCTGATGCGGATGCGGCGTGGGAATGCGTCAAGAGCTTTAACGAGGCGGCCTGCGTGATCGTCAAGCATGCCAACCCCTGCGGTGTGGCAGTCGCAAGCGATGCGCTTGCAGCCTACAGCAAGGCTTTCAAAACGGACCCAACATCAGCCTTTGGTGGCATCATTGCCCTGAACTGCCCGCTGGACGAGCGGGCGGCACGGGAAATCTCCAAACAGTTTGTGGAGGTGCTGATGGCGCCCAGCTTCACGCCTGAGGCGCTGGAGGTGTTCAAGTCCAAAGTGAACGTGCGGATTTTGCAGATTGATTTGCCCCCTGGCGGCGACACCCCCTGGAAACAGGGGCGCAACGCGATGGACATCAAGCGCGTCGGCTCTGGCCTTTTGATGCAAACGGCTGACAACCACGAATTGGCGTTGGCCGACTTGAAAGTCGTCAGCAAACTGCAACCCACCCCCGCCCAGTTGCAAGACCTGCTGTTTGCCTGGAAAGTTGCCAAATATGTCAAGTCCAACGCGATCGTGTTCTGCAAGGACGGCATGACGATGGGCGTTGGTGCCGGCCAGATGAGCCGCCTGGATTCCGCCCGCATTGCCAGCATCAAGGCGGGGCACGCCCATCTTTCACTGACAGGCACGGCAGTGGCCAGTGATGCGTTCTTTCCTTTCCGCGACGGCCTGGACGTGGTGGTGGACGCAGGCGCCAGCAGCGTGATCCAGCCCGGTGGCTCGATGCGTGACCAAGAGGTGATTGATGCGGCTGACGAGCGAGGTGTGGTGATGGTGCTGTCAGGGGTGCGGCATTTCAGGCATTAAAAACGTGCCTTTGGCCCGCTTTAAGCAAAAAAAGTGCCTCTAGCCCAATAAATTCAGAGGCTATCAGCTACTAAATCAGTAGCATTTGAATCTCAAAGACCGGCAAAAAACTGCGTTGCGGCATCCACGGTCGCCTCAATATCTGCCGCTGTATGCGCTGCGCTGACAAACCCGGCTTCGTACAGGGCTGGCGCGTAGTACACGCCTTTGTCCAGCATCGCATGGAAAAAGCGGTTGAATGCCGGGCTGTCGGTGGTCATGACCGTGGCGTAGTTTTGCGGCAACTGCCCCAGCAAGAAAAAGCCGAACATGCCGCCTTCGCTGTCGCCACAAAACGGGACGCCTGCTTTGTTGGCGGCGGCGGTCAAACCTGTCACCAGGCTGCGGGTGCGCGCGGCCAGAGCCTCGTAAAAGCCAGGTTTTTGTACCTCTCGCAAGGTCGCCAAGCCGCAGGCGGTGGCCACCGGGTTGCCGGACAGTGTCCCGGCCTGATACACCGCGCCCAAAGGTGCCAGCATTTCCATCACCGCCTTGCTGCCGCCAAAGGCCGCTAGCGGCATGCCGCCACCAATGACTTTGCCCAAGGCCGTCATGTCGGGTTTGAAGCCCGGAATCAGCTCGGCATACAGGCTTTGCGCGCCACCCAAGGCGACCCTGAAACCGGTCATGACCTCATCAAAAATCAGCAGCGCGCCGTACTCGGTACAGAGCTCGCGGCAGCGCTTCATAAAGGGCAGGGTGGCGCGCACAAAGTTCATGTTGCCGCAAATCGGCTCCATCATCAGACAGGCCAGTTGTTTGCCGTGCAGGGCAAAACATTCTTCCAGTTGGGCTATGTTGTTGTACTCCAGCACCAGCGTGTGCTGCACAGCCTCGGGCGGAACGCCGGCGCTGGTGGGGTTGCCAAAGGTGGCCAGACCCGAGCCGGCTTTGACCAGCAGCGCATCGGTATGGCCGTGGTAGCAACCTTCGAACTTGATGATTTTGCTGCGGCCCGTGGCACCACGCGCCAGCCGCAGGGCGCTCATGGCGGCTTCGGTTCCAGAGCTCACCAGGCGTACCATTTCAATCGACGGCACGAGCTGGACGATTTCTTCGGCCAGTTCTACCTCGCGCTCGGTCGGTGCCCCGAACGAAAAACCGTCCATCATGGCTTTTTGGACGGCTTCGATCACGCCAGAATGGCCGTGCCCCAGAATCATCGGCCCCCAGGAGCCGATGTAGTCGATGTAGCGCTTGCCATCGGCATCCCAAAAATACGCGCCTTGCGCTCGTTGCACAAAGCGTGGCGTACCGCCCACCGCCTTGAAGGCACGAACCGGAGAGTTGACGCCGCCGGGAATCAGTTTTTTGGCGCGTTCAAAAAGGACATCATTGCGGGAGGTGGTCATAGTCGGCTGATAGGAGGTTGGGGTGTGGTTAATGTTTGGTGGTGCCGTGCGCAGGCAGGTCAAAAAAAGGCGGGGGCAGTGTCAGAGCAAGTTTGGTGTCATCTGGTGTAGGGAGGTCTTCCATGTCGACCTCGTCTTCATGGCCATCGGCTTGCGCCCAGAACATGCGGTCTGGCACCGTCTGACCCATGCCGGGGTGAAAGCCTGCACTCAAGGACTGGTCCAGATAAGTCAGTGCCTCTGCGGCAGCGGCTTGCAAATCGTGACCGTTGGCCAGCAATGCTGTCAGGGCGGCAGACAGGGTGTCCCCTGCGCCTGTGAAAACTGCCTCGAAACGTTCAAACTTTTCGCTGTGCAGCACGGCCTGTGGCGTGGCCAGGGCGTTGTCAATGAATTGCTCGGGCAGCGGTATGCCGGTGACCAAGGTGTAAGGCACACCCAGTTGCGCTGCAGCTTTGGCAACGTCTTTGGCTGACGGGTTGCGCTCGCCCGGCCAATCGGGCAACAACCAGCGCCACAACGTGCTGTGGTTGCCGACCAAAATGGTGGTTTGCGGCAACAGCAGGTCCCGAAAAGCATCGAGATAGTTGTCAATTTTGTCTTCGTCCCACCAGGCCAGGCTGGGCATATAGGCGATCAGGGGCACGTCGGCATAGTCGGCGGCAATCTCGGCCACCGCGCTGATGTTTTCAGGGCTGCCAACAAAACCGACCTTGATGGCGCTGACGGTCATGTCCTCCAGTGCGGTGCGTGCCTGCTCGCTGACGGCTTCTTCGTCAAAGCTGATGTGGTCAAAAATATCGGCTGTGTCACGCACATAAGCGCCTGTCACAACGGCCAGCGCGTGGCCTCCGGCCGACGCAATGGCCATGATGTCTGCTGTCAGGCCGCCAGCCCCACTGGGGTCGCTCGCGTTGAAGGTCATCACGCAAGTGGGTGCTTCTTCAGCTTCGACGGACAGCATGTCAGTCGCGTCTGCCCCGGTTTGGTTGTTATTGCCAGTCTTGCTTGAAGGCGTTGTAAAGAGGTTTGCCATAGGCGGTGATTTTGCTGCGGTCGCTGACATGCAATGCTGCCTAGTAGAATTCTTGCATTCTATGTGAAGGCAATTTATGCTGGGGTGCTATCAATGACTTGGATGTGTTTAATTTGCGGCTGGATTTACGACGAGGCGTCGGGCGCCCCCGATGACGGTATTGCCGCAGGCACGCCGTGGGAACAAGTGCCGATGAACTGGACTTGTCCAGAGTGCGGTGCGCGCAAAGAAGACTTCGAAATGGTGCAAATTTAAATCACTGGACACGAGGTTTGTTGCGCGGTCTGGCATCACAATTGCATGACTCTGGTTTATCCGACGAGATTGATCAATGAGTAACAGGAGTTATCGCAGTGAGCACCAACAGTTCCGGACTGAAAGTTTTGGTCATTGATGACAGCAACACCATCAGGCGCAGTGCCGAAATTTTTCTCAAGCAGGGCGGCCATGAGGTCATGCTCGCAGAAGATGGTTTTGATGCGCTTGCCAAAGTCAATGACTACCACCCCGATCTGATTTTTTGCGACATCCTGATGCCGCGCCTGGACGGCTACCAGACCTGTGCCATCATCAAGCGCAACGCCAGGTTTTCGAATGTCCCCATCGTCATGCTGTCTTCCAAAGACGGGGTGTTTGACAAAGCCCGAGGCCGCATGGTGGGGTCGCAGGATTACCTGACCAAGCCATTCACCAAAGACCAGTTGCTGCAAACGGTGGCGCAGCTTGGCAGCACCAAACAAGGAGTTGTGCAATGACAATCAAAAATATTTTGGTGGTGGACGATTCAAAGACTGAATTGATGTACCTGACCGACTTGCTGGGCAAAAACGGGTTTTCCGTGAAGACCGCTGAGAACGCAGAAGATGCCTTTCGTCGTTTGGCTGAAGAAAAGCCCGACCTGATCTTGATGGACGTGGTGATGCCCGGTCAAAATGGCTTTCAGTTGACACGATCCATCACACGCGATCCGCTTTATTCGGACATTCCCATCATCATGTGCACCAGCAAAAATCAGGAGACCGACCGGGTCTGGGGCTTGCGTCAGGGCGCGCGAGACTACATTACCAAGCCGGTCAATGCCCAAGAGTTGATGAGCAAAATCAACGCGCTGGGCTAAGGGCAACCCGACGTGCAGCGTTTTCGCTGAACCCTCCCCATGGCCAACAGACAAGCGATACGAGAACTTCAAACTCGCCTAGCGGACAGGCTGCAAATCGCGCGAACTCAAGGTGTGGCCCCGTCCTGGCTGGCATTAGAAGCCGGCGGTCAAAAATACCTGTTTCCCATGAGCCAGTCTGGCGAGATTTTTCCTTGGGTAGCAACACAGTCCGTTCCCTACACCCAGGATTGGTTTTTGGGTGTGGCCAATCTGCGGGGCGGCTTGTTTGGTGTGGTTGACTTGGCCCGTTTTATTACCGGGAAAACGACCGCGCCCAAGTCAGAATTCGCACGCAAGGAATCACGGCTGATTGCCCTGAACAGTGCGCTGGACGTTAATTGCGCTTTGCTGATTGACCGCTTGTCCGGCTTGCGAAACCAGGACGCCTTCAGTGATTTTGCAGAAAAATCAAGCGACGCGCCGCCCTTTTTTGGTCACCAGTACATTGATGCGACCGGCCAGACCTGGCAGGAAATCAACCTGCAATTGCTGGCGCATCAAGCGCATTTTTTGACGATAGGTGCTTAGGGCCAACCATGCCGGCGCATTCCAGGTTCCAGAAAAGGCTCATCATGTCTGTTATTGAGAAAATTCAAAATCTGATCAAACCTAAAAACAAGCCACCTGAAGACGGCATGGACATGAGCTCTTTGGGCATGCCGGTCGACACGCTTGCAAGCGGCTCCATGCAGGCCCGTGGCATCAACATGCCTTTAGCAGAGGCCGACGAAAAAGATCACGGTTTTGCCGTCAGCCGCATGATCCATGCGGAGACGAACGCCCCTTCAGAGCAAGCTGAAAACCTGAATCTGCTCAAGCTGCCGGTGCTTGGCAACAGAACCGTTGCCGAGCACCAGCGCGCCTTGCTGATGCTTCTGGGTTTGTCGGTGCTGGTGCTGGCCCTGGTGGCTTACCGTGCCTTGAGCCAGTCTGATGCGGTGGCGCAGGAAATCACTGCGACCGGTCAATCGCTGATGCAGTCTCAACGTTTGGCGAAATCAGTGTCACAGGCACTGGTCGGTAGCGCACAGGCCTTTGCAGACGTGAAAGAAAGCGCCGGCGTGTTGGCTAAAACCGTGCGGGGCTTGAGATCGGGCGACGATAGTTTGCGTTTGAGCCCAGTGGCGGATGAATTACAGCCAGACGTGACCAAAATCATGCCGCTGATGGAGAGGGCTGAAAAAAACGCTGCGGCTGTGATGAACCAGCAGGCCATTTTGACGCAGGTCGGCGCCGCTTTGCGCGCCATCAATCGACAGTCTTCTGACCTTCTGGAAATTGCCGAGACGGTATCGTCACTCAAGCTCCAGCAAAATGCCGCGCCCGCCGAGATTTCAGCATCCGGCCAGCTGGTGATGTTGACGCAGCGGATTGGTAAGTCCGCCAACGAGTTTCTGACGCTGGAGGGTGTGAGCCCGGAGGCTGTATTTGTGCTGGGCAAGGACTTGAACTCATTTAAGGAAATTGCAAGGGGTTTGTTGGAAGGCAGCCCAGAGCTGCGTCTGGTGGGCTCGAAAGACCCACAGACTCGCGAACGTATAGAGGCCCTGATGGCGTTGTATGAGCAGACACGTGTTCAGGCGGGCGCCATTTTGGGTAACTTGCAGGGTTTGGTGTCCGCGCGTGAAGCGCAAGCCTCCATCGTTACGGACAGTGAGCCATTGCGCAGAGGCCTGGAGGATTTGCAGCGCAAGTTGTCAAATCAGGCGGGTTTGAGTTTGCTGTCCATTGTGTTGCTGTCAGTTGCCAGTTCGTTCGGTTTGCTATTTGCCGTGGGTATTGCACGGGTGCAGCTGCTGGACAGTCGCCAGCGTCAGGACGTCGCTGAAAAGCAGCAGATCGAAGCGCGTGGTCAGGAGCAGGATGCCAAACGGGTCAACGATGCCAACCAGGCCGCCATTTTGCGATTGATGAACGAATTGCAGACAGTGGCCGAGGGTGATTTGACGCAAGAGGCAACGGTGACTGAAGACATCACCGGCGCTATTGCTGACTCGGTGAACTACACGGTTGAAGAGTTGCGTCTACTGGTCGGTAACGTACAAAACACGGCGACGCAAGTTGCCCAAACAACTGCCCAGGTAGAAAGCACGTCAACCGAGTTGCTGGCTGCATCCATCGAGCAGCTGCGCGAGATTCGTGAAACCGGTCAGTCCGTGCTGGACATGGCGTCCCGAATCAACGACGTGTCAACACAGGCGCAAGAATCGTCACAGGTAGCGCGTCAGTCCCTGACGGCTGCCGGGTCTGGTTTGCAGGCCGTGCAAAACGCCATCGGTGGCATGAATTCCATCCGTGACCAGATTCAGGAAACTTCCAAGCGGATCAAACGACTCGGTGAGTCGTCACAAGAGATTGGCGAGATCACTGAGCTGATTTCTGACATCACTGAGCAGACCAACGTGCTGGCGCTAAATGCTGCCATTCAGGCTGCTTCTGCCGGTGAGGCCGGGCGAGGTTTTTCGGTGGTGGCCGAGGAGGTGCAGCGACTGGCTGAACGTTCCGGCGATGCAACCCGGCAGATTTCGGCACTGGTGAAGGCGATTCAGACCGACACCCAGGATGCTGTAGCGGCGATGGAGCGCTCGACCCAAGGCGTTGTCGAAGGAGCCAAACTGTCCGACAGTGCAGGTACGGCCCTGTCAGAAATTGACCGTGTGTCACGCAGGCTGGCTGACCTGATTGAGCAGATTTCAAACTCTGCGACCCGCGAGGCAGCTTCAGCCAATGTGGTGGCAAACAATATTCAGCACATTTTTGCAGTGACTGAACAGACTGGTGAAGGTACCAGGTCGACTGCGCAGCAGGTACGGGAGTTGTCCCGAATGGCTGAAGAGTTGCGTCAGTCGGTGTCACGATTCAAGATTGTCTGACCGTTGCAGATCTTCTGTCGCCTCAAACCGTTGCTTGAATCGGCCCGTTATTTATGCAAGCCCTTGATCTGAATTCAAATGGCGCTGACGCCGATGTGGCGGTCAATGACCTTGGCCCGCTGGCTTGGGTTCTGGATGAACTGCGCAAATCGCTTGACGGCTCAGCCAAGGCGCTAAAGCGCTTTGTCAGGGATGCGGAAGCGGCCAAAGGCGCTGATCTGGCGACACTTGACGCGAGTCAGTTGCGCATGGCTGGGCAGCAGCTGCATCAGGCTTTAGGTGCGCTTGAGATGGTGGGCTTGGCTGGCCCGGCGCTGGTGATTCGCGCCATGGAGGCGGCAGTACAAAGATTTGTACAACAGCCCGAGCAATGCAGCCAGGACGCTGCATCAAAAATTGAAAGTGCCAGCTTTGCACTGACCGAATACCTGGAAGCCGTGCTGGCGGACAAGCCGATCTCCGCAGTTTCTCTGTTCCCGCAATACCGTGATGTCCTGGCGCTCATCAGCGCCGACAGGATTCACCCGGCTGATTTGTGGTCACTTCAATGGCGCTGGCTCGAGCCCGAGCTGGCCTTGACCATAGAGCCTCGAAATTACGACGTTCAAGCGCGTACTGCTTTTGATCAGTCTGTGCTGCATATGATGAAGGGACAGGCGCCATTGGCGGCAGACAAGCTCAAAGACTTGAGCTTGGCATTTGCGGCCCGACAGGCCGACCGCCAGCCGCGCATTTTCTGGAAGATTGCTGCGGCTTACTTTGAAGCCCTTGCGCATGACTTGCTGCCCTCTGACATTTATGTACGGCGCGCCTCTTCGAGAGTGTTGCTCCAGTATGCCAGTCTGAGCAAAGGCGATGTGGGTGTGTCAGAGCGGCTGGCGCAGGACCTGCTCTTTTTTTGTTCACAAGCCATTCCTGTATCACCTGTTCAACAGCCAGTGTTGACTGCTGTGCGAGCGGTCTATGGCTTGGAGCGGTTCAAGCCGGTCGACTATGCGGTTGTCGAATTTGGACGCTTTGATCCTGCTTTGCTGGCGAAGGCGCGCAAACGCATCGCGTCTGCCAAGGAAACATGGTCATCCATCTCCGCAGGGGACGCCACCAAATTCCAGACGGTTGCCGATCAGTTCGGACGCGTCAGTGATTCGCTGGTCAAGCTGCACCCAAGCAGTGAACCACTCGCGCAGGCCTTGACTCGCGCTATCGATATGACGGTGCGCTCGGGGCAAGCCCCGGCGATTGAACTGGCCATGGAAGTTGCCACCTCGGTGTTGTACCTCGAGGCGGCATTTGACGATCTGGATCCGAATGATCCTCAATTGACGCAGCGCACCCTGCATCTGGCAGAGCGCCTGGACAGGGTCAAGGATGGCGCCAAGGCCCAGCCGCTTGAGCCATGGATGGAAGATTTGTACCGCCGTGTCAGCGACAAGCAGACCATGGGAAGCGTTGTCGGTGAGCTTCGGTTGTCTTTGGGCGAGCTTGAAAAATCGCTGGATATTTTCTTTCGCAATCCTCAAGACAAAGCCATCCTATCCAAGGTTCCTGGGCAACTGGCACAAATGCGCGCCGTGCTGTCGGTGCTCGGGCTAGACCAGGCTTCGCAGGCTGTGTCGCTGATGCGCAGCAGCGTAGAGCAAATGATGAAAACAGACATTGACGAGGAGCGCGCTCGAGGGGCAGGCACTTTTGATCAGTTGGGCAACAACCTTGGCGCCCTGAGCTTTCTGATTGACATGCTCAATTACCAGCCTGCACTGGCGAAAAAACTGTTTGTTTATGACGACATTAAAGGTGAACTCAAGCCGCTGATGGGCCGTGCAGAAAAAGTTCAGAACTTTGCCCCTAAAGCGTCCAACTCTGTCGATGCGCTGTCACAGGAAGTGATCTCGGTGATACGTCAGGCTAACGCTGGCGCAGCCGATGAAAACCTGACGGCCAAACTTGATGCGCTGGCAACTCACGCCGCGCTTGCCGGGCAAGCCGGTCTGGCCAAGACGGCGCATGATGCGTCTGTGGCCGCGTCGACAAACGATTCGAACGCCACTGCGCAAGCACTGAACACAATGGCCACTGCCATGGCGCCAGTTCCCATCGCTGCTGCCAGCCAAGTTGAAGAAGTCGATTTTGAAGAAGATGACCTGCGCGACATTTTTCTTCAAGAGGCCAGAGAAGTAACTGCTAACGGCCAGGATGCGACTCGCCTGCTGGCAAAAGAGCCAGCCGATATCAACCAGTTGGCGGTCCTGCGGCGTGTTTTTCATACGCTTAAAGGCAGCTCGCGGATGGTGGGCTTTGATGAATTTGGCGAAGCCGCGTGGGCCATGGAGCAATTGATCAACGGCTGGTTGGCCGAGCAAAGGCCAGCCAGCGAACACCTGCTGCATTTATCAACTGAAAGTTTGACGGGCTTTTCTCTCTGGATCGAGGATATCGTTGCCCAGAACGATGGTGTTTGGTCTGCGTCTGCTTTTCGGGCCAGTGCCGAGGCCATGCGAATTCAAGGGCGTTATCTGGCTCTGGTGCTGCCGCAGGCAGTGTCGGCTCCGGCCGAACTCAACAGCGATGCATCGCCAGACACGCAGCCCGAAGCACCAGCGATCGACTTTCCGGAACAACTGCGGGACATGAGCGTTGAACCCATGGCAACGACCTTTGCGCCTGTGCTTGATACCCACCCAGAAGCCAGTACAAGCGAGTTGGGTGATACCGATGCGGATGTGGATGTCTTCTCGGCCGAGCCGAATGTGCCAGACGTGCCCGACATGGCCGGCATCGATGTCGACAGCTTGCCCGCACTTTCTGGGGCGACCCCTGTGGTTGCGCTGTCGGCAGACGATTTTGATGCCCAGTTCGCAACACCCTCTTTGTCTATTTCGGAAGAACTGGCAACGCCTGCGCCATCACTGGCAGTAGAAACACCCCAAAATGATGAAGATCAGGTCAAGGTGATTGGCAGCTTGCGGATTGGAATAGCTCTGTACAACGTTTACCTCAATGAGGCCGATGAATGGTCAAGGCGACTGGTCAACGAGGTGACTGAATGGGCCATGGAACGCAGCCACCCGGTCGCTGATTCAACGGTTTCGTTCGCACATTCTCTGGCTGGCAGTTCAGCGACCGTCGGTCTTGTGCCCGTCTCGGACATGGCGCGCGCCCTAGAACACGCGCTGCAACATTCACAAACCGGTTACTCACCCGCCACTGCAGAGCAGTATGCTGGCTTGTTCATCCAGGCTGCCGAAGACATCCGCAGGCTGCTGCATCAGTTCGCGGCCGGATTCCTCAAGAAAGCCGACGCTGATGTGCTGGCACAACTGCGCGCGCTAGATTTTTCCGCGGTTGAAGTCGAGCGCAAATCTGCGCTTGAATCCTTGTCTGCATCACCTGCTGCCGAACCAGTCACGCCGGCCCCCGTCTCGACACTGCATTTGGCGGCGGTCTCACCAAGGGCTGCTGTTGCCGGCCAAATTTTCGCGCCAGCAGCTTCATCGCAAGCACCGTCCGTTACCAGCTTTTTGGACGATGACGAGATTGATGCTGTTGATGCCATTGACGCAGAACTGTTCCCCATTTTTGACGAGGAAGCCGCTGAGCTGATGCCCCAGCTTGGTGGCGCGCTTCGCCAATGGTCGGCACGGCCAGACAATCTGGGCGCCCGCATGGAAGTGCTCCGCGTTCTGCATACGCTCAAAGGCAGTGCCCGACTGGCAGGCGCTTTGCGGTTAGGTGATATGGCACACCGGATTGAGTCCGAAATTGAGTTTTTGGGTTCTGACGCCGCCGCAACGCAAGACTTTGAACCCCTGCTGACCCGCTTTGACGCGATGCAAAACACGCTGGAAGTGCTGCGTCGCGTTGATGCCAGCCATGCAGCAGCGGCTTTTGCAGAACCTTCTCCAACTGCCTTGAAGGCTGAGATGACGGCGGAGCAGATGGCTGATGAAACCACGGCATCTGTTGCTGGTTTTGCCGCATCATCGCCTCCGCCTGTGCTCAGCAAAGGCATGGTTCCAGCACCGCAAATCATGGTCCGGCAGCCGCTGCGCCAAGCCGCTACTGCTTCCATCCGTGTGCGGTCGCAGTTGCTGGACCGAATGATCAACCAGGCCGGTGAGGTCATGATCACCCGTTCCCGTCTTGAGGCCGAGCTCAACCAGTTGCGAAGCTCACTTGGCGACATGACGGACAACTTGAATCGTTTGCGCACGCAACTGCGTGACATCGAATTTCAGGCAGACACCCAGATGCAGTCGCGTTTGGCCCAGGCCAAAGAGCTGCAGGCCGGTTTTGACCCGCTGGAGTTCGACCGGTTTACCCGCGTGCAGGAGCTGACCCGCATGATGGCTGAGTCGGTCAATGACGTGGCGACTGTGCAGCGTACCTTGCAGCGCACGGTAGATGCCACCGAAGACGATTTGATCGCCCAGGCGCGCCAAACGCGGGAGTTGCAACGCGACTTGCTGCGCACCCGCATGGTGGAGTTTGAAGGTATTTCTGATCGCCTGTACCGGGTGGTGCGGCAGGCCTCCAAAGACACGGGCAAGCAGGTCAAGCTTGACTTGCTAGGAGCCACCATCGAAATGGACCGCGGCATGCTGGACCGCATGACCCCATCTTTCGAACATCTGCTGCGCAACTGCGTTGCCCACGGTATTGAGAGCGCAGCAGTACGAAGCGCCGCTGGCAAGGACGCTGCAGGCCTGATCACCGTTGAACTGCGCCAGGAAGGCAACGACGTGTCGGTCCAGTTCAGCGACGACGGTGCCGGCCTTGACCTGGTACGCATTCGCGAAAAAGCCATCAGTTCCGGTCTGGTCCAGCCTGACCAGCCCATGGATGACCAGCAGGCAGCCAACCTGATTTTTATGCCGGGTTTCACAACCGCCGCACAGGTCACGGAACTGTCCGGCCGCGGCATCGGCATGGATGTGGTGCTTTCAGAGGTCAACAGCGTCGGTGGCCGGATTGAGACAACCACGGTTGCAGGCAAAGGCACCCGGTTCAAACTGGTGTTGCCACTGACCACCGCGGTGACCCAGGTGGTGATGATTCGCAGCGGCAGCCTGGCTGTCGGGGTGCCCACCAACGTGGTGGAGACGGTGCGCCGCAGCACTGCCCAAGAACTCCAGCAGGCCTACAACACCGGCTCGCTGGATGTGGCAGGCGATACCGTTCCTTTCTTCTGGTCGGGCGCTTTGCTCCAGTCTTCTGCCCAAAGCGCTGAAGTTCAGGGTAAGACAACACCGGTCGTGATTTTCCGCAGTGCCGCGCAGCGCGTTGCCTTGCATGTGGACGAGGTGCTGGGCAACCAGGAGGTGGTGGTTAAAAATCTAGGGCCACAGCTGTCCCGTTTGCCGGGTCTGGCAGGCATGTCGGTGCTGGCATCGGGCGCCGTCGTGCTGATTTACAACCCCGTCGTGCTCGCATCGATGTATGGCGATCAGGCCCGTGCCATGAGCGGCGACAGTGCCGAGCCGCACATGCTGGAGCGGTCTGGCAACGACAAGCTCAAGTCTGCCCACATGGTTGCTGCCCCACCTCAGATGCCGCTTGTCCTGGTGGTGGATGACTCGATCACCGTGCGCCGCGTCACGCAGCGCCTGCTGCAGCGTGAGGGCTTTCGGGTGGTGATAGCTGCTGACGGTTTGCAAGCCCTTGAGCGATTGCAGGACGAATTGCCCGCAGTGGTCCTGTCGGACATTGAAATGCCGCGCATGGACGGCTTTGACCTGGCCCGCAACATTCGCGGCGATGCACGTCTGGCCAAGCTGCCCATCGTGATGATCACCTCGCGTATCGCGCAAAAGCACCGCGAACACGCCAAAGAGTTGGGCGTTGACCACTATCTAGGCAAACCGTATGCGGAAGACGAGCTGATCAGCCTGGTAAGGCATTATTGCGGTCTGGAAGTTGCCGCTTGATTTCCCCGCCAAATCGGCTTTAGAGCCTATTTTTATAAGCGCTAAATGCTACTAAAAATATAGCATTTTTGCAAACTCATCCGATCAATTTTTTTTCACCACCGCATAGCGCTGCAAGGTCAGTGCCCTGGCTTCGTCATGTTTGACGACGGGGTACGGATAATTTTTACCCAGTTCAACGCCCGCTGCCATCAGCTCTAGTGGCGCGGCCAGCCAGGGCGCATGAATCGCCTTGCTGGAAAGTTTCGCCAGTTGCGGCAAATAGCGGCGAATGAACTTGCCGTCTGCATCAAACTTTTCGCTCTGGCTGGTGGGGTTAAAGATTCTGAAGTACGGCTGGGCGTCGCAGCCACTGCTGGCCGCCCACTGCCAGCCGCCGTTGTTGGCCGACAGGTCAAAGTCGTTGAGCTTTTCAGCAAAGTAGCGTTCGCCCCAGCGCCAGTCCAGCCCAAGATCTTTGGTCAAAAAGCTGGCCACCACCATCCTCAAGCGGTTGTGCATGTAGCCCGTCTGGTTGATCTGCGCCATCGCAGCATCAACCATCGGGTAGCCGGTTCGGCCTTCACACCAGGCAGCAAACAGGCTTCGGGCCGCGTCGCCTTGCTCCCACTGAATTTTGTCGTAATCGGCCTTGAAAGCCTGGTTGGCCGCATGCGGAAAGTTGGCCAGAATCTGCGCGTAAAAATCGCGCCAGATCAGCTCGCTCAGCCACACGGCGGCGCCCACACTGCCAGCGCCTTGTTGTGCTAACCCGGCGCTAGCCAGTTGCCGAATCGACACGGTGCCAAATCGCAAATGCACACCCAGATAGCTCGGCCCTTTGACCGCCGGAAAGTTACGCGTGTCGCTGTACGCATCCATGCGGCTTGCAAATTCATCAAACAGTTGCGCGCCGCCCGTTGTACCGGTGGGTATTTTGAGCGTGTGCAGATTGGTTTTTTCAAAACCCAGGGCTTGCATGCTCGGCAAGCCCTTTTGATGACTGACAGGCAGCGTTGCCAGTGCGGCGGCGTAGCTCTCAATCGGATAGGGCTTCACATAAAAAGCATCCACCTTTTTCAGCCACGCGTTTTTATAGGGCGTAAACACACTGTAGGGCTTGCTGGCCAGCGTCAGTACTTCGTCACGCTCAAAAATCACATGGTCCTTGAAGCTGTGAAACGCTGTGCCTTGCTTTTCCAGCAGGGCTTGTACCTTGGCATCACGGGCCAGGGCTTGTGGCTCGTAGTCGTGGTTGGTAAACACCGCATCGACGCTCAGTTGCTCGCACAGCTTGGGCACGGCGTCACTGGCGACTGCATGCTGCACGATCAGGCCCGCGCCTTTTGTCTTGTGTTTGGCGGCCAGCAGCGCCAGCTGCTCATGGAGTTCAGTGATGGCTTCCCAGATAAACTCCACCCGCCGGTCTTGTCGAGGCAGGGTGTCCAGAATCTCGCGGTCAAACACAAAAACACAATGCACCTGTTGGCAGCTTTTCAGCGCGTGGTGCAGGGCGGCGTTGTCAAAAGCGCGCAGGTCGCGCCTGAACCACATCAACCCCACAGGATATTTTTTTTGCATGGCCCGATGGTATCGAATCTGCTGGACCCGTTTGGTTTTCAATGCCTCAACCCGACTGTCGCGTAAAATCAAAAGATGAGCATGGAAACCGATCCAACCAACTTCACGCATCACTTTCTGATCGCCATGCCCGGTCTTCAGGACGAGACTTTCGCCAAAAGCGTGATTTACATGTGCGAACACTCCGAGCGCGGCGCACTCGGCCTGGTCATCAACAAACCCAGCGACATCAACCTGAAAAAGTTGTTTGAAAAAGTCGAGCTGCCGCTCAACCGGGAAGACCTGACGCAGTTACCCGTGTTTCAAGGTGGCCCAGTGCAAACCGAACGCGGTTTCGTGCTGCACGAGTGCGTCATGCCGGGCAACGAGTCCATTTACGCGTCAACCATGACCATTCCCGGCGGTCTGGAAATGACCACCTCCAAAGACGTGCTCGAAGCCCTGTCGACAGGCTATGGGCCGCGCAAGGTGTTCATCTCGCTGGGCTACTCGTCCTGGGGTCAGGGCCAGCTGGAGTCTGAGATTTCTGACAACAGCTGGCTGACCGTGGGGGCTGACCCAGCGGTGATTTTTGACACACCGGTCGAACAGCGCTACGACAAAGCCCTGCTGCTGCTGGGCCTGCAAAGCTGGATGTTGTCCCCTGAGGCGGGCCACTCATGAGTTTGCCTAAATAAATCCGATGTTCAGGCGCATGGCCGCGTTGCACGGTACTCGGAATCCTCATGCACGCAAGTGCATTCCGGTGTCCTCCGTTCCGTGCGCCTTGCCCTGCATCCTGAACATCGAATTTCTATAGGCAAACATGAGTCAAAAAAGTACCATCGGCCTGCAAACCTTTTTAGCTTTCGATTTCGGCATCAAGCGCACCGGCGTTGCCGCTGGCAACCGGCTGACCCGCACGGCCAGTCCGCAGCTCACCATCACCGCCAACAACGACCAACGCCTCGCGGCAGTTGGCCTTCGGGTCAAGGAGTGGCAACCCGATGCCCTGGTGGTGGGTGTTCCCTTTCACCCTGACGGTGCTGCCCACGAGAACACCGCCCGCGCCCGCAAGTTTGCGCGCCAGCTGCGCGCCGAGTTCTCGCTGCCAGTCTTTGAGGTTGACGAGCGCTACAGCACCACCGAAGCCATCGCCAGTGGTGCTAAAGACGCCGACGCCGCATCGGCCTGCATTATTCTTGAACAGTTTTTAAGGAGCTTGCCCCATGAGTAGCCTGACACTGGATGCCGAGGCGCTGTACCGCGATTTGCTCAAAGCCATGCAGCTGCTGATGGCCACTTCGTCAGAGCCCGTTCAACTTGTGGGCATCGCTTCTGGCGGGGTCTGGCTGGCTGAGCGTCTGCAGCTTGACCTGAAGCAGCCGGGCAAAGTCGGCACGCTGTCTTCAGCCATGCACCGCGATGATTTTGCCAAGCGTGGCCTGGCATCGAGCAGCCAGACGCAACTGCCGTTTGACGTGAACGGCGCGCATCTGGTGGTGGTCGACGATGTGCTGTACACCGGCCGCACGCTGCGCGCCGTCATCAATGAGCTGTTCGACTATGGTCGCCCCGCCAGCGTCAAGCTGGTGGTGCTGGTCGACCGGGGTGGCCGTGAATTGCCAGTGCAGCCTGACCTGGCGATGGCTCGCGTCGCACTGCCCGCCTCGCAAAGCCTCGCGCTGGCCCGGCTTGCAGACGGTAGTTTTAGTTTTGAAGTACAGGACAGGTAAGGAGGGGCCCAGGTGCTCTACAAACGTAACCCGCAGCTCAATAAAAACGGCGAACTGATTCATCTGCTGTCAACCGAAGGCTTGCCCAAAGCCACGTTGATGCACATCCTCGACACAGCCGCGAACTTTGTGTCGGTCAGCGACCGCGAGGTCAAAAAGGTGCCGCTGCTGCGCGGCAAAAGTGTTTTCAACCTGTTTTTTGAAAACTCCACCCGCACCCGCACGACCTTTGACATTGCTGCCACGCGGCTGTCGGCTGATGTCATCACGCTGGACATTGCCCGTTCGTCAGCCACCAAGGGTGAATCTCTGCTGGACACCATCGCCAATTTGAGTGCGATGGCAGCTGATATTTTTGTGGTGCGGCACAGCGAGTCAGGTGCGCCTTATCTGATTGCCCAGCACGTGGCCCCGCATGTGCATGTCATCAATGCAGGCGACGGCAGGCATGCACACCCCACTCAGGGGCTGCTGGACATGTACACCATCCGGCATTACAAAAAAGACTTCACCAACCTGACCGTAGCGATCGTCGGTGATGTTCTGCATTCACGGGTCGCCCGTTCTGACATTCATGCGCTCACCACATTGGGTTGCCCCGAGGTGCGCGTGGTGGGCCCCAAAACCCTGGTGCCCGGCGACATGGCCCAGATGGGGGTGCGCGTCTGCAACACACTCGAAGAAGGCATCAAGGGTGCTGACGTCATCATCATGCTGCGCCTGCAAAACGAACGCATGACCGGCGCGCTGTTGCCCAGCAGCCAAGAGTTTTTCAAAAGCTTTGGCCTGACACCTGAAAAGCTAAAACTCGCCAAATCCGATGCCATCGTTATGCACCCCGGGCCGATCAATCGGGGCGTTGAAATTGACTCTGCCGTGGTCGACGGCACGCAAAGCGTCATCTTGCCGCAGGTCACGTTTGGCATTGCAGTCCGCATGGCCGTGATGAGCATCGTCGCAGGAAATGAAGCATGAAAATACTCATTAAAAACGGCCGCGTGATGGACCCGGCATCCAAGTTCGACGCGGTGTGCGACGTGGCGATTGCGGGTGGCCGGATTGTGTCCATCGGCCAGACCGGACCAGACTTTGCCGCCAACAAAACCATCGATGCCACTGGCTGTGTGGTTGCTCCCGGCCTGATTGATTTGTCGGCCCGCCTGCGCGAGCCAGGCTATGAACATGAAGGCATGCTGGAAAGCGAGCTCGCCGCTGCGGTGGCTGGCGGTGTCACCAGCCTGGTGTGCCCGCCTGATACGGACCCCGTGCTTGACGAGCCTGGCCTGGTGGAAATGCTCAAGTTCCGTGCCGAAAAGCTGCACCAGTCGCGCGTCTTTCCTTTGGGCGCTTTAACGCGCGGCCTGCATGGCGAGGCACTGACCGAAATGGTCGAGCTGACCGAATCGGGCTGCGTCGGTTTCAGCCAGGCTGAAGTGCCGCTGGCCAGTACCCAGGTGCTGATGCGTGCCATGCAGTACGCCGCCAGCTTTGGGTACAGCGTGTGGCTGCGCCCTCAAGAGTTGCATCTGGGCAAGGGCGTGGCGGCCAGCGGTTCGTTGGCCACACGGCTGGGCTTGAGCGGGGTGCCGGTAGCGGCTGAAACGATTGCGTTGCACACCATTTTTGAACTGATGCGCGCGACAAGTGCCAGGGTGCATATTTGCCGCATCAGCAGCGCCGCAGGTGTGGCGCTGGTGGCGCAGGCCAAAGCAGAAGGCCTGGCCGTGACCTGTGATGTCAGCATCAACAGCCTGCATTTGACCGACACAGACATTGGCTACTTTGACAGCCGCATGCGGCTGGACCCACCGCTGCGCCAGCAGCGTGACCGCGACGCGTTGCGCCAAGGGCTGCGAGACGGCACGATTGACGCGCTGGTGTCAGACCACACGCCGGTGGACGAAGATGCCAAAACGCTGCCTTTCGCTGAGGCCGAGCCAGGCGCCACCGGGCTGGAGTTGTTGTTGTCGATGGCCTTGAAGTGGGGCGATCAGAACGACAAAGAGGGCTTGATGCGCGCGCTGCAAGTGCTGACCAGCGCACCGGCCCGTGTCCTTGGCGCATCACTGGGCACACTGGCATTGAGCGCAGGCCAGCTCGTCAAAGGCGGTGTGGCTGATGTGTGTGTGTTCGATCCTGCGGCCGAGTGGACAGCAGCGCCCGCCGCCCTGCACAGCCAGGGCAAGCACACGCCGTTTTCAAGTTATTTGCTGCCGGGCAAGGTGCGCTACACGCTGGTGGGCGGGCATCTTGCATTTCAATCACCTGCTGACGTTTGAAACGCTTTGAATTGAATCGTTTGAACGCCATTGTCAAGCTCGCGCGTGCGCTGCTGCACATCCTGATCGGCTTTTTCACCATCTTGCTGGTGTTCCCGCGACTCGGGCCAGAGCAGCGTCAGCTGCGCACGCAGGCGTGGTCGCTGGCCATGTTGCGATGCATCCGCATTCAATTGATCGTCAAGGGCAAGCCGGCGCTCAACGGTCCGCTGCTTTTGGTGGCCAACCACATGTCTTGGCTGGACATCACCGCCCTGCACGCGGCCCGTTTCTGCCGCTTTGTGTCCAAAGCCGACATCCAGCAATGGCCGTTCATTGGCGCGCTGGCCACGGGCATTGGCACGCTGTTCATCACCCGAGAGTCCCGACGTGACGCCATGCGCGTGGTGCACAGCATGACGGCCAGTTTGCAGGCCGGTGATGTGCTGGGCGTGTTCCCTGAAGGCACAACCACCGACGGTTCAGGCTTGCTGCCGTTTCATGCCAACCTTTTTCAATCGGCGATCGCCGCCAACGCGCCGATACAGCCCGTTGCATTGCAGTTCATCGACACCACCACCGGCCAGCGCAGTGCAGCGCCTTGCTACGTGGGGGACGACACGCTGGCGCAGTCGGTCTGGCGCACCCTGACCACCCCCCATATTGCGGTGGTGATTCATTTTGGTGAGCCGCAATTTGCTCAGGGGCGTGACCGGCGGGCTTTGGCCGCGGCCTTGCAGCAGGCCGTCGCTGATTTGCGTGATTAGGCTGATTTGCCTGATGAGCTCTTGATGACGGCGCGCGGGAAGGTCACCACATGGTCGACCTGGGCGCGTATGCCAATCCACTCGCCCAGCGCATGGTCGTGATGTGACGGCACATGGGCCACCAGGGTCTCGCCGGTGGCCAGCTGCAGCGTGTATAAAAACTCCGAGCCGCGAAACGCCTTGCGCACAATTTGCGCTTTGACGGGCGCGTTGTCGTCATGCACGATGTCGTCGGCGCGCAGCAGCACATCGCACAGACCGCCTTCATAGGCATTCGGGACGGGGCATTCCTGCAAGTCTGTCAAATCGCCCAGCGCGGTGCTGACCACCACACCGCCTGCCCGATGCTGAATATGTGCATGCGCAAACACGCCGTGGCCAATGAAGTCTGCTACAAAACGGGTAGCAGGCCGGTGATACAAAGCATAGGCTTCGCCCCACTGGTGCAGCTGGCCCTGCTGCATCACGCCAATCTGGTCGCCGATGGCAAAGGCCTCCAACTGGTCATGCGTCACAAACAGCGCTGTTGCGCCCGCTGCTTTCAAAATCCCCCGCACCTCATGGGCCAGGCGCTCGCGCAAATCAACATCCAGATTTGAAAAGGGCTCGTCCAGCAACAAAAGTCGTGGCGACGGCGCCAGCGCCCGGGCCAGTGCCACGCGCTGCTGCTGGCCGCCCGACAGCTCATGCGCAAAGCGCTTGCCGGCCGCGGGCAAGCCGACCAGCGCCAGCACCTCAGCCACCCGCTGTGCGCGCTGTGGTGCGGGTAAATGGGCAATACCAAACGCCACATTGCCTGTCACGTCCAGGTGCGGAAAGAGGGCGTAGTCCTGAAACACCATACCCATCTGGCGCTTTTCGGCTGGCGTGTGGACGCTGGTGCTGCTGATGATGTGTGGCCCCAGCGTGATGCTGCCGCTGTGTGCCCGCTCCAGCCCGGCCACCGCCCGGAGCAGCGTGGTTTTGCCGCATCCTGAGGGGCCAATCAGCACGCCAATGTCTCCTGCCTGTAAGGTAAAAGACACTCCATCTACCGCTGGCTTTGGGCGGCCCGGGTAGTGGATGCTCAGGTTTGAAATTTGCAGAAACATAAGCTGCTTATTCTAGATGCTTACAATTCTCATTTGCATCTTGCCCGCCACCATCTTCACCTCATGCCCCGTTTGTCTTTTTACTCCTGCGCCTTGCTGTTGCTGGTCGGCGTGCTGATGCTTCCGGTGCTGTCTGTGGGCCTGTCGTGGCTGCAGTTTGACGCCAGCTCGGGTGGCATTCTGCGCCAGATGGCGCAAACTGTTTTGCCAGAGTACGCGCTCACATCCTTGCTGCTGTGCGTCAGCGTGGCGATCGGCGTGGCGCTTGTGGGCATGCTGACTGCCAGCGCCGTCACCCTGTTTGAATTCCCCGGCCGGCGTATTTTTGAATGGGCGCTGCTGCTGCCACTGGCCATGCCGGCCTACGTGGTGGCTTACGCCTATACCGACTTTTTGCAATACGCCGGCCCCCTGCAAACGGGGCTGCGTGACGCATTTGGGTTACAGGGCAGGTTGCTGCCTGACGTGCGCAGTTTGAAAGGCGCGGTGCTGGTGTTTACCGTGGCGCTGTACCCCTATGTGTACTTGCTGGCGCGCGCTGCGCTGGCCGAACGTGCCGTGCACCTGATGGAAGCCGCGCGGCTGATGGGGGCACCCTTGTCCCGCCGCATTCGCAGCGTGGCCTTGCCGCTGGCCCGTCCGGCCGTGGCCGCAGGTGTCGCACTGGCACTGATGGAGACACTGGCTGACTACGGCGTGGCCAGCTACTTTGGCATTCAGACCTTCACCGCCGGCATTTACAAAGCCTGGCTGGCCATGGACAACCGCATCGCCGCCGCACAACTGGCCACCGTGCTGCTGGTGGTGGTGGCCGTGCTGTTAAAACTGGAATACGCCGCACAACAACGCATGCGCTTTGTCAGCAACCGCGGCGGCGCATCGAACGCGGCAGACGCTGCGCCTACCCTGTTGCAAGGCAAGCGCGCAGTGCTGGCCTGGCTGGTCTGCGCCGTGCCGATTGCACTCGGCTTTGTGCTGCCTGTTCTGTTCATGCTGCGACCGCTGGTGCAGGGCTGGGGCACGCTGCCGTGGGCACCCTTTGGCGGCTGGGCGCTCAGCAGCATCTGGCTTGCCAGTTTGTCGGCCATTTTGGCCACCGTGCTGGCCTTGTTGCTGGGCTTTGCGGTGCGCAGCCGCCCCAGCCGTTTGACGCGCGGCACCGCCCAACTGGCCAGCCTGGGCTACGCGGTGCCCGGCGCGGTGATTGTGGTCGGCTTGCTCATTCCGGTCGGCTGGCTCCAAAGCACCGCGCCTGATCTGAAAGCCGGCTACTGGGTCACCGCCACGGCGCTGGGCATTGTGTGGGCGTATCTGGTGCGCTTTAGCGCGGTGGCTTTGCAGTCGGTACAAAGCGGCTACACCCGCATCCCCGCCAGCCTGGACGACAGCGCCCGCATGCTGGGCACCACCGGCCTGGGTCTGCTGCGCCGCGTGCACTGGCCGCTGCTCAAGCGCTCGGTGGCCGTGGCGGCGCTGCTGGTGTTTGTCGATGTGATGAAAGAGCTCCCCGCCACGCTGGTGCTGCGGCCCTTCAACAGCGACACGCTGGCGGTGGTGGCCTACCAGCTCGCGCGTGACGAGCGGCTGGGCGAGGCCGCCTTGCCAGCGCTGGCATTGGTGCTGGTCGGACTGCTGCCGGTGGCGCTGATCAGCCGCACCCTGCGCCGCACATAGGTTCCGTCAAGAGCCGTTCGCCTACGCAGCTCGCCTGCAAGCGCCTACTGTGGGCCGCCATGCCTGAACTTATCGTTGGTGGGTTCCGACGCACGTTTTAAACGGTGTCGGTTTCATCAACATTCAAGAGGGCAAAGCCATGAACAAAGACACCAACGCCGGCAACTGGATGCAATTCAAAGGCAAGGTCCAGGAGCAGTGGGGCAAGCTGACCCATGACGACCTGGACGTGATTGCAGGCAAGCGCGAGCAACTGTTGGGCAAGATCAAAGAGCGCCACGGCATTACCCAAGAGGAAGCTGAGAAGCAGGTCACCGAATGGCACGCCAAAAACCCGACCAATTTCTTTGAACGCTATTAAGCGCTTATTCCCAATCGCTTCCCATTTTTGAAAGAACACCATGAAAACAAAACTTCTCATGCTCACGCTGGCCATGTCTTGCACCTTTGCCGGTAGCGCCATGGCCAGCACCCGTGCTGAATACCAGGCCGAAAAAGACCGTGTGTCAAGCGACTACAAGGTGGCCAAAGACAAGTGCGGCGCTCTGAAAGCCAACGCCAAAGACGTTTGCATGTCTGAGGCCAAAGGCACTGAAAAAGTGGCCAAGGCTCAAGCCGAAGCCGCCTACAAGCCCACGCCACGCAACACCGAAAAAGTAGCCATGGCCAAGGCTGACTCGGTGTACAGCACCGCCAAGGAAAAGTGCGACGACCTGGCAGGCAATGCCAAGGACGTGTGCGTCAAAGACGCCAAGGTGGTCTACACCAAAGCCAAAGACGACGCCAAAATCTCCAAGGTGTCGATGGACACCGACAAGTCTAAAACCGACAAGATGGCCGACGTGAAAAAAGACGCGAACAGCGACGAAAACAAAGCCATGTACAAAGCCGCTGCCGAGCGCTGCGATGCCCTGGCTGGTGCGCCCAAAGACACGTGCGTCAACGATGCCAAAGTTAAATACGGCATGAAGTAACACTCTCTCAGTCTATCTAGGCTATCCAGCCTTTGCTGTGGCGTTAAGAGCCCGGTTAGTGCAAGCTACCGGGCTTTTTTACGTATAAGACAGCTGTTCCGGGCAATTTTCAGGGTTTGAATAGATATCGAGATCAATATTTTTCTACCTTGGTAGCTCCCAAAATGGTTACAACTAGGAGGTCACGATTTGGTTTGGATCACGGTTCTTACAAATTATTTGATGTCAGGGAATACCATGTAACAAGAAGTATCCGACTTGTCAGATAGTAGCCTGAAAGGGAGAAAAAAATGACAATACACAGAGATTCGGATTCACATGCGGCGCTGGCATTGACTTCACCAGATACGGACTTTATAGGTATAAATCGGATCATTGAAAGAGGCCTTCATGCTAGCCTGAGTGAATGCATTAAGGCGAATAAACAACATTCAAAATGCGTTGTTATCCTGACCACTCTTGGAGGTGATCCTCATGCAGGATATCGAATTGCTCGATGCCTAAGACATCATTACAAAGAAGTCTGCATTCTGATTCCCAGTCTTTGCAAAAGCGCTGGCACACTCATCGCTATAGGCGCCAACGAGTTACGAATAGGCGACATGGGCGAACTGGGGCCGTTGGACATTCAGGTGATAAAGCCAGCAGAGACAATCGAACGCGGTTCGGGCTTAGATGTAACAACTGCCTTACAACAATGTGCCACGCATGCTCAGAGGGTTTTCTTCTCATTTTTTCAAGGTTCTCGAACCAATCTGCGGCTATCTCCCCGTCTTGCTGGTGAATTTGCAAGTGGGGTGACAGCAGGGCTATTAACGCCCCTTTACAGCCAGATTGACCCCTTAAGACTTGGCGAGATGCAACGGGCAATGGCCATAACCTTAGAATACGGATCGCGACTTAACGGACACAGCAGCAATTTAAAGCCAGATGGTTTGGGCAGACTCACTATGGGTTACCCAGCTCACGAATTTGTTATAGACCGAAAAGAAGCTGGGGAACTTTTTCAGAGGGTATCGTCTTTATCCGACAATGAAAATCTTGCTTGTATGAAACTTTGGAGTATCCTTGGAACTCCGAGCGAGTCAGGGTTAGGACCTTTTTTCATTCTTCCCGACGAACCATCACCAGAGGCTACAAATGGACTACACACTGGATCTTTATCTTCAGGAAACGCAAGCACCAAAGACGCCGAGCCAAGCTTTACTGGAACAACTCCAGCGAAAGCAGGCAGAAGGCGCCCAAGAGCTGGCGCAAAAGATCAGTGAGCGTCAGAACTCTTGGATGCATGAACCAGTCAAGCAATGCGTTTGAATTGACTGACCTCCTTGAAAACCCGCTTAGGCGGGTTTTTTGTTGCTCCATAGTCTCCGTCACCATCACAGTGTCTTTCATGATCCACAGGAAGGTGGGCACCCCTTCTTACATCGCTGGTTTTATCTCGAGTAACTTGTAAATGTTCACGAAGTTGTGGGCCATTAAATGGTAGTTGAAAGCGTGCATGTGATACTTTAGCTTCTTGCTGAAAGCATTGGTCAGCCCAGTAAAACTACGCAGACCCATAGGCATAAAAAGAATCGCACGCCCCGCGTGTGAAGCGCTGACAAGCTAAAAATGAGGGTTGCGCGCCATAGACCACGGCTGGTGTTTTTCATTGAACGATGCTGTGGTGAGTCGCTCTTTGATGAAAGGCTTATTTCATACCAAGCGCCGCCAGCGCTGCTTTGACCACACTTGCTGCATCCACCCCAAAAAAGTCGCGCAGCGCGGCCCGTGTGTCGCTGCGGCCAAAGCCGTCGGTGCCCAAGGTGGTGTAGCTGCGGCCTGCGGGCAGCCACGCGCGGATGCTGTCGGGCACGGCGCGCACATAGTCGGTGGCGGCAATGATGGGGCCTTCGCTGTGCAGCAATTGCTGGGTGACGAAAGCGTCTTTGCCGCCCACCGCCATGCCGTCCCTGGCCAGCTCGCTCCAGCTGGTGACGCTGAAAACCGTCACATCCACGTCCATCGCCGCCAATTGCTCAGCGGCTTTGACGACCTCGGTCAAAATGGCGCCAGAACCCATCAAAGTGACTTTTTGCACCGCTTTTTGGGGTGTTTTAGGGCTCTGGCCCAATGAATTCTTATGTGAGTAGCTTCTGAATTTGTAGCAACCACGAATAATGTCTGCCTCGCTGCCCGCAACTAAATCGGGCTGGGCGTAGTTCTCGTTCATCATCGTGACGTAATAAAAAACGTCGCGTTGCTCGACCATCATCTCGCGCATGCCTTTGTCAAGGATGACGGCCAGCTCGCAGGCAAAGGCGGGGTCGTAGGCCTTGCAGTTCGGAATCGTGGCGGCCACCAGGTGACTGGTGCCGTCCTGGTGCTGCAGGCCTTCGCCGCTCAGGGTGGTGCGGCCCGACGTGGCGCCGAGTAAAAAGCCGCGTGCGCGCTGGTCGGCGGCGGCCCAAATCTGGTCGCCCACGCGCTGAAAGCCGAACATCGAGTAGTAAATGTAGAACGGCAGCATCGCCAGGCCGTGCACGCTGTAGCTGGTGGCCGCTGCCGTCCAGCTGGCCAGTGCGCCGGCCTCGCTGATGCCTTCTTCCAGTATTTGCCCGTCGAGTGCCTCGCGGTAGCTCAGCACCGAGCCGATGTCTTCGGGCGCGTAGCGCTGGCCGACGCTGGAATAAATGCCGACCTGCTTGAACAGGTTGGCCATGCCAAAGGTGCGTGCCTCGTCAGCCACGATGGGCACGATTTTGGGGCCCAACTCAGCATCCTTGAGCAGCCCGCCCAGCATGCGCACAAAGGCCATGGTGGTGCTCATCTCTTTGCCGTCAGCCGTTAAGGCGAAAGCAGCGTAGGCGGGCAGGGCAGGGATGCTGATTTTTTCTGCTGTGGTGTCGCGCTTGGGCAGGTAGCCGCCGAGTGCTGCGCGTTTGGCATGCAGGTACTGCATTTCGGGGCTTGCCGCATCGGGCTTGTAAAAGTCAATCCGCGCGGCTTGCTCGTCGGTGAGCGGCAGGTTAAAGCGGTTTCTAAAACCAATCAAATCGGTCTCGTCAAACTTCTTTTGCGAATGGGTGGTCATCTTGCCCTGGCCTGCGCTACCCATGCCATAGCCCTTTTTGGTGTGCGCCAAAATCACCGTCGGTTGGCCTTTGTGCGCGGCAGCGGCGGCGTAGGCGGCGTGGATTTTTACCAGGTCATGGCCGCCGCGTTTGAGGCGGTCAATCTGCTCGTCTGTCATGCCTTGGGCCAGCCGGGCCAGTTCTTCGTTCTGGCCAAAAAAGGTGTCGCGGTTAAAGCGGCCGTCTTTGGCGGCAAAGGTTTGCATCTGCCCATCGACCGTGTTGGCAAACGCCCTGGCCAGCGCGCCCGTGGTGTCGCGTGCAAACAGGCCATCCCAGTCGCTGCCCCAGACCAGTTTGATGACGTTCCAGCCGGCCCCTAGAAACAGCCGCTCCAGCTCGTCAATGATGCGGCCGTTGCCACGCACCGGGCCATCGAGCCGCTGCAAATTGCAGTTGACGACCCAGACCAGGTTGTCCAGGCCTTCGCGCGCGGCCAGCGTCAGGGCGCTCATCGATTCGGGCTCGTCCATCTCGCCGTCGCCAAACACGCCCCACACCTTGCGCGTTGCGCAATCGAGCAAACGCCGATGGGTGAGGTAGCGCATAAACCGCGCGTGGTAAATCGAGCTGATCGGCCCAATGCCCATCGAGCCGGTGGGGAACTGCCAGAAGTCGGGCATCAGGTACGGGTGCGGGTAGCTGCACAGGCCTTGGGCCGTGCCTGCCGTCAACTCCTGACGGTAAAAGCGCAAGTCGTCTTCGGTCAAACGGCCTTCGAGGTAAGCGCGCGCATACACGCCCGGCGCGCTGTGGGGCTGAAAAAACACCAGGTCGCCCCGGTGCTGACCCTCGTTCAGGCCCGCGCGGGCCTTGAAGAAGTGGTTGAACCCGGTCTCAAACAAATCTGCGGCGCTGGCGTAGCTGGCAATATGCCCGCCCAGTTCGCCAGATCGGCCGCTTTTGTCGCCGGGCCGCCCCAAGTCAAAAGGCGCCCCCTCGGGGGGCAGCGAAGCGTGGGGGTCATGATTGGCCTTGACCACCATGGCCAAAGCGTTCCAGCGCATCAGTGCAGCCAGCCGCTCTTCAATCGCCAGGTCACCGGGGAAGACAGGCTGCTCGTTGACATGAATGCTGTTGACATACGGCGTGCACAACTCGGGCTGCCAGCCGGTGCGGTGAGCGCGTGCGGTTCGGCTCAGGTCGTCCAGAATTTGCCGGCCCCGCGCCGGGCCTTGCGCCGCGATGAGCGCCTCAAACGCTTCACGCCATTCGGCGGTTTCTTGCGGGTCTGGGTCCAGGCTGAGGTGGGTGTGGTCGATGTTCATGGCCTCTGACTGTACGCAACAAGACGCCAAAGGTGCTGCTTAAAAAGCAGGTAAATGCAATGAAAACGGCATAATATGCTGCTTAAAACACAATTTAAAACCAATGCAGCTTGATAACCTTGATTTAAAGATTCTTGACGAATTGCAACGCGATGGCTCTTTGTCCAATGTCGAACTCGCCCGGCGCGTGCATTTGAGCCCCTCGCCCTGCCTGGCGCGTGTCAAGGCGCTGGAGGCCGCCAAGGTGATTGACCGCTATGTGGCCATTGCCAACGCGGCAGCGCTCGGCCTGGGTTTGAGCGTGTTTATCTCCATCAGCCTGCGCAGCCAAAGCAAAGATGCCCTAAGCGAGTTTGAACGCCGCATCGTCGAGCACGACGAGGTGATGGAATGCTATTTGATGACCGGCGATAGCGACTATTTGATCCGCGTGGCAGTGGCCGACATAGGCGCGCTGGAAAAATTCATTTTGAACCAGCTCACGCCCATACCCGGCATTGAAAAAATCCGCTCCAGCTTTGCGCTCAAGCAGGTTCAGTACAAGACAGCACTGCCATTGCGGCTGCCTTGAAAATGCTATCTGCTATTTAAAAAATAGCTGCTCGCATAGGTATCTATGGGGCTGGCGGCCTAAAAGATACCTGAAAAGCACAAAACGGCCTGACAACAGACGTTTTGCCTTGCGGTGGCTCAACTTACTGCCGCTCAACTTACTGTGGTTCAATTTTGGCAGCGGCAATCGCTTTGGCCCATTTGGCGGTTTCCAGTTTGCTGCGCTGGGCCAGCGCTTCGGGTGTGCCGGGTTCGACGGCAAAGCCGATGCTTGCAAATTTCTCCTGAAGGTCTTTGCTTTGCGCCGCAGCGTTGATGGCCTGGTTGAGCTTGGCAATGATGTCTGGCGGCGTGCCAGCGGGGGCAAACATCGCAAAGTAGGCGATCAGCTCATAATCTTTCAAACCCAGCGCTTCATTGACGGTGGGCAGCTCGGCAATCGCGGCTGAACGCTTGGTCGAGGTGACGGCCAGGCCGCGCACTTTGCCGGCTTTGACTTGCGGCAACATCACGCCAAAGTCAGCGGTGAACATCATCACCTGGCCGCCAATCAGGTCGGTCATGGCGGCGGGGCCGCTTTTGTAGGGCACGCTGGTCACGTCCATGCCTGTCATGCCTGCCAGCATTTCAGACGACACCAGTTGCGAGGTGCTGGCGCTGGCAACGGTCAGCAGGCCGGGCTTGGTTTTACCCAGGGCGATCAGCTCTTTGAGGGTTTTAACCGGCACATCGTTGTTGACCGCCACGATCAGGGGCACCGAGCCCATGTAGCCCAGCGGCGCAAAAGCGGTGTCTTGGTCGTAAGGCAGCTTTTTCATCAGGCTTTTGAGCGCTGCATTGGTGCTGTTGGTGCCAATCAAAATCGTGTAGCCGTCGGCGGGCGACTTGGCCACCGCATCAGCGCCCAGCATGCCGTTCACGCCGGCCCGGTTTTCAACCACGATGGTCTGGCCCAGCGTCTCGCTCATCTTGGCGGCAAAGGCGCGGCCGATCTGGTCGGTCGAGCTGCCCGCTGCAAACGGCACGATGGCCTTGATGGGTTTGTTGGGGTAGGCCTGGCCAAAGGCAGCGCAAGAGATGCTGACCAAGGTTGCCAACAGCAGGGATTTGAATGTCATGGTTGTCTCCGGTTAAGAATCATGGATGTGCCCGCGTTCAGGGCAGGTCAAGGGCCAGGCTCAAGATGGCAGAACCCAGACACTTGCCATGCGCGTCCAGGCACAGCGACCGTGTCACGCCGCCGCCCAGCGCATCGTGCAACACGAAGTTTAAGGCCCCGAGCTGCGGCAGCACATAGCGGTCAACTTTTCCGGTGGCGATGCCTGCGTAGTGTTGTTTGACACGTTCGGCTGTCACCAGCCGCTCGATGGCGGGGAAGTCTTTGATGTCATAGGCGATCACCGACAGGGTAGAGCGGTTGCCCTTGTCGCCGGCGCGCGCATAGGCGATGTCTCTGAGCAGTACCTGGTTTGACATTAAATCTCCAGCAAAGTTAGGGATGTTGGTGCCCACTCACGCGGAATCAGCGTGGACGCAGCCGCAATCACCTCGCGCACCGATTGCGTCACGCCGCCTCCGCTGGCCGGGCCGTTGATGTACAGGGCCTCGACTTCGTGGGCCACCAGCTCGGCCTCAGCGCGCGTGGCCACACGCATGGCCGCGCGCGCACGAACTTCATACGGCGCATAACTCTGTGCCAAACCCTGTGCCAAATCCTGGCCATGTATCGCGTTCACCCCGATCAGCTCAAAGCGGCTGTCCAGCGCTTTGACATCGGCCAGCCGCAGTTTGAGTACATCTAGCGCCAGTTGCCCGCGCGCCTGCGCGCCCAGGCCAGCGTAAGAGATTTGCCCCTCGCCAATAAAGCCGTCGCGGTGGCCCACCGTCACCTTCAGCCGGTCGGGCCGTTGCCTGCCTGTGGCGCCACCGACTTGCACCCGGTCTGGGCCGACTTGGGTCAGCGTGACGTTTGAAAAGTCGGCCACCACATCTGGCTGCAGGTAGGCGGCGGGGTTTTCAATCTCATACAGCAGTTGCGACGCGCAGGTCTGAACCGTCACGCAGCCGCCAGAACCAGCCACTTTGGTGATCACCGCGCTGCCGTCACTGGCGACTTCTGCCAGCGGAAAGCCCAGCCTGGCCAAATCAGGCACATCGCGCCAGCCGGGGTCTGCAAAATAGCCGCCGGTGACCTGGCCCGAGCATTCCAGCAAATGCCCGACCAGCACGCCTTTGCCGAGCTTGTCCCAGTCATCCATCGCCCAGCCAAATTCATGAATCAGCGGGGCTAAAAACAGCGCAGGGTCTGCCACGCGCCCGGTGATGACCACATCGGCGCCCTGGGCCAGCGCAGTCACAATCTCGCCAGCGCCGAGGTAGGCGTTGGCGGAGATGCTGGCCGTGCCGATTGAGGCGAAGGTCTGGTTGCTGTCCATCAGCGGTAAATCTTGGCTGTCGGGCTGATCACCGGTTTGACGCTGCATGGTTGCCAGAACATCGTCGCCCAGCACCACCGCGACGGTCAGTTTTTCAATGCCCAGCTCGCGTGCCACCCGAATCACTTCCTGGCCAGCGGCCAAGGGATTGGCTGCGCCCATGTTGCTGATGATTTTCACCCCCTGAGCCAGGCAGGCCGGCAGCACGGCCCGCATGCGCGCGGCCAGCATCGCGTCAAAGCCCAGATGGGCGTGTTGGCTGCGCTGCAGTTGCGCCAGCGCTATCGTGCGCTCGGCCAGGCATTCAAACACCAGGTAGTCCAGCGCGCCTTTTTCGGCCAACTCAAGGGCCGGGGGAATCCGGTCACCGGCGTAGCCTGCACCCGCGCCTATGCGTAAAGTTTTCCGTGAGGGTTTTGTGAGCTTCATGGTGCTTGCTATGTTTTCAGGAGCTGCTGGTCTAGGTATTATCTGGGCTGAAGCCTTAAAAGAACATCAAAAAAAGCCAAGGACACCGAATACTGCTTGGACGCCGCCCCTTTCAGCTAGCGCTGGACGGCGTTGTCCGGCAGGGGCGCGCGCAGGCTAGGCCGCGCTGCAAAGGCATCGGTGTTGGCCATCAGTTCGTCGCGGCCCAGCTTGTATCGGTCCTGCTGTTCCGTGTCGATGTCAGGGGTGTTCATCGACAGCAAACGTCACATCTTGGACTGAAAAACCAGCCCTGCGTGTTCACGCAAAGCATGAAACCTGATTTTTGGCCATTGCTGCTCCACCGCCCGCAGCGTGGCGCTGTGGTCTACCAGCAGCGTCGGGGCATCCACCGCATCGAGTGCCACGCGGTGCGCGTTGGCGTCCATGAATTTTTTCAATTCGTTGGGGTCGTCACTCGTCACCCAGCGGGCCAGGTTGAAGTTACTGGGCATGATGCGCGCCCTGACACCGTATTCATGCTCCAGCCGGTGCGCCACCACCTCAAACTGCAACTGCCCCACGGCACCGAGCAGCAGCAGCGAGCCCGCAATCGGCCTGAACACCTGAATCGCACCTTCTTCGCCCAGCTGCGTCAAGCCGGCGCGCAATTGCTTGGTGCGCAGTGGATCAGCCACCTCCACGGCGCGGAACATTTCGGGTGCAAAAAACGGCAAGCCGGTAAATTGCAGCGCTTCGCCTTCGGTCAGCGTGTCGCCCAGCTGCAGCACGCCGTGGTTGGGGATGCCAATGATGTCGCCCGCAAAGGCGGTGTCGAGCAACTCGCGCCGCTGGCTCATGAAGCTCACCACCGTGTTGGGGCGCAGCTCTTTGCCGCTGCGCACCACCTTCAGCCGCATGCCGCGCGTGAACTCGCCACTGGCCACGCGCAAAAACGCAATCCGGTCGCGGTGGGCGGGGTCCATATTGGCCTGGATCTTGAAGACCACACCGGAGAATTTTTTCTCTTCTGGATGAACCACCCGCTGCATCGCGGTGCGGTCTGCTGGTGCCGGGGCCAAGTCGACCAGTGCATCAAGCACTTCTTGCACACCGAAGTTGTTGATCGCCGAGCCAAAGAACATCGGCGTTTGCTTGCCGGCCAAAAACAGGTCGCGGTCAAACTCGGGCGTGGCACCGGCCACCAGATCAATCTCGTCTTGCGCCTGCTTGTATTCAGCGCCAAAGCGTTTGGCCGCATCCGCATTGTGTAAGCCGGACAAGATTTCATCGTCGCCGCCGGCTTTGTCTTCACCGGGGCTAAAAACGCGCATCCGGTCTTCACGGCGGTCGTACACGCCGTGGAAAAGTTTGCCCATGCCCACAGGCCAGGTAAACGGCACAACGGCCATCCCGAGCTCGCGTTCGATCTCGTCCATCACCGTCATCGGGTCTTGCACCTCCCGGTCCATCTTGTTGACGAAGGTCAAAATCGGCGTGCCGCGTGCCCGGCAGACTTGCAGCAGGCGGCGGGTTTGCGGCTCGACGCCGTTGGCTGCGTCAATCACCATCAATGCCGCATCAACCGCCGTTAAAACGCGGTAGGTGTCTTCTGAAAAGTCCTGGTGGCCCGGCGTGTCCAGCAAATTGATCACGCAGTCGCGGTACTCCATCTGCATCACCGATGACGCCACTGAAATGCCGCGCTGCTTTTCAATTTCCATCCAGTCCGACGTCGCGTGGCGCGCGGCCTTGCGGGCTTTGACGCTGCCCGCAATTTGAATCGCACCCGAGAACAGCAGCAGTTTTTCGGTCAGCGTGGTTTTACCCGCGTCGGGGTGGGAGATGATGGCAAACGTGCGGCGGCGCTTGACCTGTTTTTCTATTTCAGTGAATTCGTGAGGTGAGGACATAGCCCTCGATTATCGGTGACGCGGCATGGCCCCACGCTTGTCGCTTCGCGTACTGCGCTGCCGCCCGGCAAAGCCGGTTCTGCGGCCCGGGCTGGCAGGGCAGGGCAGGAATCTTTAATGCGCTTGATCAGCTTGCCGGGTGGGTTGAAGTTGGAAGCGCGGCTGACGCACACCGTCAATCACCACGTCTTCGTTGAACATCGCTGCAGGCCGCACCCACAGGCCGTGCTCGCCATACAGGGCGCGGTACAGCGTCATCGGGCTTAAATCTTCACTGTGGCGCACCGTGCCGATCACTTCATACAGCATGCCTTTGTAATGTTTGTAGACACCTGGCGGTGTGGTGATCAAAGGTGGGAGTTGTTCTGACATGGGGCATGAATGGGACAATAGAGGTTATGCATCCTAAAGCCCTTCTCGACAGTTGCTCCGATTTACTCAAGCACGTTCTTAAATTTGACCAGCCCGCCGACATGATGTTGTCGAAGTATTTCCGCGAGTTCCGGCTCGGCCCGCGTGAGCGTGCCACGCTGGCTGAAACCGTTTACGCGGTGCTGCGCAAGAAAAACCTCTACACCTACCTGGCTCAGCATGGCCACGGTGCGCCTGAGCGGCGGCTGGCGATTCTTGGCTTTGCTGCGGACCGCGAGTTTTTGCTGGCGGCGCTGACGGATCAGGAAATCGACTGGCTCAAACGCTGTGACCAGGTCAAAACCGAAGACCTGATGGAACTGCACCGCCACAACCTGCCCAACTGGCTGGTCGAGCCGCTCAAAACGCAACTGGGTGACGATTTTTGGCCGCTGGTAGAAAGCCTGAATGCGCCAGCTGGGCTGGACCTGCGTGTCAACACCTTAAAAGACAAGCGCGCTGACATTCAAAAAGAACTCAGCAAGGCTGGGCTAAAGACAGAGGCCACGCCCTATTCGCCCTGGGGTTTGCGGCTGGCGGACAAATCCCAACTCGGCAAACTCGATGCTTTTACGCGGGGCGCGATCGAGGTGCAAGACGAAGGCTCGCAATTGCTGGCGCTGCTTGTCGAGGCCAAGCGCGGCGAGATGGTGGTGGACTTTTGCGCGGGCGCAGGCGGTAAAACACTGGCAATCGGCGCGACCATGCGCAGCACCGGGCGCTTGTATGCGTTTGACACATCGGGCCATCGGCTGGCGGCTCTGAAGCCGAGGCTGGCGCGCAGCGGCTTGTCGAATGTGCACCCCGTGGCCATTGCCCATGAGCGCGACGACCGCATCAAGCGTCTGGCAGGCAAGATTGACCGGGTTCTGGTCGATTCACCTTGCTCTGGCCTGGGCACTTTGCGCCGCAACCCCGATTTGAAGTGGCGCCAAACCCCCAAGGCCATTGAAGAGCTGGTGGCCAAGCAAACCGCGATCTTGCAAAGTGCCGCACGGCTTTTAAAGCCAGGCGGGCGGCTGGTTTATGCCACCTGCAGTGTGTTGCGTGAAGAAAACGAGGCGATTGCCGAGGCATTTACAAGCGCTAACAAAGACTTTAACGTCCTTGAAGTCGCCCCTTTGTTGACCCATGCGGGTGTTGAAAACGCAGCAAAACTGTGCAGCGGCCCCTATCTGCGCTTGTGGCCTTACCTGCACCAGACCGACGGTTTCTTTGCGGCGGTTTGGCAAAAGCTTTGATATTTTTAATAAAAATTAACAGCAAATAGACAAAGCTTAATGTTTTTTGGGTGAATATTGGCGTTTCGACCCCAGCTGTACAGCTGCCGAATCAAGTTAGGTGATATGCCATGATCGGCATAGAATGGTGGCTGTGATCAAGATGAGCGGGTGGCGTCCGAATAAGATGTCATGCAGGGCCTGCTTATTTGTGTATGGATGGAATGTTTAAAGGATTCTTATGATCTTGTTTGATGCCGCACTGGACTGGCTGGCGCACGGACTGCTGGCTGCGAGTTGGTGGCAGATTATTTTGTATGCACTGGTGACGACCCACATCACCATCGCCAGCGTGACCATTTATCTGCACCGCCACCAGGCGCATCGAGCCATGGATCTGCATGCGATACCGTCGCATTTTTTCCGTTTTTGGCTATGGCTGGGCACGGGCCAGGTCACCAAGGAGTGGGTGTCCATCCACCGCAAGCACCACGCAAAATGCGAAACCGCAGATGACCCGCACAGTCCGCAGGCTTACGGCATCAAGAAAGTCTTCTGGCAGGGTGCCGAGCTGTACCGCGCCGAAAGCAAAAACAAGCAAACCATGACCAAGTACGGTCACGGCACGCCCAACGACTGGATTGAGCGCAACCTCTACACCCGCTACAGCTGGCAAGGTGTTGGCCTGATGATGATCATCGACCTGGCGCTGTTTGGCGCCGCCGGTCTGACCGTCTGGGCGATTCAAATGGTGTGGATTCCTGTCACAGCAGCCGGCATCATCAATGGCATTGGCCACTACTGGGGTTACCGCAACTTTGAGGCACCGGATGCCAGCACCAACATTTCGCCTTGGGGCGTCATGATCGGCGGTGAAGAGTTGCACAACAATCACCACACCTACCCGACCTCGGCCAAGTTCTCGGTCAAACCCTACGAGTTCGACATTGGCTGGGGCTACATCCGGGCCCTCGAAATGATGGGTCTGGCCAAGGTCAAAAAAGTACCGCCCAAACTGCAACTCGGCAGCATCCAGCCCGTAGCCGATGAAAAAACGCTCGAGGCATTGATTGCTCACCGGTACGAGGTGATGGCTGGTTTTGCCCGCGCGATGCGGGATGCTGGCAGGCTTGAGGTGGCAGCATTGAAATCTAAAAACGCCGACGCATCCGTCTTGCGCGTCGCCAATCGCTGGTTGCACCGCGACGACGACAAAGTGCCCGCGTCGGCCAAACCGCAACTGGCCCAAGCCAGAGCAGAGCACCCGGTGCTGGACAAGATGGTCATCATGCGTGAAGAGCTGCGTCAGATGTGGCTCACAACGTCCGCTTCGCGCGAGCAGCTGACTGTTGACTTGCAGGGCTGGTGCCACCGCGCTGAGCAAAGTGGTATTGCTGCGCTCAACGAGTTCTCCATGAAACTGCGCGCCGCCAGAGCCTGAGGCTTGTTCTTTTGACAAGCCGCCCGGCCGAGCGCTGCGGCGGCTTTTTCTTTGGCCGATGTGAAGGTCAACAGATCCCAGGCGGCATAGCCTGGAAACCGGACGCAAAAAAGCCGCTGCGCATTGCTGCCAGCGGCTTTTTTGTTTTAACTGAATTACTTCAGCTTGATTTCTTTGTATTCCACATGCTTGCGAGCTTTTGGATCAAATTTCATGATCAGCATTTTGTCGGGCGTGGTTTTCTTGTTTTTGGTGGTCGTGTAAAAGTGACCGGTGCCGGCAGTTGATTCCAGCTTGATTTTTTCGCGTGCGCCTTTAGCCATGATTGTTTTCCTTCATTCAGAACTTAGACTTCACCACGGGCACGAAGATCCACCAGGACCGCGTCGATGCCTTTTTTGTCGATCAAACGCAGACCGGCGCTGGTGATGCGCAGACGCACCCAGCGGTTTTCTGACTCGACCCAGAAGCGGCGGTATTGCAGGTTAGGCATAAACCGGCGCTTGGTTTTGTTGTTGGCATGGGAAACGTTGTTTCCGACCATTGGGCCTTTGCCCGTTACCTGACAGACGCGTGCCATGAGCACTCTCCGTTAAAAATTAAAGTGGGATGTGAAAAACGGCAAATGTTGCCAGATTCCAGCGAAGCCTTTGATTATAGCCTGAAAACCCGATAGCCCCAAATCGGGGTTATGTGCTTTGCTCAAGAAAGCGTTGCGCGTCCAGCGCCGCCATGCAGCCCGTGCCTGCGCTGGTGATGGCTTGGCGGTAAACATGGTCCTGTACATCGCCTGCGGCAAACACGCCCGGCACGCTGGTCATGGTGGCAAAACCGTCAAGCCCTGTTTTGGTGATGATGTAGCCACCTTTCATGTCAAGTTGGCCTGTAAAAATATCGGTGTTGGGCTGGTGACCGATGGCGATAAAGCAGCCTTTCAGCGCGATGTCCTCGGTTGAGTCATCGGTGGTGCTTTTCAGGCGCACGCCCGTCACGCCGCCTGCATCGCCCAGCACCTGTTCAAGCGTGTTGAAGGTCTTCAGCACAATCTTGCCTGCGGCAACTTTCTCGTGCAGCTTGTCGACCAGAATCGCCTCGGCCTTGAACTTGTCGCGCCGGTGAACCAGGTAGACCTTGCTCGCGATATTGGACAAATAAAGTGCCTCTTCGACCGCCGTATTGCCGCCGCCGACGACGCACACGTCCTGTTCGCGATAGAAAAATCCGTCACAGGTGGCGCAGCCGGAAACACCCCGGCCCATGAATGCGGTTTCACTGTCCAGACCCAGATACTTGGCCGATGCACCGGTGCAAATGATCAGTGAGTCACAGGTGTAAACACCGCTGTCACCGGTGAGCGTGAACGGACGTTTTGAAAAATCAACCGTATGAATGTGATCAAAAACAATCTGGGTTTTAAAGCGCTCGGCGTGCTCTAAAAAGCGTTGCATCAGCTCTGGGCCCTGCACGCCCAGTGGGTCAGCCGGCCAGTTGTCGACATCGGTGGTGGTCATGAGCTGGCCGCCTTGGGCTATGCCGGTGATCAACATCGGATTCAGGTTGGCGCGCGCGGCATAAACAGCGGCGGTGTAGCCGGCGGGGCCTGAGCCCAAAATGAGAACTTTTGAATGTGTCATGGGTAACGATTGGGTAAATTTGGCGGCCGAAGTAATTTAAAATAAGTACCTGCAGAGCTCGATCCGGAAAACGTGTTTCAAATCTGGCGTCACCTTTCATTGTAGGTATTTGAGTTTGTCCCAATTGCCAAAGGGTTGAGGAGTAAATGATGTCCATTTTGGCGACCAATCTCGAACTGATCCGCAGGGTGCCGCTGTTTTCGACCCTCACGGTCCGGCAGGCCGAAGCGTTGGCACAGGCTGCTGTCAAGTGCCGGTTCAAACGCGGTCAGGCCATTGTTGAGCAGGGCAAAAAATCAGACTCGCTCGCCATCATTTTGACGGGCCGCGCGCGCGTGATGACCACTGACACACGCGGCCGTGAGGCGATTTTGGCCACCATGGAGCCTGGCGACTACATCGGCGAAATGAGCCTGATTGACAACGAGCCGCATTCGGCCACGGTTCGCGCCCTGGTGAGAACCGACGTGCTGATCTTGGGCCGGTCTGAGTTTGCCCGTTTCCTGCCGGACAATTCTTCCGTGGCTTATGCTGTCATGAAAAAGCTGGTGCAGCGCTTGCGCCAAGCTAACCGTCAAATTGAATCCCTCTCGCTGATGGACGTGTACGGCCGTGTGGCAAGGGCTTTGCTTGAATTTGCGGTCGTTGATGCAGATGGCAACACGGTGATTCGTGACAAGTTGCCGCGAAAGGACCTGGCCAAGATGGTCGGCGCCTCACGCGAAATGGTCAGCCGGGCGATGAAAGACCTGCAAAAGCGCGGTTTTATCGTGACCCACCCAGACGGTTCCATGATCGTCAAAGATCGGCTGACTTCGCTCGAATAGTGATGGTTTTAGCGCAGCGGGCGGATCATCTGCGTTAAGCTCTCAGGCAGCTTATGACCTACTCTTTAGACACTCTCAATTCGCAACATGACCAAACCGCCGCATCGCAGGGCGGCTTGAGGCGATTTGCTCATGAACTGGGCCTGGTTGCGGGCGCGCTGGGACTGATGTTCTGGCTGTTGGCGCTGCTGAGTTACTCTGCGCAAGATGGCGCCTGGTCCACCTCTGGAAATGCCCAAGAATTGGGCGTCGTGCAGGTTGCCGCACGCAACTGGGGCGGCAAGCTGGGCGCTTATCTGGCAGACGCAAGCTATTTTTTGCTGGGTTTTTCGGTCTGGTGGTTGCTGGCGGCGGGTGTGTCAAGTTGGCTGGCATCGCTGGCGCGCTGGTTGAGGGCAGAGGCCCCCCACAGCGCAGCTGTTGCAGCGAACAGCCGTCTTAAATTCTGGCTGGGATTGGTCTTGCTGATGATCGCCAGCACGGGGCTTGAATGGTCGCGTTTGTACCGTTTTGAAGCGCATCTGCCAGACCATGCGGGAGGTGCGCTCGGTTATCTGGTGGGTGGGGCGGGGGTCAAGTGGCTGGGCTTTGCGGGCTCTGGGCTGGTGATGATTGTGGTGGGTGTGATGGCCGCATCCCTGGTGTTTGGTTTTTCCTGGGCACAAGCGGCCCAGCGCCTGGGCGAATGGATCAGCAACCTGATCGATTCACGACGCGAAAAGCGCGAGATGGCCGAAGACCTGGCCGTGGGTAAAAAAGCCGCCATGGAGCGTGAAGCAACCTTGCAGGACGAGCGCATCGATATTGAAGAACATCATCCGGTGCCAGTGCTGATTGAGCCGAGCTTCGTTGAAATTCCGAAAAGCGAGCGCGTCATCAAGGAAAGGCAAAAGCCGCTGTTCAAGGACATGCCCGATTCCAAGCTGCCGCAGGTGGACCTGCTCGACGGTGCCACGTCAAAGCAGGAGGGCGTGGCCCCAGAAACGCTGGAGATGACCTCGCGCTTGATTGAGAAAAAACTCAAGGACTTTGGCGTAGATGTGCGCGTGGTGGCTGCCGCACCGGGCCCGGTGATTACCCGCTATGAGATTGAGCCCGCCACAGGCGTAAAAGGATCGCAAGTGGTCGGCCTGGCCAAGGACCTGGCGCGGGCGCTCAGCCTGGTGTCCATCCGCGTGATTGAAACCATTCCGGGTAAAAACCTGATGGCTCTTGAACTGCCAAATGCCAAGCGCCAGTCCATCAAGCTCAGCGAAATTTTGGGCTCGCAGGTTTACAACGAAGCCAAAAGCCTGCTCACCATGGGCCTGGGCAAAGACATTGCGGGTCATGCGGTGGTGGCAGACCTGGCCAAAATGCCGCACTGTCTGGTGGCAGGCACCACCGGCTCGGGCAAATCAGTCGGTATCAACGCCATGATTTTGAGCCTGCTCTACAAGGCCGATGCCCGAGACGTGCGGCTCTTGCTGATCGACCCCAAGATGCTGGAAATGAGTGTTTATGAAGGGATTCCGCATCTGCTATGCCCGGTGGTGACCGACATGCGCCAGGCTGCGCACGGCCTGAACTGGTGCGTCGCCGAGATGGAAAAGCGCTACAAGCTGATGAGCAAGATGGGCGTGCGCAACCTGGCGGGCTACAACGTCAAAATCGACGACGCCAAAGCCAGGGGCGAGATGATAGGCAACCCGTTCAGCCTGACACCTGACCAGCCCGAGCCACTGGAGCGCTTGCCTTACATCGTGGTGGTGATTGACGAGCTGGCCGACCTGATGATGGTGGTGGGCAAAAAAATTGAAGAGCTGATTGCCCGGCTGGCGCAAAAAGCCCGCGCCGCCGGCATTCATTTGATACTGGCCACCCAGCGCCCAAGCGTTGACGTGATCACCGGCCTGATCAAGGCCAACATTCCGACGCGTTTGTCGTTTCAGGTCAGCAGCAAAATTGACAGCCGCACCATACTGGACCAGATGGGTGCCGAAGCCTTGCTGGGCATGGGTGACATGCTGTACATGCCCAGTGGCACCGGTTTCCCGATTCGTGTGCATGGCGCGTTTGTCAGCGACGAAGAGGTCCACCGCGTGGTGGGCTACCTGAAAGAGCAGGGCGAACCCAACTACATCGACGGCGTGCTGGAGGGCGGCGTCGCCGATGGTGAGGGCGGTGACCTGGGCGGCGACCTGGGCGGCGACCTGAGCGTGGCAGCTGGCGACAAAGACCCGATGTATGACCAGGCGGTAGAGGTGGTTTTGAAAAACCGCAAGGCGTCGATTTCGCTCGTGCAGCGGCATTTGAAAATTGGCTACAACCGCTCTGCCCGCATGCTCGAAGAGATGGAAAAAGCCGGGCTCATCAGCGCCATGTCAGGCAGCGGTCAGCGTGAAATTCTGGTGCCCGCGCGGGCTGAATGATGACAAGATTTGATGCCACTGGCCGGGATACTTTGAGGATGCTTCCACGCCTTCATTTTTCTATCTTAAAGTCTGTTCTGGCCTTGACGATAGCGGTTATTTCTGTGGCTGCTGGCGCACAGGAACAGGGCGATACAGGGCTCAAAGACCTCGAAAACTTCGTTAAAAACACAAAAAGTGGCCGCGCGGCCTTCAGCCAGGTCGTCACCAGCCCGGCCAAAGACGGCCAAACGCCCAAAACCAAAACCTCCAGTGGCACGTTCGAGTTTTTGCGGCCCAACCGGTTCAGGTTTTTGTACAAAAAACCGTTTGAGCAAGCCATCGTTTCAGACGGCCAGACGCTGTGGCTGCACGACCTGGACCTGAACCAGGTCACCGCCCGCAAATTGGCGCAAGTGCTCAATGGCACACCGGCAGCCGTGATTGCCGCGGCGGCTGACCTCAAAGGCCTGCAGGCTGATTTCACGCTGACCGCCTTGCCTGAAAAGCCGGGTCTGAAAGAGGGTTTGCAGTGGGTGCAAGCCGTGCCAAAAACCAAAGACGGCCAACTGCAAAGCATTGTTGTGGGCCTGAAAACCACTGGCAACGGCATTGAATTGGCCGCGCTGGAGATTCTCGACAGCTTTGGTCAGCGCTCGGTGATGACCTTCAGCCAGTTTGAAGTCAACCCGGCCCTGGCCGCCGCCAGCTTTCAGTTCAAGCCACCTGCTGGTGCTGATGTCAGCCGTCAATAACTGACACGTCACTTTTGCAGACATGGCTACAGGCGCGGCGAAGAAAATAAACATCCCCCTGGCTGAGCGTCTGCGTCCGCAAACGCTGGGTGACGTCATCGGCCAGCAGCACCTGCTGGGTGAAGGCATGCCGCTGCGCATTGCGTTTGAATCGGGTCAGCCGCACAGCTGCATTTTGTGGGGGCCGCCGGGTGTGGGCAAAACCACCATCGCCCGGCTCATGGCCAGCAGCTTTGATGCCCATTTCATCACCATGTCGGCGGTGCTGGGCGGCGTCAAAGACATTCGTGAAGCGGTGGAGCAGGCCAACGTATGGCTCGGGCAGGGCGGCGGCATGGGCGATGGGAGCGGCAAACGCACCATCGTGTTTGTCGACGAGGTCCACCGTTTCAACAAAAGCCAGCAAGATGCTTTTTTGCCGCATGTTGAAAGCGGGCTTTTCACCTTTATTGGCGCGACCACTGAAAACCCCTCGTTTGAAGTCAACTCGGCTTTGCTGTCGCGTGCGGCGGTTTACGTGCTGCAACCCTTGTCTGAGCCAGACCTGAAGAAAATAGTGGCTGTAGCCCTTCAAAATCATGCCCTGGCAGCTATTGAAAGCATAGCTGATGACGCAGTTGATCGATTGGTGGCCTATGCCGATGGCGATGCACGGCGGCTGCTGAACACGCTCGAATCACTGGCCGTGGCTGCTGGCAATGACAAGCTCGGGCCCATCACAGACGTGACCGATGCCTGGCTGATGACCGTGCTGGGTGAAAAAATGCGTCGCTACGACAAGGGCGGCGAGCAGTTTTATGACACGATTTCAGCCCTGCACAAATCCGTGCGTGGCTCTGACCCGGACGCAGCCCTGTACTGGTTCATGCGCATGCTCGATGGCGGTGCAGAGCCCAAATACCTGGCGCGCCGACTGATCCGCATGGCCAGTGAGGACATTGGCCTGGCCGATCCGCGCGCTTTGACCCTGGCCGTCAGCGCTGCCGATGTGTACGAACGACTGGGCTCGCCTGAAGGCGAACTGGCACTGGCTGAATGCGTGATTTACCTGGCAGTGGCACCCAAGTCGAACGCGGTCTACAAGGCCTTTAACGAGGCCAAGGCACTGATCAAAAAAGAGGGCACACGCCCGGTGCCCATGCACCTGCGCAATGCACCGAGCCAGCTCATGAAAGAGCTCGACTACGGCAAGAACTACCGCTACGCCCACAACGAAGAAGATGCTTTCGCAGCAGGGGAAAACTATTTTCCCGAAGGCATGGCGGCGCCCGGCTTTTACCGGCCTGTGGCGCGCGGGCTGGAAATCAAAATCGCTGAGAAGCTGAGCGCTCTGAAGCTTAAAAATAACCTGCAAAGCTGAAAGTTTTACAAGCCAGTCCAGGGGGTAGACCCTGCTTCGTACACGGGGATGGCGCGATTCTCGCTTGGTGTGCTTCAATGCACTCTCAAGCAAGAACTGGCCAGTTGTTTGCCGCCAGTTTCGTACACAATTTTGGTTTTGAGCATGATTGGGAGATAAACCATGGACGTATTCCTGCAGCAGATCATCAATGGTCTGGTTCTGGGCAGCATGTATGCCCTGATCGCACTCGGCTACACCATGGTGTACGGCATCATCAATCTGATCAATTTCGCCCACGGTGAAGTGCTGATGGTCGGCGCCCTGACCAGCTGGACCATCATCGGCCTGATGCAGTCGTCCATGCCGGGCACGGCCGGCTGGGTGATTTTGCTGGTGTCGCTGCTGATTGCTTTTGTGGTGTGCGGCTCGCTGAATTTCGTGATTGAAAAAGTAGCCTACCGGCCGCTGCGCAATGCGCCCAAGCTGGCCCCTCTCATCACCGCCATTGGCATGTCGCTGCTGCTGCAAACGCTGGCCATGATCATCTGGAAGCCCAACTACAAGTCCTATCCCACGCTGCTGCCGTCAGAACCCTATGAGCTGGCTGGCGCGGTCATCACAGTGACGCAGATTTTTATCCTCGGTGCCACAGCGGTGTCACTGGCGGTGCTGATGTGGCTGGTGCATTACACCCGGCTGGGCCGCGCCATGCGCGCCACGGCCGAAAACCCGCGCGTGGCCGCCCTGATGGGCGTGCGGCCCGACACGGTTATCTCTGCCACCTTCATCATTGGCGCGCTGCTGGCAGCGCTGGCCGGCGTGATGTATGCCTCCAACTACGGCACGGTGCAGCACGCCATGGGCTTTCTGCCGGGGCTGAAGGCGTTCACCGCGGCCGTGTTCGGCGGTATTGGCAATCTCGGTGGGGCGGTGCTGGGCGGTATCTTGCTGGGCCTGATCGAGTCGATTGGTGCCGGCTATATCGGGCCCCTGACCGGAGACGTTCTGGGCAGCCAGTACAGCGATATTTTTGCCTTCATCGTGCTGATTTTTGTGCTGACGCTGAGGCCCTCCGGCCTGCTTGGCGAGCGTGTGGCCGACCGGGCTTGATGCGGGAAAGACAACAACATGAAACCCAACAAACTCATCACCTTCCTGGCGGTCGCTGCTGCGCTGCTGGTGCTGCCCTTGCTGCTCCAGCAGGGCGGCAACGCCTGGGTACGCATTGTCGACATGGCGCTGCTGTACGTGCTGCTGGCCCTGGGCCTGAACATTGTGGTCGGTTACGCAGGCTTGCTGGACCTGGGCTATGTCGCGTTTTTTGCCGTGGGCGCTTATCTGTCAGCGTTGCTGGGATCACCGCATCTGGCAGAGGCCTTTCCTTATATTGCCCAGAACTTCCCGAATGGCCTGCATCTGCCGATCTGGCTGACCATACCGCTGGCGGCTGCTCTGGCGGGGCTGTTTGGCATCATGCTGGGCGCTCCGACCCTCAAGCTGCGCGGTGACTACCTGGCGATTGTCACTTTGGGCTTTGGTGAAATCATCCGCGTGTTTTTGAACAACCTGGACAGGCCGATCAACATCACCAACGGCCCCAAGGGCATCGACCGGATTGATGCGATCACGTTTTTTGGTTTTGACCTCGGCAAAGACCATACCTTTTTGGGCATCACGTTCAACTCGGTATCGATGTATTACTACTTGTTTCTGGCGCTGGTGATCGTGTCTGTCGTCATTTGCCACCGCCTGGAAAATTCCCGCATTGGCCGCGCCTGGATGGCCATTCGCGAAGACGAAATTGCCGCCAAGGCCATGGGCATCAACACCCGCAACCTCAAGCTGCTGGCTTTTGGCATGGGTGCCACGTTTGGCGGCGTGTCGGGTGCCATGTTTGCGGCTTTTCAGGGCTTTGTGTCACCCGAATCGTTCAGCCTGATGGAGTCGGTCATGATTGTGGCCATGGTGGTGCTGGGCGGTATTGGTTATTTGCCGGGGGTGATTTTGGGGGCCTTGTTGCTGGCTGCTTTGCCCGAGGTCTTGCGCCATGTTGCCGGACCACTGCAAACCATGACCGACGGCCGGCTTGACGCGGCCATCTTGCGGCAGCTGCTGATTGCGCTGGCCATGATCACCATCATGCTGATGCGGCCACGCGGCTTGTGGCCGTCTCCCGAGCATGGCAGGTCGCTGGACAAGCCAGCTAAAACCGAGGGGCCATCAGTATGAGCGATACCATTCTCAAAGTATCGGGTGTGTCCAAACGCTTTGGCGGTTTGCAGGCCTTGAGCGACGTCGGTATTCAGATTGAGCGCGGCCAGGTTTACGGCCTGATTGGCCCCAACGGTGCCGGCAAGACCACCTTTTTCAACGTGCTCACCGGCTTGTACACGCCCGACAGCGGCACGTTTGAACTGGCTGGCAAGCCCTATGAGCCAGCCGCTGTACACGAGGTCGCCAAGGCCGGCATCGCCCGTACTTTTCAAAACATTCGCCTGTTTGCTGAAATGACGGCGCTTGAAAACGTCATGGTTGGCAGGCATGTGCGCACCTCGTCTGGCCTGCTGGGAGCGGTGTTTCGCACCGCGGGCTTCAAGGCTGAAGAAGCGGCCATTGCCAAACGTGCGCAAGAGCTGCTGGACTATGTCGGCATTGGCAAATACGCCGACTTCAAGGCCCGCACCCTGAGCTACGGCGACCAGCGCCGCCTTGAAATCGCACGCGCCCTGGCCACTGACCCGCAGCTGATTGCGCTCGACGAGCCTGCCGCTGGCATGAACGCCACCGAAAAAGTGCAGCTGCGTGAGCTGATTGACCAGATTCGCAAAGACAACCGCACCATCTTGCTGATTGAGCATGACGTGAAACTGGTGATGGGCCTGTGTGACCGCGTCACCGTGCTCGACTATGGCAAGCAGATTGCTGAAGGCCTGCCGGCAGATGTGCAGAAAAACGAAAAAGTGATCACGGCTTATTTGGGCTCAGGTCACTGAGAAAACCATGACAAAAACAACAAGTCAGACACTTTTAAAAATCACCGGCCTGCAAGTCGCCTATGGTGGCATCAAGGCGGTCAAGGGCGTTGACCTCCATGTCAACCAAGGTGAACTCGTCACGCTGATTGGCTCGAACGGCGCGGGCAAAACCACGACGATGAAAGCCATCACCGGCTCATTACCGATGGCCGACGGCGACATTGAATACCTAGGCAAAAGCATCAAAGGCAAGGGCGCGTGGGACCTGGTCCGCGAAGGCCTGGCCATGGTGCCCGAAGGGCGCGGCGTGTTTGCCCGCATGACCATCACCGAAAACCTGCAAATGGGTGCCTACATCCGCAACGACAAGGTCGAGATTGCGGCGGATATGGAAAAGATGTTCAGCATTTTTCCGCGCCTGCGTGAACGCAAAGACCAACTGGCCGGCACCATGAGCGGCGGCGAACAGCAAATGCTGGCCATGGGTCGCGCGCTGATGAGCCGGCCCAAGGTGCTGCTGCTCGATGAGCCGTCAATGGGGCTGTCACCCATCATGGTGGACAAAATTTTTGAAGTCGTGCGGGATGTGTCTGCACAAGGCGTGACGATTTTGCTGGTTGAGCAAAACGCCAGCCGGGCGCTAGCGATTGCTGACCGTGGGTATGTGATGGAGTCCGGCGCCGTGACGATGAATGGGGACGCCAAAGCGCTGCTGAATGACCCACGGGTGCGGGCGGCTTACTTGGGTGAGTGAGTTTTAGCGCGGCCTGCCAGACCGTCCTGACAACCATTTGCTATAAATTAACGAGCTGCTGACCTAGGTAATCAAGGGGCTACAGCTCTAAAAGGCACCTAGGTACGGCTAAAGGCGCTTAAAAACACCTGAAGCATCAGTCAACCTTGGCCCCAGAAGCCTTCACCACCTTCTCGTACTTCCCCAGCTCACTTTTCATAAAAGCGCCAAACTGTTCAGGCGACGACGCCACCGGCTCAGCCATCAAGCTCGCAAACCGCGCCTTCGCTTCGGGTGAATTCAAGGCCGCTACAAACGCAGCATTGAGTTTGGCGACAACATCGGTAGGCGTTCCTGCAGGCGCGACCAGACCCCACCAGGTGTCAATTTCAAAGCCCTTCAAGGTCTCGGCAACGGCGGGCACATCGGGCAACACCGCGCTGCGTTTGGCGGTGGTCACGGCAAGCGCTTTGAGTTTGCCTGCCTTGATGTTGCTTGACGCGGTGGCCAGGTTGTCAAAGTTGAAATCGACCTGACCGCTGAGCAGTGCCAACTGCGCCGGGTTGCCGCCGTTGTAAGGGATGTGCACGGCAAAAATACCCGCCTGCGCTTTGAACATCTCACCGGCCAGATGCCCGGCGCTGCCGTTGCCGCCGCTGGCGTAGTTGAGTTTGGCGGGGTTGGCCTTGGCGTATTTGATCAGGTCCGCCAGGGTGTCGATTTTTAAACGTGCGGCGGTGTCGGCGTTGATGACCAGCACATTGGGCACGCGCAGCATTTGCGTGATGGGGGCAAAGTCAGTGGCGGCGTTGTAGGGCATCTTGCTGTACAGCCAGGGATTGATGGCGTGGGTGGCCACAGCCGCAATGCCGATGGTCAGGCCGTCGGGTGCCGCCTTGGCAATGGCGTCGACACCAATATTGCCGCCGCCGCCGGGTTTGTTGTCAATGATGACGGTGCCCAGTGTGTCCTTGACGCGCTCTGCCATCAGGCGGGCCGTCACATCAATCGGGCCGCCGGGGGCATACGGCACGATGATGCGGGTCACTTTGGTTTGTGCCAGCGCGGTGGCTCCTGCCAGCGCCAGCGTGATGGCGACAAGAACCTGGAATGGTTTGAAAGCGTGATGGGTCATGCGCCTATTGTTGCAAAAAGCCCGGCAACTTAGGACGCCGCCTGTGCCTTGTCTTTTTCTGTCACAAACGAATCAGCATAAAACTCGTCTTCAGGCAGTCCGGCCTTGATGTAGGCCGCCTGCGCTGAGTCCACAACGATAGGCGCGCCACAGGCATACACCTGATGCCCTGACAAATCGGCAAAGTCCTCCAGGACCGCCTTGTGAACAAAGCCGGTGCGCCCGCTCCAGGCGTCTTCAGGCAGCGCGTCTGACACGACAGGCACATAGGTCAGGTTCGGCATTTCGGCGACCTTGCCCATCACCCAATCGTTCATATACAGGTCAGCGGGGCGGCGGCCGCCCCAGTACAGCACGGCAGGGCGCGTGATGCCCTTGAACTGCATGTGTTCAATGATCGCCTTGATGGGGGCAAAGCCGGTGCCCGATGCCAGCATCACCATCGGTTTGGCACTGTCTTCACGCAGGTAAAAACTGCCGAATGGACCTTCAACCCGCAGAATCTCTTTTTCTTTCATGGCGCTGAACACGTGGTCAGTGAACTTGCCGCCCGGCATATGGCGAATATGGAGCTCGACTTGCGGGCTTTCGGCTTGCGTGTGCGGCGCATTGCCCATCGAGTAAGCACGCCGGTCGCCATCACGCAGCAAAAACTCGACATACTGGCCAGCGTGGTATTTGAAGACGTCAGCCGCTGGCAACTGCAGACGCACCATCATCACGTCATGCGATGCCTTGGCCAGACTGGCCACGCGGGTCGGCATTTTTTTGATCGGGAAAGCGCTTTCGTCGGTCACATGCCGGGACTCCAGCACCACATCTGACAGCGCCGTGGCGCAGCAGGTCAGGATGAAACCCTGTTCGGCCTCTTGCGGCGACAGCGCCTTGAGCTGGTGCGTGCCCTGCACCACAGTGCCTTGCAGTTTTTTGCATTTGCAGGAGCCGCAAGCACCGTCCTTGCAGCCATAGGGCATGCCGATGCCCTGGGCGATGGCGGCTGACAACAGCGCCTGGTCAGGCTCGGCAGTAAAAATGCGTCCGCTGGGTTGCACGGTGATGTTAAAACTCATGAAACGGTCCTGTTCGTTATGCTTGTCGTACTGATTTTTGGAACTCCCAATTTTGCCTTCAAATTCAAATCCTCTAGGCGCGCTGCCCGCCCGGTTTCGACGCCAGCGTGTTTTGATCGTCGGCTGCGGCGATGTGGGCCTGCGGGTGGCGCGTTTGCTGCCCGCCAGCGTCAAGGTGATGGCGCTGACATCAACCCGCAGCCGCGTGCCCGAGCTTCGGGCGCAAAACATCATCCCCTTGTTGGGCAACCTGGACAACGTTGCCAGCCTCAAACGCTTGGCGGGCTTGGCCACGCGGGTGGTGCATCTGGCACCCCCGCCCAATGATGACCCGCACGCCAGAAGCGACCCACGCACCCGTAGCTTGCTGCAGGCATTGCGGTTGCGCACGGTGCCGCTGGGCATTGTTTACGGCTCGACCAGCGGTGTCTACGGTGACTGCCAGGGCTTGTGGGTTGACGAGACGCGGCCCGTCATGCCCGACACATCGCGTGCCCACCGCCGGGTCGATGCCGAGGCGCAACTGCGCTGGTTTGGCCGCAGCGCGGGCGTGCCGACGCATATTTTGCGTATTCCGGGCATTTACGCGCCTGACCGCGAAGGCGGCACGCCGCGCGGGCGCTTGCTCAAAGGCACGCCCGTGCTGGCGGCGGACGACGATGTGTACACCAACCACATCCACGCCGACGACCTGGCCCGCGCCTGCCTGGCCGCCATGCGGCGCGGCCAAGCGCAGCGCATCACCAACACCAGCGATGACACCGACTTGAAAATGGGCGACTACTTTGACCTGGCCGCCGACCTGTACGGCTTGCCGCGCCCGCCGCGCCTGGCGCGCCAAGAGGCAGCCACCCAGCTGCCCGCCATGCAATTGAGCTTCATGAGCGAATCGCGCCGACTGGACAACCGGCGACTGAAGACCGAGCTGCGCCTGAAGCTGCGCTATCCGACGGTCAGCGCGGGATTGAAGGAAAAGCAATAAAGGCCTGTTTGCTATTGATTCAGGAGCTGCTAGCCAAGAAATTGATTGGTCTGCAGGCTGATTGGATGGTTGAAAAATGCAGGTGCTCAATTCAAGACGCCCAAATCTCACCCAAATCTCTAAGGGCGGCCTGTTTCTTGCGTGTGAGATGACTGTTCGCAACGCAATGTGAAAGGCTTCTGCTAAAACACGATAATGGTGCCCCAAGTGTGGCGGCGCAGCTGCCTTTTTGAACACTTCCTTTTGAAATATCCGCGTTTTGTTGGTTGAAAAAAATTTATGACATGGTCCATCGTTGCGCGTGACGCCAACGGCCACTTTGGCGTCGCCGTTGCCAGCAAATTTTTTGCAGTAGGTGCCCTGTGTCCGCATGCCCAAAGCGGTGTTGGCGCCCTGGCAACACAGGCGCTTGTCAACCCCCTGCTGGCCGCGCCCGCGCTTGCCGGCATGGCGAAACAACGTGTGCCGGCCGAGCTGCTGGCTGATCTTTTGGCTGCTGACAGCGGCAGCGCACACCGTCAATTTCACATGGTTGATGCGCTAGGCCGGGCTGCTGCCCACACGGGCGGCGAATGCATTGACTGGTGCGGGCACACCATGCATGATGGTTTTTCTGTGGCTGGCAACATGCTGGCCGGCCCGCAGGTGATTGAGGCCACGGCCGACAGCTATGCGGCTAATCCAGCTTTGCCTTTTGCGCAGCGCCTGTTGACGGCACTTGCAGCCGGTGAGGCCGCCGGCGGTGACAAGCGTGGCAAACAGGCTGCGGCGCTGCTTGTTTTCAACGGCCAGGACTATCCGGCGCTCGACATCCGGGTCGACGACCATGCCGAACCCATCCTGGAACTGCAACGCTTGTACGACGTCAGCCTGCAGCGTTTTCAGCCCTTTGTGACCTGCCTGCCCAGCCGTGAACATCCGTCAGGCACCACCGACCGCCAGCAAATCGAGGCGCAGATTGAACGCTTTCATGCAGCCCGCAAAGCGGCCAGTCAGGCCGGGGCATGAGTGCCTTGCTCGAGGTCAAGGGTCTGACGACATGTTTTAAGGTCGAAGGCGGTGAATTGACCGCCGTCGATGACATCAGCTTTTCTGTGCAGGCCGGGCGAACCCTGGGCATCGTTGGCGAGTCTGGCTGCGGAAAAAGCGTGACGTCCCTGTCCATCATGGGTTTGCTTGCCAAGGGCCAGGGCCGCATAGCGGCTGGCTCGATCACCTTTGATGGTGTTGACCTGACCGAGTTGCCTGCTGCCGGCATGCGCGCCTTGCGTGGCAACCGGATCGCCATGATTTTTCAGGAGCCGATGACGTCACTGAACCCGGCCTTCACGATTGGCGACCAGTTGATTGAAGGCATTCGCTGCCACAGCCAGCTGGGACACCAAGAAGCACGCCAGCATGCGATTGACATGCTGCGCCGGGTGCGTATTCCGTCGCCAGAACGGCGCATTGACGACTACCCCCACAAGCTGTCGGGCGGCATGCGACAGCGCGTCATGATTGCCATGGCGCTGTCAAGCCAGCCGGCCCTGCTGATTGCAGACGAACCGACCACCGCACTGGATGTGACCATCCAGGCCCAGGTGCTGGAGCTGATGCGAACCCTGCGCGAAGAAACCGGTACCGCGATCATGCTCATCACGCATGACCTGGGCGTGATTGCCGAGCTGGCTGACGAGGTTGTGGTGATGTACAGCGGCCGCATCGTTGAGCGCGCCAGTGTGGCGCGGCTGTTTGACCAGCCCCAGCACCCTTACACGATTGGCCTGCTGGGGTCGATTCCAAAACTCCACCTCGAGCAAACGCGACTGGCCGCCATTGAGGGCCAGGTGCCCACGCCCATGAGTGGCTTGAAGGGTTGCCGGTTTGCGCCGCGCTGCCCCTTTGCGGACGACCATTGCCGCACCGCCCAGCCACCGCTGGTCGATGTGGGTGGCGGGCACGAAGCCGCTTGCTGGAAAGCGCCGCTCGCGTTTGATCTTGGCATGCCGGCTGAAGCGGCAGCGCAGGAGGCCTTATGACAGTCGGCCAACCCTTGCTGCGCGTTGAAAAACTGGTCAAGCATTTCCCGATTGCAAAAGGCCTGTTCGGCCGCGACAAGGCTGTGGTTCATGCGGTTGACGGCCTTGATTTTGAACTGGCTGCAGGCGACACCATGGCGCTGGTGGGCGAGTCCGGCTGCGGCAAGTCAACCGCTGGCAGGTTGGTGCTGCGTTTGCTGGAGCCGACATCGGGAAAGGTCTGGTTTGACGGTGAAGACCTGACAAGCCTGAAGCCCGCTGAGATGCGCGCCCGAAGGCGCAGTCTGCAAATGATTTTTCAGGATCCGTATTCCTCGCTCAATCCGCGGATGACGGTCGAGCAAACCCTGACCGAGCCACTGGCGCTGCATGGCCTTGCCAAAGGGCGGCACCGAGAACGTGCCGCCGAGCTGCTGGACCTGGTGGGCCTGGCGCGGCAATACCTGCAGCGTTACCCGCACGAGTTTTCGGGCGGACAACGCCAGCGCATCGGCATTGCCAGGGCGCTGGCCGTCGAGCCGCGGCTGATTGTGTGTGATGAACCGGTGTCGGCACTCGATGTGTCCATTCAAGCGCAGGTGGTGAACCTGATGCAGGACCTGCAACAGCGACTCGGGCTGTCGTACATTTTTATTGCGCATGACCTGGCCGTGGTCAAGCATATTTCGTCGCATGTGGCGGTGATGTACCTGGGCCAGATGGTTGAATACGCCGACAAGAAAAGCCTGTTTGCGCAGCCCCGTCACCCTTACACGCAGGCCTTGCTGTCCGCCATTCCCTTGCCCGAGCCTGGCGCCAAACGGGACCGGGTGGTGCTGCAGGGTGACGTTCCCAATCCCATCAACCCGCCGCCGGGTTGCCGCTTTCACACCCGCTGCCCGCATGCGCGCGCGCGTTGCGCCGAAGAAGTCCCACTATTGAAAAATGACGGTGGCCACAGCGTTGCCTGTCATTTCTGGACCGACATTGCAGCGTCTGCATCAGCCAGCGCCACCCCCTTTGTTCCGCCCCCCAATTTGCGCTTGCAAAGGCTACAGGCCGCTTTTCAGCCCCCAACACAAGCAGCGTTGGCATGACGCTCGTAAAAAGTCCCCCCACATCTTTATCAACCAGGAAATTGCCATGAAAACACCAGCACGACAGCTACTGACAGGGCGCTTTGTCAAGCGGGCCAGCGCAGCCCTTGCCATTGCATCCACACTTTTGATGACCGGCGTTCAGGCGCAAACCTTGCGCATCGGCTTGGCCGAAGACCCGGACGTGCTGGACCCCACCATGGCGCGCAGCTTTGTCGGTCGCATTGTCTTTGCATCGCTTTGCGACAAGTTATTGGATATTGACGAGAAACTCAATATCGTCCCGCAGTTGGCAAGCTCTTGGGTCTGGTCGCCTGACAACAAGATCTTGATCCTGAAGCTGCGTCCCGGCGTGACCTTTCACGATGGCGAGAAATTTGATGCTGCTGCGGTCAAGTTCAACATCGAACGGCATAAAAACCTGGCGGGCTCTAACCGCCGCGGTGAACTCGCGCCCGTGGTCAGTGTTGATGCCCTCGATGACCTGACGGTACGCCTGAACATGTCTGCGCCGTTTGCACCGCTGCTGTCAGTGCTGGCAGACCGTGCCGGCATGATGGTGTCGCCCAAGGCCGCGCAGGAAAACCCGACCAGTTTTGGCAGCAAGCCGGTGTGCTCAGGGCCTTTCCGTTTTACGGAACGCGTGGCGCAAGACCGCATCGTGCTTGAGCGCTACGCCAACTATTGGAACAAGGCCAACGTTCACTTCGACAAAGTGATCTATCAGCCGATTGTGGATGCCACTGTGCGGCTGGCCAACCTGCGCTCAGGGCAGCTTGACTTCATCGAGCGCGTGGCGCCATCAGACATTCCACAGATCAAAACAGACAGCCGTTTGCAAGTGGCGCGCATCACAGAACTGGGCTACCAGGGCATCACCATCAACACCGGCAAGAGCGATCAGGCGCAAAAAAATCCGCTCGGCCGTGACCCCCGTGTTCGCGAGGCTTTTGAGCTGTCGCTTGACCGCGCTGGCATTGCCCAAGTGGCGATGGACGGCGAAGCGACACCTGGCAACCAGTGGCTGCCGCCGAACAGCACGTTTTACGCTAAAAACGTCCCCCTGCCCAAGCGCAACATCGCCAAAGCCAAGGCCCTGCTGAAGGAGGCCGGCGTGGTGAATCCGGTATTTACCTTGATGACCCCCACGACCTCGGATGGCCAGCGTGTGGCGCAGGTGGTGCAAGCGATGGCCAAGGAGGCCGGTTTCGATGTCAAGATTCAGTCCACTGAGTTTGCGACCTCGCTCAATCTGGCTGACAAAGGCCAGTTTGACGCCTACGTTCTGGCCTGGAGCGGCCGGGCTGATCCAGACGGCAATCTGTTCAGCTTTCATGCCTGCAAGCAGCCGCTGAACTACGCTGGCTATTGCAAGCCTGAAGTTGACGAGCTGCTCAACAAATCGCGCAGTGTGCGCGATCCGGCTGAGCGCGCCAAGATTTTTGAACAGGTCGCAGCGCAAGTGGCCAAAGACCGCCCCGTGGTTTACTTGTTTCACCGCAACTGGCTGTGGGCTTACAACAAAAAGCTGACCGGTGTGCGCGCCATCCCCGACGGCCTGATGCGCGTGCAAGGGCTGCAATTTAAGTAAACGACAGCAGCAGTGCAGGCACGGGACACTGCGCCCGATGTCGGCACTGCTTGTCACCCTGAAACACCACCATGCTGAGCTACCTCATCAAGCGACTGGTCGCTCTGATACCGACGGTTTTTTTCGTCACCATCATTATTTTTGGCTTGCAGCAATTGCTGCCGGGCGACCCAGCCATCATGCTGGCTGGCGAAGACCAGGACCCGACGGTGATTGCCTATCTGCACAAGAAGATGCACCTGGATGAGCCGCTGCCGGTGCGTTATGCCTACTGGATCGGCGGTGTGTTCAAGGGCGATTTGGGCGAGTCGCTGCGAATCCAGAAGCCGGTGCTGGAGCTGATCCAGGAAAAGCTTCCGGTCACGCTGCAACTGGCCGCCATGGCGATGGTGATTGCTCTGGTCATCGGCATTCCTGCCGGCATTGTGTCGGCCGTGGCCAAAGATTCAGCATGGGACTACGTTGCCAACATCGTCGCCCTGTGGGGCTTGTCCACGCCCAATTTCTGGCTGGGTATTTTGCTGATCCTGCTTTTTTCAGTGTCGCTCGGCTGGTTGCCGGCATCGGGCTATGTGAGTCCTTTTGAAGACCTCAAGGCCAATCTGGCGGCCATGATCATGCCGGCTTTTGTGCTGGGTAATGCGATTGCCGCCGTGCTGATGCGTCACACGCGCAGCGCCATGCTGCAGGTCCTGAATGCCGACTATGTGCGTACTGCGCGGGCCAAGGGTTTGATGGAGCGCACCGTGGTGCTCAAGCACGCCTTGCGCAACGCCATGACACCCATCATCACACTGGGCGCGCTGGAGTTTGGCACGCTGCTGTCGGGGGCTGTGCTGACCGAGCAGGTGTTTTCAATTCCGGGGTTTGGCAAACTGATTGTGGACGCGGTGTTCAACCGCGACTACGCGGTGGTTCAGGGGGTGGTGCTTTTTACGTCCACGGTGTATATCCTGCTCAATCTGCTGGCGGATATGGCTTACTTTTTCGTCAATCCACGGCTGCGGGGATAGTTCATGCGTGTTGTCCCGATTCCGGTGAATGCCCCTGCGCAGCCGCGCGAACTTTCGCCAGCAAGGCGAGCCCTGCTGCGCTTGGTGCGTAGGCGCGGCGCGATGCTGGGGCTGGCCATTGTGCTGGCTTTTGTGTTGATTGCCGTGTTGGCGCCGGTGATCGCGCCGCAAGACCCGCTTCAAACCAGCTGGAGCGCGGTGCGCAAGGCGCCCAGCGCGCAATATCTTTTTGGCACCGACGACATTGGCCGCGATGTGCTGTCGCGTGTGATCTGGGGCGCGCGTGCATCGTTGCTGGCGGGGCTGGTGTCGGTGTGCATTGCGATGGCACTGGGGGTGCCGATTGGCTTGCTGGCAGGCTACTTGGGCGGCTGGGTTGATGGCGTGATTTCCCGCTTGACCGACTCCATGCTGGCCGTGCCTTTTTTGATTCTGGCCATTGCGCTGGCCGCGTTTTTGGGCCCCAGCCTGACCAACGCCATGATGGCGATCGGGGTATCGTCAACGCCCATTTTTATTCGCCTGACGCGGGGCCAGGTGCTGTCGGTCAAGGTTGAAGACTTTGTGGAAGCGGCACGCGCTGTGGGCAACCCACCCTGGCGAATCGCGTTGCGGCACATTCTTCCCAATATTTTGCCCCCGCTGATCGTGCAGGCCACGCTGGCCATTGCTGCGGCCATCATTGCCGAGGCCAGTTTGTCGTTTCTCGGCCTGGGTCAGCAGCCGCCAGCGCCCAGCTGGGGCAGCATGCTGAACACCGCCAAAAACTATGTCGACAACGCACCCTGGATGGCGATCTGGCCGGGTGTGTCGATATTCTTGCTGGTGCTGTCATTCAATCTTCTGGGCGATGGCCTGCGCGACGCGCTGGACCCCAAACACAAATAACCTGAAAGGCCCATGCATGTTGTCTTTTGATGCCCAGCATTTCCCCTATCCATCGCGTCGCAACGTTGTCTACGCTCAACGCGGCATGGTCGCCACGTCCCAGCCCCTGGCAGCGCAAGCCGGGCTTCAGGTCTTGCAGGCAGGTGGCAACGCCATCGACGCAGCGATTGCCACAGCCTCTGCCCTGAGCGTGCTGGAACCCACCGCCAATGGCATCGGCGGCGATGCCTTTGCGCTGGTCTGGCATGGCGGCAAATTGCACGGCCTGAACGCGAGCGGGCCAGCGTCTGCCAACAGCACGCTGCAAAGCTTTACCCAACTGGGGGGCCATACCGAGATGCCAAAGTATGGCCCGCTGGCGGTGACTGTGCCCGGCACACCCGCTTCGTGGGCCGCCATGGCGCAGCGTTTTGGCAAATTGCCCCTGACGACATCGATGGCCGCAGCCATCGGCTATGCGCGCGATGGTTTCCCGGTATCGCCTTCGGTGGCTTACGCCTGGCAACAGGCCACCAAGCTGTTTCGCAAACAGCTCACAGCGCCGCATTTTCAGTCCTGGTTTGACACCTTTGCGCCTGAGCGTGCTCCCGAGGCCGGCGAGATCTGGCGTTCGGCCGGTCATGCCAATACCCTCCAATCGATTGCCGAAGACAACGCCCACAGCTTTTATCGCGGTGAGCTGGCCGAAAAAATCGCCGCTTTTGTGCAAGGTGCGGGCGGGCACCTCAGCACCGCAGACCTGGCAGCCTACCAGGTCGACTGGGTGGACCCGATCAGCGTCAACTACCGCGGCTTTGACGTGTGGGAAATTCCGCCCAATGGCCACGGCCTGGTGGCATTGATAGCGCTCAATCTGCTCAAAGGGTTTGACTTTGCCGAACGCGACACCCTGCTTACCTACCACCGCCAGATAGAAGCCATCAAGCTGGCTTTTGCCGATGGCCTGGCCCACATTGCCGATCCTTCGCACATGCGCGTCTCCGTCAAAGACCTGCTGTCAGACGCATATGCGGACGAGCGGCGCAAGCTGATCGGCGACATGGCTCGCGCACCGAAACCCGGCATGCCGCCAGCAGGCGGTACGGTGTACCTGAGCACGGCCGATGCCGATGGCAACATGGTGTCTTTCATTCAAAGCAATTACATGGGCTTTGGCAGTGGCATGGTGGTGCCAGGCACCGGCATCGGGCTGCACAACCGCGGACACAACTTTTCACTGGACGCCCAGCATCCGAACTGCATCGGGCCAGGCAAGCGGCCGTACCACACCATCATTCCTGGCTTTATGACGCGCGGCGGTGTGCCCGTCGGGCCGTTTGGTGTGATGGGCGGCTTCATGCAACCACAAGGTCATGTGCAGATGGTCATGAACACGGTGGACTTTCACCTGAACCCGCAAGCATCGCTGGACGCCCCGCGCTGGGAATGGGACAGCGGCCTCGGCGTCAACATCGAAAGCACGACGGCTGAACACCTGTTCAGAGGTTTGTCAGCCCGGGGCCACGACGTGAAGTGGCAAAACAATCGACTGGCATTTGGACGCGGCCAGATCATCTGGCGTGATGCCGCTGGCGTCTTGTGCGGCGGCACCGAACCCCGCACCGATGGGACGGTCGTCGGCTGGTAAATGAGTTAAAAAACCATCGCTGAAGAGCGATGGTGCCGGAGCTGGAATCGAACCCGCTCGCCTTTCGGCGTGGACGGAATTCCGTTTGAAGACATTTCTTTTTGCTGTGCCGTGGACAGTAGATCACCGGGCCTGCTTGACTGCTCAATTGATCTTCAAGCCCGCGTTCTTGATGATGGATCCGAATCTGGCGAGATCCGCCTTGATAAGTGACTGAAGATGCTCGGGCGTGCTCGACGCCGGATCAAAGCCTGCGTTGATCAGTTTTTGCTTTGCAACCGGGTCGGCGAGTGCTTTTCTCACTTCTGCGTTGAGTCGGTCCACGATCGATTTAGATGTTCCGGCTGGCGCGTAGAGACCGAACCAGTTGCCAAACTCGAGTTCCGGAAAACCCAGTTCGCGGACGGTAGGCGTGTCAGGCAACATCACTGCCCTTGTGGGCGATGTGACAGCCAGTGCTTGCAACTTGCCCTGCTTGACAAAGTTGGCATACGGGGTGATCGCCGTGATTGAAAAATCAATCTCACTGGTGAGCAATGCTTGCAGCATCGGCGGTGAGCCCTTGAAGGGGATGTTGACTATCTGCACCGGGGTGTCGATTTTTATTTTCTCTCCCGCCAGCATATGGATTTGTGAAGAGGTGCCATAACTCAATTTTCCTGGATTGGTTTTAGCATATGCCAGCAAATCCTTGAAGGTCTTCGCCGGTGCTTTGTCGCTTGCCACGATGAACAACGGCTGGCCTCCGACCTGTGAAATCGGCACAAAATCCCGTTCAGGGCTGTAGGATAGCTTGGAATACAGAAGTTGATTGATCGACATCGCCGCGTCAACGGCGAGGAACAGCGTGTAGCCGTCCGGCGGTGCCTTGGCGACCGCTTCCGCGGCGATGATGTAGTTTCCTCCGGGGCGGTTATCAACAAGAACCGACTGCCCCGTGCTCTCTTGCAGTCGTTCCGCGAGGAGGCGGGCCAGAAAATCCGTGCTGCCGCCAGCAGGAAACGGAATGACGATGCGGATTGTTTTTGACGGATAGTCCTGGGCGTTTGCCGTTGCGAGATAAAAGGGCATGGTCAGGACAGCCAGAAGGTTCAACAGCTTTCGGATCATCATTACTCCAGTTTTGTCATCAATTACGGCCTTGCAGTTCTCGGCGCATTGCCCTGCGCCGCTTTCGGTCAAGCCTGGCGGCGAGTGGGGTTGTGCGTCTTTTTTATTATTCCGGGTCGCCCGCGGTCAGGTAATCCCACATTCGTTCGGCCACGCGACCGCTCCACTCGCTGCGCCCGGCGGCTTCTTCAGTGGTGAGTAACGGACTTTTATTCGCTTCGCCGGTGGCCATGATGCCCAGCTCAATTCGGCACATGTCTTCCAAAAACCAGGCAAGCGTTACCGCCTGCTTCATGTCTGCGCCGGCGACGACTGCCCCGTTGGCGCGCAGGATGATGCCGCCTTGAAGTCCTAGTGCCGCTGCAACGCCGGCCGCGATTTCGTCCGATCGCATCAACGCAGTCGACGACCAAAACGCCGGTCGCGGATAGAAAAATGCACCGAACCCGTGGCGGACCTCGGGTGCTCGTCCGAGCGCCGACATCATCATCACGTTCGGTGGCAGAACCCGGCATACAGCCCCGACATCTGCCCGCCGTTGGTAAATCTGCTGATGAACGCGAACCTCCCCAAGTACGCCTTCGGGCAGTGGGCCGTAGATTGGCACAGTCGTGCCATCTTCTCCGATGGCTATGGTGCCCATGGGTTTTGCCGCACACACCAGCAGTTCGGAGGCATTCAGTCGTATGGAGCAGTGTCCGTAAGGCCCCACCAAGCCGCATTTGGCCAGCGCCCGCGCGGCTTTTCTGACGATCACTTGTTGCGATAGCATGGCGGCCGGATGTGCAAAAATTACATCAGTACAACGGCGCGGACGGGGGATGCCTCGGCATCGACGATCTTCAGCGGGAGCGCCACCAAGGTGACTCTGCGCTCGTCTATCTCATTCAGATTGATCAGGGATGGCAATGTCACGATGCCCGCTTCGCTCAGCAGGCGCAGTGCATGCCACAAACGCGGCTGATCGGCCTGCTTTTCTTCTGCCCCGTGATAGCAATCAAAGCCGACAACCGGGACTTTTTTCGCAATCATCCAGTTGCTGGCTTCAACGGTCAGGTAGGGTGAGCGTTTCGTCCAGTCATCTTTCATATAAGTTTGGTTCACGTCAGTTCTGAGCAGAACCCTGTCGCCCGTTTGAATAATGTCGCCGACGGCTTTTTCCAGCTCTGCGGCAGTAATCGCGCCGCCAGGCACAAGGTGTCTGAGGTCGGCAACGACTGCGGCACCGACGAACACGCTTGGTGCGAGATCTGTGATCTGAGCCGCGCCCTTGGTGTTGTGTTCTGGTGCGTCGACATGGCTGCCAGCGTGAAGGCGCATATGAACGCCGCGCACGATCTGCTGGCCGCCTTCCGCAGAATCGTGTTCCTTCAAGACCTCCATTTCGAACTGCATGTCCTTCTTGAATCCGAGTGGCGTGCGCATGGTGAACTTGGTGTTCTCAAGCGCCAGGCTGATATCCACGATTTTTCTGATTGCTACTGCCATATCGATTTCCTTTGTTAAAAAGCCGTTCAATTGCCGCACCCGGCTCAGGTTCTGGCGCACCCGTTCCTGATGTCCTTGCGCAGGCTTGCGATTGTGCGTTCCACGTCCGCCGCCGAAGAAAGCTCATTCTTCAGAATGGCCTGAACCGTTTCGACAAAGTGGTCTTCGATGCAGGCGATAGCAGCATCTGCATCCTTGGCCAGAACGGCATCCATGATCTGTCTGTGCTCGGCGTCTAGATTCCTGTCGGAGGTTTGCACTTGCGCCGACAGTCGGCGATAGCGGTCGCTTAAATCATATAAAGACGCCCTGTAGGCCATGATGTGCGTGGAGTTGCACGCCGATGTCAGGGCGTCGTGAAAAAAACGGTTTTCCCGGAACCAGTCGTCCCCCAGCGATTCGCCGGCTTTGGGCGAACATCCCTCAAGCCGGTGTATGGCGGCCAGAATTTCCGCCTCCCAGCTGCGGTCTCCGGCAGCGATCGCGGCACGAAGCGCGACACTTTCAACCCAGGCGCGCGTTTTGGTGATGTCGAGCAAATCCGCAATCGAGACGGGAGCCACGCGAAACCCCCGCTGACCCTCGGCGACCACGAGATTGAGGGAAGTCAGTTTCGAGAGGGCTTCGCGCAAAGGCGTGGCGCTAACCCCATACGAACCTTTTAGCTTTTCCAGTTGCATTTTCTCGTCAGGGAGCAATTTCGCACTGAGGATATCCGCCCGAATGCGAAGAAACACTTCTTCTGCGAACGTGGGAGTGCGCGATGAAAGGGCGGCATGGGTTGCGCTCGGGCGATCAGCTTGGGACAGCATCGTATTAGTTTATCAAAAATATCGATAAAACCAAAAAATATATCAGCAGCCGCCAGTTGAATGGCTTCAATTTTTGGTCAAAGCCAATACTGGCGTGGCGACAGCCTGCGGCTCGGGGTGGATGTGCCGTTGCTGAAATCGAAAGAACTTTGGTGCAGAACAACTTGCTGGACGCGGAGGGCAAGGACCTCTAAACCAGGAGTTCGTCTTGGAAAAGCTCAATGGAGATACATGGGGGCTTCAAATTTGGAGAAATGGATTGAGCGCAAAAACTGTCATGCGCCGCATCTGGTTGGACGATGACATCAAAGAACAGGCAACGCAGGCATTGACTGTCATGGGTCTGTCGATGTCGGACGCTGTCCGACGATGTTTGCATCACGTCGTGCTGGACGGGCATTTCCTCTGGAACTCAAAGTACCCAATGCAGAAACACAGGCGGCCATTGCTGAGTCCAGCATGATGATGTCTACGAGCAAAGCGAGGTTCACTGAAGCTGACGCATTGCTGGCAGACCTTGAGAAAACAGTCGCCAGTCCACCGACGTTCCAGCCGAGGACGGCGGATGACACAAAGACTTTGCTGAAACACTGGCGGCGACTTAGCCACTCCGGGCGCTACGACATGTCGCGCCTCAAACGGGCCATGATCTTGCTAATCGCCAACGGCGCCAGCCCTGGGCCCCGAGTGGCTAGATCACGCACTGAAGGCAGAGTCGTGGGACCACGGGCAGTCAGCATCGCCAAAGGCGTGCGGTTCGAGGATGCAGAGACAATTTTGTTACCACTGAGTCGTGGTGCCCGGGGCCGGAATCGAACCGGCACGCCTTGCGGCGCGGGATTTTGAGTCCCGTGCGTCTACCAATTCCACCACCCGGGCGACGCTACATGCAGCCCTCGATTATGGCACAGCTCGCCCGCCTGAATCGGCCTTTGGCAGCAGATGTGCCCGGAGCCCAGAACTCACAACAGTTTCCCCGGGTTCATGATCTGGTTCGGGTCAAACGCGCGTTTGATACACATCATCATCTCCAGCTCAATGGGCGACTTGTAGTGCTTGAGC
>CANFOS010000017.1 GCA_947448735.1 Comamonadaceae bacterium | reverse complement strand
GACCTGGTCGAACTGCAACTGCGTGTGGCCCAAGGCGAAGCGCTGCCGCTCAAGCAGGCCGACGTGCTGTTTAGCGGCCACGCGATGGAGTGCCGCATTCTTGCTGAGGATGCAGACGCAGGGTTTGTGCCTGACACCGGCAAGGTACTTCTGCTTCACTGCCCCACAGGCCCTGGCGTGCGTTTTGACTGCGGCGTGACACAAGGCGCGCCAGTAACGGCCGATTTTGACTCCATGCTTGCCAAGCTGGTGGTGCACGGTGCGGACCGCACGCTGGCCATCTCACGCATGCGCAGCGCATTGGCCGAAACCGCCATGCTGGGAGTGACCATCAACAACGATTTTCTCTCGCGCGTCCTGCAACACCCGGCTTTTGCGCGCGGCGAGACGGACACCGGCTTTCTGGAACGCCACAAGGCCGACCTGGCACCCGCAGTGCTGACAGATGCCGAACGGCAGCTGCTGCTGGCCGTTGCGGCCAGCGCAGCACCCGATATTTCAGCCACCCGAATTCCAGAACCGTACGCCTCGATGGGCGCATGGCGCAACTGAAGAAACTGACTTCAAAGATGACCACACTCCAGTTTTCAGACACTCCCGACATGCGGCACCAGGTGCAGGTGCGCACTGAAGCCGTTTACGTCGATGGCACGCCGATACAGATCCGTCAATCCGCAGCTGGCACTTTTGTTGGCACGCTTGGGGGCCACACAGAACGACTGCGCGCTGTGGCACATGGCGACACCATTTATGTGCAGTTGCGTGGTCGAAGCATCAAGCTCAACCGGGTGGACCCGACACGGGCGTCAGCATCCGGTGCGGCCAGTGGTGCAGGCGCCTCCCATGCACCCATGCCCGGCGTGGTGGTGTCCGTCCTTGTTGCCGTCGGCCAGCAGGCCAAAAAAGGTGATGCGCTGCTGGTGATTGAAAGCATGAAACTCCAGATGACGATTTCCGCCACCCTTGACGGCGAGGTGGCCGAACTGCCGCTGGCCGTGGGCCAGACCTTCCAGCGCAACGACATGCTGGTGCGCCTCATCAATCCCGGAGACACCGCATGAGTCGCATCGTCAGCAAAATAGACACGGCCTCTGCAGGCTACAAAAAAAACCACGACGCCATGACGCAGAAGGTCGAGGCGCTGCGAGCCAAGGTACACAAGGCGCGCTATGAACGGCCTGAGCGCGACCTTGAGCGTTTGCACCGACAAAAAAAACTCACGGTCCGGGAACGGCTAAACCTGCTGCTTGACCCGGGCACACCGTTTCTTGAAATCGGCACGCTGGTCGCCAACAAAGCCTATGAAGGCGAAGTGCATGGCGCCGGCCAGGTGTCTGGTATTGGCATCATCCATGGACGTGAAGTCCTTATCCACGCCGATGACCCCAGCATCAAGGGTGGCGCCTGGTACCCACTGTCGGTCAAAAAGATCGTGCGCACGCTTGACATCGCGATTGAAAACCGGCTGCCCGTCATCCATCTGTGCGACAGCGCTGGCGGCTTCTTGCCGCTGCAGTCAGACCTCTTCCCCGACAAACATGCTGCAGGCCGCATCTTTCGCAACCAGTGCACGCTGTCCAAAATGGGGGTGCCGCAAATTGCGGTGGTGCTGGGTCACTGCACTGCCGGCGGCGCTTACATCCCCGCTCTGTGCGACTACAGCGTCATTGTGCGCGGCAATGGTGGCGTCTTTCTGGGTGGCCCGCCGCTGGTCAAGGCTGCGACAGGCGAAATCGTCACCGCAGAAGCGCTGGGTGGCGCCACCATGCACACCACGGTGTCGGGCACCTGCGATTACGCGGCAGACGATGAACCCCACGCCATGGCAATTGCGCGCGACATCTTTGCCAACACATCGCCCATCACCAAACAAACCATAGACCGGGTTGAGGCCGAAGAACCCTTCTACGACCCGAAAGAGCTCTACGGCATCGTGCCCACCGACTGGAAAACCGGCTTTGACATGCGCGAGGTGATTGCGCGTGTGGTCGACGGCAGCAACTTTCATGAGTACCAGCCTGACTACGGCACCACCATGATCTGCGGCTACGCCCGCATCTGGGGCTGCAAGGTCGGCATCCTGGCCAATAACGGCGTGCTCTTTAACGACAGCTCACTGAAGGCCGCGCACTTCATGCGGCTCTGCGACCGCGACCGCACGCCCCTGGTGTTTTTGCAAAACATCACCGGCTACATGGTTGGCCGGGAGTACGAGGAGCGCGGCATCACCAAGGACGGTGCCAAGATGATCATGACGCAGGTCGGCTGCACAGTGCCCAAATTCACCGTGATCGTCGGTGGCTCATTCGGTGCTGGCAACTACGGCATGTGCGGCCGGGCCTTTGATGGCCGCTTTTTGTGGATGTGGCCTCAGTCGCAGATCGCCGTGATGGGTGCCGAGCAGGCTGCCAACACCCTGGCCGACGTCAAGATACGCCAGTTGCAGCGCAAGGGCCATGAGCTTGATGCCGAACAGATCGCCGCCATCCGCGAACCGGTACTGGCTAGTTTTGAGGCCGAGAGCGATGCCTACTACTCCACATCGGAGATGTGGGATGACGGCATTCTTGATCCGGTAGACACCCGAAATGCACTGGGCATGGCCATCGTGTCGTCGCTCAATGCACCGTTTGGCGAGATGGGTTACGGCGTGCTGCGCCTATAACCCGGTCACACAAATTTGCAGGAGAGCGCATGATTACCGTCGACGACCACTCCACCATTGGTGAAACGTTTTTTCGCGCAGCGGACGCCTATGCAGACAAATCCTTTCTGGCAGTACCAGCCAACCCTGCCCGAGCGTACGACCCGGCGGGCAAAGAAATCACTTACGCAGAAGCTGCGCGCACGGTACGTGAACTCATGCAGGCTTATTCTGTAGCTGGCTACGGCGTTGGCCACCGTATCGCGCTGCTGATTGAAAACCGTCCCGAGCACATGCTGCACAAGCTGGCCATGAATGCGCTAGGCGTGTGCTGTGTGCCGCTCAATCCCGATCATCGCCCACGCGAAATGGCCTACGTGCTGGACCACGCCAAAGTTGACCTGGTGGTCGTGCTCACGGCTCTGCAAGCGCAGCTGCGTCTTGGCATGCAACAGGCGGAGCACGCCAAACCCCAGGTTGTGCTGTTTGAAAACTTCACTGCGGGCTTGCAAGCTGCGGACCGCAAGGCTACATCCAGCACACCCGATGGTTCCACAGCCGCGAGTGTGTTGTACACGTCGGGCACCACTGGGCGGCCCAAGGGCTGCGTGCTGTCACATGGTTATGAGCTGGCTGCAGGTGCCTGGTATTCGACCCGCGGCGGCCTGTCAACATTTGGCCAAGCCTGCGAACGCATCTACAACCCCCTGCCGCTGTTTCATGTCAACGCCTCGATCTTCTCGTTTTACTGCGCCATGCTCTGGGGCAACTGCCAGGTGCAAACCGACCGCTTCCAGCCATCGCGCTGGTGGACCGAGGTTTATGAATCCAGAGCCACCGTCGTGCATTACCTTGGCGTGGTCGTACCGATGCTGCTGGGGCAGGGGCCTCACCCGCATGAACGTGACCACGCCGTGCGCTTTGCGATCGGTGCAGGTGTCGAGCCCCAGCGCCACAAGGCCTTTGAAGAACGCTTCGGCTTTCCGCTGATCGAGATCTGGGGCATGACCGAGATGGTGCGCGCCATCATCGACAACCAGTTGCCACGCCAAATCGGCACACGTGCCTTTGGCCGGGCCACGCCAGGCGTCGAAGTACGCGTGGTCGACGACAACGATATCGACATGCCGGCAGGACAAGAGGGCGAAATGATCGTTCGCCACAGCGCAGCCACGCCGCGCAAGCATTTCTTCAGCGGCTACCTGGATGACGAACCCGCTACCGAGGCCGCTTGGCGCGGTGGCTGGTTTCACACCGGCGATATCGTCACGCGTGACGCCACCGGCCTGCTGCGCTTTATTGACAGGCGCAAAAACATCATCAGACGGTCAGGTGAAAACATCGCCGCAGCAGAGGTCGAAGCCCTGCTGCAGGCACACCCGCTGGTTGACAGCGTTGCGGTACTCGCCGTGAAAGACGAGATCCGGGAAGAAGAGGTGCTGGCCTGCGTGGTGCTCAAGGTCAAGGCAGTCGATGCGGCAGCTACTGCCAAAGTTCTGTTTGATCACTGCAACGCCAACCTGGCGTATTACAAGGCGCCTGGCTGGCTCTACTTGACGGACAGCATTCCGACCACTGCAACCCAAAAAATCCAGAAGCACCAGATCTTCGAACCTGGACTGGACCCACGCACCCTGCCCGGCATGATGGATTTGCGCGCCCTCAAAAAACGCGATGCACGCCCTGCCGCCACCTGACACTTTTTGCTCGTCTTATGCCACTACCCCTTCTTTTTCAGAACGCACTGTCAATACCTGCCATCGGTTCGCCCATGTTTCTGGTGTCGTTTCCTCCACTGGTGACAGCCCAGTGCAAGGCCGGTATTGTCGGTACCTTTCCCCATGTCAATGCGCGAACATCGGAGCAGTTCGACCAGTGGCTCACCGATATCAAAAATAGCCTGGCCGCCCACAGCGCAAGCCACCCCTCGGCCACCGCTGCGCCTTATGGCGTCAACCTCATCGTGCACCGGACCAATGCACGGTTCGAGCCCGACCTGGCGCTGGTGGTCAAACATCAGGTGCCGTTTGTCATCACCTGCCTGGGCCATCCCGGCAAAGTCGTTGAGGCAGTGCACGCTTATGGCGGCACGGTTTTCTGCGACGTGACGAGTGCCGCGCACGCACGCAAGTCTGTCGATGCCGGTGTCGATGGCCTGATCTGCGTGGGTGCGGGTGCTGGCGGACACGCATCAAACCAGAGTGCGTTTTCACTGGTTCGTGAAATCCGTGAGTTCTGGGACGGCTGCCTCGTGCTCGGCGGCGGCATCAATGACGGCCACCAGATACGCGCAGCCGAAGCGCTGGGCGCCGACCTGGTGTACATGGGGACACGATTCATCGCCACGCAGGAATCCAACGCCCAGCAGGAGTTCAAGCAGATGGTGATTGACAGCGATGTGTCCGACCTCATTTACACCGACAGGCTGTCGGGCGTTCATGCCAACTTTCTCAAGCCATCGCTCGATAAGTGGGGGGTGGACGTGAGCACACTGCCGCCCAAGGCGCCCGACATGTCGTCACTGACCGACACCACCGCCAAACTCTGGAAGGACCTCTGGAGCGCCGGCCAGGGCGTCGCCACCATCCATGACGCACCTGCCGTTGCCGCGCTGGTCAGTCGTATCGCCGACGAGTACGACAAAGCCTGTAGGCTGGGCCCGAGTCAAGCATTGCGCCGGTCCAGCACAGCAGCCTGAACACATTTGTCGCACACCATGCAGCCGATTGATTTTTACTTCGACTTCGCTTCGCCCTATGGCTACTTCATGTCTGAAAAGATTGACGCGCTGGCCGCCAAACACGGACGCACGGTCATCTGGCGACCCATCCTTTTGTTTGCCGCCTTGCGCTCATTGGGCTTGCCCCCGCCGTTTGAGCACCCGGTCAAGCTTGAATACATCACCGCAGACTTTGCACGATCAGCAACATTCCTGAACATTGATTACAGCCTGCCGCCCGGCTTTCCGGCGCTGACGCAACATGCAGCGCGTGCCTTCTACCTGTTGAACGGCAAGGCGCCAAGTGCAGCCGTACCTTTTGCGCAGACGGTGCTGCGCGGCTACTTTCGCGACGGTCGCGACATTTCAAATATCGACGTCATCGCACACATGGTGGGTGACCACACTGCCAGTCTGGGGTCAACGGCCAAGGTATGCGATCTCCTGAAGGGCGACGAGGCCAAGGCCATGCTGCAGGCCGCCATCACAGACGCCGTTCAGAAGAAGGTTTTCGGTTCACCCTTTGTTGTGGTGGATGGCGAAGGCTTCTTCGGCGTGGACCGCCTGCCGCAATTGGCTGCAAGGCTTGCAGGCACCAAAGCTTGAGCCCGCAAAAGCACACCAACAGGAGTTACGCATGAAGCCAGACCTCGTCACCCTTGAGTCCATTGGCCACGTTGGCCTGATGCGTTTTAATAACCCGGAAGAGCTCAACACCCTGCACGTGCCCATGCTGCTGGCCATGGAGCAAGCATTGACAACGCTTGAGCACAACCCAGACATTCGTGTCATCGTCGTCACAGGCGTCAACGACAAAGCCTTCATTGCCGGCGGCAACATCAAGGACCTGAACGCCCGGCGCGGCCTGCAGCACTACAACGAGTTTTCTGAAACCGTGCATCGCGTCTTCAGACGTTTTGAAACCTGTAGCAAGCCGACGATTGCAGCGGTCAACGGCTGGGCACTGGGCGGCGGCATGGAGTTCATGCTGACCATCGACATCCGCCTGATGGCCAATGAAGCCAAGATTGGCCTGCCTGAAATCAAGCTGGGCATCTTTCCTGGCGGCGGCGGCTCACAGCGCCTGATGCGCCAGCTGCCGCTGTGCCAGGCCAAGCTCCTGATGTTTACCGGAGATTTTTTGAACGCTGACGAGGCGGTAGCGATGGGCCTGGTCAACCAGGCGGTGCCCCGCGCACAACTGCTCGAAGAAACCATGAAGCTCGCCGCACGCATTGCAGAGAAGTCGCCGGTTGCGTTGAAGTTGCTCAAAGCGTCCATGTTGCACGGCGCGGACATGCCCCTGTCTGCCGGGCTGGCTTATGAGGCAGCGACTGTCAGCCTGGTGTTTGACAGTGATGATGCTCACGAAGGATGTAGCGCCTTTATTGAAAAGCGAAAGCCGACGTTTAAAGGCTCTTGAGACCTATCCCCGCTCATGCGGGGGAACCGTTAACGGATGTATGCGCACTTACTAAAGATGGGTGTTTTCACACAGCCTCTCGTAAGTTCATGTTGACACTTTGCTGTTGCGCTGCAAAGGCGCAGGAAGAAAGACCAAGCTTTGCGGTTTCTTGTAGCGGGCGATGCGTGTGTCAAGGAACCTCAGCAGTTCTGCTGGCGCAAGGCTAGCCCCGTCTTTCAGGGCACAGACTGCGTGAACCGCCTCGCCCCACTTGTCGTCAGGCCTGCCAAAAACAAAGGCTTCGGCCACGGCGGGGTGTTCGAGCAAGACTTGCTCCACTTCGGCAGGGTAGACATTTTCTCCGCCCGTTTTAATGAGTTGTTTATGAGCCGCTCGCCCGGTAAACCAGAGCCAACCGTCCTCGTCGAGTCGCCCAAGATCACCGGTGCGGTGCCACGGGTCGGCCGATTTGAAAGGGCGTTTGGTTTCAGGCTCCCAATACCCCAGAAACACGGTCGGACCCCGGACGGCAATCTCGCCTTCGAGCCCTGCGGCCAAAGCACGGCCTGCTGCATCCTGCACCCGCACTTCGGTCGGCGCAATGGCTCGACCGGCTGCGCCTGGGCGCTCAATTTGCAAGCCCATACAAACCATGCTGGACACCTCGGCCTGACCGTAGGCAGACCAGAACTTGGCAGCTGGGCACAGCGTCGCCAATCGAATCAGCACGCCCGGTGGCTCCAGCCCCATGCAAAAGCGCAAACTGCCCAGTGAAGCCTCACCGCCCGGACTTTGCGTTGCCGCATCCAAAAGGGCGCCCAGCATCGGGGCAAAGGTGGCGCACACCGTGATACGGTGGCGGGCCACGGCTGCAACAGCTGCCACCGGATCAAAACGCGGCAAGATCACGCAAGCACCGCCCGCTTCTAGCAGTGCAAGCGCCAGCCCAATACCGGCCGCATGGAACAGCGGCAGCACGCCCAACCAACGGTCGTGCTCACCCAGCGCCCAAACGCCCCCCGTTTGAATGGCGGATGCGCGCAATTGCGACTGGGACAAAATCGCGCCTCGCGCATGCCCCTCCACCGCCGCCGTGAAAAGCATGATGACCCCTTGATCGGGCGCATCCTGACGCGGCACCTGATCTTCCTGAGCTTGGCCAATACAGGCCAAAGACCCACTGACCAGCTCGGCCAGAGTTTCAAGAGGTACACCAACCATGCCTTCTGGCCATGCCGCCGTCCACAAAGGGGAACCCCCCGAGTCAACAATGACCAAGGCTGGACTGGCATCACGCGCTTGCTGAGCCAGCTCAGCTGCCGACAAACGAAGGTTGAGCGGCACCATCATGGCACCCAGCCAGGCTACAGCGCCCAGCAGCACCAAAACCTCGGGGCGATTACCGCAAACCACCAGCACGCGATCGCCCCGACTAACACCGGCAGCATGCAAAGCCGCCGCTTGAATTTGTACGGCTTGTTGCAAACTGGCGTGCGTGAAAACATGGCCTTCAAAAATCAGCGCAGGGCTGTTCTTGTGCAAACTGGCATTGCGATCCAGCAGGTCAATGATGGTGGTGGCGTTGCTATTTGGCATGGATGTCATCTTTGAATGTGCGTAGCGCCCTCAAGATCAGGCGCCCCCTTACCCTTTAAATACAGCGGGTCTTTTTTGGACGAAAGCGGCAACCCCCTCGCGTGCGTCTGGGGTAGCTGCACAGGCCTTGAGCAATTGCTGCTCAAGTAGCAAGTGCTCCTGCAAGGACAAGCCTGGCCCTTGCAGCGACAGCTTTTTGATGGCAGCCAATGAGGCCGGCGCAGCGCGGCATAACTGATCGACCAAACCTTGGGCGGCAGCTTCTAACTCATGGGCAGGAAAGACTTGATCAACCGCACCGGCAACAAGGCAACGCTCGGCGTCCACGGCCTGACTGAGCATCAGCCATTGCTTCGCTCGAACAGCCCCGATACGCCGCGCCAGAAAATAAGACGCTCCGACATCGGGCGACAAGCCGATGGCCGCATACCCTGTGCGCAGTTTCATGGTGTCGCTGGCCAGAACGAAGTCGCCACACAAGGCCAAACCGATGCCCGCACCGCCGACTGGTCCACCGACCACAGTCACCACAGGGCAAGTCGCCTGTGCCAGCTGCAAATACGCTGGCAGAAGTTGTTCCAGGATGTCATCGACAAGCTCTGGCAACTCATCACCCGCGCCGTCGAACTCCTGAATATCGCCTCCGGCGCAAAAAATCGGTCCACGTGCCTTGACAACCACGACGCGCGGTTGTGCAGCCAGCACTTCAGCGATGGCCCGCGCCAGAGCAGATGCTGTGCCGCGACCCAAAGCGTTGTGGTGTGTTGGGCGATCAAGGACGATGCTGCCCACCAGAGACTCCGAAGTCCATTCAATGCCGTGAAGATTCGGCATGCTGTCAACCCAGCCAACGTTTGCGTCGACGGTAGTGCTTGACCTCGCGGTAGTTGCGACGCTCGCCGCTGGCCTGCTTGCCCAAATAGAACTCCTGAATGTCCTCATTCGCACTCAGTTCAGCGGCTGTGCCCTCGAACACCACGCGGCCGTTTTCCAGGATGTAGCCGTGGTCGGCAATTTCCAACGCGGCCTGGGCATGCTGCTCCACAATGAGCAGCGAAACACCCTCTTGGCGCAGTGTGGCAAGTAAACCAAAAATCTCACTGACCATCATGGGCGCCAGACCGAGTGAGGGTTCATCGATCATCAGTAGCCGGGGTTGCGCCATCATGGCGCGCCCGATCAGCAACAACTGTTGCTCCCCGCCTGACAGATAGCCCGCGGTGCGGGTTCTGAGTTCAGCCAAGCGGGGGATCAGCCCATAGACCCGCTCCAAACCATGCTTGACGTCGGGCATGCGCATCAGGCGATGCCCGCCGACGACGAGGTTTTGCTCCGCCGTCATGTGGCGCAGCACCTTGCGTCCTTCGACGACATGGACCACCCCATCGGCCACCATCTGCTCGGCAGAGCGCCCGGTGACCTGCCGGCCTAGCATGCGCACATTGCCAGAGGCCACACGACCCTCCTCCACGGCCAACATGCCGGAGATGGTTTTGAGCGTGGTGCTCTTGCCGGCCCCATTAGGGCCGAGCAGCACCGTGCAGCCGCCATCAGCCACCTCCAGTGTGATGCCTTTCAGCGACAGGATCACGTCGGCGTAAAGAACCTCAACGTTGTTGAGTTCGACCAGTGGTTCAGACACGGCAGCTGCCTTGCAATCACCACTTGGCCAGATTTGGCACGGGCACCTGAGTGGCCGCTGTGGTCAGCTTGCCACCCACCACCTGGCCGATATTGACCCGTGGATCCCGGGTCGGAAACGGCGCCTCGACCGAGTAATCGATATCTCCGCCGCTGTAGCCGAAAAAGTCTTTGCCTGCGAAATTGGTGTCAATCAGGGTTTTGTAGAGCAGCTCACCTGTCAGTTTGTCACCGCCATACTTTCGCGCAGCGGTTTCGACCGCCCGTACCATCACCAAGGCCTGGCTCATGCCCACGGTGGTGAGCGAGTGCCAAGGTGCTTTCATGCCGTACTTGGCCACCAGCATGTCATAAAACTTTTTGGTCTCGTTGTCTTCCTCGGTGGCAATCACACCAGAATGGACCTCATAGTCCCCCTCCATAGCGGCCAGGCCGCCGACCAGTTTTTGCAGCATGGCTGGGGAGTTGTGGATGCTGTAGGCCATCGGCACGTTCTTACCCAAGGCTTGCATGGCACGCTTGACAGCCACCGCCTGCTGGATATTGGTGGGCACCAGGATCAGTTCGGCGCCCGCGTTGAGAACACGGCGCAGTTGCAGAGTCACGTCAGCAGGCTGTGGCTCCACATAGACCATTTCCACCAGACTGATCTTGCTGGGGTTAGCCTTCGCATAGGCGTTCATGCCCTTGCCTAAATCAGCAAAGGTGGGAGAGGCTTCGGTGGTGAACATGGCTACCTTGACCGGTCGGGCGCCACCTACTTTGGTCTTCTGGAACCACTCGATAAAGCCCGCGAATTCATGCACAAATGTGGGGCGCGTGGACATGACCCACTGATTGGGTCGCCAGCTGAAGCCCGTGGCGGCCGAGCCCAGGATCATGGGCACCTTGTCGGTCGGCAGGCGCTGCTGGACTGCGGCAACGTCCGGTCCCCCCAGAGACAGTCCAATCAAGGGTTTGGTGGCCAGCACACCTGGCCACAAGCTGGCCGTTTGGGCCGTGTCGTAGCGCGTGTCATAGGTTTTCATTTCCAGCTTCACGCCGAGCTTGGTGCCCACTTCAGCGTTCCACCAGTTCACCACGCCCTCGCGTCCAGGTCCGACCATTGGCATGATGGCGGCAAATGGACCTGAATAATCCGACAAGGCCGGAACCTGGTAGACCGTTTGCGCGCAAACCGGTGCCATCGCAGCACTAGCGATGCCCGCAGCCATAAGGACTCGCGCGGTCCAGTTCATCAGTTTTTTCATAGGGATCTCCTGTTGTGGTTAAAGAAGCCGCCCCATGACGGTCAGTAGGGAAAGGGCCATAAACGGAAGGCCTTTTTTGTGATCTGGATTCGGTGCATCACGCCCTTGGGCTCGAAAAGTAGAAAAAGAATGATGACGGTGCCCAGCAAAACGTTCATGGCGGCAAAGACAAAGTCCTGCCCCAGTGCAGGAACCCATTGCACAAAGCTCGGCCCCAGACTGGTCACCCCCTCTCGGGCGAGCTGGATCATGACGGTGCCAATCAGCGCACCGACGATGGAGCCCAAGCCGCCAACAATCATCATGGCGATCATCCAGATGGCATTGAAAAGCGTGAACTGCTCGATGGACACTTGCCGCAAAGCCACCACCCACAGTCCGCCCGCAACACCCGCATAAAACGAACTGACCAGAAAAGCACGGGCCTTGGTTGCAGCAACGGGTATTCCCATCATGCCGGCAGCCACGTCATCGTCCCGCACCGCTTCAAAGCTGCGCCCATGGCGCGAGCGCACAATACCAAAAGCACCCGCAGTCATGATGAGCAGGACAGCAAGTGAAAACCAGTAGATAGCACGGTCGTTTTCGAGCGACAGGCCTAACACCGAAATGGCTTTCACATGCAAACCTCCGGCACCGCCCAGCCATGACTGCGGCAAATTCAACACCAGAAAATGGAACAAGGCCTGCGCTGCGATGGTTGTGAGTGCGAGGTAAAAGCCTTTGATGCGCGCCGCTGTCAAACCAAACATCACGCCAAAAATCGCAGCCCCCGCGCCCCCGATCACCAGTGCTGCAGTCGCGTCCCATCCGGCGCCCATGGCCACAGCGGCTCCGTAGGCGCCCACCCCCATGAAGGCGGATTGACCCAGGTTGATTTGCCCCGCATAGCCCGTACAAATTTGCAGGCCTATCACAGCCACCGCGGTGATAAAAGTGGTGTAGCCAATGCTGATCCAGCGGTCTGATGCCCACCAGGGCGCAGTCGCCAAGGCCAGCAGCAGCACCAAAAGACTGAGCCATTGCGCGCGCGTGCGAATAAGGGATCGGTCGCCCGCATAGTTGGTAAAGAAAATGCCTGACGGGTCCATCACACACGCTCCACATGGCGCCAGCCAAACAGGCCGGTGGGGCGCACCAGCAAGATCAGCAGCATGAACACAAAAGGCACGATGGATGACGCAGAGCCTCCGATCGCAGGGTCAATATAGGCCGCCACCAAAGCCTGAACAATGCCCACAATGGCACCGGCCAGGATCAGCCCGCCTATGGACTCCAGGCCCGCCAGCAACGCCACCGGCAGGGACGCCAGCGCCACATCAGCCGTCTGGACAGTGATGGATCGGCCGGTGAGCAAAACGATGGCACCCGCCGTGGCAATGACCGAGCCCATCATCCAGGCCAGGGTGACAGCACGCTTGACCGAGATCCCCAGCGAGATCGCTATCGTGGGTTCTTCCGCCACAGCCGTCAGGGTCAGACCCGCACGGGTGCGGTTAAAGAACCACGACATGCCCAAAGTCACCACGACGGTCAGCAAGGCCCCAATCACCAAATTGGAGGGGAAGATCATGTCGCCAACGATCAGCGGGGCGGGTGGTAGCAGCACTGGAAAGGAACGATCCGCCGGGCCCCAGACCACCAGGACGATGCCGCGAATCAGGATCACCAGGCCAATGGTGACCATCACCATGGAGAAAACCGACTCACCCACCAGCCGCTCAAAAAACAGCCGCTCGATCAGCCAGCCGTAAGCAATAGCGAAGGCAAAGGCCAGCGGAATCGCCAGCCAAGGAGACAGGCTGGCGCCGATGGTGAGCGTCCAGACCGAGTAAGCGCCCAGCATCATGAGCTCACCCTGCGCAAAGTTGAATACTTTGCTGGCTCTGTAGATCACCATGAAGCCCAGCGCCAGCAAGGCGTAGATCTGGCCTTGCAGGAACCCATTGATGAGGTAATTGAGGAAGTCGATCATGGGCTCAGTTCTCCTGAAGACTCAGTTGAGGAATACGACCCACAGCAACATCAGCACGCAGCATGCCAGACCGGCCGTCCTGATAACGGATCGGTATCTCGATGGCGGTTTTGGCTTGGTTCGCGTACATGGCCTCAATCAAGCCGCCATATCGCTGCTCAATGAAATCCCGCTTGAGTTTTCGGGTGCGGGTGAGTTCACCTTCGTCGGCATCGAGCTCCTTGGGCAGATTCACGAAATGGGTGATGCGAGCCGCCTCTGGCAAGGTTCGGTTGACCTGCGCGATCTCGCAAGCGACTTGCGTCAAAATCTCGGGCCGCTGCGACAGGTCGGTGAACGTGGTGAAAGAAACCCCTTGGAGCTCGGCCCAACGGCCAAAGACGTCGCCGTCGATATTGACCAGTGCCGTCACAGACTCACGCGACGGGTCTCCCACCACCATCACTTCGCGGATGTAAGGAGAAAAGCGCAAACGCACCTCAATGAACTGCTTGGAGAAGGTGTGCCCGCCCTTGAGGCGGCTCATGTGCTCGACACGATCGTAGTAAATCAGCTCGGTCTCGGTCGGCCCTTGCCCCACGGCATCGCCGGTCTGAAACCATTCACCATTCATTTTTTCAGCGCTCTTTTCAGGCTTGCCCCAATACCCTGCAAAACCGGTTCCGCCGCGCAACTCTAACCCGCCAGTGGGTGCCAGGCGCCACTGCATGGGCTCGCCCCAGGCACTGGGCAGCAGCGCCAAATGGCCAATGGTTTCCGGATTGGCCTGTTCGCCTTGATGCACCGTGATCAAGCCGAATTCGCTGCAACCATAGACGTTTCGCAGCATCACGCCCATGGCTGCAAACAGACGAAAGATATCTGGCGCAACGGCGGCGCCGCCGGTGAAGACGATCCTGGCACGCAGCAGCCCCAACTGATCACGCAATGGTCGCAGCACCAGTGCATCTGCCAGCGGCAAGAGCAGCCGCACCCACCAAGGCCGCCTGGCGGTGTCCATCTGCTCGGACCGCGCCAGGCGGCCAATGTGCAGGCCCCAGTCCACCAGCCGCTGGCGCCAAGGTGGGGCATCCAGCATGCGGGCATGCACCCGTGCCGCCAAGCTTTCCCACTGCCGTGGACCAAAAAACACCATCTCGCAGGCTAACTCGCGAATCGCCTCCTGGATCTGGTCTGGCCGCTCGGCAAAGCTCACCCGCATCGGGCGAATCAGGCCCAGAGTGACCCCTACCCACTGCTCTGTGGCCCAGGACAGAGGGATATAAGACAGGTATTCACAGCCTTGAGGCAACTGAAGAGTCCGTCCAATAAGCTCGGCATTGTGCAGCAGCGATGCGTGTGTCGTGATCACGCCTTTGGGCTCACCGGTGGTACCCGATGTGTACAGCAGCAAGGCAATCTCTTGGCTTTGCCCTTGATGGATAACCTGCTCAAACCAGAGCGCATCTTCCGCAGCGATAGGTCGGGCCGGTGCCTTGAAGTCGTCCCAACCGAACAGACCTTCGTGACGATAAGACCACAGACCACCAGACTCCCACCACACCACGGTGTGCATACCCGCGTGTCGCGACATCAAAGGCAAAACCTTGTCGACTTGCTCCTGATCTTCAGCGAAAACACACACAGCCTGCGCGTCTTTCAACACATAGTCCACCTCGGCCTCTGTGGCGTCCGGGTACAAAGCAACGACCTTGGCCCCGATGGCCTGCGCCGCCCATTCGGCCCAGTAAAGCTCAGGGCGGTTTTCACTCATCAACACCACGGTCTGGCTGCGCTGTACCCCGCGCGCGCGCAACCCCAAAGCCAACGCCCGCACTTCGTCGCGTACATCGGCCCAGCTGAATTCTTGCCAGATGCCGTTGCGCTTGTGCCTTTGCGCTACCTCATCGGGGCGATGGGTGGCGTTGTGCAGCAACCATTGCGGCAAGGTCTGCGGTGTCAGCATTTCTGCGCTCATGCGTGCACCCCCAGATAAGCCGCAATCACCTGCTGGTCCTGCTGCACGTCAGCGGGACTTGCATCCGCGATCTTGCAGCCAAAATTCAGCACGATCACACGATCAGCAATGTCCATCACCACGCCCATGTCGTGTTCCACCAACACCACTGGAATCTGCCGCGACTCGCGAATGTCCAGAATGAAACGAGCGAGATCTTCTTTTTCTTCCACGTTCATTCCGGCCATGGGTTCATCCAGCAGCAACATGCGCGGCTCCATGGCGAGGGCCCGCCCCAGATCAACCCGCTTGCGCATGCCGTAACCCAGGGTCCCCACAGGGTGATGCCGCAGGTGTTCGAGCTCAAGAAAACTCAAGATCTCCTCGGCCACGGCGCGGTGTGCCAGTTCTTCACGGTGCGCAAATGGGTAGTAGAAAAAAGCCGTGGTCAGCGAGCTTTTCATGTGCATGTAGCGTCCCACCATGATGTTGTCGAGCACGCTCATGTGGGGCAGCAAATGCGTGCCCTGGAAGGTACGGGCGAGGCCCGCTCGCGCCACAAGATGCACCGGCCAGCGCCCGATGTTCTTGCCCTCAAATCGCACGCTACCTTCGCTGGGGCGGTAAAAGCCGGAAAGCACGTTCAGCAAGGAGCTCTTGCCTGCCCCATTGGGGCCAATGAGCGCCACCAACTCCTGCTGTCCAATGTCAATTGAGATATTTGACAAGGCAGTCACGCCACCAAACTTGAGCGTGATATCCCGGGCCTCCAGCATGGGCAAATGGCGCTGCGCTTCGGTCATGGGCCTGTTACTCCTGGCAAGGGTGTGAAGCGTGGCGCAGCATGGCTGCGCGTCTGACCAGTCGGTGTCCGGGCCAGTATGCCGCGAGCAACGTTGTGCGGGTGCCGTGCGGCTTCATCCAGTGTCAGAACGGGGGCAAAACAAACATCAGTGCCTTCCAAAAGCGTGCACCAATGCTGTCGGGGCTGGCTCAGGAACAGGGCCGTCATGCGGGCTTTCAAATCAGGCCAATCCTCGACGGCATATTGATTGCCGAGCGGGACATCCGACAAGCCGAGCTTGTTCACCAGCATTTCATAAAACTGAGGCTCCAGCGCCCCCAAGCTGATGTAAGCGCCATCAGCGCAGCGGTAAACATCATAAAACGGTGAGTCGTGAAACGCGCTGGGCTTGTCCGTGCCCAACTGGCCACCATCATGGATCCAGTGTGCGATACCGCCCATCATGGCGACGATGTCGACAATGGCGGCATCCACCACAGACCCTTGGCCACTGGTGCGAGCTGCCAGCACCGCGCTGACGATGCCAAACGCCAGACCCAGCGCACCGCCGGCATCACCCACCACCGTGGGTGGCAACACAGGGCGTTCACCTCGGTGCGCCGACAAGGCCAAAACACCCGTCAATGCCACGTAGTTCAAATCGTGTCCGGCTGATTGCGCCAAAGGCCCGTTCTGCCCCCATCCGGTGATGCGGCCATAAACAATGCGCGGGTTGACGCGGGCGCAATCTGCAGGCCCCAGGCCCAATCGCTCCATCACACCAGGACGATTTCCCTCGATGAGCGCATCGGCCTGTGCGACCAGGGCCAAGGCCTCCAGGCGGCAAGCCTCTTGCTTGAGGTCCATGCGCTGGACCGTTTTGCCATGGTGCAGGGGGTTGTCGCCACTGCCTGCCAACTGGGCAGCGACCAAGCCCTGGAGCGGCCTGGTGATCACCGTCACCTGCGCACCCAGATCGGCCAACATGCGCCCGGCCAGAGGGCCAGGGCCAATGCCTTCGAACTCGAGGATATGCACGCCGGTCAGGGGGGCATTCAGGCGTGTGCTCATGTGCCCAGTCTTCGCGCAATCAGGTCTTTCATGATCTCGGTGGTTCCACCGTAGATGCGCTGGATGCGGGCATCCGCATAAAGGCGGGCAATCGGGTATTCAGCCATGTACCCGTAGCCGCCGAACAGCTGAAGACACTCGTCAGTCACTTTACATTGCTGCTCACTGCACCACCACTTGGCCATGTAGGCCGCCTCATCGTCCAGGGTGCCGTCCAGCAGGCGCTGCACACAGTCGTTGACGAAGCTGCGCACCACGTGCGCCAGCGTGGCGCATTCGGCGAGCTTGAAGCGTGTGTTTTGAAAGTCAAAGACAGTCTGGCCAAAAGCCTTGCGATTTCGCGTGTAGTCCACCGTCAGTTCTACTGCTTTTTCAATCACGGCAGCGGCGGGTACAGCAATCAACAGGCGTTCATAAGGCAGCTGACTCATCAACTGCCGAAAACCCAAGCCTTCCTGCTCGCCCAAGAGCTGGTCCTGGTGAATGCGCACAGCATCAAAAAACAGCTCGGCCGTATCCGAAGCATGTTGCCCCAGTTTTTCGAGCCGACGACCGACACGAAAACCGGGCAGATTCTCGGTTTCGAGCACCATCAGTGACACACCCGAGCTGCCCGCACCTCCCGTGCGCACCGCAACCACCAGTAAGTTGGCAGTAAAGCCGTTGGTGATGAATGTCTTGGCACCATCGATCAGGTAATGATCGCCCTGCTTGCTAGCCTTGGTGCGCAGCGCCTTCAGGTCTGAGCCACAACCAGGCTCTGTCAGGGCGATTCCTGCCAGCATTTCTCCACTGGCCAGCTTGGGCAGCCAGCGCTGTTTCTGCGCATCGGTCCCATAGGCAACGATGTATTGCGCAACAATGGAGTGCACTGCCGTGTTGGCCGGCACCTCGGCACGGGCCAGTTCATCTTGCACCACCAATTGATACGCCAGGTTGGCGCCGGCACCTCCGTAGGTCTCGGCCACCTCGGGGAGCAAAAAGCCGAGTTCGCCAAACGGACGCCAGACCTCACGCGGAATGAAGCCCTGACGGCGCCACCCTTCCAGATGAGGCACCAGTTCACGATCGATGTAGCGGCGTGCCTGATCGCGGAAAGCCTCGATATCGGCATCCATCCAGGCGTGGCGATGCAACTGGGGCAGTATGGACATGACTTCAGATTCCCGTCAAGCCGCCGCTGCACATCAGCGTCTGTCCGCTGATGTAATCGGACTCGGGAATACACAGCAGGTACACCGCGCCAGCAGCCTCGTCCGGCGAGCCACCACGACCCAGCGGAATCATTCGCTCCATGGCGGCCATGAGGTCGGGGTTGACCCCCACCTTGATGTCGCGACCATCGATGTTGGCGGTCGAATCACTCTCGGCACTCACCGTCAGTCGAGTCTTGATGAAGCCGTATGCAACGCAGTTGACCGTGACATTCATCCGGCCCCACTCCTTGGCCAGCGTCATCGTCATGCCCGTGATACCAGCTTTGGCGGTCGAGTAATTGGTTTGCCCCGCGTTGCCAAACAAGCCGGCGACCGAAGAAATGTTCACCACTTTGCGCATCACGGTCTGACCCGCCTCCTTTTCCTGCTTGGACAGTGCACGGATCACCGGTTGTGCGGCGCGCAGAATGCGAAATGGCGCTGTCAGGTGCACGTCGATCATGGCGTACCACTGTTCGTCGGTCATCTTTTGAACCACGTTGTCCCAGGTGTAACCTGCGTTGTTGACAATGATGTCCAGTCCCTTGAACTCACTGACCGCAGTACCGACAAAGCGCTCGGCAAAATCTGGGGCGCTCACACTTCCCACGCATGCAACCGCATGGCCGCCGGCCTTGCGGATTTCATCCACCACTTCTTGTGCTGGTGCTGCATCCAGATCATTGACGACAACGCGCGCACCTTCAGAGGCCAGCTTGAGTGCGATCGATCGCCCGATACCGCGACCGGAACCTGTGATCAGAGCGACTTTGCCTTCGAGTTTTAGCGTCATGGCTGATGTTCCTTTTGTATTTTTCAGGCGAGGGCCACGATGGCTTCGCCCATGATCTTGTTTTGTCCAAACTGGTTGGATGAGGTCAATGCGATGCGGGCACAGGCCTCGCCATCGAGCTCCAGCAGTTCCACCACTTCACCAGTACAGGTGATCGTGTTGCCCAGATGGGTGATGCCCGCGAAACGTGCATCATATTGACGCAGCCGCCCCTGTGGAATCCACTGCGTGATGACTCGGCCCAGCCAGGCCATGCCCAACATGCCTTGGGCGAATACATCGGGCATGCCTGCGCGACGCGCAAAATCAATGTCGATATGGATAGGATTGTGGTCCCCAGAAGCACCACCAAAAAGCGCCAGCGTGGTGCGGTTAACGGGCCCCAATTTCAATGTGGGCAGTTGCTCGCCCACGCGAATTTCAGATGACATGTATTTCCTCTTGCTTTAATGACGGACGACCAAAACCGTTCGCATTTCGGCCACAAGCTCTGCTTTCTGATTGGTCACGCGGGAATCCTTGACGACGAACTCCAGCTTGCCAGCTTTTTTGTCATAGATATCGGTGATGGTTGACTGAACATCTACCGTTTCACCAGCGTAGACTGGCTTGAAGTAACGAAACGATTGCTCACCGTGCAAGAGTTTGGTCAAGGGAATATCCAGATCACTCAGGAGCTGCTCATTTGCGCCGCTGTCAAGCTCGGCAGTGAACATAAAGGTGGGGGGCGCCGGCAGGTCCGGGTAGCCTGCGGCCTTCGCTGAGGCCGGATCAACGTACACGGGATCTTGCTCTCCAATGGCCTTGGCAAAAAACTGAAGGCGCGTGCGGTCGATGTAGAGGCTGGATGGCTTGAGCTGGTAGCCAATGAATTTCTTGTCGATCATGCTGGCATCTTTTCATACAGAGTGACCACACAGGCACCACCCAAGCCAAGGTTATGTTGCAGTGCGATACGAGCGCCTTCAACCTGTCGTTTGTCTGCCTGGCCTCGGAGTTGCTGAACCAGTTCGGTGCATTGGGCCAGCCCCGTTGCCCCCAGGGGATGGCCTTTGGACAGCAAGCCACCTGATGGGTTGGTAACGATCTGACCGCCGTAGGTGTTATCGCCGTCTTCCACAAATTTTTGCGCCCCACCCCGCTCACACAGACCGAGCGCCTCGTAGGTCAACAATTCGTTGTGCGCAAAGCAGTCATGCAGCTCAACCACCTGAATATCCTTGGGGCCAATGCCTGCTTCTGCATAGACTTTTTCGGCGCAGGCTTTGGCCATGCTCGAGCCGACCACTTCACGCATGTCGCGGGACTCGAAAGTCGCAGGCGTGTCGGTGGTCATGGCCTGAGCCCGGATGCGCACAGCCGTGCTCAGGCCATGCCGCTTTGCAAAAGCCTCAGAGCACACGATGGCAGCCGCCGCGCCACAAGTGGGCGGGCAGGCCATCAGGCGTGTCATGACACCGGGCCACATGACCGGCGCGTTCATCACCTCTTCTTCCGTGACCACGGTTCGAAACAGTGCCAGGGGATTGTTCGATGCATGGCGACTGGCCTTGGCCCGGATCTTGGCAAATGTGTTCATCGGGGTGCCAAACTCTTCCATATGGGCCAAACCGGCGCCGCCGAAATAACGCAAGGCCAAGGGAATTTCACTGCGACCGACCAGCGCCTGCGTGGCATCGTCAAAGTGCTGGAAGGGGCTCGGCCGGTCGGTGAAGACCGTCCCCAAAGCGCCTGGGTTCATTTGCTCAAAGCCCAAGGCCAGCACGCAATCTGCAGCACCGCTCATCACGGCCTGACGCGCCAGGAACAGCGCAGTTGACCCAGTGGAACAGTTGTTGTTCACGTTGACCACGGGGATGCCGGTCATACCGACCTCGTACAAAGCGCGTTGACCAGCAGTGGAGTCTGCGTAGACGTAGCCCACGTAGGCTTGCTGAACTTTGGCGTAATCCAGTCCAGCATCGGCCAGGGCAGCTTTCACAGCCTTGGACGCCATTTGCGGATAAGGCTCACTGGCACCGGGCTTGGTGAACGGCACCATGCCGACCCCCGCCACATACACATCATTTTTCATGCTCATTCCTTTGCGCTTGATGGATCACAGGCTGCACTTTTTTCATGCCAGCCATGGGTCCGATGCTAGACTAGCGCCGACCGCATCGCGATGGCTTGACGCCCCAAGACAATGGTAAAAGACCTCAAATCCATCAAACATCGGGAAAACACCGAGGGCTATATTGCTCCTGTTTTCGTGATCGGACTGCTTTCTGGCTTGGAGGGCCGGGATATCGATGTCGATGGCTATTTACGTCAGGTCGGGGTCGATCCCAAGGCCCTTCATACGCCGGGTGACCCGGGGATCGCACCCATGCAATACGCCGCCCTTTTTTATGCCTTGGTGCGCGACCTGAAGGACGAATGCCTCGGTCTTTTTTCGCGGCCCTTCAAACCAGGCAGCTTCGCGCTGACCGCTCGCGAGGGACTTTCTGCGCACGATCTCCGGCGTGCCCTGAAGCGCATGAGTTCGGCGCTTAATCTGCTGCAGGACGACATCGTTTTTTCATTGCAAACCAACAGCCACGAGGCAGGCTTGCACATGCTGCCTGCCGAGCAGGGTCGTGACATACCGGTTTTTGCGCAAAACACCATGGTTCGCGTCCTCTGGCGTCTGTCGGCATGGCTGTTGAACTCACCGCTACAGATCCGCCACTTTGACTTCACTTACGCCCAACCCGCCAATGACGACATGTACCAGCTCGTTTTTCCGGCTCCTCGGCATTATGAGCAGAGTGCATTCGGCTTCTGGTTTGACATTTCAGAATTGGAAACCCCGGTGAGCAGAGACGAGCCAGCTCTGCGTACCTTTCTGACCGATGCTTACACACAAATCATCGCGCCACCGCGCCACTTTGGACTTGTCGGACAAAAGGTCCGCAATTGCCTGATGCGCAGTTACCCCCAATGGCTCACTCTGGAAGAGCTTGCCGAAAAGCTCCATACATCACCCTCTAGCCTGCAAAGACACCTGACATCAGAACACACCTCCTTGCAATGGCTCAAGGACGATCTGAGGCGCGACTTGGCGATCTCCCGACTGTCATCTTCTAAAGTGTCGCTGGTGCAATTGGCCAACGATCTCGGATTCTGCGACAGTCCAACATTTCAGCGCGCATTTAAACGCTGGACGGGTCAGCCCTGCAGCGCCTACAGGCGCCGATGATTGCTCCTTCCCGCTAAACAACGCGCGGTCAATGGTCAAGTGTTTGATGAACAGTCAATCATTCATCAAAAATCCCATTGAGCGTCTTTGAGATTCAGAGCAAAGAAATGCCCCAACTAAACAGATTTCGACTGACCGCCGATAACGGTGAGCGAGAGTTGAAGGACTGATAACCCAGTCCGCTGTCGAAGATTGATGTGCCGTTGGCCTGCATCAGTCGTCGATCAACTCAAAGCTGCTATGAATCGGCTGATGGATAGCAGGTTCACATGAGCTCTGGCCTCAACTCACGAAGAGCATGAAGCGCACCTAGACTGCTTGGCACGTCAAGGCTCCATAGGACAAGACAAAGACCCTTGGCTGACTTCACCCATCGAAACGAAGCCAGCCCAACCAAACAGCGTTCCAATTTCTGACACACTAATTTAGAGAGAAGTCTGGGACTAAAAATAGACCTCGATAAATATTCGGACGAAAGAGATTATTCGGGTCTAAATCAGCTTCAGTTAACCTTTGCGCCTGATGAGACAACAACTTTGTGCCACTTTTCAATCTCGGCGATCATAAAATTACGAAAGTCCATCCGGCTCCCGCCCATAACGTCGAAGCCTTGGCTAACCAACATCTTTGATACTTCAGGCGCATGCAGAGCCTTTTCTGATTCATAGTTGATCTTGTCAACTATTGCGGCCGGTGTGCCGCTCGGAGCCACCAATCCGAACCAAGCTGTCGCCTCAAAACCTGGCAAACCGTTTTCAGCGACAGTGGGAACGTCGGGCAACCAGGGAAGGCGACGTGCAGACGTAACGGCTAGCATTCGAATTGATCCGGACTTGGCCAGAGAGATCGCGTTAGGAATGTTGGGAAACATCATTAAGGTTTCTCCTTTCGCTACTGACATCAATGCCTCAGGCGATCCTTTGTAAGGCACGTGCAGCATATTGAGTTTAGCCATCGATTGGAAAATTTCGGCACTCAGGTGTTGCGATGTCCCCGAGCCACCAGAGCTGAAACTACTGCCATTCGGGTTCGCTCGAATATATGAAATTAACTGCCCAACTGAGGTGACACCAGATGACGCGGAAACTACCAGTGCATTAGGGTTCGAGGCCAGCGCGATAATCGGCGTAAAATCCTTTATCGGGTCGTATGGCATCTTTTCATACAGAGATGTATTAATAGCATGTGAACTAACAGAAGCAAGCATGATCGTATACCCGTCGGCCGGTTGACCCTTCACGTAAGCTCCGGCCACATTTCCTCCGGCACCAGGTCGATTTTCGACAACAACTGCAACACCCATCGATTTACTAATTTGGTTAGCTATCGTCCTTGCGAGGATATCAGAAGAAGCACCTGCTGATGATGTAACGATAAGCTTAATTGGTTTGTCAGGATAATTCTGCGCCGAGGCAGTGCCAGCAAAAAAAATAGCTATAAAAGTCAATAAATTTAATTTTAATAAATGCATTTTTAATTTCTTCTTTTGCTCATTTAATGAATAAAATGTTAAATTAAATTTTACTCGGCAGTAATTTTCGCATAATCGACAACAGATTTAAATTGAGCTAAATCTGACTTCAATAATAACATCATCTGGTCTGCGTTTCCAGATTTTGGCTCAATACCTACCAAAGCAAGCCGCTGAATTATTGTTGGGTTATTCATAATTTTACGAACTTCATTATCCAGCCTCTTAACCGCCTCTGTCGGAGTTCCAATAGGCGCCATAAATCCGTACCAGTTATCCATTGAAAACAGTTTCAAGGCTGGGACTCCGCTTTCCCCGACCGTAGGTATCTCACGGGCCAAAGTAGACCTCTTGTCGTTGGTAACGGCCAGTGCAACAAACTTGCCACTTGCTACCTGCGGCAAGATGAGAGGCGATGATGCGATAACGAGATTAATGTGACCTGCCAGTGCATCTGCCACGGCTGGGGAGCAACCACGATAAGAAACGTGGGCAATATTAATTCGCGCATCGAACTTTAGCTTCTCCATGGCCAGGTGATGGGCGGTCCCAACGCCGCACGAGGCGTATGACAGTTTCCCTGGGTTATTTTCTGCACGTGTAATGACTTCGCTCAATGTTTTTAAACCGAGTGCTGGATGCGCAGCAATCATCATTGGAGACGATGCTATTAAATTTATTGGCGTAAAGTCCTTGGTAATATCATGATTCAACTTCGGATAAAGAACTTGACTCCCCGCTTGACTATTGCTTATTAAGACAAAATTATATCCATCTGCAGGACTGCGTTTAGCCACATCCATGCCAATGGTGCCGCCAGCGCCTGCCCGGTTGTCAACAATCACCGGCTGCCCCGTGGTTTCAGTGATCTGCTGACCAATAATACGCGCAAGTACATCAGCCGTACCTCCCGTTGGAAAGGGAACAAGGATACGCAGTGGTTTAGCTCCATAACCTTCATTGGCACTCTGGGAAGAGGCTATGGGAGACGCGGTGCTTAGAATAACTGCAACTGTGCTGATTACACTTATAAGTGATATTTTTTTAGACGATAATTCTGATAATTTATTAGCAGTAAGCATTATTTTCAAAACCTTTAATCTAATAATTTTCGTTTACTACGTTTTATATTAACGATATTTTTATAATGCAATTAACTAAAGGTAATTTTAGTTATCGCAGAAATCTTTTTAAATTAGGCGGTGCCTTTTCATGCTGAACATAATTGCAGTCGCATTGTTGCAAAGTCGTTGCCCCTTGACCAAGGGACCTCACCTCACTCCAAGTGGCCGGCCCGACGCACATACAAATCGTTGTCGGCATAACCCATCAATTCCGGTTTGGCTCTACCGAGCATGACCTGAAAATAGACCGGCTCTAAGCTTCGGTTTTCATAGCCATGAATAACACCGGGTGGGCATGAAATACACTCCCAAGGCCCCAAGCGAGACCAACGTTTTTCGCCCGATTCGGACTGCAGGAAGACATCAAGAAAACCTTGCAAAACGAAAAAGACCTCCTCGACTTCATGGGTATGAGCGGCATTGCCTTGGTTGGGCGGGACGAACATGATGCTCAAGGTAAAACCTCGAGCAGGGATGACCGATGTGTCATTGACTTTACCTGAGCCGCCTGCACCGATGAATCTGTGCTGTGCCCGCCGATAACCGTCAATTTTGGCATCCTCAAATGCCTGCCAGTCTGGAACACGATTCGAAAATTTGGCTATGTAATTCAGCTCGATTTCTTCCAATGATGAATTGGTGAGCTCCGGTGGACGGGGATGCCTAGATGAAGTCATTTTTTGTCTTCCATAATTAAAAAATCAATATTCAACTCAAAGATTGAATCAGTCGTGTCCCAACGTTCTCACATGAGGACATGGTCAGTTGATGATTTGCTTGCAGCATGTCGCGTCACAGTCTGGTCCCGATTCGAACGTCGCGCGTCAGACTTCTGGCCTTTAACGCGACGGCGCGAAGGGCAGGCCTTCAGCGAGGCAAGCTCGTGTTTTCTCCGCTCATGACCTATTTGCCCATGACCACTTTTCGAAGGTATATCACTAGGCGTCGTTGCAGCCACAGGATGAAAGCCTTCTCGCGGATGGACCAGTTCTTCGCCGCGGCACTTGCGCAGCTGATCTACCGGAAATCCATGCGCGGTATCGAAGTCGACTTGCCTGCCCAATCCGATCGGCTGCAAGACATAGGTTTTCGTTTTCGGCTCGCTACGATTTGGCGTCACAAATTGGTCAATGCAGATGCCACCCTTCCACTGCGAATCTACGCCGACTTTGCTGAACACCGGATTGGTATGACCAGCCCCCCGTAAGCCAAGGAACCTTTGGGCGTTGACATGGACGCTGCGATCATCGGGCTCTACGCGGTTACTATCGGCTTGCGTCAGTCGCTGCACCGGACGTAGCGGGGTTACATTGACTTGAAAACACGCGAAGTGATTCATAGGGGCAGTCCTGCTTCATGGCGCATGCCAAGAACATTACTGAGTTGAGTCGACGCTTGCCCAGTCTCGGGCACCACAACCCCACCAGCGCCATCTGCGATTAAATCGGCGTCCTCAGGGTTCAGAACTCCAGCAAGGACCACCTGATCGCCTTGCGACGGGTGGTCAACGGCGAAACCGGCAAGCGCGTGACGTTTTTGACCGATAACTTCACCCCGAAGCCAGCACGCATGGCCGCTCTGTACCCGCAAGCTTGGATGGTCGATTTGTTCTTCAAATGGATCAAGCTGCACCGGCGAACCAGTGCCTTTGCGGGCTCCAGCAAGAACACCGTGAAGAGTCAAGTTGGAGTCGCGGTTTACACCCATGTCCTGATCGCGATGACGAAGAAACGCCTGTACCTTGAACATCACAGCCTTTACGAAATCCTGCAAATCCTGGGCCCGACCATATTTGAACCAACCCCTGTAAATCAACTACGTTCACCACCCTCAACAGACTCGGATCCAGGCTCCGAGCCATAGCGGCTATTTATCTCCTGAAAACTTTGGAGCACTGTTGTGCTGGAACGAATGGTTCTTCAAAAATTCTATGCTGAAGTTAACTATTTGGTCAACCAGAATTATTTTTTATTTTTTGACAGCTATTGACTAGATTGACTAAACAGTCAATCATTGTGACCAATTTAGCCCGGCAGCTTATGCTGTATTAAAAAGGTCCGCATGAACCAAATACGTAGCTTTATCCATGGCGTGAATGTTGTCCACGAAGGTATTGAGACGCCGCTAGTGTCACCGATTGATTTATTAGCAGTCGGACATGCCGTCGAAGCAACACAGGCGCTAGTCACCGAAGCGGTGAACGACGCTTGGCAGGCCTATCTTGACAACAAGTCCGAATCATCTGAGAGACGAATCAGCTGGTTGAATCAGGCTGCAACAGGAATTGAGACTAACGCTGAAGAATTGATTGGTTTGATCATCAGTGATGTGGGCAAACCACGCCGCGCCGCAACCTTTGAGGTTAATCGCGCGGTTCAATTTATGCGTTCTGTGGCGGTTCAAATGCAAACTCTGTGCGGGGAGGTTTTACCTCTCGACGTGAGTTCTGCTGGAGTCGGACATTTCGGCTTTACACGCAGGATACCCTTCGGGGTCGTTGCTGCCATCACTCCTTTTAACGCGCCGATCAATTTGATGATTCAAAAGGTCGCGCCGGCGCTTGTGGTGGGCAATGCAGTCGTCGTCAAGCCACACCCTGCTGGAGCGCGTGTGGCTTTAGCGATTGCCCGAATCATGGTTGCTACGGGCTTACCTAAGGGACTTCTAAATGTAGTTGTAGGCGACCGTGCACCCGCAATCGCGTTGGTTGCAAGCCCCAAAGTAGCGGCAATCACTTTCACTGGAGGCACAGCGGCCGGAACAGCGCTTAGTAGAGCAGCCGGATCCAAAAAGTTCGTAGCGGAATTGGGCTCCAACTCTGCGAACGTGGTGCTTGATGACGCTGACCTGAAAGATGCGGCCCATCGGATTGCAGCGGCTGCTTTTGAGGCAAGTGGCCAACAATGCGTATCGGCCCAACGCGTTATTGTGATGTCTTCAGTCTATGACGAATTTCTTGAGCACTTTGTGCAATCAGCGAGAGCGCTCAAGTGCGATGATCCCCAGGACCCTAAAACAGATTTGGGGCCAATGGTCTCACTTGCACAGGCCAATCGAGTCATGGATGTTGCTAGAAGCTCGATTGCGGTCGGGGGTCGTTTTGCACTTGAACCACATCAACAAAACTGTATCGTTAGTCCTGGGATTTTGGTAGACGTTCCCCTTTCCGCAAGCATTTGGCGGGATGAGATTTTTGGCCCGTTGGTGGTGGTGCAACGTGCCAGCACTGTCGATGAGGCCTTGGCCTTGGCCAACGACACTCCTTTTGGACTCCAAGGGTCCGTGTTCACGCGCGATCTGGCAAAAGCATTCCGTTTCGCCGATCACTTTGATGTCGGATCACTCTGGATTAACGAGGCAAGTCGATTCAGACTGGACAACTACCCATTTGGTGGGGTGAAGGAGTCTGGACATGGACGCGAAGGGGTACGCTACGCCATCGAAGAGTTGTCACAGGTGAAATTCATCGGCATACGTCCTGGAGCTTGATCCATGCAGCGGGAAATAGAGATTCCTCAATCTTTGAGCCACTTGCTTAGTGTTGTTGGCCCTGTGTGGGCTCAGGATGTACCAGGCAATGTGCGAAAGATGGTCGATCACTTTACGCCTCTGCTTGCACAATGCCCAAAAACTGGAGTTGAGGTGACGCGAGGCTTGGCATATGGGTCTGACGAACGTCAATTGCTTGACGTTTTTACGTCGGATAGAAGTTCAAGCAAACCAGTCGTCGTGTTTGTGCATGGCGGCGCCTTTGTCGATGGCCATCGCGATCGCAGCGATGAAATTTATTCGAATGTTTTGTATTATTTTGCACGCCATGGTTGTGTAGGCATCAACATGGAATACCGTCTTGCGCCAAAGCATCCGTATCCAGCGGGTACTCAAGACGTAGAAAAAGCCATCGCTTGGGTACGCGATCACGTCAGCGACTTTGGTGGTTCGCCTGCCAGCATTTATTTGATAGGCCACTCGGCGGGTGCAGCCCATGCCGCTAGCTACGCTTATAACTGTCACCGTTCATCATCTAAAGCATCACAACTGCGGGGTTTGGTTGTCGTAAGCGGTAGGGTCCGCGCTGACAACAGTCCAGAAAATCCAAACGCGCGCAAAGTTGAGGCTTACTACGGTAGTGATTCCAGCTTATTCGAGAATATTTCGCCGGTTTCTCATGTGACTTCTGAAAGTGTGCCTACCATGGTTGCTTTTGCAGAATTTGAGAATCCACTCATTGATATATATTGCCTCGAGCTTGCTTACAGATTGAGCCTTGCCAAACGTAAAGCACCCCGAATGGTCTTTGCGCGAAAGCATAACCATACTTCGATTATTGCTCATATTAATACGGCAGATGATCAATTAGGCCGAGAGATTTTGGCCTTTATTAAAGATTGTGAGACCGAAAGTCTTGCTGAATAACTAATATTTATTCCTTAGGAAAAACATGAGTAAACTGACATTGAGTTTAGGGGTGTGTGATTACGATAGAACCCGGGCGGTACTTGACGGACGCGCCCCAATCGAAGGCTGCAACATTGTCGGTGTTGCGATCGAGCCTGAAGAAGCATTTCATCGCGCGTTCAAGTATCAAGAGTTTGATATCACTGAGTTATCCTTAAGTAGTCATACGATGATGACTTCACGCGGTGAAAGCGAGTACGTGGCGATCCCGGCATTCGTGTCGCGCTTGTTTCGTCATTCCGGTGTGTACATTCGGACTGATCGGGGTATTCAAACACCTGCAGACCTATCTGGCAAAAAGGTAGGATTACCCGAATACCAGATCACCGCCAATGTGTGGATTCGAGGCATTCTTGAGGACGACTTCGGTCTGCGACCTGCGCACGTTCACTGGCGACGCGGTGGAGTAGAAGAGGCCGGCAGGGGCGAAAGGGCGCCCTTAAAACTGCCTCAAGACATTGATCTTCAACAAATCGCTGACGGAAAAACGCTGTCAGGGATGCTTGCTTCTGGCGAATTAGATGCGGTGATCAGTGCGCGAGCTCCATCCTGTTTCCTTAGAAAAGAGCCGAATGTAGCCCGACTCTTTCCAAACTACCGCGATACGGAGGCTGACTATTTTCAGCGTACATCTATATTTCCGACGATGCATGTTATCGGCATTAGGAAGTCCTTGGTTAAACAACATCCCTGGCTACCGGTTAGCGTTTTCAAGTCATTTATTGAAGCAAAAAAACTTGCAATGTACGAGCTCGGCCAGATCGGACATCTTTTCGCCAGTCTGCCTTGGGGCGTTGCAGAATTTGAAGCTGCCAAAGACTTGATGGGCGAAGACTATTGGAGTTATGGTTACGAGCAAAATAAGCATGTACTCGAAACATTTACTCGCTATCACTTCGAACAGGGTTTATCAGCTGTCAAAGTCAACCCCGAGTCACTTTTTGCAACCTCGTCGCTTGATCTCACAAAAATATAGCGAATGATATCTTTTATATGAACGTCCAAGCTGAAAAAATTATTTTTCCTCCAGCTTACTCACAGTAAATGTACATCGATTTATTTTTATTTAATTTTTACAAGTTGCGAAAATCTTTATGAGATAGTTAGTCAATTTAACTTAAATCTTATTTTTAATTGAATAATTCTTCATCAAGTGACGTCAATATAGTGCGCTGTAAATTATTTTTTAATATAACTTAATATCATTTCTGCAGCATGCTCCAGTCGCCTATCAACTCGCTGTCGGGTCATCATTTTTCGGTCGAAAATTGCTTCGAAAGTATATCTATTGCTGACATAATGCGCTGTAAGAGATGTTATGGAGATGTATAAATCGATTGGATCGATATCCGACTTAAATAATTTCTTCTCAGCCCCACGTGCTAGCAATATACATATGGTTTCAAGCAAGGGGTTGTACATCTCACCAATACTTGGCTGCTTTACGATATGTCTTCCTTGATTCAAATTTTCACTAGAAAGAATTCGTTGATATTCTGGAAATTTAACCCAGGTCTTCCCAGTAAAAACAACAAGGCGATACATCCCATCCACCGGATCCATCTCTCGAATTTGGAAATCTTTTTGGCGCAGGCGGATCGATTCATAGGTGTGAAATAATACCGCGGTAAATAATTCATCTTTACTCCCAAAATGATGATAGAGCAAATTTTTATTAATCCCAGCTCGAGCAGAAATTTCATCTACTCTGCTTCCATCGTAACCTTTTAAAGCGAATTCAGAAACCGCAGCATCGATAATTATTTTTTTGGTTTTTTCAGAGCTTTCACGCCTACCTTTTACAATTTTCGGCAATTCTTTTAATATTTTATTTTTCATTTTAATGAGATTTTTTATTTTAGAAGAAAATTGTTATATAAATCGAATATCAGATAAAATAAATTTTTTTATAGTTTACATCTCTTTAATTTAAGAAATTTTTTCAAAATTCATTGCAAAGAAGGAAGTCCCATGTATTTTCTACGCTTCATACAAAACTCAATTGTTTTTTTAACATTTTTTTTGACCCTTGGAACAGCCATCGCGCAAGACTACCCTAACAAACCAGTCAAAGTTATCGTGACCTTTCCGCCAGGTGGCGGCGCCGACCTTACCGCTCGGATCATCAGCACCCGACTGGCCGAAGTTTGGAAACAGCCGGTGCTTGTCGAAAACCGTCTAGGCGGCGGCGGTAACGTTGGTGCAGACTATGTCCTTAGATCACCAGCGGACGGCTACACCATACTTTTGCTAACTGCGTCGCACGTTGGTAATGCCGCCATGCTTGATAAACTGACATTTGACCTGCTGAAGGACTTTACACCAGTTGCCCTATCAACCACTTCACCAATCATGCTGGCGGTCAACCCGTCAGTAAAAGCAAAAGATCTGAAAGAGTTTGTTGAGCTTTTGCGAGCGAATCCTGAAAAAATGGATTATGCGAGTTGCGGTATGGCAACGACTCATCACTTTAGTATGGAGCTATTTAAGTACCTTACGAAGACAGCGGCATTGCACATCCCTCATCGCTGCGCACAAGCTGTAGGAGAGGCTGTCGGCGGTCAACTCCGGGCAGTGGCAGTGACTATGCCGCCTGCGCTTCCATTTGTCCGAAATGGTCAGCTCCGCGCCTTGGGAGTTACCAGTTTAAAGCGCTCGCCAAATGCGCCAGAAGTTCCGACATTTGCCGAATCGGGCATCCCGGAATTGAAGAGTTTCGCTGTCGAAAATTATTACGGATTCGCCGTGTCGTCGGCGACTCCCAAAATTTTGATCGCGAAGATGGAAGCAGATATACGCAAGATACTTAGCGAGCCAGACATTCAGAAAAAGCTCTTTTCTGCTGGGTTTGATGTTTTTTCAAAGTCATCTGTGGATTCAGCAGACCTGCTTCGCTCAGATCTCGATATTTTTCAAAAAGTCGCGAAAACCGCTGGTATTAAACAGGAGTAATTTATTGCATTTTCATGTTTTTTATTTACACATGGGAATTAATTAAAAATTATTTTTCTGCTTCATTCGACTAAATTAACTACTGGAAATTAAAATGGAAATAAAGGGCGAGCAGTTAATTTCTAGTCCAATTGGACTGGTCTGGCAGGGATTAAATGATCCTACCATTTTAAAATCTTGTATCCACGGATGTCACTCGCTTGAGGCAACAAGCGAATCAGAATTTAGTGCTGAAATCGTGGCGTCTGTCGGACCTATTAAGGCGAAATTTAAAGGTAATTTAGCGTTGACAGATATCGTTCCGCAAACTTCATATTCGCTAGGATTTGAGGGGACGGGTGGTCCGGCCGGATTTGTAAAGGGAACAGCCAGAGTCTTGCTAGAAGATAGACAAGGCTCAACCCTACTTATCTATAGTGCTTCTTTTAATATTGGAGGCAAGCTAGCTCAAGTTGGTTCAAGACTGCTAGGTGGAATTGTAAAAAGTACAGCTGAGGATTTTTTTGCAAAATTTTCTGACAGTATGTTGACTTATTCACCTTCAACAGTAGCTACGCCGCCAGTGCCACCAGAGCTTCAATCTACACCTCATTCATTGAAGAAAGATGACTCTGAAACGGAGCCTCTCAAAACCGATGAACCTACTGTTCCCTTTTTATTAAACGGCCAGCCTGCACAAGCCGGCCAGCTTGTACCGGTAGTTGTTTGGCTCCCGATAGCCTCAGTGACAGAACAAGTTAATTTCTCTAATCGAAAAACTGATTCGCAAGCAACTACGCGATTGAGAGAGCTGGTACATCCCGCGTGGTGGGTAATCGGCACCACCTTCTGCCTGGTTTCGGTCTATTTTTCTTTTTTACGCGGATGATTATATTGATTAGATAAAAATATAATTTATAATAAAATTATTAAAATATTTAATAGATTTTTATACGCGATAAAAAATTAAATTAATTTATTAAAATTTTTCAAAGCAATAACCCAGAAGTATTTTATATTTATTAAATTTAATCCTGGCATAAATATATAAAATAATAATATCTCTTATTTTCAACCCATCAGAGCAGCGAAATTAATTATAGGTGGACAAATTTTATAATTTTTTATCATCCATGTCTTTGAAATGATGATGGAAATTTTAATGACCTTGACGCTTAAAACATGAAACCAGATCGATTTACTTATCACTGTCCGAAAACGATTGACGAGGTCATTTCAATTTTAAAAAAATACCCAGATTCAAAGTTGCTGGCTGGTGGGCAATCTTTGATGCCGATGTTGAATATGCGAATAGTGACACCAGCGAACCTGATTGATTTGAACAGGGTTCACGGACTAGACGGCATCAGGGAACGCAACGGAGAAGTTGTCATCGGCGCGATGACTCGCCAGCGCGACATAGAGTTTTCAGCCACAGTCCATGAGCGGCTTCCGTTGCTTGCAGATGCAATCACTTGGACGGGCCACCGACAAACTCGGAATAGAGGCACGATTGGTGGCAGCATTTGCCATTTGGATCCGTCAGCCGAACAACCCTCAATTGCGGTCGCGATGGACGCACAGCTTGAAATAGTGGGTCCTCATGGACTTCGGTCCATTCCAATGCTCGAGTTTGGCTCGACTTTAATGACAAACGTCCTGATGCCCAATGAATTACTAACCGCGATTCGGTTCAAGCCTTGGGCTTTTGGACACGGCTGGGCATTCACTGAGTTCGCACGTAGACACGGGGACTATGCCATCGTCTCAGCCTCGGCACTGATAGAGCTTGACAAAACAGGCTGTGCCAGTCGGGTGTCACTGACGCTAGGTGGCGTGGCCGCAATGCCCATACGAATTAAAGCGGCAGAAGAAAGACTTCTAGGAACGAAAGTCGAGCCTGCAGACGTTGATGCGGCTTCAGTTTTATGTCAAGACATCGATGCGTTGGATGACCCTCAGATTCCTAAATGGTATCGCCAACAACTCGCAAGGACCCTTGTGAGCCGAGTACTACCAACAGCTCTTTCACGGGCGGAGGCGCCTCATCAATGACCGCATTCAATTCTGACGTCAATAAACAGACCGTGAATCTCACAGTAAATGGTCGTGAGTTTTCTTGCAAGGTCTCCCAGCGCAAACTTTTGGTTGATTTTCTCCGTGAAGATCTTTCATTAACGGGAACTCATGCAGGGTGTGAACATGGCGTTTGTGGCGCTTGTACGGTTTTGCTTGACGGACAAACAGCCAGAAGTTGTTTGATGCTAGCCGTACAAGCCGACGGTTTGAATATCGAAACCGTTGAAAACCTGGCAAATGACGAGCCCGGTGGAGATGGTCTCCATCCCTTACAGCAGGCCTTTTGGGACAGGCATGGCTTGCAATGCGGGTTTTGTACGCCCGGCATCCTGATGTCTCTGACTGAGCTACTTCGAACAGACATGGAGCCAACAGAACAAGAAATCCGTCTTGTGCTGTCGGGCCATTTGTGTCGTTGCACCGGATACCAGAACATTGTCGCAGCTGCACTTGATGCCGCAGCAAGCATACGTAATGGAGGCCGACGTTGAACGCCCCTACAACTGCTTCGGTCCGCCGGCTCGTTGGCACAAAAGCCAGGCGTATCGAAGATCCCGCTTTGCTGCGTGGTCAAGGACGCTACTTAAATGATATTAAATTGGACGGGGAGCTTCAGGCCGCATTTGTACGCAGTCCGCACGCCCACGCCAAAATTATCGCCATCGATTGCGCTGCTGCCAAGCAACTTTCCGGGGTTGTCGCGGTATTTACGGCTGAGGATATTTCCAAGGAATTGACGAAGCTACGCATGCCTCTGGGTTTTCCGTCCACGACTCTCCAGTCCAACATCACCCCGTTTGTGTTGGCGTACAAAGAGGTGGCATTTGTTGGCGAGGCCATTGTTATGGTGATTGCCGAATCACGCTACATCGCAGAAGATGCTGCGGCCATGGTGAATGTGAGCTACGAGCCACTTGAAGCAATAGTTGATTGCCGAAAAGCCCTTGATCCAGCCGCACCAAAGGTACGTACCGAAGCAATCTCCAACATCGCCGAACACGTCCGGATGGGATATGGGGAAGTAACTCAAGCCTTTGACAATGCCGACCATGTGTTTCATGAAGAAATTTTTGTACACCGAGGCGCTGCTCACCCAATCGAAGGCCGAGGAATTCTTGCCCGCTATGAGTGTGAAACAGATGAACTGACGGTCTGGTCATCCACTCAGATGTCACATGAGCTAATGCATACACTGGCCGATATGCTTGGGATGGATCAACATTTCGTTCGCGTGATTGCCCCCGATGTCGGCGGTGGTTTTGGTGCCAAGTATTTGGTTTACCCCGAGGAAATAGCGGTACCTGCCGCCGCCAAAAAATTAGGTCGCCCGATCAAATGGGTGGAAGATCGTATGGAGCATTTCCTGAGTGCGATCCAAGAACGAGACCAATACTGGTATGTCGATGTTGCCGTATCTAAAGATGGCCGACTCCAGGGCATTCGTGGCAAACTTTTGCACGATCAAGGGGCTTATACGCCCCAAGGCATCAATCTCGCGTACAACGCTGCATCGTCGATTTCAGGGCCTTACATCGTCCCAACCTATGAGATGGATGTTTTCGCCTGCCAGACAAACAAAACGCCGGTGATTCCAGTCCGGGGAGCGGGTTATCCGCAGGCAGCCTTTGTGATGGACCGCTTGCTTGACAGAATTGCGCGTGAGTTGCACCTTGACCGGGCCGAGGTTCGCCAGCGAAACCTGATCCCGAAAGAAAAAATGCCTTACGCCAAAGGTTTGCGCAGCAGAGCAGGCGTGCCATCAATCATTGACAGCGGCGACTACCAAGCTTGCCAGAAAAAAGCATTGGATGTGATTGACTATGCAGGTTTTCAGACTCGAAAAGCTGCAGCACGAGTCGCTGGCCGCTTTATAGGCAACGGCGTGGCCAACTGCGTCAAGGGCACCAGTCGCGGGCCGTTTGAGTCCGCGTTGGTTCGTGTATCCCCAACCGGGCGCGTGACGGTATACACCGGGGCCATGGCGATGGGCCAAGGTCTAGCGACCTCGCTTGCACAGCTATGCGCTGAGCAGCTCGGCCTGGATGTTGAATCAGTTGATGTCACCACTGGCGATACGGGCCATATTCCATTGGGAATGGGTGGATTCGCAAGTCGGCAAGCAGTGATGGCGGGAAATGCTGTGTTTGAAGCCGCACGCGAGGTTCGTGAAAAAGCCCTAAAAACGGCAGCATTGATTCTTGAAGCAAGCATCGATGACCTGGTGTTGCGCAACGGACGTGTTGAGGTCAACGGCGTTCCCGGGCATGGCATAGCCCTTGCCAACATCGCAAAGTCACTTAAAGGTGCGCCTGGCTACTCCATGCCAAAAGGTGTAACGCCCGGGCTTGAAGCTGCCTTCAACTACCAGCTCGACGCACAAGCTCACGCTAATTCATGCCATGCATGCGAAGTAGAGGTTGACCCGCAAACCGGCCAAGTCTTGATAACACGCTATGTCGCGGTTCACGACAGCGGAACTTTGATCAACCCCCTGATAGCAGAGGGGCAAGTTCATGGCGGAATCGCGCACGGTATAGGCAACGCCTTGTTTGAAAAGATGATTTACGATGAAACCGGTCAACCAATCAGCACAACATTTGCAGACTATCTCATTCCATTCGCAACGGAAATACCGAAACTCGAAATATTTTTTATAGAAAGTCCGTCACCCACCAACCCATTGGGCGTGAAAGGCATTGGTGAGACCGGCATTATTCCGGTTGCGGCGGTGATCATCTCGGCCATAGAAAATGCACTTATAGAGTTCGATGTGCGCATCAATGAGGCTCCGGTATCCCCTGTCAGAATCCTAGAATTAATAAATAAAAGTAGAATTTCGAAAATCTAAAATTATCCCGGATAAATTAACAATCCGATATTAATTCATGAAAGCTATTTTTAATACATTTCGAAATACGAAGAAGAGTCGTCACCATTTATAAAATTAAATAAAAAGAAAATCTGTAATTTTTAAAATTCAATTTTCAATTATTGAACATAATTATCTTTTATTAAATACCATAAATATTAATTTCCTTTCACTGAGGAATTCATCTGTCATTATTTAATTTTTAAAAGGCATCAATTAATGAAGATACGACGCGTAGTCACCGGTCATGACCAAAATGGCAAAGCCATCGTAAAGCACGATGAAATCTGCAGTAACATTATCTCAAGACGGCCTTTGCACCAAAGTTGTGTCATCTGGTCAACCGGCCAATTTCCTGTGGACAATACAGATCCATCCAATGGAAACTCAAGAGATGTTTCAGTACTCAAGAAAGATGATACGGTCTTTAGAATTGTCCAATACGATCCGGGTGTGGCACCAAGGAACCACAGAACTGAAACGATTGACTACGCGATAGTGATGTCTGGCTCAATCGATATGGACTTAGATGGGTCCACCGTTCATTTAAAGCAAGGAGATGTCGTGGTGCAAAGAGGCACTATTCATAATTGGATCAATTCAGGCACCGAGCCATGTATCATTGCCTTTATATTAATCGCAGCGAATCCAATTGATATAGCCGATAATTTTTTAACCGCTCATGGTTAAATTTAATAAATTAAAACCACTACATATTTATTAAATATTATTTAATTACAGAAGCCTCTTGATCTTTAGGTAATTAAATATTATTAAAAACTTGCCTTAAAATCCCTGCGAGGCCAGATTTTCTTCCACACGAATAGACGGATTAAAAATATCAAAACACCAATCCAGAGTATTTAAAAAGCCATGGCGGAAATTAAATCGCGTAGAAGCCATGAAGCATGATACGACTCACGATTAATCTCTCTTGTTTGCGCTGATCCCACTGGCACCAAGTCCGATTGGTCATAAAAATTGAACTTTATCTAATTCGAATTTTTTCTCCTCTTCAACTTGCAGCCACCGCGCAAATATTTTTAGCCAGTTCTCTAGTATCAATTTAAACAGTGTCAGAGAATGATCTGCTGAGCTCAAAAAGCTCCCCTTGCTTATTTAACCTTGGGCTATGGGCACGCTTAGAGCCTGAGATTTGATGCGCTTGCGGGTAAGGAACGTCTGCCACGGAAATCGCTTTTCCCTAAAGGCAGACGTCACTCGTTAAAAAAACTCCTGCCCGGTCCGGTTTGACATTAAACCAGCAACATGGACGGCCATGACGGCAAGCGCTGAATCGCTTTGATGATCGCGGGGCGAGCCAAAGCAGCCCAGGGATCATCAGGTTTCAATGGCTGTACTTCTTTTCAAGTCCATCAAAGTAGGGCTTGTTCACCATGCGCTGGCGCTCAAGGAATGTCACGACCACTGAGGGGTCTTCGTCGAGGCGGCCCTTCTGTTTGAGTTGGCCTAAAGATTTTTGCATGCCCAATGCGGCGCCTTGAAGCGCTGCGTTTGCATAGAGCACCACACCAAAACCCAACTCGGCCAATTCGGCTTGATCAAGGGCCGGCGTCTTGCCGCCAATCACGATGTTGATGAGTTGGGGCTTATCTAATAATTTGGTAAGCGCTCTCACTTCTTCCATGCTTTGAGTGGCTTCGACAAACAAAATATCAGCACCAGCCTCCGTGAATTGAAGGGCACGCTCAATGGCCGATTCAAAGCCATACTTGGCTCGCGCATCTGTTCGCGCAATGATTTGAAAGTTCTGATCCTGCCTGGCGTCAACGGCGGCCTTGATTTTAGAAATCATTTCCTCAACAGGCGCCACATCTTTGCCAGAAAAATGGCCGCAGCGCTTGGGAAATGTCTGGTCTTCAATTTGAACAGCATCAGCTCCTGCGCGTTCCAGGGCACGAACCGTTTGGCGCACATTCAAGGCGTTGCCAAAGCCAGTGTCGATGTCTACGATCAAGGGAATTTCGACCGCATCACGAATGGCGCTGGTGTGTTCCACCACGTCACGCAAACTGATGAACGCCAAGTCAGGCAGACCGTAGTACATGTTGGTCATGCCCGCGCCGCTGAGGTAAACCGCCTCAAAGCCCAGATCAGCAATCATGCGCGCGCTCAACGCATTGAAGGCGCCCGGTACCAGCAAGCCATTACGTTGATTGACACGATCGCGAAGGATGGCTTTTGAATTTTTGCCCATGATTTTTTGAAGCTCAATAAGATAAAAAAGAAGTGGCTTTATTTTTCAGGTCTAACCATCTCGAACTTGTTGCCTAATTCGAAGTAATCTCCCTTGTAGCCTGCACGCAAAATAGGTTGCGCAGACTTGATATTGAAAATACCGTTTTCCAGAAACTCTTTCCGTATATGAACGCCTACCACTTGGCCAATGGCAATCCAGTTGTTAATAGGTCGGCCCTCCAGATCATCTAAGCGCAAAATCTGAAGGAGCTTGCATTCAAAAGCTGCAGGCGATTCCCCCACCCGAGGCGTTTTGACATGGCGACCCGGAATTTGGGTTAATCCAGCCAGATCAAATTCATTCACTTCAGCCGGAACGGATGCTGAACTTCGGTTCATCGCTTCGGCCAAGGCGCGACTTGCGAGGTTCCAGGTGAACTCCCCGGTTTCTTCAATATTTCGGACACTGTCTTTATAGCCATCGCTCGAAAAGGCAATAACTTTGGGATTGTCTGAAAATCCACCAAAGAAACTATAGGGCGCCAAGTTGGCGCGTCCATCTGCGTTGCAGGTCGAGATCCAGCCAATCACTCTCGGCGCCAATATGGCTTTAAAGGGATCGTGGGGTAGACCATGCTCACCTTGCGGGTCGTAAAAATAAGTGTCTTCAGTCATCTCTGTGGGTGTGGGCAATTCAATCAGGGGGCCATCAGACTGCATTGAGCAAGGCACTGAGTTTGGCAACGGGTAAATCAACAGATCCGTTCATCAGGACATCGATGATGTCTCTTTGGGTTGACGATTGGAATCGGCCAGCTGTGTTGGCCATGAACTTGGCTTGAATGTTTTCCACGCTTGCCGGTCTTTCTGCGCTCCCCTTGACTTGGTCAATGCGCATTGATGCACGTTGGCCGTCACTGTGGTGCACACAAATTTCTGCTTGGAATTTGTTTGGGAAATCGGCGTCTTCCATCGGCATCCAGCTGATCTTCTGTGCAAAGTCAACCGCTCGAGTATCGACATGCTCTGCGAGGAAATGCTCCGCGGTGATGGGAATATCGAGGAATGCCAGTGCCATGCAATAAGGCAAGCTGTACTTCGCTTCATTCAAAATGCTGGGAGATTGCTTGCGGTCCCAAGGCTCACAAATGATGGCCGCAGCGCCTTGCGGCACTTTGCATTCAATTCGTGAGATGCTTTGCAAAGATAAGTGCTGAGCGCGTACTTGTTCGACACATTCCAAAAATGGATGGATGTAGTGACAGCAAGGATAAAGCTTAAAGGCAGCCTCACGCAGGGTCCAATGTTTACCCAAACTGTCTAAAGCTTTGCCCAGAGCCTGTGCAGCACCTGGCTCGTCGGTGTGGGTCTTGTACAGGCCAAAACGGCCTTCGTAAACCGTGGATGGCCCAGTCAAACCAGCGCTGGCCAGCGTGGCTGCCAAGCTGCCAGCGTGCGCAGCCCATCCTGGGTGCATGGCTTTGACGGTGGCACCTTCGCTTAAAAATTCAAAAATGCCGGAAGCTTGGCTGCCCGCAATGCCCTGAGCGGAAATCAATTCACTGCGCGATGCACGCGCCGCCAGCCCGAACAGAAGTGCGCTCACCAAAGCGCCGCCTGCCGATGTCACTTGAAAGCCACGACGTTGAAACGCTCCGGGCGCAGCCAAGCCAATCCGCACCAAAACTTCCCAGCCTATGGTGATCAAGCGTGTCAGTTCACCCAAACTCAATTGATGTTCTTCTGCAGCAGCCAGTGCCGAGGGAACAAGCACGGAGCTGCCATGCACGATGGACGCCATGTGCGTATCGTCATATTCCAACGCATGGATAAAGCTGCCATTGAGGAGAGCTGCATTGGCACTGTGTGTGGCTGTGCTGTGGCCCAATACTGTGCAAGCGCCACGGGACTGGTTTTTTAAAAGGCTGTACGCCATGCGCTGCTGTACAGAACCTCCCGATGCGGCAATGCCAACACCCAATGCGTCCAGGGTGTGCAAGCGTGCCAGCGAAGCAACATCGGACGGGATGTCGCCTTGACTCAATGAGAGTGCAAAGTCAGCGATCTGTTCGCTGTGCGTCATGCCTCAGGGCCCTTGAGCGTCGATGTGTCTTTGAGTTCTTGTGTGGCTGCTTTGCCACTCAAATAACCCAAGCCAATGGCTGTCAAAAGCCCATTGCCCGAGGCATAGCCCATGGCACCTGTTTGTCCGCTGATGCCGCCTGCAGCACCACCGCCTGCAAACAAATTGGGGATCGGTGTTCCATCTTTTTTAAGCACGCGTCCACTGGTGTCAATGGCCAAGCCGCCCTGGGTATGGAACAGACCAGGCGTGACGCGGCAAATCCAGTAGCTGGGTTGAAGGGGAGCAAATGCAAATTTGCTTCGGCCAAAACTGTCTGCCGTCTTGCCTTGTGCGGCTTCGTTATAGGCATTCAGGGTTTGTGAAAGGGTGTTGGCCGGTAGCTTGAAGAGTGCAGCCAGGTCATTCACATTGGACGCAGACTTGATGCCGCCCAAATTGACCAGTTCGCGGAACTCATCTTCCTTATCGGCAATGGCTTTGATCCGGTCGTCGAAAATGGCGAACACTTCGGTCTGTTGGCCCAGCACCAATCGCGCATAGCCCGAGTAGCCAATGTCTTCGTTGCCAAATCGCTCACCTCGTGCGTTGATCAAGATGCCGCCTTTTTCCAAGGTGGTCCATGACAGCAGGGAGCCATGCGGGTACGCCACCGCAGCATAGCCTTGGTAGGCGCCCATGTTGGCTAGGCGAGCGCCCAGTTCGCGCCCCCATTGAACCGCTTCACCTTGACTGCCCAACGCACCAAAGTATTCGGCGCCTGCGATTTCGGGGCAAAACTCTTTGACCAAATCGCGGTTGGCTGCAAAGCCGTTGCAGGCCAAGATGACCTTGCCAGCCTTGATGCGGGTGGTTTCAACGCCTTTGCCACCAATCACCGCGCCAATCACTTCGCCTTGGTCGGATGTGATCAGAGACTGAACGGGGTTACCGACAGCCAGAGGAATGCCGCGCTGATGAACACCGGCCAACAAGTCGTCCATCAAATCTTGGCCTCGGCGCGATGCAGGTGCATGCAAACGCGGCACGGTGTGTCCCACATGGCAATAGTCGGTAATCAGACTCATGCGCGCAGGCACGCTATCGACCAGCCACTCGCACAGTTCTGCAGAAATGCGAGAAAGCTTGTCACTGACATCGCTCAATTCATGTCGGCCTGCAATGCGCTCCAAGTCAGCGATCAAGACCTCGGGTGAATCCACAATGTTGGCTTCTTTTTGAAATCGGCTTCCTGCACCTGGAATGGAGCCAGTACTGAGTGCGGTGTTGCCACCGGCCTGGTCGCGTTTTTCAACAATGGCCACGTCGGCGCCATCGTCATATGCGGCAATGGCGGCACTCAAGCCGCAGCCACCTGCACCGATGATCAGTACATCTACTTCCATATCGTGGTTGTCAATCGCGCTCATTGATTTCTTTCAAAGTACTGATTCGGCAGGCGGTTGAAATATTTGATCGACCACTGCATGCCATGTGTTGGCCCATTCAGTGTCATTGATGCTCTTTGCACACAGCGCATGAAGTGATTGCATGGCCCGAGGCAGACCAGGCGCAGATGTGCGAGACAGGGCTTCGATTTTTTGCCAAAGCTCGTCGTCTGAGAAGGGCCGATCGGGGCCACCACGCGCACTTAAGCAGGTGGCGCTGTAACGCTGTCCAGCTTGCGTCACCAAAGTCACAAAAGCCGGTCTGTCATGGGGCCATGGCAGTTCTTCGTCGACCAAGCGCATGGCCACGCTTTGGCGCATGCGCGCGACGCGCTCGTCTTGCATCGACTGCGTGCTGAAGGCTTCTGCGCCGCCATGCCCGTAGACAAGGGATGCGGCCAGCGCATGCGGCATGGAGAACTTGGCACCCAAAGTGGTCACCGGTTGCGTATCGTTCAGGGTCATGCCAAGCGCGTGCGTTTGCAGTTCAATTTGAGCAACGCCCGTGCCACCTTCAAGCTCGGGATGCTGGTCCAAAATCTCGCGCATGGCTTCAATGGACGAATGTGCATATTGGCAGCAGGCATTGATTTTGTGATAACCCGAACTGACGGCCCAATCGGTGCCTAAATCTTTGGTGAGTTCCTCAATGTGAGCCTCACTGTGCAAGGTCTCGTGATACACATCATGGGGGGTTTCAGACAAGCTCGTCACGCCGGCGGTCGCCCAATCAATGGCTTGCAAGCCATTGAAGATACCAGCAGCCGCCCATGCGTTGCGTATCAACGCGCCACGCACGGCTTGGCTGTAAGGGCCCACCACACCCAATGTGCTGGCATTGCAAATGGCCTGGCGCATTTGCGTTGAAGGCAGTCTGCGCAAAAAACCAACGGCTGCCGCAGCACCTACGGCATTGAACAGGGCGTGCGGATGAATGGTCAGCGAACTGAACTTCCATGTTCTGGCGAATCGCGCAGTCACTTCGTAAGCCAGTGTGCTGGCGCGCAGCACTTCGCTGACTGCCATCTTTTCGCTTTCAGCGATGGCCAACAAAATCGGCAGCGTGTACAAGCCTGCGTGGCATACGGCCTTGCGATAGCCTTCGTCCAGCTCGTTCCAGCTGGCCGCCAAGGCGTTGGCCAGTGCCGCTTGTAGCGGTGCAAGTTTGGCGCGGTCGCATCGAAAAACCGAAGCCTGACCTGCGGGTCCACTGGCAAGCAGCATGGCCTGCGAAGCGGTGACTTGGGGCTCGTTTTCAGCGGAGAGCATGGCCGCCAAATCGTCGGCAATGACCATCACTGTTTGTTGACGGACTTCGGTGGGAATGTCGCTCAATTCTTGCTGGACAGCCCAGTCGATCAAGTTTTGAACGCCACGTCCGGCAGATTCGCGCAAAGTGGGCTGGCTCATAGGGTTTGGAAGAATTGGTTTAAAACAAGTGCCAAAGGCTTTTTTCTTCCAGCAATTGTTTGCTGGCGCCATCAAAAATGACACGGCCTGATTTGAGAACAATGGCGCGATCAACTTGCTTCAAGGTGGCCTGCACATTTTGTTCAACAATCAGCACCGTGCTGCCTTCTTTTTGGTTGATGTCGCGAATGGATGTCAGCACATCTCGCACAATGATGGGCGCCAGGCCCGTGGTGGGTTCATCGAGTAATAAAAGCCGGGGCCGTGTCATGATCGACATGCCAAGGGCCAGCATCTGTTGCTGACCCCCGCTCAAGGAGCCTGCCAACTGCAACTTGCGTTCTTGAAGGATGGGGAATATTTCGCAAACTGTTTGAGCATAGGCGGGGTCGTGCATCAAACCAGCAATCCGCAAATTTTGCTCAACAGAAAGCTCCCTGAATACATTGTGTCCTTGAGGGACAAAACCAATGCCATGGCGCACATTCAAGTGGACTTGACCAGCCACAATGGCTTGATTTTGATAATGAATCTGACCTTCGACTTGTGCAAGATCGCCCACCAAGCATTTCAGTAAGGTCGTTTTACCTGCGCCGTTGTGGCCAAAGATTCCGACACGTTCTCCATCCTGAATGGTCAATGAGACATCATGCAGAACCTGCAGTTTTCCGTAATAGGCGTTGACGTGATCGACTTGAAGCACTGAGCCTCTCCTTCTGGTTGATCGCCGCTTACGCGCCGAAATACAAATCTGCCAAAGTTTTGCTCGCCAGCAGCGAGTCAACACTTCCACGTTCAAGAATCTTGCCATTGGCCATGAAAACAGCGCTGTTGCACAGGTCCTTGATAAAAGACACGTTGTGTTCTACGACACACACGGCTCGGCCGGACGCGGCTTCTTCACGCACAATACTTTTCATGGTTTCGTAAGCATTGCCCTCAACGCCCGCCATGGGTTCATCCAACAAAAGACATTCACCGTCGTTCATCAAGGCGCGGGCCAGGCCCACCAATTTTTGTTGCCCAAAAGTAATGTCGTTCACATTGCTGTGAGCGATCGACTCAAGTTGCATACGCTTCAATATACCCATGGCTCGCTCACGCACGGCGTGGTTTGCGGCTGCTGTTTGTTTTGATTTGAAAATAATGTTGCTGATTTTCTCGCCGGGGTAGTCGCGGGGTGCCACCAATAAATTTTCTAAAACGCTCATGCTGGCAAACAGGCGCATGTGTTGCCATGTGCGCGCCACACCCAAGCGAGCGCGCTCATACAAATTGAGTCCGTCCAATGACTGGCCTGACACCGAAATGCTGCCGGAGTCTGCTGGATAGACTCCCGAAATCAAATTAAATAGAGATGTCTTACCAGCGCCATTAGGGCCAATGAGACCCAAAATTTCGCCGCGCTGGATGTCAATCGAGATGTGATCAGCCACCACAATGCCGCCAAAGCTTTTGCACACATCGTGGAGTGAAATTAATGCGCTCATGTCACGCATCCTTTGCCGACTGGCGCTGATTGGGGGCAATCAAACCTTGTGGGCGCCAGAACAAAAAGACAAGAACCAGTGTTGTGAAAATGACGCCTTGCAGGGGGGCCATGATACTCGGAGGCAAGTTTAAAAAGCTGATGGCTTGGGGTAGTAAAAGCAACAATACAGCGCCGACAACGGGGCCCCATTGAGAACCCATACCACCCACCACCACCATGGTTAAAAGCATGGCTGATTGCAGAATTTCAAATTGATCGGGACTGATGTATTGGAAGTAGTAAGCGTAGATGCCACCCGCAATACCGGCAAATCCTGAGCCAATTGCAAACAGACTGAGCTTGATCATCATCGCGTTGCGCCCAAGGGCCGAGAATGCCAACTCGTCGTCACGCATGGCCGTAATCACTCGCCCATAGGGACCCGTCAGCAGCCATCGAATCATCCAAACGACGACAGCGGCGATCGAGCAAGAAACGACAGCAAATACAGCACTCCTGGAAGAACCCTCAACAACATTGGGGATATTGCCCAAGCCACTAGCGCCGCCTGTCACCCCAAGGTGTTTGATAACTTCCAATAAACCCAATTGAAATCCAATGCTGGTGATCAGCAGGTAGTCGCCGGAAATTCGCAGTGACGGCAGAGACAGCATCATGGAAGATAAAAATGCCACGCCTCCACCAGCCAAGACAGCCAACACTGGATGGGTTTGAAAATGGATGGCCAGCAGGCCCGTTGTGTAAGCGCCGAGCGCAAAGAAAATGGGATGCGCAATGCTGACCAATCCGCCAAAGCCAATGATCAGGTTGAAGCTGGAACTGAGGGTGATGTAAATCCCCACCAATACCGCCAAAGAGATGAAGTACTCCATGTTCAGATACCTTTGTTCATTGAGCGGCTGATGCTTTTTTCGACAGGCTGAGCAGCTGCTTGAACTTTTGCAAACTGACGCCCTGAGGGAAAAACAAAATAGTGATGAAAAGAAACACGTAAAGAATGAGACCTTGCCACTCTGAAGGAATGACAAAAATGCTCAAGCCTTGAATGAGTGACAAGCCAATGGCCGCCACAGCCGCCCCAAAAATACGACCCATGCCGCCCAGGAGCGTTGCAATGACTGCAAACAACATCATTTGCAACGGTGTGTTGGGAATGATGGAAGCACGGGTTCCGAACAAATACATGCCTGCCGTGATGAGCAGACCGGTGATGACGAAAGTGATGACGTACGCACGTGTCACGTTGATGCCGTAGAAGCGCGAAAGTGCGGGGTTGTCGGCGACAGCAGCCATGAACTGGCCGTCATGTGTTTTGCTCATGAAGAAGTAAAGTGCAATGAGCAAAACGCCGGTGACACAGACTGCCTCAATGTCCCAGTTGCTGATCACAATGCCGTTAACAATGTTGACGCCCGACATGATGTTGGGTTTCAAAGCGACAGGCTCGGTACCAAAAACCATTGCCAAAAAATAAGCCAGGAATTCGGACACCACCAGGGTGAAAATAAAAAAGGTCAGGTCGGGTGAATTTCTGTTCCGCAGGGTTTGTAGGCCATACCTGTCCATGAACACATTGGCACCGATGGTGGCCACCAAACCAATGCCAACAGAGAGCAGGAGTGGAATGCCAAATTTGTTATGGGCCGCGTACATGACATAAAACGAAAGGGCCATGATGCCTGCCTGCGCAAAGTTCCAAACTTTGACGACTTTGACCACCAGTGAGAATGCAACCGCAAACAAGATGGCGTAAGTAGACGCAGCAAAACCCGTCCAGATGATCTGCAGCAAAATAGAAATATCAATCACACCGATCCTTTAGTTGACACAGAGGCCACAACCGATGACACAAGTCATGGGCTGTGGCCAAGGCATGACCGCTTTATTTGATCGTGGCCAAAGGAACGAACTGACCTTTGTCGACAGTCAACAGATAAACGGGTTTGTTCACGCGGTGATCCTCACCCACAGACAAGCCGCCAGTCATGGGCAGTTCAAAGTTTTTGGCAGTGATCAATGCTTTGCGCATGTTTTCACCGGTGGGGCTCAGCTTGTTTTTCTCAATCCACTTGTAGAGTTCAGCGACCAAGTAAGGGCCGTCATACAAGTACTGGGTGTAAGGCAGGCCGTTGGGTACGCGCTTTTCGGTATCTTTCCAGCGGCTGATGAAAGGCCCAACGTTCGGGTTGTCTGTCACACCTGGCGCCAATGAGGTCACGATCAGGCCTTCTGCGGCGGCGCCCAGTTGCTCAATCACTTTGGGGTTGTAGCCTGCGGAGTAGGTAGAGACGCGTTGCTGCAATCCGAGTTGTCGCATTTGTGCAATCACCTGGGGTAAATCTGCCACCAGACCCTGAATGTGGATGATTTCTGCATTGGATGCCTTCACCTTGAGTAACGCCCCGGTGAATTCAGTGGCTTTGGCGTCATAAGCTTCATAGGCGACAACCTTGCCGCCAGCTTTTTCAAACACGCTCTTGTAAATAGCAGCACCCTCAACACCGCTGTCGTTATTGATGTACATCACAGCAGCTGTTTTCTTGCCCAGCGTGGTGAATGTGTACTTGGCCAGGCTGCTGACGTCCACTTCAGCCAAGGGGAAGGTGGTGTAGACGTAATCACCCAGTTTGGCAATGTCGGGGGAGTTGGCGCCGACGCTCAATTCCAACACTTTGTCTCGGTTGGCGATAGGGGCCACGGCTTTCACCACAGAGCTCCAGGCGGTGATGAAAACGGGCACTTTGTCGACGCTGGTCAGGCGCTTGACGGCATTGATTCCCAGCTGAGGGTCGGCTTGCGTGTCCACCACAATCATTTCCAGTTGCTTGCCATTGACGCCACCTTTGGCGTTGATGTCTGCAACAGCCCATTGAGCGGCTTTCACCTGGTCGGCACCATACAAGGCTTGCGAGCCAGAAAGCGGCATCGCAAGTCCAAATTTCAGGGTCTCCTTGCCTTGCGCCAGCGCGGCGCTTGTGAACGCTGCGCCACTCATGATCAGCGCTGACAGCGCCAGCATACGACGTCGATTTGAAAGTTTCATTTTCTCTCCAGGTTGGTGGAACAAACATTGGCCAAAATGGCCCTACTCTTTGGGGAACTCAAATGGGGAAACTCAAATTCTTCTCAAGGTTTCCAATACTTCTTGTGTCGGTGCAACGTCAGCATACTTCTCAGACATATCAAACAAGTTCACCGCGTGTGAGACATGGCTCCGGTCGTAGACGGCATCTTCTGGCACCAAGACTTTGAAGTTCAGGGAAAAAGCATCAACCACGCTGGAGCGCACACAGCCACTGGTGCTGCAGCCGGTAACGATCAGGGTGTCTGCTTGCAAATCAATCAGGTGGCTGGTCAGAGCAGTTGCAAAAAATGCACTCGGGTGCTTCTTGGGCAACAGCACGTCGCCGGGATGCGGCTCAATGTCTTTAACAAAATGGTAGCCATTGGCCGCAATGTTCATGATGGCCGGCACTTTGTCTGCCAAACGGCCGCCTTCGTTTTGCACCTTGGGTGCAACGTGAGGGTACAAAACGGGCCAACCGCGCTTGCGAAACTCGTCGGCCAATAACTTGATGTTGCCAACAGCCTTCCAAGCCACTTCGCCGCAACTGGTGGGGAACTCTTTGATGGCTTCAAAAAAAGGCATCGGCGTTGTGCCGGTGGTTCGATATTGGACATCGATGATGAGCAGCGCAGGGCGCTTGCCAATACCCGTGGGGCGTCCAAAGCCAGCGGCACGATAGGCGCGTTGTTCTTCTTCGCTGATGATGTTGTGCCAAGGTTTCATGATTGTGCGCCTTCTTTGGGTTCCGCCAGCGAGCGAAAGATGTAGTTGCCAAAACCTGGTTGCCCCAGAATCTTTCCGTTTGACATGACCGTGGTGCCGCGCACAATGGTTTGAACGGGCCAGCCTTTGAGGTTCTGACCCTCGTACAAGCTGTAGTCCGAGTACGAACCCAATTCGGCTGGATTGACAACACGACTCAGGTTCAAATCGACCAAGGTGATGTCTGCATCGGCACCAATGGCCAAGCTGCCTTTGCGAGGTGCCACATTGAAAATTTTGGCTGGTGCTTGCGTCAGCACTTCGGCAATGCGTCGCAGGCTCAAGCGGCCTTTGTGATAACCCTCGTGCAGCAATACTGGCAAGATGGTGGCTGTGCCGGGGAAACCCTGGGATGCCAGCCAGAGCGGTTTTTCTTTGGTGGCACGTTTGCGCGGGCAATGGTCGGAAGCCACCACATCAATGGTGCCGTCCTGCAAACCTTCCCACATGGCCGCCACATCGTCTGCACTTCTAAATGGTGGATTGGCTTTGCCCATGCCCAGCAGGTCTGAGTCTTCTGTGTGCGTGAGGTAATGCGGACAGGTTTCAACAAAGACTTTGTCGTAGCGGCCGCGCCACTTGCGCACCTCATCAAGCGCCATGCGGGTGCTGATGTGCGGAATGTAAATTTGTGCGCCCAAATGTTCGGCAAAGTACATGGCCCGCACTGAGCTTTCTGCTTCTGTGAAGGCGGGCTTGGCTCGCGACCAATCTTTCAGGTTGGAGCCACCACTGGCCTGAATGCGGGCGCGAATACGATTCACGATCTCAATGTTCTCGGTGTGGCAAACCACTTTGACATCGCCAATGCTGGCGGCCTTGCTCAAGAGGTCAAACAAATAGCCATCGTCGGTGCCGTCCAGGCCCAGGTAGCGGCCTTCCTCGCCCTTGAAATTCATGAAGTACTTGAAGGAGGTCACGCCATAGGTTTTGACGTAATCTGCCAATTCGTGAATGTGCTCTTCGTTGGCGGTACTGAAGTGAAACGCGTAATCAATGTAGGCGCGTGTTCTGGCGTACTCTTGTTCACGTTTGAAAACATCCGCATAGGCTTCGTTGTTGAGAAAGTAGCCCAGCACCGTGGTGAAGCCACCTTGCGCCGCATAGATGGTCTCAGTGGCGTACTCGGTAATTTTTTCGCCAAAACCAAAGTGGATGTGAGCATCGATCAAGCCGGGAAAGATGTGCAAACCTTTTGCCGACTGCAGGGGAATGGAGGCATCAACTGGCGTGCCTGGGGTCAAGTGAGCGGCAATTTTGCCGTCTCGAATGAGCAAATCCATGGGTGTGCCGTCTGTACCGGCATCTACCAAGGTGCCGCCGCGCAACACAAATTCAGGGGTGTTCATGTTGGTCTCTTTTCAAAACATTCATCCGAAAACAGTCGTCGAAAAACATTCATCCAACTCTTCTAGATTGCGTGGTCTGCAAGCGGAGTCGGTGAGCGTCAGTGCCTTGAGACTGGCTTGAAGCCATTTGGCGTCCAGATTTTGTCCAATGCAAACGATTCTGCCGCGCGAATCAGCGTCTGGCCACGCTTGCAAGTAGGCGGGGGAGTGAAAAACTTTGCCAACACCTTGAATCAGCACAAAGGGCTTGACATCGTTGACTTTTAGCAAGCCCTTGCACCTGAGGAGTTGATGGCCAAACTTCAGAGTGATCAAGTGCCACCATGCAGCAATGCCGACCCAAGTGGGACGAATGTCGGTGTAGACGCTCCAACTGCCAATGTCAGCACCATGTGAGGCCCCTGCCAGTTGATTGTTCAAAGGCTGAGGCAACAACTTGAAAGTGTTGTTGCTCAGATCAGTTGTAAAGATAGATGCTGCAGCTTGTCCGGCGACCGAATCGGTAATTCGTGCATATGGATTGAGCCGAAGCAACTGCTGCTTCAGCGCCGTCAAGGCCTGGGGCTGGGCCATATCGGTTTTGGTGATGACCAAATGCTCTGCCACGCCGGCCTGTTTACGAGACTCAAGATGCGCCTCCAACTGTTGTAGCCCCTGCACTGCATCCACCGTGGCAATGACTTGCCCAAGTCGAAAGTGCTGCATCAGGGACTTGTCGCCCAGCAACGCATGCATGACGGGCAGAGGGTCGGCCAAGCCCGTGGTCTCAATGACGACGCGCTTCAAGGCGGGACGACCCAGACGGCGAGTGAGGTCTTTGATTTCTAAAAGTGTTTCGCGCAGTGAGTGCGTCACGGTGCAGCACAGGCAACCGTTGTCTAGTAAGTAGACGTCTTCAGAAAGCTCCTTGTATTGAAGTTGATCCAGGCCAATGGCACCAAATTCATTGACGATGACAGCCGTGTCTTGCCCTGCTTCGAGTCGAAGAAATGAGTTCAGGAGAGTGGTTTTGCCACTTCCTAAAAACCCGGTGAGCAGATCAAAAGCGATCATTCTTTAAAATTGGATTCATGTCAGTTTGAACTTGTGTCGCTTTTTATTAAAACACAATTTTACGCTAGGCGATATCTTATTTCGCCTGATAAACGTATCATGCGCCTGACAAGATGGGTCAAAACGAGACAAAAGCATGCCAAACAAACCCTTGAAACCTCCCTCTGGTAACCTGAAAACAAGCCCGGCCAAGGCACAAGCGCGCAAGACCAACTCGGTAGAGGCGGTCAAAGTGGCCATGCGTTTGCTCAATGAGATGGCCTTGGCCAGGCGCGCCATGCGCATCACTGAGCTGGCAGATTTGATGGGCGAAACCAAACCCCGCATTCACCGCCACCTGGCCACCCTCAAGGAGATGGGCATGGTGGAGCAAGAGCATTCCACAGAGCGTTATCGACTGGGCTGGCGCTTGTTTCAGCTGGGCGAAGCGGCAGGAGCGCAATTTGATTTGCGTTACCGGGCCGAACCTTATTTGGTCAAGTTGCGCGATGAACTGAGGCAGACGGCCGTGCTGGCCATTCCCATCAATGGGCAGCCCATGGTGATTGCCACCTCCGACAACATCTATGCCCGTATTTGCATCTCGGTCAAGCCTGGCAACCGGCCCTTGACCCATTGTTCTGCCTTTGGACGCCTGATGTTGGCTTATGCGCCCGAACAGGCTCAAAGTGCCATGCTGGCCGAATCTTTGGTAGCAGAAACCGATCAATCGGTGGTGGACCCGCAAACCGTGTTGGACCGGTTACCCCTCATTCGCGAGCGTTTTTATGATTACGCTGCAGGTGAAATGCTGTTGGGCATCAACACCATTGCGGTGCCGATTTTCAGGGACGACGATGTCTTGGCGGGCGCCATTGGCATCGTAGGCTCGATTCAAGAAATTCCAGACCCGCCGCCTGCAATGCAAATTGATTTGTTGCGCCAGTACGCAGATGAGTTGTCTGTGCAACTGAAAAGCAATGCGTATGGCCGCATTCGACCAGCCAAATGACAGGTCGGTCAATGCAAGACCATGACTTTTGTCGTGAGCTGCCGCGTGGCTAGAATCGCGCTTTCTTTCATTAGCCCCGCAGGAGAACCTCCATGACCCACGCCAGCGCCATCGTCTTCGATGCTCCGAGCACCCTGTCGGTGAAGACTCTGGAACTCAAGCCGTTCGAGACCGACGACCTAGAAGTTGAGGTCAGCGCCAGCGGCATCAGCACGGGCACCGAGCGGCTGCTGTGGGACGGCACGATGCCGCCCTTTCCTGGCATGGGTTACCCGCTGGTGCCGGGCTATGAGACAGTGGGTACTGTGGTGCGCGTCGGCGCGACCGGCGACATACGGGTCGGCGATACGGTCTTTATCCCTGGTTCGTACAGCTTCCTGGGCGTGCGCAATATCTTCGGCGGCGCCGGCTCGCGCCTGATCGTCGCACACGACCGCGTGGTGCGCGTTGCGCCCGAGCTCGGCCCCAAGGCCGTGTTGCTGGCGCTGGCTGCCACCTGCTATCACGCCGTGGCTTTCGGTGGTTTGCGCCAGCCGATGGTGCCACCTGATCTGATCGTTGGCCACGGTGTGATGGGGCGGCTGCTAGCGCGCATCTGCCTGGCCCAAGGCTGGCCAGCGCCGACCGTCTGGGAGACGCAGCCGGCGCGGCGCGGCGGTGCCACCGACTACCCCTGCATCCACCCCGACGAGGACACGCGCAAGAACTACACGTCGATCGTCGACGTCAGCGGCGACGGCAGTATCCTCAATGGCCTGATCTCGCGCCTGGCGCCGGGCGGTGAGGTGGTGCTGGCCGGGTTCTACAAGCAGGACTTGGGCTTTGCCTTCGCGCCGGCCTTCATGCGCGAGGCCACTCTGCGCGTTGCCGCACAATGGAAAAAGCACGACTTGCTGGCAGTCACGGCGCTCGTCGAGAGCGGCGCGCTGTCGCTCGAAGGCCTGATCACCCACACTTTCGACCCCGGTCGTGCACGCGAGGCCTACGAGGTGGCGTTCGGCGACCCGCAGTGCCTGAAGATGATGATCAATTGGCGGGCCTGATGCAGCGCCGCGTCTTCGTCATCGGGGCCACCGGCACCATCGGCCAGGCCACGGTGCGAGCGCTGCTGCGCCAAGGTCACGAGGTGGTGTGCTTCGTGCGGCCGCGCGCTGGCGTCGGCGGCCAGCTGTCGTCCGGCGACAGCAAACAACTTTTGCACGGCGCCACCGTGCGCGTGGGCAACGTGTGCGACAGCGCTTCCCTGGCGAGAGACGGTTTCTGCGGCGAGCGCTTTGACGTGCTGTTGTCGTGCCTGGCGTCCCGCACCGGCACACCCAAGGACGCCTGGGCCATCGACCACCGGGCGCATGTGCTGGCGCTGGAGGCAGCCAAAGCGGCCGGTGTGACACAGGTCGTGTTGCTGTCAGCCATCTGTGTGCAAAAGCCACTGCTGGCCTTCCAGCATGCCAAGCTGGCCTTCGAGAAGACACTGGTCGAATCGGGAATCAGCTATTCGATCGTTCGCGCCACGGCCTTCTTCAAGTCCTTGTCCGGCCAGATCGAACGCGTCAGGGCCGGCAAGCCCTTCCTGATCTTCGGCGATGGCACGCTCACGGCTTGCAAGCCCATCAGCGACGATGACCTGGGCGACTACCTGGCAGCTTGCGTGGACGACCCGGAGCGCCGTGATCGGGTGTTGCCGATCGGAGGGCCAGGCCAGGCCATCACGCCGCGCGAGCAGGGCGAGCGGCTCTTTGCCCTGCTGGGGCAGCCGGTGCGCTTCAAGCAGGTGCCGGTGGCACTGCTGGACACCATCATCGCTGTGCTCGGACTGCTCGGACGGGTGTTGCCGCCACTGGCCGACAAGGCCGAACTGGCGCGCATCGGCCGCTACTACGCCACCGAGTCGATGTTGGTGTGGGACGCAGCAGCCAGCCGCTACGACGCCGCGGCCACGCCCTCGACCGGCCACGACACGCTGCTCGATTACTACGGCCGACTGGTACGCGGCGAGACCGTGGCAGAGCGCGGGGACCACGCGGTGTTCTGATGGATTTGCGGGGGCACTCACCCAACAGGGAACCCGCAACTGAAGTCGAAAGCTCGAGTTTGGAGTGGGCTTCCCACGCTACGGTAGCCAACATGGCTGCAATATGGCATCAACGCCAATTTGCTGCGCAAATGGATGACAAAAGCGGCGGGGTTAAATGCCATGGGTAAGCCAGCCATCGCTGCCATCAAGGCGCATATCGTCGAAGAGCGCTCTATGGACCGGTGATCTACTGCTCAGGTCTGATCTTGAGGACTTCACCGATGAACATCGACGGAACTGCGGGTTTGGGCCGATCGGCATACCTGGGTCAGGGTCAACCAGACCTTGTTCAGAAAAGAGAAAAACTTGCCATTGAGTATGATGTATCACTCGAAAAGATCACGTTTTTGAGTGAGGCGCCCATGGCGCCTGAGCCATTATTTTTTGTCAATCGGTCTGCTGCATACCATTTTGTGACGTGTTGTTGGATCTATGAATAAGTCACCCTACCCCCTTTTGTTCAGCACTCAGGTTTTAGCCGGGCAAACTCTGAAAAATCGTATCACGCATGCGTCAATTTCACCTCGGTTCGGATTTCATCAAGGTCTTGATCCACGCTACCTGCACTACTACGTGAACCGTGCCAAAGGCGGTGCAGCCATGGTGGTGACCGATCCAATTGGTATCTCGCCCATGCACGGTCTTGAGCGACTTTGCGCGTGGAACGACAGCATGACTGATCATTTGCGCCGATTGGCTGATGGCGTTCGTGCGCAAGGCAGCGTGTTGATTGGACAAGTTCAAGACACCGGAAGAGGTCGTCATGTTCCTGGTCGTAGCTTTTCATCGATGGGCGCTTCATCACTCCCAGACGATCTCAGCTACACAATGCCGCAGCCCTTGAGTGTTGCGCAGATTCAGGACTTTGTCGCACACACAGCCCAATCGTGCCAACGCATGCAAACCTGCGGATTTGGTGGCATCGAAGTCTCGGCAGGGCATGGTCATTTATTCCACCAATTTTTATCGCCTCGCTCCAATCAGCGCGATGATGCTTACGGTGGCGATTTTGCAAGACGTGTGCGTCTACTGATAGAGCTTTGTCAGGCCATTCGTGAAGTGTGTGGATCAGGCTTCATCATCGGTGTCAAATTACCAGGTAACGATGGTGTGCCAGGCGGCATTGATTGGCAACAAGCTGGACTGATTGCTCAGCACTTGGTCTCATCTGTTCACATCGATTACCTGACCTATTGCCAAGGCTCGCATCATCGCAGTTTAGAGATGCACCTGCCTGACGACAGCTATCCCCGGCAAACCTATGTGGCCAGGATTCGTGAACTCAAAGCTTTCACACCCGATGTGCCGGTGATGGGCTTGGGGCGCATCACTGACCCCGCAGAAGCTGAAGCTATTTTGGCCAGGGGGGATGCAGACATGATCGGCCTTGGTCGCGCACTCATCGTTGACCCGGCCTGGCCCATCAAAGCACAAAGCGGAAAAGCAAGTGAGATCCGGTACTGCGTTTCTTGTAACACGTGCTGGAAAACCATCAACAACAATCGTCACATGGGATGCGACAACAACCCGCGTTTAGCGCAGTCGAATGAACTCGATGTGATGCTAGAGCCCGCGCCGCATTTACACAAAGTAGCCGTCATCGGTGCAGGCGTTGCCGGATTACAAGCTGCAGTGACTGCCGCAGCGCGTGGGCATCAAGTGATGGTTTGGGGCAGCTCTGCGCAAGTTGGCGGTAAAACACGGTTGATGGCGCAGTTACCACTGGCCGAATCCATGTCCAGCATTTATGACCATCAATGGATGATGGCCCAACAACTAGGCGTGACGTTTCAACTGGGTGTGCCTGCGAGCGCAAGTGATGTTGTTGCGTGGCAACCCGATGCAGTGGTTCTGGCCACAGGCGCCAGTATGACATGGCCAATGGATTTGCCGAACCCCTTGCAATTGGAGGGGGTGGTACCTGACCTGCGCCTTGCCATCAGTGATTTACTGCGCACCCACATGCGTCAAACAGGTACTGCAGTGATTTATGACCTGGACCAAACAGAGGGCACCTACGCGGCAGCTGAATATTTGCGAGATCGTTTTGACCGGGTGGTCGTGCTTTCACCGCGAGAAACCATCGCCGAAGAAGTGGTTTTGGTGATGCGCCAACGGATTCACCGTCGATTTTTTGAGCGTGGCATCGAGGTCAAAACCTGGGTTGATCCAGTCTGGACAGATCGCTTTGAAAATGAAGCTTGTTTGCAATACCGCAGCGTTTTTGGTGGCCCGCTGCAAGACATTGAAGATGTTGCCTTCTTTGCCTATTCGTCTGCGCGTCGCCCCAACAATGCCTTGTACTTGCCCCTTGTTGCCGCTGGCTTGAACGTCACCATGGTGGGGGACTGCAAGATGGCTCGCGATGTTTTAGCCGCCACAGCCGAAGGGCATGCGGCGGGGATGACGGTTTGATTGGTATTTCATGTTGAGCCAGCAGGTCGATCTTGTTGTATTGGGCGCTGGTGCTGCGGGCATGATGGGTGCGCTTGCAGCGGCAGAGCGTGGCTTGCAAGTTATTTTGATTGATCCACACTTCGAGCAAAGCAATAACTTTGCGGTGAGTGGTGGCTTATTTCCTGCCGCGGGCTCTTCGCTCCAAGCCAAGGCAGGGGTGCTTGATTCACCCGGCAATTGGTTGGCTGACTTGCGAGCATTTGCAGGTTCAAGCTTGAATGAGCGAATTGCTGAGTCGGTAGCGAACGCCCTGCCAGAAGTGGTCAATTTTTTAATCCATGAGTTGGATGCCCCCATTCAATTTTTATCTGATGTGGTCTCTACCGGGCACACCCAATGTCGCTTCCACAGCAGCACGCCTTCTGGCGGAAAATCATTCCATCAATCGTTCAGAACCCGTTCGCTCAACCATCCCGGCATCGAGTTTTCATCTCGTTTTGCCAATGTTGAAAAAATGGCCCAGGGGTTTTTGGTAAGTACACCAGACCGCCACTGGCAAACGCGTCATCTCATGCTGGCTGGTGGTGGTTTTGGCTCCAACCCACAATGGGTTTCGCAGCATATTCCCAGCATGCGCGGCGCACTCTACAACGGTGCGCCAAACAACGACGCGAGCGTCTTGGCTTTGGGATTGCAATGGGGCGGTTATCTGTCGGGTATGGATGGGTTTCAAGGACAGGGGCACACTCACCCGGGTGGTGTTACGCGTTTAGGTATGGCCATTCCCGCCATGGGCGGCATCATGGTCAACCGCATGGGAGAGCGGTTTGTTCGAGAAGACATCGGACCTTCAGCTTTGGCACCCTATGTCATGGCACAGCCTGGCGGTGTTGCGCTGGAGGTGTTTGATGCGCACATCGAAAATGGCTTAACAAACCATTCCGCTTACCAAGAAGCAGTTCAAGCCCATCGTGTGATGCGTGCTGACGATGTACCTACATTGGCCGCATTGGCTGGCGTTGATGTGCATGGTTTGCAAGCCACACTGGATTCAGTCCAACAAACCGCCCAAGGTTTGTCACGCGATGCATTAGGCAGGGACAGTTTCACGCATGTTCTTCGAAGTCCCTACCTCGCATCGTGGGTGACTGGCGCTTTATCCCATACACAAGGTGGTTTGGTCACCGATGGCGATGGCCGCGTATGCGCGCGAGAGGGCCAATGGGTGCATGGCTTATGGGCTGCAGGTGGGTGTGCCGCAGGTTTATCGGGACAAGGCGCAGAGGGCTACTTACCTGGCAATGGACTTGCTCAGTCATTTGGCCTGGCTTGGCGCATGGCTCAATCGCTGGATTGAAGCGTCGCGGCTGTTACTCCATGGTCGCGCCAGAAATTTCAACAGCGCGCTTGAATTTATCCAATTCTTTGCGATGAAAGGTCGCACTTTCAGCCGGGGTGGTGCCCACCGGCGTCACGCCTTGAGCGTCTAGTTGTTGACGCAGTTGGGGGTCAGCTAATGCCTTGGCCACTTCAGCCGAAATGCGGCTGACCACTTGTGTCGGGGTGCCCGCTGGCGCCATCAGGATGACCCAAGCGGTGGCATCAAATCCTGGAATGAACTCTGCCATTGAAGGTAAATCGGGAAACTGCGGCGAACGCTTGTTGGAAGTAACCGCCAATGGCCGCACATGACCGGAACGCATCAATGGGGACAATGAAGGCAAGCCCCCAACCGTGATTTGCACATCGCCCGACATCATGGCTTGAGTTGCCAAAGAGTCGCCTCGGTAGCCCACATGTGTGATCTTCAGACCCGCATCTGCACGAATCAGCTCCATCACTAAGTGAGAGGTAGAGCCCTGACCAGACGAGGAGTAAGCCATTTTGTCGGGTTGTGCTTTGGCTGCAGTCACAAACTCAGAGAAATTTTTAAATGGTTGTTTGATGCTGGTGGTCACCACCTGCGGAAACGATACAAGCAAGCTGACAGGGACGAAGTCTTTCATCACGTCATACGGCAGTTTTTTAAACAACCAGGGGTTGATGGCCATGGTGCCCGGCGAGCCCAAAAGCAAGGTGTAACCATCGGGCTTAGCACGAGCGGCAAAGTCAGTGCCAATATTGCCGCTGGCACCCGTTTTGTTGTCTACGGTGAAGCCTTGTCCGGTATTGGCAGCCATTTTTTGGGCGACCAATCGACTCACCACATCCACCGATGAGCCCGCCGAAAAGGGGTTAATGAGAACGACGGGGCGGCTTGGCCAATCTTGAGCCTGGGCAACAGCATGCACGGCAACGAATGCCACAAACAGTTTTTTAAAAAAATTCACGTATGCGGTAGGAATGATTTTCACCTTTGAAGGTTAAAAAAATAGATCAATAAAAATTATTATGATCTTTAAAAAAAAGCACCGTCAAATCTATTGCAGCGTGAATGGCGCGCAGGGGAACGCGTCAAACCGCTAACTTTTACGCATCTAAATCATGATCAAAAACAATAGGGATATGTCGGCGATCATCGAGTTTGGCTCGGGTAAGTATGGTTGACACCCATCAACGGAAGCCATAAGTTATCAAAGCTAAACAAGTCACCCAACAAGGATTTCAAAGATTATGTTCACGACAACATGGAGCACATCGACTCGCACCTTCAACATAAAAATCGAACGTAATGTCGACATTCCGGTAGGCAATGGTATTTCGATGAAAGCCGACATTTTCCGGCCCGATGCGGAAGGTCAGTTTCCGGTGATTTTGGCTGCAAGTCCATATTCCAAAGAAATTCAGACCATGCCTATGATGCCGGTGGGGTTCAGTTACGCCCGCGGATGGATGGAGTCTGGCGATCCCAATTTCTATGTGCGCCGAGGATACGTGATGGTCATTGCAACCATAAGAGGTTCACGTGGCTCAGGCGGAACTTTTGGCAATATCGAACCAGACCCCGATACGGTCAAAGATCTTGCGCAGGCCATTCAATGGCTTGGTCATCAAAGTTGGAGCAGCGGCAAAGTAGGAATGAATGGCGTGTCCTACTTTTCAATCGTCGCCAAAAGAGTGGCAATGCTTGAGCCCCCCTGCTTAGCTGCACTTTTTTCACCCTATGGATTTACCGATGGATATCGTGATGTACTTTATCGGGGAGGAATACTTGCTGCTGAGTTCATGGAGTACTGGCTCAAGCGTCAAGCGCCTTTTTTCAACATCGAAAATACATTGCGAAAAAGCTGGGGCGAAGAGAAATACAACGCTGCAATCCATACGGCACTCCGCGACCCAGAGATTACAGCCAGCCCGGTATTGACCCATGCGCTTCGCAATCCCGATGTGGGCGGAAACCCTGTGCTGCTTGAAATTCTCCTTAACCCGCTGTTTAACGACTATTGGCGCGACCGCGTAGTTGACTTCGATAAGGGATGCTCCGTACCCGCCTATCTGGGGGGAGACTGGGGCATGTTTGGCCTACATCTGCCGGGTGACCTGCGTGCATGGGCACATTGGAAAGGTCCGAAACGCTTGACTCTAGGCCCGCCCATCTACTTGGACAGGCCATGCTATCAGTATGCATACGAATCGCTGCGCTGGTTCGACCATTGGCTTAAGGGGATCGATACGGGCATGATGGATGAGCCACCCGTTCAAGTCTTTATAGAAGGTACAGGTCAATGGCGAACCAGCCACGAATGGCCTCTTCCAGAAACCCGCTGGACACCGTTTTATTTGCACCGTGGTGGCCTGCTTTCCGAGCATGAATTCTGGCCAAACGAAGGTTGGAGCAATTATGAGGACTCAGCATTCGCTCGACATGGCCTGGAGTTTTGGTCACCGCCGATGGTAGAGGTCACAGAACTTTGCGGCCCCTCGGTGCTCAATCTTTGGGGTTCCACCACAGATACCGATGTGCTGTGGTTCGTCAGCCTGCTCCATCAAGATGCACAAGGAAACGAGCGGGTTTTGACACGTGGCTGGCTCAGGGGGTCACAACGCAAGCTGGACGCTTCGAGATCCAAACCCTGGCAACCCGTCCATCAGCATGATGAGCGCCAACCTTTGTTACCCAACGAGATTTATGAATTCAACATTGAAATACAGTCCATAGGGATAGAGCTCAAACCTGGCGAGAGGATTGGTCTGCGCATCAAGGGTGCAGACAACGAAGTTCCGGTGACTATCAATGAAGACATCGGATCAGGGGCTGTTTCACGTCCTATGGTTTCCATTGTGTCCGTTCATCATAACGATGACTGTCCATCGCACTTGTTGCTGCCTGTCACGCGTGGCAACCGCGTGGGTACTTTCATATCGGGTGGCAAATTGCCGAGCTTCGCAAAGTCATAAGCCCCTAAAACACAAGGCACGGAGACACCATGAGAACAATGCTGAAGTTTGTCACTTGCATCGCAATCGGCTTCTCGTTTTTACAGGCCGCCCAAGCCGATGCCAACTATCCAGAAAAGCCCATCAGAATTGTCGTGCCTTCCACCCCCGGAGGTGGCTTTGATGTGGTCTCTCGGATTTTGGGGCAGTATTTGAGTGAAGTTCTCAAGCAAAACATCATCATCGAAAACAGGACCGGGGCGGGCACACTTGTTGGATCACAGGTTGCAGCCAAAGCTCAACCGGATGGGTACACCCTTCTTGCCGGAGGCCTTAGCAACATTATTTGGAATATGCACCTTTATAGTGCGCCCGGCTACGATGGACTCTCCGATTTTGTCCCGGTGGGCCTTGCCTATACCGTGCCGTATGTTGCCGTGGTACGCAAAGACTTCCCAGCTAACTCTTTGAAGGAGTTCATAGACTTGGCGCGTGCTCAACCCGATAAATTCAATATGGCTCACTTAGGAAGTGGTACGGGTGCCCACATCATGGGTACCTACTTTATGAAGCAAACGGGTATTAAGTTGACCGATATACCTTACAAGGGCTCACAGCTCGCGTATCCTGACCTGATTGCTGGACGTGCCGATGTGATTTTCGACACAGCACCTTCAGCACGCCCTCATGTTCAAGCCAACAATATGAAGGCGCTGGCCATCGTGAGCCCGCGACGCAGCAATATCTTTCCTAACGTTCCGACCTCAGCTGAAGCAGGGGTTCCCGGATGGGAGATTGAGTCATGGGTGGGGCTATTCGCGCCAGCTAAAACGCCTGCGCCAGTGTTAGAGAAGTTACGTAGCGCCCTCAGTCAAGTCCTGACCAACCGCGAGTTGCGCCAGAAGTTTGAAGCCTCTGCAGGTGAGGTTTTCACACTTTCACCCAAGGAGACGGAGGCTTTTATCCAATCAGAGGGGCGAAAGTGGGCAGCCATCCTGAAAGATGCGGGAGTCAAACCACAATGACTGCTTTCTGATCATTTGAATCGTCCTGGGGGGATTCAGCGGCGCAAGGGTGAGCCCCTTGTATGCGTTGCGTGTCATTTCACAAACCGTACAAACAGAAACACCGTAGGCCTTGCGGAACTACGGTGTGAATTTGGTGGCCTGGGGCGGAATCGAACCACCGACACAAGGATTTTCAATCCTCTGCTCTACCGACTGAGCTACCGGGCCAAGCCCCACAGTATATAACAGTCAACGGGCAGCTCATGTGCCGCGCTTGCCGCGCGTGAGGTCCACGCCAAGTTGCTTGAGCTTGCGATACAGATGGGTGCGTTCCAGACCGGTTTTTTCAGCGACCCGGGTCATAGAGCCACCTTCTTTGGCCAGGTGAAATTCAAAGTACGCCTTCTCAAACTCATCGCGTGCATCGCGAAGGGGCTTTTCGAGTGAAAAGCTCTGGTTTGCCTGCGGGCCCACTTCAACGATCACAGGCGCTGTGCTGCCCGTCAGGGCGGGTTCAACCGTCGACTCTGAAGGGCCGACCTTGGAACCCAAGGGCGGGAGCTGTCGACTGACAGATTTCGTCAGCCCCTGCTCAACCGCTTTGAGCAGCTTTTGAAGGGTGATGGGCTTTTCAAGAAACGCCATGGCGCCAATTTTGGTGGCCTCAACCGCGGTGTCGATGGTGGCATGACCACTCATCATGATGACGGGCATCGTCAGCAAACCAGTCGCAGACCATTCCTTTAAAAGCGTCACGCCATCGGTGTCAGGCATCCAGATATCCAGCAGCACCAGATCTGGTTTGCTGCGCTGGCGGGCAGCACGTGCTTGTGCGGCGTTCTCAGCCAGCTCTATCTGATGGCCCTCGTCGTTCAGAATTTCCGACAGCAGGTCGCGTATGCCCAGTTCATCATCGACCACCAGAATGTTTGCCATATTGAGTTGTTGCCCTGCCAGTTTGCTTGAATGATGTCAGACCACGACCGCAAATGATAACGATACTTGGGCGCCTGACACGACGCCGTCTGTCACGCGGTTGGAAATATCAATCCGTGCACCATGTTCATCAGCAATTTTTTTAACCACCGCCAGACCCAAACCGGTACCTTTGACCTTGGTTGTGACGTAAGGCTCAAAGGCGCGCTTGAGGATCCGCTCGGGGAAACCACTGCCATTGTCCCGAACAATCAGACGCACACGCCCTGATGAACCAGACGATCGTGCGTACTCGGTTTTAAGCGTGACGACACCGCCTGTGACACCCTCTTGCGCATCCTGTGCGTTTTGCACCAGGTTATGAATGATCTGGCGCAGTTGCTGAGCATCACCTTTAATAAGCGGTGCAGCAGTATCCAGTTCGGTGCGCACCGTCTGGTCGGCATGATCAGTTGCATAAAGCTGCATCACATCAGCGATCAGCAAATTCAGGTCAACCGGCTTGAGCTCAGCTGCGGGCAGACGGGCATAGTCACGAAATTCATTGACCAGCCGCTTCATGGCGTCGACCTGGTCGACGATGGTCTTGACCGATTTGGTCAGCAGCGCCTGCTCTGTACCCTCCAGCTTGCCGGTCAGCTTCATTTCAAGCCGTTCGGCAGACAGCTGTATGGGCGTGAGCGGATTTTTGATTTCATGAGCCAGCCTGCGGGCGACTTCACCCCAGGCTTGGGCGCGCTGGGCAGAGACCATTTCAGACACATCGTCAAACACCAGCAAAAACTCCTGGGCACCGGGCATTTTGGCACCCCGCGCAATCAGGGTGATGGCGTTGTCCACAGAGCCCGGCAGGGCGGTGTTGAGTTCAAACGATTGTTGCCACTGCTCCTGCCCATGAGACGGGTTGGCGTCGCCAAGAAAATCAGCAAACTGCGCATTCACGTCTTTGGCAAATGCATCAAGCCCGGGGACTTCAGACAGCAGCTTGTCGTGATAAGCCGCCATCGGCGCGCGCAAGATACGGGTAGCACCCGGATTGCTTGACTGAATTCGTCCGTCAGCGTCGAGCACAATCACGCCCGCCGTGAGGTTGTCCAGGATGGTTTGCAAATTGGCGCGCGCAGCGTCCACCTGGCTCATGCTTTGCTGGACCGCCGAGCGCGCATCACTGAGCTGCTGGGTCATGTCAGCAAACGAACGCGTCAGGCCGCCCAGCTCGTCCCTGCCTTGGAGCGCCGCCTTGGGTGTCAAGTCGCCCAGTGCCACTTGCCGCACGCCTTCGGCCAGCACCAGCAGCGGCTTGGCCAGCTGGTTGCCGAGCAGAACTGCCAGCAGCACGGCACCAAATATCGCCAGGAACAGACTGAGCGTGAGCGTGCCAATATACATGCGGCGTAAACCGTCTCTGGCCAGCGCGCGCTCCTGATACTCGCGGTTGGCCTCTTGCACGGCAATGGCATTGGCCACCACCGTGGCGGGAATACCCTGGGTTACCTGCAAAAACCGTCCTTCTGCCAGCAGGCCGAGATTGGTACTGTTTAGCAGCGCCAGTGCTTGAATCCGGCCCGACGGTACTGCTGCATTTGCCCCTGCTGGCCCACCTGAAGACTCGTCCAAGCCTTCAATCTGGGTCGCCACACGCTGGGTTCTGGCGTTGCGAAAAAGTGCTGCCGACGGTCGGTCGGGGTTGATCTTGAAACGCGAATCGCCGACGCTGGAAATCACCTGGCCGCCTGCCGTCCACAGCACCACATCGCTGGCAGACAACTGATCGCGCAGCCGCTCCAGCGCCAGAGCCGCCATGCCATCGGGCGTTTCCGACAATTGCGTTGCCGCCAGCCGGGTTTTGTTAGCCAGGTCAAGCGCCATGGCATCCAGGGTGGCGCGGCCCAGATTCAGTCCCGCATCCAGAGCGCCCTCCACCTTCACATCAAACCAGCTTTCAATCGAGCGTGACACAAACTGGTAGGACACACCGTAAATCAGCAAGCCTGGCAACAGGCCCACCAAGGCAAAGATGGCTGCCAGTTTGACCAGCAGACGGCTGCCAAAGCGGCCTTGCCGCCAGCGAACAAACAGGCGCAGCGCGATCCAGCCAATCACCAGAAGCAGCAACCCGGCCACCGCAATATTGAGCACCAACAGCTGGGCGTAATTGCGCTCGTACAGCTCGCGGTTGCCGGTGGCCTGCGTCAGCAGGAAAAGAAGCACCAGACTGAGCGCCAGCACAGTGCCGGCCCCCACGCCCACCGTCCAGCGAAAGGCCGGGCTGCTCTTGGGAACATCCGCACGCCGCACGAGGCCCGCCTTTTTCCTCTTGAATTGACCGAAATTCACTTGTCAGCCTCTTTGTTCAGAGGTACTGCAGTTTTGGTTTTATCTGACAAGGCACGCGCAGCACCCAGCTGCAGGCGCTCTGTGCGCTGCGCCGAAATGGTCCAGTCTTTCTGGCCGACCACACCAATCTGAAAAGGCCGTGGCAACTGGGACAGGTCCAGGCTGTAGCTGAAGTCCAGTTTGTAGGTGGCGTCTGGTTCTAAGTCGGCGTTGTCTGCCACGCGCCAGCTCGACAGGCGCTGCACGGCTGACAGGGCGTCCGTGAGGCTGTCGTAATTCTGGTTCAGTGTGGCCCTGAGGCCGCTTGCCCCCTGCACGACACCGTTGACGATATTGACCCGCCAGACACGTGTCAAGGGCTGATACGCCAGCCTGATGGTACGGGCGGCACTGGCCACACGCCGGTCAGTCCAGTACCAGCGGCTCTGGTAGATGTCCGCTTCGACCACAAAAAACATGGCGATGCCTTTGACCAGCGCATCCTCTACCGGTATGGGCAGCTCAAAACGCACATTAGCCGACAGGTAAACACCATCCTCGGCGCGCTCCACTTTCAATTGGCCAATGTCAGCCGCCTGCACGTTTGTGCTGAGCTGCAGCAGGCCCAGGCAAAGCATCAGAGCCGCCAGGAAAGGCCCGCAAACCGTCGCCACAAAACGCGCCAAACCCTGTAAAGGCCTGCATGCCGGTAAACGCATCGATGCCTCAAGCAGTTTGCTTTTCAATGAGGGCGTAATAAAAACCGTCGTGTTCACCTGACAAATTGTCCGGGAAGACCGTGCCAGATGCGCCGTTTTGGGGCATTAAATGGCCCGCAGAAGGCATTAATCGGGCGTCGGTGTGGTGCGCAAGAAACGTTTGCACCTGCGCATCGCCCTCTGCCCTGAATACTGAGCAGGTGCAGTACACCATGGCACCGCCCGGTTTGAGCAGTGGCCAGAGCCTTTGCATCAACTGCGCCTGAAGACTGGCCAGTTGCGCAATGTCCGTGGGGCGGCGCAGCCAGCGCACGTCAGGATGGCGACGCACGATGCCCGATGCCGTGCAGGGGGCGTCCAGCAAAATTCCGTCGAAAAGCACGCCGTCCCACCACCGGTCGGGCTGGGCTGCATCGCCAACGGCAATCTGGGCGTGCAGCCCCAGGCGCGTCAGGTTTTGCTCAATGCGTTCGCAGCGGCGTGCATCAATGTCCAGCGCGGTCACGGTGCAGTCGGCCAGCTCCAGCAGGTGCGCGGTTTTGCCGCCGGGAGCAGCGCAGGCGTCAAGAATCTTCAGGCCTGGACCCGGCGGCAAGGCCTTCAGCAGCAAGGGCGCCGCCATTTGCGCCGCAGCATCCTGCACTGAAAAATGACCTTCTGCGTAGCCGGGTAAGGACGGCACCGCCACCGCATGCGCCAGCACCAGACCCTGATCGCCTACTGCGGCCGCTTCAATATTCATAGCTGCCAGCGCTTGAATATATTGGCCTACGGACGTTTTTCGTCTATTTATTCTCAGCGTCAACGGCGCTTTGGTGTTGTTGGCGCGCAAGATGGCTTGCCAATGCTCGGGGTGGTCTTTGCGCAGGCGGTCTATCCACCACTGGGGATGGTTCCAGACGGCTTGCGGGTTGGCATCGGTCTTGGCCACCAGCGCCTCACGCTCCCGCAAAAAACGCCGCAGGCAACCGTTGATGAAACTGGCCTGATGGGTGGTGGCTTCGCTGCGCTTGGCCGCTTCGACAGCCTGGTCGACCAGCGTAAAGTCTGTATAGGATGGCGTCCCATTTTCCGGCGCGCCGCCCCTAGGGAAATGAGCCTCCCCGTGGGGCAGCGCAGTAGACGCAGACGCAGAAGCAGTGGCAAGCGTGGGGGCTTTTTCTTCTCGCCACATCAGGGCGAGAACCACGCACAGCAAGGCATCGGCCTCAGGCGGTGGTGGCCTTTTGGCCAGTTGCTGGCGCAGCGCCTCGGCCCGACCCAGCCAGCGCAAGGCGTGAAAACCCAGCGCCTGCACGCCTGGGCGCAAACGCGCATCCACGTCCAGCAAGGCGGCGGTCATGGACTGGCCATCGCGCACCGCCAACAGCAAGCCGCTGGCGCCTTGAAGCTGCCGCCACAGCGGAACTTGAGCCGTTGCTAGAGGGGAAGCTGGTGCGCCGGATGAAGAGTTGTTTTGCATGCAAAAGAGTGGAAAGCCGTCAAAAACGGCGGCTGGCTTGTTTCAGACTATTTTCAGGTATGAAATAGTAGTTTTGACCAATAAAAACAAGGAGAAGCAGCTATTCATTTGGTAGCTGAAAATAGATTGGTTATCTGTACGAGTGTGCCAGCTTAATCAAGGGCTGCACAAACACGCATCACTTCAGCACCATAGGCCTCGAGCTTTTTAACGCCCATGCCGGCAATGCCTTGCAGATCGCGCACGGACTGCGGGTCGCGCTCGGCGATGGCGCGCAGCGTGGCGTCGTGAAAAATCACAAATGCAGGCAGGTTGTGCTCTCGGGCCACTTCAGCGCGCCAGGCTTTGAGCCTGGCCAATCGCTCCAATGCGCCGGCGTTGAGTGCGGCCTCGGCAATGCCTTTGGCAGATGTTTTGGTGACTTTTTTAGCCCGGCTTGATTTTTCAGAGCCGGTTTGTTCACGCAGCATCACGCTGGTCTGGCCCTTGAGGACTTGGCGCGCATCGGGCAGCAACTGCAGCGTGCCATATGCTTCGGCATCCACGTAAACCATGTTTTTGGCAATCAGCTGGCGCAATACCGCGCGCCATTGCGCTTCAGCGAGCTCGCTGCCAATGCCGAAAGTAGACAACTTGTCGTGGCTGTGTTGCAGCACTTTTTCAGTCGCCTTGCCGCGCAAAATATCCATCAGGTGCCCGGCCCCAAAACTGATGCCACTGGCCTGCTGAACGCGGTAAATACAGCTCAGTATCTTGCGGGCTGCGTCGGTCGCGTCCCATACGGCTGGCGGCTGCAAACAGTTGTCGCAGTTATTGCAACGCGCCCCCACGCTCGTCACTTCGTGTAATTCGCTGCCCCCCGAGGGGGCGTTTTTTCCTGGGGGCGGCCCGTCGGAAAAAGGCTTATCTTTAGCCTCAACATATTTTTCGTCGAAATAGGCAAGCAAGCTCACCCGTCTGCACGCCGTGCCTTCGGCCAGATTGAGCAACGCATCGAGCTTGCCACGCATCACGGCCTTGAACTCTTCGCTGGCGGCCTCGCTGGTGTCAATCATGCGGCGCTGGTTGACCACATCGTTCAGGCCATAGGTCATCCAGGCATTGGCAGGCAGCCCGTCGCGCCCCGCCCTGCCGGTTTCCTGGTAGTAGCCTTCAATGTTTTTGGGCATGTCCAGATGGGCCACAAAGCGCACATCGGGCTTGTCAATCCCCATGCCAAAGGCAATGGTGGCCACCATCACCATGCCGTCATCGCGCAAAAACCTGTCTTGGCGCTGTTGCCGCAGCGCCGAGTCAAGCCCCGCGTGATAGGCCATGGCATTGATGCCTGCACCGGCCAGCGTGTCGGCAATTTCTTCAACCCGCTTGCGTGACTGGCAGTAAACGATGCCTGCTTCGCCTGCGTGTTCAGTTTGAATAAAACGCAGCAGTTGCCGCGTGGCGTCGGTTTTTTCAACAATGCTGTAGCGGATGTTCGGGCGGTCAAAGCTGGACACAAATTGCGCAGCGTTTTCAAGCTGCAGGCGCTCGACCATGTCTTGCCGGGTCAGTGCATCGGCGGTCGCCGTCAGCGCCATGCGCGGCACGTCAGGAAACATCTCATGGAGCAGGCTCAAGCTTCGATATTCGGGCCTGAAGTCGTGGCCCCACTGGCTGACGCAGTGCGCCTCGTCAATCGCAAACAGGCTCAATTTGCCGCGCTGGTTCAGGCCGCGCAACAGGTCTTTCATGCGCGGCGTGTTGATGCGTTCGGGCGCTGCATACAGCAGGGTTAACTCCGCGCTTTTCAACTGCTTTTCAATGGCGCTGGCTTCATCAAAGCTCTGCGTCGAATTTAAAAACGCAGCCGACACGCCCGCCTCGCGCAGCGCGCCAACCTGGTCGTGCATCAGCGCAATCAAGGGCGAAATAACAATCGTGACGCCGTGCCCCGCGTTTTGCCGCGTGATGGCCGGTATCTGGTAGCACAATGACTTGCCGCCGCCTGTGGGCATCAGCACCAGCGCGTCGCCGCCACCGACCACATGGTCAACGATGGCCGCCTGCGGCCCGCGAAAGTCAGCATAGCCAAAGACCTCGCCCAGAATGTCCAGCGGTGAGGGTTGATGGGTGGCTTGATGAGCGGTTTCAGTCAATTCAGATCAATTTATTTGCTATTAAAAACGGAGCTCGTAGCGCAAGCAATCATTGGCTTGGAGGCAGATTTGACAGGTAAAACCATCTACAAGCCTACATTTGCTCCCATGGAAGCCCCTCAAACCGCCATCCCGACAACCTCGATCGCTTGAAATGCTCGTCCAGCTCACCTTCAAAACCATGCACGACATGCTGTACGTTGGTAAAGCCCGCCGCCTCCAGCGCTTTGCCTGCCGCCAGCGTGCGTTGGCCAGACCGGCATAGCAGGAGCAGCGGCTGGTCTTTGCCCGTCGCTTCCCTGGCCACCGTTTGAGCAAACTTGTCTGCATCAGGCTGCAGGTCAGGATATTCGTACCAAGGCACATTCACAACGCCGGGTGGTCGGCCCACGTACAGAGACTCAATTTCCATGCGCACATCAACAAACAGCGCGTCGGGGTGTGCTTGCAGCCAAGCGTAGGCTTCTTTGGGTTGTAGATTTTTCATGGCTTTGTGAACTAGAGCCCGTATTGTCATGGAAAGTATGAGGTCAACAGGCGTTTGCGGACCCCCCGTTTAAAATGAGGTGATGAAACCCATCACCTACACCCGTGGCCAGCAGCTGCCTGCCATTCTTGAGCAACGCATCGCCATTTTGGATGGCGCGATGGGCACGATGATTCAGCGGTTCAAGCTCAGCGAGGCGCAGTACCGGGGTGAGCGGTTTAAAAACTTTCACAAAGACATCAAAGGCAACAACGAGTTGCTCAGCCTGACGCGGCCTGATGTGATCGCCGACATTCATGAAGGCTATCTGGCGGCCGGGGCGGACATGGTTGAAACCAACACCTTTGGCGCTACCACCGTGGCTCAGGCCGACTACGACATGGCCGAGCTGGCGGTAGAGATGAACTACGAATCAGCCCGCATTGCGCGCGCGGCTTGTGACAAGTTCTCAACACCTGACAAGCCACGCTTTGTGGTGGGCGCACTCGGCCCCACCCCCAAAACCGCCAGCATCAGCCCCGACGTGAATGACCCGGGCGCGCGCAACACCAGTTTTGAGGAGCTGCGCAAGGCCTATTACGAGCAAACCGAAGCGCTGGTCAAGGGCGGCAGCGATGTGCTGCTGGTGGAAACCATTTTTGACACGCTCAACGCCAAGGCGGCGTTGTTTGCGATTGACGAGTACTTTGACGACTCGGGCGAGCGCTTGCCCCTCATCATCAGCGGCACGGTCACGGATGCATCGGGCCGCATCTTGAGCGGCCAGACCGTCACCGCCTTCTGGCACAGCGTGCGCCACGCCCGGCCGCTGGCGGTCGGCCTGAACTGCGCGCTCGGTGCGGCGCTGATGCGCCCTTACATACAAGAGCTCGCGCGGGTCGCGGGCGACACCTTCATCAGCTGCTACCCCAACGCCGGCTTGCCCAACCCGATGAGCGATACCGGCTTTGACGAGACGCCGGATGTAACGTCAAGGCTGCTGCATGAGTTTGCAGCCGAAGGCCTGGTCAATATTGTGGGCGGCTGCTGCGGCACCACGCCGGACCATATTGCGGCGATTGCGCAGGCTGTTGCGCCCGTAGCCCGGCGCGGATTGAACAGCGGATACTTTTACAAAGAAGCGGCTTGAACCACTGGCGGCCCGCCTTTCCGCTGGCCGCCCTGATAGCGGGCCTGGCGCTGGCCGGTTGCGGTCAGCAGCCCCCGTCGTGGGACAGTCTTCTCGCCGGCAAGATCACCGGCCAGTACTCTGACTACCGCGTCAGCGTGCTAGAGCCCGGCCAGCTGCGCGTCGAGCGTCCCGGCATGCCGGCGCAAACTGTGGCGGTTGAGCCCATCGCCCAACACTGCCTGCGCGGCCCCCGCGACTGCGGCTACGCAGTCGAGCAGATGCTGCTGGCGCTGCGCGATCCCTGATACGCTCCGGATTAATTAGAAAAGACTACAGCCCCATGCTCGACGACATCAAAAAAACACTCTGGGCCTCCGCCGACAAACTCCGCGCCAACATGGACGCCGCCGAATACAAGCATTTGGTGCTCGGCCTCATCTTCGTCAAATACATCTCTGACGCTTTTGTAGCGCGTCAAACCGAGCTGACCCAGCGACTGCAAAACCCCCAAGACGAGTTGTACTTTGGCCAAGCCACGGCGCAAGAAATCGCTGCCGAACTCGAAGACCGCGACTACTACACCAGCGAAAACGTCTTCTGGGTGCCCGAAGGTGCGCGCTGGGAAGCCCTGCGCGCCGCCGCGCCCCAGCCCGACATTGGCAAGCGCGTTGACGACGCGCTGACCGTGATTGAGTTTGATAACCCCAAGCTCAAAGGCATCCTCGACAAACGCTTTGCCCGCGCGCAATTGCCTGACGGCAAGCTGGGGGAGTTGGTCAACCTCATTTCCACCATCGGCTTTGGTGATGACCCATCGAAGGCCCGAGACATCTTGGGCCAGGTTTACGAATATTTCTTGGGCATGTTTGCCAGCGCCGAAGGCAAGCGCGGCGGGCAGTTCTACACGCCCGCCAGCATTGTCAAAACACTGGTGGCCGTGCTCTCGCCGAGCAAGGGCCAGATTTATGACCCGTGCTGCGGGTCGAGCGGCATGTTTGTGCAGTCTGAAAAGTTCATCGAAGACCACGGCGGCAAGCTGGGCGATGTGTCCATCTACGGGCAAGAGGCCAACCCCACCACCTGGCGCTTGGCGGCCATGAACCTGGTGATTCGAGGCATGGACTACAACCTGGGCAAAGAACCCGCCGACACCTTCACCCGCAACCAACACCCCGACCTGCGGGCCGACTATTGCTTAGCCAACCCGCCTTTCAACATCAGCGACTGGTGGCACGCGAGCCTGGACGGCGACGCGCGCTGGGAATACGGCACACCCCCGCAAGGCAACGCCAACTACGCCTGGCTGCAACACATCCTGCACCACCTCAAGCCCACGGGCAGGGCTGGCATTGTGTTGGCCAACGGCAGCATGAGTTCCAGCCAAAACAGCGAAGGCCAAATCCGCGCCGCGATGGTCGATGCCGACGTGGTGGAAGTCATGGTGGCTCTGCCGGGCCAACTGTTCTTCAACACGCAAATCCCCGCGTGCTTGTGGTTCTTGGCCAAACAAAAAAAGCGCAAGGGCGAAGTGCTGTTCATCGATGCCCGCAAACAAGCCACCATGATCAGCCGTGTGCAAAGCGAGCTGACCGACGAAGTGATCGAACGCATCAGCCAGACCGTGGCCGCGTGGCGATCAGGGACTGACGACTATCAAGACATTGCAGGCTTTTGCCGCAGCGTGCCCCTGGCTGAGATTGCCCAACACGGCCATGTGCTCACCCCCGGCCGCTATGTGGGCGCTGAAGAAGTGGAAGACGATGACGAAGCCTTTGCCGACAAGATGCAAACGCTCACCGCCAAACTGGGAGAGCAAATGGCCAAAGGTGCAGAGCTGGATGCGCTGATCCGCCTGAAGCTGGGAGGGCTGGGGTATGACTTCTGAGTGGCCAATAGCAAAACTCGGCGACCTCACTGTCAATCTTGATACGAAGCGAAAACCAGTTAAGGGGCCTGACAGAAAGCCTGGTCCGTATCCCTATTACGGCGCTTCTGGAATAGTTGATTACGTTGATGGTTACATCTTCGATGGAGAGCATTTGCTCATTGCAGAAGATGGTGAAAACTTGCGTACGCGGCAGACTCCAATTGCGTTTCGCGCATGCGGTAAGTTTTGGGTCAACAACCACGCGCACATCGTTGTGGGAAATGAACGAGCAAGTACTCGTTATTTGGAATACGCACTACTTGCATCAGATATCACCTCGTATCTGACGGGTGCGGTGATGCCAAAGCTGACCCAGGGCAACATGAATCTCATAGAGGTTCCATGCCCACCCCGTGATGTGCAGGATGAAATCGTTAGCGTTCTCGGCAGTCTCGACGACCGCATCACCCTCCTGCGTGAAACCAACACCACCCTCGAATCCATCGCCCAAGCCCTGTTCAAGTCCTGGTTCGTGGACTTCGACCCCGTTAACGCCAACATGCAAGGCCGCGCCCCCGAAGGCATGGACGAAGCCACCGCCGCCCTGTTCCCCGATAGCTTTGAAGAGTCGGAGTTGGGGGCTGTGCCTAAAGGGTGGCGCATTGGGACGTTGGCTGATCTGGCTACTTTCCAAAATGGTTATGCATTCAAAAGCAAAGATTGGTCTGAAGCAGGTCATCCGGTCATCAAGATTGGCAATGTGAAACCAAGCCTCATAAGTTTTGATGGCTGTTCGTTTGTTGGTGCTGAATCTGTCATAGGACTCGATCGCTTCAAACTCATGCGTGGTGACTTGTTGGTTGGAATGACTGGCTATGTTGGTGAGACAGGGCTAGTGACAGAAGTTTCACCAGCGGCGTATTTGAATCAACGCGTAGGCCGCATCGCAACATCAGGGGGCGTAAAAAATCTTGGGTTTGTTTTTTGTTTGACCCGTCATGAAGACTTCAAGGCGTTTGCAGAAGGTCAATCTCACGGAAGTGCGCAAGCAAACGTGTCGGGTGCTGATCTTTTGAAAGTTAACTCCGTCATTCCAAGCGATAAAGTTTTAAGCGCTTTTAATGAAGTCATGGTGGTGTTGATTAAGTCAATCATGTCGAATCATGAACAGGCTCAGTCGCTGGCATCTACGCGCGACACTTTGCTCCCCCGCCTGATCTCCGGACAGCTTTTTTGTGGTTTGGAATAACAGAATGAGTGCAATATCAAATCATCAGAATTGCTTGCTGAGCAAAGACTTGATGTCGAAGATTTATGACAGTTTGATCTGGCGATGGGAAAAACGATGGAAAGACGGGAACGAAAAATTTCATATTGACGCTAGATGTTTTAAAGAGTTTAAAGGTCGAATCAAGTTGCATATGGAACCCGTAGCAGGGGCCAAGAATTTTGAAATTCGGATGCAGTTACCGATGCCAAGGCATAGCAACTGGATAGTTTTTACAGACCCCAAAAAATCGCAAGTAAAAAGTATTTTGTCCCACTTGAGAAATGCGGCCGCACTTGCACATTTCGTGAAACCATCTCGAAATTTTCTTGAATTCAAATCCGATGATCTACAAGGAAAACGGGTGATGCAAGGTCGGATTGAAGTTAGGCATTTCCAATCCTTCATCAATGCATTGTCGGATACGGCCAAACTTGATTGAGTCAATTAACGCCATGAAAAAACCTCTCAGCAAACTTGAACGTGTCCCCCTGCGCGAAGCTTGGAAGCACGAAGCCAACGACTTCACACCCTGGCTGGCCGAAGAGGACAACCTCAACACGCTGGCCGATGCGCTGGGTTTGGCCGATCTGGAGTTGGTGGCCACCGAGCACTGGGTGGGCGAGTTCAAGCTCGACATCTTGTGCACCAGCGGGGATGACCAGGTCATCATCGAAAACCAGTTAGAAAAGACCAACCACACGCACCTGGGCCAGATCCTCACCTACGCGGCGGGCACAGGGGCCAAAAAGGTGATTTGGGTGGCCGAGTCTTTCCGACCCGAGCATGTGGCCGCACTGGAGTTTTTGAACCAGAACACCACCGAAGAGCTGAGCTTTTTTGCGGTGGAGGTGGAGCTCTGGCGCATTGGCGATTCACCGCTGGCGCCCAAGTTTGAAGTGGTGGCCAAGCCCAATGACTGGACCAAGTCGGGCCGCGAACTCACCCGCGTGGCTGCCAATGCCACGCCTGCCAAGCAGCGGCAGCTCAAGCTGTGGACTGAGCTGGTGGCCAAGATGGCCACGGTTGCGCCGCAAATCAAACCGCAAAAGCCGCAGCCCCAGCATTGGCTCAACATTTCCATTGGCCGCGCAGGCTTTGGCCTGAACCCCACCGCCAGCCACCGCGATGACCGCTTGGGCGTAGAGGTCTACATTGATCACGCCGAGTCCAAAAAGATGTACCAAGCCCTGTTGGCCCAACGCCCCAGCATCGAGCAAGCCTTGGGTTTTGATCTGGACTGGCAAGAACTGCCCGACGCCCACGCCTGCCGCATCGCCACCTGGAGGCAAGACAGCCCGATTGAAGACGAAACCCAATGGGGTGCCTACCGCGACTGGTTTGTGCAGCGCATTGTCAAGATGAATGCGGTGTTCAGGCCGGTGATTCAGGGCTTGGCTTGAGCGCAGACTGGTTCAGTGCACCAAAACCAGAATCTCTATACATGTTGCGCCGCATTTGTATAGAAAAATTGATTTTCTATACATGAGCCATTTAGAATAATCCAAATGTATGCAATCAATGACCTTGATGTTCTGAAGCCTGAGCGTTTTGAAACGCCAGCCATTCTGAAAAAATTGGCCAGCAGCAGCCGCAAGCTGGCTGAGCTCAAGGGCATTGCTGCATCCATCCCCAACCAAGGCATCCTCATCAGCACCCTAGGCCTGCAAGAG